>NZ_LROZ01000009.1 GCF_001549985.1 Myroides odoratus | reverse complement strand
GACTGCAAAGATAAGACTCTTTTTTTCGATTATCCAAATTTATTTTTTAAAAATATTTTTGAAGTAACCTTAAGTCTTTTTCTTGTGCTTTTCTATGAACGTCTGCTTGTTTAATGCGGATGCAAAAGTAGACACTTTTTACCCACTTCCAAACTTTATTCACCCTTTTTTTTAAAGTATTTTCGATTTAAATCGCAACTACCTATTATCATACACGTTACAGCCAAAAGTTTTTTTTAAAAGCTGTGGCGGTTTTTTGCCTTTTTGCTTTTTCGCTTAGAAATCCAAGAAATAAACCCTTTATCCTTTTGTAGAAAACAAATTAAATTTGGAATATATAGCCGTTACAACCCTACCTATATATATAAGGTGAGCATCAAACATCTTCACAAAAAACAAAAAAACAAAAAAGCATCCTCCCAAAAAACACTACTATATATAAGGAGAGAATCTAACAACTTTACAAAAAACAAAAAAGCGAAAAAACATCCCACAAAAAAAACACTCCTATATATAAGGAGAGAATTAAACATCTTCACAAAAAAGCATCTCACAAAAAAAGGAGAGCGTGGCTCTCCTTTTTATACAAAAACAAAATAATAATTCTAAAACTCTAAAATCTTAAAATGATGTTGTGATTCCTACTGTTAATCCTGCAGCTTCTGTTACATAACGGCAAACACCACCTACACACAATAACCCTCCACGTTGTCTTCCGTAACTCGTTGAAACACGAGTTGTTCCTTTTGTATAGCTAATACCTGCATTATAGTAATGAATTTTCTTCTCTTTATCATCATTACCATAATTATACATATCATTAACAAACACAGCCCAATTCGCATTATAAGCAAACTCTAACGTACCAGCTAACCAGTTCTTTTTATCTTTATCTGCCCACATATGTTGTGCTTCTAAACGTATAGACTTATTTTCCAAAAATTGATACGTTGTTTCCGCACTTACAATCTGAGCTTTAACATCCTCAAATTTACCTTCTAACGCAACAGCATTATAATATTGATCTAAATACATAAAAATCGAAGACCATTCACTAGACCAGCGTTTTCTAACTTCAAATCCTAAGTCTCGATAATTTTTTTGCCCAAAAGACAGAAACTCTGAAGACAATTCTTTGTCTACAATATCATATTCTGTTTTCAATCCCGCCCAATAAGAACCATTAATTACAAGATTAGTACCATATTTACCACCTAATGTACTACCTTTGGGAAATTCATAATAAAAATCAAACTGTCCACCAATCTCTCCCGCTTTTTGACCTAATAAATCAACTGCCGTTTGTGCCTGATAAACATAAATATTCTGTAGCGAGTAATCGTATTGTTTTACTAAAGCAGGTAGATAATTTAACACTCCTTGGTGGTAATCATTTTTGGTAAACTGTCTTTCAGAATAAAAAGACATATTCTCCATTCTTCTGAGGTTAAGATCGAAAGATAGTCCTTTCTGAGCATAACCTAAATTAACTAGCCATGCATTACTATCCAATTTCATGTTTTTATTGATACTTATTGCAGTAGCATAATAATCTTTATCTCTAAGTACATATTCAGATCCTAAATAAAATCCCCCTTGACGGTAATCAAATCTAAAAGAATACCCAGAGGTAAAATTATCTAATCCTTTATTTAAATCATCCGATTCCAATGATCGCCCTAAATAACTAAGCCCCACACTTAAATCTAAATTCTCAGCATTAACAACTTGCCCAACATCTACATTCAAATCCCCTCCGAATACAATAGATTTAGATAAATCAAATCCCATAATTGTTCTTTGCTTTCCTCCTAATACTGTAATCTCTCCCCAAGAACCTATTGTATACTTGGCATTTAACCCAAACATAGCATTATTAATTCCTAGCTGCCTATCTTCCCACGCTCTAAAAAGCAAGCCACTTCCAAATTGATCATAGAAATGTCCAGCAGTAACGTCTAAACCTTTTTCTACGTTATTATACCTCGCATAAATAGTTCCAATATCAAAATTTTTAAACTCTGGATTATAATTCAAAATAGGATTTGGTGCATAGCTTTCTAACTGGGTTCCAAACGACCAATTTTTATAATCGTAATCTACTTTTAAATAAGAGTTCGCTCGGAAACGATCTTTTTCAGCTTCTACTGGGTCTAATTTTATTTTTTTATCATCTACATACCACTGTGAATTATTTTCTAAACCGACTCTAATCTGAGCATGTGCCTGTACCAAACTAAAAAAAACACCAACTGCTAATAATACTCTCTTCATATTTTAATTTTTTAGCGCTGCTTTTACCTGTTTATATAATTCTTTTTCAATTCCCGGGGTATAACTCGTGTGTTTGTATACAATTTTTCCTTTATATACAACAGCAGTAAAAGGCACATTTGTCACATTCATCGCACGTTTCAATTCGTGATTTTGATCTAGTAACACTTGATAATCCCATCCTTTTCCATTTACTAATGGCTTTACTCTCTTTACTGATTTAGCATCATCAATAGAAACAGCAACTAACTTCACTCCTGTTTCCTTTTGCCAAGTCGCATATTCATCATTAATAGCTCCTAATTCCTTTAAACAAGGTCCACACCAAGTAGCCCAAAAACTTAAAATCACAGGCTTCTCTTCCTTCGCTAAATCACTAATATTAAATGCTTTCCCATCCATATCCTTTAACACAACTGAAGGTAAAGTAGTTTGTTGCGCACTAATAGACAAAGAGGAAACTAGCAACAGTAATACTAAAAAAACTCTCATAAAAAAATACTTACTTTAAATTAAAAAGTAAATATATACAAAAAAACAAACTGTTAACTTTTTATTATGTTTTTTTTATTTGTAATATTGTGTATAATTTAACCATTAATTAACAACAAATCAACATGAGAAAAAAAATCTTACAATCCGCAATTTTAATACTCACTATGGCATTCATGGTAGGATGTTCAAGTGATGACAGTAGTTCTACTGGTGGAGGAAATCCTGATGGTGGAGAGAACCCAGGTGGAGAGAACCCAGGTGGAGAGAACCCAGGTGGAGAGAACCCAGGTGGAGAGAATCCAGGTGAAACAGGTACTACTTACTATATGCAAAAAGTAATTTTAGAAGATTACACTTCTATAGGTTGTGTTGCTTGCCCTATCGGTTCTTTCATTATTGAAGGAGTTAATGAAAGTGAATATAAAGATCATATTATCCCAGTTTCAGTACATGATCATTTTCAAAGCACACAAGATCCATTTAAAATTTCTGCTGTAGACACTTATGCTAGACATATGCGTGTACAATATTTACCAAGTTTATACTGGAACAGGGTAAGTACGCGTTGGGAATACCCTGAAGATTTACTTGCTGGTAGAAGAGAGGGGAATGATGTTATTTACTTTTTTGACCACAATGTATTTAAAGATTACATCAACCAAAGCAATCATTTAAAAAACAATTCTACAATAGGAATTAAGATTGCTTCAACATTAACTCAAAGTTCTGGAGAAGTATCATTAAATATTAAGGTAGGAAAAGATGATAACAAGAATTTAAAATACCTTGTTTATGTACTTGAAGATGGTTTAATTAATAAACAAGCAAATGGTACACCATTATATGGTAATACTTCAGGAAACCCAAGATGGGAAGCAAACTTTAAACATGATAATGTTTTAAGAGCAACAAACGATATTTTAGGAACGGCAATTACAGCTTCAGATTTTTCTGAAACTAATGAATTCTCTAAAACGGTATCGTTAAATTACACAGCTAAAAACGTTACTAATTTAAAAGTAGTTGTAGCTGTATTGGACGATAAAGGTATTGTGAAAAATGCACAAATAGCGAAAGCAAATACAACACAAGACTACCAAATAGTGAAATAAATCACTTAATTACATAAAAAAACCTATACTGAAGTATAGGTTTTTTTATGTCTTATTGTATAAACAAAAAAGCCTGACAATTACTTGTCAAGCTTTTTTTGCTCCCCCTCTTGGGCTCGAACCAAGGACCCTCTGATTAACAGTCAGATGCTCTAACCAACTGAGCTAAGGAGGAAGGTATCTTACCTTAAATGCAGTGCAAATATAACATCATTTTTCATTTCTGCAAACACATTCGCTTTATTTTTTTTCTACTTGAATATGGCTTTGTAAATATCATTCCCATTTGCAAACAACAACAACCCTATAAGTATAAAGAAGCCAACCATTTGTGCATTTTCCATGAACTTATCACTTGGTTTTCTTCCCGTAATCATTTCATATAACAAAAACATCACATGACCACCATCTAAAGCTGGAATTGGCAATAAGTTCATTACCCCTAACATAATAGACAATAATGCTG
This sequence comes from Myroides odoratus, assembly GCF_001549985.1. Lineage (GTDB taxonomy): Bacteria > Bacteroidota > Bacteroidia > Flavobacteriales > Flavobacteriaceae > Flavobacterium > Flavobacterium odoratum_A. The sequence continues at coordinate 128,553 of NZ_LROZ01000009.1, read as the reverse complement.
TAATATTCCAGAAATATTCCCAACTCCAAACAGAAGGAAAGATATCATAGATTGCTTTGAATCCACCAACTCCTTTATAGGCACCTGTTTCTGGTTTAATAATTTTCTTCAATTGCTGGAAGTATCCACCAATTTTTTCAATTCCTTTCGTTATACCTACACCAAATGATTCACCCAATGAATAGTTCACTTGACTAATGTTGTATAACCCCATCTGTTTAATCGTTTCGATTGATAAACCAGGTGCTGGTGCAATGCCCGCTACTCCCTCTGCATTAATATGAAGTTGAACTGTAACCTCTTTCCCCTCACGGTCTACTACCACGGGTACTGTTTGCTCTTTCAATTCAGCAATTATCGGTCGTACTTGATCAATAAAAGGAGTCTCAACACCATTAATACTCTTGATAATATCTTTCGCTTGAAATACTTCTGCGGCATTCGAATCTTTCACATCTTCAGCGAAACCAACAATAATAAAAGGAATACGCAGGGAAATCCAACCTTCTTTTTTGGCACCATCACTCAACTGACCAAGTAAATTTACCGGAAGATCAATATTGGTTCGCACGCCTTCACGTTCAATTTCTACCTGATGTCCCATCATTACTTCATAGCCTACATCATTAAAACGCTCAATTTCCTTTCCATCAACCGCAATAATTTTATCGCCATTTTTCAATCCTGCTTCTTGTAAAATAGGAGATTGTACCCAAACTCCGTGATTCATATCCTTATTTGAGATATATAAATCACCATACGCATAGGTCATTCCGATATAAATAACAAAAGCGAGAATGAAATTCACGGTCACTCCTCCTAACATAATGATTAAACGTTGCCAAGCAGGTTTTGAACGAAACTCCCAAGGTTGCGGCTCACTTTTCAATTGCTCCGTATCCATGCTCTCATCTACCATTCCCGAAATTTTCACATATCCGCCTAAAGGCAACCATCCAATACCATAAACGGTATCACCAATTTTTTTCTTAAACAAAGAAAACTTCACATCAAAAAATAAGTAGAATTTTTCTACGCGAGTTTTAAATAATTTAGCCGGAATAAAATGTCCTAACTCGTGTAAAATAATCAAGAAGGATAAGCTCAATAAAAATTGAGAAAGTTTAATCAATATTTCCATTTTACTAATTTCGTTTCAAATCTGAATAATAAGCAAAAATAAAATTTTAGTTTAACTAACCGCCATTTTTTTAGTAAACTATTCTTTTTAAATCATCGCTTTTCTTTTAAACCTTCCTCTAGCAATCTCATTTGTATCTTATTCGTATCTTTAACCTAGGTGTAGCCGACGATTATTCATGTTATTTTAAAAGGAGTATTACGGCATAAAATCGCTAAACGCTGTTTTTCTATTCCTTTTAGATCTTTTCGCTCTAAGAATTAGGATGAAAAGCAACAAAAAGGCAAATAATAAAAAAGTATTTTCTAACTTTGTTATCTTAAACCATTATTTATAATATGTTACAGATAGCTTTTATTAGAGAAAATCAAGAACAAGTGATTAAAGGCTTGGCGAAAAGAAATCTTGATGTTACGGAAGTGCTAAACGAAGTGCTTGCTTTGGATGAAAAAAGAAGAGCAACACAAGTTGAATTAGACAATGTCTTAGCAGAATCCAACAAGCTATCCAAAAGTATTGGCGAGTTAATGAAGAGTGGAGAAAAAGCGAAAGCAGAACTCATCAAAGAAAAGACATCTCATTTACGTGAACAAAGCAAGGAATTAACGGAACAGTTAAACCAAGTTTCTGCAGCGCTTACGGATTTATTGTATACACTTCCAAATGTACCGAATGATATTGTTCCTGCTGGAAAAGACGCAGATGACAACATCACCGTTCATCAACATGGAGATATACCAACCTTACATGAAGGAGCATTACCTCATTGGGAATTAGCAAAAAAATACGATTTAATTGATTTTGAATTAGGAAATAAAATTACAGGAGCAGGATTTCCTGTATATAAAGGTAAAGGAGCTCGTTTACAACGTGCTTTAATTTCTTACTTTTTAGATAAAAATACAGCAGCAGGTTATAAGGAATACCAAGTACCTCATGTAATCAATGAGGCTTCTGGATTTGGAACAGGACAACTACCAGATAAAGAAGGGCAAATGTACCACATTGGTGTAGATGATTTATACTTAATTCCAACTGCGGAGGTGCCTATTACCAATATGTTTAGAGATGTGCTTTTACAAGAGAGTGATTTTCCAATCCTTTGTACAGGTTATACTCCTTGCTTCCGTAGAGAAGCAGGTTCATATGGTGCACACGTAAGAGGATTAAACCGCTTGCATCAATTTGACAAAGTAGAAATCGTGCGTATCGAACACCCTGACAATTCATATCAGGCCCTTGATGGGATGGTAGAACACGTACAAGAATTATTACACGAATTAAAGTTACCCTATAGAATCTTACGATTATGTGGGGGAGACATGGGATTCACTTCTGCATTAACCTATGACTTTGAAGTATTCTCAACGGCACAAGATCGATGGTTAGAGATTAGTTCAGTATCTAACTTTGAAACGTTTCAAGCGAATCGTTTGAAATTGCGCTTTAAAGACAAAAGCGGAAAAAGCCAATTGGCTCACACATTAAATGGTAGTTCATTAGCATTACCACGTGTATTAGCTGGTATTTTAGAGAATTATCAAACTCCTGAGGGCATTGTGATACCTGAGGTCTTAAGACCATACACAGGATTTGATATTATTGATTAATTTTACGCTACGCGTATAAGTATATGAAAAGCACCAAATCCTAAAAAGACATTTGGTGCTTTTTTTATCTTTGCATAACCCAAATTCAAATCAGATGATTATTTACAACATAACAATAAACATTCATGAAAGTGTACACGATGAGTGGATGGCATGGATCAAAGAATTTTATATTCCTGGTATCTTAAACACAAAGAAATTTAATAAAGCTCGAATGGTGAAGGTTTTAGTAGACGAAGACATGGGCGGAATCACCTATTCTATTCAATTCGAAACAGCTAGTGCTGATTTATTACAGCAATATTACAATGAAGAGCATGATTTATTTGAAATAGAATCACGTAAGAAGTTTGGCGATATGATGCTTACTTTTAAAACAGAATTAGAGCTAATAAGCGAACACTAAACCGAGAATTAATGGACAAAGTTAGAGCGAAAAAACACCTAGGACAGCACTTTTTAACGGATGAAAATGTTGCGAGGCGAATTGCCGATACGCTTACCTTAGTAGGGTACAACAAGGTGTTGGAAATCGGTCCTGGAATGGGAGTATTGACCAAATATATTTTAGAAAAACCCATCGAAACCTTTGTCGTAGAAATCGACACCGAGTCTGTGGATTACTTACATAAACATTATCCCAAACTACACGGTCACATTTTTGCACAGGATTTTCTAAAATTCAACATTGTACAAGCTTTTAATCAAGAGCCTTTTACTGTTATTGGAAACTTTCCATACAACATTTCAAGTCAAATTGTATTTCGCGTTTTAGAACTTCGCGATTTTGTTCCAGAATTTTCAGGAATGTTCCAAAAGGAAGTAGCAGAACGCATCTGTGAAAAGAAAGGAAGTAAAACCTATGGTATTCTCTCTGTATTGACACAGGCCTTTTATGATACGGAATATTTGTTCACTGTATCAGAACAAGTATTCAATCCTCCCCCCAAAGTAAAATCAGGAGTGATGCGTATGCGTAGAAAAGAAAACTACACCCTACCTTGTAATGAAAAACTATTCTTTACTGTGGTAAAGACAGCTTTTAATCAACGTCGAAAAACCTTGAGAAATAGCTTAAAAAGCTTTGGTTTACCCGATGAAATTAGAGAAGAAGCCATTTTCAACATGCGCCCAGAACAATTAGGTGTGGAAGAATTTATTGATCTTACAAAAAAAATAGAACTACATGGAATTCAAAATCAGTGATGAAACTATTCTACAAATCGAAGAACTTATTGCTACAGGTAAGGAAGCTGAATTATTAGAGTTTCTGAAGGATATCCACGCTGTGGATATAGCAGAAATTATGAATGAGCTTCACACAGAGGAAGCCATTTATATCTTCGATATATTAGATAGTGAAGTTACTGCAGAAATATTACTTAATTTAGATGATGATTTACGAGAAAAGATTTTAAAGAGTCTTTCTCCTAAAGAAATTGCCGAAGAGCTCGATGAACTTGATACCGACGATGCTGCCGATATCATCGCAGAATTATCTGAAAAAAGACAAGAAGAAGTTCTCTTAGAACTAGAAGATTTAGAACACGCCAAAGACATTGTCGAATTATTGCGTTATGACGAAGATACGGCAGGGGGATTAATGGCGAAAGAGTTTGTATCGGTCAATGAAAATTGGTCCATATTAACTTGTGTCAAAGAAATGCGCAAACAAGCCGAGCACGTTTCTCGTGTTCACTCCATCTACGTGGTAGATGATGAAGGTCGCTTAAAAGGCCGTCTATCACTCAAAGACTTATTGACGTCTTCCACAACCACACACATCAGTGATGTCTATATTCCTAAAGTGGATTATGTAAAAGTAGACACCGAAGATACAGAAGTAGCACGTATCATGCAGAAATACGATTTAGAAGCGATTCCTGTAGTGGATGAAATGGGACGATTAGTAGGGAGAATTACCATTGATGATATTGTGGACGTGATTAAAGAGGAAGCGGACAAAGATTATCAATTAGCAGCGGGTATTTCACAAGACGTTGATACCAATGACAGTATATTAACCTTAACCAAGGCAAGATTACCTTGGTTGATTCTCGCAATGATTGGTGGTTTTGTTGCAGTGAATGTATCGCGAAGCTTTGAAGATGCCATGGAGAAGTTTGGTGTACTTTTCTTTTTCACACCTTTAATTGCCGCTATGGCGGGAAATGTAGGCGTTCAATCTTCTGCTATTATTGTTCAAGGACTTGCAAATAACACCATTTCTGGATCCATTTGGAAACGCCTAGGTAAAGAAGTTTCTTTAAGTTTATTAAATGGCTTCTTATTGGCAATCCTCTTGATGATTGGAAGTCACGTTCTACTAGGGGTAGATTACATTATTGGTGTTACGGTATCCATTGCCTTAATCAGCGTAATTATCATTGCCAGTTTGATTGGTACTTTTGTACCTATTCTATTGAATAAATACGGTGTCGATCCTGCTTTGGCTACAGGTCCATTTATTACAACCAGCAATGATATTTTCGGTATTTTAATTTATTTTTCCATCGCCAAAGTCATTCTTGGCTTCTAACTTTCGCAGTATGGCAGCAAAAAAAGTATTACATATAGATAGTAACCACCCCTTGATGATCGAGCAATTCACTCAAATGGGGTATACCAATATAGAAGATTACACGTCGAGTAAAGAAACTATAGAAAATACAATACACGAATACGAAGGCATCATTATACGCAGTCGATTTAAAATTGATCAGACTTTCTTAGAAAAAGCGACACAACTTAAATTCATTGGTCGTGTTGGAGCTGGTTTAGAAAACATAGACTGTGCCTTTGCAGCATCAAAAGGAATTGCCTTAATCGCTGCACCCGAAGGCAATCAAACGGCTGTTGGAGAACATGCTTTGGGGATGTTATTGACGTTATTCAACAAATTAAATCTTGTGGACCAAGAAGTAAGAGCTGGTATTTGGATTCGAGAAGGCAATAGAGGACATGAAATTGAAGGAAAAACAGTTGGAATTATTGGATATGGTCATATGGGAAATGCTTTTGCTCAGCGCCTACAAGGCTTTAATTGCGAGGTTATTTTTCACGATATCCTAGACAACTTATCCAATCAATATGCAACCCAAGTTTCTTTAGCCACGTTACAACAAAGAGCAGACATCATTAGCTTGCATATTCCTCAAACACCCGAAACAATCAACCTTATTGATCAGGTTTTTATAGAGCAAATGGCTAAGCCATTTTGGCTAATTAATACTGCACGAGGCAAAGCGGTCAACACGGCAGATTTAGTTGCTGCTCTAGAGCGTGGAAAGGTAAGAGGTGCTGCCTTAGATGTGTTGGAGTATGAGAAATCTTCCTTTGAACATATGTTTGCTGACGAAACGCTACCTCAACCTATGCAATACTTGATTCAATCAGAAAAAGTCTTACTATCCCCTCATATTGCAGGCTGGACCTTTGAAAGCAAAGCAAAATTAGCACAAGTTATCATGGATAAAATCCGATTAAATTTTAGCTAACATACAATGTATAACATAAAAAAAGGTACCCTATGAGGTACCTTTTTTTATGTTTTTTAGCAAACTAAAAATTCATTTCTAAGTATAAGTCTTTTCCTTTTGCTTCTTTCTCTTTCACTACAAAACCATCTTTATCTGTTACTGTAATAGTCAACCTAGAAGATGAACTGTCTCCCACACCCTTCGCTTCAATACTTACACGTTCAGCAACTGTTAGCGTGTACGATCTATCCCATTGTGTTATTTTTGGTTCTTGTCCTTGTTCCCCTTCTTCATCCTCATCTACAACAGGAGCAGGTTCAATAAATTTTTCTTCCGTGATCTGAACGCCATCATAATAATAGGCCGTAATCTGTTCCATTTCAATATCATCGGTAATTTCTATTAACACATTGTATTGTTTCTTATCTAATTTAAGTACAGGATTACCATCATCTGAACTACATGCAGCTAGTCCTAACGCAATAATTGCACAGACTACAATAAACTTAACTTTTCTGAACATCATTTTTACTTTTATTTAACAATTCAAAAATAGGATTTTTTTTGTCTTATTCAAAAATTTAACTACTCATTTTAAGTGCCAGAACGTTAAAGTATAGGGCAGATAAAATGCTACGAGTTCCTTTGATAACGATACTATTCCTCTTTTATTTCAACGAAAGTTGAAAATAAATACGCTGAACTTAACTTCTATTTAAAAGATAATTTCTCCGTAAAGTGATTTTCCTTTCACTTCAAACTCAGCCTCTTTAATGATATTCTGGCTCTTTCTCACGCGAATATGAAGTTTTGATTCTTCATTTTCACTTGACGCCAATACCTTAACCGTAATTTTTTGTTTTACCGTTTTTTTAAATTCTTTAGTCCATTCTCTTTTCCCTTCAAACTTGTCTTTAATGAATGTAGTAACTTCTTTTCCATCAATTGTAGCCACTTCAATACGTTGAAATTCTACATCCCTTGTTCCAGCAACCTCTACCACATACTCCTCATTCGAAACTCGATATCCCGATCCAGATTTTTTAGTGGAGGTAGAACTATCATCAGAACTACAAGCTGAAGCACTTATAGCAATCATCGCGCAAACTAAAAAAAACTTAACTTTTCTGAACATTGTTTTTTACTTTTATTTAACAACTCAAAAGTATACGTTTTTTTGAATTATACAAAAAATACTGAATTTTTTATTTACAAAAACAATTATAATCAACAAAAACAACAGGATAAGCAATTAAATTATCAAATAAAAACACATTCCAAAGCAATATGTCTTTTTATTTTCATCAAATTACGAAGTATTTAGGACGGATTTTCACATTCAAAAAACGAAACTTTAGAGATAAAAAAAGGATGTCGTTTAGAGACATCCTTTTTTAACTTAATTATATTTATTTGCTTCTTCTTGTATTTTTCGTTCAAGTTCTGCTTCAAATTCTTCCATCACTGGCTTTACTGTACTTTCAGGTAAATCAGCAATTTTGATATACATTAATCCGTCTATCGCATTATTGAATAAAGGATCCACATTGAACGCGATTACTTTTGCATTTTGCTTGATGTACTTCTTAATCAATACAGGTACTCTCAACTTAGCAGGCTCAACATCTTCGATAATCTTATCAAACTTATTTAAATCTGATTCCGTCTCATTAAAAATCAAATCCTTATCTGCATCCTTTAGATTCACCTTATATTCCATCTTAGGTGTAACATATTGCGCGATAAAAGGATCAAAATAATGCGAGCGCATGAATTCAATCATCAAGGACTTAGAAAAATCCGAGAATTGGTTGCTGATACTCACTCCTCCTATTAAATATTGATGTTCTGGAAAACGCAAAGTGGTATGCACAATCCCCTTCCAAAGTAAAAACAAAGGCATTGGTTTTTGCTGATATTCTTTAACAATAAAAGCACGTCCCATTTCAATTGATTGCGCCATCATCGGATAAAGTTCAGATTCGAAACGAAACAGTTCGTTCAAATAAAACCCATTAATTCCATATTTTTTATAAATCTCTGATCCCAGTCCCATGCGATACGCTCCACAGATTTGTTCTGCTTCGCTATCCCATAAGAACATGTGATGATAATATTTATCATATTGATCTAAATCTAGCTCATTATTTGTCCCTTCTCCTACTTCGCGAAACGTAACCTCTCGAAGTCGACCAAGCTCTAATAATATTGTCGGAATCAAATCTGATTTACACAAGAATACTTCATAATTTTTGCTTTGCAACAATCGGAAGTCTTTTTCACGTAAAACTTCTATTTCTTGTTTGATTCTATCTAGGGGTTGTGGAGGGACAATGTCCTTTACCATCTTTGGAAATTTAAAATTAAAAGACGGAACTTTAATCCACTTCTGGGAGTCTTCGTCTTTATAAGCATTAGATAATAAATACGTCTTAAAGCGCAAAAAATTACCATAATCACTTAAATCATAATGTTCATTCTGTTCTTCGACAGATATTGGACGACCAATGCGTATTTTAATTACACGATCTTTTTGTGTCAATAGCTCCGAAGGCAACTTTGCTGTACGCAAAGTTGGATTAATCTGCGATAAAAAGTAAAATAATTTACTGTTTTGCGCATGAAAATAAATAGGAACTACAGGTACATTCGCTTTTTTAATCAGCTTAATAGCTCCCTCTTCCCATGGTTTATCAACCACCAATCGACCATCCTTATACGTAGATACCTCACCTGCTGGGAATATCCCCAACGGTTTACCATCACTTAAATGTCGTAATGTATCTTTTAATCCCAATACACTTGACTTCACATCCTTGTTGTTTTCAAATGGATTAACTGGCATGATATAAGGCTTCAAAGGCTCAATACGATGCAATAAAAAGTTGGCAATAATTTTAAAATTAGGATCGTGCTCCAACATTAATTTTAGAAGCAAAATCCCATCAATTCCACCCAATGGATGATTGGAGATGGTAATATACGGGCCTTTTTTAGGTAATCGTTTTAATTCCTCTGGATCGATTTGAAATTCAATCTGAAACTCTTCTAGAATAGCGTTTAAAAACTCTAATTCTTCTAAATGTTTATTTCTATCGTAAATCTTATTTAATGTGGTAACCTTAAGCGCCTTCATAAGCAACCACCCCGTAAAAGTACCCAAGATACCATACTTGTCCACATTTATCGCCTTCGCTACTTCCTTAGCTGTTACTAACCCCATCAATTTGAAAATTTAAGTAAGACAAATATACTAAAATCTTTAGGTAATCTATTTTATTTTATCATCCTCTACTGCATATCCCTAGCATTGTCAAAGATATTGACCTAAATAACTGATTAAAAAAAAGATATATGATGTAAAAATTATTTATTCTTCTTTATTCTCTTCTCAGATAAATATTTCTTTTTTTATCTTTTTTAACTATACCTACAGTCAAACCCTATCAATCGAACCAACAATAAGACTTGTTTTACATTGAACAATACTAGAATGCTAATTAAAAATTAAAAACGCATCACTCCTTCTTCTTTTAACTCATCGGAATGTTTATTTTTTCTATTTTTGATTTTCATACAAAAAACCAGGCATAATGAAAAAAATTATATCCTATAATGTAAATGGAATTCGTGCAGCAATCAAAAAAGGGCTTTTAGAATGGATGCAAGAAGAGCAGGCTGATATCATTTGCTTACAGGAAACCAAAGCTAAAGAAGATCAGATTCCAACAGATGAAATTACTTTAGCGGGCTATCCTTATCAATACTATTTTTCTGCTCAAAAAGCAGGCTATAGTGGTGTAGCTATTTTTTGCAAGGAAAAACCCAACCATATCACATATGGAACAGGCATTGACTATATGGATTTTGAAGGAAGAAATTTACGCGTAGATTTTGATACCTTTTCAGTCATGTCACTGTACTTGCCTTCTGCCTCTAATATTGATCGACTGGATTTCAAATACCAATACATGGATGATTTCTTTACCTATATTACGGAGCTTAAAAAAGAAATACCCAATTTAATTATCTGTGGAGATTACAACATTTGTCACAAAGCCATTGATATCCATGATCCCATTCGAAATGCAAAAGTTTCAGGGTTCTTACCAGAAGAAAGAGCTTGGGTAGATAAATTTGTTGACCATGGGTTTATTGACAGTTTCCGTGTATTCCATACCGAACCCCATCAATATAGCTGGTGGACGTACCGTGCAAATGCAAGAAACAACAATAAAGGATGGAGAATTGACTACAACATGGTTGCAGAACCGATGAAAGATCGAATTCTAAGCGCTTCTATATTGCAAGACGTCAAACATTCTGATCATTGCCCTATTGTTGTAGAAATAAAAGCTTAAACTCAACCTAAAAACGCATCCCGATGATAAAAAGACTGTCCATCAGTTTACTAACGCTTACGTTACTATCCTCTTGTGTAACAAGAAAACTCTACAATGAACTTGACCAAGATTACCAAATGACCTTGGATGATAACCAACGCTTAGCAGACGAGTTAGCTACGCTCAATAGTTCGATGAGTGATTTGGAGCAAGCTAAAAAGCAATTGGCTCAACAATTGAAAGACTTACAGCAAGAACGTCAAAATTTGAATGCTGAAATTTCAGCCGCTCAAAACAGATTACAAGACTTGCAGCATTCTTATACCAATCTAGAAAAACACAGTGAAGAATCACTACAAGCAGAAGCAGCTAGATTGGCAAAAGCAAAAGCAGAACTAGATTTAAAGTCTAAACGCGTACAGGAGCTTGAAGGTATTTTAGCAGCCAATGACAAACAGATGAAAGCGTTAAAAGATAACTTATCTCAAGCCTTAAATGCCTTTGAAGGTAGAGGATTAACCATTGAACAGAAAAACGGTAAAGTATATGTTTCCATGGAGAATAAACTACTCTTTAAATCGGGTAGCTGGTCGGTCAACGATGAAGGGCGCAATGCTGTAATCGAATTAGGTAAAGTACTCGCTGCGAATCCAGATATTTCTGTTTTGATTGAAGGACATACAGACAATGATAAAGTTTTGGGTAATTTAGGTGATGGTGTTCAAAATAACTGGGATTTATCAACCAAACGTGCACTAGCCATCGTTTCTATTTTAACGGAGAATGCGTCCATCGACAAAAAAAATCTTACCGCAGCTGGACGAAGTGAATACGCACCTCTTATGAGCAATAGTACAACTGAAGGAAAAGCTAAAAATAGACGTATTGAGGTCATTCTTACGCCTAACCTAGATAAGATTAATGATATGCTAAACCAATTATAATGGATATTCAAAAGCTCTATAATTAAATTTATAGAGCTTTTTTTAAAAACAACCACACTTTCTTTTACTTATTTGCCATTGCCTTAACATAAAAAGCGTTTTTTATTGTTTATCTTGCATAATCACATTCAAACACATTCAAATACAATGTATTTTCTATCCCTTGACCAAAAGGACATCAACGATATTATTAACTTGAGTGATTTAAATATCATTTACAAATGGTTTTTTGATTCCCTTCATTTTTTACAACTAAACGAACAAGAAACTCACATTGTCACCACAGGTGTTCTGCTGTTAGCTTTTTCACTCTGTATGGTTGTGCTCGATTACATCTTAAAAAATATCGTGATTGTCATCGCGAGGAAATATGCTGCAACAAGCAAAACTCAATTAGATGATATTATTATAAACAATAAGGTTCTGCACAATATTACGCATTTGATTCCTGTAACCTTAGCTCGTATCCTATTCCCTATCTTTTTCATCGGGTTTCCCAATGTCATTAGCTTTGTTCTATCACTAACAAATATCTTATTTGTTGTAGTGGTTACGTTGCTTTTGCGTTCGTTGATTCGATCTAGTAGAGATTATGCCCGAACAAAACCGCGTTTAGCCGATAAACCCATTGATAGCTATTCGCAAGTATCTAGTATTATTTTATACTTTTTCTCTGCCATCATTATCTTTTCTATTATCACAGGAAAAGATCCTGTTACCTTTCTAGTCTCCTTAGGAGCAGCATCTGCTATTTTGATGTTGGTATTTAAAGATACCATCATGGGGTTTGTGGCGAGTATTCAGGTTTCTACCAATGATATGGTTCGCGTGGGGGATTGGATTGAAATGGCCAAGTTTGGTGCGGATGGAACTGTATTGGAAATCAACCTAAGTACAGTAAAAGTTCAAAATTTCGATAAAACCATTACGACAATACCAACCTATTTACTCATTAGCGATTCGTTTAAGAACTACCGCGGGATGCAAAATTCAGGGGGACGACGAATCAAACGAAGTATTAATATCAAAATGTCGTCCATTCGATTTTTAGAACCTCATGAAATCAATGAATTGAAAAAGATTCAACTGCTTAAACCGTATATAGAAGAAAGACAAAAGGAAATTGATGACTATAATATCAGCACCAATGCAGACCAATCCATGCCTGTAAATGGACGTCGCATGACAAATATTGGTTTATTCAGAGCCTATGTATTGCGCTATGCGCAACAAAATCAAAATATTCACAAAGAATATCATTTAATGGTCCGTCACTTACAACCAACAGAACATGGGTTGCCTATTGAATTGTATATGTTTACGAATAGTACCGTTTGGGCTTTTTATGAAACCGTCATGGCCGATATCTTTGATCACGTCTTAGCAGCTATTGATTACTTCCATTTAGAAGTATTCGAATTACCTTCTTCTGATGATGTAAGACAATTCATCGCCAATAGCAATGAACTATCTAAAAACCCACACCAACACTAAAAATAAAAGTACCAATAGCTGTGAATTTATACTTCCCAGCTATTGGTCTAACTTATTGATAATTTTCTCTATTTTCTCTTCTGTTGCCGTCAATTTTTTCTTGCAAAAAGCAATCAACACAGAAGCGCGCTCTACTTTTTCAGCTAATTCATCTACTGTGACTTCGTCATTTTTCAATGCCGTGAGAATCTGATCTAGTTCTGCTGCGGCTTTTTCATATGTAAGTTTTTCCATTGTTCTATTTCTTCTATGCTTGCCAGCGTAATTTTATATTGTTTGTTATATAAGGTCAATTCTAATTCATCTCCTTGATGTAAGACTGTTCGTTCCGTAACTACTGCTCCTTGATGTCGAATTATGGCAAATCCTTTTTTCAGCATATGCTCCATATCATATAAAGACAGCAGTGCTGTAGTTTGCGTCAATTGAAGATTTACTCGAGTTAAAGTATGTCGCACCTGAGTAGTTATCATCTCTTGTAAGCGATAGAGTTGCTGGTGCTCCAAAGATACTTTCTGTTTCCCCCATACACCCAATCGAGCAACGTTATCATATAGGGTATTGCTTCTCTTCTTTACTAAAACATTCGTTTCAACGACTATGGCTTGTTCCGTCCATCTCAAATCGCTCTTAGCTACTTGGGTCAACTGCTTCACTAAATAGCCCAATGCTGTAGATTGCTGCGTTAATTTCGCCTGTTCTTCCACCACAAGAGAGGTACTTAAATTTGTCACTCTTTCTTCTACTTGATGAAGTGTTGTTCGATGGTGGGTCAACACTCTTCGTGCATTTTCTTTTATTTCCTGTCCCATCTGCTCTAAAAACACCTGAAACTTTAGGGCTTTTTCAATGATAAAGGCAGCCACGGCACTAGGCGTTTTAAAATACGTGTGTGCAACATAATCCGCCACCGTACTATCTGTTTCATGCCCAATTCCCGTGAAAACCGCTAGGGGCATTTGTGCTATTTGTTCTGCTACTTCGATAGCATTAAACACATCCAAATCAAATTTTGATCCTCCACCGCGAATCAAAACCACAACATCAAATGTGCCTTGCGCAACAACCTCTAACTGTTTAATGATATTCGCACTCGCTTCTTCCCCTTGTACTTGTGTATCAAAATACGTCAAGTTAAAAGTAAAATGATAGGGATTCTGTAACAAGTGTTGCACAAAATCCTCATACCCTGATGTTCCTATAGAACCTACAACAGCAATATGTTGCAGGACCAACGGTAGGGATTGATTCTTATTGAGCTGAAGCAATCCTTTTTGCTGCAGCTGCATCAAAGCCATTTGCTTTTTGCGTTCAATTTCTCCTAAACTAAAAGCATAATCCACGTGAATAACATGCAAAGAGAAACCATAAACGGGATGAAATATAGCTTCACCATAGCATAGGATTTCAGCACCTTCTTTGACGACCTTATCTAATTCTTCACCTCCATCAATCACGCAGCGCTCGACATTTCGTTGCCAAATCGTAGCTCGACATCGCGCCAAAACCTGATCATCTACCTGCTCTACTAATTCTAGATAGTAGTGCCCTCGACGATCTTTGTTCACTTTGAGGACCTCGACTTTAACCCAAAAGTATTTCCCCAGCATAAGTTCATCAAAAACTTGCTGAACACGATTTAAGATAGCGTGTAGGGTAAATATTTTTCTATTTTCTAACATAGGATACGAAATACGAAAGTACAAAATTAAACGGGTTGATCTTTCTTTTTTGAATGACATTCACCACACTCCTTGTATTTGCTATTTCAAAAATCGACAGCGGAAAACTAAACCTCAATTATTTAATTGTCCAAACAAACCTTTATATTTGTCGCTGTATTTTAATATTATTCTGTATGACATCCGTAAAAATTATAAATAAATCACAGCATGCTTTGCCTCATTATGAAACAACGCAATCTGCAGGAATGGACTTAAGAGCAAATCTTACTGAGCCTATTACATTAAACAGTTTAGAAAGAGCTATTGTACCAACTGGATTATTTATTGAATTGCCTGAAGGATATGAAGCTCAAATCAGACCAAGAAGTGGTTTAGCGGCAAAAAAAGGAATTACCTTATTGAATTCACCTGGTACCATTGACGCAGATTATAGAGGAGAGATTGGAGTTATTTTAGTTAATCTATCTAAAGAGCCTTTTGTTGTTGAAAATGGAGAGCGCATCGCTCAAATGGTAATTGCAAAATATGAACAAATCCAATGGGAAGATGCAGAAGCACTTTCAGAGACCACACGTGGTGCAGGAGGATTTGGAAGCACAGGAACAAAATAAAAACGAAAAATAAATAAGATACAAAATGAAAATCATTGTACCTATGGCTGGACGTGGATCGCGTTTACGCCCACATACCCTTACTACACCCAAACCTTTAATTCCAATTGCAGGAAAGCCAATTGTACATCGATTGGTTGAGGATATTGCCAAGGTTTTAAATGACAAAATTGAAGAAATCGCATTTATTATTCACGAAAGCTTCGGTAAACAAACAGAAAAAGACCTTATTGCTATTGCTGAAAAGTTAGGAGCAAAAGGAACTATTTGTTACCAAAATGAAGCTTTAGGAACGGCTCACGCGATTTTATGTGCCAAAGAAAGTATGTCTGGTCCTATCGTAGTAGCCTATGCTGATACGTTGTTCCGTGCAGATTTCAATTTAGACAAAACAGCAGATAGCGTAATCTGGGTGAAACAAGTAGAGGATCCAAGTGCCTTTGGTGTAGTTCAACTCAATGACAAAAATGAAATTGTTGATTTTGTAGAAAAACCAGCCACTTTTGTCTCAGACTTAGCTATTATTGGTATCTACTTTTTCAAAAGTGGAGAAACATTGCGCCAAGAATTAGAGTTCCTATTAGATAATAACATCATTAAAGGTGGAGAATACCAACTAACTGATGCATTAGAAAATATGAAACAAAAAGGGATGCGCTTTGTTCCTGGACAAGTTGATGAATGGATGGACTGTGGAAACAAAGATGTTACAGTTGACACCAACAATCGCATGTTAACATTCTTAGAAGCAGAAAACAGCAATTATGTTTCGTCTTCTATTCAATTAGAAAATAGCACCATTATCCCTCCTTGTTATATTGGGGATAACGTAGTATTAAAAAATGCAACGATTGGTCCAAATGTATCTTTAGGAGATCATTCCAAAGTAGAAAATGCAACAATTAAAAATAGTTTAATTCAAACATACGCTTTTATTGCAAATGCTAACTTGGACAATGCTATGATTGGAAATCACGCTAAATACAACGGAAATCACACCAACATCAGTATTGGTGATTATTCTGTTTTAGACTAAAATACTATTAAATCCGTTTTAAATTTCTTTAAAACGGATTTTTTTTATCTATATTCGAGGTACTAAACCATTTAGCTACAAAAACTATGAAAAAGATTGCGTTCCTATGCCTTACAAGCTTACTATTTATCAGTTGTAAAAAAGGAGGAGAAGGGTTTTTATTGCGAGAATCAAATGCTACAAAATCAAAAACGGCTTTGGTCATTTTAAACAATCACGCTAAAAATGCACAGGATTTTGAAACCGTTACGCTGAAAGGAACCGCCCATTATAAAACGGAAGAAGATAACTACAAAATTGGACTTGAGGTTTTAATTGAAAAAGACAAACAGATCCAGCTCAACATCCGCTATTCGGACATCCTCGTTAGTAAAGCACTTATTACGCCTGACGGCATCCAATACTATGAAAAATTCCACGAAAACGCCTTTCAAGGAGGATATGATGTATTGACAAAATTCATTGGGGCTGATGTAAACTTCAATCGTTTTCAAAACCTGCTGTTAGGACAAGTCTTAGACAGTCAAAATAGTGGAGAATATGTGGCTAGTATTGAAGATGGGTTACACAAAGTCAGCTCTCCTGAACAAGAAGAATTACAGTCTACTTACTTTTTCGAAGATGAGAATACACTTTTGAAAAAAGAAGCGATTACAGAACGCAACTCCAACCGAAAAGTAACTATCTCGTATCCAGGTTATCAAAAAGTAAAAAACTTTATTGTCCCAACAGAAATAAATATTCTAGCGGAAGAAGAAAAAACCATAAATTTGGATATTCGTTACAGAAAAGTTTCGTTTAACGAAGATTTACAAATTAATTATGCAGTTCCTAAGGGGTACAAACTCATTAATTTGTAAAAATTCCGTAATATTGTATGGCTTAAGAAGTACACCGCTATGAAAAAAACCTACTGCTCTATATTGTTCATTTTAATGGCATTGCCTTTGTGTGCTCAACAAAAAGAGACACAAGAACAGTTAGAACGCAGAAAGCAACAGATTGTAATTGAAATTAAGTCTGTACAGCAGTTACTTCACAAAGAGCAAACGAAAGAACGCAATATTTTAGCTGAGATTGATGAGATTAACCGAAAAGTTACCCTGAACAGACAGTTAATCAGTAATGTGCGCAAGCAGATTAATATCACCACGAACAATATTGCTAAAAATCAAAAAGAGGCGAATGCTTTAGCTAAAGAATTAGATCAACTTAAGCAAGATTATGCCAAAACAATTGTAAAAGCGTACAAGAGTAGATCCAATCAGAGCAAAATGATGTTTATTCTCTCTTCTGAAAACTTTTTTCAGGCCTATAAACGCGTACAATATTTAAAGCAATATGCTGATTTCAGAAAACAACAGGGAGAAGAACTGAAAGAAAAAACGATCTTGTTAAATGAAGCTTTAGCTAAACTTGAAGTTGAGAAAGAAAAGCAACGCAAGCTTTTAGCAGAACAAGAAGCGAATGAAAAGAACTTAAAAGAAGATTTAACAGCACAACAAGAACTTGTGTCTATTGTGAAGAAAGATCAGAAGAAGTTCAACGAACAAATCAAGAAAAAACAAGACGAAACCAAAGCAATTGATCGCAAAATCCAGCAATTAATTCGCGAAGCCATTGAAGAAGCAAATAGAAAAGCTAGAGAAGCGGCTGCAAAAGCGGGTAAAACCACAACTAAATCTAAAACGACTAGTTCTGCTGCGGCTACTTTTGAGCTAACACCAGAAGGAAAATTAGTTGCTGATAATTTCAAAGCAAACCGTGGAAAATTACCGTGGCCCGTGGAGAAAGGCTATGTATCTCTACCTTATGGAGATCAGCCACACCCTGTACAAACACACCTAACTGTCCACAACAGTGGAGTGGAAATTACCACTGAATCCAATGCTAAAGCAAGAGCTATTTTTGAAGGAGAAGTATTACAAGTACAGGTTTTATCTGGAGGAAACAAAGCCGTGTTAATTCAGCATGGAGATTACATTACGGTGTATCAAAATCTACGTGATGTTACCGTTCAAAAAGGCGATAAAGTAAGTTTAAAGCAAACCATCGGAACAATTAACACAAACAGCGCAGGAAAAACTGTTTTAAAATTCTTACTTTCGCACAACTCCAATATTGATAACCCTCAAAATTGGTTGAGTAGAAGTAACTAAACGCATTTTTATCCTATGAGTAATGCCGTAGCCTTTAATCTTTTACAGTGGGTGAATGAAAATAAAGACCTGCTGAAACCACCTGTATCAAATAAGAATCTTTTTATCGATTCAAAAGATTATATCATTATGGTTGTTGGAGGTCCTAATAATCGCAAAGACTTTCACTATAACGAGAATGAAGAATTCTTTTTTCAACTAGAAGGAACAATCTACATTGATATTCAGGAAGATGGAGAAAGAAAACGCATTACACTTAACCCCGGAGACATCTATCTCCTACCAGCCAAAATGCCTCATGCGCCTATTCGCACAGCAAATTCTGTTGGCTTAGTCGTGGAAACGAAAAGAAAAGAAGCCCATGCAAAAGATGGTTTAATTTGGTATTGTGAGAACTGCAACGAGAAATTACATGAAGTCTATTTCGAATTAACTGATATCGAAACGGATTTTCTTCCTCATTTTAAGCATTTTTACCAATCAGAAGAATTGAGAACCTGCTCGCACTGCAATTGCGTGATGGATGCTGTTCCATAATCTTCCCGTAAACACGCAAAAACACACGGTATTTTTTTGTTTTAAAGCAATCTATTGCTTCAGACTAACAACCTAATTATAATTTTACAATTAGCACAAAATAAACGTTGCTTTTATTCCAAATAATTGACAACAACTTAATAATATAGCAAAATGAAGTGTTTTTATTAACACCTCTTAGCTAAAATTATTTTTATATCTTAGCGAAGAACTATCTTATAAACTATAAAAGAAGAATAATGGCAACAACAAATGACCAATTTGGAATTTTGGATGCGATGAAGCATTTAGGACTTGAAGAAGTAAACAATGGTACTTCAACAGGTTTACACTCATTTTCTAACGGAAGAATTATCGAATCATACTCACCTGTAAATGGTGAATTAATAGGAAAAGTAAAAGCTACAACAGCTGAAGATTACGAAAAAGTAATGCAAACAGCACAAGAGGCTTACAAATCTTGGAAATTAGTTCCTGCACCAAAAAGAGGAGATATCGTTCGTCAAATCGGAGAAGAATTACGTGCCAATAAAGAACACCTTGGAAAACTTGTTTCTTATGAAATGGGTAAAAGTTTACAAGAAGGTTTAGGTGAAGTTCAAGAAATGATTGACATCTGTGATTTCGCAGTAGGATTATCTCGTCAATTGTACGGTTTAACGATGCACTCAGAAAGACCTATGCACAGAATGTATGAGCAATGGCATCCAATTGGAATTGTAGGTGTTATTTCTGCTTTCAACTTCCCAGTGGCTGTTTGGAGCTGGAACACAATGATTGCTTGGGTTTGTGGAGACGTTTGTGTATGGAAACCAAGTTCAAAAACACCGTTATGTGCAGTTGCGTGTCAAAATATTATTGCTAAAGTATTCAAAGCAAACGATATCCAAGAAGGAGTATGTAACTTAGTAGTTGGAAATGAATGTGGAGATTTAATGAACAATGACCACAGAATTCCATTAGTATCTTTCACAGGATCAACTCGTATTGGTCGTCACGTATCAAAAACAGTTGCTGAGCGTTTTGGAAATACAATTTTAGAATTAGGAGGAAACAACGCAATCATCGTTTCTGAGCATGCTGATATCAACATGGTATTAGTTGGAGCTGTATTCGGAGCAGTTGGAACAGCAGGACAACGTTGTACATCAACTCGTCGTTTAATTATCCACGAAAGCGTTTACGATAAAACAATCCAAGTATTACAAAGTGCTTATGCACAATTAAAAATTGGAAACCCATTAGACGCAGCAAATCACGTTGGACCACTAATTGACCAAGGTGCTGTTCAAGATTACTTGAAAGCGATTGAAAAAGCAAAACAAGAAGGTGGAAAAATTATCGTTGAAGGTGGTGTTGTAGAAGGAGCAGGATATGAAAGTGGTTGTTATGTAAAACCATGTATCATTGAAGCGAAAAACGAATTTGAAATTGTTCAAGCTGAAACGTTTGCACCAATTTTATACGTAATGAAATACAGCAACATTGAAGAAGCTATTGCAATGCAAAATGGTGTTCCTCAAGGATTATCTTCATCAATCTTCACAAACAATATGCGCGAAA
The DNA here is from genome assembly GCF_001549985.1 of Myroides odoratus. GTDB lineage: Bacteria > Bacteroidota > Bacteroidia > Flavobacteriales > Flavobacteriaceae > Flavobacterium > Flavobacterium odoratum_A. The sequence continues at coordinate 107,951 of NZ_LROZ01000009.1, read as the reverse complement.
TGGAATTATTCCTTTCACATGCAGGTTCTGATTGTGGAATTGCTAACGTTAATATTGGTACTTCAGGTGCTGAAATTGGTGGAGCTTTTGGAGGCGAAAAAGAAACAGGTGGAGGACGTGAGTCTGGATCTGATGCTTGGAAAGCTTACATGAGAAGACAAACAAATACAATTAACTACGGAAGTCAACTTCCATTAGCACAAGGTATTAAATTTGATTTTTAATCGAATACAACCATAAAAAAAGACGTCTAATAGACGTCTTTTTTGTTTTTATCTCTTTTTGATTAAAAGCGGTAACCAATCATAACTCCTGCATTGAATTCAATCGCTGAGAAACGATCATTTACTTCACTACTAAAGTTTCGAGCAATATTAGCAAAGGGCTCAATAGCGAAAGAATCACCCATCGTCCATTTATATCCAACCCCGATACCTAGAATAAAGCTATTCATATCCGTTTTTACACGCTCTAATCCATCAATTTCTGCATTAAATCTATCCTCCTTAAAGTTACCAAAACGATACTTGATAAAAGGAGAAACAGAATACCCACTTCCGTTGGCATCATTTTTACCTCCAAAATAGAATTTATAATTTAAAGCTAAACTCGTTGTATTAAACTTTTGGTCTTTGCTTTTACTTTCGTGATAGTATGAAAAGCGATCCATAAAATGCACATCTAATCCAACAGATTGATTATGGTCAATAAAATGCTCATAACCCAATTCAATTGAAGGCACTACAATGGCATTAAGAATATTTACCTTAACCTCATTCACAGCTTGTGCTTTGGCGCCTAATATTCCACCGATTAAAAAAGCAGTTGCGATTATTTTTTTCATTTGTTCTAAACTTTGCCTACAAATATATAATATTTTACTATTATCCATGATTTCTTCCCTCTTCTGTTGGATATAAATCAGCGACAACATCACTTTGCCAATATTCTTTTGTCTCAATATCCATGACGCTTATTTTCCCTAAAAAAGCAGCTCCTGTATCAATATTCCAAACATTTGCAAAATTAACTGGTACATCAAAGCCAAAATGCGTCACGGGTGTATGTCCAATATAAATTTCCTCATGGAATTTCAATCGTTTAGGATATAAAGGACTGGATGAATCTAGTGCTGGATCCATGGCCATCACCATTTCCCACAACGTGCGATCCCAATACAAATACTCTTCAAAGAACTCGACTTCTATTCCTCTCGGATTGGTAAATCCTGCATGTACAAACAATCGATTCTTGGAATCGATATAGTAATTTTGCAAACGCTGAAAAAAAGCTAAATGTCGGGCAAACTGTTCTTCAGGTAACTGACGATAAGCCAACACAGAAGCATCTCCTCCATTCCTAAACCACTGTGGGTTTTCTTCCTTTGTCAGCATCCACTTCACTAATAGACTCTCGTGATTTCCTCTTAAAAACACACAAGAATGCGTTTGTTCTAGGGCTAATAAAAATTCAACAACTAAATGGGGTTCACTCCATCCATCTACATAATCGCCTAAAAAAATCAATTGATCGGTTGGTGTTATTTGGGCTCGTTCAAAAAGTTGTTTTAATCCTTTAAATCCTCCATGTATATCTCCTATAACCAATGTTCTACTCATAACTTTCTGTTTCGTATTTCAGTTTTCGCAAGATACGCATAACTTGCTTAAAGCCTGTAAACAACTCCGGGTCATTGGTGAATTTTAAATAATCTTTAACCTCAATCAATTCTTCTTTCGCTTGTTCAAAACCATTGAGGTAACACAACATCATGTTGTAACACAATTTACTTAACACGCGCTCTTCCTTATTCGTTAACCGCTCTCCTGTTTTTAATTTTTGAATGACCTTTAAGCTGTTCCTATAAATGTGCTCCAAAATATTTTCATTATACTTGGGCGGTTCGAAGAGCATCTTACTCTCCATCGCATAGCTGCCGTTGTCATAAAAATTTAAGCGTATTTCTTCAAAGGGATAATAACTCGTTCCATCATTTAATCCGAGATTCAAATACTCGGTTAACACAAACGATTCGGTATCATAAAACAAGGTTACCACATCCAAAGAAGAGTAAAATAACTTGATTTGCTCGTTCACAAATTCAATATCCATACGCGAATAGAACGGAATACCGCGAATATTCATCTTTTTTCCGACCCAACAGATTACAAATTGCTCTTTAAATACGCTATAATTGGCGTGAATATCCTTAGAAGACTGCGTCATATAACGTACAACGCTTTCGAGGACGTGATTTAAATTATTTTGAGAGCTTTTTTCAATACTCTCCACATGACTTTGATTTCCGTTGTAAACGAGTGCGCCATTGGGCACGGATGTACTCCCAACACGGGAAAAATAAGAGCCTGCTTGGATTTCACCAATGGGTCGTTTGAACGTAGTTAAATCAGAATTTGGCGCAATGGTCACCAAGCCAATCACCTTATCATCAGCAAGATCCGTAAAAGTAACGTTGTCATAGGTAATGCTCGGCGGATTGGCAAAATATGCATTTACTAGATTTTGAATCTTACTATCATCATAAAAATCTACACCAACTAGTTCGTTATTATCATCATCCACTCCTACAATGATAAAGGAGTTATTTTGAGGATTTGAATTTGATAAGGCACAAATATGTTTTAAAAATTTTGCTTTCCCCGATTTGGTATGTAAATTTAGCTGCCGTTTCTTATCATAGAAACTATTCTCATCATATTGGGCCAATAGATTTTTAATAAGTAATCGCTTATTAATCATAGCAAATTATTTTTTGTTCTTAAATTTATAAAAAGAAACCCATAAATCATGCCCAAATGTTGAACGGCCACTTTAGATTTAACCATCTATTAACAACTTAATAGAGAATATTTTTTGAATTTGCATGAATAATTAAATGAGCGTTATTTTCAGACAAAACTTTTATTATGGAAACACCAGGATCAAATTACGATATTCGAGAATTAAATGAACTTATAGAAAGAGAAAGTGCTTTTATTGATATCTTAACAATGGAAATGAACAAGGCTATTGTTGGACAAAAGCACATGATTGATCGATTGTTAATTGGATTACTAGGACAAGGGCACATCTTACTAGAAGGAGTACCTGGATTAGCAAAAACACTCGCAATTAATACCTTATCAAAAGCGGTACATGGAAGCTTCAATAGAATTCAGTTCACGCCCGATTTATTACCTGCCGATGTAATCGGTACGATGATTTACAACGTAAAAGAAAATGATTTTTCTATTCGCAAGGGGCCTGTTTTCGCTAACTTCATCTTAGCGGATGAGATTAACCGTGCTCCAGCAAAAGTACAATCTGCACTTTTGGAGGCGATGCAAGAAAAGCAAGTAACGATTAGTGATACTACCTATCCGTTAGATAAACCTTTCTTGGTTATGGCAACACAAAACCCAGTAGAACAAGAAGGGACTTATCCATTACCAGAAGCGCAAATGGACCGTTTCATGTTGAAAACGGTAATTGACTATCCAAAATTAGAAGAAGAACGCTTAGTTATTCGCCAAAATTTAGCTGGTGAAAAACAAACGATAAATCCAGTAGTAACCTTGGATCAAATCAAACGTGCACAAGAAGCCGTTAAAAAGGTGTACATGGATGAAAAAATTGAAAAGTATATCTTAGATATCATCTTTGCTACGAGATACCCAGAACAATTCAAACTAGAGAAATTAAAACCGCTCATTAGTTTTGGAGCATCACCTCGTGGTAGTATTAACTTAGCCACTGCGGCTAAATGTTATGCTTTTATCAAACGCAGAGGATATGTAATTCCAGAAGATGTACGTGCAGTAGTCATTGATGTATTGCGCCACCGTATTGGGGTTACTTATGAAGCAGAAGCAGAAAGTATCACTTCTGTTGATATTATCAATCAAATTGTAAACGAAATAGAAGTGCCATAGTAATCAAATACTAGGGATTACAACTATTTATTTCACAATTATTCCGCTCGTTTAAGGAATAATTATTTTGAATAATTCTTTTACAATGGAAACCAAAGAGATTTTAAAAAAGGTCAAAAAAATTGAGATCAAAACCAAGCGTTTAAGTGATCATATTTTTTCTGGGGAATACCACACTTCCTTTAAAGGGCGTGGTATGACTTTTTCTGAAGTGCGTCCGTATCAATTTGGCGATGATGTTCGCGCCATTGATTGGAACGTTACTGCGCGTTACAATGAGCCTTATATCAAAGTTTTCGAAGAAGAAAGAGAGCTTACCTTAATGCTTATGGTAGATATCAGTGCCTCTGAAAACTTCGGGTCAACCGATGCATTCAAACAAGATATCGTCACAGAAATAGCCGCAACTTTAGCGTTTTCTGCCACGCAAAACAACGATAAAATTGGACTAATTTTATTTTCGGACCAAATTGAATTATTCGTTCCTCCTAAAAAGGGAAAAATGCATGTGTTGCGCATTATACGTGAATTGATTGATTTCAAGCCCAAAAGTCAACAAACCGATGTTGCTTTAGCCTTAGCTTACTTATCAAAAGTAATCAAGAAAAAGGCTATTGTTTTTATCCTATCTGACTTTGTTACACCTCCTTACGAAAGCACCTTAAAGATATCAGCTAAAAAACACGATATCACAGGAATACGCATTTATGATGAACGAGAAAAAGAACTGCCTAATGTAGGAATGATCAATACCTATGATGCAGAAACAGGAGAAGAAATCCTAGTCAATACAGGAAGTAAAGAGGTTAGAAATCAATATACCGCTCATTTTTTAAAACAAGAAGATCAGTTCAAGAAGACCTTTCAAAAATGTGGAGCAGGTGTAATCAACATGCGTGTAGATGAGAGTTATGTAAAAAAATTATTAGGGTATTTCAAAGCTAGATAAAATGACACTGAATAGAACAAAATACAATCTTTTAAGCGTACTTATTCTTTTGTTATCATCTCAGTTGATGTTAGCTCAGTTACCACTTGAAACAAAAGTAGATACCACCAACATTAAAATTGGGGAACCTATAAAATATAGCATTCGTGCCATTACTTCTAAGGATAGTAAAGTATTATTTCCTGAATCGGAAACGTTAGGGGCTTTAGAAGTCATAGATTCCTATCCAATCGATACCATTAAAAAAGACAACTTCATTGAGTTAATCAAAAGCTATGAATTAACGCAATTCGATGAAGGGAGCTTTACCATTCCCGAATTGCCTGTTATCATTGATGCGAAGTTATTTAAGACGGATTCTATTCGCATCAACGTTCAAAATGTTGTTGTAGATACTTTAAAAACACCCTTATACGATATTAAATCGATTTCCAAAGCAGGAGCAGCTCCTTCTACAAGCTGGTACTACCTTGCTTTTCTTCTTTTAGCGATTGTAATAGGGATTGTCATTTACTTTATTATCAAAAAACTACAAGACAAAAATCTTACAGAAGACGATAAATACAGTACCCCTTTTGAGAAAGCAGTAACCAAGCTTAAGCAATTGGAAGAGAAACAAAATTGGACGCGTGGAGATGCAAAACCGTATTATTCTGAGATGACGGATATCGCTCGTGCCTTTATTGAAGATACCTTTGGTATTTCTGCACGGGAGTTAACCACTTTTGAGACAGTATCTATTTTAAAGAATACCCTTCGCGATAAGGAAATAAAAATTGATCCTAAAATTATCAAAGAATTCAAGCACATCTTGGATACGGCTGACTTAGTAAAGTTTGCTAAATCACAACCCGCAGATAATGAAATTGTTGCAGATACGTCTAAAACACAAAATATCATTAACGAGATTAACACCGCTTATCCTATTTCTGCCGCTACTCAAACCGAACGCATTCGCTTGAGAGAAGAGCGAAAAAGAAAGAGAAAGAGAGTGCGTTTTGGAATTCCTACCGCAATTTCAGCCGTATTAATCCTGCTTATTGGTATTGTTTATGTAATCAACATCACTTCAGAACAGAATCTGAGCTTATTTACGTTCAACTCTTCAAAACGTCTACTCCAACAAGAATGGATTAACAGTACCTATGGCAGTGGTGTTGGACTAACTGTTAGTACTCCAGATGTATTGGTAAGAAAGAACGATCCAACAGTTGGCGATAGCGGAATTGACGGAATTGACAATATACAACAATTCAAAAGTGGTGAATTAGGTAATCCTATTTTCATCACCTTGAGTACCATACAAACAGGAAAAGATTTTAAATATACCGAAGAAGAAATTATCGATCATTCTCTGAAGTTAATCACCAAGAATTACGATGTGGATGCGATTGAATTAACCCACGAGAAATTTGAAAATGCTTCGGGACTGACAGGATTAAAAGCCAAAGGTAGTTTCACCCTGAAATTAGATCAAGGAAAAAATCAAAAAATAGCATTTGCTTGTGTATTAACGCACGAGAGTAAAACCGTTTTAAATCAAGTATGGGTATTCCACCATACAGAAGATCAATATGCAGATGAGATTACTGAAAAAGTTTTTGACTCCATGCAATACAAACAAGAAAAGTAACTATGAGAAACGCAACCTTTTTACATCCTGAATTCTTTTGGTTGTTTCTGCTATTACCTCTTGTTATCTTCATTTGGTATAGAAACAGAAAGAAACAAAAGGCAACTATTAAATTCAGTTCGATAGCACCTTTTACGGGGCATTCATCCCTTTTAGTTCGCCTGTTACCCTTGTCTATTGTACTAAAAACAGTAGCCTTGAGTGCACTTATCGTTGCCTTAGCGCGTCCCCAAGTAATTAGTGTAGACCATCAAATACACTCAACCCATGGGATTGATATTGTAATGGCGATGGATATTTCGGGGAGTATGCTAGCTAAAGATTTAAAACCCAACCGCTTAGAAGCCTTAAAGGAAGTAGCTGCTGATTTCGTAAGTCAACGTGTCGCTGATCGCATCGGAATTGTAATTTACGCGGCAGAAGCCTATACGAAAACTCCCGTAACTAGTGATAAAACCTTACTTTTAAATTCACTTCGAGATATTAAATACTCTGATGATTTACGAGATGGAACCGCTATTGGTGTAGGGTTAACCACGGCTATTAATCGCATAAAAACAAGCCCTGCAAAAAGTAAAATCATCATTTTACTAACGGATGGGGTAAATAACACAGGGACGGTTGATCCTTTAATGGCAACTCAAATTGCCAAAGAATTCAACATTAAAATTTACACGATTGGAATAGGAACAAACGGATTGGCAGAATCTCCTGTGGGTTATGGCCCTAATGGGGAGTTACGCTATGAAAAAATACCTGTTGAATTGGATGAGGAATTGATGAAGACCATTGCCAAAGAAACAGGAGGACAATATTTTAGAGCAACCAATACGCAAAGCCTTAAAAATATATACGACGAAATCAATCAGCTAGAAAAAACAAAAATAGATGAGCAGAAGTATGTTAATACAGAAGAAAAATTCAGATTGTTTGCTCTTCTTGCTTTTATCTTATTAGCATTAGATTTTATTCTAAGTAAAACACTTTTTAGAGGATTTATTTAATAGCATTATGTGGGAATTAGATGACAAAAAATATTTTCTTTTACTACTTGCAATAGCGGTTATTGCTTTGCTAGTGGTATGGGAAATACTATGGAAAAAGAAAGTGCAAAAAACGTTTGCTACACCAAAAGCACTGCAAGCGTTAGCTCCAAATAAATCTGCAAATAAATCCATCATCAAAGCGGGTTTATATGTAACGGCTTTGATTTGTATCATATTTGCACTGGTCAATCCAAAAATTGGCACACGCATTGTTACTGTAAAAAGACAAGGGGTTGATATTGTTTTCACGCTAGATGTTTCTAAGAGTATGCTTGCACAAGATATGGCTCCGGATCGCTTAGCGAAGATGAAACAATTAACCTCGCAAATTATCAATAGTCTCGGACCTGATCGTATTGGAATTGTAGGGTATGCAGGGAGTGCATTTCCCATGTTGCCCATTACTACCGATCACTATGCGGCCAAAATGTATTTACAATCCATGAATACCGATATGGTTTCTTCTCAAGGAACGGCCTTAGAAGATGCAATCCACGTGGCGAGTAATTACTTCGATAACCCTAGAACAAGTAAGGTAATGATTCTTATTTCAGATGGGGAAGATCACGGTGAAGGTGTTGATTCATCTATTGAATTAGCAAAAGAAAAAAACATCAAGATTATTACCATTGGTGTTGGAACAGAAAAAGGAGGCCCTATTCCCATTAAAACGGCAAAGGGTATTGAATATAAAAGAGATTGGGACAACGAGATTGTTATCACTAAATTAGACCCCTCTACCTTGAAACACATTGCGGATGCAACTGGAGGAAAATACTTTTATGGATCAAATACACAAGAAATTGTAGATCTAATTACAAATGAGCTCAACAAAATTGAAAAAACGGATTTTGAATCTCAACAAATTGCTGAATTTCAATCCCAATTTCAATGGTTTTTAGGTTTAGCTTTTTTACTCATTTGTATTGATTTATTCATTCTTGAACGCAAAACGAGTTGGATGAAGAAATTAAACCTCTTCAATGAAAAAGAATAATGCTTATAGTTAGTAGAAAAATGAAACATATATATTTGACCTTTGGATTGGTTCTTTTCACTTCGCTGTCTGTCTGGGCACAATCAGCAGGCCGCGCTTTAACCGTAGGAAATGAAACCTATGAACACAAGCAATTCACACAAGCGGAAGCAGCTTATCGCATTGCCTCATCGAAGAGCGACAAAAAGGAAACACCTACCTATAATTTAGGGAATAGTCTTATTCGCCAAAAGCAGAATAAAGAGGCCATTTCAGCCTATAACAAAGCTATTCAAGAAGCAACCACTAAAACAGCCAAACATCAAGCCTATCATAACTTGGGCAATGCTTATATGGCTGAAAAGAATTATAAAGCAGCTGAACAGGCCTATAAAAACGCGTTGCGAAATAATCCGAAGGATGATGAAACGCGTTATAACTATGCTGTTGCAAAAAAACTAAACGAAGAAAATCCTCAAAACGATCAGAATAAAGACAATCAAGATCAAAATAACCAGGATAATAAAGACAACCAAGATCAAGACAAAAACAAAGATCAGAATCAAGATAAGAACCAGGACCAAAATCAGGACGACAACAAACAGAATGATAAAGGGGACAATCAAAAGGACGACAAGAAAGATCAAGGAGACAACAAGGATAATAAAGACAATAAGGATAACAAGGATAACAAGGATAACAAGGATAACAAGGATAATAAAGATCAAAATGCTGATCAAAAACCAAATCCGCAGCAACAGAAGCAACAACAAAGCAAAGAGCAGATGGAGCGTATATTAGATGCGGTGAATCGCGATGAACAAGCGGTACAACAACGTTTGATTGACAAGAATAAAAAAGGAGATAAAAAAGGCGAAGCACAAGGGGTATCAACACAACGTAAAAAAGATTGGTAAGCTTTAAATTATGAAAACATTACACCTGTATATTGTATTGGTTTGTGTCCTCCTCACACAATCTTTAGCTGCACAAGCAACTTTTGAAGCGAGTGTTAATAAAGACCAAATGCCTTTAAATGACGTTATTCAGATTGAATTTACGATGAATAGCGATGGAGATAATTTCCGTTCTCCAAATTTTGAAGGATTTAGTGTTGTTGGCGGGCCAAATAGTTCGGTTAGTTATGCTTGGATGAATGGAAAAAAATCTTTTAAAAAATCTTTTTCTTATCTTTTACAACCCAAGAGAAAAGGAAAAATAACTATTGGTAAAGCAAGCATTGTGATGGATGGTGAAACGTATACTACCAATCCTATCACTATTACAGTTACAGATGCTGTTGAACGACAAGATCCTCGTCAACAGATCAATCAAATGCAGCAAGGGTCTCTAGACAAGGTTCACTTAGTCGCTGAAGTTTCAAAGACTAAACCTTTCGTCAATGAACCTATCTCCATTGTATACAAGTTGTATTTTAATGCAAATGTCGGTGGTTATCGCGGCAATCAAATCCCTACCTACGACAAGTTCTGGACGTATAATATTGAAATGCCACAACGTCCCGAATTAAAACAAGGAAAATACAAAGGGGAAATGTACAATTACATCGTCTTGAAGCAAGATATCATCATGGCTCAGGAAGTAGGTAAACAGGTTATTAAACCCCTATCCCTAACCGTTCAAGTTGAAGTACCAACAGGGCGTCGAGATTTCTTTGGTTTTCCTGAATATGGTTTAGTAGAAAAAGAATTTAGTACCCAAACCATTACCATAGATGCACAAGAACTTCCTCAAAAAGATAGACCTACAAACTTCTCTGGAGGAGTGGGTGATTTCTCCTTCAAAGTAACTCCCTCTACTACAGAGTTAAAGGCGGGTGAGCCGTTGTATTTAACAGTGACTGTTTCAGGAAAAGGAAACCTCAACCTGGTTACTATTCCTACACCGGTTGCACATTCTGCTTTAGAGGTGTATGACCCACAATATTCAGAAAAGTTAAATCCTACAGCTTTTGGTTTACAGGGAAATAGAGCCAATAAATACACGATAATTCCACAATATAAGGGTGAATACAACATTGATCCAATGGAATTTTCATATTTCGATTTAGCGTCCAAACAATATAAAACGATTACAACAGATACCCTAAAGATTCATGTTTTAGACGGCCCTATGTTGCCGACAAATAAAGAAGTTGCTAGTGCAGATCACGCAGATGACCAGGAACTTTTCCAAAAGAACAAGAAGACATTAACTTTTGTTGAATCTAAGCAACCAACCTACTGGAATACTTCGTTGTTCTATTTCTTATTGCTAGCACCTCTTGTAATCATGCCATTATTTGTGCTTGCAACGCGATTGAGAGAGGCTAAAGCCAACGATGTAGAAGGAAATAGAGTAAAGAGAAACAATCGATTAGCGAAGAAATACCTTAGCGAAGCGAAAAAACACATGAATAACAAAGCGCTGTTTTATGAAGCTTTAGAACGTTGTTTACACAATTTCTTAAAGGCGAAATTGAATATGGAAACTAGCGAAATGAGCAATGATAATATCACTGAAATTTTGCAAGAAAAATCCATTACACCAGCCACAATAGATTCCTTTATGAACCTTAAAAATGCTTGTGAATGGGCGCGTTATACGCCAACAGATCAAGTAGAAATAGTCAAAGATTACGAAACAGCCATTGATGTTATTGATCAATTGGAAAAACAATTTAAATCCTAATGAAAAAACTAACTTTCTATCTTGTTTTTGCCTTGTTGGGGGTATGTAGTTACGCCCAAACTACGGACTGGCAGAAGTCTTTTGACAAAGTGAATGAAACTTTTCAGAAGGAACACTTCAAAGAAGCGGTTGAAGGCTATTTAGCTTTGGCAAACATTCAGGAGCATTCACCTGAACTGTATTTTAATCTAGCTAATGCCTATTTTAAAACGGGAGATTATGTCAATGCAGCTTACTACTATGAAAAGGCCTTGAAACTAAATCCTTCCATGCAAGAGGCTAAAACCAATTTAAACTTTACCAAAGAGCATTTGGAAGATGATATTACCATCATTCAGGAATATGAAAAAGCTGATATTATCCATCAATCATTAGGTAAATTATCTGTTGATGGATGGGCTATTGTAGCCACGCTCTCTAGTATTGCGTTACTCTTGTGTTTTATTGTTTATTTTATAAACCACAATAGCACAATCAAACGTCTCTTGTTTGTCGGTATGATTCTTAGTGTAGTTCTTGGCTTAGGAAGCCTATATGCTGCATCCTTTGAAAGCAATTATACAAGTAATAACACTGCGGCACTAATATTTGCAGCCAAAACGGACCTCAAAGAAGACGCTAAGACAACCTCAGCAACACTCAAAGAATTACACAAAGGAACGAAAGTATTGCTCCTAGAGGAAAAAGGATTATGGATAAAAGTCCGTTTAGAAAATCAAGAAATTGGTTGGATTAACAAAGAGGTAATTCGCGAAATTTAAATAGATTCAGGCGTAGGTGTTTGCAAAACATCTACGCTTTTTTCAAATAAATACTTGACCATTTCAAACAAACTTGGAAAGATATGCTCGGATACAAACAAGTAAATGCTATAGCTTTTTGATGAAGCTAACGTTTCTGGGCTGATGATACGGATACTATTATTGATTTGATCCATTACTGCATACACAAGGCTCATCATTAAAATAACAACTAAAATTTGGAATAAAGCCCCCAACATTCGATTAAAAAAGCCTAAAAAGGCCGCTTCAAAAATTTTCGTTGTGACTTGCGCTGCCAATCGCACCGCTAATATGGCCAATACAAATGCAATGACAAAAGACAATACAGGTAAAAAACTAGATTCCCATCCCCATTTATGTTGAAGAAAATCTTTAACCACATTGGAAAACTTTAAGGCTCCCATCGTGCCAATTAAAAGGGATAAGAAGGCAACAACGGATACAAAGAAACCATTTTTAAACCCTTTAAACACACCAAAAGCCAAAGCCAATAAAACCAAAATATCGAGTACCATGCTATCCATAATTTATAATCCCCTAAATTATTATTTTTTCTATAAATCTGCGTCATAAGTAAATTGTATCTTTGTTTCATTCAAACAAACAACAAGATGGCAAGAGATGAACAATTAAAAAAAAGGTGGGACGATGTGGTACAAAAGATATCTACCCGCTTTGGTGATGGGGAAACCCTCGATCTAGAAGCAATCATCTATCTTATTGGCGTTCAAGAACTCGGTAAAATTAAAAAACGATATAAAAAAGACGATAAAGTTAATTTAATGCATATCGCAATATGCCGCCTACTTGAGCCCTATGGATATTATGAATTTGATCACTATGACCAAGACGGATGGCCGCATTACAACGTAAAAGAACATTTACCTGCATTGCGAGCAGGGGAACAAAGTGTTTTAATGAAAGAAGCAATCGTGCATTATTTCTTAGCGCTAAAATATATAGATTAAAACACGGATAAATAAAAATTTAGCATGCTTTAATTTTATGTCTAAATGAAAAGCAGTAAATTTGCCTTTTACTTTACTTAAAATGATAGATAAGATAAAAGAATACATTGGGGAGGCAGAACATTTCCAAACCGATAACAAAGAACAACTAGAAGCTTTTAGAATTAAATTCCTTTCTAAAAAGGGGATTTTAAACGAATTATTCGCCTACTTTAAAACCGTTCCTAACGATCAGAAAAAGGAATTTGGTCAAGCGATTAATACGCTAAAAAGTGCCATTGAAACTAAAGTAAAAACCATTCAAGAGGAAATAGAGTCTAAGAATGTACAAGGATTGTATGGCGATTTAACGCGTCCAGGTTATCCAACGACAATCGGATCAAGACACCCTATTTCACTTGTAAAAAATCAAATTGTTGATATTTTTAACAGTATTGGTTTTACTATTTCTGAAGGTCCAGAAATTGAAGACGATTGGCATAACTTCTCTGCCTTGAACTTTCCTGACTATCACCCAGCGCGTGATATGCAAGATTCATTCTTTGTGCAGTCGAATCCACAACACTTATTGCGCACGCATACTTCATCTGTACAAGCGCGCTATATGGAGGATCACAAACCGCCTTTGCGTACAATTTCTCCAGGACGTGTATTCCGAAATGAAGATATTTCCTCTCGTTCTCATTGTATCTTCCACCAAGTAGAAGGATTATACATTGATAAAGACGTGTCTTTTGCTGATTTAAAACAAACCTTACTATACTTTACCAAAGAAATGTTTGGTAAATCTAAGATTCGCTTACGTCCTTCGTATTTCCCTTTTACTGAGCCAAGTGCTGAAGTAGATATTTATTGGGGATTGAAAACGGAAGTGGATTACAGAATTACTAAAGGAACAGGTTGGTTAGAGATTATGGGATGTGGTATGGTTGATCCAAACGTATTGACTAATTGTAACATTGATGCAAATGAATACAGTGGATTTGCCTTTGGTATGGGAATCGAGCGTATTGCGATGTTATTGTACCAAATCAGCGATATTCGCATGTTCTACGAGAACGATGTTCGCTTCTTAGAGCAATTCAAATCAAACTTCTAATATAGACAAAAGCCCGATACAAATGTATCGGGCTTTTTTTTTGGACTGTCCACTTAATAAACTAAATTCCTTTCCAATCCAAATATCAAACTAACGCTAAAAGTCTTTCTTAAATCCAAACATGAAACCATCCTTGAAGAAATTACTTCCTTGGTATGCACGTACATAATCTACACGGAAACCTTTCATGCTTCCAAAACCAATATTCGACAAGCCCACAGTAAATTCTTGATATGCTTTTGTATCAGATACGATAGCATTATGGTACCCTGCAACAACATTCCATCCTGTCCATTTCAACAAGGGTAAGCGATTCATAATAAATCCTTTGAAATTGTATTCCATGTGCATTTCTGCATACGATTTATTGGTACTCAAGCTGTAGTAAGGCAATAGATTAAACGAACTCATACGATCATTCTCCACATTTAAATGGGTTTGGTTTCCTGTAAAATGTTTGCGATCCACATACGAAATATCATCTGCATTAAAGAAATGTCCTCCTTTAAGGTTATAAGAAAACGCGCCTTTATTACCCAATGAAATATCTTGAGCAATGCCTGCAGTAACCAAATCGTAATTATAGCCAGCAAGATTCCCATTGAATGCTTTTTCGTATCCCACATTGATTTTGGGGTAACTTGTATTTGGAATATACCAACGATCATCTGGATAAGAAACATACTTCATCCCCAATCGGATTGTAGCTCCAAGGCGGAATTTATACAAATGATGTAATTCAATTGGCGCGGTTAAATCATTTAGCGGGTTTGTAGGGTCATTTGAGGTGTATGCTCTACTTCCGGTATAGAAAGAACCATTCGCATTATTAAACAAAGGTTTTCGTTGCTCATACCCTACTTCTGTAGTCAAAGCCAGCGCTTCATCCATAAATTTTCCTTGATAACCTACATAGGCATTTTCATTGTTGTAATACTTGGCAAAGTTTTTTCTGAATAACAACGAGAATAAGCTATTGAATTGTTCACTGATATTATCCTTATGGAATTGCTCTATTTTCGTACCTCCTTTTACATAGAGTACTGATTTATGTACATCGTTAAAGCGATGGCTTATACTTCCATACGCTCTAAAGCGCTCAGAAGCAAAACCGTAATTCATATTTAATCCAGCACGTGTATATGATTTTTTATCTTTCCCATAGAAAGTTGCGCCAAAATTGGTTCCCATATAGAACCCTTGAACCGTATTAAACCCAATTTTATCTAGCTCAATTAAACCATTATAATTAAAAGTAAAACGCTCACTTTTACTTTTGTAATTGTAACCCGTTAAAGGAGATAAAAATTCAAAGCGATTGTGAGCCATGCGTAGACTGTCTTTATATTGAGGAGAGTCTTTTATTTCGCGAATGCTATCTTTGAAATGATAATCTTGAACTTCTTCTGTCGTTAATGGATACAAACGGTGATTGACCCAGAAATCATCTTCCTTTTTATTGGCATCTTTTGCGAAAGAAAGCACTTCTTTTCCAAAATCAGCTCTCGTAAAATTAGGAGTAAAATCATAATTATTGAATACACTCAAGAATGTTCCTTGCCCTTTGAATCCAAACAATCCAATCAACATATCCAAGGTTTGAGAACGCTTCACCCAAGTTTGATTGGCTTGATTAAAGAAGAAATTCTGACTAATCGTTATTTCATCTATAAAAGGTTGTTGCAAACTAACACCTGTTACGGTTAAGTCAACTCCATACAAGGCTGCAGAGGTATCTACAATATAGATATCACCGTAAAATACGGATTGATTTTTCACTTTAGGCGTAACTTTAATCTTATTGATGAGTACACCATTATCTTTGAACGTTGCTTCTAAGCTATACTTATAAAAAGAAAAGGCTTGCTTGGCAATTGGGGAGACTAACTGTACATCAAAATCAGCCATTGTCAATTGATCTTCATAGAAATCATAAAACGATTCATCCGCTGTATTAAAACTATACCCATTGTTATTTCCACTAATTTTAGAGGCAATAATGTGTTCTTTTAATTGGTTGGGTTTCTGATATTTTAATTCCGATACCGTTTCAGATAGATAAAGAATTCCCTGACCAAGCGAATCAAGCCCCGAAGCCTTATCTCCATTTATCAGTACTTTGTCTTTTGCAAATTTGGGAATTTTCAGACTCTTAATCATTCCTTTCGAATAAAAGTCGGCGGCAAAAGTAGCCATTCCTTTTGTGTTTTGCGCTCTGTTTGCAATAGCTCTGCGAATAATATCATCCGCAGGGTTTTTACCTACTTTGATTACAATATCATCCAGTTGGAATTCTTCTTCTTGCAACACAATATCCACAGTCAAGGGTTGTCCTTGATATGTTATTTTTTTACGCTCAGTTTTATAGCCTAAAAACTGAAAAACAAGTGTGAAATCTCCCTGATTTTTGGGTTTAATCTCATACATTCCTTTGTCGTTACTTATAGCGCCTTGCTGGGTTTGTTCCAGAATGACTGTAGCATAACTAATGGGTTTTCCTTCTTGATCTACTATCGTTCCCTTTATTTGTGCAAAAGAAACTAGTGATAAAAAGCACAAAAACAAGGTGAATAGTTGTTTCATACGCTAATTTTTTTGGTTGATATAGAATAAGACGCTACTCTATCCTTTCTGTTACAGCATCATTTCATTTTCTCCCTGTATTGCATAAAAAAAACGACTGTTATACAGTCGTTTAGTAGAATAAAAAGCTTATTTTTTTTGTGGGATAGGCTCTGTTTTTGTGGAATAATCTTGCTCCTATTCTTAGCTTTAAGCCAGTAAAACCCGTTGTTTTTGTATCCGTAAATCCTCTCTAACTTGCGGTATGATAACTGCCTTCAATACATAGACATACAAAATAGTCAGTGTTATCACCATAGTTTGAGAAATAAGTGAAAAATTACTTGTTCCTTCAAACATAAAAATTTGGAAAAAAAACATAAACATTAGATAGTAAGGCCATATTTCTAAATTAAATACAACAGTCTGTAATAACCACTTCGATTGAGATTTTTTATTTTGCTTTGCCCGTCTAAGCTGTAAGCTAATGAATTGATACATAAAAAACAGAAATACAGCTCCCCTTGCAATCTCTTTTACATTAATTGACAGTTCTCTCCCTACAAATCGGAGAATAACATAAATAATTAAAGACAGAGCAATCGAAATAACAATTTTAGGAATAGTAAAAAATGTTCTCAATAAACGAAAGCTTTCTTTGTAATATACTTTATTTAACTCATTCGTTTTTTGTTCTATGACATCTGTAAAACCAAAAATGCCAAATTTTTTAAAAGCCTGATCTAGAGCGAGATCAAAAGATAATTGGGTATCCTCTTGCCATTGTGCTTCAATGTCATTCGCCAAATGATCGACCAATTCTAATTCGACATCATAAAACTCAACATAATGTCGACGAACAAACCTATGTAATTGCTCTATTTCTTGTAAAGTAATCTTTCTTTCCATACCTATCGTTTTAGACGGATTTCCATTTAATTTGATATAGCTGTTCTTTTTGATAATCCATCCGCCACTGCACTAGATAGAATAGCATTACAAATCCAATGAGGAAATAAGTATATACAAATAACTCTCCTACTGAAATAAACTTCATTTGACTGAGCAATGGCATAATAATAAATACACTTTGTACCCATCCCAGTCTTTTAAATTCTACTCTGAGAAAAGTACCCGTTGCGGTATGCAAAGGGATTTCTTTTACTAAACTACGATTGATGATATACAAAATTCCTATCCCTACATAGAGTATAAGTAATGTTCCCAATCCCAATGGGAAGGCTGTATCTAAGTCAATAAAACGGAAAAAGAAACTAGCGATAATTAAGGTCGTTAATGCTCCAAATAAACAAGCTTTAGCCCCTCGTTTTATTCGTTCTTTGGTCCATTGCTGTGCAATAAGCCTAGGTATACCTCTAAAGAAAAATTTCGATGGTTTTAATGTAGCATCCCATTTAGTAATGACATGTACAAAGGCTTCTTCATAGGTTTTATCTTGTAGTTGCTCTTCAATATCATTGGCCATGTGATCCACTACTTCTGCACGAATATCAATATAATACAAGCGATAATGTTCCATTAAAAACTGGTCAATATGTTGAAGTTGAGGCTGTGTTATGTTTTTCATTTTTCTGTTTTTTAACCGTTATATTGAAACTAACAGATGCCCAATAACGGTTACCTTTATTTCATTTAAACTCATTTTATTTTGGCTATTTTCAATTTTTGATACTTGCTATAGGTCCTGAATCGATATAATAAATACGTATTAAGTAAGAAATAATAAATCACTAGTATTTCTAAACTATTTGTCCCAGTATCCCAAGCAAAATAAAACGCTTGGACTCCAACTAAAGCAACTCCACTTTGAAGCAACACAACAAGAGATTTACCCTTGAAAAAATCATAGCGATAATCTTGTAAACCTTTTAACTCTTGATAAATTAGAACCACTCCAACGGCATGAATTACAAACAACGAATACAGAACAAGACGTAAATCAAAAGCTAAATATTTCTTGCTTACGATGAGAATCAAACTGAACAACAAAGCAAATCCCAATAGTTTAATTTCTATTTTTCTATACGTAGCCTTTAATTGATCCAGTATAAAGTGAGGAATTCCTTTATAAAATCCCTTTGTATTAGACAACAATTTTACATTCCACTTCCTAAAAACAAGAATTATCGCTTCCTCATAGGGCTCTCCTTCCTCCATCAATTCTTCCACATCACAAGCAATATGATCGAGAAGCTCCGCTCTGAATTCCTCGTATTTCAACTCATACTTTTGGAGCAATCTTTCCTCAATGCTCTTAATTTGAAGGGGCGTAAGTTTTATCATCATTTTTCAGTTGTGTTAGATAGAAAATATTAGGTCAACTTTAGATTGACAATATGTTGCATATTTCGAATGAAGTTTTCTAACTCTTCCATTTTGTTTGTTGTTTCTGTTACACCACTTTCAGTCAATTTGTAATACTTTCTTACTCTTCCATCTACGCGCTCCATGTCTACATCTAAGAAGCCATCTGCCTCCAATTTATGCAATGCTGGATAGAGCGCACCTTCCGTTAAACTCATTTCTCCAGCAGTAATTTCTTTGACCTTCTGTGTAATTTCATATCCATACATTCGACCATTTTCAGCCAATAGCTTCATAATAATGGTATTCAAACTTCCTTTATATAATTGTTGCTGCTTTGCCATACATAAGATTATTAGGTATACAAATATAGTGTTTTTTGAATACCTATAACCTTTAGGTATAATATTTTTCGTTAAACCGCGAAGTAAAACTTCCTTTTACTCCATGGGTTTTGTATTTTTGCGAACTTAAACAGAACTAAACGATGTCAAGATTCAACAAATTAACGGTAAAAGAGATTCGTAGAGAAACTCCAAATGCGGTATCTATCGTATTTGATATTCCTGCAGCATTACAATCAGATTATAAGTTTGTTGCTGGGCAATATCTCAACATCAGATATGAACATAAGGGCAAAGAAATAAGACGCGCTTATTCAATTTGTTCTACACCTGAGAGTGGAGAAATTCGCATTGTAGTCAAGAAAGTAGAGCAAGGAGTATTTTCCGTCTATGCCAATGATGTGTTGAAAGAGGGCGATCAGTTAGAAGTAGATACCCCAGAAGGGCGTTTCACGTTTACACCAGATGCTGGAGCAACAAATAACTATGCAGCTTTTGCTGCAGGTAGTGGTATTACACCTGTTATGTCAATCTTACAAACTGTTTTAACCGAAGAGCCTAACAGTAAATTTGTATTAGTTTATGGGAATAAGACAGCGGAGGAGACTATTTTCCACACGCAATTACACCTACTACAAGAAAAGTATCCAGAACAGTTGTATGTGCATTTTGTTTATTCGAGAATGAGAGAAAACGATTCTCTTTTTGGGCGCATTGACAAAGCTGCAATTAACTTTGTAGTCAATAACAAACACCAAGATAAAACCTTTGCTAACTATTTCTTATGTGGACCTGAAGCGATGATTGACGTTGTAAGCGAAACCTTACAATCCAAAGGAATAGCCAAAGACCATATCTTATTTGAGATTTTCACGCCTAATACGGATGGAAACAACCCAGTAGAAATAGAAGGCGGAAGTACAAAAGTAACTGTAATCGTTGATGACGAAGAAACAACTTTTGAAATGCCGAAGAGTCAAGCGCTTTTAAATGGAGTTTTAGAAGCAGGTATTGACGCTCCATATTCTTGTCAAGGGGGTATTTGTAGCTCTTGTATGTGCAGAGTTACCAAAGGTTCTGCAACCATGAAACGCAACAGTATTCTTACTGATGAAGAAGTTGAAGAAGGTTTAATCCTATCGTGTCAAGCGATTGTTACCTCTGATGAAATTCACATTAATTACGATGATATTTAATAAAAAAGGAAGCAATTAGCTTCCTTTTTTATTTTTTAAAATATAGATACACTTTTTCATTTGGATCTTCACGTTTATAGGTAGACATTCGATCCTCAATGCGCAGGTACTCACCTTGAAAACCAATTTCTAGAATTCCTTTGAAAATTCGTTCCTGTAAAATTATAGGCCCCCTATCTGGAATAATTCCATTTCTAATTGTAGTAAATAATTCTCCTTCATTAATTAGCTTAGTTTCGGTAAAAAAACTAGAATTTGTTGTCTCACATCCTAATGGTCCAATTTGATACTTAACATAACCAAAATTTAAATTAGGTAATACTTTTTCTTCCATGAAACTAAAATATTCCGAAGCGCGACAAGATGTTGAACCTGGAATTAACAAACTCGTTTTGGCATTTCCAACCTTAATTCCTGCGTAATAAAAAACATTTTTACTAATGTCATCTAAATGCTTTAGCTTAGTATAGGGCAAATCAAAAATAGGATCAGAATCATCTTTAGTATCGTCTGATTTTGAACAAGAAAAAATTAAAACACTAAGTAGTAAAACTACAATTTGGCTGTTCTTTTTCATATCTGTTATATTGTTATTCTTAGAAATCAAAACTCCTCCTTATATTTTATACAAACACCAAGTGAAACACTAAAATGCTTTGACTCAAAATATTCTAAAATAAAAGTTATACCATTTACTCTTCATTACTCTCCTTGTTTTTTAAAATATAAATATACCTTCTCATTAGAATCTTCTCTTTTATAGGTTGACATTCGATCTTCTATACGCAAATATTTCCCCTGAAAACCAATTTCTAGAATTCCTTTGAAAATTCGTTTTTGTAAAACAATTTTGATATTGAACGGATTAGAATCATCGATATACCCATCTCGAATCGTTGTAAATAATTGCCCTTCCTCTACTAAACTCGTTTCAGAAAAAAAAGATGAATTTGTCGTCTCACATCCTAATTCTCCATTTTTATATTTAATATAGGTAAAATCAAGATCTGGATGCAAAGGATCAAATATTGGTCCAAAATATTCTGATGCTCGACAAGACATGGAACTAGGAATTAACATGCTAGTTTTAGCATTTCCAACCTTAATTCCAGCATAGTAAAAAACATCATTACTAATGTCATCTAAATGCTTTAGCTTAGTATAGGGCAAATCAAAAATAGGATCAGAATCATCTTTAGTATCGTCCGATTTTGAACAAGAAAAAATTAAAATGCTGATTAATAAAACTAAAATTTGGCTGTTTTTTTTCATATCCGTTATATCGTTATTCTTAACATTTAAAAAAATCCTTCCTATATCTTTAAATATAAACACTACGTTATGCTTTATCTCAAAATATTCTAAAATAGAAAGTTAGCATTTACTTTTCATTACTCTCTTTCTTTTTTAAAATATAAATAGACTTTTTCATTCGGGTCCATTCGTTGATAATCCGATATTTGATCCTCAATACGCAGATATTCACCTTGAAAACCAATCTCTAAAATTCCTTTAAACAATCTATTTCTATATTGATCTCTTACTGTTGTAAAGATTTTTCCTGTTTCTATCAATTTATTTTCTTCAAACGTATGCATCGCATATTGAAAACATCCAAAACTTCCCTCTATATAAAATGCATATTCTAATTTATCTAAAATTCCTTCTTTTGTTTTACTAAGAGACAAAAAATCATGGGATCTACATGCCTTTGAATTCTTAATTAACATACTTGCCTTTCTTCCTTCGGCTTTAAAGCCCGCATAATAATAACCTTGCATATCAAGCTCATCAAAACTATTCAAAGGAACATAGGCCAATGAAAAAACATCTGGCTCATCCGATTTATTGTCATCGCTTTTTGAACAAGCAAAAAGTAATAGGCACAAGGCAATTAGTAAAGCTTGTCTCATTAACATACAGTATTTATTTAATTAACATAAATTTAAATAAAAAAGACTTAGAAAACAAATTCTAAGTCTTTTTACAATCTATCACAACACTAAACGTACTAGTTTATTCTTCACTTGATCAAACTCAAAGGTTTGATATACAGCATCAAATGCTACTTTTATTTCTTCATTCATCAGATTACCGATACTGCCCTGATGAGCATGATTTACTTCTTTAGCAGGCTGATACTGTCCATCCTCAATGGCCAAACCAATTGTTTTATAGGCTTCTCTAAAAGGTGTTCCGCTTAAAACCAACTGATTCACAACCTCAACACTAAACAAGTAATCATATTTTGAGTCAGATAAAATATCTGAATTAATCGCTATGTTTTCTAACATCAATTGAGTCATTTCCAAACATTCCTTCAATGAAGTAAAAGCGGGGAAAAGATTCTCTTTTAACAATTGTAAATCCCTGTGATATCCAGCAGGTAGATTTGTTGTCATCAAAGCAATTTCATTGGGTAATGCTTGAATCTTATTACATCTTGAGCGAATTAATTCTAAAACATCGGGATTTTTTTTATGTGGCATGATACTCGAGCCTGTCGTTAAATGATCGGGAAATCCAATAAATTTATAATTCTGGCCCATATACAAGCAACAATCCATCGCCCATTTCGCCAAAGTAGCAGCAATTGCACTTAATCCTTGAGCTAAAATACGCTCACTCTTTCCTCTTCCCATTTGAGCATAGACCACATTGTAATTCATCGACTGAAACCCCAACAGGTCAGTGGTCATTTGTCTGTCTAATGGAAAAGAGGAACCATAACCCGCTGCCGAACCTAATGGATTTTTGTTCACCACTTTCCAAGCCGCTAACATGAGTTCTAAATCATCTACCAAACTCTCCGCATAAGCTCCAAACCAAAGTCCAAAAGAAGAAGGCATGGCAATTTGCAAATGGGTATAGCCTGGCATAAGTACGTCTTTATGTTGATTACTCAAGCGTTGAAACGTTTCAAATACGCTTTTCACTTGTTCTACAATCTCCTCAATTTCATGACGAAAATATAACTTCAAATCCACTAGCACTTGGTCATTTCTCGAACGACCTGCGTGAATTTTTTTTCCTGCTTCACCAATTCTTCTTGTGAGCAATAACTCGATTTGCGAGTGAATATCTTCTACTTCCTCTTCAATTTGAAAATCACCCTGAATAATTTCTTGGTAAATTATTTTTAACTCTCGCTGAATCAGTGTCAGCTCCTCTTGTGTTAACAAACCAATATGCTGTAGCATCTGGGTATGCGCTAAGGAGCCTAGTACATCAAAAGGAGCTAAATTTAGATCTAAGATTCTATCTTGTCCAACCGTAAACGAATCTACTACTTGATTGACGGTTGTATTTTTTTGCCATAACTTCATTTACTTCACGATTTGGTTTAACATTTCAATATACAGTGAGATTCCTTCTTCAATTTCACTAATATAGACAAACTCATCTGCCGTATGCGATCGAGCAGAATCGCCAGGGCCACATTTCAACGAAGGGATAGCTAATAACGCTTGGTCACTTGTCGTTGGCGATCCATATGTTGTACGTCCTAATTGGATACCCGCTTGAACAATGGGATGATCTTTCGCAATAGAAGAAGGTTTTAAACGTGTAGAACGCGCATTTACTTCACAATTCACGTGTTCCTTGATAATAGCTAAAACTTCTTCATTCGTATAGGCATCTGTAACGCGGACATCAACAACAAACGCACAAGTTGCAGGTACCACATTGTGTTGTGTTCCCGCCTGAATCAGGGTTACACTCATTTTAATCGGCCCAAATTCCTCGGATACTTTCGGAAATTGATACGTTGTAAACCATTCAATATCGGGCATTGCTTTCAAGATAGCATTATCTCCCTCATTTCGAGCTGCATGTCCTGAACGTCCATGTGCCACACAATCTAAAACCATCAATCCTCGTTCTGCAATGGCTAACTGCATTTGTGTAGGTTCTCCAACAATAGCAAAATCAAGTGTCCCTAATTTTGGAATCACGTATTCTAATCCATCGGTTCCTGATATCTCTTCTTCTGCTGTTGCAGCGATGCAAAAATTGTAATTCAACTGTTCTTGTTCATAGAAATATAAAAAAGTAGCTAACAACGAAACTAAACAACCTCCTGCATCATTACTTCCGAGTCCATAAAGTTTACCCCCTATAATTTCCGGTTGAAAAGGATCTCGTGTATAATCTTTATTTGGACGAACCGTATCATGATGTGAATTCAACAAAATAGTAGGTTTACTTGCATCATAGTGTTTATTAAACGCCCAAACATTATGCAAATCACGATGAATAGCAACATGGTGTTGTAAGAGAAATTGTGCAATAAATTCTGCTGTTTTCCCCTCTTCTTTACTAAATGATGGCGTTGCAATCAACTGTTGTAATAATGTTACCGCTTTTATCGTTAGTTCTTTTTTCATTTCTTATTTTATATGTATTGACTGATGATGGTACCTGCTGTTGGCTTCAAAAGATCTTGAGCTGACTTGATACAAACTTGATGTACTTTTTGCTCAACTGCTGCTAAAGCATTGGCTATTTTTGGTAACATGCCATCCGAAATAACCCCTTCGTTTTTTAATTGATTGAAATTTGCAGAATGAATCTGAGGAATAACCGAATGTTCATCCTTTCTATCGCGCAATACACCTTGATGTTCAAAACAATACACCAATTCTACCTGATAGTGTGTTGCTAAGGAAATGGCTAGGTTTGAAGCGATTGTATCTGCATTTGTATTTAATAATTGTCCTTCTTGATCTGCTGTAATCGCCGAAAAAACAGGACAAAGTCCCAATGCTAGAAATTGGTGTAAACGTGTACTATTGACTTCTTGCGGAGTAAAATCCCCCACAAAACCATAATCAATCGGTTCTATGGCGCGTTTATGACTCAGGATAAGCTGTGCATCAGCACCAGATACACCTAAAGCATCACATTGATAATGCTGCAACTGAGCCACAATTTGCTTGTTTATCAGTCCCGCATACACCATAACAGTAACTGGCAACATGGCTTCCGAAGTAATCCTTCTTCCCTCCACCATTTCAGTAGGAATAGCCAAGTCACGGGCTAATTTAGTTGCTAGTTTTCCTCCACCATGCACCAAAATCTTAGGTGAATTGATTTGCGCAAAAGCCAGCAAGAAATCAGTCAATGCCTTTTCGTCATCGACAATATTGCCACCAATTTTAATTACGGTTAATTTTTGCATGCTTATTTATTTTTCAACATTTCTTGTAAAACTGCTTGAGCAGCCCACACTCTATTTCCCGCTTCTTCAATCACAATAGCGTGCTCACTATCCAACACTTCAGAAGCAATAACCAAATCACGTCTTACTGGTAAACAGTGCATCACTTTGGCTTGATTCGTTTCCTTCAAATGATCTAAGGTCAACATCCAAGAGGAATCTGTACAGGTAATTTGCCCATAATTCTCATAGCTAGACCAATTCTTTACATAGATAAAATCAGCGTCTTGTAAAGCTTCTTTTTGATTCATCGTTATCGTAGCTCCTTGTGTAAACTCCTCTTTTAAAGCATATCCTTCTGGATGAGTAATAACAAAATCAAGCAATCCATCTTTTTCTGCCTGAATCATCCATTCGGCAAATGAATTGGGAACTGCCTGAGGTAATGCTTTCACATGAGGTGCCCAAGTCAATACTACTTTGGGTTTCTTACGCTGTGGGATATATTGTTTTTTTACCTCATCATATCGATAATCTCCTTTTTCAATAATAGTTAAGAGGTCAGTAAAACTCTGTAATGGATGTCTCGTAGCACTTTCTAAACTCACCACAGGCTTCCCACAATATTGGGCAAACTTCTGCAATAACTCTTCACTATAATCTTCGGTTGCATCCTGTAAACCAGGAAAAGAACGCAAGCCTAAAATATCACAGTATTCTCCCATCACAGCCGCTGCTTCTTTGATGTGTTCAGCCGTATTTCCGTCCATGACTACCCCATCTTTTGTTTCTAAAGCCCAACCATCTGAGGTCATATTCATCACCATCACTTGCATACCCAATTGCATGGCTGCTTTTTGCGTACTCATTCTCGTTCTCAAACTTGGATTCAAAAATATCAAGCCAATTACTTTGTGTTTTCCTAACGTTTCATTTTGAAACGGATTTGCCTTACAAGCTAAAGCTGTTTTCACCGCTTCAGACAAAGAAGGTATATCGTGTACTGAAAAAAATTGTTTCATCGGTTTGTATTTTTAGTAGTGTTGTAATCTTTTACTGAACTTCTCTAAGAATAGATCTGCATCTGTTTCGCTTAATGTCAATGCTGGTAACAAGCGAATCACATTCGGACTTGCATTCCCCGTAAAGATGTGATCTTTTAGCAAAAGGTCTTGACGTAAATGCTTTAATTCAGGTGCAAAATCAATGCCAATCATCAATCCCTTTCCTCTAACTTCTTGTATTTTATCTAGCTTTTTTAATTCGCTCAATAGATAATCTCCAATTTCTTTGGCGTGAAGCAACAATTGATCTTGTTGCATAACCTCTAAAACAGCAAATGCTGCCGCACAAGCCAGATGATTTCCACCAAATGTTGTTCCCAATTGACCATGCCAAGGTTTAAACACAGGAGCTAAGGCAACGGCACCAATCGGAAATCCATTCCCCATTCCTTTAGCCATTGTATAGATATCCGCTTGTACTCCTTCATCATTAACCGCATAAAAAGACCCAGTTCTACCATATCCACATTGAATTTCATCTGCAATAAAAACAGCGCCATATTCTGTGGTTAAAGTTCTAATCTGCTGTAAAAAAGAAGCAGTCGCTACTTGAATTCCCCCAACGCCTTGAATTCCTTCAATAATTACTGCAGCTACTTCGTTTCCATAAGTCATAAAGGCTTCTTCTAGCGCATCCTCATTATTAAATGGCAAGAAAACAAGGTTTTCTGTTTCATTTACTGGGGCTACAATTTTTGCATTGTCTGTTGCAGCAACAGCTAACGAAGTTCTTCCGTGAAACGCCTTTTCAAAAGCAATCACTTTTTTTCTTCCCGTATGAAAAGAAGCAATTTTTAAGGCATTTTCATTCGCTTCTGCTCCAGAATTACACAAAAACAATTGATAATCCTGTAACCCTGAAACTTCTCCCAATAGTGCTGCTACTTGATGCTGTAAGGGAATTTCAATTGAGTTTGAATAAAATCCTATTTGATCCAGTTGCTTTTTTAAACGTTCAACATAATGAGGATGAGTATGCCCGATAGAAATAACAGCATGCCCTCCATATAAATCTAAATAGGCTTGTCCATTTTTATCCCAAACATAACTTCCCTGTCCTTTGACAATCTCAATCGGATTCAAAGGATATACATCATATAATTTCATCATAATTTATCTCGTTTAAAAAGCAGATGCTTTAAGGTTTAACCCTGTTTTTTCGTCTAAACCGAAAAGAAGATTCATATTTTGGACTGCTTGCCCAGAAGCTCCTTTCAGTAGGTTATCAAGGGTGCTTGTTATCAATACATCGTTATGGTGTTTTTCAATTGAAATCAAGCATTTATTGGTGTTTATTACTTGTTTAAGATGAATCGCTTCTTCACTAAAATGCGTGAACGGATGAGATTCATAGTATTGGGTATACATCGTCTGCAATGCTGCTAAACTCAACGTTGACTCCAAGATAGCGCTAACAAATATCCCTCTTGCAAAATCACCTCGTTCTGGTATAAACTTGAGCGCTGGCTCCAGCTCAGGTTGCAATTGGTGTAAACTTTCGCCTATCTCACCTAAATGTTGATGTGTAAATGCTTTATACACCGATAGATTATTAGCTCTCCAACTAAAATGAGAAGTAGAAGCTAAACTTTGTCCTGCTCCTGTTGATCCTGTAACCGCTTGTATATGCACCGTACTAGGCAAAACTTGGTGAGTCGCTAAAGGCAATAACGCCAATTGAATTGCCGTCGCAAAACAACCTGGATTCGCAATGTAATTTGCCTTTTTAAGCTGCTCTCTATTTAATTCTGGCAATCCGTAAATAAAGGGATTATCGTCCTTTTTCAATCTAAAATCCTGACTTAGGTCGATTATTTTCACTGACTTTCCGAACGTATTTTCTTGTAGAAATACACGAGCATCTCCATGTCCCAAACACAAGAAAACAAGGTCAATATCCTCCTTTAAATCAGCAGTAAACAACAAATTTGTATCGCCAAATAGATCCGTATGCACCGTATAAACGGGTTTATTTGCGTGACTATTGGAATGGACAAACACCAGCTCAACGGCAGGGTGATTCAGCAACAGACGAAGAAGCTCTCCTCCTGTGTAACCTGCTCCACCAACAATACCTACTTTGATTTTATCCTTATTCATCTTCTTGTTGATTTACTTTATGCCAAATCATCACTTGATTCCCAAATATTTTAGAAAATCCCTTAACATCTTCTCCAGACCAGGCATTATTCATTTCTCCATAACTCCCAAATGCATTAGACATCAAGTCATTTTTAGATTCAATTCCCTGTATGACAAAACGATAAGGATGAAGTTCTATCTTTACTTTTCCATTCACTGTCTGTTGCGTACTCGTCAAAAAAGCCTCTAAATCACGCATGATAGGATCATGAAATTGGCCTTCATGTAGATAATTACCATAAAAAGCACCCAATTGTTCTTTCCAACTCAATTGCCATTTAGTAAGGGTATGCTTTTCAAGCGTGTGATGTGCTTTCACTAAAATAAGTGGCGCAGCAGCTTCAAACCCTACTCTTCCTTTGATTCCAATAATTGTATCTCCAACGTGAATATCTCTACCAATACCGAAGGGTTGTGCGAGTTCTTGAAGTTGTTGGATGACTTCAGTCGAGGGCATTGGAACACCATTTAAGGCAATTGGCTCTCCGTGTTCAAACACAATTTCAACAACCTCAGAGGTTGTTTTGCTCACTGGAGTTGGCCATGCTTCTTCTGGTAAATATAGATTAGAAGTTAAGGTTTCTTTACCCCCTACTGAAGTTCCCCACAATCCTTTGTTAATAGAATATTTTGCTTTCTCCGCATTTATTTCAACCCCGTGCTTCGCTAAATAATCAATCTCTTCCTCTCTACTCAATTTTAAATCGCGAATCGGAGTGATAATCTCTATTGCAGGAATTAAGATATTGAAAATCATATCAAAACGCACCTGATCATTTCCCGCTCCAGTACTACCATGCGCTACAGCAGTAGCCTTGATTTTCTTGGCGTAATTTGCAATAGCTGTAGCTTGACAAACACGCTCTGCACTAACAGATAGAGGATACGTTGCATTTTTTAGTACATTTCCAAATATCAAGTATTTTACACAAGCCTTGTAATACGCTTGCGTTTCATCAATCGTTGTATGAGAAGCCACGCCCAATTTGTAAGCTTTGGCTTCAATTTCTTTTAACTCCTCTTGGGAAAAACCTCCTGTATTCACAACTACAGAATGTACTTCATATCCCAATTCTTCTTTGAGGTAAATGACACAGAAACTCGTATCTAATCCACCACTAAAAGCTAAAACTATTTTTTTATTCATCATGTTCTGGTTTAAAAATTCAAAATAGATGTGTTTTCTTTACTGTTTGCTTAATCTTCATTTGCAGTCTTTTCAGTAAAGAATACTTCTTCTGCATTTCTTTTAATCGTTCTTTGGCTTTTGTCTTTTGATCTATTTTAGTTCGAAGCTCTTTTTCTTTTTCGATAGGGTCCCAAAGCATAGAGGTACACAAACAATTTTTTCGTTCCTTACTCTGTAAAATAGAGAAATTGATACAACTCTCACAGCCTTTCCAAAAAGACTCATCCTGAGTAAGTTCAGAATAGGGAACGGGTTCATAACCGAGGTCAGAATTAATTTTCATGACGGCTAGCCCTGTTGTTAATCCGAAAATTTTAGCTTGAGGATATTTGGTTCTCGAGAGTTCAAAAATTCGCTTTTTAATTGCTTTGGCTAAGCCTTCTTTTCTGAATACAGGATTGACAATCAATCCGGAATTGGCAACATATTCACCATGACTCCATGTTTCGATATAACAAAATCCAGCCCAAGTTCCATCTTGATGCAAGGCGATAACGGCCTTACCTTCCAGCATTTTGTTTGCCACATATTCAGGTTTTCTTCTTGCAATTCCCGTACCACGCGCTTGGGCAGAAAGTGCCATCTCCTCGCATATTTGTGCAGCATAACCAACGTGTGTTTCATTCGCTGGTATAACGATAAACTGATTTGAATTCATCTCAAAAACAGATAGTTAGAATTCAACAAAGCAAAAATCAGAACCTGCTAAAACGCATGAATCTCTCTTTCAATCTCGTTGAAATACATTAAAATTTGATAGATTTATTGGTTTGGGAGACCTAGTGTTCCCAAAGAAAAAGAAAGCTTAAAGAAATTAAGCCCGTGACCGCGATGACCGCGAAGTAGATAACAAGAAAACAGCAGCAGTAGCAGAAGCTATGCTGTTCATTTCAAAAGTAGTATGTAATACTGTTTTCTTCATTTCTTGTGTATACCCTTAAGGGTTGGTACAAAGTTTTCTAATAATAATTT
Organism: Myroides odoratus; assembly: GCF_001549985.1. Classification (GTDB taxonomy): domain Bacteria; phylum Bacteroidota; class Bacteroidia; order Flavobacteriales; family Flavobacteriaceae; genus Flavobacterium; species Flavobacterium odoratum_A. The sequence continues at coordinate 76,920 of NZ_LROZ01000009.1, read as the reverse complement.
TAATATGCAAGTATTTTTAAAAAAAAATAACATTACACCAACAATCAAGTAAACCTCTATCTATCTGCACTTTAAAATGAGGTGTTGCTAAAAAAAATTTACTTCTCTATTTTATTTATCCTATATTTTTACTCTTTTACCTGTATTTCCTTGTAGTCGAGCCTGTACAAATGGACCATGATTTCCTGATCATCTTCAGAGTGAACTTCGTGTGATGAAGGCAACATAAAGTCATTAGAGTAATAGTTACCAATCTTCCATATTCTACCATTACAATTCATGAAATTAGCTGTGCTTTTCGTATCAATCCAAGGTACAAATTGAATACCATAAGGGCATTTAGAATACAAAAAATCTAAATTTTCATTGCTAGATCCACTTTCTAAAGGAGTAAAAGTCTCGCCTACTTGAATCTGATTCGGATGATAAACTCGAACTAAATTTCCCGCCACATTGTATTCCAAACTTAACCAAGATACTTTATTCATCTCTTCCCTTTTGATGACTACAACCTCTTGTTTTGCGTTATATTCATAAGTTACAACCTCCTTTTTCACCTCCTCAACGGATCGAACGATTAATCCTACTTTATTATATTCTAAACTCCATTTACTCAACACTTTCCCGTTTTCTGAATCAACACAAGTAAGAGCAATAACCTTTCCTGAATCATCATACGTATAGGTCGTTCTAGCAAACTTTCGATACCAATTAGGCAGTGCATTAACGTATTTATTCTCATCTACAAAAGTAATCCGTCCCTTTTGGTCATAATTAAAAGTATAGGTTATGTTGTATTGAAGTCTGTTTTCTTCAAGCAATCCTTTTTGTGTAATAACATACGTGTGCACCATTTTATCTACAACAATTAGCGAATCTTTTTCTGAATCGTTAGGCGTATCTACTGAACAATTAAAAAACAAAGTCGCTAAAAAGCAACTTCCAATAAATCTACAAAAACTCATAATTACTTATTTTAAATTACATAATAAGCAAAAAAAACACCTAAAAACACATAATTACCAATTAAACGTATTTTTCTAACTTATATCTATTTGTTACAAACAAAAATGTAGTTTTTAAAATACAACTAAAATACACCCTAAAATTGCATTTATTTTTAAACGAAGTAAATTCATAAAGTCACGCTACGTAATCTGGCAACGACGTCTTGTAAAAAGAACATCTCAAGTTGTATATAAAATGATAAATTAGCTTTAAACAACAAAAAAAATAGCTACTATAAAGAATCTACACCCTCATAAAATTCTTTTCTTTTACTTTTTGTACAATAAAGTAACCTCTTTTTTACTGTTCAATTTATAGCGTAAAAAGACCATTTTTACTGAATTATACCCCTTACAGTAGCAAAGAAAAAAGCAAAGAATAAGATACAACGAGTACATGATTGTGAAACTTCTTAATGCACGAAGGCTATTTCACCATCATCGTAAGAATATATCAACATTACGCTAATAACTCAACGTAGTTCTCCTGTTCACTGATACAAATTAGCCCTTTATTTCTAGCTACTAATTTAGCCTGTTCATTAAACAACAACGCTTGCAAAAGCGTATTCTAATACTCTCTTGCAAGCGTTGTTGTTTAATTACAAAAAATGTCTAGTCCATTTGTGCAACCCCTAGATATACACAATACGCAATCTATATGATCCTTATCCTTTCTTTACTTTTTTATACGTAACCTTTTATAGACAAAACTATAATAGTAACGCAACGTAACATTATTGTCTTTATAAGTTAATTCATGTTTAGAATAGAAAGGATTCTCCTTAGAAAAAGTATTTGTGACTACCCAGATTTTACCATCACATGCTAAAAATCCCTGCTCCATTTCTGTATTCACCCAAGGTATTGAGCTAAAATGTGAATTTAAAAAATCTAAATTCTTAGTACTATAGAAACTTTCCTCAGTAGAAGAATCGATGTTGTTCTTCTTGTTCAAATCAGCTATATCGTAAACCCCTATTAGATTTCCTGTGTCATTATAGGTTAAGTTCAGATCAATTGTTTGGTTGTTCCCCTTACTTTTGATTGAGATGATCTCATTCTTCATATTATACCCATAATCTGTAACTGTCCTTTCTATTTCATCCACTGATTGAACCATCCATCCCAAACTATTATACTTCAAGTTCAGCTTATTTAATACCTCCATACTTTTTGCATCTATACACGTTAGGGTAACTAATTTTCCTGTATCATCATAATGATAAGCTGTTTTAGTATAGTTCCTATCCTTATGCTCTTGGCTCATATCCAATCGTTCTATTTTATCTATAAAAGCAATTCTTCCTTTGCTGTCATAAGAAATATATCGAGTTGGTTCCTTATAAAAAACCTGATGTTCTCCATCTGCTATAGATGTAACTTCATAAGTATACATCATTCTACTTACTACAAGTACATCCTCTTTTTCTAGTTCACTCTGTTCATCGGCAGAAGAGCAATTAGTAAAAAACAAAACTAAAAAACAAAACACCATACCATTGAAAATTCTCATAATCACTTCGTTTAAATATTATAATAAACAAATAAATCACTTATAATCAACTAGATATCAATTAAAAATACATTTTTCATGCTTTCCTATAATTCTAAAAACAAAAAAGTAATTTTTGCAATACAAGTAAAAAACATCCCGAAAATGCATGTATTTTTAAAATAATAACACTTACAAAACAAAAAGAAAATACATGTTCTTCTACCGCCTTTCAATTGAGGTTCAAAATGATAAATTGGCTTTAAATAGCTAAATGAATGCACTTTAAAATAGAAAATATAGTTAGTATAAACCTCTCAAACCGCAGTATTGTTTGAAAAAGAGGTTTACTTTCTGCTTCATTTTATCCAAAAAAAAGACGTATAGTGCACACTATACGTCTTTTCTATATTGAACTTGAATGTAAATTCAAGGGTTATGCTAATAAGTCAATAAACACTTTACCTCATAAGACTGCAGCTTATCACGTCCATGTAAAAAAGAAAGCTCCATCAAGAAATTGAGTTGTACTATTTCTCCTCCTAAACGTTCCACCAACTTGCAAACTGCTTCTGCTGTACCACCTGTTGCTAAAACATCATCGTGAATTAAGACTTTTTCGCCTGGTTTTATTGCATCTGCATGCATTTCAAGAATATCCATTCCATATTCTAGTTGATATTCTTGGGCAATGGTGTCAAAAGGCAATTTTTTAGGTTTTCTAACGGGCACAAAACCAGCACCTAATTCCTTAGCCAATAAAGTAGCAAAGAAAAAACCACGACTTTCCATCCCCACAACACGATCTACCTTCTTATTTCCTACTAATGCTAATAATCGCTTCGTTGCTTCTTCCATTGCTTCAGGACTATTTAAGAGAGGGGTGATATCTTTAAACCCTACACCTTCTTTTGGAAAATCCTGAATGTTTCTAATATAATCTTCAATCTTCATCATGACTAAATTATTTTATTTTTGCTGTGCTACTTCCAACACTTTCTTACATACTATTGTAGAATCAATCGTTCGCATAGCCTCTTCATATCCTTCTACCTTTTTATTTCCATACACTGACGTGGGCAATAAAGGATATTGATTGCGATCCGCTGTTATACAATAATCCATTGGTTGATTAAATGGCGCAAAACCAGCATAAGGATGTGTGGCACCCCATAAAGTTACGACTTTTACGCCTAACATTGCTGCAATATGGGCATTCCCAGAGTCCATAGATAGCATCACATCTAAATGCTGAATCAAGTTCATTTCCACCTCTAATTTCACTTTTCCAGCCATTACAATCACATTGTCATTGTCGCGTTTCAATTGGTTTAATAAGGCAATTTCCTTTTCTCCACCTCCAAATAAGAAAATCAAGTGATTTTCTTGTTCTGCCAATTCATCAACCACTTGCTGCATCAAATCCAATGGGTACACTTTACTATCATATTGGGCAAAAGGCGCAATACCAATCCACGTTTTGTGCTGCTCTTTACTGTAAACTTCTAATTCTGGGGCTAATGGAGCCTTCTCTGGAAAATTCGGTTGCGCTAAGGATACCGAAAAACCTAACTGCTTCAGTGTTTCACAATGATTTTCAACCATTATTTGTACGGGTTTAAATATCTTATTTTCAGCGCGAGTCAATGCTTTTTTTGCTGCTCTTCCTTTATCTAAAGCTGCTGTTGGAACCCCTGATAACTTAAATAAAGTACGAACAATTTGTGCACGCAATACATTGTGGAAATCGGCAAAATAATCCGGTTTTACTCTTTTAATGTCTTGATATAAACGAATCAACCCTAAAAATCCTTTGTGTTTTTTCTTCACATCCACAGGAAAGAAATCCACGCGGTCAATACCTTTAAAAAAAGGTTTGAAAAAAGGTCGTGAAACGACCGTTACACGTATAGTAGGATGTTGTTCGATTAACGCTCGAATTACAGGTACAGTCATCGCTACGTCTCCCATAGCGGATAATCTAAAAATAACGATATGTTGTAAACCTTTCACTAAAATATGATTTATCTTAAACAAGAAAAGCGTGATTATCCACGCTTTAGCAAACAAAAGTAATTTTTTTTACCGATACAAAAAAATGATATTTCTCTCCTGCTCTTTTTCTATGCTAGCACAGACTTTTCTGCATTAAAAAAGGCATATCGTAATTCCCATATGCCTTTTCTATTTCTTATTTTTTATTTTGATATAACACGGGGTTTAATTCCTCATCGTTATACATTTTCATTTGTTTATACACTTTCATGTATTTATCTCCAGCAGCGATGTCTTGTAATAAGTCGTCAATTGCAGTAGATAAATCTTGTTTTTGTTCCAACAAAACATCTAATTTTTCTTGACATTTTGCTCTGTGTTCTGGTGTTGCTTCAGGTCTTGTAGCTTCCTCACGCATGTGGTAAATCTTCAACGCTAAGATAGAATAACGGTCAATTGCCCAAGCTGGACTCTCTGAATTAATTTTAGCGTTTGGTTTTACTTGTACCTCTTTATACTTATTCAAAAAGTAACTATCAATGTACTCTACCATATCCGTTCTCTCTTGATTTGATGCGTCAATTCTTCTTTTTAAAGCCAATGCAGCAACAGGATCAATTTGCGGATCACGAATAATATCTTCAAAATGCCACTGAACGGTATCAATCCAATTTTTTAAATACAATAAATGTTTAATATCATCCTTTGGATATGGATTGCTAATTGGCTGATCTACATTGTCGTATTTATGGTAATCACGAATACTCTCTTCGAATATCGGAAATGCTAATTCTGAAAACATATGAATAATTTTATTTACAAATATAGTTTTAATACTTTTATGGTACTAATTATACCGTTATGAAAATTCACTATATTTCAGAGGAGAATAGCATTTTAAATCATTTCTTAGCACAACTTCGCGATGTTACCATTCAGAAAGACAGTATGCGCTTTCGAAAAAACATCGAACGAATTGGAGAAATTATGGCATACGAATTGAGCAAAAAGCTACCATATAAAGCCGTTGCTGTTCAGACACCACTCGGAATAAAACACACCACTTGTATTGAGGACAATGTTGTTCTTTGTTCAATCCTCCGTGCAGGATTAGCCTTACACACTGGTTTTATGAACTTCTTTGACGATGCTGAAAATGGGTTCGTTTCGGCTTACCGTCGCCATGGTAAACATGGAGAAGCAGGTCAAATTTTGGTTGAATACCAAGCTGCTCCATCCTTTCAGGATAAGATTCTCATTCTAATTGATCCCATGTTGGCAACAGGACAATCATTGGTAGCAGTCATCCAAAAATTAATGACAGAAGAACAACCTAAAGAATTGCATATTGCAGTAGTTATTGCAGCACCAGAAGGAATTGAATACCTGGAGCAACAATTACCTGCTAATGTACATTTATGGGTAGCAACCCTAGATGAAAAGCTAGATGATCACAATTACATCGTTCCTGGTTTAGGAGATGCTGGTGATTTAGCTTATGGTCAAAAACTATAAGATGAACAATTGCATCAGGTAGAAAAATACCCCAATCAAGAAAACACTGTAAACATTGGCTTCTTTTCGCCAGCGTTGTGGAATACTTTCAATGTAATTGGCTCCTAAAATAGCTAACGGAAAGAAAGTAAACAGCAGTAACCCATTGGATTTATCTGCCGAAATAACATAAATAACAGCACCTATAAGAAATGACAAAATGATTTTCTTGTAGGTGTTTTGCATATTATACGGTTTGCTTTTGATGGCTAATGCTTGAGAAACAGCATATAGTAACGCAATAGAAACAAACACCGCTAGAGCAATATTTTGAAAAACATTGTCAAAATACATAAAGTCAAAACTAATTTGTACTCGTTCTGTCCACCAATCGATAAAATGCACCTCTTGGATTAACAAGTAAAGGCTTAAGAAAATAGAAGCGCCTAAAAAAGACACTAGTGGAATCACCCAATTTCTATAGTCTTTTGCTCCAAAAAAGGCGATGGCATAAAATAGAAGGATAAAATATAAAATACTCCAAAAGTGGAATAGACTAGCAAAGCAAATCCACAACGAAGCATCTAATAACTTTTCCTTTGACTGCTTTAAAGAGTGAAGTGAAAAAATACGACGCAAGGCCAGAAGAATAAAATAACTGGCAACAATGACCCTTACATTCTCAAAAGAAGTGGGAAAAATAAACAAAAAGCTCGTAAAAATAAGCGGTACATATGCTGAGTCATCCACCAATCTATTTCTAGAAACAATAAATTGAGAAATATACATCATCAGCAATAACAACACTAAAACACCCCCTCTTTTGATGATTTCGAATGTTGTCCATTCCATGCTAAAATCTAAACCAATAAATAAACTATAGCCTGTCACGATTAAAAGCGTAAGCATGATATAGTTAATCGGTCTAGTTTTACTAAAAATACTTGCTAACATGTATATATTTTATATTTTTGTAGTACTATTTGTTTCTTTGGGTATTTTGTATTCTTACTAAATATTATAAAAATGCAAATAATATTATCTAATTTAAAAATAAAGGACAATGACTTCATTTTTTAATGGTTTAGGATTCTTGTTTGAAAAAGTACTTTTTATCCCAATGGATATCTTTGCAAAACTAGAACTTAAGAACTGGTGGACTGCAAACATCATTACTTGGATTTTCATCCTAATTACTTGCTACTTCTTCGTATTTTGGTTAAAAAAATTACAATTATTTAAATCAAATAACGAAGATACACAAGATACGACAGCCCACTCATTTCTAAAGTAATCCACTATCTTAAAGATCGAATCCGATATCTTTTCGATAATAAATCTTATCAAAATTTAGTTTATCTATATTTTGATAAGATTTTTTTAATGCCTCATCGTAGTTATTTCCATACGAAGTAACAGCAAGTACACGTCCACCATTGGTAACAATTGCATCTTCTTTTAATGCTGTTCCTGCATGGAAAACAATAGAATCTTCTACTTGTTCAATACCTGTAATTACTTTTCCTTTTTCATAATCTTCTGGATATCCTCCTGATACAAGCATGACAGTTGTTGCGCTGCGTGCATCTAATTCAATCGTCATGGTATCCAATTCCTCTTTGGCAATTGCTTGGAACAAGGCTACTAAATCCGACTTCACTCGAGGCATAACAACCTCTGTTTCAGGATCTCCCATACGAACATTATATTCAATAACAAATGGATCTTCTCCTACTTTGATGATTCCAATAAAAATAAATCCTTTATAATCTAATTGATCATTTTTAATCCCTTCTACTGTAGGAATAACAATGCGATCTTCTATTTTTTTCAAGAATTCAGCTGTTGCAAATGGCACGGGTGAAACGGCTCCCATACCTCCGGTATTCAATCCTTTATCTCCTTCTCCGATGCGTTTATAATCTTTAGCCGTTGGAAGTAATTGATATGATTTTCCATCTGTTAATACAAAACAACTCAATTCGATTCCCGATAAAAATTCTTCAATCACTACTTTTGAACTTGCATCACCGAATTTAGCATCCACCAACATCGTTTCTAATTCCGCTTTTGCCTCATTTAGATCTTCTAAGATGACAACTCCTTTACCAGCAGCTAAACCATCTGCTTTTAAAACATAAGGTGCTTTAAGGGTTTCTAGGAATCGCTTTCCTTCTTCTACGGTATCTTTTGTAAAACTTTGATACGCAGCAGTAGGAATTTGATGTCTGATTAAAAATTCTTTTGCAAAATCTTTACTTCCCTCTAATTGTGCAGCCTCTTTTGAAGGTCCAATTACAGGAATATGTTGAATTGCTTCATCTTGTTTAAAGAAATCCACAATTCCCTTTACTAAAGGATCTTCTGGTCCAACCACTACCATATCGATGTGATGCGTTAAAACCACTTGTTTTACAGCTTCAAAATCATTGGGATTGATAGCAATATTCTGAGCAATTTGAGCTGTTCCTGCATTTCCAGGAGCTACAAATACAGCTTCACACTGTGGACTTTGTAACATCTTCCATGTAAGAGCATGTTCGCGCCCGCCTGAACCTAATAATAAAATTTTCATCACTTGTGTTGTTTGTTATTATGGTTCAAAAATAATTATAAAAAAACGAATAAAGAAAAAGTTCCTAAGAATAAGAAGAACAACTTGATAAAAAGCATTTAGTACGCTTTTTCTTCTCCAGCAAAAACATTGTAAACGGTCAAATAAATAATCTTCAAATCCAATAAAATAGACCAGTTTTCTAAGTAAAACAAGTCGTATTTAAAACGATTGATAATATCCCTATCATTTTCTATTTCACCGCGATAACCATGCGTTTGAGCCATTCCGGTAATACCTGGTTTGACCAAATGTCTCAACATAAATCGACTCACGCGTTTTGAATACATCTTTGTGTGAACCACCATATGCGGTCGAGGTCCCACAATAGACATATCCCCAAAGAATACATTGATAAACTGAGGAAACTCATCCAAACTCGATTTGCGTAAAAACGCACCAATTTTCGTAATTCGCTGATCATTTCGCGTAGCTTGTTGTTTATCGCAATCATCATTCATACGCATCGATCGGAATTTATAGCACAAAAACTCTTCGTCATTTAAGCCCGTTCGCTTTTGTTTAAAGAAAACTGGTCCTTTGGATTCTCTTTTGATTAAAATAGCAACTAAAGGGATCAGCCATGACAAGATAAATACAATCACAAGAAATGAAAAAACAAGGTCAAATAGGCGTTTCAGCAACTTGTTATAGGGCTTATCCAGTGGGATTACACGTCGAGGAACTACTGGAATTAAATCGTAGTACTCAATCTTCAAATTGTTGTTTAAAATATCTTTTTGCGTCGGTACATAACGAACCGTAATCATGCTATTATCAGCAAATTCTAGTATTTCTAAAAAATTCTTCTCTTTGGTCAAGGAGAACTGTATAAAAAGTTCATCGACTAGATTGAGCGATAAATATTGTTTTAAATCCTCTAAACTTTCGTCTTCTAAACTATAGAAATGATTATTAATACGATATCCTAAGTCCGTTCGCTTTAACAATACAGATTTTAGATTGCTAATTTCTCGTCCATTTCCTAATAAAACAATATTTCTAAAGTTTCCGCCTAGAAATTTTCTAATGTATTTAAGCAAAAAGAAAATAGTGAACTTGATGCTACAAATAATGACGAAAATAGAGATTCCATAACCAATTAAATCTCTTATTTCAGCAAATCGATCAAAAAGGCCATTATAAGAAGCCACTAATATAAACTGAAAGACAAATTGTTTAAATACTTTTTCTGCAACATGCACAGTCTTTGTATGTCGATATACTTCGTAATAGTCACTTAATCCTGCAGCAATAAGCCACCCCAAAGACAACACAAGATGAAACAAATAGTGTTGCTCCGTCAAGGTGGAAAACCACACTTGTGCCATAACATTGATTGTAATTAAATCAATGCATGTAGTCAATGGACGTATGATATACGAATACCTACCTGCTTTTTTACTCATTAATAGATGTAATTTGAAAAATCTTTGTGTTCTTCTCTTGCTAAATCAGCGGATGTAAATGCCTTAAAATAGGCTAATGTTCGCTGCATCCCCTCTGCACGACCAATCTTAGGTGTCCATCCCAAAATAGTTTGTGCTTTGGTTATATCAGGACAACGTTGTAATGGGTCATTTATTGGCAATTCTTTGTAAATTATTTTTTGTTCACTCGCAGTTAGGCGAATAATTTCTTTGGCGAAATCTAAGATGGAGATTTCATCTGGATTACCAATATTCACAGGTAGATGATAATCTGACAATAACAAGCGATAGATACCTTCCACTTGATCCTCTACATAACAGAAGGAACGCGTTTGGCTTCCATCGCCAAAAACAGTTAAATCTTCCCCTCTCAAGGCTTGTCCAATAAAGGCGGGGATTACTCTTCCGTCATTGAGTCGCATACGAGGACCATAGGTATTAAAAATACGCACAATTCGAGTCTCTAAGCCGTGAAACGTATGATAAGCCATAGTAATAGACTCTTGAAAGCGCTTCGCTTCATCGTACACGCCCCTTGGACCAATACTATTCACATTGCCATAATATTCCTCTGTCTGTGGGTGAATTAAAGGATCACCATATACCTCTGAAGTAGAAGCAATTAAAATACGCGCTTTTTTTACACGAGCTAATCCCAATAAGTTATGAGTACCTAAGGATCCCACTTTCAATGTTTGAATGGGTATCTTCAAGTAGTCAATGGGGCTGGCAGGTGAAGCAAAGTGAAGAATATAATCCAATGTACCAGGAACATGTACAAATTTCGTTACATCGTGATGATAAAACTCAAAATGTGCATTAGAAAACAAGTGTTCAATATTTTTCAAATCACCCGTAATCAAATTATCCATTCCAATGACATGGAATCCCTCCGCTACAAATCGATCACATAAATGAGATCCCAAAAAACCAGCTGCTCCTGTTATTAAAATGCGTTTCATTTTTTTCGTATTAATTCTGTTGCTATTAATCCAAGAAACTTGCCATTATCGACAAAGCTTCTTTTCCACATGCGTTTTGGTTCTTGTAAAAAGCGATAAAACCACTCCATGCCAATTTTTTGCATCCATACAGGTGCTCTTTTTACCTTACCTGAAATTACGTCAAAACTCCCACCAACTCCCATAATAAAGCCTACGGAACTCAATGCTTCTTTATACGTAGATAAAAATATTTCCTTTTTTGGTGAACTCATCGCTACAAAAAGATACGTCGATTGACTTTTCACAATAGCCTCTACAATTTCTTGCTCTTCACTTGCAGTAAAATATCCATTTCTGAATCCACCGATGATTTCTTCTCCATACTTTGCAGCATAAATTCTCGCTACCTCCGTAACCACATCTTCTTTCGCTCCTAAAAGAAATATTTTTTCGTTTCTTTCACTGGCATTTTTAACCAAATTATCGAAAAGATCAATACCGGCAACCCTTTCTTTCAATGGTTTTCCTAATATTTTAGACGCCCAAACAACGGCCATACCATCCGCATTAACTAAATCAGCTTTGAGGATACTCTCTTTGAGTTCCTCATCATGTTGCATATTAACTAACTTAGCAGCATTGACCACAATATGTAAGATAGGTTGTTTGTTATCAATGGATTTATTGATAACAGCAATAGTCTCCGACATTGTCAAATTCGCAATGTCGATATCAAAAAAGTGTTGTGTCGCTTCCACTGATTCGTTTATTTTTTTTACTATTTTTCCATTATTTATTAAAAACAAAACCCAAAGAATAAAAAATAGGGATGAAAAATTAACAAATAATTGCCCTACAAAAATACTAATTATTAAAACACTCATAGAACAAAAAAAGAGATATTGTTTTTCCTTATTCTCCTTATAGAGAATAATACTACTCTTATAGTATAAGAATAATACATAAATCAGGCCAAACCCTCCAAAAAAAACATATAAATCAACAAAACTCATCTCAAACAAGCCTAATTCAGGTAGTTTTCCTCCTACAAAATAGTTTCCAAACAGCCATCTTTGACCGTATAGTGTTGCTTTTTCTGCAAAGATTTCATTTCGAAAACTCATCAAGCTTGTTACAAGTCCGTGTTCTTGATAAATAGATTGAAACAGCTTATAAGTCGTACTATACTCAATTTTATTGTATATTCCCAAAAGAATAGCCCCCAAACACACGCCAACTACCCCCAGATAAAAGGCTATTTTTTTATACCATCGATAGGTCCAGCCGATGTAGAGGAAGAAAAGTCCATGAAACAGATAAATTCCCTTCGTTCCCACTAAAAAGGACGAGCCCAAAATGAGATAAAACAACCAAGTACTCCACCTTTGCTGTATATAGGCATAGTAATAGCTAAGACAAATACTCCCAATAAAGAAATAGGTGGCTGCTACTGATTTATGAAGTAAGCCGGTATAGCCAAATCGCAGTCCACCCCGATAGGTTTTAAAAAGCAGAATTTCAAAGATAAAGCCGATGATGATGGAACAACAAACAGCAACAATAACTCCCAAGGTCAAACGCAAGATAAAAGTAAAAGCGCTCGATGTGCCCTTCAAATACAAAGATTTGAAAAAGAAAGCCATCACAATTCCACCTCCATACAACATCCATTCCCGGAGTATTGTCAACCAAGGAATTTCAGACCAATGCGGATACAACAGCCACTGCCCAAGTATAGCCATACCTCCTAAAACAAGTAAGCCATAAAGAGGTTGATACACGTTTCGCCTAATTAAAACTCCACACATCAACATCAAAACCAACACTTTTATTCCTTTAGCCACGCTAATAAACATAGCTCCTTGTTGTGGATCAATTAGACGAGTTCCAATGAAATCTAGCAGTAATTGCAGTACTAAAAAAATACTGCATCCTATAATTAATCTGTCGTTTTGTTTCTCCAACTTAAAAAGGTAAATAGATTCCCAAAGAACGCAAAAAAGATAATATTCGTATTGAGATAGAGTACCGAATCAAAAATACAAGATATCGCAATCGCAGCAACTAAACAAAAATAGATGATATCCTTGTGTAAGAGTGCCAATCGCAATTGATAGCACAAATAAAAGACAAAGCATCCCAATCCGATGAGTCCATACTCCAATAAGAAAGATAAGTATTGATTATGCGGTCCATATTCAGATTCCAGAGCATGTTGCAAATTATCTTCTTTATACGCCTTCAAAACCTCTTCATCCTCACTCCCTGAGCCATAGCCCATCCATGGTTTTTGCATGGCATGTTCGTAAATGGCCTCCCAACGTGAAACTCTACTATCATTTGTATGTTGATCGTCATAAAGCGTCCCTTTATTCTCTTCAAGCTCCCAAATCAACTGATCTGTCATACGTTCATAGATATAGGTATCTTTCACTAAAATTACTCCTACAGACATCAGAGCGCCTAATAACACAATAAGCCCTGCCAATAATCCTTTACGCTTTGCATACAGGAGTTTTCCACGTTGAATGAAGTAGTATACCCCATATAAAGCGAGTATCAAATATACCGCTCTAGAATTGAGAAATAGAATACACAAAACTAAAACGCAACTGATGCCAAATTTCGCATATTCATTTAGCCACTCTTTCGTTTCATTAAGAATCACAAGAGCGAAAACATAGTATGTTCCCAGGAGTGTTGGATGAAACTTGAGCAATGAAGCAAATTCGTGGTAGGTATAATAATAACCAAATAAGTCTTCTTCTATTACCCATTCTCCCTTAGCTAAAAAGTAGCTATAAAAATTGTGCCCTAACAAAACAAGACTGCTGATTACGCAACCATATACAAAAAATCGCGTGCCCTTTTCTCTTACACCTTGGAGCAAATCAAAAGGAGCAAACATAAAGATAAGAGGCACTAAAATGTAGGACAAATAATTTTCAAATAACTTAATTGCACGGCTTACATACTCCGTATAGAGCAAGCCAATCAGCAGTAAAGCAATAATAAAAATAGTTGTACCAAAAATTATTTTACTAACATTCGATAGGCTTGGTGAAAATCGCTGGCCTTTTTTTAGTAAATAAACGACCATTAATACAGCAAAAAGCCCCAAAGCAACATTTCCTAATTTCGTATAAATAGGGGTGATCACTCCAAATAATGCTGCGGCATATAAAACAAATTTTTTATCCATCTGATTTCTTATAATAGGCTAGAGACAAAACAAAGCCAATGAATATACCCGCAATCCCTGAATTAAAAATATGACCTGAAAGACAAGACAATAAAACAAGCACCAGACAGCATAGGAGACTTAATTTTGCATATAAAAAAAAACGACTGTATTTCACCTGTTTTGCAAGGTTTACAAGGTACGCAGTTATTAGTCCACAAAAGAGTAATGCACCTAAATACCCATAGGTGAATAGAATATCAAGCACATCAATTTCAATTTTTTGATTTGCTAAAGCTTCAAACCTGTAATTTCCTACGCCAATCCATTGCTCTAAGCGAGAATAACTAGTTTCGAAAATAGGGAGCATTTCCGCTAAAAAAATGTTTCTACTTGAGAGAATAAAAGTAAGAAAATCCATTTTATCCCAGAAATACATATAACGAGCCATAATGGCTGAGTGTTTAACAAATAATACAATTCCGCTCAAGCAAAGTACACCAGAAAATAGGACGTATAACAATCGTTTGAAGGTCTTTTTCTGGCTAAAATCAAGGGTAACTGTACTACCAATGATTAACATATGAACCAGTATAATCCCCAACATTCCTGTTTTAGAACTGATGAGAAGTCCCAATAAAAAACTAAGAACACCATACAAGACAAAAAGGCGCCAATTTTTATTAATCACCCAATAGTAATAGCCTAAGATAGACGCCAAAATAATAAGCAAAGCAGAAATCTCATTTCCCGCAATAAAAAATCCGCGTGACCCAATATTACCATTGGTATACATTGGATAGCCTAAACCTACTAATTTTAAGCTTAGATTCAATGCTAATACAAAGTAGGAGAGCTTAATCCAAACAAAGTATTTGGGTATCTTATATTTGTCTACCATGGATAACACAACCTTAAAATAAAAAAAGGCGATAATGGTAATCAAATATTTAAAAGCAAAAATCAAGTCTTGAATAATGACCTTCCAATCTACAATCCCCTTTATCCATTGCACACAAGTAGGAAAAATCATAAAGGCAAATAAAGCAAAAACAAACAAGAGATACTTAGGTGTTTTTATCAATCGCACTAAAAAGAGACCAACCAGAACTAATTTATACACTTGACTAATTGAAAAAGGAGTAACTATACTATTTTCATATAGCCAACCATTAAGGGAATCAATGATTAGAATGGGCAACAACAATGCCCAAATGATTACATCTATATCTTGAATCTTTAGTTTCAATTTCTTTATTCTTTTACATCAGTTTACGCAGTACCGTTAATTCTTTTTCTCCTTGTTTTTCCCAATTAATAGCTTCCATACTGCTTCGACCTCCTTCTACCAATTCTGCCCATTGATTTTCATTCGCTGAGACCTTCACAATAGTAGCCGCTAATTGTTCCAAATCATCGTTGAGCAAGCCGGTTTGCTCATTTTTAATAAATTCTGGAATTGCTGAATTATAATTACTAATAGTCAACAATCTTGCTGCCATTGCTTCACACATAATGACACCTTGAGAGTCAAAACGAGAGAAAGCACAGAATATTCCATACTTTGAAAATAAAACAGGCAATTCTTCTCGTTCAATAAAAGTATCTATAATTCGAATGCGTTTCTCTAAATTATACTTTCGAATTAACGCCTCATACGATGCTTTTAAGTCTCCTTTTCCATAAATATCTAACGTGTAGAGATCAGGAAGAAAACGCATTAACGTTATAGCCATATCCACCCCATACTTTGGATCAGAAAGTGGACGTATGGTGATTAACTTATAGCGCGTTTCATAATCGAAAGGAACATCAAATAGCGCGGTATCAATCCCATTAGGGATGGCATAAAATTGATCAAACTTGCGTTTAAAAATCTTTTCTGTATGGTTTTTCATCCAATTTGAAGGAGTCAGCATCAGGTAGTGATCAAATGTACTAATCTGATTTAAAAAACGCTTCATCCTATAATGATTCCAAGTTTGTACATACCCATACTTACAAATTCCTTTTAGGGTCCAAGTAAAATCATAGAGATATTCTGGATAGACCAATACATCTGCACCGTGCAAATAAATAGCTGTCGGATACTTGCGCTTCATGATCTCTTGATAGAGATGATATCCTCCATTTTTTAAAGGATACTGATTTAACAAATGTAAATACAACACATCAAAACTTCCTAATTTGCGTTTTAAAGCTTGAGCCGTGTCTTCTATGACAGTTATCCCTTGATATTTATATTCATTCGACTCACAAGCCGGAACCAAGATAGTCACCTCTACATGTTGAGATTGAAAATACAACGCCCGAACGTGAACAAACATGTGATTATAGGGTTGATTTTCTTTCGGATATCTAGATGTGATTAGGGCTAACTTCATGAATTTTAATTTAGTGTATCAAATAGTACAGCGACAATAGGGTAAAAATTTGCTTTTCTCTATTGTACCCTGCCTTGTGTTCTTTAAAAACTTGTAAAACAGCTTTCTTGTCAAAAAGTTCAAAATAAACACTTTTATTGCTATTACTCAATAAATTTATATAATAATCACCTAATTCTTCTCTAAACCACTTCTCCGTAGGAGATAAAAAACCTTTTTTAGGTCGATTAATAATCTCTTGAGGTAACACTTGCGAAGCAAAAGCACGATGAATGCGCTTGGTTTGATTT
Organism: Myroides odoratus; assembly: GCF_001549985.1. GTDB lineage: Bacteria > Bacteroidota > Bacteroidia > Flavobacteriales > Flavobacteriaceae > Flavobacterium > Flavobacterium odoratum_A. The sequence goes on along the minus strand of NZ_LROZ01000009.1, from coordinate 60,086 downwards.
TCTCCAATTTTATAGTCCACAGGTAAGGATTCTAAAAAAGCAACCAATTCTAAATCCAACATCGGCACCCGTGTTTCTATGGTAAAATTCATGGACACTTTATCCGTGTACATCAATAAGTCGTCGGCTAAGTTCATTCGCGTATCAACGGCCATCATTCCCTCTACTCCTTTTTTATTTTGACACGCTAACAGGTCGTAGAAATACTGAATACGGCTTCTACTCTTTGTATCTTGAACACCAAGTAAACCTTGAATCTCTTGATCTGAAAAAAGAGCATAAATATGCTCCCAACGTCTAATTGGATCTTTAATCGATAGCGAATGGGTTGCGCGAATCCAAGTTTCTTTTTTAGATAAGTTAGCCACAGGGCGCAGCAAATCAAACAACAAAGAAGGATAACGCTGTGCGAGCATTTCTCCTTTATACCGCGTATATCCTCCCAATGGCTCATCTGCTCCTTGTCCAGTTAAAACAACTTTTAAATCCTTGCTAACTGCCTGATTCAAATAGTACATCGGCAGGATAGAGGTTGTTCCTAAAGGCTCTTCTACAATGCGACACGTTTCTTCAAATATGGTTTGGAAATTTTCCGCAGAGATTACAATACTTTGATGATCCGTTTGCAAAAAATCAGCAGAACGTTGCGCTTCTTCTAATTCATTGGCAAATGCACGATCTTCAAAACCTACCGTATACGTCTTCATCTTCGTCAACGAATGCTTTTGCGCAAAATACGTTACTAAAGCAGAATCAATACCACCACTCAACAAGGATCCAATTTCAACATCTGCCATAAGTTGGCGCTTCACTGCAGCTTCAAATAATTCCCCATATTTTTCAACGGCTTGTGTAAAACTGTACTGTTTTGAAATAGCCACTGGTTTTAAATAGGAAGAAATCGAAACACAATCGGACTGCTGACGCAAATCCCAAGCTAAAATATGACCTGGTCGAAGTTTTTGTATATCTGTATAAATCGTATCTGGAGCAGCATTATATCGAAGTTTTAATAAAGAAGCTATATTCTCTTTATCCAACAACGTTTCCTCTTGCAAATAGCGAATCGGGCGAATTTCTGAGGCAAATAAAAGCGTATTATTTTCAACTTTATAGTATAAAGGTTTCACACCAAAAGGATCGCGAACCAAATACATTTTTTCTCGTTGAATATCAAGAAAACTTAAGCTAAAAACACCATTAAAATCTGCAACCCCTTCAATGCCATATTGCGCCAAATAGTACAAAATAGTTTCTGTGTCTGAACTGCCTTTAAACACAATGTTTTTTATTTTTTTTCTCAGTTCAAGGTGATTGTAAATCTCTCCGTTAAATATAATAACAAACTGCCCATCTTGTGTCAACATGGGTTGGTGCCCCGTTACAGTTAAGTCAACGATAGCTAGTCTTCTATGTCCAAAATATAATGTACTTCCTCTAATATCAAATTTCTCAATTGCACCACTATCTGGCCCACGATGAAAAATCGTATTTAAACTTTGTTCCGTAATTGGTAAGTTTATACTTCCTAAGATTCCACACATATATCAAAATATTACTGTTCTTTTTTCAATTCTCTTTCTGCTATTCCCATCATAATGATGAATACAACAACTGAAGAAATGATATTAGTACTTATGGCGCCTAATAAACCATATTGTGGTAACAAACTAAAGATGGCTATTAAATTTACAGCAGCTCCTACAATCATAATACTCAAACGTATTTTTTGCTTATTTAGTGCCACTAATAACATCTCATAACCCGAATAAATAAAGCTACTTAAAATCAAGATACACAGACCAATGAAGGCGATATTTGTTTCTTCATTCAGCTCAATTTTAGCAATTTTTTCTAAGACAAAATCGCGCAATACATACAATATCACAAGAATAACGATCAATACACTTACTGCTATTTTTTGCATCGAATGAAATAGTTTGCCTTTTTCAACGACTGTCTTTGTTTTTATTTGATTCAATAAAACCTGTGAAAAAGTAAGATTCAACAAGCCAAACGGAGCCACAATAAGCAACAATCCACGGTACATACCATAAATTTCATTTACAACCAAAAGAGGGAGTAACAACATTCCTCCTTGTACAAAGGAAACCGTTAAAATGTCTTGTAAACCATAGTATTTTTGAGCAATAAACTGTTTTTTTAAAAGGTTAAAATCGAAAGAAAAAAACAAAGTAAGATCACTGATTTTTAACACCTTAGATTTAATAACAGTCAAAAAAGCCGTAATAGCATTAATTAAAAGCAATAACACGAGGACACTTAGTACAGAAATATTGGGCACGCTATACACGCCCACAATTAGTCCCCCAATTAATAGAGATTTAAAAATATTGATTACAAGTTCAATTTTAAAATCACCCAAACTCTTGTGAAAGATAAATAGCAAGGTATTCAAACTCAAGAAAAAACCATTTAACAATGCTACAGCTAAAGCCAAGAAACTTTCTTCATTAGGGTAAATCAACCAAAATACAGAACTAAACACGGCTATTGCCGCAAAAAAACCACATTGAAGTTGAAAGGATAATGCGAGTTCTCTACTTGCCTGCTCTTGCGTATCAAATTCTTTTTTCATCAAAAAGACATAACTCCCAAAAGGCAAAATTGGCATTAAAAAATTGGCAATTGAATAATAAAAAGAAAATGCTCCAAAGAACTCAACCCCCAACATAGTGAGAATTATGATATTCAATACCCATTGCAATCCAAACTGAAGACCTTGAGACAAGTTATTCAGTATTAAATCCTTGACTACTTGTATATTCACTTTTATATAAAATCCTCTACTTTAATATTCTCTTTAATAATCCTAGCTGGGATTCCGACTGCAATACAATTATCTGGAATATCTTGTAAGACAACTGCGTTAGGACCAATAATTACATTATTTCCTATTTTTATTGGACCCAAGACTCTAGATCCTGCACCTAAATACACATTATCACCTATAATGGGTACCTCAATATGTTTACTCCTTCCACCTATCGTCATTCCTTGTCCAATCATACAATTCTTACCAATAACGGCATTTTTATGGATAACAACTCCAATGCCTCGGTAGGCAAACTTTGTTCCTTTACCAATCTGAGCAGAAGGTGGAATGGCCGAATTGGAGACAAAATACTGTAACACATAAATAAGACGTGGTAAAACAGGTATTCTACTCTTGTAAATAGCATGAGCTACTCGGTGCATAGTCATTAACATAGTTCGCTTTTTTTTTACCCCAAAACACTGTACTTTGGTCGTTTCGCTTTGGTAGGATACTCCGCTGTTGTTATTGGGTTTACTTTTATTTTTATCTTGTTTTCTTTAAAAATTGCTACAGCAAAATCATACCAACTGCAGACTGTCTCTCCTCTAAAATGATACAAACCATACGGTTGGTTTTGTAATAGCGTCATCATATACTGACAAATCGAAACCGCATGTGTTGGACAACCTATTTGATCATGCACAACATTGATTTCTGTTTTTGTTTGCGCCAACTTCAGCATTGTATTGCGAAAATTATGCCCAAATTCAGAATAGACCCAAGAGGTTCGAATAATATAATACTTAACTAATAAAGCTTGAATATATTGTTCTCCTTTTAATTTCGATGCACCATAAACATTAATTGGGTTAGGAACATCTGTTGGTTTATACGGAATGTTCTGTTGTCCATCAAACACAAAATCAGTAGAGATATGAACTAATGTTGTATCATATTTCAAACAAACCTCAGCCAAATTCTTAACTCCCTCTGCATTAATCTGATAGGCTAATGCAACTTCCTCTTCGGCCTTTTCTACATTCGTATAAGCCGCAAAATTAACACATATTTTCGGTTTATAGCTATCAAAAGCGGCGTTACAATTTTCAATTTTTGAAATATTTAACTCATTGCTCGATAAAAAAATAAAATTAACGCCAATGAATTGATTGCTTATTGATTGTAAAGCTTGTCCCATTTGTCCATTTGCACCAGTTATAAGAATTTGGATCATAGCGGTTCAATGGTTTTAAATGAAGGAAGAACTAAATCTTTATCGGATAGAATAAATTCACTGTCTAATTCAGGCCAAGCGATTGCTAAATCAGCATCCTTATAGAAGATTCCACCTTCTGCTTCTTTAACATAGTAATTATCGCATTTATAAGCAAAAGTAGCAGTATCACTCAGTACAAGAAAACCATGGGCAAATCCTCTGGGAACAAACAATTGTTTTTGCTCTTTATCATTCAATAATATAGCCAGATGTTGTCCATAAGTAGGAGAATCTTGTCTTAAATCAACGATTACATCCCAAATTTCCCCTTGGATCACACGAACCAATTTCGCTTGTTGAGCACTTCCTCTTTGAAAATGCAATCCTCTTAAAGTTCCCTTTTGAGAATACGACTGATTATCTTGTACAAAATCAATTTTTAATCCTGTTTTTTCTTCAAAAACAGCTTGATTAAAACTTTCAAAAAAATAACCTCTATGGTCCGAAATTACTCGGGGTTGTATGATAAAGCAATCTTTAAATACTGTCGATTCAACTTTCATTTCTTATCCTCTTCTTTTATAATAACGTACAAAGTCAACAAACATCCCGATCAGTAAAAATAAAAGTACCCATTTCACAATATCTTTGACAATTTGCTTCTCTATGGAGGTATTCTCTCCAAGCAATTCTGATGGTTTTTCAATATAGCCTTGAACAAATACCACTTGATTCCCTTCCAATTGTTTGATTGCTAACTGGGCTCGTTCTTCAATCAGTGTTTTTCTTTTATCTAAGACCTCTTGTGAGGTATTTATCCCTTTTTCTAACGCTTTCTTTACCTCAAGAGTAACCAAGGCTAGTTCTTCTTCAATTCTAACTTGATCTGCCGCTTGTTCTTTCAATGCAATTTGTTTACGCATAGCAAAATAGGGTTGTTGATTAAAATGAGCTTGTAAATCCGCAATAAAAGTTTCTATTTCGAAAGGCTGTGTTGCCTTAATTGTCAATAGCTGATATACGTAATTTTTGCTTACAGGATAACTCTTAACCAACTCACTGATTGAACTTACATTCGATGATAGGCTTTGAAGTGTCTTCCCATGTAAACTATCTTGAGCTATAAACTCAAATAGATCATCCAACCCTTCCAATTTAGCCATTTGAATATCAGTATAGCTCAATTTATCTCTAAATTTAGTTTGTACTAATTGATCCAAATAATCTATACTATTGAATTGTGGAGCAAGCAGAATACTGTATTCCATCTCATTATTAACACTAAATTCAGCAGTTTGCAACATCTTCTGATGACTGTTGTATTTTTTGTACCCCAAAGCTAAACCTAGAATCACCCCAAGAAGTATATAGATCCATTTCTTCCCTAGGTATTTAATTATACTATAGGCAAAAAAGCCAACAGCATCTAATAAAGATACTGCGGCTTTTTTTATATCTACTGCACTAGCGTCATCGAATTCGCTATGTTGTTTCTCGTATTTATCCATTTTTAATTGCTATTAAAAATCTGCTCTAAAATTTTTATCGTTATCAAATACGTCGGCTTTACACCTGTCGTTCCCAATCCTCCTGAAGCCAATGTACTTCCTGTTTCTAATGGATTATCTGAAGCATAATAAGCATATCTCACTTTCACCTCAGGGTTTATACTTTTGCGTATTTTAGAAGCCGATTGAATCGCTTTTTGATAGTGAGCACCTTCCATCTCTAATCCAATTACTCCCCAAGTAGAGTCATGGAAAAACTTCAATAAATCCTTGTTTTGCAAAGAGGTTCCCAATACCGTAACCATCGTTCCTCCAACAACTGGGATGCCATGATTTTCAAACATATCCACAGTCAATTCATTATCGAAAGGATAGTTATCCCCTGTTCCTTCGTTGATATGAGCGAATGGAATCATGATATCTCCTTTTCCTCCTTCTAAAATCCCAGCTTTCCCCATGATTGATACAGACTCAACATTGAGGCGAATTTGTTTTTTATACGGCTTCAATAACTCATCTATCGTTTCATAAGCTTGTTCTCCAAAAGCATAATCCATTACAATAATTACAGGTGATTCCCCTTCAAAAGAAGCTCCTTTGAAATTCGTTTGCTCAAACTTAATCTTTGCTGTATCAAAAATTTGAACGTCAATATTTGTACCTGATTCATCCGATAAAAAGACCATTCCTTCTCGTTCTGCGCGTTCTCTCACTAAGTTGCGTAAGGCTTTATTTTCAGGCTTACTCAACTCTTCATAAATCTCTACTTCTTCCGAAACTTCAATTTCCCCTTGCATAACATAAGGTGCAAAAATAGAATTCATTACACTGTGCATATTGGCACTAATGATGTGAATCGGGCGTTCTAACAATCCTTTTTCTACCAATACCTCTTTGATGCGGTTAGACCAGATTTCACCGTAAATATGGTGTCCCAATCGCTCACGCAACAACGGGCTAAACGTAATTGTTCGCTTATTGTTGTCTACTTCCTCTTCAATAGCCAACTTCCCTAACCAATAGATCACATCTAAGAAGCGATCTGGATTTTCAGGAATCGCAAACTTCTCATACACGGCTAAAACCTCAGCAAATGAGCGCCCTAATACATTCGCTAAATGAGATATCGTCACTTCTTTGTGTTGTAGCTCTAAAGGTTCTGCTTGTTTTGCCGCTAACTCTATTTTTTTCCAATCACGTGTAACTCTTCCTTCCTCATCTATTAAAACTCTATTTTTAATTTTATGAGATTCAATGAAGATAAACGTCAAATGCGTTAAAACATCATAGATGTCTGAACGTCCTCTGGTGATTTCGATATTCATTTGCTCCTCGTCAATGCGGTAGCAGTTTCTTCTTCTTTTTGGAGGCACAATCGCTTGAAAATGAGAAAAAGAATAGCCTTCATCCGACGTTAAATTGATGTATCTACACTCTTCAATTCCAATAGGCAAACGTTCAATCACGTACAGTAATCCGTCTAATTCTACCTTTTCCTCAGCAATTGTACCATAAATTTCTGGACGCAATTCAAGTAGAGCCTCTCTTAATGTATCTCCAGACACTCCCATGGGTTTATAAAACCCTCGGTTAAATAAATGGCGCATCGTAATATAAATACGCTCAATAGCAGCTGAAGAAACCTGTGCTCTTGTTCTTGAAATATTTTTAATCTCTCTCATAGTCTTCCATTTTTATTTCCTAATTATTCTATTTTTAATTGATCGGCAATGCTTCTATCATTGCTCAATCGCGGCAATTTATTTTGCCCTCCTAACTTTCCAATGCTTTTCATATAGGCTTGAAAGCCATCTTTTTCTACAGATCGAATGACTAACGTACGCAATACTTTCCCTACAATTAAATCATCATAGTATACATTTTGTTTGCGCAACGCCTCATCAATTCGCAACGCAAATGCTTCCATATCCTCTGGTGCTTGACCAAATTCAATAAACCACTCGTGATAAGGCAATCCATCTGCTGGTGTAATTTGAGGGGCTACCGTAAATTCATTCACTTGGACTCCTGTTCCCTCCATCGCTTGTTGCAAAGCTGTTTCTACTTCTTTTCCAATTACATGTTCACCAAAAGCAGAGATAAAGTGCTTAATACGTCCTGAAACAACAATTCGGTGAGGTTTCAAGCTTACAAATTGAACCGTATCACCAATGTTGTACCCCCATAATCCGGCATTCGTTGAGATAATCAATACGTAATTAACGCCTAATTCAACTTCTCCAATGGTATAGCGTCTTGGGTTAGCTGCAAAGAATTCTTCCACTTTGATAAACTCATAAAAGATTCCTGCATTCAACAACAACAGCAATCCTTTTTCTGTTTGTGAATCTTGGTAAGCAAAGAATCCTTCCGAAGCAGGGAATAGCTCGATAGAAGGTACCTTTCTTCCAATCAGCTGTTCAAATTTAGCACGATAAGGCTCATAATTAACCCCGCCGTAAATAAATAAATTGAACTTTTTAAAGATTTCACCTACTCCTTTGCCTTCTCTTGCTTTCAAACGCTCAAAATACATTTGTACCCAGCTTGGAATTCCAGAAATCACGGTCATGTTTTCATGTACCGTTTCTTCTACAATGGCATCTACCTTGGTTTCCCAATCCTCAATGCAATTCGTTTCCCAACTCGGCAATCTATTTTTTTGCAAATAGGCAGGAACATAATGGGCAACAATACCCGATAATCGTCCTAAGTTAATTCCGTTCTTCTGTTCTAAAATGGGACTTCCCTGTAAAAAGATCATTTTGCCATCTACAAAATCAGCAATACCCGTTTCATGGACATACGCTAAAATAGCATTCCGTGCTGCTTCAATATGATACGGCATAGACTCTTTAGTCAAGGGAATATACTTTGCTCCCGAAGTAGTTCCTGAAGTTTTAGCGAAGTACAAAGGTTTACCTTTCCACAATACATCCTCTTCTCCTTTGACTACGCGATCCACATACGGTTTTAACCCTTCATAATCGCGTATAGGCACCCGCTGAGCAAACGTCTTGGCATCCGTAATAGCCATAAAATCGTGGTCCTGACCAAAAGCTGTATGTTTCGCTTGTTCAACTAAATCCGCTAAAACTTTCGCTTGAGTTTCCACTGGATTTTTTAGCCATTTTTGTGTTTTCTTGTGAATAATCGAAGCAAATATCTTCGCTCCAAAAGATTTTATAGACATAATTTTTATTCTAAATCAATAAATAATGTAGGATCTAACGGATAATTGTCTTTCCACAATTCGAAATGCAGATACGGTTGACTCATTTTCGAGTTTGCCTCTACCTGATTATACAACCCTAATACATCTCCTGCTTGTACCGTTTCATATACACTTTTCGTTAGAGAAGACAAATGCTTATACACTGAGCTTACTCCTTCTTCATGCAACACAATTACAGTATACCCATCCTTGATGGTCCAATCCACAAAAATAACAGTTCCCTTGGCTACCGATTTAACCATGGCATTTTTAGCTGCAGTAAAATCAAGACCAAAGTGGGTCGATTTGGGATCATATTTACGCACAATCGTTCCTTCAATTGGTGCAAAAAGAACCATACTTACTCTAGCTTCTGCATTGGTAAAAATGTTGTACTTATCTTCCAATCGCACATATTCCCGTAGTTCTAAATCTTTTTCACTCGGTTGGGTATGTTCAATCGCATGAAGAGGCGTATCCGTTTTCATCAAGGAGTCAACACTAGCTGATGTAATTTCAATATCTCCTAGTAAAACGCGTTTTACCGCCGCTACATACTGTTCATTTTTCTTGATTTCCGATTCGAGGGAATCTACTTTTAATGCTAAATCCACCGCCTGTTGCTTTAATTCAGACGAAGAATATCCTGGAATATATTCTTTTAATGGAGTAACAATCAACAAGATTACATTGGAAACGAGTAATAAAAAAACAATGGTTGTCGTAGCACCAACCACATTCAAAAGATTTAATTTAAACGAACTCACATCTTCAAATGTTCGATCATTTACTACTACTACCCTATATTTATCTAGAAGTCTTTTCTTCCATTTTTTCCATTGAAGTCCTTTCTTAGACATAAATCCGCTGTTTTCTACACAAATATAAACATTAAAAAAGTTGACTTCTTGTCTTTTTTGCTTTTATTCACATATTAAATAGATCATAATGTTAATATTATTGGTCAAAAAGTTAAATAATCGAATCGAACAATAAGCCGAACCGGTTTTTCTTCCTATATTTGTTTTTATTAAAATCTTCAAACAAATTAATATGAACTCATTACATATTTTTTTAGGAATGGTTGGGCCATGGCAAATTGTAATTATTGTTGCCTTAATCCTGTTGTTATTTGGTGGTAAGAAAATTCCTGAATTGATGAAAGGATTAGGAACTGGAATCAAAGAATTCAAGGATGCTACAAAGGATGAAAATACCCAACAGACATCTAAGAAAGAAACAACAAAAGAAGACACGTCTAAAACAGAATAATTCAGTAGAATCTAGATATTGACATGCGCTATCCCATATGGTTTAGCGCATTTTTTATTTGCGCTAAACAAAAAAAGCACCCATTAAAAACAATATTTAATGGGCGCCTCACTTATAAAACATAATAAAAACACTACTTAACTTATATCTGCTCTATACCAAATAAAAGATTTTCTTCTTCTTGCTTTAGAGAAATACAAATACTGTGCCAAGTTGCGTTTTCTTGTAGTATCCTTATAAAATCATAGATAATTGGATGCGTTTTTTCGCTTGATCCACATCAACTACCTTGACCTGAACATGTTGGTGGAGTTTTACTACCTCATTGACATCGGAAACAAACCCTTCCTTCAGTTGAGAAATATGCACCAAACCACTTTCTTTAATTCCCACATCGACAAAACAACCAAAATTGGTAATGTTGTTGACGATACCTGGCAATACTTGCCCTATTTTCAAATCGGACATTTGCTTCACGGATGGATCAAATTCAAAAACTTTCGCTGCTTTTCGAGGATCTAGTCCTGGTTTTTCCAACTCTTTGACAATATCTGTCAAGGTCAACATCCCGATATCAGCGGTTTCATACTGTTTTACGTCGATTTTTCGAATGATTTCTGCATTGGAAATCAATTGGTCTACCGTTATTTTAAGGTCTTTGGCCATCTTTTGGACAATTGGATAGGCTTCTGGGTGTACAGCAGAATCATCTAGGGGGTTTTCGGCATTTTTAATACGAATAAAGGCTGCTGCTTGTTGGTACGCTTTTTCGCCCAAACGCGGTACTTTTTTCAACTCCACACGCGAGGCAAACGCTCCATGCTCTGTGCGATATTGCACAATATTTTCTGCCATTTTCTCCCCAATACCTGAAACATAGCTCAACAGCGATTTACTTGCCGTATTGATGTTGATTCCCACTTTATTTACACACTTCATCACCACTGCATCCAACTCGCTTTTCAATAACGTTTGGTCTACATCGTGTTGGTACTGCCCTACGCCAATGGATTTGGGATCAATCTTCACCAATTCGGCCAACGGGTCGGCTAATCGCCTTCCAATAGAAACGGATCCTCTCACCGTTACATCGTAGTTGGGGAATTCCTCCCTTGCAATTTTAGAAGCCGAATAAACCGAGGCTCCTGCTTCGTTCACGACAAAAACTTGGACAGGCTTGTCAAAGGCAATCTTCTTGATAAAAAACTCCGTTTCTCTTGATGCTGTTCCGTTTCCAATAGCAATTGCTTCAATGCGGTAGGAATTGACCATCGAACGCACCTTTTTCATGGCAATTACACTGTCCTTTTGTGGGGGATGCGGATAAATGGTTTCGTTGTACAACAAGTTGCCATTTTCATCTAAACAAACAATTTTACAACCTGTTTTATAGCCTGGATCAATCGCCAAAATGCGCTTTTCTCCCAAAGGGGAAGCTAATAACAATTGGGCTAAATTATCTGAGAATACAGCAATTGAATTGGCATCCGCTTTAGCTTTGGCTTCACCGAGTACTTCATTGGACAACGCAGGCTCTAATAATCGCTTATAGCTATCAGCAATAGCCTTTTGTAAATAAGGCCTTGCATCACTTTTTCCCTTGATCAGGGTTTGCTCCATAAATTGAGTTGCTTCCTCTTTATCAACCGCAATATTCATTCGAATATAACCTTCTTTTTCTGCACGCAATACCGCTAATAATCGATGCGCTGGCATTTTGTATAATGGCTCAGACCAATCAAAATACTGTTCGAATTTCTGTGCTCCTTCTTCTTCTATTTTTGCTTTAACGACTTTGGTCTTTACAACTGATTCCCGTTGAAACTTTCTTCTCAAGGCCTTGCGGATAAACAAATGCTCATTCACCCATTCGGCTATAATATCACAAGCCCCTTGAATAGCTTTGTCTTCATCTTCAACTTCTTTGCTGATATACTTCGCTGCAATTCCTTCAATATCTGTGGCATTTTGTGCCATGATTATTTTAGCCAATGGCTCTAACCCTTGTTCTCTAGCGGTATCAGCCTTGGTTTTACGCGTTTTCTTATACGGTAAGTACAAATCTTCAATTTCAATTAAATCAAAGCTCTGCTCAATTTTGGTACGCAATTCATCTGTCAATTTTCCTTGCTCTTCAATCGACGCTAAAATGGATTCTTTGCGTTTGACGATACCCGTATATAAATCGCGGTACTTGGCAATCTTTTCGATAGCCACTTCGTCTAAATTTCCAGTTCTATCTTTTCTATAGCGTGCAATAAAAGGAATGGTACAGGCTTCATCTAACAAGGCTAAGGTGTTTTCAATACTTTTAGCAGAAGCATCTAGCGCTTGTTGAATAAAATGAATCAACGTCATAATATATTATTTTAAGAATAGCTAAAATACTACCTTTGCGCCAATAAATAAATCAGATGAAGTTTTTATTCTTTTACATTTTTGCCATCAACTACATCACCTACTCTATGTTCAAAATAGACAAAGAGCGGGCGCAAAAACACAGGAATCGAATTTCAGAAAAAAATTTATTGACTCTTTGCTTCTTGGGTGGTAGTCTCGGCGGATGGTTGGCCATGCGACAGTTGCGCCACAAAAACGCCAAACAAAGTTTTAAGTTGAAGTTTTACGCTGTTTTTATTATTCAAGTTGTGTTGTTTTTTGCGCTATTTCGCAGATAATCAACTAAAAAAAGGCATTTACTTGCGTAAATACCTTTTTGTTATCTTGTATACTTATTCTGTACTTACGAACAAGCAATTTTATTCACTCGATTGGCGTGTCTTCCTCCTTCAAAAGCAGTTGCTAAGAAGGTTTCTACCATTGCAACAGCTTGTTCAATTGAAGTAAAACGCGCAGGAATACTGATGACATTTGCATCGTTGTGCAAACGGGCCAATTCCGCAATTTCTTTCGTCCAACACAATGCACAACGCACACCTTGGTGTTTGTTTGCTGACATGGCAATTCCATTTCCACTTCCACAAATAACAATACCAAAATCTACCGTTCCATTTTCCACTGCTGTGGCTACTTGATGTCCAAAATCAGGATAATCGACTGAATCGAAACTATCTGTTCCATAATTTGTTACTTCATATCCTTTGGCTTGCAAAAAATCGACAATAGCCTTTTTATAAGCTGGCCCCGCGTGATCATTTCCGATTGCTATTTTCATGTGTGTTGTGTGTTATTATTCACCGACAAAGGTAAAACTTTTGCCTTTTATAATCCTAATTCTTCTACGGCTATTTGACGCATTTCCACCTTTCTAACTTTACCTGAAATCGTCATCGGAAAGGAAGAAACGAACTTCCAATACTTGGGAATGCGGTAATGGGCGATTTTCTGATCACAAAAAGCGCGCATACTCTCACCAGTTGCAGTTTTTCCTTCTTTGAGGATAATCCACGCCATCACTTCTTCTCCGTATTTCTCACTCGGCACGCCAATTACCTGTACATCGGCTACATCGGGATGGGTATACAAGAAATCTTCAATCCACTTGGGTGAGATATTCTCTCCACCGCGGATAATCAAATCCTTGATTCGCCCTGTAATAGCAATAAACCCTTCCTCGTCCATCGTCGCTAAATCCCCCGTATGCATCCATCTATTTTCGTCTAATACTTCCGCCGTTAGGGTACGATTATTCCAATACTTCAACATCACAGAATACCCTCGTGTACACAATTCACCCGCTTCACCACGTGGAACAATTCCGCCCGTTTCTGGATCAATAATTTTAATTTCCAAATGATCTTGAACCGTTCCTACAGTACTCACTTGTTTTTTGATATCAATGCCAATATGCGTTTGCGTTGATACGGGAGACGTTTCAGTCATTCCATAACAAATACTAATTTCATCCATATTCATCTCCGTTTTCACGCGTTTCATCACGTGTTCTGGACATAAAGATCCCGCCATCACTCCTGTACGCAAAGTCGAAAGGTTGTATTTTTTAAAATTGGGCAGCTGTAGTTCCGCAATAAACATGGTCGGTACCCCATAGAGCGAAGTGCACTTTTCTCGTTCTACTACTTCTAATGTTGTAGCGGCATCGAAGCTGTCGTTGGGAATGACAATTGTTGCACCATGAGAAGTACAGCACAAATTGCCGATAACCATACCAAAACAGTGGTAAAAAGGCACCGGAATACACACCCGGTCATCCACTGTATATTTCAATCGAATTCCGATGAAATAACCATTATTCAAGATGTTGTGATGCGTTAACGTCACTCCTTTTGGAAATCCAGTCGTTCCAGAAGTATATTGAATATTAACAGCCTCGCCAAATTGTACAGATGCTTCAATTTCATTCAAAACGGCTTTATCTATCTCATTTCCTTTAGAGACAAACTGCTCCCATTCTTCCCCTAAGAATACCACTTCTTTTAAAGAAGGACAATCTTCGCGTACCATCGAAATCATTTTTCGATAATCACTTGCTCTATAAGATTCTGCAGAAATAATGGCCTTGATTTCAGATTGATTCACCGCAAATTCTAACTCATGCGCACGATAGGCAGGATTTAGATTAACTAATATTACTCCCACACGTGCCGTAGCATATTGCAATAGCACCCACTCATAGCAATTGGGTGCCCAAATTCCCACGCGATCTCCTTTCTCAATTTGCAAAGCCAAAAGCGCTTTCGCCACTTGTGCTGTTTGTTGATGAAATTCGCGGTAGGTCGCTCTATAATTTTGATGTGCACTAACTAAGGCTTCCTTATCGGGATATAATTCCGTTATTTTTCTCAAATTCTCGCCGATTGTTTCTCCTAATAATGGAATATTAGAAGCACCATGCACGTAAGATATTGCTTTCATTGTTTGTTTTAGTTTTTTACTGGTTGGTTTTTCTAAAGTACAAAAAAAAGTAGAGGTTTACTACTTTACTCAATCGCTTATGGACTAAAATACCTACTTTGTGGGCACGTTATCACTAAATAAAGGCAAATCCTTACCCGGAGACACGAAAGAGGATCCAAGGAGATTGCTTGGACAATCCTAGGAATATGCTTCGACAATCCTAGGAGTATGCTTCGACAAATGACAGTTCTATCCAAGTAAACTCCACGTAATGTCGACACAATGTCGACGCATAGCGGAACAAAACCCAAAGCAATTAGCCCCACTTGCAAGAGCTGTTTTTTTCTCCTTTGCCAAAAAGACGCGATGTATTGCCAAATTTCAGCTAAGTTTTAAGAGAAAAATGAAATAAATATAGACTTAATGGGAAAAAAGAAATACTTTTGACCTCAGTTTTCCAAGTGAATTACACTTTTTAAGGAATTTGACGAGAAAAAAACCATTGAAAAGACTTAGACCTCAACTGATTTTTCTTGTGTCCTTTACCAAAAAATGAAAAACTATATTTTGATATAGTGAAGATTAGCACACTTTTTAGCCCAAGTAATTCACAATAATAACACAAAAAACAGACTTTTATTCCTTAGAATAAAGAGTATTTCGTACATTTAAACAACTTTCCATGGCCAATAGGCTGGGAAAAAAACTCAAAAAATGGCAAAAAAAATTAAACATAAAAAGAAAAAACAATTTGATTTTTCGAATAAGATTTTAAAATTTTTAGGAAAAAATCCTTCAAAATCTTATAACTATAAACAAGTGGCTGCCCAATTAGAAGTAGTAGATACACAAGGCAGAAATGAAATTATTAAAGAACTTAAATTCTTACTTTCCAAAACCCTAATTGAAGAAGTTGAACTAGGGAAATATCGCTTTGTACCTAAAGCAAATTACGTAGAGGGTCATATTGATATGACAAGTAAAAAAACCGCGTACTTAGTTAGTGAGGAGTTAGAAGAAGATGTATTCATACCAACGAACAATCTAAATAAAGCGTTGGATGGCGATTTAGTTAAGGCTTATATTTACAACAAGCGAAAAGGAAGAAAACCAGAAGGAGAAGTTGTAGAAGTTTTAGAACGCCACCGTACGCAATTTGTTGGGGTGATTGACATACAGAAAAACTTTGCTTTTGTTACTACGGCAGATGCAAAAATGTATACCGATATCTTTATCCCGAAAGACAAGTTTTTAGGTGCACAACCTGGAGATGTTGTTTTGGTTGATTTAGAAGATTGGCCAGAAAAAGCAGACAGTCCGTTTGGTAAAGTAGTCAAAGTATTAGGTAAACAAGGGGAACACAATACAGAAATCCACGCTATACTAGCAGAATATGGATTACCCAATGAATTTCCGAAAGAAGTAGAGGAGTTTGCCAACAAATTAGATACCTCAATTCAAGAAGAAGAAGTAGCGAAACGCCGTGATATGCGTGATGTATTAACCTTTACCATCGATCCAAAAGATGCGAAAGACTTTGATGATGCTTTATCCTTCCAAACGCTAGAAAACGGAAACTATGAAATTGGGGTGCACATTGCGGACGTATCACACTATGTACGCGAAGGTACAATTCTAGACGATGAAGCCTTTCACCGTGCTACTTCGGTATATTTAGTGGACCGTACTGTTCCGATGTTACCTGAAGTATTATCTAATTTTGCATGTTCACTTCGACCACATGAAGATAAATACACCTTCTCTGCTGTATTTGAGATGAATACAAAAGGAGAATTGGTCAATTCTTGGTTTGGTCGTACGGTAACGCATTCTGATCAACGTATGGCCTATGAAGAAGCGCAATACATTATTGAAACACAAGATCGTAGCATTCCAGAATCGATTTCTATTACAGGAGAAGTACAGGAGGTTAGTGAAGAAGTCGCTCATGCGGTGCTAACGCTGAATAAATTGGCGCTTATTTTACGTCAAAAACGAATGAAAGCAGGAGCCATATCATTTGATAAAGTGGAGGTAAAATTCAACTTAAACAGCGAGAGTGAACCTGTAGGTGTTTTCTTTAAAGAAGCGAAAGACGCCAACCACTTGATTGAAGAATTCATGCTATTAGCCAACCGCAAGGTGTCTGAATTCATTGGTAAACAAAAGAAAACGTTTGTTTATCGTATTCACGATGAACCCGATCAAGATAAATTATTTGGTTTACAAGCGATAATCTCAAGATTTGGGCATTCACTAAACTTCAAATCGAGAGATACCATTTCTAAATCGTTAAATGAACTATTGAAAAATGTACAAGGGAAGAAGGAACAAAACTTGGTTGATACTTTAGCGATTCGAAGCATGAGTAAAGCTAGTTATTCGACTCAAAACATTGGACACTACGGTTTAGCATTTGATTACTATTCACACTTTACATCGCCAATTCGCCGTTATCCGGACGTGATGGCTCATCGTTTATTGGAGTTATACCTACATGGAGGGAATTCAGTCAATGCGGAAGAGTATGAAACAAAATGCAAGCACTGTTCAGCTATGGAGAGTTTAGCGGCAAATGCAGAGCGAGATAGCATCAAATACATGCAAGTTAAATACATGAAAGACCAGCAAGATAAGGCCTTTACTGGTGTTATTTCTGGAGTTACGGAATGGGGTATTTACGTGGAAATCATTGAAAATAAATGTGAAGGAATGGTGCGTATACGCGAGATCAAAGAAGATTACTACGTATATGACGAGAAACAATATGCACTTATTGGCCAAGCGACAAACAATACACTTCAATTGGGAGATACGGTTGTGGTTTCGGTTAAAAATGCAGATTTGGTTAAAAAACAATTGGACTTTAATTACATACAAAAACTAAGCTAAGATGAAGAAAATCGCTTTATTATTTGTTGCACTTTGTGGAACGATAAGTTTTGCACAAGAAGTAAAAGAAGTAGGGGAGTTCAAACGCGTCAATGCTTTTGATAAAATTGAGCTAACCTTAATTCCCGCTAAAGAAACGAAGATGGAGGTTTCTGGAAGTAATACAGAAGAGGTAACTTTTGTAAACAAAAATGGAAATCTAAAAATTAAAATGAATTTTGCCAATAGTTTCCAAGGGAGTAATACCCAAGTGAAATTGTATTATAAAGAGCTTGAAGAAATCATTGCAGAAGAAGGCGCTAGTATTGAAAGTAAAGAGGTTGTGAAAGCAACAAACTTAACGATTCACAGTAAAACAGGTGCTTCTGTAGCATTAAAAGTAGATGCTGAGAAACTAACGGTAAGAAGTTATACAGGAGGTACAATTAGCCTAACTGGAAAAACGAATACCCAAGATATTTTAGCTAATGCTGGGGCGACTGTATACAATGAGAAGCTGCAAAGCACCCAAACTACTGTAACTGTAAATGCGGGTGGTATTGCCAAAGTAAATGCAACGGATCTAGTAGATGCTAAGACCCGAGCAGGAGGAGAGATCATCATCTTCGGCAAGCCTAAAAAAATAAATGAAAAGGTGGTAATGGGTGGTAGCATTAAGAAAGAGAACTAAAAGTATTTATTTTTTTCCTGCGCTATTGTCATAAAAAGCCGTACCTTGCAAAAGGTAATTAACATAGGTGCCAATATATCAAGTATATTGGCATTTTTAATTGTGGTAAATGATCGATGATTTAATTACAGGCGTTACCTTAGGTTTCTTCCTAAGTTTCATGATTGGGCCTGTTTTTTTTATTCTTATTGAAACAAGTATAACAAGGGGAATTCGTGCTGCTCTAGCTTTTGATATGGGTGTAATTCTCGCCGATGCTTTGTTTTTCACCATTGCCTTTTTTAGTAGTTTTCGCTTAATCAACTCCATTAAAGACGATCCTGCCTTATTTATTTTTGGCGGACTATTGATGTTGACTTATGGGATTATTTCCTTTGTTAAGCTCAAAAAAGTGCAAGTACACACCATTCAAATTGCACCGCCTAACCTAAAAAGAGAATACTTGAACTTATTTGTCAAAGGCTTCTTGCTGAACT
Source organism: Myroides odoratus (assembly GCF_001549985.1). Lineage (GTDB taxonomy): Bacteria > Bacteroidota > Bacteroidia > Flavobacteriales > Flavobacteriaceae > Flavobacterium > Flavobacterium odoratum_A. Next base: position 41,241 of record NZ_LROZ01000009.1, on the reverse strand, counting down.
TTATCAATGTAGGGGTTTTAGGTTTTTGGTTAGCGATTATCATCACTCTAGGTCCTCAGATGGATATGGATACTGAACGGATGTTTATCTTCTTTTTATTTGCTATTGCTGCCTATTTTATCACCGATATTTTCAAAATATTACTAGCAAAGCAATTGAGAAAGAAATTAACCGCTGAAAACATCCTCAAAGTGAAGAAAATCAGCAGTATTCTACTGATTATTTTTGGTTTTGTTATTATGATTAAAGCCTTTATTCCAACATCAGATAAAGAATTAAATCTGCCTCTTCCTAAATTAGAACGAAAATAAAGTAAAAAGATAGCTTCTCGCTATCTTTTTTAGTTTACGGTTAACAGTTTACCGTTAAAAGTAAACTAAACAAAAAAAGCCCTAACTTTCGTTAGAGCTTTTAGTAAGTCGGGGTGGCAGGATTCGAACCTGCGACCTCCTGGTCCCAAACCAGGCGCGATGACCGGGCTACGCTACACCCCGCTTTCGGTATCGTGAGTGCAAATATACGACAAAAATTCAATCTGTCAATAGTTTTACCTACTTTTTTTACACTAAAATGATTTTTATTTGTATACTAGTGATAATTATACAGTTATGAGGTATGAGGTATGGGGCGTACAACAGGGGTAGGGGTTAACTGATCCGCATAGCTAAATGAAGCGATAAAGAACAAATCAACGATAAACAAAAAAAGGATAGCAAATGCTATCCTTTTCTCTGAGGCATCGAGCGGATTCGAACCGCTGTAGACGGTTTTGCAGACCGCTTCCTAGCCACTCGGACACGATGCCGTATCCATTAATTGGATGCAAACTTACTACTATTTTTTAAATTTAAAAACCTATTTAGCGAGTTTTTTGTGTCCAATGCAATGAAAACTATCTAACTCCCTGCATTTCAACTGTTACGTATTCTACATCTCCGCCAATTGGTGGATTAATTTTTGAAACAGCCACTGTTACTTTCTCAACGAGCTTTATTTCTAACAGTATGCGGTCTATAATACGCTGTACAACCGTCTCCAATAAATTAGAACGCTTGTCCATTTCTTCTTTCACAATTTGATTCAACTGTACATAGTCAACCGCATATACTAACTGATCCGTCGCTGCAGCATCTCTAAAATTCCCTGCAGCCGTTACATCTACACGGTATTCTGACCCGATTTTTGCTTCTTCTGGCATACAGCCATGGAACGAAAATGTTCTGATATTGTTGAGCCTAATAATCCCCATGATATCCTTCTTTATAGATTAAAAGCTAAAATTACGACTATTTTTAGTTAGATATCCTCTTTTGTCTAGGTAAAATACTTCAAACTTCTATAGTTTTTTGATACCTTTGTAGTTATAATATTTATATCCATGTCAACAAAAGAGAAATCATTAAATTTTATTGAGCAAATCATTGAAGAAGATTTAAAAAATGGTTTGCCAACAGAAAAACTACATTTCCGTTTTCCGCCTGAGCCTAATGGTTATTTACACGTAGGTCATGCGAGTTCTATTTGTTTAAACTTTGGATTGGGATTAAAGTACAATGCGCCAGTAAACTTGCGTTTTGACGATACAAATCCCTCAAAAGAAGAACAGGAATTTGTTGACGCAATCAAATACGATGTAGAATGGCTAGGATATCAATGGGCAAATGAAGTTTATGCATCGGATTATTTCCAGCAATTATACGATTGGGCAGTACGCATGATTCAAGAAGGGAAGGCTTATGTAGATAGTCAAACTTCAGAAGAGATGGCCCAACAAAAAGGAACACCAACAGTGCCAGGGGTAAATAGCCCATATAGAGATCGCAGTGTAGAAGAGAACCTTGATTTATTCGAACGAATGAAAAAAGGAGAATTTGCAGAAGGAACTCATATTTTACGTGCTAAGATTGATATGGCACATACCAATATGTTGATGCGTGATCCTATTATGTACCGCATCATCAATAAAGCACACCACCGAACGCAAAACGATTGGTGTATTTATCCAATGTACGATTGGGCACATGGAGAAAGTGATTACTTAGAAAGTATTTCCCATTCATTCTGTACGCTTGAATTTTTACCACACAGAGAATTATATGATTGGTTCTTAGATCAAGTAGTAGAAGAGGAGCATATCCGTCCAAAACAACGCGAATTTGCGCGTAGAAACTTATCTCATACCGTTGTAAGTAAGCGTAAATTAGCGAAACTAGTGGCTGAAGGCCATGTTACAGGATGGGATGACCCGAGAATGTCTACCATTTCAGGTTTGAGAAGAAGAGGTTATACACCAGCTTCAATCCGTAACTATGCTGATACAATTGGAATTGCAAAACGCGACAACTTAATTGATGTTTCGTTGTTGGAATTCTGTGTTCGCGAGGATTTAAACAAAATCGCTCCACGTGTAATGGCAGTTCTTGATCCAGTAAAATTAGTTATTACAAACTATCCTGAAGGGCAAGAAGAATGGTTAGATGCGGAAAACAACCCGGAAGAAGAAGTAATGACGTTCAGAACAGTTCCTTTTTCAAGAGAATTATACATCGAGCGAGAAGACTTTAAAGAAGAAGCAAATAGCAAATTCTTCCGTTTAACATTAGGCAAAGAAGTACGTCTTAAAAATGCTTATATCATCAAAGGAGAAAGTGTAATCAAAGATGAAGAAGGCAATATCACGGAGATTCACGTAACCTATGATCCAGACAGTAAAAGTGGAAGTGGAACAGAGGCGAGTAAGCGAAAAGTAAAAGGAACGATTCACTGGGTTTCTATTCCACATGCAGTGGAAGCAGAGATTCGCATATACGATCGTTTATTTACCAATGAAAACCCAGATGGAAATAAAGAAGTTGACTTCTTAGCCTTCATCAATCCAAATTCATTATCGGTAATCAAAGGGTATTTGGAACCTAGTTTACAAGAAGCGAAAGAAGGCGATAAATTCCAATTTCAACGCATGGGATACTTCTGTGTAGATAAAGATAGCACAGCTAACCACCTTGTATTTAACAAAACTGTAGGGCTTAGAGATACATGGGCTAAATTAGATCAGAACTAATATTTTTTAGTAATAAAATTGAAAAAAGGTGTTTTTAACGTTATATTAACTGTTAAAAGCGCCTTTTTTTATTAACTTTATGAGATAACCATAAAATATAATTATTATGTCAGATCGTTTAGGTAGTACATTAGCAGCTTTAGTAGCTGGAGCAGCAATAGGAGTAGGTATTGGAATACTGTTCGCTCCTGATGAAGGAAAGAAAACGAGAAAAAAAATTAGAAGATCGTTTGACGAGTCGAAAGATGAGCTTTCACACAGAATTGATGATTTAAAAAAACAAGTGCGCAGTGTTGTCGATCGAAAATCAAATAGCATCGAAGATGGTATTGAGGATTTCATCAATTCAGCTGGCAAAAAAAGAGATGAGGTAATTTCTGCTTTAGAGCATAAATTAGCTGAGCTTAAAAAGCAAGGAAAAGAATTGGCAGAAAGCGCAAAAAAATAATCCGTTTATAACAACTGAAGCATGGCATTCCAAGAAATCAAAAACAACATTAACGAAATAAAAGAGCATTCGGAACAATACCTCAATACGAGTATGGACTATTTCCGTTTGTGGGGGCTTAAGATTACGGCAAAAACTGCAATCATTTTCATGACTGTATTTGCTGTAGGTGTCTTCTTTCTACTTTCGCTATTTTTTGTTTCTTTATTTGCAGCAATCGCTATTGGCGAGCAAGTGGAGAGTCCATCCCTTGGTTTCCTCTATGTTGGATTATTTTATTTATTAATTAGCATTGTTGTCTTTACTTTTCGAAAATATATTGTCGATAGACCCCTAATTAAAAAGCTTTCAGAGGCTATTTTTAATGAGTAAGACCGTAAATATTACACTACTATGAGAAAGAGTTATTCCTCCTTTGAGCAAATTAATCAAGATTTACAGATTTTACGTATTGAAAGGGAGATTCATTATCAAAAAATTAATTTGGCTTTTGACGAATTAAAAGAAGAAACGGCCCCGCAAAATTTAATTAAAAATACGCTGGGTTCGGCTGGATCTCTATTGCGAAACTCTGGTGGTATACAAACTTTACTCGTTACGTCTATCCTGAAGTATGTCATTCGAAAGTTTAGAAAATAACACAGCTAATCACAACTGATAGCATTCAAGTTATCCTATAGAAAAAGGTAATAGGAGTAGATCTTTTAATACAGAAGATCCGCTTCTATTACCTTTTTCATTTCTTCTTAGACCCATTCAGTTCGCTCGGTCTGTTTCTTTTGTTTTGATAGCGTTACATGCACGCCATGCTTCACCTGCTTAGGGCAAATCACCTGATACAAAAACAAGCTTGAGCGATTCATTCACTCAAGCTTGTCTTGTTTAGGCTCTTCATTGATTTTTTTATCTAAAACAAAGCCTTTAAAGGCCTTTTATTTTTATTTGCTATACTAATACTATTCGTGTGTATTATCTTTCTTAGAAGGCTTAGATGGTGCTCCTGCGTTCATTTCAGATACTTTTGCACTCGCTGCAAAAGAAGTAACCATATTGGTTAACATATCACTTGCTGCAGTAGGTGAATTGGGCAATAAGATTAAATTCGATTTAGAATCTGCTCCGACTGCTTGTAGTGTATCATAGTGTTGCGTTACCACAATCAGGGCAGAAGCCTCTTGAGAGTTAATCCCCACTTTATTTAATACATCCACACTTTCTACCAATCCTTGAGCAATCTCACGGCGTTGATCTGCAATTCCTTGTCCTTGTAAGCGCTTTGATTCAGCTTCAGCCTTTGCTTTCGCTACAATTCGAATTCGACTTGCCTCTGCTTCATACTCCGCGGCTACTTTTTCACGATCGGCAGCATTGATTCGATTCATTGCATTTTTCACTTGAATATCTGGGTCAATATCTGTAATCAACGTATTGATAATATCATAGCCATAGGTGGTCATCGCTTCATTCAATTCGCGTTTAACAGCTATTGCAATATTGTCTTTTCTTTCGAAAACATCATCCAAAATTAACTTCGGCACTTCTGCGCGAACTACATCAAATACATAGGACGTAATTTGGTCATGCGGATATTCTAATTTATAGAAAGCATCATAAACGCGATCCGCAATCACTTTAAATTGAACAGCTACTTTTAATTTGACAAAAACATTGTCTTTTGTTTTTGTTTCAATCATCACATCCAATTGCTGAATACGCAAATTGACTACGCCCGAAATACGATCAACTACAGGTATTTTCAACTGTAAACCCGAATGGCGAATACTTTTGAACTTACCAAAACGCTCTACAATCGCAGAAGATTGTTGTTTAACCGTAAAGAAGCTCAAAAATAAAATAATCAATACGGGTACAAGAAATATTAAATACATAACAAAATTTATTTATTCGTACGTTAAAATACAAAAAAATCTCCATTGCTGGAGATTTTCTTCTTATAATTTATTCAATTCTAATTGTACTGTTACAAACGCTAAAAATTCTGGAGGAATACTACCAGCTAAATCAGGAACTAAAATTGGAATCAATGCTGCAAATTGATCGCCTTTCGCCTTGATAATTAATTTACTAGCCGAATTTGTAACTACATCTACCGTCATTGTTTGTCCAAATAAACTCATATTTAGCACCGTACCTGCCTCATTCAAAGACCAGGTAGCACCAGTTGACTCTACCGCACAACTATCATCGTGATAATCAAATTTAACGGTTTGATTACTATTAAATGTCAAGGTATCATCCTCGCAATTTTCCTTTTTAGGGTATGGCATATCCACCACGCCCGTCACTACCACATTAACAGGAATCCATGTGCCTACAATAGGTCTTTCATCTACGACTTCTTTTACTTTGATTGTTACGCGATTACTATCCACATAGCCTTGTTTTTTTGCTATGACAGTAAATTCTCCTGCTTGTGTAAAAGTATATGGACTTGTAATTTTAGTATCTCCCATAAACAATTCAGCTCCTGTAACGGCTTGGTTTCCTTCTGTTACAGTAAACGCAACCGCTTCACCAACCGAGATAGTATCATGATCTACAGCTAAAGTCATCATTTTAGCAATCCCAACTTCAGAAACTGTAATAGTAATCTCATTACTTGCATTATAGCCATTTTTCTTGGCCACTACTTTATATGTTCCCGCTTCAGTAAAAGCATATGGATTCTTCGCTGCCTTACCGTTTACTTCAATTTGAACATCTTTAATTACTTCTGTACCTACGGTTACTACAAAAGTAACTTCTTCATTCACTGTTACGTCTGTACCATTAGCAGAAGCTAACACCAAGGTTTGTTTTTGTTGTTGCTCTGAACTATTATCATCACTACTACAAGAAACGGTTCCTGCTAGGACAAGTGCTGCTAATGAAAAGGTTAAAACTACTTTTTTCATAAAATCATTTTTAGTTAACCCTCAAATATACAACTTATTATCTTTATTATTTAAAATTAAATTAACGTAAAAATGTTATTTATTTAACAAACGTGAGGTGAACAAACAAAAGTCCTCTTTCACTTGCTTCTATATCTTCTAATTCGGGTAAATAAGCCTTTAAATCATCCATTACCATTTGTAGCGGGAGAGAGACTTGAAGTTTCTCTTCTGATTTATCTAGGATTATACTTTTAAATTCGCGTTTATCTTCTAGTATTACCCCTAATTCATCTAATTTATGATACCATTTGAAGGAAATAGTTTTCCTTGTTCCTTGTGCAAGGAACGTATGGAACTGTCCTGTATAATCTTGATTTAACGTCAGGATATCTTGGGTGCCTACTGGTTGTAAATTCTCGTATTTTTTCTCAAGTAACACAGCCCCCAACAAGGGTTTCACCTCAATAGATTCGGGCTTCCATTCACCAACAAGGTGTTTCTGAATGAATTTCGTCCACTCTTTTTCTGCTCGCTCTGCTGTGTTATCCTCTTCCTTTGAGCACGCTGTTCCAAACAGCAGTATCACGGTCAAAATAGCCATCAATTTTTTCATTTCATATGATTTATGTCCTTAAAATTACGCATTATTTTTAACAAAAAAGAGAGCTAACAATCTAGCTCTCTTTCTTTTTATATTGTTGCAATTGCTTGCTTGATTCGCTTTAGCGTTTCCTCTTTTCCGATCAATTCGATGATTTGAAATAAATCTGGTCCTTTCAATTCCCCCACAACACATACGCGTAGTGGCTGCATGACTTTCCCCATACCGATACCTTGTTCATTGATCCAATCTTTCACTTCTTTTTCAATTGCAAGCGCTTCGAAACTAGTTATGTTCTCAATGACTTGAGCCACTTGTTGCATCAAATCAGCGGTGTCTTCTTTCCAATTCTTTAATGCTTTTGGATCATACGCTGAGGGTGCTTGGAAAAAGAAATCGCTCAATTCAAAGAAATCAGAAACGAAGGTTGCACGTTCTTTGATTAAAGCTACCACTTGTTCTACATAGGCATCCGTTGCTTCAATTCCCTTTTCTTTTAAGATTACTTGGAAAGATTGCGCTAGATCTGTGTCTTTTTGCTGTTTTAAATAGTGCTGGTTGAACCATTTATTTTTTTCTGGGTCAAACTTCGCACCAGCCTTATGCACGCGTCCTAGATCAAATTTTGCTACTAGCTCTTCTAAAGAGAAAATTTCCTGATCAGTACCATCATTCCATCCCAATAATGCTAAAAAGTTAAGTACGGTTTCTGGATAGAATCCTTTTTCGCGGTATCCTGATGATTTCTCACCTGAAATAGGGTCTTGCCAATCTAATGGAAACACAGGGAATCCCAATTTATCACCATCGCGTTTAGACAATTTACCATTTCCTACTGGTTTCAAGATTAATGGCAAGTGTGCAAATTTAGGAGCTTCCCATCCGAATGCTTTATATAGCAATTCGTGTAATGGAAGAGATGGCAACCATTCTTCTCCGCGAATTACGTGTGAAGTTTCCATTAAATGGTCGTCTACGATATTCGCCAAGTGATACGTTGGCATTCCGTCGCTCTTAAATAATACTTTATCGTCTAATAAATTTGTTTCAAACTTAATATCCCCACGGATAAGATCATTCAACAACAAGGTTTCACCTACTGGTGTTTTGAAGCGAATGACATAAGGTACATCAGAAGCAATTAACTGATCTACTTCTTCTTTTGACAGGTTCAAAGACGTTTTTAATTGTTCTCTGTTGCTGTGATTATAGATAAACGTTTGCCCAGCTTCTTCTGCTTTTTTACGCAATTCGTCTAATTCTTCTGCTGTATCAAAAGCATAATACGCCCATCCTGTTTGAATCAGTTGGTCTGCGTATTGTTGGTATAATGCTTTGCGTTCACTTTGTCTATAAGGTCCAAACTTTTCGTTTTTTCCCATTGTTTCATCAGGAGAAATACCCAACCATTCCAATGCTTCTAAAATATAGGCTTCTGCTCCAGGAACAAATCTATTTTGATCTGTATCCTCAATTCTCACATAGAAAACACCGTTATTCTGTTTAGCAAATAAATAATTAAATAATGCTGTTCTAACACCACCAATGTGTAAAGGTCCTGTAGGACTAGGTGCAAAACGCACGCGAACTTGATTAGCCATTTTGATTCATTATATTTTTACAAAGATACTACAACTATCGTTTTTATAAAGTTGTAATGCCTTTAAAATCATTTATAAAATTTAAAACTTTCTTTTGGGGTTTTACTGTACGCGTTTATCAATAAACGTGATGGGTTTTCTGCTTAATGCATTAAAAATAATGGGCTGTAAAACCTCTATTTCTTCAAATACGACCTGTGGGGTTACCCTTAATTTAGCGCGAAACGTATCTTTAATTTGCTTCATGTATTCGTCTGAGGTATCGGTACTCACCAATCGAATGACAATTTCATCTGTTCCAATATCATTGGTTTTCACCTCTACCAAATGCATTTGAATGGATTTAAAGGCATTTAGTATATCGTGAATCGCGGGGGGATAAAACGTGGTCCCTTTGTATTTAATCATGTGCTTTTTACGTCCTTCTACAGGCCCTAAGCGATAAGAATTGCGCCCACATAAACAGGGTGTTGTATGCTTTCGCACCATATCACCTGTTTTAAATCGCACCAACGGTATACCTTCGACACCAAGCGTTGTAATAACTAACTCTCCTAGTTCCCCTTCTTGTACGGGTATATTGGCCTCATCTACAATTTCAGTTATAATTAATTCTGGAATCACATGGCCTCCTTGATGCAAGTGGCATTCTGTAAAAGCGGCTCCCATTTCTGTGGAAGCATAGGTAGAAAATAACTCCAACGGCCATTTCTCCAAAATTCGATTCGCCAAAATACTAGGCTGCAAATCTGCTGTACGCAGCGCTTCTCCAATGCATATCACACCTTGCACACTGCTATTTTTATAATCAATTCCTACTTTTTCCGCATAATCAATGAGTTTTAGTAGGAAGGACGGTACTCCAATCAAGTATTTCGGTTGGTATTTTAGAATAGAATCCCATTGCAATTGTGGAATTCCAGCACCAACACGAATAACGCCAGCCCCTAATTTACGCAAACCTAAAAAATAAGCCAATCCTGCCATAAATCGGCGATCAATGGTCGTCATGAGTTGCACCGTATCTCCTTTTTGAACACCTGCAATGGTAAAAGAAGTGGCTTCGTTAAAAGCCAATCGATCTAAATCTTTATCGGTTAACCCAAAGGTTACAGGATCTCCTAATGTCCCTGATGTAGTGGCATAATCAATGATTTGCGTTTTGTCCACACAAAAGAAATCATCGTTATTTCTCTGCAAATCGTCTTTGGTAATTAACGGCAATAAAGAGAGGTCTTCCAGGGTTTGGATGGCTGAAAGATCAACGTGTTGCTCTTGGTACAATTGCTTATAAAAAGGCGAATGTTGACTGACATAACGCAACACTTCTCTGAGTTTTTGCTCTTGAAAATGTTTTATCTCATCAACTGATTGATTCATTACTGACGAATTTAGTTCCATTTTCTATTTATTTTTTTGAGGTATTTTTTTATTTCTTTTTCGGCATTCACCGTTGTCACTTCTTTGGTCAAGGCTTGTTCAAAAGCTTCTTTGGCCAATTGATATTCTTTTTGGTTGTAGTAATATACACCTGAGCGGTAATAAACCAACCAGTACTCAGGATTCAATTGCTGATAGGCTTTAAGTGTTGCTGCCTCTATTTTTTCATTATGCTTTATTTGCTGCTCTATCACGCGATTTTCTTTTCTGAATGCTTCATAATCTGCATACGCCTTGGTGTGTATAAATGGATCCTCAGCAATCGTTAGACTATCAATAGCATACGAATGCACTTCTTCAAAGGTATTCGAAAAAACAGTATTGAGGTCATAAGCTACGAATTCCCCTAATTGGTAGGGATTTGAAGATACCCAAACCAGACGCTTTTCAGGTTGAAAAATAATACCGTGATGGGCAAGGAGTTGATTTAAAGCTTTTTCGTTCCCATATCCTAATGCTTTGTTGTCTAATCCTTCCGTATTACGCAGTAAATGCGCCATCTTTAACGGGGACAATTGGTGTTCCTCGTCCACGATTTCCTTTATTTTCTCCCAGCGGTATTGCGAATGACTTTCTTCAATTTGTTTGAGGTTGCGTTTATCCTTAGCAAAAGCTTCGCTTTGGAAGTGATTGGAACAGATCACCGAGGATACATTAGGCATATCATATACGCCAAAATTTTTAGGTGCTATTTCAATAATAACGGCTTTTTGATCGTTAGCACTTCCCACTAAAATCGATTCAGAAACGAAAACTTCTTTCTTTTGGGCAATAGCGATTGCTTCGTCAATTGTTGAGGCATACTGCAGAATTTCACGTGCCACAACAGAAATAGGCGTTTTTGCTTTTAGAGGTATGGCCGATTTTCCTGCGTTTAACGTCACGGTTAATCCTTCTTGATTCATACCTGAGACAACCCCTGTCATACCTCCCCAAGTCACAGACATAAACGCATGTCCTTGATTGGGTTTGACAAAAGCGATAATTTTGTTTTCTGCGAATTCATCTCCTGCATAAAAATCAAAGTTACGCCCAATAAGCAATCCTCCATCTTCCGAATGCTCTCCCCAAACAGCCAAAGAAGAACAGCCAACAAGGGCTAGATCTTGAAACGCATGCCCAATATCGTGTGCACCGTGCAAATACAGGTTTCGATGATAGGCATCCCCTAAATAAGCGAAGCGATCCGTGGCATACTGAGATACACCGTAAATCTCAGTTTTAAACTCTTCAGGGATATAGCGATACAGATGTCTGTTGTAAAATTTAAGCATTTTGACTAACATCTTTTGTTTGAAAGCAGAAGGTACAAATTCCTCTACTTTAGCAAAAAAAACGGTTTCTTGCTTTTGATATAGTTTTTGTGTCAAGGCACCCATTTGCAGTCCAATTTGATAGGGATCTCCTTGTACATAGAGTTCCCAAAGCTTTTGTTTATTTTGATACAAATAGGCTTGTGTTGTAATTTTCAACGTATCGGTATCATACGACAATAGAGGCACAATTGTGTCGTATTTTTCAATAGGAGGGAAGTCTTTCAGTCCCTTTTTAATTCCACAATTCGCAACCAATACAGCCAGTAGAATTAACCCTGTGATTCTATGTATGTATGGCGTCATCTCGATATTGATTTAATTTTTGGGTTAATACTTCTCGATCAATCATTTCCATACAAGTAACAAAAGCACCGATTGTTACCCCCATAATCCCGTGCATACGCACATTTTGTCCACTGAAGAATAGGTTACCTATTTTAGAACGTGGTGAAATAAACGTTTTCATTGGGCTATTCGCATCCTTAATGAACCCGTACATATTTCCCTTTTCTGATCCGATAAAATCGCGATAGGTTAGTGGAGTGGAAGTATATATTCCCTGAATAGCCTCTCGAATGCCGGGGTATATTTTTTCGAGCTTTTGAATGAGTAATTCAGCCTTTTCAGCCTTAAACAGTTCATATGACTCCTCGCGTTGTGTTAAGGATTTAATTGTAGAAACATTATAGGTTTGTTCCCATCGTTCTACTTCTGAGAAATCCATATACGTCATTGCTGTCATGCTATCTGCAAATGTTTGTTCCGTCTTATTTGCATTCATCGAGGCAACGACTAAATTGGGCCAACTTGCATTGCATTTTCCATTGGTATCCCAAATATCTGCTGTACTGTTATAATGGTAAATATTGTTGTTATGATATGGAAATTGGTCTTTTTTAAAGACAATATACAATGAAAAAACAGATGTTACTTCTTCCAAACTCATGATTCGCTTGACAAAAGGTTTCGAAAAATGATTGGGTCCAACCATTCGAATGGTCTGTTTCAAATTGATATTGGAGATGAATTGTTCGCCTATAAAGATTTTGCCTTCTTTGGTTTTACAACTCGTAATTCGCTCTCCATCAAATGCAAAGTCAACTACTTCTGTATTTTTATAAACCTCACCACCATATTTTTTTAATTCGGCAATGAGCAATTTACTGATTTGACTTCCGCCATTGATACAGCGCCAAGCACTTTGAATATAAGAATTCACAGTCAACGCATGTACATATAGGGGGGTCTTTTCTTTGTTGGCTACGTAGAGAAAATTTGATCCTACCAACACCGCTTTTAAGCGTTCATTGGTCGTAATTTCATCTAAGAAGTCGCATAATTTATAAGATACAATTTGATCGTTATAGCCTGTTCCTTGTTCTAAATTATACATCGGAAAGCTATTGCAAATTGCTTGGATTTTCTCCATGTATTGACGCAAAGCTGATTCTTCTTCAGGAAAATGAACCAATAATTGCTGTACAAAGTTTTCATATCCTTGTCCGTGGGGATATTGGATCATGTCATCGCCAAAAGAAATCAAATCATATCCGTTGAGGTCCATTTGCTTCAATTTTAGCTTATCCATAATACCCAAATAAGAAAAGTACTTGTATAGATTCTGTCCTTTCTCTAATCCACCAATATAGTGTACGCCCGTATCAAAAATGGATTTCTCTCTCGAGAATGTCTGTAAATTACCTCCATATTGGTTATTTTTTTCCAATACACATACTTTCTTGCCTTCTTTTGCAAGAATAACAGCAGAGGCCAATCCACCAATTCCACTTCCAATAATGACTACATCATATTTATTTCCCATCTTGTCTCTTATTCCAAACGACAACATAGTTGTCTTCACTTATTTTTGTAAATCCTTCATACGTTTCTATCCGTACTCCTTCTTTTTTCATTATCACAATCGTCTGATAATGTGCCATAAATTCAGGGGTTAAAGTTGTGTTTGCACTACTTACTAGGAGTGTATCACACTTGCTTTGTACTTCTAAAGTATCTACGTAATGGATCTTTCTTTTCTTAACGATATAAAGTGTATTAGCTACATCACGGTGTTCTTTATCTGCAATATAGCTGTAAATTTTTCGCTTGCTTTGTTGTAAGGTCAATAACAGATTCAATTGTCCATAATCATCCGCAAGATGATGGATACCTCCTTCTATGGGAACATGTTGATTTACTTCAAAGTAAAGGTTACGGTATTGTTTATAATCGGCTTTGACTGCTTTTACTACATATGGAAACTTATATAGATACGCCCAGCCTATTTTTTTCTTAAAGTAATCTACGTCTTCTAGTTCTGTTCTTAGTTGAGCAAATTCAGCTTTAAAATGCTTACTAATCGCTTTTGTTCGCTGTGCATAAGTAGTGCCAAATGAGGTATCATTATGTTGAATTCGCTTGCCAACGGTGGCTATAATATGTCCATCATAGATGATGTAATCTCCCTTGGGGATAGTTTCTGAATTACCGTGAATATAAACTGGTACAACATCTAGTTGCAGGGTTTCTGCCAAGAAAAAAGCTCCTTTATGGAAGCGTTGCACCGCATTGGACGATGAACGGGTACCTTCAGGAAAAATCATTAAGGAAAAGCCCATTTCTACTCTTTTCTTTAGGTGATCAATGCTGTTGTCCACGCCTTCAGAAACGCGATAAAAACCTGCGGATTGAATAGCCTTTCCGAAGATAGGGGATTTATACACCCAATCATTTACGAGATATACAACATTGGGATAAACCATGCCCATCACTAACGAATCTAAAAAAGAGGTGTGATTGGCAATTATGATTGCGGGTTTTTCAAAGGTTTCATTGTGTGGGTTTCGTACTTTTTTACGTACAAAAGCATTGAGATACAAAACTGAGGTCATGTACCAATGCATCCCTTTGCTGAACATGCGTAATTTGGTTCGCTCTTTACCTGGAGCTAAGAGTAGGAATACTTTAGACACCATAGAATACAAAAATCCAAATACCCCAAAGTATAGGAAAGACACCATGCTGTGTAACAGCAAACGCAAAGTAATTGGCGAATTACCCCTCTGTTGTCTATTGACAAAGCATATTTTAAACAGACGTGGGTAAATTACAAAGGCATTGATTGCTGCAACACTCATCCCAATAATGGAAACAAACGAAATAGATTTCAAAGCTGGATGTTTTGCAAATACAAGTGTTCCAACAGCCAATAAAGTAGTCAATACGGCTAAAATAATGGAAGCGCGATACGTTGGCATACTTTCTTCTCCAGTGGTATACTCTTTTTGGAGGGCATTGGTAATGAAAATAGTAAAATCAACTCCTTGTCCAAAAATAATGGTACATACAATTGTACTGAAAATATTGAATTCAATATGGAATAATCCCATCAAACCTGCTGTTATTAATCCTGTAATAACGATGGGAATCATAGAGACAATAACTAATTCAATTCTTTTAAAGAACAGCCATAAAATAGCAAATACTGCCAAAAAGGAATAGTTGATTAGATCATTAAAATCGTTGACAATATTACCTAAAAACGTTTCATTCATCTCTTTTCGATCAATCACAATAAAATGATCAGAAGAAGGAAAGTTTTCCATGAAGGCTTGTCTGTGCTCTTCTGGTAATTTTACCACTGTACTCAGGGTATAATGTCCGTTTTTTTCGATTAAAAATTCATCTATAATTTCTGGATTTAAGGCTGAATAATCTTTAATTCCTATGGGTTCAAACGTGTTCTTCAACAGGGCAAAAAAGGGCTGATAGGCTGTTTCATTAAAACCGTATTTTGCTCCTTCTTGATTGAATCGTTCCATGAATTGGTTGGCGTTCTTTTTCGACCAGAAATGCTCCCATTGGGCAATTTTTGCTCGTTGTTGTTGGGTAGATAGTACAAAATCACCCAAAGAACTAAAGTGTAAAATTTCTCCTTTCGCTTTGGCTTGTTCTAATTGCTTTGCCAAAGCCACATTTTGCTCCACGACTTGTTCGAGATCCTCTCCAAAACACGTTAAATACAGGGATTTTGAACCACTATCAACCGTAGATTCTAGTTTTTGTTCCGCTTGTTTTAATTCTTCTGGGAAGTAATTTAACGAAGATAAATCGCTATTAAATTTGACGTTTTTAAACGTAAATAGACTGATAATTACAATTAAAGCACACAGCCCTAGAAGTACTTTGCTTTGGTCAAAAGGAAAATGAGCTATTTTATCTAAAAGAGAGTTGGACTGATTGAGTCGGTCTTTCTCTGAAGGTTTGTATAAATGAGGAATCAATAAAAGCGATATGATTCCTGCTCCCATTACCGTAATGGAGGCAAAAACACCTAAATCTCTCAATGCTTCAGAGTGTACAAAAACCAAGCATAAAAAGGCAATGGCTGTTGTAGAGGCACTCATCATAATAGGATTTGTAATTTCTTGATATAGTTGCTTGATATCATTACAATGTTTATAATGTGTCATGATATGCAAGGCATAGTCAATGGTAATTCCAATTAATATTGCGCCAATACTCAATGAAATAGCCGAAATCGTATCGGTCATAAAATACAAGAAGAACAAGGCAACTAAAGCGCTAATAAAAGTGGGAATAAAAAGAATAACTGGAATTGTTATTCGTCTATAAAAGGCAATGAGCAAAAGCATCAAAACGGTAATTGAGATTGCTACAGTTTGCTGAATATCGCTTTTAATTTGCGTTGCATTGGCAACGGCTACAAAAGAAGCACCAAAATAATCTATCGTAACTTCGTCTTGTTTGTGGTTAAATTCTTCTTTTATTCCGTTTAAAAAGGCGATAAAATCGGTATTGTGTGCGGTATCACTCCCACTGTAAACGGGATCAATAAACAACAACAATTTATCCTCTTCTTTGTTGAATAAAAAGCCATCGATTAATTGAAACCCATCGCCAATATTTAGTTTTTGCAGTTTCTTTAAGGCGATAAAACCTATGCCAAAAGGATCCTTTTGGATGAATTGCTTGGCGACTAAACTCGTTGGCGAAACTAAGGTTTTATAGTTGGCTTCTACGGTTTGAGCGATGCTGTCAAGTTGTATTTTTTGCTCTAATTCTCGATAATCAGCTTCATCCAAAAATAACGGTAAATTTTGGTAGACAAAAGCAATCGTTTCATTGATATTATCATCTTCAATTTTACCTTGGATATGTTTAATATAAGCTTCTTTTGTTGCTAAAGTATCAAACAAATTGGATGCCAATGCAACCATATCATCCGTTGTGCCTCCTTTTTGTTTTTCAATGATGACGGTGATCTTATCCGAAAAGCGCAATTGTTCCAATACTTTTGCTGTTACATTGGACTTTTCACTTTTGGGTAATATACGCGTAATATCCTCTTCAAATTTAATATTCCATGCTCCAAAGGCCATACAGCTGATAAACAGCACAACGCTGATGAAAAATAACAACTTATTTTTCTCTCCCCATTGATATATTTTATAAAACCAATTTGCCATTTTTACTTTTTCTGTTTTTGAGCGATTGAGATTAAAAAGAAACTGATAGACCCTAAACAAAAGCTAGCCATCATTGCGAGTGCAAAGCTACCTAAAATATATTGCCATAAATGCTCTGATATGGACGCAAAACTGTATTCACTAATCAAAATATGCGGACTACCCTGAGGAACCATATAATAGCCCAATTGCAACGATGCGTATACAATTAGGGGAATCATTGGAGGTATACTGACATTGGAAAAAGCAAATGCTAAAACCTTATTCAATCGAAACGTAATCGCTAAAAATATAGCGAGGAAAGTTTGTAAGCCCCAGAGGGGGGATAATCCAATAAAGGTTCCCAATCCAATCGACAACGCTTTAACTGAAGCCGTATCATTACTTCCTAAGATATCTTCTGTTATAAAGGCTTTAAAGCTTTTTTTTTTGAAGCTGCGAAGAAAATTTCTGGGGATGATGTACAACAACGTAATACACACCAATACGGTATTTAAGATGCTAATTCGAGTAAAATCTTTGAAAGGTCGAAAGTGAGATACTCGTTCGCTGCTGTCATATAAAACTTGAACGGGTACATTCTTTACCTCAACATTATTCCAAGCTGCACGAACAATTACTTCTATTTCAAATTCAAACTTGCGTGTAAAAAACTTGTTGGCTAACTTATTTAACGGATATAAACGATAGCCTGATTGTGTATCTGAAAGGGATATTCCCGTTTCAAACCAAAACCAAAAGTTAGAAAATTTATTGCCAAAGCTACTTTTTTTAGGAACGCCATCTTGATTCATATTTCTTGAACCAATAAGCAACAATTCTTTGTTTTTTGCTTCTTCTAAGGCCTCAACAAAAACAGGAATATCTGAAGGATAGTGTTGTCCGTCAGAATCAATGGTAATCGCATAGGAAAACCCCAAGGTTTTTGCTTGTGCAAATCCTATTTGCAAGGCATTTCCTTTTCCTCGGTTTACAGGAAGGTGAATTATGGTAATTTGATGCTGATACGCCTCTAAAATAAGAGCTGTTTCAGCTGTAGAACCGTCATTGACAACAATTACATCTGTTGTATACGCTAAAACGCCATCTAAAACACGTTGTAACGTTTTATGGTTATTATAAGTGGGGATTAGGATGCAAATACCCCATTCTTTTAGCTTAGTTGTATAGGTTGCAGGATTCTGTGTTGTCATTGTTGTGCTTGTTAAAGCAATTTATTCCGGTCATCAGCAGTAAAGGCTTTCGATTGTTCAGCATAGGATTTAATCCATTTTTTCAATGCTGTTGTTTGTTGGCTGTACTGTTTGACAATCATGTTTTTATCGCTGTCGATATTTTTGTAATAACCGACAATTTTGGGTGTATTCTCTTGGATGATTAAGCGAACCAATCGAAATTCAACATTTGCAGGTTCTTTTTCTATTGCTGCTTCAATTAGCAAGGCGCCTTCCTTTACCAAATCCTTTTTTACTTTGATTTTCTTTTCAAATTTAGCCAAAGTAACCAAGGCAGCTCCTTTATAAAGTGTAGCAGATTCATCTGTTGTCTTAATAGTCAACGCTTTTTCATAAAAAGCTTGTGCTTGTTCAGCAGACAGACTCGCTTGCTGAAAACTCTTACTCAAATCAGTTGTTGAAACTTGAAAAAAGCTAATAAAACTGACGAACCAAATCAAAGCTACCTTCATCTTTTATCTATTTTTGAGTGTATACACTGCTCATTTTGAGCGCTATTGTATCTTGAAAGCTAATACTGCTTTTCACCTTTATCAGGTCTTCTTTTTCTTCTACTGAGAAATTCACTACTAAAGTATGATCTACTTGTGGATTAATCAGCGTCATGAATTTTACATTCGATACTTGTTGCATGAAAAGCGTTTTACTCGTTATTTCTTCCACCAATTCTTTGATGATCTGTATCATACAGACTCCAGGCATCACTGGATTGTCTGGAAAATGTCCTTCAAACACAGCATGATCTTTATTCAACTCAATATTAGCTTGATATCCAGTTTCTACATTTTGAATTGAAAGTACACGATAAAAATCCTTTATCAACATAAAATATCCGATTGCATTTTTAATTTCACAAAACTAATTAAAAAATACATATAGTTATGGAAAAACCGTTCATATTGATATAAATGGTTTTTATCATGCAATATGCAAACAAAAAACTCTCTTTCAATTAAGAAAGAGAGTCCTATTTTTAGCCCTTTGTTTAGAAGGTAAATGTCAATCCAATTTGGAAACTTGAGTTGAAACTATCGTTATCGTACCAATAATTGTCCCAAAAATAGTCATCTTTATCTACTACGCGAACCACACCTTGTCTCCATCTTGCTTCTACTCCCAACTGTTCTGTCAGTTGATAACCCACCCCCAAGTTTAGCGTTAAATCCCCATAAAAGTCTGTTTTACTTCTTCCTTGTGTCATCAGTGCTAGTCCAGGCCCCACATGTACATTGAATTTATTAAAACGGAATTTATTAATTACGTTGATATCAATATAAGCCAAGTTTACATCTTCTGAATGGGAGTAGTTAACTTCATCATTATGCCAGTGGTTATTCCAATTAGAGTTTCGAATGTAATCTAAATTAGCATTTTTAGCTCCTTGCATGGTATAATTCAACTCTGGTTGTAACGTATAAAACTTCGCTAAGTGGATTGGAAATTGCACTCCAACATAGAAACCCGCTTTGTAATCCGCTTCTGCCTTAGTAATGGTAGATAAACTCAAACCTCCTCTAATTCCAGGAGTGAATTTCTTTTGTGCATAAGTGCTCGCAGTAACTCCTAAAGCTACGCACGTAATTAGTAGTAATTTTTTAATCATAAGGTATATATTAGTTTTCTAAAGGTGTTAGCTGAATTTCTAAAGGGAAATTCTCGTGTTTTATTTCCAATACTTCCCCTTCTTTCGTTGCATAGTTAAATACAATTTTTGGTTTTCTAGCATTTGCCGCAATTACAGTTGTAACATCTTCTTGTTGATTGACAACCACAAAAGCCTTCTTCTTTTTGTATGTTCCGCTATAAACTGTTGTATTGCCTTGTGTTGCTTTGCCCGTTAATGCATAGGTATCTTCTACTAAATAGCTAAAATCTTTAGCTAAAAAGTTGAGAATTATCTTTTTATCCAGATCTGGCATCACGTAATTAATGGTATACGGCTTGTCTTTGTAAATCGAGAAATCGAAGAGGGTATTCCCGAAATCAGAAGTCAAAACGACACGGTGTACTTGTTCATCCATGCGCTTGACAACTAATAAGCCACTCACTTCTTTTTTGAAGATCTGAATATGAGCGCGAAAGATGTGTTCTTCACCAATGGTAGCAAAATAGTTATTGACTACGGTGTACGTGCCTTTGGTGTAGTCTTCTTTGTTTGTAACAGGACCTTGGTAACTCTTACATGAAAACAACAAAACAGCGACTAAGCTAGTTAGTAAAAGCCTTTTCATCTAATTTGCTATTTATTTTTTTATTGCTGAATACAATACGGGTATAATCTGCTGATGGTTCAATCAATTTCACCTCTGAAACGGTGTTCTGTCCTTCGTCAAAATACAGAACAATCTCACTGATGTACTGCGCAATTTCCTTACTCAACGGAACTAATTTAGCAATACGTCTGTTTTTATTCTTAAAATACGTAATGGTAAATTCCTTGTCATCAAACATATTACCACTGATACTTCCAACAATCAAAGTATTGATTTTGGCAAACTTCTTATTGTTTCCAACATCTATTTTATTCTTTTTTCCTTGATCGTTAATTGTGATTTTATTATCAGCAAAGGCAATGCTATAAGCGAAGGGACTGGTGTATTTCCAGAGTAATTTATTGGGAATACTCAATTGCATTTGTCCTTTCGATTCAATTTCTTTGGACATGAAACTCATGTTTTTGTACTGTACAAAATCAGTCGAAAGGGTTTTTATATCTTTAGTGGTGCTGACAATTTCCTTTTTGAATGTATTTTTTTCATCACTTGTCATGGCTTTTTCTTGACTAAACCCCATCAGAGTGGTTCCGAGAAATAAAGCGGTAAAGATTATTTTTTTCATTGTTTTCCTTCGTTTAAGAACTCTACTAAATTAACCATTTTATACTTCTCTTGCTGCAATTGTTTTAAAAGTCTTGCTAAGGCTTTTACTGATCGTTCACTTGTATCATGTAGAAGCACAATAGATTGTTTGTCTATTCGCTTGTATATGCGGTTATAGATTGCTTTCTCATCCTCAATCACCGTATCTAGTGAGCGATTACTCCAACCAATCACACGATGTTTGGTTTGACGAAGTGCTTTCGCAATATGTGGATTGGTGATTCCAAAAGGTGGTCGATAAAAAGGTGTTTCGATGTGAAGAAACTTCTGCATCACTGCCTCGCATTTTTGTATTTCTTCTTTGACTTTTGCTGTGGAGAGGAATCCCATCGTATTGGGATGTGAATAGCTGTGATTGCCCATCGTATGTCCTTCGGCAAGGATTCGTTGTGCAATTTCAGGATATTGTTCGATTTGTTTACCAATACAAAAAAAAGTGGCTTTAGCTTGATATTGCTGCAACAAATCTAATACTTCTAACGTATGTAGAGTAGGCCCATCATCAAAGGTGAGGGCAATGGTTTTGGGTTGAGGATTTGGGCTTTTAAAGACTACGGGAATAAAGAATCCCAAGCGGATATCAAAAACACCCCAACTAAATAACCCTATAAAAAATAGCAGTCCTGGCAGTAACCACACAAGAGATAGGCTATTATTTACAACCAAATAAAGCACTACAACTACGTAAACAACGGTTAGACCAAGGACTATTTTTCTCAACATTTTTTCAGCAATATAAAACTGTAATCTTTGTCCTGAAATTGATTGTAAAGGAGTATATACTGGATTCCATCTTCTTTTTTCATTCGCTCAGCAGCTAATAATAAGCCAAAAGACGAAGCCGTATGATGGTGACCCACGTATTCTTTATACGTTACAATTTCCTCTTGATTCCATGTGTTATATACCTCATCGAAATACTGTTGATCTACGGGTAAATCACAACTTCCTACAAATACAAGATCGATATCTTTCGCAATCAGACTATTTTGTTTCAAAAAGTCCACTAAACTGGTCTTTGTTTTTGTATTGCTGATGTGTATATCAACCAATTCTGCATAACTCGTTTGGGTCTGGTGTTGATCCAATACAAAAAAGGTAGCTCCTTCACCTGTATTAATCCCTTTTTCAAAAACCGTATCAGCCGTATTGACTAATTCCGCCACTTGCTGATTGATTATGGTTGTTTTCCCTACTTCATCAATACCGCCAATTAGAGCATTTTCCACTTCTTCTGCTTTAATTTGCAAGAATCCATCGAGTAATGCTGATTCAAACGAACTGTTTTGATGTACATAGGTAAAATTATATCCTTTACATCCTAAGTGTAAGGCGATTTGCCCTCCAACGGTATTATGTGTAGATTGAATAAAAGACGTAGGCGTCAAATAACTCTCGTTATTTTCTAGCAGCAGTTCTAAGAATTTTTCTGAATCCACTAAACAACCTAATCCTGTTCCGGTAATGATGGCTTGTGGAACTGCAATCTGAGCTTCTTCTAGTGCAAAATGAGCGGTATAAATTCCCATTTTTACTCCTTTTGCCATTCTTCTTACCATCGCAGGGGCAATCAATTCTTTATATGAAGGTTGATGTGCTTCATTTACCCCTTGTTCAATTTTTTTAAGTGATTCAACAGTAAAATTACGGGTTTGTTCTTGGATTGAAATAGAGGATAATCCATTGATATATACCTTTTTCATCTGTTATGCTTTAGTAAAAATAATCGTTGAACAATTTCCTCCAAATCCAAAAGAATTAGACATAACCGCTTGAATTGGTTTATGTAAGGTCTCTTTTTGCGGTACAAGTGTTAATTCTTCCATCGGTGTTGTATGGTTCAAATTGGCAAAAGCCACATTGTGTTGTAGAGCTAAAATACTGTAAACCGCTTCAATAGCACCTGCTGCTGCTAATGTATGACCTGTGAAAGGTTTAGTAGAGCTAAATACAGGAGCTTGAGATCCAAAAATACGCTGAATCGCTCGTCCTTCTGATAAATCATTATTTGGTGTTGCTGTTCCATGTGCATTGATGTAGTCAATATCTTTTTCTTCCAGATTTGCCATTGTCAATGCTTTTTGCATGGCTAAAAATGCTCCTTCTCCATCTTCCGAAGAAGCCGTTTGATGGTAAGCATCATTGGCATTCCCATAGCCAGCAACCACTCCTAAAATTACTTGATTGCGAGCAAGAGCAACATCTTCACGTTCTAAAACAAGATAAGCTGCTGCTTCGCCTAAATTCAAGCCTTTTCGATGCTGATCAAAAGGGGTGTTATCCGTATCAGATAGAATCATCAACGTATTAAAGCCATTTACGGTAAACTTAGATAAAGCATCTGTTCCGCCTACAATCACGCGATCTAATTTACCTGCTTTAATCATGCGACAGCCCATCATTAGGGCGTTGGCCGCAGAAGAACAGGCGGTACTAATCGTTGAAACATAGCCTTGTAATCCTAAGTAATCGGCAATTTTCTCCGTTGAATCTCCAGCTTCTTGACTGGATACGTATTTTCGAACTGCAGCATCGGTTTGAAAGGATTGATAATACTGCTCTATAAAATCCATTCCACCTACCGAAGTAGAAGATATTAATCCTGTGCGAACAGCATTAATATCTTGTATATCGGCTTGCTTTACCGCTTGTTTTGCTGCATAGACACCTAATAAAGCTGTTCTCGTATAGTTATTTTCTTCGGGTATATGTAGTTGTTGAATCAATTCCTTTGTAGTGCTTTTGACTTCACCTACTTTGATATGATCCTTGTGAATGGAATCAAACAAGGTTAAAGTTCCCACACCTACTTGATGAGAGAGCAAAGCACGATAATTTTCTTCAACGGTTTGACCAATTGCAGAAATAATTCCCATACCCGTAACGACTATACGATTTTGCATATTTATTTTGTTCTATTTGCTGAAATATACGCTGCCATTGTTTCAATCGATTGAAAAATAGCTCTTCCTTCTTTCGGATCACTTAATTTGATTCCGTAGTCTTTATCCATCAATACGATTAATTCTAATGCATCAATAGAGTCTAATCCTAATCCGTCTCCAAATAGTGCGTCTGTATCTTGAATATCATTGATTTCGATGTCTTCAAGATTTAAAACGTCAATAATTTTCGTTTTTAATTCTGTTTTTAAATTTTCCATTTCAGTTAAAATAAATGCTTAATATTTTCTATTGTATGAGGTACTTGTCCATGTTTTTCAACCCTATACAAGACCAATTCATATGCTCCATTTAAATAATCTACCCAACCACAGACTACTTTTACAGCGCGCTTCGTTTGCAGGGCATACGTTGCATAGTTGTGCATCATTACTGTATCGTAGGTTGGTGCCATAAAAAAGGCATTTTCCCCTTGTAAGCGGTGTCTAATGCTTATTTCCGCCAAGCAGATATTTGCTAAGGTATACACGAATACAGCTGGACTAGGGTAACAAGTTTCTGGATCAGCAATGGATGCGCTGTGTTTTAAATCCGTATCCAAGCTGGAAGTTGAATTACTCAAAAAGAGTGCAGTATCATAGGAAGGTTGTTCCATCGCTGCTGATTTCAACACCATTTCTGCACCGATAAAGGCCAATTTACTCAACATATCCATTTTAAAAAACTTGGGGTATTCCATTGTTTTTTCTTTGTATATGCGCTTTAAAAATAGGGCTAAATCCGCAGACTCCTCTGCTTGCGCAGTAAAAATGACTTCGCCGTTTACGACTAGTTTTCCTGCCTTAATGGTACAATAATCTGTGATATAAAAAGTTTCTTCCTTCATCTTCTACCTACTTTTTACTGAGAATTAATGCTGTATTTGATCCTCCAAATCCCGATGCCGTTTTCAAGGCTATTTGCAAAGGTTGACTTTCTTTTGCAGTCGTGATATTCACCGTTCTTGACACTCCTAATTGCTCGAATCCCTTGGATACAATTAATTCATTGTGTCTCATACTTTGCATGAGCATCACCACTTCTAATAACCCTGCAGCGCCTAAAGTATGACCAAAATATCCCTTTTGACTGTGGATGGGTTTATGTGACAACCTTAAACGATCAAAAGCGATGGCTTCCATTTCATCATTATAGGCCGTAGCTGTACCATGTGCACAAATACAATCGATTTGATCTGCGGTAACTTGTGCTTCATTTAGGGCTTGTTGTATGCTTAAAAATAAACCTTCTCCTGTACGGGATGGTCCAGAGATGTGATTGGCATCTGCAATAGAGGCTTCTCCAATGATTTCAAATGATTCGCCTTCTACTGCTGTTGTGCTGAGGTAAACGGCGGCTGCTGCTTCACCAAGGGTTACCCCTTTTCGATTTGCATCAAAGGGTTTACAAGGTTCTTCGCTCATCGCTTGAAAGCTAGCAAAACCTGAGACTACAAAAGGCGTTAATTCATCTCCCGCTACAACATAAGCCTCATCAAATTGTTCCATCTGAATTAGTCGTTTGGCAACGGCAATGGCTAAAATACCAGAAACACATGCATTACAAACGACAATGGGTTGTGTAGTCAATCCAAAAAAATCAGCCACTCGTTGTGCCGCTTGATTGATATCCGCTTCTTCTACTTTTCCTTCTGCTAAAGCAGCAATATTTCCCTTCGTTGTAGAAACAACAAAAGCCGTTTTAGCTGTAATTGTTTCTCGACTTACTATCGGTTTGAGCGTACTAATTAACAGGCGCTCAAAACGGGTAAATGGAACTTTACCTTCGCCAAGCGTTTCTGCTTGTTCACCAAGCCATGCATCGGCAATTTGCCCTGCATAAAAATCAGTCATACACCCTAATTGGTCTATTTTTCTAATTCCTGATTGCTGTTGTTGTATTGCCTTCCAATTTTGACTTTGACCAAATCCTATTGAACTGAAACACTCTGCTTTATTGATGTAAACCTTTCTCATGCTTCTGTCAATCCTAATTTGGCTTTCCATTCTTCATAGAAAGGCGGTATCGCTAACGACAAGTTATTGGCTTGATCTAGGAAAACTTGTGTTGTTTCTCCTGTACAAACCACTTGGTCTTGATCGTTTAAAATCTTGAATCTAAATATAATTTTTGCAGCAGGACTTGCTACATAGGTGGCTTGAATTCGAATAACATCTCCGTACTTCAATGTCAGTTTATGCGCACAAGAAGAGGCTACAATTGGCGTTACATACCCCGCTTGTAGCATATCTAAATAGGAAATGCCATATTTTCTACCAAAGGCTTCTCTTGCATCTTCAAAATACACTAAATAGTTACCATGCCAGACAATTCCAAGAGCATCTGTTTCGTTGAATCGAACTCTAGTTTCTACTTCAACGGTAAGTTCGGAAACTTCTTTATAAAGATCTTTTTTTCTTATCATAAAACAACGCTATTGAGATCAGTACTAAAGCAAACAAAAGTAGCAAAATAATCTCATTTCTAATTTCCCATAAACTACCTTGTCTAAGCAAAAGGGTATAGTACCCTTCCAATCCCCAATTCATCGGTGATATTTTAGCAATATACTGCATGAGGGTAGGCATTGCAAAAGTCGGTACCCAAACGCCACTCACGGCTGCAAGAATAACAACAAAAGTAGCCCCAAAAGGAGAGGATTGTTCTTGTGTTCGAGCGATTGTCCCAAAAACAACCCCCAATGAGATGGCTGATAAACCAATACACAAGGTCAATACACTTAGATTAAACAATTGATTCCCAATTGTAAAAGGTAACAAACCTAAGGAAGGGAAAACAAATTTTCCCACTCCCAAAATCAAATAAAATTGCAACAAGCAAATTACGAGATACGTAATAATTTTGCCTGCCCAAAGAATACCCATTCCCGTTGGAGCGGTATACAATCTCACTTTAGTTCCTTGATTTTTTTCTTTGACTAAGTTCATAGCAAAAGGCACAATGATGAAGAAAATAGCAAATAAAGACCAAGCGGGTACATTGTGTTGCACTGCATTCGGTTTTACTTCATGATGTAAATCAAGGGGAGATATT
This sequence comes from Myroides odoratus, assembly GCF_001549985.1. Lineage (GTDB taxonomy): Bacteria > Bacteroidota > Bacteroidia > Flavobacteriales > Flavobacteriaceae > Flavobacterium > Flavobacterium odoratum_A. The sequence continues at coordinate 14,278 of NZ_LROZ01000009.1, read as the reverse complement.
TCTTTAAAAGCAAAAAGTGCTTCTTGTTTCAACAATGTACTAGTACTGTCTAAGTCTAATTGTGAGGCAAAAGCACCATAGATAAACTTATTTTCAGTCTGGGTTACTATCCGATCAATAGCTGCCTTTATTCCCTCTTTATACGCAATTTGCAAAGCTGGATCAAAATACAACACCACTTCTTTTTGCTTAAATAATGGTTTTTCTTTTGGTTGCGTTCTTGTGTCCCCCAATTGGAGTACTTCCTCTACATTCGCATCAATATAGCTTTGAATCTCTTGTGTCAACTGTTTTGGAATCACAATGGCTAATTGATAATCCCCTTTTAAAACCGCATTTGCTGCTCGTTCTTCCGTCAAAGGTTCCCCTTCTAAGGTGGTAATTATTTCAAAACTTCCCAATGCATGAACCTCATCAAAGATTGCTTGAGACACTTCGTCGTTATCGTGATCAATAACCAACAACTTCAATCGTTGATTGGTTATATTTTCATAGGTATTATTTTGAATCAAGGTCACCACAATGACCAAAAATACAGGCATAATGAATAAAACTGCTAAACCACCTAGATCTCTAGCCAACAGTTTCACCTCTTTGCGGATAGTCATGAGTAATTTATACATTGTCCTTCAAATTTATCCCAGTTAACTGCAAAAATGCTTCTTCTAAATTCGCCGTTTGCGTCTGTGCCATCAACGCTTCACTTGTTCCCAACGCAAATACTTTTCCTGTATTGATAATAGCAATCGATGTACACAGCTCCTGTACTTCATGCAAATGATGAGAGGTATAGATAATCGTTGTTCCTTTGGCATTGAGTTCCTTCAAAAAAGAAACAATCAACAAGCGAGATTGTAAATCAACTCCAACAGTCGGTTCATCTAAGAAAAGAAGAGTAGGCTCATGTAAAATACCTGCAATGAGGTTTACCCGTCTTTTCATTCCACCAGAAAAGGTGTCAATTTTTTTATGTGCAAAGGCTTCTAAACCTAAATAAGCTAAATAGTATTGTATTTTTTGTTTGAGTTCTTTTCCTTTTAACCCATACATACTTCCTAAAAACATTAAATTTTCATAGGCTGAAAGGGTAGGATAGAGGGCGTATTCTTGTGGAACAACACCAATAATACGCTTGATTTCTTTTTCGTTTTGTTGGTAGGTTTTACCATCTATTTGGACTAGTCCCGAAGTAGGCTTTATCAATCCATAAAGCATGGATAATAACGTTGTTTTACCTGCTCCATTTGGGCCTAATACGCCAATAAAATCTCCCTTGTAAATTTGCAAAGAGACATCTTCAATAGAAAAGAAATCCGCTCCTTTATATTGTTTGTATAATCGTTGTATATCAATGACAATGTCTTTCATTACAAGGCTTTTTTGAGCTTTTTAAAGAATTGTTCTTCTCGATCAGCTAAAACGTGGAGCTCCTTAGCTAAACTAAGGTACACATCCTCTCCATTTTTGCGCTTTTTATACACACGGGCCGCATTTACGGCGAAATCTCTCCATGCATCGCCTATGGATGTCATTTCAGTGGCAAACTCGTTTAAAACGGGTTTATTGATCTTTTTAGCCGCTTCTTGAAGAAAAGCAGCATAGATAAAGCGAAATCCACCTCCACCCGTTCCAATTTCCTCTTGCATACGCACCATTTGTGCTAAGAAGTGATTGGCTTTAGGTACGCCGTGTTTTTTCGGCCATTTTACAATGGCTTTGGCTACCATTCGCATACCGCGTACGCCAACAATAGGTACAGGAGCAAGCATATCATTACACGTTTTTTTAATCGCCTTGACAATAGCCTTTTCCCAATCTAATTGTTGCGGAATAGCAATAGGATAATAAATCTGCCCTTTAGGAGCAAAGGCTCCTTGAGCAAATCGCACTTTTTCTAGTTCACTCGGAGTTAATACGGTGGTCGTAGCCATAACAGGATCACTCACTAAAAAATTCCCCTCTTTTTTACCGTAAACAACTAAATTATGTGCATTAAAATGAAAGCGATACTCTTCTGGAAAATAGGGTAAATGATAAACCCCTACCTGCAGACCACAAGGAATTCCTTGCTCAATCTTCGCTTCTAATTCGCGTTGTGCTTTTTGTTTATCGTTGAATTTTATGCGTTTTATTTTTAATCCTAAACGCTTCGCTAAACGATTAAAAATTAATCCAGGCATTGGTCTGTAACTAATAGCTGGAGCATGATTTACTTTGATAAAGGGCAAGTAAACAAAAAACAAACCTGAACCAATACCAAAAGCCATGGGTTCACTGATTTGAATACCTTGGTTACTCAATAAATTTGAAGCTACACCATTTTCACAATGGGCAGACTGTTTGTGTACAAAATCTATCTTCATCTTATTTGCCGCTAAATGCTTTTAATTCCGCTACGGAAATATCAAAGGCATCAGCATATTTTTGTAGTACTTTCGTACTTAATTTTTTAAAAACATGAGGTTTAAAGTGTCGCTTCACGCGCCATCTCCACAACGAAACATAAGCACTTAACGTGGGTAAATCCATGCGATTTACTTCCATAAAGTACACAATTGGACTTACCAAACCATTTGCTACTTGTGTTTTAGCTTCTTGAACGCGGACATTAATTCCCGCTAAAGTTGCTTCTTGCACAATCGTTTTGGTCTCCCAACCTGAACTCAACGCCGTAACATATTCCCCTTTTTCATTTACGGCATAACACAACTCTTGAATGTCATTATTCTGTAAACTACTTTTATCTTGTGGTACTTCAGACTCTTTCATCACTTATTGTTTTTGTAAAAAAAGGTTGACCTCTGCTCTCAATAAAGTTTGTGTCTCTATGCGAGTTGTCACCTCAATCAGGCAGATTGAAAAATCATCTCCATCCATACGAGAAATTAGCTTGCCCTCGGTAAAAAGAACATCGTCAACTTGGGGTAATCCCAAGATTTCGACTTTTTTCATGGCACTAATAAATCCCAGTACGTTGACATTTAGACGTTCTTGGTGATTCTCATCAAAAAAGAACGTTTGCCCAACAATTGCAGAACAAGTTTGAGCTGCATTTTCCATTAATCCAGCTTCACAAAGGATCTTATTTTCTACAAAAATATTATCTTCTTTCACTCTAAATCGCGTAGCAACACTATCGGTATTGATTGCTGTAATAATATCTACCATCAGCATTGGAGCGCGATGTGGCAAATAATTTTGTATTTCAATTACTTTAGTATTGACCATATAGAATTAAGATTGTGCCAGAACGGTTTTCATCTGTCCTGTTGCTATTATAATATCATTACAAGTTGTCGTCAATTCGACAAGGGTAACCCCCATAAACTCGTGTAAAATTTGAGCTCTCGTGATGAGCTGATCTCCCACTTTAGGCAATTGCGTAATTTCTATCTTTTTTATAGAACCAATATAACCTGTTGGCGCAGCTTTATCTTTCAGGTAATAAGCATATCCTGTATGTAATGCTACTGCCTGAGCCATGTGTTCAATAATACCTGGTTCTTGCATATATTCATCGGCCACACAAAGGTTATCCCTTTGAATAGACAAACCTGCTTCAATAAAATCATCTCCAAATTGATATAACGCATCAACCATAACTATTGGTGCACGTTGAGGAATTAAAGTTCCCACCAATTCTTTTGCTATCAATTCTCTTTTTTCCATGACTAAACTACTTTTAAATAGGCATAAGCATATGAAAATCGTCCACTCTCTGGAACAGATAATAAAATACGATCTCCAGACTTTAATTGACCAGAATTCATTAATTCTTCAAACATCAAATAGATGGAAGCAGAACCCACATTTCCTACGTGTTTTAGATTCATAAACCATTTGTCTTTGGCAATTTCAATTCCCGCTTCGGCAAATTTGGTATATAAACCGTCCACAAAGTAATGAGAAGATACGTGAGGTAAAAAATAATCAATATCATCTACTGAAATCTTATTTTTTTCCAAGGTAGCTTTCATACTTTCTACTCCTTTATCTAAAATATTTTCGTTTAATATTTTTACGTCTTGCTTCAAAGCGAATACAGATTCTGTTAACCATTCTTGTGCTGCATAATCGCTCCATGGCTTGATGCTTCCATCAGCTAATTTATCTCCCCCTGCATACATGCAAGCTTCTAATTCAAAAGCATACGAATAATAATCCATCCACAAGATTTCAACAGATCTTTCTCCTCTTGGTTGATTTTCCAATAAGAAAGCCCCACATCCATCCGACAACATCCAACGTAAAAAGTCCTTTTTAAAAGCAATAATAGGGGTTTCCTCTAAAGTCTTTAAATTCGCTACTTCCTCTTCAAACTTCTCTGATTTCATCCAAGTTGATACGCGTTCCGAACCTGTACAAACTGCATTTGCTGCTGTATCTGCTTTGATTGATAAAAAGCCAAATTTTAAGGCATTCATTCCTGAACAACACACACCAGAAGAAGAATTTAATTCTAATGAATTCGTTTTCATTAATCCGTGTACCATAGCTGCGTGTGACGGCAATAAACTATCGGGTGTTGAAGTTCCACAAGATAGTACTTCGATTTGGGATAATGCAAAATCAGTATCACATAAAGCTTGAATAGCTTCAAACGTTAATTGCGCATTGGTATGCGTTATTTTTCCTTGTTTTGTTAGCGCGTAATATCTCGTCTGAATTCCGTTATTTCTCAACACAATTCGACGTGCTTTAGACGCTTGTTGATCTATTTTTCCCAATACCTCTTCCATTTCATCATTGGAAATTGGAGCATTGGGTAAAAATTTTGCGGCTTTGGTTATAAAAACTCTTCCCATAACGTTTACTTTATTCCTTGAAAATACAATTTATCCCGTTGGATTTTTTTGTATTTCAAAGGATACAAAAGGATATGTATTAAATGTACAATTGGTGAAATCAACCAAATAGCAATGAATAAATACACATTGAAGCACTTTAATAAAAAAGGTCTTCGCTGTGGACTACTTTTCAAAATCAATGAAGACCAAATACCAAAAAGGCGATTGGCTTTTCGATCCATTGACACCAAAAAATGGCGTACTTCTACTGCATCTTGTTGAATTAACTCTTCTTGTAATCCTTGATAATTAGTACTATATAAATATTTTCTTATTGTGTCGCCAAATCGCTTACTCGCCAAAATCTCTTCTGGTGCAATCCCTGGCTTTGGTAATATTCCATAAACCTTGCGTTGTATTCCAGAGAACATCCAGTCTACAATCGTAATTACGCTTACTAAATTAATATTTCTATCCACAAGTGCAACATTGCCAACCAATATACCAGATACGGCTTGAATTTGCTTTTTTAATTTCTCTTGTGCCATAATCCACATGTTTCGACTTCCACTAACTGTCACAACAGGTGTATTCGCTAGTAGCTGTTTCGCATATTCGCTTTTCATGAAGGAATTAATGGGGATAGAAGGCGTTAAATACCAAACTTGGTAACCAAGTATAACTAAATCGTATGTAGAAGCTAAAATAGCCTCAGAAGGCGGTAAAAGGGGCTGTTCTATTTGTTTGAACGATTCTGGAAAAGCCTCAAAGAAATCTGCTTTTTTCCAAGGAAAAGCATACGGCTTTTCAAGTTCAATATCATACCACGTTACATCAATTGCTTCATCCTGAACGAAAGGACTCACCAATTGATCTAATACTCGCTTTAACTGTCCAGATTGACTATAGTAAATAACTAATACACGTTTCATTGTCTTTTATTTAGTTTGGGAGGGTTGTTCCCAAAAGTCATAATAATTGAACCATTGTAAGGGATATTTTTTTACTATTTGCTCTACACTACCACAATACGATTGAAGCAGGTGTTGCGCATCACGGTGTTTTACTTCTGCTCGTCGGGTATATAAATGATAGTGTAAATTTTGCTCTTTCATTACATATACATAGGCGACCGGCACTTTCATACGCGATGCTATACTGAAGGGGCCAGCGGGAAATAGAGCTGATTCCCCTAAAAATTCTTCTTGTAAGGTTTTACTACCAGGAAAAAATCGATCCCCAGTAAAACAAATGATTTCATTATTAGACAAACAAGTATTAATCTCAAAGATATGAGACATATCCTCTCTTACAATAATAAAATTCAAATTCGTTTTAATCGAAATTTGATCAAAATATGCTTTAATAAATGTGTGTTCTCGATCTGTTGTAACCAAGTTAATTTGGCAGTCAAAATCGATATCGGCAAAGAAATATTCAGCAACTTCAAAATTGCCCACATGGGCGCTAATTAAAATGGCTCCTTTTTTTTCTGCTAATAATTCTTTTAGAATTTCAATCCCGTCAAAATCATACGTAAATCGATTGCGTAACCCGATAGAAATTGCTGTTTTATCAATTAGTACCTGACCAAATCTAAAATAGCTGGCATACATCATGACTATTGATTTCAATACCGAAAATCGATGTCTACGATGAAGATAATAATAAAGGGCTCTATTTGACTTCCAAGCGGTAATAAAATAGTAAAAAGCTACAAATATCAGCACGCTATAAGCCGTTCTGATACCGAGCTTTTTTATACATAAAACGAAAATTTTATACCCGAGTAAATTACCTTTAGATTTTCCTTGCCATTGAGCCATTGGTCATCTTACTTTTGTGTAATCTTGCGTTCAATTAAATCATAGAAATCTTGAAAAGTAACAATAGCTGTAAAATCAGCTTCGACTAATTTAACGCCGAAATTTGATTCAATCAATACCACTAAATCAACATAATCTAAACTATCTAAATTTAAGCTTTCTCTTAAATTATTTTCAGCTTCAATTACCTCTTGATCTACTTCAAACTCCTCAACTAAAATTTGATTAATTTTTTCAAAAATCTCTTTATTATCCATGTATCAACTATATTTTTTTAACTATAAGGGCCGAATTGGTACCCCCAAATCCGAAAGAATTGGACAAATATATATCAAATTTTTTATCTAACGTTTTTTTAACAATATTAAGTCTATTGGAGTCTTCATCGCCAACTTCAAAGTTCTTATTTGGACTAATAAAATTAGCATTCATCATCAGGGTGGAATAAACCACCTCACTCGCCCCAGCCATCCAGCATTCATGTCCTGTTAAGGACTTCGTTGAGGTAACTTGTGGCATACTATCCTTGAACACCTCATAAATAGCTTTGGCTTCATTAGCATCTCCTAATGGGGTAGAAGTTGCATGTGCATTGATATAGCCTACTTCATCCACAGCAATACCAGCATTTTCAATCGCTCTACGCATTGCTGTAGCAGGGCCAACCACATTGGGTGTTGAAATATGTCCTCCATTTGACGAAAAGCCATATCCAATTACTTCAGCAATAATAGGTGCTCCACGCTCCATGGCAGACTCATAGCTCTCTAAGATCAACGTTGCACCTCCACCACTGGGAACCAATCCATTTCTATGGGCATCAAAAGGGCGAGAAGCCTGAGTAGGATCTACTCCTTCTTCTGCGAATACACCTAATCCATCAAAACTAGCCATTGCAAAAGGATTGATTTCTTGAGCACCGCCACAAATCACAATATCTTGCATCCCACTTTTAATCATAGCGAATCCTAAACCGACGGCATGCGATCCACTCGCACAAGCAGCACTAATGGTCATATTCACTCCTCTTAATTTGAAAATGGTCGATAAATTCATCGTTACTGTAGAATTCATCGACTTAAAGATGGCACCAGAACCAATTAAAGCCGTATCTTTTTTATCTCTAAAAATATCCGTTGCTTCAATTACCGCTTTAGACACGCTATCATTACCATATAGGATTCCGACTTCGCGTTGTTCTAAGAAGTCCATGCTAATTTGTGCATTTTTCAATGCTTCCATTGTAGCTACATAGGCATACTCTGTTTCTTCACCTACAGAAAGCCTTTGTCTGCGATTTAAATCTGCTTTTAAATCAGGACGCGGTACCATACCTGTAAAGGCAGAACGAAATCCCATTTCATGTCGTTGTTCATCGTATATGATTCCAGATTTCCCTTCATACAATGATGTTTTTACCTCGTCGAGATTCAATCCTAAACAAGAGTAAATGCCCATTCCTGTAATAACAACTCTTCTTTCCATCCAGCGTAGTTATGAATAAATTCCACCATTGATATTAATCACTTCACCTGTAATATAGCCTGCTTTATTCGAAGTTAAAAAGCCAACTAAATCTGCTACTTCTTCTGTTTTACCAAATCGATTAGCAGGAATTAATTTTACTAATTCTGCAGCATCTAAATTGGCTGTCATATCTGTCTCAATAAACCCAGGTGCAACTGCATTGACTGTAATATTTCGCTTCGCAACTTCTTGTGCTAGTGCTTTTGTTGCACCAACAATGGCAGCTTTTGCTGCTGAATAATTGGTTTGTCCTGGTGTTCCCTTCATTCCTGAAACAGATACCATATTGACAATTCGTCCATATCGATTTCTCAACATCTTTTGAATGAAAAACTGTGTCACATTATAAAAGCCATTTAAGCTTGTTTGAATGACCGTATTCCAATCTTCATAAGACATCCACATAAACAATCCATCTCTTGTAACTCCAGCGTTATTTATAACAACTTCTACTATAGCTGTTGGATTATTTTCCACCCATTTCGATAAAACTTCCGTTACTTCTTCATTTTTACTCACATCAAATCGAAGAATCTCTCCAGTTGCTCCTAATTGTTCAACCTCACGCAACGTTTCCAACGCTTTTTCTTCGTTGGATTGATAATTAATCAAAATGTGATAATTCTTTTCTTGTGCTAAACGCAAGCAAATCGCTTTACCAATTCCTCTAGATCCACCAGTTACAATCGCGGTTTTCATTCGTTCTATTTTAATTATATAATTCTACATTTTTATACCATTTGTTTGTAAATAGATTTCCATTTACATCCAAAAAGCCCCATTTTTTTTTGTATTTAACGCGGACTAATCCATCATGAAATCCTTTGTCCTTAAGCTGAGGAGAGAATAAATGTGCAGTGATTTTATATTGAGCAGGAATTACAATTTTACCTGTTCTATCTATAAAGCCCCATTCTTTAAATTTGACTCCGGCTAAACCATCCTCACTAAAAGGCAAAGCATTTTCAAAGGTAAACGCAATTTTTTGTTTTCCTTTTTCATCTATATATCCCCAATACCCATTTTGCTGTGCGGGTATCATTCCTTCTTTTAATGGACCTAAATTATCGTACTTAAATGGAAGAACAACTTCTCCTTTATCATTAATGATTCCAAACTTTTTTCCTTGTTTGACAATAATGAAATCCGGATTTGAGCTATTGACCACATGATCAACAAATGGAATGGCTACTAATGTTCCTTGCTTCCACAAATACAACTGATCATCCTGTTTGACCCAAGTTAATCCATTTTCATACTTACCTACGCTTTGATAGATAGGCGCAATGATTTCTTTTCCTTGATAATCAATGATTCCCCATCGTTTGTCTAGCGCTACTGACGTATAATCAGCAGTAAATCGTTTGATAACCTCGTACTTAGGTTCTACAATAATTGTTCCTTGGCTATCGATCAATCCTACTTTTTTCTCTACCCTGTATATCGATGTTCCTTTGTAAAAACGATACTGTCTAGCATCCATAGTCGATCCTAAGGATAGTCTTTTTCCTTTTTTATCAATAAAAAACCATTCCTTATCCACTTTTACTAAAGCCAAACTAGAATTAAAATCCTTTGCCTCATCAAAAGTTGGTTCAATTACCCAATGCCCTTGTCGATCAATATATCCCCATAAAGCACCATTACTTACGCAAGCTAAATCCTCAGCAAAAGAATTGGCTCCAACATATTTTGGAGCAATGGCATATTCACCCTCCTTATTCAAATAACCAAAGAGTTTATTCTCTCTGACTAAGGCTAATTCTTGAGCTTGTACTAAGCCAGTACCCAAAAGCAGCAATAAAACAAGATAAATACGCACCATAATATTAAGCTTTTAAATATTCTTTAATCTGTTGTAAATACGGATATAAAGCCTGATCATCTGAAAATTCAGGTATAATCTGACGAATTTCTGTATACCATTTTTTCGTCGTTTCAGAAACCTTATCCTTATAAGCTAAAGCATCAATTGCCTGAACTAAAGTTAATATTTCAATCGCCATAACTTCGAAGCTATTCTCAATTAACTTATCACACAATACTGCTGCATTCGTTCCCATACTCACAATGTCTTGATTGTCATTGTTATTTGGAATACTGTGAATGTACATCGAAGTAGCTAATGCTTGACATTCCGCAGTAGTAGAAGTTGCTGTAAATTGCGCTCCTTGCATACCAAAGTTAAAGCCAAGTTTTCCAAGATTGACAAAAGGCGGCAATAGTTCATTAATTTTAGCATTGAGCAAATAATTCAATTGGCGTTCCGCTAACATCGTCAATCGCGTAACCACCAATTTTAATTTATCCATTTCCAACGAAATATAATCTCCATGGAAATTTCCACCGTGATATACCTGTTGACTCTTAACGTCAATAACAGGATTATCATTGGCTGAATTCATTTCATTTTCAAGAACTTTACCCACTTCTTGAATGGTATCGTATATAGGACCCAAAATTTGAGGAATACAACGAATGGAGTAATACTCTTGTACTTTATCTTTGAAGATTTCTTCTTGATTGGTACCATTATATAGGTGTTCCTCTCTTTTTTTAATCAACTGACTATCTTGTAAATTTTGACGCATTTGCTGGGCAATATATTGTTGTCCTTTGTGCAATTTAGCCTCGTTTAGTTCAGCAGATAAGTGATCGTCATAAGCAGCTACTAGTTCATTGATGGCACAAGCAATTTTCACCGACCAATCCAATAAAATATGAGCTTTATTCCAATTTAAAATACCAATCCCCGTCATGACTGAAGTACCATTCATCAAAGAAATTCCCTCGCGGATACTAATGCGCATCGGGGTTACTTTTTCAAGTTCAAATACTTCTTTTGTACTTCTGCGTTCGCCTTTATAAAAAACTTCACCTTCTCCTATTAATACCAAAGCCAAATGAGCCAATTGAACCAAATCTCCACTTGCTCCAACTCCGCCATGTGCAAAAATTAGAGGAGTAATTTCCTTATTCAATAACGTTTTCATCAACTCAATAACCTCCAAATTAATTCCAGAATAACCTAAAGAAAGTGAATTCAAACGCGCTAAAATTGCAGCGCGAACTTGCTCAATGCTCAAGGGGTTTCCAATTCCAGAAGAATGGCTTCGAATTAAATTATATTGTAATGCAACACATTCTTCATCTTTAATACGATATTGGGCCATAGGACCAAATCCTGTATTTACACCGTAGATTACTTTATTTTTCGCATAATCTTTTAAAAAATTAAAACTTTCATCTACTCGCTCTTTTAACGCTGGAGCTAATACTAATTCTTGTTCAGTCTTTAGATATTGTATGAAATTTTCTAAAGATAAGAAACCATTCAACGTGTTCATTAACTTGGTATATTAGTTATATTTGTATCATAATTTTATGCTCATTCATTTTGTGCATAAAACTGAGGCAAATTTAATACTATTAACATAATAAATAGCAAACAATGTCAATTGAAAATGTCGATGTTCTAATAATTGGAGCAGGTCCATCTGGAAGTGTTGCAGGCAGTTACTTACACAAAATGGGCGTAAATGTTAAAATTGTAGAAAAAACAAAGTTTCCTAGAATTGTTGTAGGGGAAAGCTTAATTCCTCGTGTTATGGATCATTTTGAAGCTGCAGATTTGCTACCTGCATTGAACACCTACAATTTTCAACCGAAACCAGGAGCGCGATTTATTCGAGGAAATGAAATCTGTATTTTTGACTTTAGCGATAAATTCTCTACAGGTTGGGATTGGACTTGGCAGATTCCTCGTGCTGATTTTGACAAAGCTATTACGGATGAAATGCAGCGCAAAGGCATCGATATTCAATTTGAAACAGAAGTAACCCACGTGCAATTTGAAGGGACAGATTCAATAACTACCCTTCAAGATATTGACGGAAAAGAATCTCAAATTCGCGCTAAATTTCTAATTGACGCTAGTGGATATGGGCGTGTTTTACCGCGTATGCTTCATTTAGATGCAGCATCAAAATTAAGCCCACACTCGGCAATTTTCAGCCATATTATAGATGAACGTAGACCTGATGGAGTAGAAGGAACGCAAATTTCTTTTGACATACTAGAAACCAAAGTTTGGCTTTGGGTCATTCCTTTTTCCAATGGAAAAACAAGTGTGGGAATTGTAGGACCTACAGATTATATTGAAAAATTAGGTCATACATCGACAGAAGCCTTGCAAAATGCCATTAATCTGTCTGATTTTTACATCAATCGCTTTGGTGGATTGCCTTTTGATTTTGAACCTAAAAAACTATCGAATTACTCTACTAGTGTATCAAAAATGTTTGGAGAAGGCTATGTATTAACTGGAAATAGCACAGAATTTTTAGATCCTGTTTTTTCTTCTGGTGTTTGTTTTGCGACTGAATCAGGTATGTTAGCAGCTAAATTAGCTCATAGAACACTACAAGGAGAAACTGTAGATTGGCAAACAGAATATGAAGATTATATGAATGAGGGGATTGATGTTTTCACCACTTATATTCAAGAATGGTATACCGGAAACTTACAAGAATTATTTTTCCACCAACCTGAAAATGCAGACGTGAAACGCAAGATATGTTCTGTTTTGGCCGGTTATGTTTGGGATAAATCTAATCCATTTGTCTTAAAACACAACAGTGTTATTCGCAATATGGCCCATTTAATTAAGATGGAAAAAGGCATTTAAATGGCCAATCAGCATACAATAATAAAGTAAAGCCTCGTCCGATGGACGAGGCTTTTTTATTTAAAAAATAGCCCGTGAAAGAAAAAAAATAGGAACTATTATCCAACTATTACTATTGAATTTTTCCTTTTATAAAGGGCTTTTTTTGATCCAAAAAGAAGCAGTTTTGAGTAAAAAATGTAACCTATATTTTTATTTTTTTCCCTTATAAAAGCGCTTTTATTTCCCTTACTTCTGACCATATCAACCCAAATAATATCGGTTAAAATTTCATTTTTGATGCAAAAAATGAGCGCGTAAATGCTCTATTTTTCTTTTATTTATTTCCTTATTCTGGGTGATTTTTATCCCAATTAAACGAAAAAACACCAGGTAATTCTTACTAGGAGCTAAAATGTTTCAAGTACAAAAAAATCAATAAATACTTGATTTACAATATACTAACACTTATCAACAAGGTTCTTTTTTAAAGAGGCTAATTCACTGATAATGAAGGAAAACTAAATCAACAGTTTTTGTTGATAAGTATGGAAAGAATAGAATAAGTATTTTTTGTTTTATTGAAATAAATTACAATACAGCACAAAGTAAGAGTTGTGCAAATTTATTTTTTAGATTCTATTAGCTAGATATCCATACTCCATTCACCACTTATCAACAGAAATACACACCCCAAGTTATATTAAACAGGCTGTTGATAACGGTTATTAACCGTGTTAATAAGATAGCTATTAAGCTATTTTCAAGCGTTTTAAGAAATGATAAGCTGTTAATAAGTTTTTATAAGTCAAATCTGCAAATTCTGGCTTAAAAGTTATTGTACATATTAACAAACAATATAATAGAGAAGTTTTTTTTTAATTTTTAAAAAGATTTTAATTCTATTATTTATAGTGTTGATAACGTTGATAAGTCTAAATTTTTCTTCCTTGTTGTTTTTTGTTGTTGAATGGTCTTTTTGAAAAGATTTTTATTTTTTTTGCGCTCTGTAGTTTGCGTATATTTTTTTACTCGGCCAGAAGATAGGTATACGAAAATTAAAACGAGGTTTTCTTATTTTTTTTCGCGTTGTCGTTGGCCTAAAAAAAGGGAGCTGTACTTTGATGAAGAATATTTAAAATGTGAGGGGATTGTAACAAAAGGGAAGATGGAAATTTTGCCTTGTATTTGGCGTAAATATTTTTGTGTTGGCCTTGGATTGAAATACAAAAAATAAGAGCTGTTGTTTTTTGATGCTTTGTCTAAGTTGAACTTGTATTTATTTTTTTAGACAGCTTGTATTTGGCGTAAAAATTTTTGTGTTGTACTTCGTACGAAATATAAAAAATAAGAGCTGTTGTTTTTTGATGCTTTGTCTAAATTGAACTTTTATTTATTTTTTTAGACAGCTTGTATTTGGCGTAAATATTTTTGTGTTGGCCTTGGATTGAAATACAAAAAATAGGAGCTGT
>NZ_LROZ01000082.1 GCF_001549985.1 Myroides odoratus | reverse complement strand
CTTTCAACTACTCTACTAGCTAGCTACTAGTAAATTCCTCTAACCCTCAAGGAAAAGAGGCAATCAATGGCTTCCTCCATTGTCTCATCCGCCGCTGTTGCCTCTGTGAACAGGGCCTCCCCTGCTCAAGCTAGCATGGTAGCACCATTCACTGGCCTCAAATCCGGCTCTGCCTTCCCTATCACTCGCAAGAACAACGACATCACCACTTTGGCCAGCAATGGTGGAAAAGTTCAGTGCATGAAGGTGTGGCCACCACTTGGATTGAAGAAGTTCGAGACACTGTCTTACCTGCCTGATCT
>NZ_LROZ01000081.1 GCF_001549985.1 Myroides odoratus | reverse complement strand
GCCGGCAAGGGAGAAGGTCCGGCTATCGGAATCGATCTCGGAACTACCTACTCTTGCGTTGGTGTCTGGCAACACGATCGTGTTGAGATCATCGCCAATGACCAGGGTAACAGGACTACCCCTTCCTATGTTGCCTTCACCGACACTGAGCGTTTGATCGGTGACGCCGCTAAGAACCAGGTTGCCATGAACCCGATTAACACCGTCTTTGACGCAAAGAGGTTGATCGGTAGAAGATTCAGCGACTCTTCAGTCCAAAGTGACATCAAGTTGTGGCCATTCAAGGTGATCCCTGGGCCTGGTGACAAGCCCATGATTGT
>NZ_LROZ01000080.1 GCF_001549985.1 Myroides odoratus | reverse complement strand
ATGGCAACAAGATCAAAGAAGAGGAGTATACCTATGATGTGCGCAATCGCTTGGTGGAATATAGCATCAAAGGGAGTGAATTCCCAAAGGATGGCTATGGACAGGCCTTTCGCAAACAAGTGTATCAGTATGATGCGCTGAATAATATGACTAGGGTGGAAACTACTTTGGAAAATCAGCAGGTCGATGTCGCGCAATATCACTACGACAATAGCGAAGATCCGACGCAGTTGACCCGTGTGACACATTCCCATGGATCCTATCCTTCTGCTATTGATTTACAGTACGACACTTGTGGGCGTATGACCGTGGATGAAGCAGGG
>NZ_LROZ01000079.1 GCF_001549985.1 Myroides odoratus | reverse complement strand
TATTAAGAAGGATGCATACTATTAGTACTCAAACAGAATCTCCACTTGAGAAGACTTGAGCAGCTGCTGCTCATTTACAGTTGCATGGATCGCAGGTGCAGTTGTCACCGCACTTGCAGCCATTCTCAGCTCCCATCTCTGCTACCTCGAAAGACATCTTGTGAGGAGCGAAACCGACTACGAAGGTCTCGATGGTAGCGGTGGCCTCTGAAAAGCTCATGTCAGGGAACATCTTGCATCCTCCACAGCCATTTCCGCACTTGCAGCCAGAGCCGCATCCACAGTTTCCACCACAGCACGACATTTTCGACGATGAACAACGAAGAG
>NZ_LROZ01000078.1 GCF_001549985.1 Myroides odoratus | reverse complement strand
TCCTCATCGAACACCACGTTGTGTGGGAATCCCGCGTTGTTCTTGAACACGATTTTCTCACCCGACGCCACCGAGAAATCGTTCGGAACGAACGCCAGAGATCCGTCGTTGCCGCCCAGCAAGATCTCGATGGCCATGGCGTTTGAGGCCAGCAGGGCGGTGGCGGCGGTGGCTGCCACGGCCACGCCCACGTCCTTCAGAGATGCTCTCATGCTCAGCTTTGGGGTTGCAGGGGAGGAGACGCGGACGGCCGCGGTGGGTTTTGATGTGGCGCCGGCGGACTTGAGGCCGGTGAAGGAGGGGATGGCAACGGCGGCGGAGGTGACGGCG
>NZ_LROZ01000077.1 GCF_001549985.1 Myroides odoratus | reverse complement strand
TTGAGGTCATCGCCCCGGGACAAAACGATGCCTTGCACCAAAACCGGTGCAAGCCAGGCGGTTGGGAACCAATCAAGAATATCCACGATCCGTACGTGCAAGAGATGGGAAGGTTTTCAGTGATGGAACACACACACAAGCTAGTAGGAGCATCAATGAAGTTCATCCGTGTGGTGAGTGGTGAGACTAGGCCGATGAGCGAAGGCAAAGAATACAGGCTTGTGGTTGAAGTGGCAGAACATATAATAACTTGTCCTCCAATGTTATCTGTTTCTGTCAAGTTTTACTTGGCAACTGTTCTGGAGAAGCCATTAGATCGATCTTGGCAAC
>NZ_LROZ01000076.1 GCF_001549985.1 Myroides odoratus | reverse complement strand
TTGCAAGCCGCCCGTTGATCCTCTCTGGCCCTGGCCCGCTGAACGCCAAAATGTCTGTGAAATTCGTACTCACCTTTGGTGGTGACGAGGGAGACGGCTCTGGTTTGGGAGACGACGATGGGATCGATGTAGGAATCACTCGTTCTCTCTGATCCTCCTCCGCCGTGCATCTCACTCGAAATGAGGCTGTGCTCCTGGAGCACGGTCGAACCGCCGCCGGGAGAAGGCGATTCGTTGGTGTCTTGTGGACACCTCGAGTAGCCGAGCTTGCCGGAATGGATTGCATCACAGCAGAAGCGGCCATCGCGATCTGTCCTGAGGTATAAAACGACG
>NZ_LROZ01000075.1 GCF_001549985.1 Myroides odoratus | reverse complement strand
TCCATCTCGAGCTTGAGAGAACACACACCAGTTATGGTGGTGCTGCTTCATTAAACACCTTTGAATCAGTTGGAAGAAGGTGGTTTTGGTCTGCGAACCCGCGGCGGTGGTGGTGGTGGCAAGTTGATATTTGGGAGTTTGGGAGGTTTTTTGGGAAAAATTTTCCTCAACCAAGGTGGAATCTTTTGCAAAGAGTCCCCGACCGCCGATGAGACGGTGGCGGAGGGAGTGAGTTTGTGGTGGGTCTCTGGCTGGTAATAAGGTCGAGCAATTACTTGAGTGCTAAGAAGAATCACTCCAAGAACAAGAATAACCAAATACTTTTTAGACATTTTGGTGGC
>NZ_LROZ01000008.1 GCF_001549985.1 Myroides odoratus | reverse complement strand
AATAGGAGGCGAACCTGCTGAACTGAAACATCTAAGTAGGCAGAGGAGAAGAAAACAAAAGTGATTCCGCTAGTAGTGGCGAGCGAACGCGGAATAGCCCAAACCAATGTTGTTACGGCAATATTGGGGTTGTAGGACCACGATATTTCTTGCGGATTGAATTAGAATTACCTGGAAAGGTAAACCGAAGAGGGTGATAGTCCCGTATAAGTAAGAGAAGATAAGGATAGTGGTATCCTGAGTAGGTCGGGGCACGTGAAACCCTGATTGAAACTGGCGGGACCATCCGCTAAGGCTAAATACTCCTGAGAGACCGATAGTGAACCAGTACCGTGAGGGAAAGGTGAAAAGAACCGTGAATAACGGAGTGAAATAGATCCTGAAACCATACGCCTACAAGCGGTCGGAGCCCATTCGTTGGGTGACGGCGTGCCTTTTGCATAATGAGCCTACGAGTTACCGTTGCTGGCGAGGATAAGTGATTAAGTCATGGATCCGTAGCGAAAGCGAGTCTTAATAGGGCGCTTTAGTCAGTAGTGGTAGACGCGAAACCGTGTGATCTACCCATGGGCAGGTTGAAGTTTAGGTAACACTAAATGGAGGACCGAACCGTTTAACGCTGAAAAGTTTTCGGATGACCTGTGGGTAGGGGTGAAAGGCCAATCAAACTCGGAAATAGCTCGTACTCCCCGAAATGCATTTAGGTGCAGCGATGATCATAGTTACTTAGAGGTAGAGCTACTGATTGGATGCGGGGGCTTCACCGCCTACCAATTCCTGACAAACTCCGAATGCTAATTAATGATAATCATCAGTGAGGGCATGGGTGCTAAGGTCCATGTCCGAGAGGGAAAGAACCCAGACCATCAGCTAAGGTCCCCAAATGTATGCTAAGTTGAAAAAACGCGGTTTGATTGCCCAGACAGCTAGGATGTTGGCTTGGAAGCAGCCATTCATTTAAAGAGTGCGTAACAGCTCACTAGTCGAGCGATCGAGCATGGATAATAATCGGGCATAAGTATACTACCGAAGCTATGGATTTACGTTTTAGACGTGAGTGGTAGGGGAGCATTCTATCGACATAGAAGCCGTACTGTGAGGTATGGTGGAGTTTATAGAAAAGAAAATGTAGGCATAAGTAACGATAAGGGGTGCGAGAAACACCCCCGCCGTAAGACTAAGGTTTCCTGAGCTATGCTAATCAGCTTAGGGTTAGTCGGGACCTAAGGCACACCCGAAGGGGGACGTCGATGGCCAACGGGTTAATATTCCCGTACTACTAATAATTGTGATGGAGTGACACAGTGATGAAAGCACCGCGAACTGACGGAATAGTTCGTTGAAGCACGTACCTATATTCCCTATAGTAAAATGCGTAGGGGATGGAGAAATGCGATAGTACTCAGCGTTTTCGAACAACGAGATAGTGTGCCTAAGGGCTGTCAAGAAAAGCTTCTAAACTTAGATTATTAGTACCCGTACCGTAAACCGACACAGGTAGTCGAGGAGAGTATCCTAAGGCGCTCGAGAGATTCATGGCTAAGGAACTAGGCAAAATAGACCTGTAACTTCGGGAGAAAGGTCGCCAGCGCAAGCTGGCCGCAGTGAAAAGGTCCAGGCGACTGTTTATCAAAAACACAGGGCTCTGCAAAATCGTAAGATGAAGTATAGGGCCTGACACCTGCCCGGTGCTGGAAGGTTAAGAGGAGATGTTATTCGCAAGAAGAAGCATTGAATTGAAGCCCCAGTAAACGGCGGCCGTAACTATAACGGTCCTAAGGTAGCGAAATTCCTTGTCGGGTAAGTTCCGACCTGCACGAATGGTGTAACGATCTGGACACTGTCTCAGCCATGAGCTCGGTGAAATTGTAGTATCGGTGAAGATGCCGATTACCCGCAGTGGGACGAAAAGACCCTGTGCACCTTTACTATAGCTTAGTATTGTTCTTGGATAAGTGATGTGTAGGATAGGTGGGAGACTTCGATCCTGCGTCGCCAGGCGTAGGTTAGTCATTGTTGAAATACCACCCTTTGCTTATTTGAGATCTAACTCTGCATTGCAGAGGACATTGCTTGGTGGGTAGTTTGACTGGGGTGGTCGCCTCCAAAAGAGTAACGGAGGCTTCTAAAGGTTCCCTCAGCACGCTTGGTAACCGTGCGTAGAGTGCAATGGCATAAGGGAGCTTGACTGGGAGACTAACAAGTCGATCAGGTACGAAAGTAGAGCATAGTGATCCGGTGGTTCCGCATGGAAGGGCCATCGCTCAAAGGATAAAAGGTACGCCGGGGATAACAGGCTGATCTCCCCCAAGAGCTCATATCGACGGGGGGGTTTGGCACCTCGATGTCGGCTCGTCACATCCTGGGGCTGGAGAAGGTCCCAAGGGTTGGGCTGTTCGCCCATTAAAGTGGCACGCGAGCTGGGTTCAGAACGTCGTGAGACAGTTCGGTCTCTATCTACTGTGGGCGTTAGAAATTTGAGTGGATCTGATTCTAGTACGAGAGGACCGAATTGGACCAACCTCTAGTGCATCTGTTGTCTCGCCAGGGGCATCGCAGAGTAGCTACGTTGGGCAGGGATAAGCGCTGAAAGCATATAAGTGCGAAACCCACCACAAGATGAGATTTCTTTAAAGAGCCGTTGAAGATGACAACGTTGATAGGCTATAGATGTAAAGGCAGTAATGTCATAGTCAAGTAGTACTAATAGCTCGTAAGCTTATGTGTACTCCCTCTACTTTAGAGTAGAGGGAGGGCAACTTTCTAAAATGAAGTAAGTATTTGTTACGTTATAATATACCGAATTAGTTATAGGATCCGCAAGGAATTTATAACAACCGCTTTAGGGTGGTTATTGCGGCGGGGCTCACCTCTTCCCATTTCGAACAGAGAAGTTAAGCCCGCTAGCGCAGATGGTACTGCCACATGGTGGGAGAGTATGTCGTCGCCCTTCTTTTGAAAAGCCTGATTACGTAAGTAGTCAGGCTTTTTTGTTTTATAGCTGTTGGTGAGAAGGTGTGGTGATGAGAAGGTGCGGTGATGAGAGGGTGAGGTGGTGAGCAAACCTCACAAAGCAATTGGAGAGAGGAAAAAGGAAAAGGGAGAGAAGTAAATTTTCTAAATAGTGTAAATTTTTCTTTAATCGATATATCTTACAACTTCACAAATAACAAAGCTCACAACAACCCTCAAGCAAAATAAAAGCCCTTAAAAAGGGCTTAAAATAAGTTTATATGCTATGTTTTCTCTAAGTCTTGGGTTTTGTTTATAATATCCGACATGGCATAGCCTTTGCGAAATAAATAAGCTTGAAACTTTTGTTTTTTCTTTTGTAAATCAGCATCAGTTAATTGATTCCACTTGTTTTCACTGATTCGATCAAAGGTTTGATAATATTCTTCATCTTCAATTTCAGCTAGGGCAATTGCAATAATCCGACTATTGATGTTTCGGAATTTTAATTCTGTTGTAATTCGATTTCTACCCCAAGCACTTAAACGGTGTTTTCCTCTGACAAAACTCTTGGCAAATCGCTCTTCATTTAAGAAACTATGTTCAATGAGGTGTACGATAATCTCATCGTGTATTTGTGGCGTTATTCCCAATAGAAACATCTTATTGACTACTTCTGAGTGACAGCGGTCTTGATACGCACAATAGTTTTCTAATTTGCGTTTCGCTTCATCAAAGGAAAGGTAGGTGGTATCTGTTTTCAATCGCATTGTTTTTTACAAAGATAAAAAAGGATTTAGGAAGTTGGAAGGGATGTGTGTGGCTTTTCTGTTCCAATAAATTATAGTGTGCAAAGGCATTGATTATTTGCTTTAAGTTTTGTAGTTTTCGTCTAAGAAAAATAACAGCTAACATTATGAGTATTAATAAAAGTTTTTTGCTTGAATTACAGCATGAATTAGGCAGTACAAGAAAGATTATTGCTTGTGTACCAACGGATAAATGGGGATGGAAACCACATGAAAAGTCGATGAGTTTAGGAGATTTGTCTAAACATATTGTTGAATTAATCGTTTGGACAGAATGTATTACAAAACAGGATGCACTAAACTTCCATACGGATTATAAGCCCTTAGAAGCGACTTCTACTGATCAGTTACTCCAACTTATTGATGCATATGAAAAACGCGTTGTAGCAGCCATTGAATCGACTACAGAGGAGCAATGGATGCAAACTTGGGCGCTGAAAGCTGGAGAACATACGATTATGGAGATGCCTAAAGTTGGAGCGAATCGCTTTATCGTAAATAATCATATTTATCATCACAGAGGACAACTATCTGTTTATTTGCGTTTGCTAGATATCCCAATTCCAGGAATGTACGGCCCTTCTGCAGATGATGCAAGATAGTTAGATTAATTCTACCACTTTGTGTATTCAATCACATAGTAGATAATTCAATTGATAATGAGGTGTATACTGTGTGATTTGTTGTTTTATACGTAGGAGTTAAGAGGGAAATTTGGAATAGATATTACATAAAGTAGTTTGCGTTAAATTTATTAAAATTAAAAACAGAGCGTATGCGGGGAATGCAAATATTAGGGTGCGGCTTTATGCTTATTCTAGCAAGTTGTGTTGGAATAAAACCTCAACCAAAAGTTTTAGAAAATGAAAAGTTGTATTTTCCCCTTATGCGGGAAGAGGCCCTCGAAGAATTTCGGGATTGTTTTCATCATATGAAAGGAGCTTGTAATAAACTATTACCCAATGATTCCTTATCAAAGTATTCTAATGAATTGTATTCAAGTCATTTATTCAAGTCTAATGAACCAATATTGTATACGCAACGCAATACAGGAAGAATGAGTATTCGATTTATGCATCTAAAAAGTTGGTCAAGTCCGCTTTCTTACCGAATGGATCATGTAGGTGATGAAATTACTTATACATTCAATAAAACAAAAGGAAGTGGTGGTATTATAGGAGAGGTTGCCTTTGCACATGAAGAAAAAATTGCTCAATTAGCTGCTTGGGAAAAGGTAGTAACTCAATTAGAGCACATTGACTTCTGGAATATGGATACTCATGATGCTAATATTATATTGGATGGAGAACAATGGATTCTAGAAGTGTTATTTGACGATAAGTACCATGTCGTCATGCGTAATTTACCGGAACTTTATGGGAATGAAGCGTATGCTGAATTGTGTAAGCTCGTTAGAGCGGCTGCCGATGACTAAGAGACTCAGTCTATTATTTTTATACTCTATTACATTCTAAATAATAACTAAGATGTTCTAAAATTTAACGAGGTGTTTTATCTAATTTCGTGTAATAAAATAGAATTTATTCATTTGAAAAATTTATTTTTTATTCTTATCTGCTCGTGTATGTATTATTCGTCTTTTTGACAAAGTAAGAATAATACGGTTTACTCTACTATTGGAGGGCAAGGGATAGAGACTTCTTTTAAAACACGATTGACGTATGATATTCACCTAGAAGCGTTCGCAGGTATAGGCGCTGGTTATGGTCTAAATGAAACCAGTGGGTATTCTTATGAGTATGGTTTTATTCCTTTTGCTAAGACTAATTTGAAATGGCATTTCGTCAATGAAGAAGTACGTACGTTTTATCTTGCTACTCAAGTAAAATATTCTTTTGGAAAGCCTTAGGATTCTAGTTACAATCAAGTGTTGATTACAGAAGGGCATATTGGCAATGAACAGTACTTTACTCCCCAATTCATCTTCAATATTCATGTAGGTGGGGTATTTCAAGATTTCGATGTAGATCGAGGAGAGTTCCTATTTACTTTTGGTGTTACGTTCAAGTACGCTATTTTTAAGTTTTAGTATAGAAAATAAAAAACCCTGACTACATCGTAATCAGGGTTTTAGTACCCGGAGTGGGAATCGAACCCACAGAAACAGCTATGCAATCTATTTATTTGTTAAATAATTGATTTTCAGGTGTAATGTGTTTTAATTCAATGGGTTGTATTTGTGTTTTTTGCTTTTTGTATTGAATGAGATTGAAAGATATTGAATGAAATTGTTGCCATGTCGACTAATGGTTGGCTAAATAATTAAACGTTTTACATTTGATCAAATACTTAAAAAAAGACAATATGAGTCAAATAAAATTCATGCTACAAAGTAGTAGAGAAAACGCCCAAATTTATGTTCGCGTTTCAAACGGGAGAAAGTTAGATGTGAAAAAAGTAACAGGTTTTTGTATCGATTCAAAAGACTGGAGTGAAAAGACGAATCTCCCAAAACAAAATAAGGCAGAAAATAAGTTACTGATTAATCACCTTAATAAGCTATCTGCCCATTTATTTAACGTTTTAAACAATGATTTAGCCGAAGGTGTACGTATAGATAGTATTTGGTTAAATAATCAGATCAACGCATGCTATGGTCGTGTTGAAATGGAAGAACGTGATATTTTTTCTAATTATATTCAATACATTATAGATAATGCTGATACAAAAGAGGTTAGAGGTGGTAAAATAGGGTTGAGTAATGGAACTGTAAAAAACTATAAATCATTTAAGAAGAATATTTTAGAGTACGAAAGGAGTCTTAAAAAGATTATAAGATTTGGTGATATCAATAGAACATTTACAGACAAATACAAAAATTGGTTATTGAAAGAAAAGAAGTTCTCGGTGAATTATGCGGGTAAACAGTTTGAATTTATTAAAACGGTTTGTCATGATGCGCAAAAAAATGATATCGAAGTTACACTTCATTCAATAAAACTCAAACCATTTAGACAAAAAGATAAAGATCGATATATACATACTTTGTCTTTGGAAGAGATTGATAAAATTTATCATACGCAAATGCCAACTCCACATTTAGAGAATGTAAAGAAATGGCTTTTAATTGGTTGCTATATTGGACAGCGAGGGGGTGATTTGTTAAAGCTAACGCCAAAAAATTTAAGACCAATTGAAGATGCAGTACTTATTGATTTAATTCAAGAAAAAACAGAAAAGGCTGTTACCATAGGCGTAAGTAAAGATTATGTTTTAGATATTCTATTTAATGATTTTCCTCAACGGGTTTCTTTAAATAAAATAAATACACATCTTCAAAGAGTTTGTGAAATAGCAGAGATCACTGAGGAAGTTGAAGGTTATATTGTTAATCCAGATACAGGGTTAAGGGAGCTAGGTAAAGCACCAAAATATACGTTTATTACTTCTCATTGCTTTAGACGATCATTTGCAACCAATTTTTATGGAATGATAAAAACACCTATATTAATGGGAATAACAGGACATTCCGAAGAAAGAATTTTTTTAAATTATATTAATAAGCGTCAAGATAAGGACGGAAATGCACTTCAATTTTTAGAGGAATATGCTGAGGGAGTTACGTTCAAGTCTTGAAAAAATTTGATTTGAATTATGATATATAATTAACTTTATAACCAATATACTAGTTTGGTATGGGTAATTCTAATGTAAACAATACTAAAAAACCATTCTTGAATAGAATGGTTTTTTTTGTACAAATAATTATATTTAAAAATAAACACTTTTAATTATGGCAGATTCTTCTGAAAAAGCAAAGATTGGGGAAAATACAATTGAAGAAAGTTACTTCGTAAATTTCTATAAAAAAGGTTTAAATAAGTATTTACCACCAAGATATAAAGATAAGAGTATAGATGAATTGGCTGAAATTGACCTAGAGAAGGCTCTTGATAAATGGTGGAAAGACACAATTATTGATGAAAGCAAATATGAAAATTTAAAGAATGATAAGCTTCTTCATTCTCACATAGTTGATTGTGTGAAGACTATTACGGAATTACAATTAAAAAAGATTAAACTAAAGCCTCTTGTTGTATCGAATAGAAAATATGAAATTATAAAGAATCGATTAGTTCGTTTTTTTGATCAATACTGTATTGCGTTATTGTATTTTATAAAAAATTACGATTCTATTGAGAGTAGAAACGAAATGATTAAAAGAACAGGGAATAATATTTTTGTTAATTCTGGGACGTGTCATTGGTTTATACAGACTATAGACAGTAGATTTAATATTAAAAAAGGGGACACCTACGGTTTAAATGCTTTTGTCAATGCACTAATTAATAATGATGAAGTTAAGAATCATATCCTGTTAAAAAGTTTTACCCAAAAGAAAGTGGTAGAGTATATAAATCTATTTTATGGTGAGGATGTGATAAAATATAAGTCTAAATTATCTAATCCTAAGAGCTATATTATAGAGGTAAATGAGTTAATAAAAGAGTATCTCAGAACTAAAAAAAGGTAGATCACGACGTTTTTTTTGAAAAATAAATTCATTTCTTTTTTTAGAAATAAATTAAAAACTAAATCTGTCTTATTTTTCCATAATGCGTTTTTTGGTATTGTTTTGTTTGTTTGTTAATAAAAATATTATTGTTTGTTTGTTTTTATTGTTAATTTAAAAACAACTCGTTTTTTTTAAATCGAATTTTTATCGAATAAATATTGTTTGTAATTGCGATCAGAAACATTAAATCGAATTTTTATGACAGCAATACAATTTATTGCCTACACACCTCAACAATTAGAGGATGTGATTTTAAAGAGACTAGAAGAATTTTTTAAAAAACAGTCTCAGGATGCTAAACCAAAGCAATTGGAAGAGTATTTAACACGTAAAGAAGTTGCACAACTTTTTAAAGTGGATTTATCCACCATTCACAATTGGTGTAAAAATGGGAAACTCAAACCCTATGGAATTGGTAATAGAGTGTATTTTTTAAAATCTGATGTACAGAAGGCATTAGTACCTCTTCATTTGGAACCTACCCCATAAGAAAAAGTTAATCGGCTACAAACTAAGTTTTTTGTTTAGTGGAAAAATATTTTGAATGTAAGTTGTTGAAAAACAAATATGTGAAAAATATTTTTCTGCTAAATGTAGCTTTTTTATGAGAAGGACATATTTATATATAAACAGCCTTTTGGCTCTATTATACCCAATTGATAAAAAGAACAAGATGAATATTAAAGAATACCTAACAATAGAAGAATGCTTAGCTCTTAATATTATAGAATTAAGCGTTAAACAAGTGAAAAGAAGAATTAGAAGTATATTAAATGATATTGGTGATACCAGAGTGATGTATAAGCTTAAAAACGGTATTAAAACTATCTTCTTGGAATCTGAATATGCAAAAACATTATATCGCATACGTAAGAAGAAGACATATATAAAGAATGATGAAATAAAATTTATTCAAACAGAAATCACCATTTCTTTTAATGAAACATTTGATAGTAATACATTACATGCATGGATGACTTACTTTGATGATGAGTTGCCTTATGTGTACTCAGTTGAAGGAAAAAATAAGAAATGCCATGTACATATTGGAACTAGTGTAGATATTGAGAAAGCAAAAAAATTAACAACCAATCTTTTAAATGTTTGTGGTGTAAATATCAAAAACAGCAATATTTTGATTCGTACAATTATTAAGTTTTCATCTACTGTAGAATACATGAATAAGTATGGTTCACTGGTAGACAAGAATTTTACAACATATAAGTTTGATAGTGCATATGTGCAGAGCTGTGATATTTATTTGAGTAAAATGCGCAATAAACAGAGTTTTATAAAAGATTTTAATAAGGTTGATTTTTTAAGTGGTGTTTTTGAGTATAAGGTTAAAAAGTATTGACCCCCCTCCCCCCTGGGTAATTAATTTGGATTGTGTTTTAATTTTGAAGATGTTGGTGCGTATCCGCTTAGTGTTATTATAAAAAAGGTAATTACCCTATATGCCAATACTAAGTTGATTTTCAAAGTGTTGAAAAAAAAATTTTTTCAATTTTTTTCAAAAATATACAGACATAAAAGGTGTTTTTTAGTGATTAAAATGCTTTAATTGTGTGTTTTATGTAATGTAAACCCCCACTATAACTCGATTTAATTATTTGTATTTAATTGATAATGAGTTAATTATATTTTATTATACATAGTTGTTGAAGAAAGTCGGGAGAAATTCCGACTTTTTTATTTTGAAATGAAGAAAAAGAAGAGTCAAAAATCTATTATTAACCCCCTCAAGTTGTTTAAATAGAGGAATATTTTTTATAAAAAACTGTGGTTTACTCAAGCTGTTCTATGCTATAGAATTGAGAGAATAAATTCATAGAAGGTTTTGGTGAGGCTATTAATTAGCTTTCATTTACTAATTGATAGGTGTTGTTTACTATGTTTTTTAGTTAGATTTGAGCGTAATTATATTACTTTGTATTTACTAATCCGTTTCTTAACATACAAACTCTTTAAACCTTATAGTGTAAGAATTAAACCTATCAATATGACTCACCCTACAGAAATAAAAATTCCCAATGATTCGATTATAACCGAATTCAAAGAACACCTCGATGTAGAATTTAACCAACGTATATTATTTACTGCTCCTTTTGGAGCGGGAAAATCAACATTTATTAATGACTTTGAAGATCAATATAAAAACGAATATCGCTTTATTCGGCTGTATCCTGTTAACTATGCTGTATCTGGTAATGAAGATATTTTTGAGTTGATCAAATTTGATGTTCTTTATGAGTTAATGAATAAGTATCTAAACGAGATTGATTTACAAAAAGAAGGATTTTCTTTGAAGCTTAAAAATTATATGTTTTTACGTTATAATCTTGATAGAAAAACCTTAATAACAAGCTTGTTGGCTTTAGGCGGTGAGATTGGGAAGCCAATAAGTGAGATTGTAAAAATGCTGTGGAATACCTATGATGAGTTCAACAAGTTTAATGAAGTAATTAAAATAGATGAATTAAAATTTATTGAGGATGTTTTTAGTTCTAGTGAAGCAGTAATTGGAAGCACTTATGAAAACGATTCATTATCAAAGTTTCTTTATGAATTAATAGATCGATTAAAGGGTGCAGTTCAAGATAGGCAAGATGTGAACATCGAACTAGATGACTTAAAAAAAGAATATAAAACGGTATTGGTGATTGATGATTTAGATCGATTAGATCCTGATCATATTTTTAGATTGTTTAATATATTTTCTGCTCATACGCATGCAGTGACAGGAGAAAACAAGTTTGGTTTTGACAAGATTCTTTTTGTCTGTGATATAGAAAATATTCGCAAGATTTATGCTCATAAATACGGTGAAGGTGTTGATTTCTCTGGTTATATGGATAAATTCTACTCTATTAGACCTTTTATTTACGATAACTTTAAGTACCTGCAGGAAAAGATAGTGACTATAATAAATAGATCTACGTTTAAAGATCAGGAACAAGAGGAAATTGCTAAACAAAATTCAGTGGTAGTTTTGTTAACTACAGTGTTAAAAATTTTATCAAAAAATAAGGTTATTAATCTGAGAAGTCTTTTAAAAAGTAGCGATTTTGTTTTAACTACTAGTGGGAATGTAACTGTAAAGGGTATTGTCTCATCAAAGACTGACATTAAGCTTTATATAGTCTTTGGAATTATAAGCGAGATGTTAGGTGGATGGTCACAATTAGAAAAGGCATTGATTTTAGTAAAAGACAATTCACACAATCAGCGCTATACTGATTATAATTACAACTCTTATCAAAAATATCGTTTCAGTGGGTCTAATAATGACAATGAATTAGATTTTTTATTTCAAGAAATTTTCAGAGTTTTTGTAGTAGAGCATTTAAGGAATGATACAAAAACTACCAATAAGGATAAGATTATTTCTTTTAATGATTTTGGGTTAGATCTAATCTATAGCTTAGTAGGTGAAGATATCAAGAGTTTTCGTGCTATGTTTATTAGAGAAAGCGGTAATATAGATACTTTGAAGTACAATATAAACTATGATTTGCTTCTTATTGAATCTTTTAAAAAGTTGAAGGAGTATGGTTGTATTGCAAATTATTAAGCATGTGTTTTTTGTGTCAAATTTAGGTTTGTATTTTGTGTTAAATTAAATGCGTAATTATGTTGTAATTAAATTTGAATGATTTATATTTGTGTGTCAAAAATAGATTACAATCTAAAAATAATACAAAATGAAAAATATCTTATATACACGTGTATCTTCTATAGGACAAGCAAAAGGAAATGGTGATGATCGACAACGATTAAATATACCATCAATTCAGTTTGATAAGGTATTTAATGATATTGAAAGTGGTAGCGTCCCTTTTTTTGAACGCAAAGAGGGAAAACAGTTAATAGATTATATTGAAGAATGCCAACACCCAGTAACACTCTATATTGAAGATGTTGATAGATTGGGAAGAGACCTCTTAGATATTCTTCAAACTTTTAAATATCTAAATGATAAGGATGTTAATGTTTTCATTCACCGTTATGGTATGTTTTCCTTAGTTGATGGAAAGCAGAATGATACTTTTAAACTCGTTTTGTCTCTCATGGGAACTTTTGCTGAATTAGAGAAGACTAAAATTAACGAGCGTACAAAACAAGGGCGTGAATTAAAAAAGAGAAAAGATGTAGAATTAAAAAAACTAGATCTTAAGCATAAGGATATAACGTACAAAGGAAGAAAAGTGGGTGCAACAGAATCTGATGAATCATTTAAGAATAAGCATGCTGAAGTTATTCAACTCCTAGTAGAGAATCCTAAAGTAACATTGATTGATCAGCATGATAAAAGAAAAAAGAAAACGAAATATATTAATGAACTTTCCTTAAGAGAATTGGTAAAATACCTTGAAGAGAATCACATTAAAAGAAGCGTCAATACGCTCCGAAAAATTAAAGATTTTGTAAGAGTTGCTATTTAATAAATGTTTTTGCCTTTTCTTTTAATGTTTTAGGTCAAGTATATTGGTGAATTGAAAAGAAGGGCTCAAGTAAAATTATTTTAACTAGATATATAAGAAAAGTCGGGAGTGATCCCGACTTTGTTGTTTATGAAATAAAAAAAAGGACTAGTAGAATAATAATACCTACAATACAATATGCACCTATTTTATAAATATCTACACCAATGTAGTCAAGAAAGGCTGGGCGATTGTCTTTTACAAATTGATCTGCCATGTGTTGACGATAATAATCGGGAAGATCCTCCATACTGTATTCTTCTTTAATTTCATCGGAAAGCTGGTTGAATACTTTCATATCCATCACTTGCTCCACGTTGAGAATTAAAACATCTTTAATCCCTTTCTCAAGTAAATGCTCTTTAGCTACTTTTTCATGACCACTAGGGAGCTTTATTGTTTCTTGCTGGATAACTCCAAAAGAATAATATTTAACTTTATATAAAGGCATGATTTAGAAGTTTTCACCTGTTAATAACACAAGATTTTTTTCTTTGGATATGTATTTTCCATTGCCATTTATAACATCATAATATGTTTCAACTACCTTTATTTGATTAGATGCTATTTTTGTGACTTTTAGATTAACATCAATAACTCCTTTTTTCGACAAGCCAGTTGTGTATTGTGCTTCATAGTAGTCATTGGTTGATTTAATGTCAATATATTTAGTTGGTTCGCTTTTTTCAATATAAGGACTATTCAAATCATCATAATCTTCTCGCCAATTCTCAAAATAGAAAGCCCCGTAATTATCACCAATAATATTGTTGGGAGTGAATTTTATTTCAGGTTTATATTGTTGCCCTATTCCCCATTCCCCATGTAACCACGATGGAGGATTGATTTTAAATGTGTTTTTAGAGCTGTTTTGTTGCTCACTGCCCGAAGTGTTGTCATCTGAAGAAGAACAGGCTACAGAGCCAATTAATAAAGTGCCTAATAACAGAGCTGAGGTAATTTTTTTAATCATAATTTATTTCTTAACAAGTTGGACATGAATTTCTGCGATCTTCACTACAACATTTTAGTGAACAAAATGTTCCAATGCTTCTAGCTTTGTTTCTGATCTTTTCACAAGAAGCCAGTTTTCCCATATGTGTATAATGATCTCCTTTAAATGATTTTCCACACCAAGAGCATTTTTTTGATAAATAGGATGAAGAGCTTCCTGTACTGTAAGATGACGAATTACTAGAGCCATGAGAAGAGCTGTTTACATTAGATTCTGTTTGTCTATCCTCTAAGCCAATAGCATTTTGTTTCTTCTCGGTGCATGATAAAAGTGTAAATAAGCTAAGAAGTAGTACAAGAATATTCTTTTTGAATTTAAACATAGGATTCGTTTTAAAGGTTATTATAATTCAATCATATATGATTGTAATGATACAAATATAATCAAAGTTATTTACCATCAATCATAAATGATGGTGAAATGGATCAAAAAGAAATAATTCTTAAAATAGGCATGAAAATTAGAACAGAGAGAGAGCGAAAAAATATTAGCCTTACTCAATTTGCCGATAGACTCAATATTGAGTATAACAACTTAATACGCATCGAAAAAGGACGCACGAATCCAACTATCGGAACGCTAATTAATATTTGTAATTGTTTGGATATTAAGTTGAAGGATTTGGTTGATGTTTATTAATTTTTTGAATAAATTAGAAAATAACGAATTCGAACAAGTTGTTTTTTATTATTAATCAAGATTGTTTGAAAAGTAGTTTCTTATATTATGATTCACTATTTTTACAACATATTTTTACAATATGAAAACTGAAGAAGCAGTAAGAAAAGAATTAGAGTTGATTCTAAAAGAGGATCCGACTAATTATAGTAAAATTTTAGAATTGTCTACTAAATTAGCTGATTTTGATCATGAAAACATACGTTTTAGTGTTGATGCTGGTGTAATTGATAGACTAGGTAGTGAATTAGTTGCTAGGCAAGAAACGGCAGTTTCTGAGTTAGTAAAAAATTCTTATGACGCTGATGCAACAAAAGTTCATATTTGTTTCGAAAATACAGATAATTCTGGTGGGACTCTTTATATTGAAGATAATGGTTCAGGAATGAATCGAGAAGAACTGATAAATGGTTTTATGAGGATATCTTCAACGTCAAAAATTCATAATCCATTTTCTGAAATATATAACCGTAAACGAGCTGGGCAAAAAGGAATTGGGAGGTTTGCTGTCCAAAGGTTAGGAGAAAAGTTAACCATTATAACGCAAAAAGCTGATAGTGAGGAAGCTTTAGTTCTTACAATAAATTGGAATGAATATTTAAATGATATTGATTTGTTGTCTGTTGCTAATAGAATTCAAACAAAAACTGAGAAAATTCGTGAAAAAGGAACTACATTAAAAATTGAACTATTAAAAGATAAATGGTCAGAAGCTTCAATAAAAAGGATTTACAATTATGTTGGTGATATATTACAACCTTTTCCGTTAGTAAAAGTAAAGACAGATGCTGTTAGTGTAACTAATACTGATAAGGAAAATAGTATAAATACAGACCCAGGCTTTAAAGTTCAGTTTTCAAAAATAATTAATGATAGAAAGATTATTATAGCTGACGAGAAAACGATGGTATATAATCATGCGACGGCAATAATTGAGGGTGAAATAGATAAAGACGGAAGAGGCTTATACTCTTTAGAAAGTAAAAAATTAAATATATCAGAATTTGGAGATATTAGTAGTGACCCTGACAATAATGGTGTACCTTTTTCTAAACTTAAAAATATAAGGTTTGTAGCATATTATTTTATATATAATTCTGATTTAGTTCCAAAAATGCAGGAGTCTAATATAAGGAAACTAGCCAGGACACAAGGGGGAATTCGCTTATATAGAAATGGTTTTAGAGTATTGCCCTATGGAGAACCTAATAATGATTGGTTAGGGCTAGATGCTTCTACGGTAAAGAGGTCAGTTTTACCTGTACATGCAAATATTAATTTTTTTGGATTTGTTGAATTAATAGATAATGAAAACGAATTTAATGAGACTTCAAGTAGAGAGGGGTTAGTAGAAAATGAAGCATTAATTCAGTTAAGGAATTTTATTTACAGAACTATATTAACTTCAGTTATCAAAATAGCAGAGATTAGGAATGTCAAGATTGTTTCAGGACAAAAGATGAATGAGGGGACTTATGAGGCAGTAGAAGTTAGGATAAAGAATATAGCTTTTACTTTAGAGGAACTTGATAAAGAGCTAGAAAAAGACTCTAGTAGTGTGGAGATTAGAAGACGTAGAAAAAAGAAAATACAACAAGCTAAAAATGAAATAAAAGAATTACAAAAAGCACAAGAAACAGAAAAAGAAGGATATTTAAGAGAAAGATCAATGCTAAGAGTACTTAGTAGTGTTGGTTTGACAATAGCTTTATTTATCCATGAAGTAAAAGATTATATCTTAAATATGGATTCTGATATAAATTTTTTATTAGAAAAATTAGAGTCTGAAAAAGAGGTTTTTAAAAGGCTATTGATTTTACAGTCAAATGTAGAAACGTTCAAGTCTTACACTTCATATTTTGATGCTGTAATCTCCCAAAACGTAGTACGAAGCCTTATACCAATTGAATTGCATAATAGGGTTGAAGAATTTTGGAAAAGTACCAAAAATGATGCGGAAAAGAGTAATATTAAATTTGACCAACCACAAAGAAATGGATATTATTTATTTACTACTCCAATGCATCCTTCGGAATGGTCATCGATCTTATTTAATTTGTATACAAATTCTAAGAAAGCCATTCGAAGAGGAAGTAATATAGGAGAAATTCATGTTGAATGTGGAAAAATAGAAAATAGAATTTTTTTAAAATTTTCAGATACGGGTGATGGTATCGACGAAGATCTCAAAGAACGCATTTTTGAAGAATTCTTTACTACATCTTCTCCTACTACATTAGATGCTTTAAATTCATCTAATGAAGTAACTGGGACGGGATTAGGATTAAAAATAGTAAAAGATATTATTACAAGTTATAAAGGGAAAATATATGTTGATACACCAAAAGAGAATTTTTCTACAACAATATATATTGAAGTCCCCACAGCAACAGATAAAGAATTAGATAAATATGGCTTATAAATTATTTTACATAGAGGATTTAGAGTCTGATAGTAGAAAAACAGATTTAGAAAAATTAGGATTTGAAGTTGAGCAATATGACCCAGAAAGGGATATGAATTGTGTTGTTGATAAAATTAACGCCTATAATCCTTCTGCAATAATTATGGATTATAGACTGAATAGTGGTCAACAGAAAGTGTATTATGATGCTCCAACTATAGCTGCAACTTTGAGAAATAAACATCGAGCAAACTTTAAAGAAATTCCGATTATATTAATATCTAATGAAACTAAAATAGCAGATTTTTATAAAGATTTTCTAAATCAGGATTTATTCGATTATTCTATTGAGAAGCAAATTCTAATTGCCGAAAGAGGTTTTTTCAAAGAACGTATATTATCGTATATAGATTCGTATAATCAAATTCTAAAATTTGAATTTGATTTATTAAAAATACTAGGCTTAGAAGAAAAAGACTTACTGTTAATTCATTCATTAATTTTTAAAAAACTAGAACCAAAAAAAGGACAAATCTATGAGTATAGTCGATTTATAAATGATAATCTGATTTATGCAATTGGTGCATTAATAGGAGAAGATGTTTTGGCAGCAAGGTTAGGGGTACGAAGAACTTCTAAGGGCTGGAATGAATTACTTGCTTTGTTTAATGATTTTAAATACAAAGGTATTTTTAAAGATTCGCATAATAGATGGTGGGCTGAAAAGCTTGAGGATTGGTGGGAAAATAATTTTGGAACCAACGATTTGAGAAGGTTAAATGCAAGAGAAAGAGTTGATAGGTTACGCGGAAAATTTGGGTTTGATTTAGATGTAGCAGAAGTTTCACCATTGTCTAAGAGTTCAAAATTCTGGACGATTTGTAAAGGAACAAATCTTCCTTTAGATCCATTTGATGGGATACAAATAATAAAAAAGGATATTAAGCCATGGCAAGAGAAAGAGTATTATTCTAAACTATATGCATTGGATAAAATAGATGAAGTAAAGATGTATATAGATCAAACTGATTTGAAATATTTAAGAGAATTAGCTAGATAATAATTATGGACTGTTGGAATGTAAGAGAGTTAAAAAACGATTTACAACTTTTGATTGATTTAATTGAAAAATATAAGATTCCTTGTGATGTAAAAACTATTCATGATTTTGTGGGAAAGTTTTATTCTGTAAATAATTTTGAATATTCTTTCACTGATATCGTTTTTAAGATTAATAAAACTATTGCAGGTAGCCAGCCTGAAATGGAAGAGTATTATGTGTATTTTAATAATATTCTTTGTACACTCGAAGAAAAGATAACCAATGTAGATTGTATCTCTAATTTTTTGTTTGAAATTAATATAGAGGGGCATATATCAGATAGATATGAAACATTAAAAAGTTGTTGGCACTTAGATAAACATATTGAATCAGATGATGGAAGTGATGGAGTACCAAAATTTACACATCCATCATATCATTTCCAATTTGGAGGTGATTTTATTCGAGACTGTGAAAAAGGAGATTTAGGAATTCTCGCGAACCCTAGACTTCCGCATCCACCAATGGATATTTTTTTAGGCTTTAATTTTATTATTAATAATTTCTACAATAGAAAAGATTACGAATTTGTAAACAGTATATTGCAAGATTATGATTATCAAGTTATTATAAAAAGGGCGCAAGAAAGATTATGGATGCCATATTTTAAAGCATTTGATACTTCAAACACACATAATGATTTTACTGTTAGTAAAATTTTTCCACTTTATATAAACTAAATATGAATCAGAATATTCTGAGATACCTTAGAGAATACACATACAAAGAGAATGATATAAACAAATTATTAGTATCTTCTTTCTTATATATCAATGAAATAAATGAAGTTAATAATGTTTTTTTAAGGGAATTCATAATTAATAACAATGATGAAGCTGAGGTTTTGCGCCTGAAGAGATTTGTGTCTTTTTTTGATGATAAATTTGATATAGAATTATTACTTGAGCTTTTTGAATTTGTTATATCACCACAAGACAAGGAAGTTAATGGCGCTGTTTTTACCCCAAAATATATTAGAGATTATCTTGTTAAACATATTTTAGATGAATTTAAGAATCAGGAAATTGAACTTTATAATTTAAAATTCGGTGATATTGCTTGTGGTTGTGGAGGGTTCTTTAAAACAATTGCAGATGAATATCGTATTAGGTTGAATAAGTCGTTTTATGATATTTATAGAGAGAACTTATATGGATTAGATATTCAAGATTATAGTGTTGTTAGAACAAAAATATTATTGATTCTACACGCAATTATTAACGGTGAAGATAGGGAAGAGTTTCTTTTTAATTTGTTTAAAGGAGATGCTTTGGAGTTTGATTGGAATCAAATTGCTGTTTTGGATGATAATGGTGGTTTTGACGCTATTATAGGAAATCCTCCCTATGTTGGTTCTTCTAACTTAGAAAAGCAGACTAAAAATCTTATGAAGAAGTGGACTGTTTCTTCTACAGGTAAGTTGGATCTTTATATCCCTTTCTTTCAAATAGGATTGAATTTTTTAAAAGAGGATGGTATATTGGGTTATATTACAGTTAATAATTTTTATAGGAGTTTAAATGGTAGGGCGTTACGTAAATTTTTTAATGAATGTGGTTATTATTTTAAATTAATTGATTTTGGTAACAAACAAGTATTCAAAACTCGATTAACATATACCTGTATTTGTCTCATACAGAAGAGCCAAGGGAATCTTTTTTATACTAATGTATCTCCTAATAAAATTAACAGTCTGTCTGATAGTGATTTTATTGATTTTGAATATGATAGATTAAATGATTTTGATGGTTGGCAACTAGAGAATATCAATATTAAAACGAACTTGTATAAGTTAGAAAACTCAGGAAAAAGATTAGGGGATTTATTTAATATAAAAAATGGTTTTGCAACTTTACGTAATAGTATTTATCTATTTACACCATACAAAGAAGATGAAAGGTTTTATTACTTTAAAAAAAATGACAAACAATATTCTGTAGAAAAAAATATTTGTCAAAATGCGATTAAACCAAATATTTTAAAGGATGAAGCTGATTTAAAAAGATATGAAGAGAAAATAATTTTCCCATATACAATAACCGAAAAAAACAATACTGATATTTTTCAATCAAAAATTGATCGTTCAATTAGAATTATAGATGAGGATGTCTTTAAAAATAATTATCCTCATGCGTATGATTATTTATTGCAACAAAAAGATGAATTAGCAAAAAGAGATAAGGGACAAAGAGAATATGAAACTTGGTATGCTTATGGTAGAACACAAGCGTTAAATATTATAGGTAAAAAATTATTGTTTCCATATATATCAGATCAACCTTATTTTGTTTTTACCAATGAAGAAGATTTGCTTTTTTATAATGGATATGCTGTTGTTTCGGATTCTGAAGAGGATTTAAGGTTTATTCAAAAAATCTTATTAACTGATGTCTTTTGGTATTACATTAGATATACAAGCAAGCCATATGCTAATGATTATTATGCTTTGGCTAAAAATTATATTAAGAACTTTAGTATTCCAGATTTTACTGAAAGTGAAAGAAGAAAATTTATGAAATTAACAAAGAAGGCTAGTATTGAAACTTTTTTGAGAAAGAAATACGATATTGAATTATAATTTGATATTGTCAGTTTATAAATAACTTTTATTGGCACAGCAGATTTGTTAAAAGCATATAATTAATATTTTATGGCGATTTACAATATTACAAAAGAAACTATTTTAGAGGTTCCACAGTCAAGTTTTCAAATAAATGGATTATTAGAAAGGGAACATTTACAAAAACTCATAAGAGATAAGATCGAAATTATATCTGAAGATACTTTGATAATATCTGAAGAGTTTGCTGATTGGGGAGGAAGTAGAAAAAGAATTGACCTTCTAGGTATTGATAAGGATGCGAATTTAGTTGTTATTGAGTTAAAAAGAACAGAAACTGGAGATCATATGGAGCTTCAAGCGATTCGTTACGCTTCAATGATTTCAACTATGAGTTTTGAGGAGTGTATTTCTATTTATCAAAGATATTTGATAAATAGACAAATTAATGAGGATGCAAAGGATAAATTAATGAGTTTTCTAGATTGGAATTCAGAATTAGAAGAAGATTTTGCTTCTGATGTAAAGATAGTTTTAGCTTCTGCCGATTTTTCAAAAGAATTAACAACATCGGTAATGTGGTTACTTGATAAAGGGGTTGATATAAAGTGCGTTAAAATAACACCTTATGATTTTAATGGTCAAATTTTGGTTGATGTAGATCAGATTATTCCTTTACCAGAGGCAGAAAGTTATTTGATTAGAATCAAAGGGAAATCGGCGGAAAGACAAAGTGCAATACAATCAAAGAGAGATAGAACGAAATATTTGTTTAATGGAAAGAGTTTGGGTAAAGGTCGATTAGTGTATGAGATTGTTTGCGTTTATACCAAAAACAATCAACATTTAACATATGATGAGTTAAAGCAAAAATTTCCTAATAGACTACAAGGATCTTCTATTGGAGTGATTGAAAAATTAGATGATATAAAGCAAAATTATCAAAATGGAAAGAAAAAAAGACATTTTTTAGATAATGAAGATATTTTGGTGACTGTTGATGAGGTGCAATTTGCGGTATCTACTGAGTGGGGATTGGCTAATATCGGTGCAATGATTGAATTAGCTAGAAATGAGGGTTATAATATCGAAGAAGGTAACATTTAAACTACACGTTGAGTTTATTGCTTTAAGGAGTGTATCTTCTATTGGTTATTAAAGGTTACCATTATGTTTTAATGTCAAATCCAAAATGTCGGCTAATGGTTGGCTAAAATACAAATAAAAAACCCTAACTATTTGATAGTTAGGGTTTTAGTACCCGGAGTGGGAATCGAACCCACACTCCTAGGAACACGAGTTTGAGTCGTGCGCGTCTACCAATTCCGCCATCCGGGCATTTGGTGTTGAATTGTGAGTGCAAATTTACAGAAAAAAATAAGCTATCAAAGAAAAAAAGCAAAAAAATCGTTCTAGTCAATTAATATTTTATAAATTTGCATCGCTGAATTACTATAAGGAAGCACTAACTAACAACATAACAACTAATTAGAAAAAATGTTAAATCCTGAATCAGAAGCAAAAATTTTTGCTTGCTCACAAAGCGTTGAGTTAGCAGAGAAGATCGCAAAGGAATATGGTGTAGAATTGGGTAAAGCTACGTTATCACATTACAGTGATGGAGAGTTTCAACCCTCTTTTGAAGAATCAATTCGAGGAAGACGAGTTTTCCTTGTTTGTTCTACATTCCCTTCATCAGATAACCTAATGGAATTATTGTTAATGTGTGATGCTGCTAAAAGAGCATCAGCAAGACATATTACGGCGGTAATCCCTTATTTTGGATGGGCTAGACAGGATAGAAAAGATAAACCAAGGGTTCCGATTGGGGCTAAATTAGTCGCTAAGTTATTAGAATCAGCTGGAGCAACGAGAATCATGACTATGGATTTACACGCAGATCAAATCCAAGGATTCTTTGAAAAACCAGTAGATCATTTATACGCTTCAACGATATTTTTACCATACGTGAAGAGTTTAAATATTGAAAATTTAACTATTGCTTCGCCAGATATGGGTGGTTCAAAACGCGCCTATGCGTATTCTAAGTTTTTAGATTCAGATGTAGTGATCTGCTATAAACAAAGAAAACAAGCGAACATCATTGAAAAGATGGAGTTGATTGGAGATGTTACAGGTCGTAACGTAATCTTGGTTGATGATATGATTGATACTGGAGGTACGTTAGCGAAAGCGGCTGATATGATGTTAGAAAGAGGTGCTTTGAGTGTACGTGCAATTTGTACACATGCAATCTTATCAGGAAGCGCTTATGAAAAAATTGAGGAGTCTTCACTAACTGAATTAATCGTTACCGATTCAATTCCATTGAAGAAGCCATGTAATAAAATTAAAGTGTTAAGTTGTGCGCCTTTGTTTGCAGAAACAATGCACAATGTGCAGTCGAATCTATCGATTAGCAAAACATTCGTCATGTAAATTATTAATACTAAATATTTAAAGTAATGAAATCAATTACAATTAAAGGATCAGAAAGAGAAAGCGTAGGTAAAGTGTCTACTAAAGCCTTACGTAATGCTGGAATGGTTCCTTGCGTAGTATACGGAGGAGAACAATCAGCAATCCACTTCACAGCAGAAGAGAAAGCATTTAAAAGTTTAGTTTACACTCCTAATGTACACACTGTTGTGATTGAATTAGAAGGTGGTAAAAAAATCAATGCAATTTTACAAGATATTCAGTTCCACCCGGTATCTGACAAAATCTTACACATCGATTTCTACCAATTATTCGACGATAAAGAAATCACTTTAGAAGTGCCTATCAAAATCGCAGGTAACTCAAAAGGAGTTATGGCTGGAGGTGTTTTAAACATCAACAACCGTAAATTAAAAGTAAGAGCTTTACCAGCTAACTTACCTGACTTCGTAGAAGTAAATATTTCTAACTTAGAAATGGGTAATAAATTATATGTTACAGATATTACAACTGATAACTACAAATTATTACACCCAGACAACACAGTAGTTTGTCAAGTGAGAATTTCTCGTGCAGCGATGAAAGCAGCTCAAGAAGCAGCGAAAGCAGCAAAAGCTCCTTCAAAGAAAAAATAATTATAGTCAATATATATTGTTTGAAAGCGCCTGTATTTTTACAGGCGCTTTTTTTATTTGGTCAAATAACTTATGGAATGTCTTGCGTTTGCGTTATTTTTGTACCTTGAAAATTAGTAACATCATACCATGAAGAAGTTTTTAATTGTAGGATTGGGAAATATAGGTGCTGAATATATTCATACGCGTCATAATATTGGATTTAAAATTGTTGATCAAGTAGCTCGTGATTTGGGCGGAGATTGGCAAACCGTAAAATTGGGAAGTCTTGCAGAAGTTAAGGTAAAAGGAAGAACGTTACTTTTGCTTAAACCCAATACATATATGAATTTAAGCGGTAAGGCTGTTCAGTATTGGATGCAAAAAGAAAATATTCCATTGGAAAATATCTTAGTCGTTACGGATGATTTGAATATTCCTTTTGGTGCTCTTCGCATTAAGGCTAAAGGATCTGATGGAGGACACAATGGATTGAAGAATATTCAGGCGGTATTGAATAATACCAATTACCCTCGTTTTCGATTTGGAATTAGCGATGAATTTAAGAAAGGACAGCAAGTGGATTATGTTTTGGGTGAATGGGATGAAGAGGAGAAACAAAAGCTTGTAGAACGCTTAGAAACGTCTTCTAAGGCCATTCAGGAGTTTGCTTTAGGCGGATTGAATAATGCAATGAATACCTATAACGGCAAATAGCCTTTTTCAGGAACCCAGATGAAATTAATCGCTGAAACACCGAGATTGTTACTTCGAGAATTGCAACCAACAGATGCACAGTCATTCTATGCATTAAATGCAAATCCCAATGTAATTCGCTATACAGGTAATACAGCTTTTGCAACCGTAGAAGAAGCCAAAGAATTTTTAGAAAATTACAATGATTATAAGCTTAATGGATATGGACGATGGGCGGTTATCTTAAAGGATTCTGGACAATTTATCGGTTGGTGTGGTTTAAAGTATGATGGGGATACCCAGCAAACAGATATCGGTTTTCGCTTTTTTGAAGAAGAATGGGGAAAAGGATATGCAACAGAAAGTGCTGAAGCTTGTTTGAGAATAGGATTTGATCAATTGGGATTAGCTTGTATTATTGGTCGAGCGATGAAAGCCAATATCGCTTCTATATGCGTTTTAGAGAAACTTGGGCTTACTTATGAGCAAGATATAGTACTAGAGGGTGAAGAAGCCGTTCTATATCAAATAAAGCAATAAAAAAACGGGAACTTTAAAGTTCCCGTTTTTTTGTTATTATTCCGCTTTGATAGCGATGTGTAATTCTTCTAATTGTTCAGGGCGGATAGCACTTGGTGCGTCAATCATCACGTCTCTTCCAGAGTTGTTTTTAGGGAAAGCAATGAAATCTCGAATCGTTTCTTGTCCTCCTAAAATAGCAACTAAACGGTCTAATCCGAAAGCCAATCCTCCGTGCGGTGGTGCCCCGTATTGGAATGCATTTAGTAAGAAACCAAATTGTTTTTCTGCTTCTTCTTTAGAGAAACCTAAGTGTTTAAACATCAATTCTTGCGTTGGTTTATCGTGAATACGAATAGAACCTCCACCAATTTCATTTCCATTTAACACCATATCGTAAGCATTTGCACGTACTTTACCTGGATCCGTATCTAATAAAGCGATATCTTCTTTCTTCGGTGATGTAAATGGGTGGTGCATGGCAAAATAACGTCCTGATTCTTCATCCCACTCAAATAATGGGAAATCAATTACCCATAATGGAGCAAATTCGTCAGATTTTCTCAAACCTAAACGATTTCCTAACTCCATGCGAAGTGCACTTAATTGCGCTCTTGTTTTATTTGCAGGACCCGAAAGAACCAAAATAATATCTCCTGCTTGTGCACCTGTAACAGCTGCCCATTGTTTTAAATCTTCTTGGTCATAGAATTTATCTACAGAAGATTTGAATGAACCATCAGCTTCACATTTACAATATACCATACCTGAGGCTCCAACTTGAGGGCGTTTTACCCAGTCAATTAAAGCGTCAATTTCTTTTCTTGTATAAGCTGCTCCACCAGGAACGGCAATACCAACTACTAATTCAGCGCTGTTGAAAACACCAAAGTCTTTGTGTTGAGCTACTGCATTTAATTCGCCGAATTTCATTCCGAAACGAATATCTGGTTTATCATTACCATACGTACGCATCGCTTCTTCATATGTCATTCTTGGAAATTCGTCAATTTCAACGCCGTGAATCGATTTCAACAAATGTTTGGTCATTCCTTCAAAAGTGTCCATGACATCTTCTTGATCTACGAAAGCCATCTCACAGTCAATTTGCGTAAATTCAGGTTGTCTATCTGCACGTAAATCCTCATCGCGGAAACATCTTACGATTTGGAAGTAACGATCCATACCACCTACCATCAACAATTGTTTAAACGTTTGTGGTGATTGGGGTAATGCGTAGAATTGACCTGGATTCATACGAGAAGGTACGATAAAGTCGCGAGCTCCTTCAGGTGTAGAGCTAATTAAATAAGGAGTTTCTACTTCACAGAAGTCTTGAGCAGAAAGGTAATTTCTCACTTCCTGTGCTACTTTATGTCTGAAAAGTAAACTGTTTTTTACTGGATTTCTACGAATATCCAAGTAGCGATATTTCATTCGAATATCTTCTCCACCATCTGTTTCATCTTCAATAGTGAAAGGTGGAACACTTGATTCGTTTAAAATTGTTAGTGACTCTACTAAAATCTCAATATCCCCAGTTGGCATATTCGGATTTTTTGATGTGCGTTCAATTACAGTTCCCGTTACTTGAATTACATACTCACGACCTAAGTTTTTAGCTGTTTCAAAAACAGTTTTGTCTGTTCTCTCCGCATCAAAGATCAATTGTGTAATACCATAACGATCGCGTAAATCAACCCAAATCATAAAACCTTTATCACGGTGTTTACTCACCCAACCTGAAAGGGTAACTGTTGTATTTATATCAGAAGCACTTAATGCTCCACAAGTATGAGTTCTATACATGGTAAAAAATTATTTCTGCAAATTTATAAACTTATTGTGAATCGGAGGTCTTTTGCTTTAAGAATGTAGTGTAAACTACTGAATTTCTTGTGGCAAAGATTCTTCTCTTTTTTTATATTGAATAAATAGATAGGCTAACATGGCGCCACATAAGGCCATTCCGGCGCCTACCCATTCGGGTGAATTATAACCAAACCCCATCGTAATAGGAATACCCCCTAGAAAAGCGCCAAGCGCATTACCGATGTTAAAGCAGGCCTGTCCAGCAGATGCCGCTAACATTTCTGATCCTTTCGCATTTTTGATCAATAACATTTGTAGCGGAGATCCTATGGTAAAGGCAACTAACCCAGTTACTAATGACATGGCATATGCCATCCATTGAATATGAACGGTATAATAAACCACAACTAAACATACGGCCATTAAGGAGAATGAAAAAATAACGGCTTTGGCAGGAGAAAAGGTATCTGCAATCTTTCCTCCAACAAAATTACCGAGAAACATCCCCAACCCAACCAAGGTCATAATAATGGGAATATTCACATCAGGGATTAAGGCAATATTAGTCATCATTGGAGCGATGTAGCTGATCCACGCGAATAAACCACCCGTTCCAATGGAAATTAGCGCTACTAAAATCCAAGCAAGAGGGGTTTTGAAAAAGGCCATTTGCTTTTTGGTATTTGTGGTAGTATCGGCTTGTAGTTTTGGA
This sequence comes from Myroides odoratus, assembly GCF_001549985.1. GTDB lineage: Bacteria > Bacteroidota > Bacteroidia > Flavobacteriales > Flavobacteriaceae > Flavobacterium > Flavobacterium odoratum_A. The sequence goes on along the minus strand of NZ_LROZ01000008.1, from coordinate 120,657 downwards.
ATCCAAAAGTAAATGGCTAGTGTAGTTATTACGCCTAAAGAAGCAATTAACGCATAGGCTTCACGCCATGAATAATGTTGACCAATCCAGGTACTTAAGGGAACTCCTGCTAGGTTGGCTGTTGTTAATCCAGCAAACATAATGGAAACAGCTTGTGCTTCCTTTCCTTTTTGAGCCAATTGAGTAGCTACTACAGATCCTACACCAAAAAAGGCACCATGTGGTAAGCCCGACATAAAGCGGGTTGCAATAAGGGTAGGATAGGAAGGAGATAGTACAAAGAGCACATGAAAAACGGAAAATAATAGCATGAGAGCCATTAATACTTTGTGTGGAGCAAATTTGTTGGATGACATGACCAATAAAGGTGCACCAACGACCACACCAAGGGCATAGGTTGATATAAAATTTCCTGCTTTTGGAATGGATATCTGTAAGTCCTTAGCGATTTCAGGTAAAAGACCCATCATCGAAAATTCGGTCATACCGATGGCTAATCCACCAACAGCTAGGGCTAATAAGCTTTTATTCATTGAATATAGTTCTAAAATTTAATTATTCTTTTCCTCTCTCATATTGGGGAGCCCACGGAATCTCGACTTGGAGTTGACGTGATGCGGTCATAACAAAATGAGGATCTCTTAAAAATTCGCGGGCGATAAAAATCAAATCCGCTTCGTTTTGTTGTAAAATAGCTTCAGCTTGTGGCCCCGTTTTGATTTCTCCAACAGCTCCCACAACCAAAGTTGTATTGTTTTTAATTTGTGCGGCAAAAGGCACTTGATAATTTGGTCCCGTTGTGATTTTTTGTTCTCTTACTCCACCACCTGTGCTTACATCAATCACTTCAACCCCTTTTTCTTGTAATATTTTAGCGAGCTCCACGCTTTCTTCAATAGTCCAACCGCCCTCTGCCCAATCGGTTGCTGATATTCTAACCCATAAACTTTGCGTTGTTAACAGTGGTTGAATGGCGTCAACAATTTCTAGTAGAAATCGAATTCTATGCTCAAAACTTCCACCGTATTCATCCGTTCTATTGTTGATTAAGGGGGAAAAGAATTGATGAATGAGGTAGCCATGCGCTCCGTGTAGCTCAATAATTTCATAACCAGCTTGTATCGCGCGTAGAGCGGCTTGTTTAAAGGCTTCTACTGTTTGTTGAATTTCCTCTTTTGTTAAGGCAACTGGTGGATGATCTTTGGTGTGAAAGGGAATCGTTGAGGCGCCAACTGTTTGCCACCCATTTTGATGGTCTGGCGCGATTTGATCTCTGCTAATCCACGGTTTTTCACAACTAGCTTTGCGTCCTGCATGCGCTAACTGAATACCCGGAATACAGTTTTGTTCTCGAATGAATTGTGTAATCTGTTGTAATTTAGCGATATGTTCATCTGACCAAATACCTAAATCCCCATACGTGATTCGCCCTTCAGGAACAACTGCGGTTGCTTCTTGAATGATAGCAGCAGCTTGTCCAGTGGCAAATTGACCTAGGTGAACGAGATGCCAATCTGTGGCAAAACCATCCGTAGCGGTATATTGACACATAGGTGAAACAATAATTCTGTTTTTTAAGGTATGATTTTTCAATCGAAGTGGGCTAAATAATTGGCTCATATTGCTAGTTTTGAGTGGCTTAATAAAAAAAGCTTACTGGTGAGTAAGCCTTGCTATTATTTCAGTTGAACAAAAAGATTGTTAGCAATCTTTTTGGTAATCGTTATTTTAGTACCATTGATCTCAATTAAAAACGATTGATCAAAAGGTTCAATCTCTAAAATGACAATTTCACTGCCTAAAGCGATTTTTTGCTTATCTAAATATTGTAAAAATTCAGCTGAGGAATCCTTAACTCCTACACAAATAACGGCTTGTTGAATTTTTGTTTCAGCTAATAATTTCTTTTTAATCTGTTTAATCTCTCCTTTTGCATTGGGAATAGGGTCTCCGTGAGGGTCTTCTGTAGGATAACCTAAATAAGCTTCTAATTTATTAATTAGCTTTTCAGATTTAATATGTTCTAGCTCTTCAGCTACGTCATGAACTTCATCCCAACTAAATCCCAATTTATCTACTAAAAAAACTTCCCATAAACGATGTTTGCGAACAATCATTTTTGCAGCTAAAAGACCTTCTGCTGTTAAACGTACTCCTTGATACTTTTGATACGTAACTAATTTCTTCTCATTTAATTTCTTAATCATATCCGTTACCGAAGAAGCTTTCGTCTCTATTCGTGCTGCAATCGCATTAGTAGAAATTCCGTCCTCTTCACCTTGTGATAAGTGGAAAATAGTTTTCAAATAGTTTTCTTCTGAATAAGTAAGCATGGAGTGATTTTTTATAAAATACAAATTTACATCTTTTTTTATTTAAATAATATTTTTAGCTTTGCCTAAATTTTAATTTAAACCAATAGTAAATATTTTTTATGCGTGTATTAATAAGTTTTTTGTTTCTCCTAGTTTTTTCTAGCATAGTAGAAGCTCAAACTATTCAAGGGAAGATTACCTCAAGAGGGGAGGTGTTATCATATGCTAGTGTTGTCATTGAACAAACAGCCAAAGGAACGACGGCTGATGACCGTGGAAATTATAAAATCGAAGGGGTACAACTGGGTACTTATCTTGTTTATGCTGATTTTGTAGGGTTTAAAAAATTATCAAAGCGAGTAACAGTAAAAGAAGGACAAGTTGCAACGTTGAATTTTGACTTAGAAGAAGACTCGAGTTTAGAGGAAATTGTGATTTCAGGTTCTTTAAAACCAGTATTAAAATCGGATGCTGTAACGCCGGTAGAAATTTATACGCCTGCTTTTTTTGAAAAGAACCCTACATCGAATCTATTTGATGCTGTGCAAATGATTAATGGGGTACAGCCACAATTAAACTGTAACGTTTGTAATACAGGAGATATCCACATTAATGGAATGGAAGGACCTTATACGATGATTTTGATTGATGGAATGCCTATTGTGTCTTCGCTGTCAACGGTGTATGGATTATTTGGTATTCCAACCAATATGATTGAGCGTGTCGAAGTGGTGAAAGGTCCGGCGTCTTCTTTGTATGGAACTGAAGCGATGGGTGGTATTATTAACGTAATTACCAAAGACCCAGAACATGCAGCAAAGCTAAGTGTAGATGCATTTACTACGACTTGGTTAGAGAATAATATCGACTTAGGAGCAGGTTATAAATTGGGTAAAAAGGTAAATGGTCTTTTTGGTGGGAATTACTTCAAATTTGGAGAGCGAAAAGATAAGAATGGCGATGGATTTACAGATGTAACGCAACAAGAACGCGTTTCGTTGTTTAATAAGTTCAGCTTGAAACGACCTGAAAATAAAGTAGCTAGTTTGGCTTTGCGTTATGTTTACGAGGATCGTTGGGGAGGTGAAACAAATTGGCAACGCAAGAAACATAGAGGAAGTGAAGAAGTATATGCTGAAAGCATTTTTACAAATCGCTTTGAGGCAATAGGAATGTATCAGTTACCTACGACCGAAAATATCTATACTCAATTTTCGTATATCTATCACAATCAAAATTCGATGTATGGACCAGAATCCTATGATGCAAAACAACAAGTAGCTTTTGCTCAAGCCTATTGGGATAAAACGGTAGGGGATCATAGTTTGTTAGTGGGAGGATCATTTAAGTATACCTATTATGATGATAATACGAGAGCAACAGGTATTTATGATGAAAATGGATTAGTTAAAAATCAACCCCAAGAAACGCCAATTCCAGGCCTTTTTGTACAAGATGAATGGTCGTTAAATAAACAACATAAATTGTTATTAGGCTATCGTTTTGATTACGATAAAACACATGGGGGTATTCATTCTCCTCGTGTAGGATATAAGTTTGCACCGAATGCCAATCACGCCTTACGTGCAAGTTTTGGTACTGGGTTTAGAGTTGTCAACGTATTTACGGAAGACCATCGTGCCTTGACGGGTGCAAGAGAAGTTGTTTTTGCAGAGTCATTAGATCCAGAGAAATCATACAATGCCAACTTGAATTATACCGTTAAAGTACCAACAAATTTTGGAGCGTTTAATTTTGATATCAACGGCTTCTATACGTATTTCACGAATAAGATTGATGCAGATACAGATACGGATCAGACTAAAATTATCTATGCTAACTTGGATGGGCATGCAATTTCTAAAGGTATTTCGTTGAATGTAGATGTGGCGTTTGATTTTCCTTTGAAAGTAATGGCGGGTGCAACCTATATGGAAGTGTACCGCAAAGAGGATGGCCTACGTGAGCAAATTTATCATTCGCCAAAATGGTCGGGTAACGTTCTGGCAAGCTATAATTTTGGTCATGGATTTACTGCTGATTTAACTGGAGATTGGAAAGGACCTATGCGATTGCCACGCGTAGAAAATGATTATAGACCTGAGTATTCTCCTTGGACTGTCATTGCAAATATTCAAGTGACAAAGAAATTTGGCAATAATTTTCAAGTATATGGAGGAGTAAAGAATTTATTCAACACCCTTCCAAAGGAAGATACCATTGCTAGATGGTGGGATCCGTATGGAGAACCTGGTAATGGGGTTACCCCTCCTCCAGGGAGAACGGATGTAATCTTTGAACCGAATGATTATAGCTACACCGCTTTACAAGGGATTCGAGGTTTTATAGGAGTGCGTTATAGTATTTTTTAAATTAGTTCATGTATGAGAGGGAGAAGTCTAAGCTATTATTTTATTCGATGTGTCGTACTGCTTTGTATAAGCTGGGCACCTAAAGCCCAAGCGCAAGCAATAACTTTTTCAACGCTGGAGAAAAAGATGCAGGAACAAGAAAAACCGATTGTTGTTTTTCTACATACCAATTGGTGTAATTATTGTGCTTTGATGGAGAAGAAGACGTTTTCGAATGCAACGGTACAAGAGGCTTTAAAGGACAAAGTGTATTTTGTTTCTTTTGATGCAGAATCGAAAGAAAAAATACAGTTTCAAGGTAAAGTGTTCGGGTATAGAAAAAAAGGACTTCAATCTGGTGTACATGAATTAGCTGAGGCACTGACTTCGCAAAATGCTTATCCCGCTCTGGTTATTTTGAATAAAAACTATGAAATTATATACCAACATTATGCCTATGTTGGACCAAAAGAGATGCTTCAATTATTGAAAGCGTTGTAGGAGACTACGTGTTATTTTTCTTTAAAAGCACTGTAAATCAGAAAGATTCACAGTGCTTTTTTTTATATTTTTTAATTAATTTTTATTGAAAACTAAAAAATTAGTTTGATAACTAAATTTTTAGTTATATGTTTGTTAGAGTTAAAAGAAACACAAATGGAAAAATTAACGAACAAAGAAGAAGAAATCATGCACATCCTTTGGAAGCTGGAAAAAGGATTCATTAATGATATATTGGCAGAAATGCCAGAACCGAAACCACATTACAATACCTTATCAACTTTAGTGCGCATCTTGGAAGAAAAGGGAGTGGTTGCTTATCGCGCTTTTGGTAAATCACATCAATATTATCCGGTGGTGACAATGGAGGCTTATCGTTCGATGTTCATGGAAGAAACCATGCAAAAGTATTTCGATAATTCATTCAGTAACTTGGTTAACTTCTTTGTTAAAGATAAGCAAGTATCACAAAAAGAATTGAATGAGATTCTTTCTATCATTGAAAAAAATAAACAGGTGTAAACCATTAAAATAGAAAAGCGTATGACTCCTTTTATCTTATATGTACTAAAAGCAAACGGCTTGTTGTTACTGGTCTTAGGTTTTTATTTTTTGTTTTTGAAAAAGGAAACTTTTTTTGCTGCTATTCGCTATTATTTTCTTATCGGAATTGCATGTAGTTTCTTATTACCACTGCTGAGTTTCACAAAAACAGTATACATTGAACAGCGTTTTGATTGGTCTATGTTGCTTCACGAAACCAAGGAGGTACCTAGAATAGAAGAACAACAAAGTTTCTTCGAACAGCTGAATGTAGAGGCATTGATACCCGTATTATTTGGAGGAATTACCCTGATTATAGGCCTTTTCTTTTGTGGTAAAGTGTTGCGATTGATTCGCCATATTAAACAATTGCAATTTTGGAAATCACAATCGAATATCAAAGTGGATACGAATACTAAAGAAGCTTATTCGTTTTGGAACTGGATTGTATTACCCTCCAATTATAAGGATATAGCAGCATTAGAAACCATCATCCAGCATGAACATATCCATGTGCAACAGAAGCATACTGTTGATTTGCTACTAGTGCACTTTTTACGTCGAATTTTTTGGTTCAATCCCCTGTTAGTGATCTTGGAGCGAGTGGTTCGCCTCAATTTAGAGTATATCGTAGATCAAAAGGTAACGGCCAAGCAAAATAGTTACGAGTATCAAATGACTTTGGTGCAGTTTGAAGAAGCTAAGACACCTTCATTTTCTTTAGTTAACTCTTTTGGATCTTCAGATTTAAAAAAGAGAATCATGATGTTAAACCAACCAAAATCTAAAAATATGAGAAAATCAAAATTTGTTTTATGCCTTCCTTTAGCGGTGGGATTCTTTTTGCTTTTTCAAATCAAAACCCAAGCAGAAGTTCGATTTATTGATCAAGAATCAAATGCTATCGAACAGGAACCTGAAAAAAAACAAGAACAGCATGCAGTAGTTTCCCATAATAGCAGTGGAGAAGAATTAACTTCAATAGCGAAAGATGAACTTGATGCGGCTGTAAAGGAGGCTACAGAAAGAACATCAGCGAAAGAAGCAGCTGACGATAGTCAGGTAAAAGATGGGATAATTTATATTACAACCAATGATCCATCAGGCAAAATAAAATTAACTCGAAATGGCAAAGAGCTGACGGAAGAGGAGCACCGTTTGCACACAGTACAACGAATGGCAGAGGGCAAAACCCAAACCTATAGTTTTAATACCTCTGGGGCTGTTGATTCCAATACTCGTATTATTATCAATGGGAAAGAGTATACTATGGAAGAATTTTCGAAATTAGGAAAGGAAGCCAATGAAGATGGAATCTCTTATTCGTATAATTTAGATAAAGAGACACTCCTGAATGATGCTCAAAGAACGAAGGAAAAATGGAATAAGAATAAAGAACAACTTACCAAAGAAAGGGAGGAGGCAAGAAAGGAAATGGAAGTTGCTCGTAAAGAAATGGAAAAGTCGAGAAAAGACATGGAAGCTTCTCGAAAGGATATGGAAAAGTCGAGAAAAAAAATGGAGAAATCGATAAAGCAGGATTTAGAGCGAATGAAGGATAAATTAATTATTTACAATGGAAAAGAAGTTTCCTTGGAAGAATTAAAGGAATTAAATCCAGCGGGTCTTGGGAATGGAAGTATCAATGTGTATAGCACGCAACAGAGCATGGATAAATTTGGAGAAAAAGGAAAAAATGGAGTTATCGTTGTGAATGCTGAAACAAAACAAGTGAGAACTGCGAATGGAAAAGGACAGGCATCTAGTTCATTTTCTTTTACTTCAACACAAGATGATACGAACACTCCTTTTTTGTATGTATTAAATGGAAAAGCAGTAAAGCCTACTGAAATAAGTGCAATTAAATCGGAAGATATAGAAAGCATGCATGTTTTAAAAGGAGAGATGGCAAAAGAAAAATATGGAAAAGAAGGTGAAAGTGGTGTGATTGAAATTAGTACCAAGAAATAGATTATTACTTTTTGAATTAGATATGTTAGTTAGCAAAGGCCTTCAACTTCGTTGAGGGTCTTTGTTGTTTATGATATGATGTTGGACTCATTTAAAAGGCTTTCAATATACGTTGAAAGCCTTGTTAAGTAGATTGAATACTACCGTTATGTAGTTGCAATTGTTTGGTGCGAATGGAGGATAACAGACCTGAAATAGGATTGACGATGAGTATCCCCTTGGTCGGTTTGATTAATGGAATATATTGGGTATTCATTTAAGATAAATACATCAAAGATTAGAGGTTTTAAGAAAGAGATTAATCTTCAGTTTTACTCTCAAAGTTATTGGATATATATTCATCAATTTCACTGTTACGAGAGGAGGTGAAATATTTTTTTAAATCTACCTTGTCTTTTCTGAAAAAGATAAAGGGCACGCCTAAACTATCATGATATTTTTCTGTTAGTAAAGGTAGTAGATTGTTTTTTTGTAAAATAATCCAATTTTCATTAAGAAAACCATCTGTCTTGTAGATTTCACCTTTTTTGTAATTTTCTATGTTTTTGACTTTGTCAAAAATAGCGACAAACTTTATCTTTTTACCTGCGTATTTAGTGGTAAGTTGATTCATTCTTTGATAGTCTTGCATACATGTTCCGCAATTGGTTGAAGTGATATAGAATAGCGCATCCCAATCTTGAATTTCAGATAAAGCTACTCTCGTGTTATTGATATCAAAAAAACCAGGATATAGAATTCTTTCGCTGTTATCTTTATTCACAATAATTATTTGCGCAGGATAGATGCCTAGTTTGTTGTAGATCCCTAAGGATGCAAACATATAATCATCGTCTGTGTGATATGCTTTTTCCAATATTTCTCCATCCCAAGAGGTTAGATTACCTTCTTGATTAATAACCATATTTTTCTTGAAACGGTCTATGTCTGTGGGCACTAAGTTTAAGATCTTTGGGAGATAAGTTTTAATATAAATTTCTTCAGAAGATTCTTTTTTACAAGCTAGTAGTGAAAGAGAGAATAAGAATAAACATATTTTTTTAATCATATTGGATTGTTTGTGAAATTTTGAATTGCAACTGCTTAGTTTTAAGTTGAGAATTGGTTTTATTGAACGCTATCAATAGGAAATTTGGCAACAGGTTTTATTTCTTTAACTACGATGATACATGTACTATTTTCTTGTTTAAAGCATCCATCATCATTATTTTGTCTATTTGACGCGCCTCTTATTTCACGTACATAGGGATCTTCTCTCTTAAATGTTGGGTATTTGCTTCCCGATACTGTAGGCTCCCTTAGATTAATTATTCTTTCGTTATTATTTGTATCAACAATAATGATTTGAGTAGGATTTATATCTAGATCATTGTATATTTTTACAATGATTGATTTATATTCTTCTCCGCTTCCATATACTTTTTCTAAAAAATCTCCGTCCCAAGATGCCAAAACGCCTCTTTCATTAAGTACCATGTGTTTTTTAAAATGGTTTATTTCTGACTGGTTTAATTCAAGAATTTTTGGAAGATTAGATTGTAGATACAAGTCTTTAGTATCTAATTCAGTTCTATTTAATTCAGTATTGTCTGATGAACAAGAAATAAATAAAGAGGTACACAATAAGAGTAATAATCTTTTCATATTTTTTGTTGTTCAGTATGCTCTCCCCTGTTCCCGGTTTTTGTTTGATTATAACGTGAATATAAAACCCAAAAAGGAGAAATCATAAGGTGTATTTGAATGTTTAATGCATTCGGTAATAGGTGTTTGAATGGTTTTGTTTGATATAAAAAAGGCTTTCAATATACGTTGAAAGCCTTGTTAAGTAGATTGGATACTACCGTTATGTAGTTGCAATTGTTTGGTGCGAATGGAGGATAATAGACCTAGAATATGGTTGACGATGAGTATCCCCTTGGTTTGTTTCTTTTCTTGAAGTATAACAAGAAGTTGTTCCTGAAGAATTGGAGAAAGACCAGCAAAAGGCTCATCTAAAAGAATAAAGGGTTGAGGTAATTCAAGTACAAACAACGTTTGAATCAATTGCTGAATACCCATGGAAAAGCTTGAAATAGGGGAATGAAGTTGCTGTTCAAATTCAGACCAATGCCAATACCTCTTTGGTAGTACCTCTTGGAGTCGAAGTTGTTTTGGAAAAAATGAAAACTGAGGTTTCAACGCAAAATAGCGTTGTAGATCACGTGTTTTTCGGATTAATTTTTGATCAACTCGAAGGTGCAAATGCTGCGCTTTTTTTGTGCCAAATAATACCTCAAGAAAGGTAGATTTTCCTGCTCCATTTGATCCAATGAGTTCAATAAGTTCGCCCGTTTGCAGTTGAAAATAGATATTGTTGAGTATGTTTTTGTGCTGCACTTGATACACAAGGCTATCCAAGTATAAGGTAGACATGATTAGGTTGTTTTAAACGTGGAGAGAATAAGTGAAAGAACCATCATACTACCGAATAAAGTGAGTACGAGGTGAAGGGGTTGCCATCCTTTGTTCTTGAAAAAATAGAGTTCGTAGGAGCGAAAAGTCCTAAAATACATCATCGAAAGTAAAGTAGCAAGGAGTGGAGGAATGCCCCACCATAGCGCAGTCGTCAGTCCAAGAAGTAACGTTATCCCACAAGAAAGGAGATAGTAAGGATAAAGAATACGAAGCGTTTTGATCATGTGAAAACAAATTACAAAGACCTAAGATATTTGTTTTTGCGGATATAATGGCTTGATGGGGTTAAAACTTTGATTGAGGGTATCAAAACGAGCGAACCTTTATTTTTGCATATTTTTCTCGAGATTAACGGATTATATTGAGGTATTCGTACGGATTAAAGCATTCGAAATGGTAGAATGTAAATCAAATAGCAAAGCGTTTAGTTTCAATTGTTTTATTTATATTTGTCAGTAAACTAATAACAACAATATGGATAAAATGTTACAGCCAGCGCATTCAGGCGTTGCATATTTAGCATTGATTTTTTTGGTAATCGTAGTAATTAATGCTTTTGTAGGATTAAGCTCTAAAAAAGAGTTTACAGAGAAAGATCGCAAATTAGGTTTGATAGGGTTAATCTTCTGTCACATTCAATTATTGTTAGGGATTATCTTGTATTTCGTTTCACCTTTAGTACAAGGTTTTGGTGTAGCGATGAAAGACTCTACTTTAAGATTGTACGCTTTAGAGCACCCACTAATTAATATCATTGCAATTGCGTTGATTACAATTGGATGGTCAAAACACAAAAAGACCACAGATAGCAACAAGAAATTTAAAATGTTCGCTATTTTCTATACGATTGGATTAGTTTTAATCTTATCTAGAATTCCTTGGACTGCTTGGTTTGCATAATAACATATAAAAGATAAATAAAGAGAGCTTCAAGCTCTCTTTTTTATTTTGGTATACTTCTTGTTTTGAAATAGTATCTATTTTTTGAAACAAGAGATATGAAATATTTTCAATATATAATTTTTGCTTTAGCCATCTTCACTTTATCAAGTTTTGAAGAGGCTGGTAAATTAAAAGAAAAAAACAAGCCTGCTGCTGTTCGTATGGAACAGGTTTTGGATACTGTTGCAACATTAGATTTACCGAGTATAGAAGAAGATTCTATCGTGATGGCTGAAGTAGAGGATGACTCTTTTGAAGTAGTTAGCGATGAAACAAAAGCTTCGTATTACCACGATAAATTCTCTGGTAAAAAAACGGCAAGCGGAGAGGTTTTTGACAATTCAAAATACACGGCAGCCCATAAAACACTGCCTTTTGGAACTAAAATCAAAGTAACGAACTTGAGAAATAAACGTTCAGTTGTATTGACTGTAACCGATCGTGGGCCTTTTACAAAAGGGAGATCCGTTGATATTTCTAAACGTGCGTTTATGGATTTGACAGACAATCTAGGACGTGGAGTTTTAGACGTTAAGGTAGAACGTATGATTGAAGATATTCAGTAATCGTTTATTTGATCTGAAAGGAGCTTATTTTACTTGCTATTAGACCTGATAAAAAGATAAAATATAACTAAAAATCAACTTTTTGTATAGAAATCAATCTAAGATATTGGGATTCAATTACTAAAAAGTGGGTAATGAAAATGTGGAAAAATTCCACAAGTCGAGGATGTGCACCGCACATCTTTTTTTTTGCGCCATTCCCAAATTTTAGGGAAGAAATTTTTTTTTAAAAAAGATAGCTGCTGATTTCGAATGAGATAAATACGAACGAAAAGGAGCGTAATTAGGATGCTCATATGATGATACAACTTGGTGCCTCTAGAGTGTCAAGGCTTGCTCCAGGCTATTTCTAAGCTTGAATCAGGGATACTGATTAATAGAAGGGGATCTAATCCCTAAATCGAGTATTTTATTTTTTGCTTATTTGAGGGTTGTTTTAAGATAAATACTGTTTTTTTAGATGTAATCTGTGGTGTTTACTTGCTTTATAAATAAAAGTAAAACGTTAACAACTTTGCTGTTTATGCTTATAAAAGGAGTTTTAAGTTAAAAAGTAAGGCGATAATCCCTTGTTTTTTTGTGCTTTTATTTTTTTTAGTTTAAATCTTACACTACTCTGCTAAAAGGAACCTATACTTCTCAATTTGTAATGTTTTAATTGCTATTTATATTTGGTCTAAATTAAAACACTGAAAGTATGAACAAGGTAAAGGTAAGAAATACCTTTTTAGTCACGCTACTTTTTCTTGTTTTGTGGGGCCATGCCCTACGGGCCAATATAGAAGTAAGTAAGGATAAAGTAACGCTTGAGACAGCGAATGTCGAAGTACTATCCAAACAAAAGGAACACAAAGAAGCTGCTATATTTGCTTTTTGTTATCCACCAGAAAGCATTCAATTGCTAAATGTTTCTGCAGATTCCTATACGTTAGGATGGGAAGCAAGATCAAATGCTATTTCTTATGACTTATTTGTGAGTCCGACGAATGTTCCGGGAGCAGGACTCATGAATCCAACGCATACAACCACAGATGCTACACTAACTTTGGATTTACCCCACAATCAAGTCAACGTGTATGTCTGGATAAGAGCTACTTGTGAAAATAGCTTTAATGAGCAAAGCAATTGGGCAGGCCCCTTTGCTATTCACTTACCTATGACTCCCGTTTCTTTGCCTTATTTTGAAGACTTTCAGCAGACTCCCTTAGTGGGATTTAGCAATGATAGAACAAATCAGTGGTATATTGGAGGTGGGGCAAAAAGCAATACCGATTACGCCTTATATATCAGTAAAGATGAGGGGAGAACAAATGAATATGCGCTGTATTCGAATCAAGTTTCCCATGTTTATAAAGATTTTGTATTTCCACAACATGCTGAAAATATTGCCATTTCTTTTGATTGGCGTTCAGTTGGGGAGCTTGAAGAGGACTATTTGAGTGTTTGGTTGGTTCCTCAGGACTATATACCAACAGCTCACACTCCAATTGATCCCAATAGAGCGGGTGTTAGACAAATCGGTTTGCGATACTATCATGAAAATGCAGTGTTTAAGAATGAAACCATTATCGTTCCTACAGAAGGACAGGGAGGACAAGTCTATCGCCTAGTTTTTCAATGGAAACAAGAAAGTGGTGGTGGTGCTCAACCAGCCGCTGCTATTGACAATTTGAAATTGGAAGAAGTGTCTTGTGCTCCTCCCATGGATTTTAAGCTAAACACGATTGGAGCTGAATCCATGAAATTAGAATGGATTGCTAGTAGCAATCAACAATATGAAGTCCTCATCAGTACAGAGGCTTCTCTTTCTAGTGCTAATGCGAGAACCTATACTGCGACAACGAATAATTTGATCATTGATCAATTACAGCCCGCAACAACTTATTTTATTTGGGCGCGTTCCCTTTGTGCAGATGAAACCAGTATTTGGATGGGGCCTCTAGAAGTAGAAACGCAGCTAATTGCGAAGACCCTTCCCTATAGCGAAGATTTTGAAGGAGCTCCTTCTTTTGTTTTCGTCAATGGTGCGGTGAACAAATGGGTGGTGGGAGCAGCAGTAAATCATGGGGGAAGTAAATCGTTGTATATTTCCAAAGATGGAGGACAATCGAATGAATATAACCCTAATACAGGTAGAAGAGAAGTTTCGCACCTATACCAAGACTTTATTGTTCCTTCGGATGCTTTAAAATTAGCCATAGCTTTTGATTGGCGATGTGTGGGGGAAGGTTCCTATGACAACTTTAAAGTTTGGTTAGTGCCGATTACCTTCGTTCCTCAGGCTGGGATGAAGATAAATGAAAGAGATCAAGCTATGATTCGTGTGGGGCAAAATGCCTATGCTAACGCTGCAAATTTTCAACGTGAACAAGTACTTTTAGACGCTGCTTCTTTTGCAGGCCAAACGATGCGTTTGCTAATCGAATGGTCTCAGGATGAAAGCGCAGGAAATAATCCCGCAGCAGCAATTGATAATTTAAACGTTACGGCGATCAATTGTGTAGCGCCAACAGCGGTGCGTACAAGCAATTTAAGAGCGGGTGCTTTTGATCTGACTTGGACAGCTTCAACGAACACCACAGCGTATGACGTTTTTATTACAACAGATTTAAACTTAATTCCGACGGATACAACAACTCCGTTAGCTTCTACTAGTGAAACTTCTTATTCCTTTTTGAATTTAAATGAAGCGACGAAATATCATGCTTGGCTACGATCTAGCTGTAGTACAAGTGATAAAAGTAATTGGGTTGGCCCTTATTTTGTAGAAACGCCTTTGGTTTCCAGTGTTAGTTTACCTTATACAGAAGATTTTGAATCCAATCCAATCTTCGGCTTTACCCATGCTCAACCCAACCAATGGCATGTGGGACAAGCGGTGAACCATGGTGGACAACAATCTCTGTATATCACCCAAGACCAAGGAGTAAGCAATACTTATAAATATAATACAAGTCAAATTATTCATGCCTATAAAAATATCGACATCCCACAAGGAGTCGATATGTTAGCAGTGAGTTTCGATTGGCGTGCACAAGGAGAAAGGAGCTATGATTACAGTAGCAATGGGTACAATCCAGTGGATTTTTTAAACGTGTGGATAGTTCCGCAGTCCTATGTTCCACAAGCAGGAGAAACATTGAACAATAACCCACAAGCACTTGCAATTAATGCAGAAGCCTTGTATCAAAACAATGATTTTACCTCATTTTCCAAGAATGTAGATGTGCGTTCTTTTCAAGGACAAACGGTTCGATTTGTCTTCGAATGGCAACAAGATGATCGCAATGGAAATCAAAATCCAGCGGCGATTGACAATCTAGCAATTCAGCCGATTTTGTGTAGTGAACCAACGGCATTTCAATTGGATGGTCTTACGGCTCATACCTTTGCGGTTTCATGGCAAGAGCGAGCGAATGTGCAAGGCTATGAATTGTATTTGGCTACAGCGAATGAAGCGCCTACTGCATCAACTGTTGCTTCTTTTACCTCAGATACGTCCACATTTACATTTGAAAATTTAAATCAGGCAACGAATTATTATGTTTGGGTTCGTTCAACCTGTGGTACAGAAGCTTCAAGATGGATTGGTCCATTAGCGGTGCAGACTACCTTAATTCCAGTGAATTTACCTTTTACAGATGACTTTGAAACAGAGCAATCGTACGGAATTAGCAATGATACCATCAATCAATGGTTTGTTGGACAAGCCGTGAATCACGGTGGAACAAAGGCGTTGTATATTTCCAATGATGGAGGACAAACGCACGCCTATACGAATTATTTATCTCAGAATATCGCTTCTCATATTTTTAAGGATTTCACTATTCCAATAGGAGCGATCGACATGACGCTTATCTTTGATTGGATGGGTGTAGGAGAAAACGAATATGACAAGCTAAGCGTATGGTGGGTTCCGGTAACGTATACGCCTCGAGCAGGTGTGAAGATAACGGTAGCAGCTAGTGGAGGAGTACAAGTGGGAAGAGTGAATTTTTCCAATGTACGTGCGTTTACCACGGAGTTGATTAATCTTGATGGACAGCTGTATGAGGGGCAAACCATGCGATTGATTTTTGAGTGGATCAACGATCAATCCGGCGGAAGTAATCCTCCTGCGGTTATAGATAACTTAAAACTAGCTACGACATTCTGCGGGGCTCCAACGGCATTGAGTATTAGCAATGTGTCAGATCATGGGTTTCAGGCACAATGGGAAGCAACAACGACAGGCTATGAACTATTTTTAAGTGAGATAGCCACGACTAGTCCAGAGGATACGACGACACCGACACATCAGTCGACACCAACAACGTATACCTTTGAAGGTTTAACACCAGGTCAAACGTATTGGGTATGGGTGAGATCTGCTTGCTCTAATACTAATCAAAGCGATTGGGTTGGACCACAAGAGGTAACCTTAGCAAATACACCTGTTGATTTACCTTATGTAGAAGATTTTGAATCGAATCCTACCTTTGATTTTACGACAAATAGAACTAATCGTTGGTATATTGGTACTGCTGTACAAGCATCAGGAACAAAAGGATTATACATCAGTGAAGATCAAGGTGCAAATAATACCTATTATACAGCGTATGATCAAGTGGTACACGCTTATAAAGATTTTAGAATTCCTACAGATGCTACCGAATTGTCTATTGGATTTGACTGGCGTTGTTTAGGAGAAATAAACTATGATTTCTTCCGCGTTTGGTTAGTACCAGCGTCCTATACACCAGTAGGAGGTACATTGATATCAACAAATGTGGCTGGAGCTATACCGGTAGGACATGAAATGTTTGGGGAACAAACAGAATTTAAGAGAGAAAACTTCGTCGTTGAGGTAGGTAGCATTCAAGGACAAGTGTATCGTCTCGTTTTTCAATGGCAACAAGATAATAGTGGCGGATATCAACCTGCTGCTGCCCTTGATAATCTGAATATAGAAGTAGTGACTTGTAGTCCACCAAGAAATTTTGCTGCAGGTGTGGTAACAAGCCGTACCATTGCTACAACATGGGAAGGAGATGGCGCGCGTTCGTATGATTTATATTTAACGACAACGAATGATATTCCAACAGCAGAGACACCAGGAAACTATCGTTCGATAAATACCAACTTTGTATTTCCAGATTTAGCAGAAGGAACTTACTATACCCTTTGGGTTCGCGCTGTTTGTGGACGCGATAAAAGTTTTTGGGTAGGTCCTCTTGTTGTACAAACCACCTTAACCCCTGCAACGTTGCCTTATACAGAAGATTTTGAACAAAATCCAAGTTTTGCATACCAAAATGACACCCATAATAAGTGGATTGTTGGAAATGCAGTGAATAATGGCGGAACAAAGGCTTTGTATATCTCGAATGACAATGGAATTAGCAATCATTATTTGCATACAGTGCCTGGAAGAAGGCAAGCCTCTCATGTGTATAAAGATTTTGCCATCCCTGCTTCAGGTATGGAATTGATGTTGAATTTTGACTGGCGCAATGTCGGAGAAGGAAGTTATGATAACTTCCGCGTTTGGTTTGTTTCTGCGGATTATACTCCGCGTGCGGGTGTTCTTGTACAAAGTGATAACCGCAGTGCGGTGCGATTGGGAAGAGAATATTATTCCGGAAGTCAAGATTTTGCACCGGAACAAATTATCATTCCCGCTCAAGAGTATTTAGGACGTACGATGCGTATTATTTTTGAGTGGACCCAAGATGAAAGCACGGGAAATAATCCAGCTGCTGCAATTGACAATATTGAATTCTTTATCAAGAGTTGTTTACCGCCAACAGACGTAACTATTGGGGAAATACGAGACCAAGGATTTGATGTGAGTTGGACGGGACAAAGTGGACAAAATGGATATGACTTATTCTTGACCACGGATCAGAATATAGGGGTTAATGAAGCAACAGTCCCAACCCATACAACTACTGAAACGAATTATACGTTTGCAAATTTAGAAGAAGGGACGATGTATTATGTCTGGATACGATCCGCTTGTAGTCAAGGGGAATCAAGTTTATGGACGGGACCTTTTATTGCTACAACGCCTTTAGTTTCGGTGAATCCTTTACCATATTATGAAGATTTCGAAGGAACACATAAAATTGGAGTAACGCATGCGTTGCCAAACCAATGGGTAGTAGGAAATGCCATAAATAATGGTGGACAAAAAGCACTGTATATTTCAAATAATAATGGAGTAAACAACCAATACACCATGAATAAGGCACAAATTGTACATGCGTATAAAAACATTCATATTCCTACCAACCTCGAGCAATTGGAAATTAGTTTTGATTGGCGTTCTCAAGGAGAACAGCAATATGATAGTAGGGCAAGAGAAAATGTGGGGGTGGATTTTGTAAAGGCTTGGATTGTACCATTATCATATATCCCAGAAGCTGGGGTAAGTGTTGCTAGCTCAAATCAAGCAGTTGCTATCGATGAACAAGGCTTCTTTAATAGTCGAACATTTCAGCGATTCCAAACCCGAATGGATATTCGTGCTTTTGCAGGACAAGATGTTCGCATTGTGTTTGAATGGAAACAAGATAATCGCAGTGGAGAACAACCACCTGCTGCTATTGATAATTTATGGATTAAACCTTTTACTTGTAAAGATGTGATCGACGTCCAAGCAGTAAGAATTTCAAATTCATCCAATATTGAAATTACGTGGACACCTCTGGGTCAAGAACAACAATGGGAGGTTTATATTGTAGAATCAAATCAACCTGACCCAACGCCATTAAATGTAGGGATTAGGGTAGAGCATACACCGAGATACGTATTCAGGGATGCCGTTGAAGGCGCTTTCTATCACGTGTATGTACGAGCCATTTGTTCGGATACAGATCAAGGTGCTTGGAGTCCTGCTGTCCTGTTTAACCTCTTCAATCCTCCCGGATGTGCAAATATTGAAGTAGAACCTATTGATTTACCACAAACAGAAGACGGAAGTTATGTGATTTGTGACGATGAAAGCGTAAACCTTGATTTAAAGGCAAGCTTCTTTGATATCAAAGATACCTCTGATTATACTGTAGAAGCCATTGAATATAAACCGCCTTTCCCTTTTGTTGGAGGAGATTTGATTCCATTAACCAAAGATGACCATTGGTCTGAAGTGATTGATTTAGGTTTTGATTTTTGTTTCTATGGTAAGTCCTATGATAAAGTGTTAATCGGAACCAATGGGATGATTACATTTAGCGTTCGCGGACATGCTGAAAATGGGTTATACACGCCTGATTCTTCTTCGGGATATTCGATGAACCCAAACGTACAATTACCAACAAATAGTGCAAATAGCAACACTATTCCGTATGTCAATACCATTTTTGGGGTGATGCAAGATTTGTTCCCTAATAATTCACCCGCAGATTATTCGGTTAATTACCAAGTGTTGGGAACCTTTCCTTGTCGAGCTTTGGTTTTTAATATTTATCATTTAGGATTATTTGATGCGACTCGATGCCCATATGATGTCAATGATGTAGACGGAACAACGCAAACGTCTCAAATTGTACTTTATGAAGGCACAAATATTATTGAAGTGTATATTAAAAATAGACCGAGTTGTGCCAATTTCAATGGCGGATTGGGTGTTGTTGGAATTCAAAATGCTACGGGAACTGCAGCTGTGGTTCCTCCAAATCGAAATGTGGGAACATGGACGGCTGCGAATGAGGCTTGGCGTTTTGTACCAAGTGGAGAATCCATTGCCCATTTTAGTTGGTTGAAAGATGGTGAATTCCTAACGGAAGAGCAAGATATTCAAGTAACCATTGATCAATCGGTAACCTATACAGGGCGTATTACATATCTACATTGTAATGGGAATGAGCAAATTATTGATAAAGAATTCCGCTTTATCAAAGAGAAGCCCCAGATAACTAAACCAGCGAATTTATATGCTTGTCATAGAGAGCCTGGATTTGCCTATACGTATGATTTGGCTCAAAATGATAAACAGGTCGTAGGGTCTTTACAAGCGAAAGATTTATTGGTTACCTATTTTGCTTCGGAGGAAGATTTATTAGCCAATATCAATAGCCTGCCTACTACGTATACGACAACAGCGGTAGAACCGACAGAAATATACGTGAAACTAGAGAATAAAAACACGCATTGTTTTACCTACAGTAGTTTTTCTTTAATTGTCAATAAAATATTGACTGCAACAAACGTTCAGCCTATTCTTGCTTGTCAAAGTTACGTATTGCCTGAATTAGCAGAAGGAGAAGCATATTATACAGAGCCTTATGGAAAAGGAGAGCGTTGGGAAGGTGGCGATGTATTTGAGAACGTAGGCAAGCATCAATTGTATGTTTATGGGGTGAAAGAAGGATGTGCGTATCAAAGTAAAATGACGATCGAAATTCTGGAGTTTATTCCTGCTTTTGAAATAGAAGATCAAGTGATGTACTGTGAACTTTATAGCTTGCCATTGTTGCCAAGAGGAAACAAGTATTTTACGGAACCGGACGGACAGGGACGTGAATTACAACCTGGAGAACAGATTTTAGTTGATCAGGTAATCTATATCTATTCAAAATCAAGTAAAGGTAAGGTAGATTGTACGGATCAATCTAGTTTCCGTGTAACGTATGAAGAATGTCCATTGCCGAAAGGATTTTCTCCTAATGGGGATGGTATTAATGATCGTTTAGATCTGTCAAACTATGGAGTAACGAATCTAAAAATTTACAATAGAAACGGAATTGAAGTATTTAACTTCAATGGATATTATACTGATGAGTTTTCAGGAAAAGATAAAAGAGGAAATAATTTGCCTTCAGGTACGTATTACTATGTGGTAGTAACCAATGCTAAAATGCGTACAGGATGGATTCAAATAAGTAGATAAACTAGATGACTTCGTGTTGTTTCTTTTAAATTGTTGATTTCTAAGTGAAGAAGCCCCTATTGATACTCAATCAATAGGGGCTTACTTTTTTATAGGTAAGACGAGGATTTATCGCCTTTTATTTCCAAGTAGAAAAAGGATGCTTGGATAAATAGGAATTGTAATATTCCAATTGCCCTGTAACCTCTTCGCCTAGCCAATCTGGTTTTTCAAAACGTTCATTTTCATCCTGAAGTTCCACTTCAGCTACAATTAGCCCTTCGTTTTTGCCGTGAAAGACATCCACCTCAAAGGTGTGAGATCCTACAGGAATAAGGTAGCGCGTTTTCGAAATAACATGGTCTTCACATAAGGCTAATAAAGCTTCTGCTTCTTTGAAGTCGATTTCTTTTTCCCATTCAAAACGCGAGGTTCCCGCAGCGTTACTTTTTCCCTTGATGGTAATATAACCCTTGTCATTCTTTAAGCGAATGCGAACCGTGCGTTCCGCATCACTATTGAGGTATCCTTGCGCAATTGTATTTTTCGAATGCGCTAAAGTTTCAAAATTTGTACGTTTAGTAAGAAATTTTCTTTCGATTTCAATCATAGGATATAAAATAAAGGCGTAAATTTATGCCAAGTTTTAGTCATTTCTATTCAACTGTTAAGAAAAAAATATATTTTTAAATGAAATTAAGATACATATTGCAATCACCTCAAGGAATTGAGGAGCTTTTTAATAAATATGTAGTTGATGGTAAAATATATACAAGTGAAGATATTTCATTTTTAGTCGATCTTGTACATATTTTTCGACCGCGAAATATAAAAAAAACAAATCGAGTTTCCATAGATTCTTTTACATCTTATTTAAAAACCCACGAAGTCGAACGATTAGCCCTGATTGAATATTTGAAAGAAATCCTTTCTAATAGACGTTTCAGCCGTATGATTTCAGATGCAGGAATTTTACAAGATTCTGATTTCTTCTATGAAGTTAAAAAGCGTTTATGGGCGAAAGTTTTACCATATCAACCCGAAAAAGATACCTATGAGTATGTATTAAACCAAGTGTTTTACAAACATACCGATGCGGCATGGGTTGATTTGATCCCAGAAGAACAGCTGTTAGAACTATTTGAACAGTTGAACTTCATGGACATCTTTACTAATATTTCTGACGAGTCTGTTATGGGCGAGTTGTTGAACTCTATTGGGCTAATTACGCAACGCATGAGTGGTAGAGCGATGGAAAGTTCGATTATTAGCATGGTACCAGAGTATTCTCACTTTGAAAGCCCGTTTTTGGCTTTAGAAAAAGAGTTTATGGAAGTGGCTTCCAGTATACTAAAAGGAAATATCAGTTATTTGACACTTAGCGATATCAATTGCAAGCAAATTAAAATCTTTCACAAACAATGTTTGGATTTTGTCAACCAAGCCTTTAAGAACAGTTCTAAATATGGAATCTCGATTAAGGTGAACCAAAGTTTATTACGCCTAAGACAGCAATTGCAGCGAGTTGACGTTTTGCTTTCACTCATCATTATTGAAGGAGAAGACACTGCCTTAGAAAAGAAAAAAAACACCATTGAATTGGCACGTAAATTAATCGGATACAACTGTTATAAATACAACGTATCAGGATTAATTAAGGAAAGTACCCAGTTGATTTCCTACGAAATTACACAACATACCGCCAAAACAGGAGAACATTACATAACCAAAACCGCAGGAGAGTATTGGCATATGTTTAGAGGATCCATGGGAGCAGGTATCATTGTTGGTTTTATGTGTATTCTCAAGTTATTAGCACATAAGCTGGATGCTAGTATTTTTGGCCATGCCATGCTGTATAGCTTGAATTATGCCTTAGGATTCTGTTTAATCTATCTGCTCGGCTTTACTTTAGCAACGAAGCAACCCGCGATGACGGCTGCTGCGATTATTAAAGCCATTGAAGATGGACAAAAACAACACGTAGACAGTGCGAATAAGCACATTGGCTTTGCTAAATTATTTGCGCGATTAGTGCGCTCTCAGTTTATTGCCTTTATCGGAAACGTAATTTTAGCTTTTCCGATTGCTTTGTTATTGATGTGGGGATTTGATTCGGTATTTGAGGTAAACCTAGCTCAAAAAGAATGGAGAGGCATGCTTATTGACGCCGATCCAATCGAATCAAAAGCGTTGTTTCATGCAGGTATTGCTGGTATTTTCTTATTCTTGTCTGGTATTATCTCGGGTAATGTATCCAACAGAAATAAGCACAACCGCGTTTTTTACCGTATACAAGAACATCCTTGGTTGAAATATAATTTTGGGCTTCAACGTTCGACAAAAATCGCCAATTGGGTAGATACCAAATGGCCGGGTATTGCCTCGAATATTTGCTTTGGTCTATTTATGGGTACATGTGGAGCGATTGGAACCTTCATTGGTCTAGATATCGATATTCGACACATTACCTTTGTCAGTGGAAATATCGCCATTGGATTCTATGGATCAGGATTTGAAGCGCCAACCTCACTTTTAGTGTGGGCATTTATCGGAATGTGGTTGATTGGATTCATGAACTTTATTGTGAGTTTTGGTTTATCCATTCTATTGGCTTTCCGCTCTCGAAATATTCCATTTAAAGAGACGAGAGAACTTGCTTTGGCTGTGTTGAAATACTTTAAAAGCTTTCCAATGGAATTCTTTATTCCAACAGGAAATACGGCTGAAGTAACAACGGAAAAAACTCCAGATAAAAAGTAATCACAACGATGAAATAAAAAAGGGAGTGGTCATTGACCGCTCCCTTTTTGTATTTAATCAGTAGCATCTGCAGTGTCTTTAGTTTCTCTTTTGTGACGCAAACTTTCTTTTAATAATTCAGATTGTTGCTCAAACTCGAGTCGAGATACCGTGATGTAGTCTTCTAAATTGTGAATGTTCTTTGCCAATTTTCTCAAGGAAGCACGGTCACTTCGGATGAATAATTCACTTTGTGTTCTCGCATCCTCATGGCTTAATCCCAATTTCTCTAGCATCACTGATCCAACATAAACAGCCGTAAAGAAGTTTTCTCTATAGACTTCCGTAAAGCCATCTTGTAAATATTCGTACGCATTCTTTCTGTTCTTAGCGCGAATGATAACTTCAACATTAGGGAAGTTTTTGTGTAATATTTCAACTAAGTGTTGGTTCACATCAGGTGGATCCATGGCTGCAATAACATAATCAGCCTTTTCTACCCCAATAGATTTTAAAATATTGATGGAAGTAGCATCCCCATAGTAGACATTAAATCCTAATTTGCGCAAGTGATCCACGCGCTCAGCATCGTTGTCCAATACTAAAGTAGGAATGTCATTTGCTTGTAATAAACGTCCAATCGTATTTCCAAAGTCTCCAAATCCAGCAATGATGATTTTTTTATCCGCACTGATGTGAGATAAATCATCATAAGGTTGATCATTCTTAGGCGAAGCGGTTAAGCCTAAATAAGGACTAATCCACTTTTCGTTGAGCAACATTAAAATAGGTGTTACGACCATGGATAATGCCGTTGTTGCCAAGAGGTAATCATACCACGTTTGGTCAATGATATTAATGGTTTTTCCTAAGGCTAAAATTACAAAGGCAAATTCTCCAATCTGAGAGAGTAAAATAGCAAATAGGAATGATTGATCTTTAGGGAATTTCTTCCATTTACCAATAGCAAATAAAACAATCGCTTTGATTGCCATAGAGCCTACTAATAACGAAAGAATAATAAGCGGTTCAGCAGCGATAATCCCAAAATTAATGGTTGATCCTACCGCAATAAAGAAGATACCGAGCAAGAGAGCCTTGAATGGCTCAATATCACTTTCTAATTGATGTTTATAAGGGTTATTTGCTAAAACTACACCTGCAATAAATGCACCTAAGGCAGGACTCAGTCCTACTTGTTGCATTAATAAGGATACACCAATCACAAGTAATAAAGCAGAAGCAGTATAAATTTCGCGTATTTGTAAACGCCCTACGGATTTAAACAGCGGATTGACAATATAGTTTCCAACCAAGAAAATAACAGTAATAGCCCCCAATATAGCCATGGTTTTCATGAGTACAGGTTGACCATCAAGCATACTGCTATGTGTAGTTGAGATTGGTATTTTTTTAGAAACAGCCAATAGCGGAATCAACGCCATAACTGGAATTACCATAATATCCTGGAAGAGTAATACAGCAAAACTCGATTTTCCTACATTCGATTTATTAAGTCCCTTTTCAGAAATGGTTTGTAAAATAATAGCCGTAGAGGACATGGTTACCACAAATCCAATAGTAATAGAGGTTCCAATCCCAAGGTGGAGGGCAAAGTAACAGACGGCTGTGGTTATAAGGGTAGTACCTAATGCTTGGGCGGTTCCCAGCCCGATAATTTCTTTCCGGATTTTCCAAAACTCTTTGGGATCAAGTTCGAGCCCAACAAGAAATAACATCATGACAACTCCAAACTCGGTTGCATGCATAATATCAGCTCCATCTTTCCCAACAAAACCTAAAACAAAAGGCCCAATTAAAACTCCGGCAAATAAATAGCCTAAGACAGACCCCATTCCTAATTTCTTAGAAATGAGAACACAAATTACTGCGGCAAATAAAAAAATAAAGGCCTGTGCTAAAAAATCATTCATTTTATGATTGTATTTTTTGAATTAAATAACAGTATGATAACTATAACGTTTGTTTGTTACAAATAATGCATACTTACTCAAAAAGTATTTGAAATACATACAAATTTACGTAATACAGCTTTGATTTGCATGGAAAAGTTAAAAAAAAACGATATTTTTTTTAGGAATATAAACTGAATTTTTTCAATTAATTTTGACCCAACTAGCCTTAAGATGAATCGAAAAATCATACATATTGATATGGATGCGTTTTACGCCTCGGTAGAACAATTAGATAATCCCGAATTAAGAGGGAAGGCTATTGTCGTGGGGGGAAGTAGCGAAAGAGGAGTGGTTGCAGCAGCGAGCTACGAAGCACGTCAGTATGGCGTTAGAAGTGCAATGAGTGGGATATTGGCGAAAAAGAAATGTCCACACCTGATTTTTGTACCACCTCGTTTTGATCGCTACAAGGAGATTTCAAGGCAGATTCGGATGGTATTCCACGAATATACCGACTTAGTCGAGCCTCTCGCGTTAGATGAAGCTTTTTTGGATGTAACTGAAAATAAAATCGGTTGTCCTAGTGCCACCTTAATTGCACAGGAGATTCGGCAAAAAATTTTTGAACGCACCCAATTAACAGCTTCTGCAGGAATTTCGA
Source organism: Myroides odoratus (assembly GCF_001549985.1). GTDB lineage: Bacteria > Bacteroidota > Bacteroidia > Flavobacteriales > Flavobacteriaceae > Flavobacterium > Flavobacterium odoratum_A. The sequence goes on along the minus strand of NZ_LROZ01000008.1, from coordinate 94,841 downwards.
TTAATAAATTTTTGGCTAAGGTGGCGAGTGATTACAATAAGCCCAATGGGCAAAAGACGATTAACCCTGAAGAAGTAGAAGCATTCCTAGAGGCTCTAGAGATAAAAAAGTTTTTTGGTATCGGTAAGAAGACCGCAGATCGCATGTATCATTTCGGTATTTTTACAGGACGTGATTTGAAGGCAAAATCCATAGACTTTCTCGAAGAAAATTTTGGTAAAGCTGGAAAGGCATATTATTATATTGTTCGCGGGATTCACAATTCTCCTGTTAGTCCAGATCGATTAATCAAATCCGTTGGAACCGAACGTACATTTGATGAAAATTTGAGCTCAGAAGTGTACTTGGAAAATAAGCTTAATCACATTGTAGAAGAGTTGAGTCTGCGCTTGAGAAAACAAGGTTTGGCAGGTAAAACAATTACCTTGAAGATAAAGTATGCCGACTTTGTACAGCAAACGCGAAGTACAACGTTTCCCTATTTTATTGCCGATGCGGGAATTATCCTGGATTGTGCTAAAGAATTGCTCTACCAAGAAAAATTACAAAATTCAGTGCGTCTGATTGGCGTATCTTTGAGTAATTTAAACAATAGAAAAGTAGCGAAGAAACCCGTAGCTGTACAGCTGCGATTTGATTTTTAAATCTGAATATATTCAACCATGAGTTATACTATACCTCCCTATTTGCAAAAAGGTGATAAAGTGGCAATCGTCTGCACCGCTAGAAAATTTTCAATCGAAGAAGCAAAACCCGCTGTGGCTCTTTTAGAGTCTTGGGGATTGCAAGTGGTTTTAGGACAAACAATCGGCTTAGATAATTTTCAATTAGGTGGAACAGATGCTGAGCGAATTGCGGATTTTAATGCGCAATTGAAAGATCCCGAAATTAAAGCGATCTGGTGTGCAAGAGGAGGATATGGGACGGTGCGTATTATTGATTCAATTGATTTTTCATCATTCGCTCAACAGCCGAAGTGGATTGTTGGATTCAGTGATGTTACTACTTTACACAGCCATGTGCACAACTTGGGGGTAGCTACAATTCACGGTATTATGGCGTTCAGTGTTCCCTTAGCGAAAGAAGAATCTAAAACATCTTTGTATAAGGCGCTATTTGGTTTGCCTTTATCCTATAGCATTTCTGCCGCTGTTGGAAATAGAAACGGAAAAGCGAAAGCGGAAATCGTAGGCGGTAATCTTTCTATTCTCTATAGTGTACTGGGTTCTGTTTCTAGTATAGAAACCAAAGGTAAAATTTTATTTATTGAAGATTTGGATGAGTATTTATATCATGTAGATCGCATGATGCACAACCTCAAACGAAATGGAATGCTACGGGATTTAGCAGGGCTTATTGTAGGAGGAATGACAGATATGCACGATAATTCGATTCCGTTTGGCTACAATGCACAAGAAATTATTCTAGATGCTGTGAAAGACTATAATTATCCTGTGGTATTTAATTTCCCAGCAGGACATGGTGCTTCCAATTGGGCATTAAAATTGGGCACTATTGTTGAACTAGAAGCACAAGACAATCAGGTGACTGTCGCTTTTAGTTAAACAGAAAATATGAGCAAAACAAATGAATTAGGCAAGTTAGGAGAGGATTTAGCGGTTGACTTTTTACAAGATAAAGGGTATGAAATCATTGCTAGGAACTGGAAGTATAGAAGAGCAGAAGTAGATATCATTGCAGAGATAGATTCTTTTTTGGTTTTTGTTGAAGTTAAAACCAGAAGCACTACTGATTTTGGTTTGCCTCAAGAGTTTTTAAAGAACCCACAGATCCAACGATTAATCACTGCAGCAGATGCTTTTACCACACAATTTAAGCGAAAAGAAGAGGTTCGCTTCGATATAGTAGCTATTAGTATAAAAAAGTCTGTTCCTGAAATTGAGCATATTGAGCAAGCTTTTTATTGGTTTTGAGCAGAAAAAGCCCAAATTTTAGTTGATGTTTTATCGATTTTTTAAAAAGGAAGTCTATTTGATGATTTTCCTTCAAAATTCTTATGTAAAAAAAGTCTAAATAAAATTTGCGGATTATTTAGAATCACTTTACATTTGTGGCGTTTTTAATAAGTCTAAATAACACAGATTCAGAATGAAGACGTATACTACATTGTTAGTTACCATTTGTGGAGTAATGGTAAGTTTCGCTCAAAACATCACAATCAAAGGAAGAGTTGTAGATGAGGTTAATAAACCATTACCTTTCGCAACAGTTGTATTGGGAGATGGGCAAACAGCTGTTCAAACCAATGAGAACGGGGAGTTCAAATTGAATAATATTCAAAAAGGAAAGCACACAATGAAAGCTTCTTTTGTGGGATATTCAACTTCTCAAAGAGAAATCACCCTAGCTAAAAACGAAGAAATTGTGAATTTCCTTTTAGTGGCTGATAGCCAATTAGAGAATATCACAGTGTATGGTAGAAGCAACAAAAACGTAAAAAATCTTCAGTATATCACGCGTTTACCACTGGGATTACAAGATCAAGTACAATCTATTAGCATTGTTTCTGAACACGTAATTAAAGAACAAGGAGCTTTGACTATTACAGATGCAGCACGTAACGTAGCAGGGGTAACTCAGTTCTCTACATATGGTGGACCTGCAGAGAGTATGTCAATCCGCGGATTCAGAGGAACACCTGTATTGAGAAATGGGGTTGGAATGGATTCTGACTTTAGAACCGCTTCAGCGATTGCGGATATGCAAGGAATTGAAAGTGTTGAGGTTATTAAAGGTTCAGCTGCTGTATTACAAGGAATCGGAAACGGTTTAGGTGCTGCAGGTGGAGTGATCAATATGGTCACTAAAACGCCAAACTTCAAAAATCACAGAGAAGTAGGTTTCAGAGTTGGAAGCTATGGTCAAGTGAGACCAACAGTTGACTTCGAACAAGTATTAGATAAAAAAGAAACTGTTTCTTTCCGCTTCAACGGAGCATACGAAAGAAATGACGGATGGAGAACGTATGTAAATAACGAACATTTTTACATCAACCCATCCCTAACATGGAAAATCGATAGCAAAACTAAGTTAACGGTTGAAATGGATTACTTAAATGGAGATTATGTGACAGACAAAGGAACTGTAAACTTAGGTCCAGATTATGCAAATGAGTTATACAAAATGCCACATAATAAATTCTTAGGTTTCAAAGGAGACTCTAAGAAAATTACCATGCAAAACTATGTTGCTCGTTTCGAAAGACAATTAACAGAGAAATTGAGCTTCAGAACATCTTACACGGCTTCTATTTACAATGAAAATGGTCGTTCGACAAACGTAACAACTGTTTTACCGAAAAAAGAAATTGGAGACGATTGGAGTAAATATGGCGATATTAAACGCACAGTTTCTCAAGGACAATCAGACGATTATAACTCAGTATTCCAAGCCGATTTAATCGGAAAAGATATCTTCACGGGTATTTTAAAACATACCTTCCAAATTGGATTTGACTACAGACAAACGAAAACAATCGCGGGTTCTGCAGTAGGAAAAGTTTGGGGGAAAGACAAACAAGGAAACGATGCTTTAGTTGATTTCAGAAGTGATATCAACGTATTAGGTCCAATTGACAATACATTGCCAGATAACATCATCTACGGAGATATTGCTACAACAAGAACAATGTCACCAACAATCGGATTCATGGCACAAGATTATATCGCTATTGGTGATAAATTAAGTGCAATGTTAGGATTGCGTTACAGCCGTTTGAATGGTAATACAACAGAAAATGCTACGGTAGATCGTTGGAACCCAATGTTGGGATTAATCTTCAAACCACAAGAAAATATTAGCACATTTGCCTCTTATACGACAACAAGTAGTTTGAGACAATCCAATAAATTATTACACGGTGGTGGATATGCAGGAGCATCAGATATCAAACAATTTGAGTTTGGTTTCAAATCAAATTGGTATAATGACCATTTAGGAGTGAACTTTACTTACTTCTTCATCAACCAAAGTAATTTAGTTGCGCCTTATATTGATCCAGTAACAAATGAGCAATCAAAAACGGAAAGCATCTTAGCTGGAGATTTAAAACGCAATGGATTTGAGTTGGAAATCAACGGTAAAATTACCAACAACTTAGAGGTAATGTTAGGATATGCTAACTTATATGCAAGATACCAAGATAGCCCACAATATGTTGATGGTTCTGCGCCAATGAATGCACCAGAGCATACAGCAAACGGATGGGTAAGCTATAAATTTGATCAAGGTACATTAAACGGATTATCATTGAGTGCTGGAGTTTACTTTGTTGGAAAACGTCCAGTTAATGAATACAGCAGAACTTTAGATAATAGCCACAATACAAACGTAAACGTAAGACCATTTGATATGCCTAGCTACACTACAGTGAATGCACAAGCAGCTTATACTTACAAAAACGCGACTTTAAGTGTGTTTATGAATAACCTTTTCAACGAAAGAGGATACACGTCTTATTTCAGAGGAGGCTATATCAACGAAATTTCACCTCGAAATTTTGCAGCACAATTGACGTATAGATTCTAGAATTTCCCTTTAATTAGTGTCATTATAATTGAAATAATAATAAGTACAAACACGGTTTTATGATATAAAATCGTGTTTGTTCGTTTTTGAATGTCCATATGAAAACAAAGAAGACCTCTCCTTTTCGCAAATTGATGAATGACCTACACTTGTGGTTGGGTATCGCAAGTTCGCTTGTATTGTTTGTTGTTTGTTTAACCGGTACGATCTATACGTTCAAGACTGAAATCCAGGATTGGATGGAGCCTGCACGTTATCAAGTTACAGATAAAGGCACCGGACAAAGTAAACCAGTAGCGGAATTAGTGCAGCTAGTGGAAACCGCTACCCAAGGGAAAGTACAACGCGTCACTATGGTGAGTAATGAAAGCAAACCTTATGTGTTTTCAGTAAGCACTGGTGAAGAGGGAAAACGCCCAGATGCGGTTCATGTAAATCCGTATACAGGAGAAGTCTTGGGGAAAGGAAAAGGACCTGGAGATGAATTTTTTATGACTGTTTTCAAATTGCACCGTTGGTTACTACTTGATTCGTCAATTGGAAGACCAATCGTTGGAATTGCAACCATTATCTTTTGTTTTCTTTCAATCTCAGGATTAATCTTGTGGTTTCCAAAGAAAATTAAAGGGTGGAAAAGCATTAAACCTGGATTCAAAATTAAATTCAATGCCAATTGGAAGCGCATCAACCACGATTTACACAACACCCTCGGGTTTTATACGTTATTGATTGTTTTGATTATGTCGTTAACGGGCTTGTGTTGGTCATTTGAATGGTATAGAAATGGGTTGAGTGCTGTATTGGGGACTAAGGTTTTTGGTGGACGCGATGAAGTAAAACCAGAGTCTGTTGTACAAGACAAGCAGACGATTAGTTTAGAAGAGGCACTGGCCATTGCAAATAAAGAAATGGAGTATGACTACCGTACGCTTGCGATAAACTTGCCAAAAGATGAAGTTGGCGCGTATGAGGTAAATAAAAATGAATTGGCAAGATGGAATGAAACGGTGAATGACCGCGTGTTTATCGATCAGTATTCTGGAGCGGTAATCAAAAAAGAAATCTTTGCAGATAAAACGATTGGAGAGAAAGTAGCAGGCTCAATTCGAGCGTTACACTTTGGAGATATTTACGGATTGTTCTCTAAGGTCATCTACTTCATAACCTGTTTAATAGCAACTTCATTGCCGATTACAGGAATTTTTATTTGGTTGAATAAAATGAAAAAGAAACCCAAAAAAGCAACCTAGTGCATGTTGGGAATACTTTAGCATTGAATTTGGGCAAAATAAGAGAAAAAGTGTAACTTTGTTATTACAATTTTTAATTAAAGGTAATAGTATGTATCCAGAAGAAATAGTAAAACCAATGCGTCAAGAGTTAGTTGATGCAGGATTTTCAGCATTATATACAGCAGACGAAGTAGAAGCTGCTTTAAGTAAAGAAGGAACTACATTAGTAGTGGTAAACTCAGTTTGTGGTTGTGCGGCGCGTAATGCACGTCCAGGAGCAATCATGAGTTTAAATGGAGAAAAGAAACCAGCGCAAATCGTAACTGTATTTGCTGGAGTTGATAAAGATGCTGTTGATGCAGCACGTCAACACATGTTCCCTTTCCCGCCATCTTCGCCTTCTATGGCTTTGTTTAAAGACGGAGAATTAGTTCACATGTTAGAGAGACACCATATTGAAGGTAATCCTGCAGAGTTGATTGCTGAAAATTTAATCGACGCATACAAAGAATATTGCTAAAAAGAGACCACCTTCTATAAGGTGGTTTTTTTTTAAAGTGTATATTTGCTCAAGATATACATTGAGCTAATGCAAAAAATAATTTCATATCCGTTATCTGTACTATTCGTTATCTGTTTACTACTTGTACTCCTTTTTTTTCATGGACTACAATGGCTAGCATTTAACCTTTTTGGTTATAAAGCCCACAAGAAAGTGGTGGATGCTATGGTGTGGTGGATTATGCTGTGTACAGGTATTTTAGGTACTACTTATCGCGTATCAAAGGAAGAAGAACTTCCTACCGATAAACCCATTGTCTTCGTTTCAAATCATCAGAGTATGTTTGATATCCCGATGATTATTTGGTTCTTTAAACAAAATCATCCCAAATTCGTTAGTAAAAAAGAATTGGGACAAGGAATCCCGAGTGTATCGTATAACTTAAAACATGGAGGATCGGTATTAATTGATCGAAAAGATGCTAAACAAGCCCTAACCGTTATTCGCGGATTAGGTCAATATATTTCAAAATACAACCGGGCTGCTGTTATCTTTCCTGAAGGAACAAGAAGCCGTGACGGACACCCCAAACGTTTTTCAGAAAATGGGGTTAAAATGTTATGTAAGTTTTCACCAGATGCTTATCTTGTCCCCTTGACTATTAATAATTCATGGAAATTGTTTCGATTTGGAAAATTTCCCTTAGGATTAGGAGCCAAAATTAGCCTTTATGCACACAAACCAATGAAAATTAGCGATTATTCTTTTGAAGAACTCTTCGCTAAAACAGAGGCAGCCGTAAAGTCTAAAATAGAATAAAATACTAATTCTCGCAGTTACTCCCAAACAAACTAAACCAAACCGAAGAGCTAGTTGCGATGTAAAAACTAATTGAAATGTCAACACACAATGTTCGTTTAGAAGTGATGCACTTCTTGGAAAAAAATATAGATAGCTTCGTTGATGATTATCTAATACCTGTGGAGAAAATTTGGCAACCTTCTGATTTACTGCCGAATTCGGAAAGTGAAACATTTTTAGAGGATGTCAAAGAATTGAGAGAATATGCCAAAGAATTACCGTATGATTTTTGGGTAGTTTTGGTTGGTGATACCATTACAGAAGAAGCATTACCTACATATGAATCTTGGTTAATGGATGTAGAAGGAGTAAATCAAAAAGAAGGTGAGAACGGAAATGGATGGGCAAAATGGATTCGCCATTGGACGGGAGAAGAGAATCGCCATGGAGATTTATTGAATAAATACCTTTATCTATCTGGACGTGTGAATATGCGCGAGGTTGAAATTACAACGCAATATTTATTAAATGATGGGTTTGATCCTGGAACAGATAGAGACCCCTATAAAAACTTCGTATTTACAAGTTTCCAAGAGTTAGCTACGTACATTTCACACAATCGTGTAGCGAAATTAGCTAAACAGTATGGAGATCATAAATTATCGAAGATCTGTCGTTTAATTGCTGGAGATGAAATGCGTCACCACCATGCTTATTCTGAATTCGTAGATCGAATTTTTAAAGTAGACCCAAGTGAAATGCTATTGGCATTTGTAGACATGATGAAACGAAAAATCACTATGCCTGCAAACCTTATCAGAGAATCAGGAGGAAAAATGGGGGATGCATTTGAATTATTCTCTGATTCAGCACAGCGTATTGGTGTATATACAGCGATTGATTATGTGGAAATCATGCAGAAATTAATTAACCGTTGGCAAATTGCAAACTTAACAGGGTTGACGGATGAAGCAGAAAAATCGAGAGAATACCTGATGAAGTTACCGGCTCGTATGTTACGTGTAGCAGAACGAATGAGTATTGGAAAAGATCCACATATCTTTAAATGGGTACAACCCGCTCTAATTAAATAAATTGAATGAGTAAGAAGATTGAAGCAACTATTGCCTATGTTAAAGAGGAGCTGAAGCATGCCGAAGGCGGACATGATTGGTTCCATATCGAACGCGTATACAATAATGCGATCAATATTTTAAAATTCGAACCTGAAGCTCAGGTCGAAGTGGTGCAATTAATTGCTTTACTTCACGATATTGCTGATAGTAAGTTCCACAAGGGAGATGAAACCATCGGACCTCGTAAAGCCAAAGAATGGTTGGAATCGCTAGACTATGTACCCGAAGTGGTTGATCATGTTGTCAAGGGTATTGAAAACATCTCGTTCAAAGGTGGAAATTTTGATCAAAAGTTCACGTCGAAGGAATTGCAAATTGTACAAGATGCGGATCGATTAGATGCGATTGGCGCAATTGGGATAACACGTGTTTTTAATTATGGAGGATTTCAAAATAATCCGATTCACGATCCAGAGCAAGCCCCTCGATTTGGCATGACCAAAGAAGAATATAAAGCACATAAAGGAACGTCAATTAATCATTTCTATGAGAAATTGCTGTTGTTGAAAGATCTTATGCACACCGAAGCAGGAAAGAAAATGGCAGAGGATCGACACCGTTATATGGAAGATTTCTTAGCTCGTTTTTACGCAGAGTGGCAAGGGGAGAAGTAGGGGTTAGATGGCTCACGGTTTACAGTTTACGGTTCACCGTTAACTAGTAACCAATCCCCAGCTTATAAAAAATAAATAAAAAAGCGGAATCCTTTTGGATTCCGCTTTTTTTATAGCTAATCGGCATTAACGTGCCTTTCGATTTATTCTTCTTATAAGAGAAAAGTGCAATTCACTTTCATTTTGTTTGTGAAGTTGTACGATTTAGTGATGAAAGGAAAATCTAGACTATTTAGAAAAACAATGCGTTTCGATTTCACTCATATCTGATAACCCTTCACTCATAACCCTTCAATTACTTAATCTCAGATATTCTCAAGGTATTTACCATTCCTTTATCGATGATTGGCATTGCAGCTAGGTTGATCACCATATCTCCTTTTGCAGCGTGTTTCTTTTCCACCACCATATTGTTGATATCTTCAATTGTTTCGTCTGTGCTTACGTATTTGTCGTAGTAGTAAGCCTGGACTCCCCATAATAGGTTTAACTGCGTTAAAATGCGTTTATTTGACGTGAAAACAAGAATGTCACTGTTAGGTCTCCAAGCAGAAATCTGGAAAGCAGTGTATCCACTGTTTGTCAACGTACAAATAGCTTTTGCCTCAATGTCATTCGCCATTAATGCAGCGTGATAACAAATGTTTTTCGTGATATAACGATTGGTCTTAATTGTCGGTGGACTTTGCGGTACATTGATTAATGGAGAATTTTCAACACTTTGAATAATTTGTGTCATTTTCTCAATTACTTGTACTGGGTAACTACCTACAGAAGTTTCTCCTGATAACATTACAGCATCTGCACCATCCATGACCGAGTTTGCTACGTCGTTTACCTCCGCTCTTGTCGGTGTTAAACTAGAAATCATCGTTTCCATCATCTGTGTTGCGATGATTACTGGGATTCTAGCATTTTTAGCGATTTGTACTAATTGTTTTTGAATAAGTGGAACTTCTTGAGCTGGAATTTCAACACCTAAATCTCCACGAGCCACCATCAATCCATCACAATAAGCAACTAATTTATTGATGTTTTTAACCGCTTCCGGTTTTTCAATTTTCGCAACAATTGGAATTTTGTGCTCTGAATGTTGTTTTACAATTTCTTGTAAATCCAATAAATCCTCAGGTGTTCTAACGAAAGATAACGCCAACCAATCCACTTGTGCTTTAATTGCAAAAATAGCGTCATTGATGTCTTTTTCCGTTAAGGCAGGTAATGAAACCTTGGTCATCGGAAGGTTTACTCCTTTTTTCGATTTCAAAGGACCTCCTTGGATTACTTTGGCAACAACTTCATCTGTATTGTTTGTCGATACTACTTCAAAGATCAATTTACCATCGTCTAATAAAATAGTTTCTCCTTTGTTTACATCATTAGGGAATTGCTTGTAGTTCATGTAAACGCGTTTTGCGTCTCCTTTGAACTCTTCTTTTGTTGAAAATGTAATCATATCACCAGGGTGAACCACTACATCTTCTGCCATAATTCCCACACGCAATTTAGGGCCTTGTAAGTCTCCTAAAATTGACGTGGTGTAACCGTATTCTTTATTTAATTCTCGAATGATGTCGATTTTCTCTTGTACATCGGCGTAATCTGCATGGGAGAAATTAATTCTAAATACATTTACACCTGCTTTAATCATGTTGTGCAACACTTCTTTTGTTCCTGATGCAGGACCTAACGTTGCTACAATTTTTGTTCTTTTTTTTGCTACCATATTTTTAAAAAATTAGGTTGTTTTTCGATTTGATCGCTTCTACTCGGATTTCGTATGCTGTAGAAATTACTTTTATTGATTTTAATTTTTCAATGACTGTGCCAATCTCAAACTGCTCATCTGTATTTTCAACTTTGAGAAAGTAATCCACCGTTTTGTGTTCCGGTAAGAGATAACCTTGCTTGCTAATGGTTGAAACAACATATTGAAAGAGGGGAGAAGCCATCTGTGACTCTGGAAGTATAAAAGCTTTATTTGATACCAATTTCCACAATACATGGTAATCTGGATCGTCGTATTCAAATAAAGAGAAGGAAGCTAAGCCTTGATCCGTTTCAACTTCAACATCATACGATGTGCGTTCTAAATAAAGGCCTAGAATAGTGTTAATAAGATAGGTAACTTTAAAATCTTCTTTGCGCGAAGAGTGAATCGCTATCAGACTATAGTTTTCAGCTTCAAAATCTTCTAATCTTAGAACTACTGGTCCCATTTGTTTATTCGTTAGTTACAAAGATACAACTTTTATAATGCAAATAATATGTAGATATTTAGAAGAAAGATTAAGTAAATGTTAATTGATTCCCCAATTTAATGGTTTATTTTTTCTTGCAACGCAAAATACGCACGTTGCGAAGCTTTTTCTTCTGCTTTCTTCTTTGATGTAGCTCTTCCTTTTGATATTAATTTATTGTCAATGAATAGTTTAACACCAAAATACTTGACATCTTCATTCGTAGTTTCCTCATAGGCATCAAACTTAAACGTGTGTTTTGTCTTCTGACACCATTCAATGAGTAAACTTTTATAGCTCGTAATCTTCGTTTCTAAGACATGGATATCGGTGATGGTAGAAATTAAGCGTTGATGGATAAATTTCTCACAAGCAGGATAACCTTGATCCAGGTATATGGCCCCAATTAAGGCTTCTAAAATATTACCATGGATGTTTTCTCCGAACTGTTGATTGCCCATTTTGCTTTCAACAATATCAATTAATCCCAAGCTTTTGCCAATTGTGTTTAAGTTCTCTCTACTTACTATTTTAGAGCGCATTTTCGTTAAATACCCTTCGTCTCCACTGGGAACCTCTAAATATAAATGCGAGGCAATTACCGCATTGAGCATAGCATCACCCAAAAACTCTAATCGTTCGTAATTAATTGGATTTCCTTGAGTATCAACGATGTTCATCGAACGATGGGTAAATGCTAGTTTATAGTAGGCGATATCCAAAGGCTTAGTCAGGGTGATTTGAGATATCTTACGACAAAAATTCCCGTCCTTTTGATTTGAACGGGAATTTTTAAATATCTTATTTAGTACGTTACTCAACATTACGTTGTCGTGCTTAAATATCTAATTTTTTTACTAATACACAAGCGTTGTGTCCTCCGAAGCCAAATGTATTACTCATACCTACTTTCACGTCTCTTTTCTGCGCTTTGTTGAAGGTAAAGTTTAATTTAGCATCCACTTGATCATCATCTGTAAAGTGATTGATTGTTGGAGGTACAATTCCATGCTCGATGGATAAGATTACTGAGATTGCCTCTATCACTCCTGCAGCTCCCAAAAGGTGACCTGTCATAGATTTGGTAGAGTTTAGGTTCATGGAATAAGCGTGATCACCAAAAACGTTTAAAATAGCTTTTGATTCAGCAATATCCCCTAGTGGAGTTGATGTTCCGTGTAAGTTTACTACATCAACATCTTTTGGCTCAAGGCCTGCATCTCTCAAACAGTTTTTCATCACGTTTGTTGCTCCTAATCCTTCTGGATGTGGTGCAGTTAAGTGATGTGCATCTGCTGACATTCCGCCACCGCCAATTTCACAGTATATTTTCGCTCCACGCGCAACAGCGTGTTCGTATTCTTCTAATACTAATGCTCCAGCACCTTCTCCCAATACAAAACCATCACGGTCTTTGTCCATCGGTCTAGAAGCTGTTTCTGGGCTGTCATTTCTTGTTGATAAAGCGTGCATTGCGTTGAATCCACCCACTCCTGCAATCGTTACAGCTGCTTCAGAACCTCCTGTTACCATGATGTCCGCCATACCTAAACGAATGTAGTTGAAGGCATCGATAATTGCATTGGTAGACGAAGCACAAGCCGATACCGTAGTAAAGTTTGGTCCTCGTAAGCCATATTTAATTGAAATATGTCCTCCTGCAATATCTGCAATCATTTTTGGAATAAAGAAAGGATTGAATCTCGGTGTTCCATTTCCGTTTACGAAGTCAGTCACCTCGTTTTGGAAGGTTTCTAATCCACCGATTCCAGAACCCCAAATAACTCCAGCTCTATCTTTATCTATATTCTCTAAGTCTAATTTAGAATCTACAACTGCTTCATCAGCACTAACCATGGCTAATTGAGCGTATCGATCCATTTTACGTGCCTCTTTACGATCAATAAAATCTTCTACATTGAAATTCTTTACTTCGCACGCAAATTGGGTTTTGAAATTGGTAGCATCAAAATGTGTAATCGGAGCTGCTCCACTTACGCCATTAATAAGACTGTTCCAATACTCTTGGATATTATTCCCGATTGGGGTAAGAGCACCTAAACCTGTTACAACAACTCGCCTTAATTTCATAAAGTAAATATTATGGTTTAATAAGTTAAAAAAACCCAATTTTTCACTTTTGTAAAAGGAAACATTGGGTAGCTTTATATTTGTTTATCAGATTACTTACTAGTAAATCTGTCCTTTTTTCTATTCTAAAATAAGCAGGTATGTCCGAAAATAATAACGCCCACGTGTTGTTAACAACACGTGGGTTATTAGTTATTACTTCTTAGCTTCTTCGATGTAAGAGATAGCTTGACCAACTGTAGCGATGTTTTCAGCTTGATCATCTGGAATTTGAATATCGAATTCTTTTTCGAACTCCATGATAAGCTCAACAGTGTCTAGTGAATCAGCTCCTAAATCATTAGTGAAGCTTGCTTCTGCTACAACTTCGTTCTCGTCAACTCCTAATTTGTCAACGATAATCGCTTTTACTCTTGATGCAATGTCTGACATAATCTTTAATTTTAAAATTTAATTTCCTAGGGCAAAAATAAAAAACTTTATTTTATATCCTGATTATACATGTTAATTGTCAGTGCGAAATTATAAAAATAATTAATACTTAATACTATTTTTCTGTTTATTGTCAGTAATTATTCTTTTTTTTGTACTTAAATAAAGTGTTTTAAAAACTTAAATACTGCTTATAACATGAAAAAAATAGCGCTATTCGCTTCTGGTTCAGGGACTAACGTGGAGAATATTATCAATTACTTTGAGAATAATTCAATTGTCAACCAATACCTCGTTTTGGTCAATAACCCTCATGCTAAAGTAATAGAAAAAGCTGAAAAAAGAAATGTTCCAGTTTATATTTTTGATAAAAATAAGCTGAATAACGGCGAGTTAGCAGAAAAACTGGCAACTTTCGAGCCAGATTTAATCGTTTTGGCGGGCTTCTTGTGGAAGTTCCCTGAGGATTTAGTAAAAAAATATCACAATCAAGTTATTAACATTCATCCAGCCTTATTACCTAAATATGGCGGCAAAGGGATGTATGGACACTTTGTTCACGAAGCTGTTTTGGCAAATAAAGAACCAGAAACGGGAATTACGATTCACTTTGTCAATGAAAATTATGACGAAGGCGCAATCATTTTACAAGAAACAACTCCCGTAGAAGCACATTATACAGCTGAAGATATCGCAAAAGCAGTACAAACCTTAGAATACAAACACTTTCCAATTGTCATTGAACAGTTGTTAGCTAAAAAATAATAAATGAGTCAGTCTTTTCAAGTTATTTTATATACCGATGGATCTGCACAAGGAAATCCTGGACCAGGTGGATATGGTTTGGTGCTGGAATGGGCCGGACATCAAGTATTTAAGGAATTTGCACAAGGGTATCGACTAACAACGAATAACCGCATGGAATTACTCGCGGTAATTGTTGGGTTAGAAAAGCTGAAAAATCCACAAACACGTGTGTTGGTGGTTTCAGATTCTAAATATGTAGTAGATGCCGTGACCAAAGGATGGGTATTTGGTTGGGAGAAGAAAAATTTCAAAGACAAGAAAAACCCAGACCTATGGATGCGTTTTCTGCGTATCTATAGACGCCATCAGGTTTCTTTTCAATGGGTAAAAGGACATAATAATCACCCCATGAATGAGCGCTGCGATTTTTTAGCCGTACAAGCAGGCAAACAAAAAGAGTTGCTCATCGATGAATATTATGAGCAAAATAGAGAGTAAAACATACAATATGAAGATAGAAAAAGGTTTAGCAGAACAGCTGAACCTTTTTTATGGGGATAGGGCACGGATTTTTCCCTTGAAACAAACTTTAGTAAGGGCATTATTCGTAGTTAGATGTAAGCGAAATAGGTGTTCTGAATGGAATAATAGTCCCTTTAGCATTGCGTGTTTATTCTCTTTTCTTCGACCTTCCTTTGAGTTTCCTTCGACATTCCTTCGGAAAAAGAGGTTTTTGTCGAAGGAATGTCGAAGGAAACCCGAAGGAATGTCAAAGGTAACTCCCTATATTCTTATACTATACTTAGGAGTATGTTAGGGTATGCTAGGAATAGGTTGAGAATAGGTTGGGTTGAAGATGGATTAAAAATAGCGTGAAAGCGGTTTAAAAGGGTTGAAGTACTTGAGATAATTGGCATCGATCTGTTGTTGGGTTGGTTGCTTATCCCCGCAGAGAAAGAAAGGATATGTGCTTCACTATTAGAAAAATAAGGCGGTTTTTACTTCTTGTATGAATGGAAAATAAGCTAGGGTTGAATTGTAATGCATTGACTATAAGTTAATTTTAGAATAAAGAAGATTAATTTTTGGTCTAAAATCAGGAAAGATATATATTTGCATCTTATTTCTTTTCCAAAAATATGAACAAGTTATTGATCGTCGGAACGGTGGCGTTTGACAGTATAGAAACACCATTCGGGAAAACGGACAAAGTATTAGGAGGTGCAGCTACATATATAGGACTATCTGCTTCGCATTTTGATGTTGAAACAGCTATCGTTTCTGTTGTAGGGGATGACTTTCCTAAAGAATACATAGCATTACTAGAAAGTAAGAATATCAATACAACAGGTATTGAAGTAGTTCCAGGCGGTAAAACCTTCTTTTGGAGTGGTAGATACCACAACGATTTGAACGCAAGAGATACATTAGACACACAGCTTAATGTGTTGGAGAATTTCAATCCTGTCGTTCCTTCTGATTTTAAAAATGCTGATGTTGTGATGTTGGGGAATTTACATCCCGCTATTCAGCAATCTGTATTGGATCAATTGGAACAAAAACCGAAACTAGTGGTGTTAGATACCATGAATTTTTGGATGAATTGTGCGTTAGATGAGCTCAAATCCGTTTTGAAACACGTCGACGTCATTACAATTAACGATGAAGAGGCACGTCAACTTTCTGGAGAGTATTCTTTGGTAAAGGCGGCTGAAGTGATTCATGAAATGGGACCTCAGTATGTCGTAATTAAAAAAGGAGAACATGGCGCCTTGTTGTTTTCAGGGAAAGATGTTTTCTTTGCTCCAGCATTACCCCTAAAAGAAGTATTCGATCCAACCGGAGCAGGGGATACTTTCGCAGGAGGATTTGCAGGGTACTTAACAGAAAGAGGAAATATATCCTTTCAATGTATGAAGAACGCAATTATTTTTGGATCTAATTTAGCCTCCTTTTGTGTCGAAGAATTCGGAACACAGCGCATGGAGCAGTTAGAAGAAGCCGAAATGAAAAAAAGATTAATGCAATTTAAAATGTTAACCCAGTTCGACATTGAACTCAAATAAACATGCAACATACTAAGCCTCGTCGTGGGGCTTTTTTTAATGATAACACACAACACAACTAACTATGAGCGACGCACTACAACACGAATGTGGAATTGCTTTTTTACGATTAAAAAAGCCTCTATCCTATTATAAAGAAAAATATGGGAGTGCATTTTACCCGATTCAAAAAATGTACTTGTTATTAGAAAAACAACATAATAGAGGACAAGATGGAGCTGGTTTGGCGAGTATTAAACTCGATATGGAACCAGGAGAACGCTATATTAGTCGTGTGCGTTCAAATAAAGCACAGCCGATTCAAGATATTTTTGCCCAAATCAATGGACGCATTAATGCAGAAATGGAAGAACACCCAGAATATGCGGATAGTGCTGAATTGCAAAAAAAACACATTCCTTATTTAGGAGAAGTGTTTTTAGGTCACGTGCGTTATGGAACTTTTGGAAAAAATAGCATCGAAAGCGTTCATCCTTTTTTACGTCAAAACAATTGGATGCACAGAAACTTAATCGTAGCTGGAAACTTCAATTTAACGAATGTTAGAGAGTTGTTTGACGATTTAGTTCGCTTAGGTCAACATCCAAAAGAGATGTCAGATACCATTACCGTAATGGAGAAAATAGGTCATTTCTTAGATGATGAAATCGATGATTTATACTACAAAATAAAACAAGAAGGATTCTCGAAAAAAACAGCTTCACCAATTATTGGAGAGCGTTTGGATATTGCTCGTATCTTGAGAAGAGCTTCTAAAAACTGGGACGGCGGATTCACTATGGCAGGAATGTTAGGTCATGGAGATGCTTTTGTATTTCGTGATCCAGCGGGTATTCGCCCTGCATTCTACTATGAAAATGACGAAATCGTTGTTGTTGCAAGTGAGCGCCCTGTGATTCAAACGGCTTTGAATGTGCCTTTCGAAGATATTAAAGAATTGACTCCAGGTCAAGCAATCATCGTGAAGAAAGATGCAAGTGTACACTTTGAGCAAATCTTAGAACCACTTCCATTGAAAGCATGTTCATTCGAACGCGTATATTTCTCAAGAGGAAATGATGCCGATATTTACCAAGAACGCAAAGACTTAGGAAAGTTTATCTTCCCTCAAGTATTAGATATTATTGAAAACGATACCGATAATTCAGTATTCTCTTATATTCCTAATACATCAGAAACATCGTTCTTCGGAATGATTGAAGGAGCACAAGATTTCTTGAATCAACGCAAGATTTCGGATATCTTGAAGAACAAGGAAGCTTTGACAGAGGAGAAATTACAAGAGATTTTATCTGTAAAATTACGCACGGAGAAAATTGCAATTAAAGATGCAAAATTGCGTACGTTTATTACGGATGATAGCAGTCGTGATGATTTAGTAGCACACGTATACGATGTAACCTATGGCGTGATCAAACCAACGGACAACTTGGTGATTATCGATGATAGTATTGTGCGTGGAACGACACTGAAGAAAAGTATCATCCGCATGTTGGATCGTTTAAATCCGAAGCGTATTGTAGTTGTTTCTGCAGCACCTCAAGTGCGTTACCCCGATTGCTACGGAATCGATATGGCAAAATTAGAAGGGTTAATTGCTTTCCAAGCGGTAATTGAAATGCTGAAAGAACGCAATATGTACCACATTGTAGAAGAAGTATACCAAAAATCAAAAGCACAAGTAGGCTTAAAAGATGACGAGGTTGTCAACTACGTAAAAGAGATTTATGCGCCATTTACAGATGAGGAAGTTTCAGCTAAGATTGCAGAGATGGTAACAGAAGAAGGAACTAAATCAGAAATCAAAATCGTATTCCAATCAATCGAGAACTTACACAAAGCGTGTCCGAAAAACTTAGGGGATTGGTACTTTACTGGAGATTATCCTACAAAAGGAGGAAACCGCGTAGTCAACCGCGCCTTCATCAACTACTACGAAGGTAGAGATGAAAAACCGTATTAATAGAAAATAATTTTCATATAAAAGCACTGATCGAGAGATTGGTGCTTTTTTTATTACCCCAACCAGAAAAAGTAAGCAACTGTAGCAATAATAATGGCGCAGAAAATATTCAAAATAAATCCAGCTTTCATCATTTCTTTTTGTTGAATATCACCCGTGCCGAATACAATGGCATTGGGTGGTGTGGCTACCGGGAGCATAAAGGCACAGGAAGCACCGAGTCCGATAATCATGGATAGCCCGAGCGGATGCATACCTAATTCCTGAGAGATCGAGAAGAAAATAGGAACTAGTAGTGCTGCACTAGCAGTATTGGAGGTAAATTCCGTTAAGAAGACAATAAAGAAGGCTACAATTAAGCTGATGACAAAAAACGAACTATCGTGAATCACGGCAACCAATAAATCAGCCATAACCTTGCTTGCTCCTGATTCTTTGAGAACCATACTCAACGTTAAGCCCCCACCAAACAATAATAGAACACCCCAATCCACGTTGTGTTGCAATTCTTTCCAGCGGGATACTTGACTGACACAGATTAAAATAAACGCACCTAAAGCAATGAAGGTGTCAAAATTTTTGAAGCTACCTTCAAATCCAACTAAAGCAGCAAATAACGGATTGATTTGGTTGCTTAAAATCCAACAGATGGCGGTGAGTAAGAAAATTCCTAAGGTAATCCAGCGGTCTGTATTCATGGGAATCACATCCATTTGATGTTCGAATCGCAGGTTGAGTTTAGGTTTGAAGACAAAATAGATGATGGCAATCATCAAAGGCAATAAGATAATAACCATGGGAAATCCCATTTTCAGCCATTCCGCAAAAGAGAGGTTTAATTGAGAAGCAACAATTGCATTGGGCGGACTTCCAACAATAGTTCCCATACCTCCAATACTGGCACTATAGGCAATTCCCAAGAGCACAAACACATAAGTATTGTGATGTTTGATTTTATCCAATTGACTCAATATCCCCATAACTAGCGGAAGCATCATGGCTACCGTAGCGGTATTGCTAATCCACATGGAGAGTATAGCGGTTGCCAGAAACAAGTAAAAGATGGCATGAGATAATCGCCCTTTGGCCAAGTACATAATTTTGCTGGCAATAATCAAGTCTAGTTTTTGTACGTGTAAAGCTCCAGCGAGTACGAATCCACCTAAGAAAAGGAAGATATTGGGATCTGCAAAAGAAACGAGTGCAGGCTGAACATCAGTCAGTCCTAATCCAATGGCGAGAACTGGAACAAAAACGGCGGTGGTTGTCACGTGTAAGGCTTCAGTCAACCATAGCACAGCCACAAAGGCAAGCAAGGCAAGTCCTTTGTTCACTTGAGGTTCATAAGGTAAAAAATGAATCAGCGTAAATAACATTACGGTGTTTAAACCAATAATGAAGTAATTTCGTTTGGATTTGTGTCTTGCGTTTCCTGGTTCGTAATCTAATTGCATGAGCTAGAGATAAATGTGATCGAAAGGAAAAGTACAAAAAATTAGCGTAGTGTAGTGGGAAAAAAACGGAGAAGATTAGAAGGAAAACGAATGATTTCATGCATTTTTCAAATAAAAAAAGGGAAGTATCACTGATACTTCCCTTTTGCTATCTAAAGAGTACTCTCTTTATGTCTTATTTTGCTGCTGCATATCTCTTCGCAACTTCAGTCCAGTTGATTACGCTGAAGAAAGCAGAAATATAGTCAGGGCGTCTGTTTTGGTAGTTTAAGTAGTATGCATGTTCCCAAACGTCCATTCCTAAGATTGGAGTTCCACCACAAGCAACACCTGGCATAAGCGGGTTGTCTTGGTTTGGTGTACCACATACTTCTAATTTACCATTTTTAACGCATAACCAAGCCCAACCTGAACCAAATTGAGTAGCACCTGCTTTTGCGAAAGCTTCTTTGAAGTTTGCAAATGAACCAAAATCCTTAGCAATTGCATCTGCTAATTCTCCTGTTGGCTCTCCACCACCATTCGGGCTCATTACTGTCCAGAATAAGTTGTGGTTGTAGAAACCTCCACCGTTGTTGCGAACTGCACCATTAGTCATATCAAGGTTCTCTAAAATCTCCTCGATTGTTTTTCCTTCTAATTCAGTACCAGCAATAGCAGCATTTAAATTAGTAGTATAAGCATTGTGGTGTTTCGTATGGTGGATTTCCATTGTACGTGCGTCAATATGTGGTTCTAATGCGTCATACGCATAAGGTAATTGTGGTAATTCGAAAGCCATAATTCGTATTATTTAAAGATTAGTGTTATTTTTATTCAAATTTAGGGATTTTCTATGGAATATAAAAAATCTTAAGGGTTAATAAAAGTTAAGGGATAATTCAATGATTAGAGCGGAAAAAGCCTCATTTTCAGTATATAATGCCTCTGCGGGTTCAGGAAAAACACATACGTTAGTAAAAGAATATTTAAAAATCGTCTTGGTTGATCGATCAGATGATGCGTATCGAAAAATTCTAGCCATTACCTTTACGAATAAAGCAGTAGCGGAAATGAAAAATCGAATTCTATCCTGTCTATATGCTTTCTCGCAGAAGGAAACAGGAAAGAAATTTCAGTCGATGCTGGATCAGCTTGTAGCAGAAACTGGACTGAAAGAAGAGGAAATCAAGAAAAAGTCGGAACGCATTATGAAGCATATTATTCACAACTATGCTTCCTTTGATATTTCGACGATTGATAAATTTACCCATAAGGTTATTCGCTCCTTTGCTTTTGACTTGAATCTGCCCATGAGTTTTGAAGTATCCTTGGATTCGGATGAATTGCTACAGGAGGCAGTGGATTCGGTCATTGCCAAAGCAGGAACAGATGAAGAGTTAACAAAAGTATTGATTGATTTCTCTATTGACAAAGCCGACAATGATAAGAGTTGGGACATTACCCGTGAATTGAAAGAAATGGGGGCGTTGTTGTTGAATGAGAACAACCGAGAGGAAATTGCGTTATTCGATGAGAAAACCCTAAAAGATTTCGTTGTAACGCGCGACTATTTGCGTAAAAAAATCGAGGAGATAACCAGCGAAACGAAACAAAAAGGACAAGCAATTTGGGATTTGTTGATTGATAAAGGCGTAGATATGAAATCCTTTTCTAGAGGAACGTTTCCCAATCACCTGTTGGCCATTATCAACGATACAGACAAAAGTACCCAGCGCAAATATGTGGAATTTGAAGAGGTGACGTTATTAAAGGCTGCGAAAGATCGAGATACGATTGAGGCGCTCTTGCCAGACGTACTTCGACAGTTGGCTGTGATTTATCAATTATTTGCCAAGCGTTTATTTTATCAAGCGTTTTTAAAAAATATTACCCCGCTATCGCTCTTGAATATTTTAGGTATTGAAATGCAACATATTCAAGACGAAAAAAATATGCTGTCTATCAGTCAGTTTAATGCGATTATTCACAATGAGATTCAGCACCAACCGGCTCCTTTTATTTATGAAAGGCTAGGAGAGCGTTACCGTCATTTCTTTATTGATGAGTTTCAAGATACTTCCGTGATGCAATGGGATAATCTTGTTCCTTTGATTGACAATGCCCTAGCAGGAGAAGATTTTGGTGTAAAAGGAACCTTAATGTTAGTGGGAGATCCTAAACAATCCATCTACCGTTGGCGTGGAGGAAAAGCAGAGCAGTTTATCGCATTGAGTAAAGAGGTTAACCCCTTTTCTAATCCCGATAAAGAAGTCGTGGTTTTAGGAAAGAATTACCGCAGTTATTCGGAAGTCATTCAGTTTAATAACACCTTTTTTAATGGAGTTTCTTCCTTTTTTACCCAAGAAGATTATAAACATATTTATGAACACCAGAGTTATCAAGAGATAAATAGTAAAGTTGGCGGTTATGTCAACTTGCAATTTCTCGATGAGCGCTTGGTCGACAAAGAAAATGAAATAGATAAAGAACAGCTGTATTTACAAGCGACCTTAGCAACTATTCAAAGTTGTAAGGCGCAAGGTTTTCAATATAGTGATATGGTGGTCTTGACGCGAAAACGAGCGCATGGTATTGCGTTAGCGAATTATTTGACCGAACAAGAAATACCGATTTTGTCTTCCGACTCCCTGTTGATTAGTCATGCTACAGAAGTGCGATTGATCATGGATGTGTTGCGTTATATCCGCAATAAAGAAGACAAGGAATCTAAAACCATGTTGTTGTATTATATTGCCAATAAAAGACAGCAAGAAGCGGTTCATGATTTTATTGAAGAAGGATTGGCCTTCACTGCTGACGCGGAGTTTGAAGCTTGGCTGTTAAGTAAAGAGGTGGTGATTTCCTTTGATCAATGTAGAAAGAAATCACTCTATGAAGCAGTGGAAATTATTGTCCGCGCTTTTTTTCCAACCAAAGCAACGAGTTCCTATGTATTGTATTTCTTGGATATTGTCTTAGAGCGTACCATTAAGAATCAATACGGAATTGGAGATTTCATTCTGTATTGGGAGGAGAACAACCATAAATTTAGTATTCCCACACCAGAAGGAAAGGATGCTGTGCAATTGATGACTATCCACAAATCGAAAGGGTTAGAATTTCCCATTGTCATTTTTCCATTCGCCGAAGAGGATTATGATCGATCCAATCGGGATAAGTTATGGGTGGAATTTGATGAACTAGATGAAGGGATTGAATTGCCAAAAGCGCTAGTTGATGCCAAAAAAGAGGTGAAGGAATACGGCGCTTATGCCGAAAAGCTATATGCGGAGAAAGAGCAAGAAGAATTATTAGATAATATTAATGTATTGTATGTGGCGCTGACCAGAGCAGAAGAACAACTACACATTATTACTACACGAGATATGAAAACGGATGGTGAATACAAGAACAATATGTCGCGTTTCTTTATTCACTATTTACGTCAGCAAGGACTGTATCAAGAAGAGGTGAATGAGTATGAGTTTGGAAGTCCTCAACGGTTATCGAAGGTAAGTGAAACTGCGTTAGATCAAAATAAATTAATTCAAAGTGTGGAGTCGCTTTTTAATTTCAATGATATCAAAATTGCTGAACGCGAGGCATTGATGTGGGATACGCAAGTAGGAGAAGCGATTGCCTACGGAAATATCACCCATAAGATTATGTCGTTTATTCAGACGGATCAAGATATTGAACCTGCAATTGAACGTGCACTTGAAGAAGGATTAATTGTAGCGAGTGATCGAGCGAGTTTTACACATGCCGTTGAGCAAATTGTTACGCATCCTGATTTACAGGTGTTCTTCTCAGAAGGAACAGTGTACAATGAGCGCATGATGATTGGTAAGCAAAAGAACAATCTAATTCCCGACCGCGTATTGATTCGAGAAAAGAAAGCGTATTTGTTGGATTACAAAACCGGAAAACCAGAAGAAAAGTATATCAAACAATTGGCTCAATATGAGGAATCACTCCAAGAGATGGGGTATGAAGTGGCTAAAAAAGTTATTTTATATATGGGAGTGGATGATTTAAATATAATACATTTGTAACAGAGTATAGTTAACGCTTAAAAAGAGTAAGTATGTACGGAAAAATTAAAGACCATTTACAACAAGAGTTGAAGTCGATTGAAGACAATGGTTTATTTAAAAGAGAAAGAATTATTACTTCGCCACAAGGAGCAGAGATTACAGTTTCTACAGGAGAAAAAGTATTGAATTTTTGTGCGAATAACTATTTAGGATTATCCTCACATCCAGAAGTTGTACAAGCGGCAAAAGAAGCTTTGGATACCCACGGTTTTGGGATGTCATCTGTGCGTTTCATCTGTGGGACACAAGATATTCACAAACAATTAGAAGCAACAATTGCTGATTTCTACGGTACAGAAGACACTATTTTATATGCAGCAGCTTTTGATGCAAATGGTGGAGTTTTCGAACCTTTATTAGGAGCAGAAGATGCAATTATCTCAGATAGTTTAAACCATGCGTCTATTATTGATGGGGTTCGCTTGTGTAAAGCAGCGCGTTACCGTTATGAAAATAACGATATGGCTGATTTAGAGCAACAGTTGATTAAAGCAAATGAAGCAGGACACCGTTTCAAGATTATCGTTACGGATGGTGTATTCTCTATGGATGGATTAGTAGCACCATTAGATAAAATCTGTGACTTAGCTGATAAATATGATGCTTTAGTTATGGTAGATGAGTGCCATGCTGCTGGATTTATTGGAGCTACAGGAAAAGGTACGATGGAAGCGAAAAACGCAATGGGACGCGTAGATATCATTACAGGTACATTAGGAAAGGCATTAGGTGGGGCAATGGGAGGATATACAACAGGTAAAAAAGAAATTATCGAGTTGTTGAGACAACGTTCTCGTCCTTATTTATTCTCCAATTCATTGGCTCCAATGATTGTAGGAGCATCATTGAAGGTGTTTGAACTATTGAAAAAAGACACTAAACTACGTGATCAATTAGAGTGGAATACTAATTATTTCAAAGCAGGAATGAAAAAAGCGGGATTTGATTTTATCGATGGAGACGCTGCTATTGTTCCCGTGATGTTGTATGATGCAAAATTATCCCAAGAAATGGCAGATCGTCTATTAGCAAAAGGCGTTTATGTAATTGGATTCTTCTATCCAGTTGTGCCACAGGGAAAAGCGAGAATTAGAGTTCAATTATCCGCAGCACATACTCAAGAACACCTAGATAAAGCCATTCAAGCCTTTATTGAAGTAGGAAAAGAACTAAATGTAATCTAAATATTAAGTTTTTTTAGCAAATCATAATAATTGTTAAGAATAAAATTTGTTAACTACACATATAATTGTATTTTTGTTTTAACATTACAATAAATAGAAAAATAAAGTTATGAAACATCTCAACAAATTAATTGCAGCGGCAATACTATGTGCGGGGCTTTCGACTCAAGCACAAGATGCCGACCATCCGTGGGCTGTAACTATTGGTGCGAATGCTGTAAACACTAAAGTTAGTTCGGCTAAAGGGTTTTCACACAAAATGGGAGGTTATTTCCAAACTTCGGATTGGAATATTTTGCCATCAATCTCTTATTTGAACGTATCTAGATATCTAGGTGATGGATTTTCATTGGGAGTAGTAGGATCTGTGAATAAAATTGAAAAATTTATTTCTAAAGAATCTGAAGGATACTTAAAGTACAACCCTGGAGATTTGTCATACTATGGTATTGACGCAGAAGTTAAATATAGCTTCAAAGAATTATTGAACACTAAAGTGGTTGACCCATTCTTATTATTAGGTGGAGGTTATACTTTTATGGGTGATGCAAGTACAGGTACTGTGAATGGAGGTTTAGGGTTAAACTTTTGGTTTACTCAAAACATCGCTTTAACAGTTCAATCGACTTACAAACATTCATTTGACGATACAAGAGATCCAAATGTAGATGTGGCATCACATATGCAACACTTCATGGGGATTCGCTTCCAATTTGGAGGAAAAGATACTGATGGAGATGGAATCTTAGACAAATATGACGAGTGTCCAGATGTTCCTGGTTTAGCAGAATTCAACGGATGCCCTGATACAGACGGTGATGGTATTCCAGATCATTTAGATGAGTGTCCAGATGTTCCAGGTTTACCAGAATTCAACGGATGTCCTGATACAGACGGTGATGGTATTCCAGATCATTTAGATGAGTGTCCAGACGTTCCAGGTTTACCAGAATTCAACGGATGTCCTGATACAGACGGTGACGGTGTGCCAGATCATAAAGATGAGTGTCCTGAAGTTCCTGGTCCAAAAGAAAACAAAGGTTGTCCTTGGCCAGATAGAGACGGAGACGGAGTGCCTGATCATTTAGATGAGTGTCCAGATGTTCCTGGTCCTGCTTCAAACAGAGGATGTCCAGAAATCAAAGAAGAGCAAGTAAAACAATTGAACGACTATGGAAAAACAATTTTATTCCATACAGGTAAATTTACATTCCAAGATGCTTCTTACGCTGTTTTAGATAACATCGTGAAAATCATGAAAGAATACCCTACTGCTAAATTCCACATCGCTGGATATACTGATAGTACTGGATCTGACAAAATCAACGTTCCGTTATCTGATAACAGAGCTAACGCAGTAAAAGTTTACTTAGTAGAGAAAGGTATTGATGCTAGCCGTTTAACTTCTAAAGGTTACGGATCTGCTGAACCAATCGCTTCTAACAAAACTGTTAAAGGACGTGAGTTGAACAGACGTGTTGAAATTCAATTACAAAAATAATTAGGATCTATCCTAAGATAGAAAAGGGCTTCGAGTATTCGAAGCCCTTTTTTTATTACCTTTATTCACATGAGTCAACAACGTTTTTTAAATCAATTCTGCGCGGAAATAAAGAAGGATTTTCCCTCGTCTATGGACGACTTAGTGGTCGTATTACCCAATAAACGCGCGAAAGTCTTCTTGTTGGAACAGCTGAAGTCATTTTATGATAGCCGTGTTTTTGCTCCAACCATTATCAGTGTTGAAGAATTGGTACAGGATATTGCTCAATTAAGAGGAATTGACTCCATTGAGCTCTTGTTTGAATTTTATCTGGTTTATAAACAACTGTTACAAGATAAAGCTGAGGATTTCGACTATTTTGTCAATTGGGCAAGAATGTTGCTTCAAGATTTTAATGAAGTCGATCGTTATTTGTTGAATCCTCAACATGTTTTTAGCTATTTAAAAGATATAGAAGATATCAATCACTGGGCTGTAGATGTCAATCAACAGACGGATATCGTGAAGAATTACCTTCAGTTTTGGGAGCAAATACCAGGATATTACTCCGCTTTATATCAGCACCTCAAAGCCAAGAAAATTGGCTATCAAGGGATGATTTATCGCGAAGCAGTTGCCGTCCACCAAGATTTTGTAAAGTCCAATAATAAACAATATTATTTTGCAGGATTTAATGCGTTAAATGCCGCAGAAGAAGTAATTATTCAGCATTTTTTGATTGAAGGGAGAGCTCGCGTTTTTTGGGATATTGATGAGGTTTTCCTTCATGATGTCTATCATGATGCGGGTTTATTCCTAAGACGAATCAAACAAAAATGGCCTTATTATCAAAATCATCCTTTCGAATGGATTACCACATCTTTTAGTGAAGAGAAAAATATTGAAATTATTCAAACGCCCAAAAGTGTAGGACAAGCAAAGATTGTAGGAGCAATTATTGATCAGGAGTTGGCAAAAGGTACTTCTTTGGATGAGATTGCCGTTGTTTTGGGGGATGAAAATTTGCTACAACCTGTGTTATATGGGTTGCCTAATACGGTGAGTAGTTTAAATATTACGATGGGGTACAGCGGGAATAGTAGCCCTGTTCAGCTGTTTTTGAATAAGATATTCAAAATGCATTTAGCCGCAGTTCGTCGAGGGGGAAAACAATATGTATACTACTACCGTGATGTTTTAGAAGTATTGACTAGTCCTGTGATGGAAGGGTTATTTGATGTAGGCGATGTAGTGTCCGAAATACAGAAAAAAAACTTAACTTTTTTCTCATTTGATCGTTTTGAATCGTGGATTACCGCTTCTGATGAAGAAACGAAACGACTTGTTTTTGATTCTTGGAAGGATCAAAATCCTGCAGCTATATTAAAGCGTTTAATTGCTTTGATTATTCAGGTTAAAAATAAACTTGCTACCGATAGTCAACAAAATCGTTTGATGAAAACCTTTTTGTTTACGACTTACAACTTATTGAATCGCTTGTTGTCTTATTGTGAAAAATACCCGTTTATTCATTCGATTGAATTACTTCAGGTATTGTATAAGCAAATCATGGATATGAGTGAGGTATCTTTTGAAGGAGATCCGCTGGAAGGACTTCAAATCATGGGAATCTTAGAAAGTAGGGTGTTGGATTTTGAAACGGTGATTCTTACCTCTGTAAATGAAGGTAAATTTCCATCGGGTAAAAGTCAAAATTCCTTTATTCCCTATGATGTAAAAAGAGAATTAGGGCTCCCAACATATAAGGAAAAGGATGCCATTTATAGCTTTCACTTCTACCATTTACTTTTGCGTGCGAAACAGGTGTATTTAATTTATAATTCCCAAGCCGAGGGAATGGATGCTGGAGAGAAAAGTCGATTTTTAGCGCAATTGGAAATGGAAACACAACCTAAACATCATTTAGCCAACGTTACCTATTCAGCCTATTTACCTGACAAGGCCTATGCGCCTATTGCAATTGAAAAGTCAGCCGAATTGATGGAAAAACTCAAAGCTATTGCAACAGTTAAGGGGTTTTCGCCTTCTGCTTTAACTGCTTATTTGCGCAATCCGTTGCAATTTTATATTCAACAGGTGTTGCGCATTCGAGAAGTGGATGAGGTTGAGGAAAGTGTAGCATTGAATACTTTGGGAACCATTATTCACAATGCGTTAGAAAACTTGTATCAACCTTATGTTGGAAAGGTACTAACCGTTTCGATGATTAAAGAAATTCAACTCAAAGCAGATCAAGAGGTTCAGGATCAGTTCGAAGAAATTTATAATAGCGACAAGGAGAAAATGGGGAAAAACCTATTGGCTTTTGAAGTGGCTAAGCGAAATGTGTATCATTTCTTGCGTGAAGAACTCA
This sequence comes from Myroides odoratus, assembly GCF_001549985.1. Lineage (GTDB taxonomy): Bacteria > Bacteroidota > Bacteroidia > Flavobacteriales > Flavobacteriaceae > Flavobacterium > Flavobacterium odoratum_A. The sequence goes on along the minus strand of NZ_LROZ01000008.1, from coordinate 65,895 downwards.
AGGGATTGGAGCAAGGAGATCAAGTAGAGCTATTGGCGTTGGAAACGCGTTTGGAGCATGTGTTGGAAGATCCTCGTTTACCTTATCCTATTAAATTATTTGGGTTTGTAGATCGCATTGAAAATCGAAATGGAAAAATTCGCGTTATTGATTACAAAACGGGAAAAGTGGAATCCAATCAAGTAAAATTGTCCCAATGGGAAGGCTTAACGGAGCACTTAAAGAACGATAAAATTATTCAGCTGTTGTGTTATGCATTAATGTATGCTGAAAAAGAGCATATAGCTTCATTAGAAGCGGGAATCTACTCCTTTAAAAACCGTAGAGAAGGATTTTTATTCTTTGGAGTTCGTGAAGGAAGGGCCGTTGATCACGATATCACCCCTGTAATTTTAGCGGCTTTCAAAGAAGAATTGATCAAGCTTATTTTGGTTATATTAGATCGAGAAACTCCATTTGTGGAGACCTTATAAAAAAAGCGAGAATAATAGCTATTCTCGCTTTTTTGTTGTCTTATTGTGGATCAGCTATTTTACTAGCTCGTTGAGTGTTTGCTTTAGTTCTTCTTTTTGTTCAATATGAAGCATATGTCCTCCTTTCAGTGTAGTCACCTTAACTTTGGTTCCTAAGGTTTGATCCAAGGTGTCTTGATAAGGCATAACAGGATCATCTTGACCTAGAATAAGAGCAATTGGGTAAGGAGCAAAGTGCAAGAGGACTTCTCTGTCAATTCGCGTTTTCATTCCTTCTAAAGCCGCAATAACACCTTGAGTAGATGTTTTTAGTGCTTCTTCTCGGGTATGGCTAATTTCTGCTTCATGTAATGGTCTAATTGCATCTGCAAATAAGTTATTGATGGCCATAGTGATAAACATGGGGGCATTTTTCTTGATGAGTTCAATCGCTCGACCTCTGTTTTGTACTCGTTCAGGACTGTCAGCACGAGCAGTAGAATTAATTAATATGATATTTTTGACATAATCAGGATAGAGTTCCGCAAATGCCAAAGAAACATACCCACCCATGGAGTGTCCAATTAAAGTTACTCTTTTAAGTTTCAAGTGTGTAATTACAGCATGAACGGCATCAGCCATATCTTCCATGCTGTGAATATAACCTATACAACCCGTATCACCATGCCCCAATAAGTCGATGCTGATTACGCGGTGCTTCGTTGAGAAATAGGTTGTATAATCCCTCCACATGGTGGCATTTTCTAAAAAGCCATGTAAGAAAATTAAGGCATGACCTTTGCCACTATCGTAGTAATTGATCTGAATGTTCTTGTATAGTAACGATTTTGGAATCATTAGATGTGTTTTGTTGAGCAAGCAAAAGTAAAGGTTGCAAAACGAAAAAAAAACTTTCTACCCTAGAATTGCTTTTTGTTAACAGGTATTTTTATTTTTATTTATTCTAAATTATTCAAATAGAATTATCTTTGGGACTTATAAAACAGCGTAAACATGAAATATATCTATAGCGTATTATTCGCTCTACTAGTTGGAACCGTTTTTGCAAGCGAAGGGCAACCGTACCAAATTTACAATGCGAAAGGAAAAAAAGTGACCTATAAACAAATGATCAAAACATTAGGAAAATCTGATGTCGTGTTGTTTGGGGAATACCACAATAATTCTTTGGGGCATTGGTTGCAATTGAAGGTAACAGAAAGTTTAGGTGCTAAACACGAACTAGTATTAGGTGCTGAGATGTTCGAAGCAGACAATCAAGAAGGGTTGTCAAATTATGTAGCAGGACAAAGCTCAGAAGAGGATTTTGCAAAAGAGGTGCGTTTGTGGAATAATTATAAAGGGGATTATCGACCATTGGTTGAATATGCAAAGCAACAGCGTTTTCCTTTTATTGCGACTAATGTACCACGTCGATATGCAAGTTTGTTGTTTAAAGGAGGAATGGAAGCTTTAGATACCTTGAAAGTAGAAGAAAAAGCATGGATTGCACCTCTTCCTTTTCCTTATGATCCGGAATTACCTGGATATAAAGAGATGTTGACGATGTTTGATGCAGATCACGTAAACGAGAATTTACCTAAAGCACAAGCAATTAAGGATGCTACAATGGCACACTTTATTCAGTCAAATAGTACTCCAAATAAGTTGTTTATACACTATAATGGATCATACCATAGTAACAACTATGAAGGCATTTTTTGGTATTTGAAAAATTATGCTCCACAGCTGAAAGTAGCCACAATTACGATGGTTGAAGCAGATCAGGTGGGGAATTTCGAAAAACTCAATCTTGGTTTAGCCGACTTTATTCTTGTTATAGATGCGAATATTTTAAAGTCGTTTTAGAATCTTTTAGGAAAATATACTATTTGGTCTTAAATCTAGTCTCATTCTAATTTTTTTTTAAGTAAAATAAGGTAAAAAACTTTGTTTATATTCAATATAAATAAACGCTCACACATTGTGGATAACGTTAATTAGGTGTATTTTTGAGAGATTTTTTCAAGAAAAACAATTAAAATTACATTATGGCAAAATCTGCACTTTTAAAGTCATCCATTGCAAAGAAATATTGGATGTCTCTTACTGGGTTATTTTTATGCTTGTTTTTAGTTGGTCACTTGATAGGGAATCTTCAGTTGATTTTTGGGGATGCGTCAAAATTCAATGAGTATGCCTTATTCATGACAACTAATCCAGCTGTAAAAGTATTATCTTATGTTACGTATATCTCAATCCTTTTCCACGCGATTGATGGTATAGTTCTTACGGTTCAAAACAAAAAAGCTCGTCCTATCGGATACGCGAAGAACAATGCTGGTGCAAACAGTAAATGGGCTTCTCGTAATATGGCGGTTTTAGGAACTTTATTATTAGTTTTTATTGTGACGCACATGGTTAACTTCTGGGCGAAAATGCACTTTACGGCTATGCCTTTGCAAACAATAGAAGTTAAGGTTGAAGGTCAAGAGGAACCAATTACAATTTACAAAACTGTTCAAGAGCAACCAATCGACGTTAGAGCGGTTGAGATGGGACAATTGGAAATTAAAGGAACTGCTTTTTATCAAAAAGGCATGGACTTAAAAATTGCAGATGGTTACAAAGATTTACATAAAATTACAATTGAGTTTTTTAAAGATCCTTCTACAGGGTTGATTAGCACAATTTTATATGTAATCGCAATGATTGTTCTTGGATTCCATTTATCTCATGGTTTTGCAAGTGCATTCCAATCTTTAGGGATAAATAATCCAAAGTATAACTGTTTGATTAAAGGATTAGGTTATGCATTTGCATACTTAGTACCAGCTTTATTTGCGATCATTCCATTATACATTCACTTTATTAAATAGTCCTAAAGAAATTGATTATGAAATTAGATTCAAAGATACCTCAAGGACCAATCGATAAGAAATGGTCTGATTATAAAAACCACATTAAATTAGTTAACCCTGCAAATAAACGTAACATTGATGTTATTGTTGTAGGAACAGGATTAGCTGGTGGATCAGCTGCTGCAACTTTAGCAGAGCTTGGTTATAATGTAAAAGCATTTTGTTATCAAGATTCACCTCGTCGTGCACACTCAATTGCTGCACAAGGAGGGATTAACGCTGCTAAAAACTACCAAGGAGATGGTGACTCTATCTACAGATTATTCTATGATACTGTAAAAGGAGGAGATTACCGTGCACGTGAAGCAAACGTACACCGTTTGTCGGAAGTTTCAGCGAATATTATTGACCAATGTGTGGCTCAAGGTGTGCCATTAGCACGTGAGTACGGTGGTTTATTAGACAACCGTTCTTTCGGGGGAACTCAAGTTTCTCGTACATTCTACGCAAAAGGACAAACAGGTCAACAATTATTATTAGGGGCATACTCTGCAATGAACCGTCAAATCGGTCGTGGAAAAATCAAAATGTACAACCGTCATGAGATGCTTGACTTAGTACTAGTTGATGGAAAAGCAAGAGGAATTATCGCTCGTAACTTAATCAATGGTGAGATTGAGCGTCATTCTGGACACGCAGTAGTTATTGCTACAGGTGGTTACGGAAACGTATTCTTCTTATCAACAAATGCAATGGGTTCAAACGTTACTGCTGCTTGGAAAGCGCATAAACGTGGAGCATTCTTCGCTAACCCTTGTTTTACACAAATTCACCCAACTTGTATTCCTGTTACAGGAGACCACCAATCAAAATTAACGTTGATGTCTGAGTCTTTACGTAATGATGGACGTATTTGGGTTCCAAAGAAAATTGAAGATGCTGTTGCAATTAGAGAAGGTAAATTAAAACCAACACAAATTGCAGAAGAAGATAGAGATTACTACTTAGAAAGAAGATATCCATCATTCGGAAACTTAGTACCACGTGACGTTGCTTCTCGTGCAGCGAAAGAAAGATGTGATGCTGGATATGGTGTTAACGCAACAGGTGAGGCAGTTTACTTAGACTTCGCTTCTGCTATTGAGCGTTACGGTAAAGAACAAGCGCGTATTCACCACTTAGATGAAAACGATGCTAAATTGGTTTACAAACTAGGTAGAGACGTTGTAGAGAACAAATACGGAAACTTATTCCAAATGTATGAGAAAATCGTTGATGAGGATCCATACACTACACCAATGATGATTTACCCTGCAGTTCACTATACAATGGGTGGAGTTTGGGTTGATTACAACTTAATGTCAACAATTGAAGGATGTTATGTAATTGGTGAAGCAAACTTCTCTGATCACGGAGCAAACCGTTTAGGGGCTTCTGCATTGATGCAAGGATTAGCAGACGGATATTTCGTATTACCTTATACAATCGGTGATTACTTAGCTGATGATATTCGTACAGGTGCGATTCCAACAGATTTACCAGAATTTGATGCTGCGGAGAAAAATGTACAAGATATGATTGATCACTTAATGAACAATAAAGGATCACATTCAGTAGATTACTTCCACAAAAAATTAGGTAAAATCATGTGGGATAAAGTAGGTATGGCTCGTAATGCACAAGGTTTAAATGAAGCAATGGATGAAATTGCTGTATTAAGAGAGGAATTCTACAAAGACGTGAAAGTATCTGGAACTGCAGATAGCTTTAACCAAGAACTAGAAAAAGCGCTTAGAGTTGCTGACTTCTTAGAGTTAGGAGAATTATTCGCGAAAGATGCTTTACACCGTGAAGAATCTTGTGGAGGTCACTTCCGTGAAGAACACCAAACAGAAGATGGAGAAGCACAACGTGATGATGCGAACTTTGCTTATGCTGCTGCATGGGAGTACAAAGGAAATCCTAGAGACGCTGTTCTACACAAAGAAGACTTGGTGTATGAAAATATTAAGTTGGTAACTCGTAGTTATAAATAATATTGAGGTATTGATTCTTGAATCATATCTTGTTGTAAAAATTCGATGCAGATGAATCTTACATTAAAAATATGGCGTCAAAAAAACGCTAAAGAACAAGGAAAAATAGTTGAATATAAAATCAATGATGTTTCTCCTGATATGTCTTTCTTAGAAATGCTTGATGTTTTAAACAATGAGCTAATCGAGAAAGGGGATGATCCCGTAGCATTTGACCACGACTGTCGTGAAGGTATTTGTGGAATGTGTTCGTTATTTATTAATGGACAAGCACACGGACCAGATAGAGGAGTTACTACTTGTCAGTTACACATGAGAAAGTTCAAAAATGGTGATACTATTTATATTGAACCATTTAGAGCAAAAGCTTTCCCAGTAATCAAAGACTTAGTAGTTGACCGTACCGCTTTTGATAAAATTCAACACGCAGGAGGATTTATTTCGGTAAATACTTCTGGTAATACACAAGATGCGAATGCTATTCCAATTCCAAAGCACGATGCAGATAAGTCATTTGACGCTGCTACTTGTATTGGTTGTGGGGCATGTGTGGCTACGTGTAAAAACTCTTCAGCTATGTTATTCGTATCTGCAAAAGTTTCTCAATTTGCTTTGTTGCCACAAGGTAAAGTAGAAGCTGCAGACCGTGTAATGAACATGGTAGCTGAAATGGACGCTTTAGGCTTCGGTAACTGTACAAATACAGGTGCTTGTGAGGTAGAATGTCCAAAAGGTATTTCTCTAGAGAATATTGCTCGTATGAACAGAGAATACTTAAAAGCAGCCTTATAATTGATTTTAATATTTTTTTGAAAAAGGAAAAAGCAGCACATTTGTGCTGCTTTTTTTATTAGCGTAATTTGCATTTTGGTTTCGTTAACATATATTTGCTTTTTATTAACACAAATTTCAACATTTAATGAAAACCTTACTACTTAGCATTTTATTGTTATTCTCTTCTCTTATTTCCTATGGACAGCTCGGTTTCGCAGCTACGGATGTAAATCGTGGAAAAACAGTCCTCACCTTTAAAAACGGTTCAAAAGAAACAGGGAAAATTAGAGAGAAATTCACCGCTTTTGGTTCTCAATATACCGATCCTTACGAATTTAAGTTTAAGAGCGATGGAGCAAAGGACTATCGTCCTGTTTCATCTAGAGATGTAATTTCAGTAGAGGTTTACGATAAAAAGGATGAGAAGCACTCTACCGTATATTATCCTGTTCGCATTCGAAAATTTGATAAAAAATATGAGTTTTCAGATAAGTATGTTGTCGATTTCTTTCCATTGAATACATATAAAGATGTTCCGTATGCTAAACTGTTATTTTTAGATAATGGGAGATTAATTTTTACCCATTTTTATTTTCCAGTAGCCAATACCGATTACTTTTTCTTTTTTCATGCCGCTTATCGCAGGACAGATCGCGAGACTGCTCAGTTTATGATGCTAATGGATAAAAATTGCAAAGCTTTTCAGACGTATTTACAAGAAAATTATATTGACTCAAAGAACTATAAAGACGAGTATAAACAGGCTTTGGCAGATTTTAAAGCAACTAAAAAGGAATTTATTGCTGACAGAATAGCCAATGGATCTTCGAAGAAATTGGCTAAATTGGAATATAAAAGCGAAGTAGATTTCGTCTTTTTTAGACAAATATTAGCCAAATACAGTGAACTTTGTACCCATGAAAATCATTAAAAAGATAAAAAGGAGAACTAACTGTTTCTCCTTTTTTATTTTTTAAGACTAACGTAAAGGGGAGGTTTCTCTTTGATGCGAAAATAACATCCTAAGAATATTTTGTATTTTTGAGTGATTAAAATGACCAGGATGAAAATAGCTTTAATTCAGGCTCCCCTAGTTTGGGAGGATGTAGAACAGAATACAGCCTACTTTAAAAATCAATTACACCAAATTGAACCAGGAACAGATTTAGTTGTATTGCCAGAAATGTTTACTTCAGGCTTTACAATGAATCCTGAGCGCGTTTTTATGACGATGCAAGACAAGTTTATCGAAGAATTACAATCGTGCTGTAAATCGCTTGATTTTGCTTTAACGGGGAGTATGGTGATCAAGGAAGGAAATCATTTCTACAATCGTTTGTTCTTTATTTGGCCAACGGGTGAATTTAAAACTTACGATAAGCGACATTTATTTTCACTTGCAGGCGAAGAAAAGGTATATGCCCCAGGGGCTGCTCGTTTAGTTGTTGCATACAAAGGGTGGAATATATGCCCTTTGGTATGTTATGATTTGCGTTTTCCAGCTTTTGCCCGTAATGTAGGTGAGGCATATGATTTGTTGTTGTATGTTGCGAGCTGGCCTGATCAGCGCATTTATGCTTGGGATTCGCTTCTAAAAGCGCGAGCTATTGAGAATATGAGCTATGTAGTGGGTGTTAATCGATGTGGGGAAGACCAAAATGACAACCGCTATACAGGACATTCTCAGGTGATTGATTATATGGGACAATACCTCATTGAGCCACAAGAAGGGGAAGTAGTGCGCTATTGTACACTAGATAAAGCGATACAGGATAAAGCGAGAAATCGATTTGCTTTTCTGAAAGACGCAGATGAGATTGAAATAAAATAAATACGTATAGGAATGACTAGATGATGGTTCCATAGTATCAAAAAAAAAGAGCTACCCTATGGGTAGCTCTTCCTATAAAAAGAAATGTCTTTTATTGTTTTGTAAACGTTTCGATTGTTCCCTCAACGTCTAGTTTAAGGGTTTTATCCGCTACTAATTCGTATTTATATGTACTAATTTTCACTGAAGCAGGATCATTGTTAGCAACTTCACTCTCAAAAACAAGCGTGTTATCTACAAGTTTCCATTTGGTAAAGATCATGGCTGGATCATTTACTGCAACCATCGTACCATCCTCTTTTAATTCAAAACCTTGTAGGATATTAGGATTTGCCTGATTGGGTTGTGTCCAACTACCGATTAAGGCAGTTGCAGGAGCCACTTCTGGTGTAGGCTGCTCTGTTACTGTTGGGGTTTCTTCAACTACAGTTGCCTCTTTTTGATCTTTACAAGAAGCGAATGCAAGAGCTACAAAAGCTAAAGCAAGTACAGTTTGTTTTGTTTTCATCTACTAAATCTAAAACAGATTATTTTCTAGTGAAAGAGTCTTTTGACTCACCATTAAGTAGGTTTAATGTGTTACCATCAACTACTTCAAATGGGTAAGATACAGTATCAATACTTGATGTACCATTACCGATGCTTTCTTGTTCCAAGAATAATTTATCTCCTTCTACCCACCACTTTTTAGTTTGAAGTGTAGCCCTATTAATTGAAGCAGCTGTTCCGTCTTCTTTTAATTCGAAACCTTGTACTTCTTTGTCATTAATAGGGTTAGGTTGTGTCCAAGAACCAACTAATACTTTGGTGTCTACAGCAGGTGCTGCAACTTCTTCTACTACTTCAGTAGTTGTTGTTTCTTCAGTCACAGGAGCTTCTTTTTGGTCTTTACAAGAAGCGAAAGCGATAGCTACAAATGCAATAGCTAAAGTCATTTTTGTTAATCTCATCGTGGATTAAATTTTAATTTTGATATATCAAATGTATAGCAGGAAAGTGTGAAAAAATCATTTTAATATTAATTTAACTATGTTTGTAATTAGCACTATTACAGTTTGTTATGTTCTTGTTTTCTAATGAATCACCTGTTTTTAGTTAAATATTTACAATGTGCTTTTCAAAAGATTCTTACACAGGGCTAAAAAGGTGAAAAGGTGAAAAAAAATAGTGGGATTGAATGCATGAATCCTATTTATTCGCAGATTGTGTAAAAGGATGTTCATATTCACTATCATTAGGGAGTAAAAGTGTTTGTTTTTTTGGTTAATTTTGGTAATTAACCAAAAAGGTACTTGCCTAACTTAGATTGTTCAGGGATTGCTATTCTCAACTAAAGCAGAAACGATATGGAATTTTTAATTTTACTTATACTAGTCATCGCCATGATATTGCTTATTAGGATGACTAATAAATTTGATAAAGTCAATACGCAGCTGGAACAATCCAATCGAATGATAGATGGTTTGTCACACATGCTAAAAAAACTGCAAGGGGATATCGATGGTCTCAAAGAGAAGGAGATAGGTTCAATGCCTACAATTGTAGAGCAAAAAGTGGAAGCAGAGCACACGGTAGTGCCACCGCCGATTCCTATTGAGCATCCAGCAGAAACAATACTTCCTCCAGTAGAAGAAGAGGTTGTGATACCAGAACCGATACAGCAAGTAGCTGAGCCAAAAGAAGAAATTCTACCTCCACCAATACCTAGTATGGCACAGCTGCACCAAGTGGAGCATAAAGAACATCCTAGGGCGAATACTATAGTCAAAGAAGCAGAGGATAGCAAGTTTGTCAAAGCATTGAAAGAGTTAAATTGGTTAAATGCTATTGGTATAATCACGTTGGTCTTGGGAATTGGATTCTTTGTAAAGTATGCGATAGATCAAGATTGGATTAACGAGATTGGCCGTGTGGCTTTAGGAGTTGCAGTTGGTGGAATCATTGCGGGTATTGCCCATAAATTAAGCACCAAGTACACTGTTTTTTCCTCTGTGCTAATGGGGGGAAGTTTAGCAATATTGTATACAACGATTACCTTGGCCTTTAGAGAATATCAACTCTTTAATCAAACAGTTACGTTTATTATTTTAAGTATAATTACGGTACTAGCTGTATGTTTATCTATTGCCTATAAGAGACAAGAACTCGCTATTTTTGCCTTTATTGGAGGGATGTTAGCACCACTCTTAATCAGTACAGGTAATGGTAATCATTGGGTGTTATTTTCGTATATCTTCCTTTTAAATACGGGTGTACTTATTGTGGCTATTCGCCAAAAATGGTTGTTGATTGATAAGTTTAGCTATATATTGACCTACCTGTATTTATTTGCTTGGATTGTACTAAAAGTGAATAAAGAATACCAGGCAGATGCAATCTTCTTTACCGCTTTATTTTTCTTGCAGTTTATGGTCTTGTTGGTGTTGCGTTACATTAAGAATTCAAAAGAAAAATCAGATGTTTGGCAGCTATTATACATCACATTGGTGAATTTTACTTCTTTGATTTGTTTCTTCATGATACAAGCGAATAGCATGGGAACTAATTATCTAGGTGTAATTATTGTGGGGATGGCCTTAATTAATGCTTTATTTATTGTGTTGACAATGAGAAGCAAAACAGCGCCGATTGATAAAAACTTTTCGTATACTTTATTAGCGATTACCATCGGGTTGGTGTCTTTGGCGATACCTGTTCAATTAAGTAAGGTCTATATTACGATTGTATGGGCAGTAGAAATGAGCGTCTTATTTTGGATTTGGACCCGTTCAAAAGCAAATCTGTTTAGAATTGGTTCAATGCTACTCGGAGTACTTACACTCGTTTCCTACTTAATGGATATCCGAAGTTTTAATCCAACGTTAATCTATGATATTGAAGCAGATAAAACTAGTATTGTTGAGATACTACCTATTGCAATAAATCAGTATACCTTAACGGGGATTGTCATCCTGTTGTCGTTTTTCTTTATCTATTATATTACAGGAAAAAAACCAGTAGTTGAGGAGGACACAATAGGTTTGAAAGGCATGCAGCAACCAACATCTGGCGAAATACACAACGTTTTAACTAGTTTATTATTGGTATTAGCTTATGGAATCGGATTCTTGGAGATCTCTTATCAAGTAGGTGCCCGAATAGAATATCCTTATCTAGGTGGCACAGCTGGTATTTATAAGTTTTTTAGTTTAGTTACGTATACCGTAGTATATGCGGCGATGTATTTGGTTTGGTATAAAAAGAAGATGACTAAGCTATTTTATTCCATCCATATTGCGGTATCGGGTTTATTACTTTTGCTTTTTACCATTGCTGTCAGTTCCTTGAGAAAAGATATCTTCTATTTTGGTGAGTATACCCCTAGTTATTTCACCTTGCATCTCTTGGCAGTGGGAGCTTTTGCGTATTTCTACTTTAGGTTATATCGCAACATTCAGTTGCTTTCAGACCAAAGTTATAAATGGGTGCATGCGCTGTTATTTGCTTCGCTAGTACTGCTTTCGTCAGTAGAACTTGACAACCTCGTTGTGTGGATGGTTAGTACAGAAGAGACGTATAAAGCTGTTTTATCAGATGTGCATGCCTATGGTTATCCAATCCTTTGGGGCTTGATGGCTATGTTGCTCATGATTATTGGAATGAATAAAGAAAAAGCAGAATTGAGAAAACTATCCTTAATCAGTTTTGGGATTATTGTATTGAAATTCTATTTATATGATGTTTGGCGTATGAATCAAGGCGGAAAGATTGCCTCTTTTGTCGTGTTAGGGGTTATCCTTTTAGTGGTATCTTTCCTTTTAGAACGCATTAAATTATTGCTAAAAGACAAGGAAGAGCAGCATCGCGATACAATAGAATAAACCGCTTATTTTTATTGCAATTAAAAGCATTACACATGAAGAAAATATATCAGATGGCGGTAGTCTGGATGGTAGGGGGAACTTGTTTGCTGAGTACATCATCTGGATATGCTCAAACTAAAATTTATAAGGCAAGTCTTCCTCCTGTGGCAGCGCGTGGATATTATTCGATTGAATTGGATAATCGATTAATAGGGAATGCTAAAGCGGACTTATCTAATCTTCGTATTCTTAAACAAGAACAAGGACAAGCGATTGAAGTGCCTTATTTTATTCGAGCCGTACAGCCAACGTCTAAAGAAACGAAGGTTGTTGAACATCCCTTAATGGATCGCGTAGAGCGAGATAGCATCAATCGCTTCGTTATTCACAATCCAGAAGAAAAAAAGATTGCGGATTTTTATGTTACGATAAATAAAGCAGACGTTGCAATTACGGCATCTGTAAGAGGAAGTATGAACAAAAAAGACTGGTTTATTGTCAAACAAAAAACACCTATTTATACCTATGCCTCTTCCGAACGAGAAGAAGAAACCTTGTTTGTTTCTATTCCCGAAGGACGTTATCCGTATTATGAAATGGAGCTGATTAACAATCAATCAACTCCCCTGAAAGTAAACAAAGTAACTACGGTAGTTGGAACAAAGACCTATGGTCAATTTAGTCCAATTCAGCTGCAATATGATAAGAGTACCACCCATTCGAAAGATAAAAAAACGTGGGTGTCCTTTGTTCCACAGGAGTTGAGTTATAAATTAAATAAACTAGTGCTAGAGATAGCATCGCCAACAGATTACTATCGCAAGGCTGTTTTAAAAGATTCAATAACAAACGTAGTGGTTCCGTTTATTATTTCTTCTAAACAGCAAAATGAGTGGATGTTAGATGATGTATTGGTTCGCAATCCTTATATAGAAATTGAGAATGGAAATAATAGACCACTTACAATTCAATCCGTTCAGCTTTATGCGTTAACTCGCTTTGCAACAGCGTATCTTGAGGCAAATGAAAAGTATGAGGTAGAAGTTAATAGCTCAACGCAAGGCGTACCAGAATATGATATTACTTATTTTAAAAATGATATCCCTGTGAATTTGCCTCTCGTTCAAACGCAGGATTTCAACTATCAAACCGTGGTAAAAGAAGACGCGAATGAAGAACAAAGCAATCGAGATCGATTAAATATGATCCTATGGGGTGTCTTGATTGTTGTAGGATTATTTATTGCGTATATCTGTTATAAAACCTTCCAGAAATTAGAGAAGTAAAAAAGATAAAAATGATAGAAACAAAAAGCAGCAGTCCATTTTAGTTGGCTGCTGCTTTTTGTTTTATCTCTTTGCTGGTTTTTTCGCTGGTTTCGTAGGATTTGTTGACGTTTTCTTCTTCGGAATAGCCAATACATCTATATCTTGATTGATGTCCCAGTTTGCGCGAACATCAATGGGCTCATCAGTGTAAAAGGTTTCTTCCGGTTGGCGTTTATCCCAATAATAGCCTGTATCCCATTTGCCATTTTGATTGTCGTCATAAACGATACGCACATAGTATTTACGCGGGGGTAATAAATCAAAAACGACAGTTTGCGGTTCTTTGATGATTTGTGTTGCATATACTTTTTCTTGTTCGTCAATCAGTTCAACAATAATTGGATAGCGTTTAACAGAATTTAAACTGAGGTTTAAATTCCCATAATCACTGTGCTTTGTTGTTTTCAACGCATAGCTTAAAGTATCGTTAGCATGGCCAAAAATATCTGTTAAGGCTTGAGGCAACAGTTGAATGGCATATAATTCTTCTTGATTTTTCTCAAATAGTAACGCTATTTTTTGCTCATCCAATATTTCTTGAACTTCAAAGGAAACAGGGAGCGAGTCCTTGTTGATAATTTGAATCAAATTTTTATTTACTGTAGCAATAGGTGTTGTTGTTTTTAAGGTAAAATTCTCTTTGAAATCGATGTTGTTATTCTTTGCTGTCACACTCAAGGTATCAATTTCCTTCATTTTTGCACGAGGACGTACGGTAAATGTCTCTAAATAATCCTCTTTGCTAACGGCAATATGAAGCGAATCTGCAATGACCTTAGGGAACCAAGCCTGAAGGGAGTCTTTTCCTTCCAATGGTGTATATACACTTTGGATTATACTGTCATTTTTAGATACTTTAATTTTTACTCCTTCTTTATTACCCTTATAAGGCAAATACCATTTGTTCTCCGAAATTTGAGCGGGACGTTTAGCCGTAAACTTTTCTTCTGATTTGAATAAGACTAGATTGTATTTTTTATCGGTAGGGATCACAATAGTGTCCAAGATAAAAGCAACCTTATCTTGATCAGGCTTAAACATATACGTATTCGTTTTTTGCTTTAACGCAACAGCATAATACGTTCCTGCTTTGATATTCTCAATAGAGAAGGTAGTTAGAGAATCAAGTGTATTGGTGATATACAAGGGTTTCTCTTTGTAAATGGTTGAGTCTTTGAAGGTCGTAGCATCATATAACATAACATTGACAAAGTTGTCCGTTTTTAGCTGATGCGCTGATTGTATGGTTCCTTGAAGCTTTAGTGAATCAATATAACTTCCTGTGGAGAAAATATATTTAAATTGAGGTAATACGTTTCCTTCGTTATTATCTGTTATGGCATCTCCAAAATTGAAACTATAGGTTGTATTGGGGTGTAGCGTATCCCTAAGCTTAATCGTCATTGTCTTTTTAGGACTTCCCATAGGGGAAATTTCAGGATTGTTCTTCAACGGTGGAGAAACAATTAAATTCTGATTGGCATTTTTTATTTTGATGAATTCATCAAATTCAATTCTAATCTCATCCTTATCAAAGTTAATCGAATAATTTTCAGGATAACTTTTTAATACGACAGGAGGTAGTGTATCCATAGGACCACCAGAAATATAGCCTCTTTTAGCACAATTAGAGAAACAGGTTACACATAAAATGAGTAAACAAGTAAAAAAATAAAGACGAAACTTCGACATAGTTTTGTTTTGAAAAGGCAAAGTAACAATTATATTTTTTACTTAGAAAATATCAGCCCCTAAAAACTTTATTTTGTGTAGGCTAAACACAAAATACTCACCTTGCTATCAGGGATTTGTAATAAAAGCCTTGCACACGTTTCCAAGGTGCTTCCTGTTGTTAGAATGTCATCCAATAGCAAAAAGTGTTTGCCCGTTAAGTCAGATGTAGCTTGTAACTGAAAAACAGTAGGTTTTGCTTGTATGCGTTCTTGAAAGCTTTTTGTTGTTTGTGAAGCGGTTTGTTCTACTTTGATTAGAACGGAAGGATGGAGTGGAACGTGAAACCGTTGACTCAAAGCTTTTGCAAATCCATCCACTTGATTGTAACCGCGTTGACGAAGTTTTTTGCGATGCAATGGGACGGGAACTATGAAATCGACTAGTGGAAACGCCTGAGTCTCCGCGAGAAATTCTGCGTATAAAATACCAAGAGTAAAACTAATTTCGGGTTGGTTGTTGTATTTCAGCTGATGAAGAAGATTAGAGACAATACCATTTTTGACGTAGTACAACAAGCAACTTGCTTGTTGTATGTTGACTTTGCCATAAAATTTTCCCATGGCTTCATTGGAAGGATGCAAATGTTGGTTCGTAAAGGGCAAGGCTGCTCGACAAGCAGTACATAGCAATTCTTCTTGCGCAAGGAGGATACGAGAACAGCCCGAACAGCTTTTCGGAAAAAAGAGATTGAGGAGGTCTTTGAGCATAAAAGGGGTTTTGTTTACTTAAAAATAACAGAAATCGAGGGAATAAAAAACCACATTAAATGAAAGCAACCAATATCTTTGTAATGTATAAGCAAAAAGTAAAACGGCATGGAAAAGTTAATAATCATTTTAAAGCAAATGGTGGAACAAGGAAAACAGGTAGAAGCTCGAAGATTAGCAGAGGAGATACAACTCCGATTAAAGGCGATGATTGATTGTGCTGAGACAGATGAAGAATTGGTGCGTTTTGCCAAGATGCAAAAGATTGTAGGAGATTTACAACAACAAATAGAAGCTTAATGATATGGAATGTCCTTGTGGTAGTGAACATCAATTAGCGGATTGTTGTATGCCTTTTCTCCAAGGAGCGGCGTATCCAACAACAGCAGAAGCCTTGATGCGTTCTAGATATACAGCTTATGTATTAGCCAATGCGAAGTATCTGATTGATACAACACATCCGCGAACGCGTCATTTGTATAGTAAAAAATCAATTTTACAATGGGCTAGTGAAAATCAATGGGTACGATTAGAAATTGAAGCGGCCTCAGCTTTACAAGTTGTATTTCGTGCCTATTTCAAAGATGCAAATGGACAGGACCATCAACATTATGAAAATTCAACCTTTGAATTGTTAGGTGAAAAACTGTACTATGTGTCTGGTACTTTTGAAGCGTAGTGCATTCCTAGTTTAGGATGTAAAAGAATAAATGAAAGTAGTATAAGCAAAAAAAAGTGATGAAAAAAACGAGAATTGAAAGCGATTTATTAGGAGAAATCGAAGTTCCTATTGATGCGTATTATGGGGTGCAAACCCAAAGAGCGATTGCTAATTTTGCTATTTCGAAGCAAAAGTTGGCAGATTATCCTGCTTTTATTAAAGGATTAGCGTTAGTAAAATGGGCAGCTGCTAAAACCAATTATGAACTTCAACTCTTAGATTCAACAATATATCAAGCCATTGAAACTGCATGTAAAGAACTAGTAGCGGGTCAATTTCATCAGGATTTTCCTATTGATATGATTCAAGGAGGAGCGGGGACTTCAACGAATATGAATGCCAATGAAGTGATTGCTAATCGCGCCTTGGAAATTTTAGGTCATGCTAAAGGAGAATATCAGTATTGTTCACCGAATGATCATGTGAATTTATCTCAATCAACAAATGATGCCTATCCAACCGCATTTAAAGTGGCGTTATTTGAGATGAATCAACGTGTTGTACTCGCCTTAACTTCGTTAGTTCAAGCATTAGAAGAAAAAGAGATTGCATTTCAAGATATCCTTAAAATGGGACGTACGCAATTGCAAGATGCTGTTCCGATGACTTTAGGACAGGAGTTTGGAGCTTTTGCTTTTACGTTAGCGCGTGAAATAAACAAATTAGAAGAAGCGAGTCAAGCATTTTTGGAAATTAATATGGGGGCTACCGCTATTGGAACAGGATTAAATGCAGTTCCTGGATATGCTACTTTATGTGCTCAACATTTAGGGAAGCTCATGCAGCAACCTGTAGTTTCAGCGGCAAATTTAATCGAAGCAACATCGGATACGAGTGGATTGGTGGCTTATTCTAATACCTTGAAAAAGGTTGCTATTAAGTTATCAAAGATGTGTAATGACTTGCGTTTACTGTCTTCTGGTCCGCGTACAGGATTAGCTGAAATTCAGTTGCCTGCCATGCAACCAGGTTCTTCTATTATGCCTGGAAAAGTAAATCCAGTGATTCCGGAGGTTGTGAATCAGGTGTGTTTTAAAGTAATCGGAAATGATATGACGATTACTATGGCTTCAGAAGCTGCACAGTTGCAGTTGAATGTAATGGAACCTGTTTTGGTACATAGTTTGATGGAATCTATGGAATGGATGATTCAAGCCATGGATACATTAAACGAGAAGTGCATCAAAGGAATTCAAGCAAATGCTGATCATACTAAAGAGCAAGTGTTACAGAGTATTGGAATTGTAACTGCATTAAACCCTTATATTGGGTATAAAGCAAGTACAAAAATTGCCAAAGAAGCACTAGAAACAGGAAAAGGAGTATATGATTTAATCCTCGCTCATCAGTTGATGACTAAAGAGCAATTGGATGAATTACTAGATCCTAAACACATGCTTGCGCCACATGGAGTAGCCAAGTAAGCCTAAGAAAATGTAAAAAGAAATCAATCGTTTTAGTTTTTTTTGTAAATTACTAATATGAGAGCTGTAATTATTGGCGCAACAGGAGCCGTTGGAAAAGTATTAGTCCGTCAACTATTGTGTGATGAGCGCTATCATTTTGTTGAGATTTTTGTGCGAAGCCCTTGGGATATTCAGCATCCTAAGCTGATTTGTCATGTCGTTGATTTTGAACAAATGGGACAATGGCATCATCTCATTGAAGGGGATGTTGCTTTTAGTTGTTTAGGAACGACGAAGAAGCAAGCAGGCGGAAAAGCAGCACAATGGCATATCGACTATGATTATGTAATTCAATTTGCGAAGTATTGCAAGGTTAAATCCGTAGAAACGTTCGTTTTGGTTTCCTCTAAAGGAGCAGATTATCGCAGTAAAGTCTTTTATCTTTACCTAAAAGGAAGAATAGAGCAAGCGATTGCCCAATTGCATTTTAGCCGTACGATTATCATCCGACCAAGTTCGCTAATTCGACCGAATTCCGATCGAGGCGGTGAGAAAATAGGCGTAAAAGTGTTGCAGCTTCTCAATCGAATAGGGTTGTTTAAATCGTATAGCCCTGTGGCTGTTTCTAAAGTAGCCGATCGCATTCGCAATGGAGCTGTAGATCACGTTACCTATAATTTGGTTGTGATTGAAAATGATGAAATATAAAAAAGGGCTCGCTATTCATAGCGAGCCCTTTTCATTTAAAGATATATAAAGGATTAGTTAGCCTTACTGAATTCTAAATTCACGGTAATATCAATCTCTTTCCCAATAGCTTGTCCTGTTGGGTCATAGGCTACATCAAAGTCAAAACGGTTGATTGTCGTTGTTGCTTGAAAACCAAGTTTAGTATTCCCATTTCCATCATCTGCTAATAAACCACCATAGGTTAATTTAAAAGTTACAGGTTTGGTGATATTCTTAATTGTTAGGTTTCCTGCTAACTCATATTTATCTTTCCCTGTTTTTTTGATTGATTTTGTGTCAAATTTTATGGAAGCAAATTTTGCTGTATCAAAAAAATCTGCCGATTTTAAGTGATTATCGCGCATTTCAACACCTGTATCGATGCTGTTTGCATCTACAGTAAAGCTGAAAGTACCTTTCGTTAAATCTTCAGGATTTCCTACAAATGTTCCTTCATATTTTTCGAATTTACCATCAACAAAAGAAATGCCTAAGTGTTTTACTGAAAAGTTTAGGAACGAGTGCATTGGGTCAACATTCCATTTTGTTTGTGCAAATGAAGTAACTGAGAATAAGGCTGCTACAACGAATAAAGCTATTTTTTTCATATCTGTTATATTTTGTGATTATCAATAATACAAAGTTAGACGTGTTCTGATTAATAGCGACTTAACCTACATTAAGAAACATACACACTTCCAAAGAATCAAATTAAAAAAGGTGTACAATAAAATAATGGTGTTATTTTTGATTTTTGGTCGTGATAATGTATTAAAATTAATATTTTTTTAGATGTAAACCACATTAATTATGTGAAAATGTATTTTCTAAATAAGAGTAGTTGATTATTTGACTTTTGTTTATGAGATTACAAAGGGTTCTCAATTGGATGATTTAGTTTATGAATAGGGTTACTTTCAATTGAAAAATAGCACACCTTCCTCATATATTGGGAGGGTTACTTTAGCAGCCATAATAATGAACGACCATGATGAATACCTACCTAATGAACGGATTCACAAGTTGAAACGCTTACAACAACAAGTAAGTATGGAATGGGATTTGGTTATATCCGTTCTAAGGTTGAAGTGTATAAAGTAAGTAAAGGATTTGAAAGTGAAGAGGCGATAAGCAAAAGAATAAAAAAAGGTTCCTCAACATCTGTTGAGGAACCTTGTATATGGAATAATAATGATGGGTTACATCATTTTCTTTAACCAATTTTTCATGGATACTTCTTCGTTGATAATCGAACGTAAATCTGCAATTGCAACGCGATCTTGTTTCATTGTATCTCTGTGGCGAATCGTAACGGTTTTATCTTCTAGCGTTTGGTGATCCACTGTAATACAGAACGGAGTTCCCAAAGCATCCGCACGACGGTAACGACGTCCTACAGCATCTTTTTCATCATAAGCGACGTTGAAATCCCATTTCAAGTCTTCGATAATCTCTTGTGCAATTTCTGGTAAACCATCTTTTTTCACTAGAGGGAAGATTGCTGCTTTTGTTGGCGCTAATACTGCAGGTAATTTCAATACCGTTCTTGTAGTTCCATCTTCTAACGTTTCTTCTTGTAGCGATTTAGAGAAGATAGATAAGAACATACGATCCAATCCTACTGAGGTTTCTACCACGTATGGAACATACGAAGAATTGGTTTCGTTATCAAAGAACTGTAATTTTTTACCTGAGAATTGCTCATGTGCTTTTAAGTCAAAGTCTGTACGCGAGTGAATTCCTTCTAATTCTTTAAATCCGAATGGGAAGTTGAATTCAATATCGGTTGCAGCATTGGCATAATGTGCTAATTTTTCGTGATCGTGGTAACGGTAGTTTTCTGCTCCCATACCTAAAGATAAATGCCATTTTAAACGCGTATCTTTCCAATACTCGTAATATTTCATTTCCTCTCCTGGTTTTACGAAGAATTGCATTTCCATTTGTTCAAATTCACGCATACGGAAAATGAATTGGCGTGCTACAATTTCGTTACGGAATGCTTTTCCTGTTTGGGCAATACCAAAAGGAATTTTCATACGTCCCGTTTTTTGAACGTTTAAGAAGTTAACAAAAATACCTTGAGCCGTTTCAGGGCGTAGATATAAATCCATTGCCGTATCTGCAGAAGCTCCTAATTTTGTACCAAACATCAAGTTAAATTGACGTACTTCCGTCCAGTTTTTAGAACCTGTTTCAGGATCAGCGATTTCTAACTCTTCGATAAGTGCTTTTACATCAGCCAAATCTCCTGTATCTAAACCGCGAGCCATGCGCTCTAAAATTTCTTTTTTCTTTGCGTAGTATTCTACCACACGTGGATTAGTCGCAATAAATTGCTCCTCATCAAAAGCTTCTCCAAAGCGTTTTTTCGCTTTTTCAATCTCTTTTAATGCTTTTTGGTGTAATTTTTCACAGTAGTCTTCAATTAAAACGTCTGCTCTATATCTTTTTTTACTGTCTTTATTGTCAATTAAAGGGTCATTGAATGCATCAACGTGACCTGAAGCTTTCCAAGTGGTTGGATGCATAAAGATTGAGGCATCTATTCCTACAATATTTTCGTGCATTTGTACCATGGATTTCCACCAGTACTCTCTAATATTTCTTTTTAACTCTACACCGTTTTGAGCATAGTCATAAACTGCACTCAAACCATCGTATATTTCGCTAGATGGAAAAATATATCCATACTCCTTTGCATGCGAAATAACATTCTTAAAAATATCTTCTTGTTTTGCCATACTGCAAAAGTAATAAAAGACTTTAAGATTAAAAACTTCACCACAAGCTATTTGCTGTTAATAATCTTAAGTTTATTGGGTTACTATTATATTTGCTTGTTGTTTTTTACTTTTTGTGCATTGTAAGCTGATAAAATGCGTTCTGTATTCTCGATATGACCGGATTGATTCCAATTATCATGCCCTGGAATTACTGTTTTCGCTTGTTTAAACTTGCTTTTAACTGCTTTGATTGTTGCAGGCCATGCATCAGTATTACCATCTCCAATATAACCAATGTCTGTTGCTTCAGCACTTTTAATCAAACAACCTCCGTATAAAACTTTTTCTTTTGGAAACCATACTACTGTATTATCCTTGCTATGCCCTTCTCCTAAAAAATAAACTACGATCTCTTCTTTGCCAAAAGTGAAATGTTTTTCCTTGCCAAAAGTAAATTCTGCTTGGGGTTCATTTCTGTTTTTGAGAATTTCATTCGTTAATGCATAAGTATAGGTTTCAGCCCCTGCTTTTCTGAAATAGTCCAATCCTCCTGAGCGATCTTCATGAAAGTGTGTCGTAATCACCCATTTTACCTCTTTGTTGTGTTGTTTTCTGATATGTTCTACTAAAGGGTCATTTTGCTCTTTATCCCAAGGCGTATCGATTAGAATCGCTCCCTCATCTGTTACTATATATAAGGCATTGGACGAATATTCCACACCGTTATACATTTGATACGTAATGTAAACATAGATGTTATCCTGTAGTTTTTCAACCTTTAAGGGTTTGGATTGAGCGAATACGAAAGTCGTAGATGCAAGTAGTAAAATACTGCTTAAAAATTTGTACATAGTAGATTTTGTATAAAAAAATGAAGAAAAATAGGTGCAAATCTCCGTTGAATTTTCTAAGATATCCAAAGGAAATGCAGGGTATAAAAAATGATTTTTTAAAACGTATTTTTTATTTATACAAAGATGCGAAAAAAAAAATAAAATAGATTGAAAGAATGTGATAAGAGATGCTGTAATAAAAAAATGCCTAGAATTAAATTAAAGTCTAGGCATTTTACTCTGTTTGTTGTTTCGATTTACATTTTATCATTGAAACCTATGCTCACATGGGTCGCATCACAAAAGGGTTTGTTTCTCGATGCTCCACAACGACATAAAGCAACTCTATTTCTTTTTTCATAGGTGGTTCCATCAGCTGCTTGAAGTTCAAAATCTCCTCGGACATAGAGCCCTGCACTTACTTTTTTTTCTGGATCTTGTACGACAGATATACTCGCCTCGTATGTGTTCTCAATCAGTTTGTTGTCTGCAACTGCGGTTAAACGTCCTGCTGGGCATGCACTAGCTCCTTCAATTGCTTCTCGCTTATTTTCTGGCTCTTCTGATCGAGAGGTTAATGTCCAAACTTCAGCTCGTTCACGATGGCAATATCGTGCAAAAGCACAACGTTCATCATCAAGCAGGCTCATTGCAGGACCTTTTTGTAGTGAAACTCGATCTAAGTAGTTACTTCGATCTGCTGTTTCTGTTCCATTGAACTTAATCTTAGTATGTGTTCCATCACAAAAAGGTTTATTTGAGGATGCTCCACATCTACACAAGCGATATTCACTGTCTTCTTGAAACTCATTGGTTTCTATAGCTGCCAATACTCCGTTTTTTCGTTTAGAAGTTTCCTCTATAATTTTTTTTAATCCTTGAACGACATAAGGTCCATTGGGTAGAATCTTTATCTTAAACATATTTGTATTTTTTAGTTGGTTTATGATAAGTTAAGGATTATATGTGTTTTTATTAGTTAATTATGAGTGAACTTTGTGTTTTATCTGTTTATTTTATTGATTCTAATTAGTGAGGCTCTAGGATTGTTTAATGCCTAGGTATCAAATTGGTTTGACCCAATAAGAAAGCCTGTTTTTTTCCTAATTGATGAATCTGTTTTTTCAGAAAATACGATGTTTTGAACTTTTTTGATTAGGAATATCTATTCCTCATCTTCTGTATTTCTCAATTTCATGAGCAAGGTATAAGCTCCTTTTGAAACAATGGTTTTATGGGTTAATGCTTCTGCATTGAGAATAGCCGTGAATCCATTTTCAGTTTCTCCAATTTCAACCGCAGTTAGTTGATAGGTTTGTTTCCCTGTTTCCACAAAAATAAAGTGTTTTCCTTCAAAATAAACGACACTCTCTTCGGGTAAAGCTTTGGTTAAAGAAGAATGGGTGTCAATTTCTGCATTCATATACATTCCTGGTAGAAGATTTTTTTCAAAATGCTCAAAATGACAATGTACTTCAGAAGTTCCTTCTGTGTTGACATCCATGCTAATGAGTACAATCTCTCCTTCGTATTTCTTTGTTGGGTTATTGTTGGTAAAACTCACTACACGTTGTCCTACTTCTAGTTTATCTAAATCTTTTTCATAGACTTTTAGATTTAAATGAATATCTGTAGGATCAATTAATTCAAACATCACATCGGAAGGGGTAACATATTTTCCAATGTTCACATACGTATTACTTACGAAACCATTAATTGGGCTGTAAATAGCAATAGATCGACTAATCGAATTATAGGTCAAGGTTGAGGGATTGATATTAATCAAACTCAACTGTTGTCCTAGAGCATTCATGGCAATACGCTGTGTATTCATCTCGGCTTGGGCTTGTTGCATGACTTTGTCGCTGCTGGCTTGACTTGCATTTAGATCTTTCTGACGTTGATAATCCAACTTGGCAAATTCATACTTGTCTTTAGCGATAAGGTAATTTTGTTGCAATTCAATATAACGCGGATCCTCCATAATGGCAATCTGCTCGCCTTTTTTGATTTGCATACCGGGCATTAACTTGGTTTGCTTGATGTAACCGCCTAGTGGATTAGTCACGGAAATTAAATTTTGTGGAGGAACATCAATTTTTCCATTTAATTTCAATACTGTAGCAATGGTGTGTTCTTGAATTTGAGTGGTTTCTAGATTAACATGCTTGAGTTGAGCATCCGTTAACTGTACGATATCCGTTTCTTCTTGTATGTTTAGTTCTTCTGGAGTCGTTTCTTTGCCTTTGCATTGCATAAACATTGTAGACAAGGAAAGACTTACCATGACAATAGAAAATCGACGAATAGTTTTATATAAGATAGACATAAGGCTAATTATTTGAAGTTAGATAATTGATTTGGATGACTGTGTCATTGTACGCTTTCAGCGAGTCAAAGTAGTTACTTAACAATTCTAAGGCTTGATTGGTCAATAAGACATATTCAAGGTAGTTAATCTCTCCATTGATGAATTGCAATTCTGCTGTTTTCATAATTACATCAGCGCCTTTTGGGGCTTGTTGTTCATAACTTGCTAGTATTTGTTGACTACTGGTGAGGTTTATCAACAATTGTTGATAACGATTGACGATATTTTGTTTGGTCATCGTTAATTCTGCTTCTGCTACTTTTTCGGCTTCTTTAGAAGCGCGTATTCTTCCTTTTTGGCCAAAGTCAAAAAGCGATAGGGTTAAACCAACCTGAAATGCGTGAAAACGATGCTGGCGATTATAATACACATCATTGGCTGCTAATCCCATAAAACTGCTGTTGTTGTAAACCAATTGAATCGTAGGTAATAGTTTAGATCGCTCTAACTGGGTTTGTGCCTGTGCAATTACGCTGTTTTGCTCTGCTATTTTGAGCTGTGGGTTGTAATCGAGGTCTTGTTCTAATCCCAATAATTCTGCTTTGTTGTTTTCCAATACAGGAAGCAACTCTTCTTCTGTGTTGAGTAAATAGTTCAATTGCAATTGAGCTAGACTCTTGGCTTGTGCTACTTCAGCTAGTTGCATCTGAATTTTAATCAATTGATTTTTGGCTGTGGTTTGTTCTAATATTGTACTTTCTCCTTTTTGAAAGCGCAATGTAGCCTTGTTGTAAAAAGAGGTATACATGCTATCTGCTTGATGTAACAGTTGTTCTTTTTCATTCCAATAGAAATAATCGAAAAAGCTTTGTGTAACTTCTTTTTTGATTTCCACCGTTTTGAGCTCTAAATCGAAAATGCTCTTTTGCCATGTCTTTTGATAGACTTTCTTCTGCTTGTTGTAAATCGTTGGAAAGGCAATATCTTGACTGATACTAAATTTGTTGTCTGTATAAGGGCCATTAATCTGGCCAAATTCACCTGCAACTGTTGTTTGAGGAAGGTCAGTGGCTGTATGGATAAATGCTTTGGCAAAGGTGGTACGCAACTGTTCTGTGCGAATGGCATGATTGTTTGCCATTGCGCGTTCAATCGCATCGTCTAAACCAATTGGGGTTTGAGCGAAGGATTGGTTCGCTGTTAAGAGTAACAAGCCAATTGTTACTACTAAGGTGCTTACTTTTTTCTTTTTGAAGAAAGAAAAGTTCAGCTTTTGTTCAAAAGTGATATATAATAAAGGCAAAATAAATAAAGTTAAGAAAGTAGCGAGAATTAATCCTCCAATTACTACGGTTGCTAAAGGGCGTTGTACTTCTGCTCCAGCACCATTGCTCAGTGCCATAGGAAGGAATCCAAAGGATGCCACAGAAGCGGTCATTAATACAGGACGCAAACGACTTTTTGCTCCGCGAACAACAACATACACAATATTGGTAATCCCCGATTTTTGTAATCGGTTGAATTCTGCAATTAATACAATACCGTTTAATACGGCAACACCAAATAAGGCAATAAAACCAACACCGGCACTGATACTAAAGGGCATTCCTCTTAAGGCAAGAAGAAAAACACCTCCAATGATAGAGAGTGGAATGGCAGTGAAAATCATCAGACATTCTTTGATATCGCGGAAAGCAAAGAACAGCAAGACAAAGATGAGTACTAAGGCCAAAGGAACGGCAATAGCTAAGCGTTCTTTAGCTTCGTTTAGATTTTCAAATTGTCCACCATAGGTAATGCGATAACCTGTAGGAATCGTAATTTTTGCTTCTACTTTTTGTTGCAATTCTTCAACAATACTCTGAACATCACGACCTTTTACGTTGAAACCAACAAAAATACGGCGTTGTGCATTTTCGCGTTGAATCTGATTTGGTCCTTCTTTGATGTCAACAGTGGCCAATTGATTTAACGGAATCTGTGCTCCAGATGGAGTAGGAATTAAGATATTGCGGATTTGTTGTATGTCTTTTTTACTTTTTTCATTCATACGCACTACAATGTCAAATCGCTTTTCTCCTTCGTATACCATACCTGTACTTTGACCAGCTAAGGAAGTATTGACAATGCGATTGATATCACTAATAGACAAGCGATGACGAGCAATAGCAGCACGATCATATTCAATCAGTAACTGTGGCATTCCTGTGATTGGCTCTACATATAAGTTTGTTGCACCTGAAATAGTATTGATGATTTGGCCAATTTGATTGGCTGTTGTCGCTAAGGTGTCTAAATTATCTCCAAATACTTTGACTACAACATCTTGTCGAGCTCCTGTCATAAGCTCATTGAAGCGCATTTGCACAGGAAATTGGAACCCCACGGTAATTCCGGGAACTTCTTCCAATGCATGTGTCATCTTTTCTGCTAATTCGGGGAAAGAAGAAGCTGAAGTCCATTCTTTTTTATCTTTCAGGATAATCATCATATCTCCAGCTTCCATCGGCATGGGATCTGTTGGTACTTCACTGTTTCCAATTTTGGTCACTACTTTTTCTACTTCTGGAAATTGATT
Organism: Myroides odoratus; assembly: GCF_001549985.1. GTDB lineage: Bacteria > Bacteroidota > Bacteroidia > Flavobacteriales > Flavobacteriaceae > Flavobacterium > Flavobacterium odoratum_A. The sequence continues at coordinate 39,026 of NZ_LROZ01000008.1, read as the reverse complement.
TACTAAAATATGAACTGCCTTTTGCGTACTTTCTATGGTTGTCGTAAGATTACTTCCGTTTAAGACTTTGGTATCTACAGCAAAATCCCCTTCTTCCAAGGATGGGATAAATTCACCCCCTAAGGTAGATAGGATATAAATCGCACTTACAAACAGTAAACCAACAATTGCATAGATGGTTTTGGGAATCTCCAGTACTTTCACCAAGGCATTTTGATATACTTTTTCCAATTTTGCCATGAAACGATCTGCAAAATTCGGTTTCGTGCTTACCTTTCTACTCAAAATCAAGGAACTCATCATGGGAACATAGGTCAGTGAGAGTAAAAATGCACCCAATAAGGCAAAAGCTACGGTTTGTGCCATGGGTTTAAACATTTTTCCTTCAATACCTTGTAAAGTTAAAATTGGAATATAAACAATAAGAATAATGATTTGTCCAAATACCGCACTATTCATCATTTTTGATGCAGATTGTACGACGGTTTGATTCATTTCTTCTTGTGCAAGTAAGACTTTTTCTTTGAATTTATTGTTGTGACTGAATTGATGGAGGACGGCTTCTACAATGATGACGGCTCCATCGATGATTAAACCAAAGTCCAAAGCACCTAAACTCATGAGGTTTCCACTGACGCCAAATAAATTCATCATTGAGATGGCAAATAACATGGCTAGAGGGATAATAGAAGCAACTAATAATCCCGCACGGAAATTACCTAAGAATAAAACTAGTACTAATACGACAATTAAGGCCCCTTCTAATAGGTTGGTTTTTACTGTTCCAATGGCGTTATTCACCATCTTGGTTCTATCTAAGAAAGGTTCAATAACAACTCCTTTGGGCAGTGATTTTTGAATTTCAACTACTCTTGCTTTGACATCTTGAATTACGTTGTTGCTATTTTCGCCTTTTAACATCATGACGATTCCACCTGCAACTTCTCCTTGGTCATTGTAAGTCATTGCTCCATAACGGGTAGCATGTCCAATTTGTACTTTGGCAATATCGCGAATGAGAATAGGGAACTCCTTGTCTTTTGAAGTAATCGCTATATTCTCAATATCTTCTACTGTTCCGATTAATCCTTCAGAGCGAATGTACAATACCGTAGGTCCTTTTTCAATATAGGCACCTCCTGTATTCTCGTTGTTTTGGTTGAGGGCTTCAAAAACATCTTTGATGGTCAATCCATTGGCATCAAGTTGATTTGGATTGATAGCAATCTCATATTGCTTTAATTTTCCTCCAAAGCTGCTCACTTCAGCCACTCCTTTTACCGCAATCAATTGACGGCGAACGATCCAATCTTGAATGGATCGCAATTCCGTTAAATCAAATTGTTTCTCATATCCTTTTTCAGGGCGAACAACATATTGGTAGATTTCTCCTAAACCGGTAGAAATAGGTCCTAATTCTGGTTGACCTACTTCTTTAGGGATGTCGTTTTGCACTTGCTGTAAACGTTCTCCTACTTGTTGTCTAGCCCAATAAATATCAACATCTTCTTCAAATACAATGGTAATTAAAGATAAGCCGAAGCGAGAAAAGCTTCGAATGCTTTTCATCCCTGGGATGTTGCTATTTGCTTGCTCTATGGGGAAGGTAACTAAGCGTTCAATATCTGTTGCACCATAATTAGGTGCTACAGTAATCACTTGGACTTGATTGTCCGTGATATCTGGTACAGCATCGATAGGTAATTTGGTCATTTGAAAAATACCAACACCGATTAGGCCGAGTACCATTAAGCCTATGATCAATTTATTCTTGACAGAATATTCAATTATTTTATTTAACATAATACGACTGTTGTACTCAAGAACAAGGGGCTATCTAGTGGCGAAATTGAATACATACCACAGCATCATCGTTCCTTAAACAACGTGTGTTAGGAAAGAAGGACTAAGGTTCATGTGCAATCACGGCACTATTGGATAGATACTGCTATTGAGTTGATACATAAATACGATACAACCACGTCATCTAAAGGAAAGAGATGTACGAGGTAAGGGTCTAGATGTATAAACAGTGTTTTGGCGGTTGCCAAATAGAGGATAAGAAACTACTTTCAAAAACGGTATCGTGAAAACTTTCCACTGGTGTATTGTTCGTTGGAATTTTGACACGATCGATTTTAAGCATAGTCGGAGGGGTTGTTGCGACAAGATGAATAATGGGAGCGTGAGAAACAAATGGAAGTTTCTCATCCGTAGGATCCCCATCTTCTTTGTGGTTATTGTCATAGTGGATTTGTAAAAATCCCCAAATACTCAAATCGGGATTTAATCCCTTGTGTTCGATATAATGTTCTACAAGCAATGGAAACTTCAACAGCTGACCAAATTCAGTTGTTGAAATCAGAAACATAAGCATAAAAAATACGGCTATTTTTCTTTTCACGACGCTTGTTATGAGTTTATTAGATAAAACAAAATTACGCAATCTTTTCGATTTGACTGACGCAAGGTAGTAATTTGTTCAAATTCAAAATAAGGCTAAGCTTAATTCTAATAAAAATCTAATAATTACTTAACATAAAAAGCAAGGCTTCATGCCTTGCTTTTTATGTTTATTTTTATAGCTAGGATAGGGCAGCAGCTGTAAAGGCTAGTCCTAAAAGACCTAGTAAAATGAACATGACCACGAAACCAATGAGGGAGATCACTAAACCTGCAATAGCGAATCCTTTGGGTCTTCTGAAAAGACCAACAATAGAAAGGACTAATCCAACTAACCAACACAACCATCCAATAAAGGGTAGCCAAGAGAAAACAATGGCAACGATGGATAAGATAAATCCAGTTAATCCGATAGAATTGGTCTCGGCTCGGGGTTGATATAGTGGAGGAGGTATGTTTTGATATCCATTGTCTGTTGGAGTTGCAACAGGTTCTACTTGTTGAATTTCAACTGGGTGTTCTTGATTGTCTTCTTGATAATTTGTATCCATAATAAGGTGTTTTTACTCAAATGTAAAACATTTTATCAAAAAAATGTAAAAAACAGTTAATATTTTATTTAAGTTGAGGTGTTGCGATGAGTTGGGTTGGAAAAGAAAGGCATAAAAAAACTGGCATTCCGCCAGTTTTATAGTTTACTGTAAAGCATTCCAACCTTTTGCTTTGATTGGAATTTTCGTATTGTCTCTTGTGATGAGGTGTACTCCTTCACTTTCTTGTGTCATATGTCCAATAACCGTTAAGTTCGGGTTTCCTTTAATTTTGTCATAATCCTCCATCTTTACGGTAAATAACAATTCATAATCTTCTCCACCATTAATGGCGATAGTTGTTGAGTCAATATTGAATTCCTCACAAGTATTGATGAACTGTGGATCCAATGGAAGTTTTTCTTCAAACAAGTTACAACCTACTTTTGATTCGGTACATAAATGCATGATTTCAGAAGATAATCCATCAGAAACATCAATCATACTAGTTGGTTTTACATCAAGTTCTGCCAATAATTGTTTGATATCTGTACGAGCTTCTGGTTTAAGTTGTCTTTCGATAATATAATCGTAAGGAGATAGATCGGGTTGGTTGTTTGGATTGACAAGGTATACTTGTTTCTCACGTTCTAAAACCTGTAATCCCATATAAGCACCTCCAATATCCCCTGTAAGGACTAATAAGTCGTTGTCTTGTGCGTTAGTTCTGTATACTAAATCTTCTTCTTGGGCTTTTCCTAAAGCAGTTACACTGATGATTAATCCTTTTTGAGAAGAAGTGGTATCCCCTCCAATTAAATCTACTTTGTAGTAATTGCACGCTAATGCAATTCCTTCATAGAGTTCTTCTAATGCTTCCAACGGAAAGCGATTAGAAACGGCAATGGAAACAGTTACTTGAGTAGGAACCGCATTCATCGCGCAAATATCAGATAGATTGACAACAATAGCTTTATAACCTAAGTGTTTCAATGGAGCATAGGCTAAATCGAAATGCACCCCTTCAATGAGTAAATCGGTTGAAACAACAACTTTATCTCCTGAAAAGTCAAGAACAGCTCCATCGTCTCCAACTCCTTTTAAGGTAGAAGGTTGTGTAGTAGAGAAGTTTTGGGTTAAATGCTTGATTAAGCCAAACTCACCCAATTGTTCTACTTGTGTTTTACTTTGATTTTTATTTTCAATCATAATTGTGGTTCCTTTTGAAAGGCAAAGTTAAGAAGAAAACTCAACTAGGCCTATAAGATTTAATTTTTGCTGTTGCATAGAAAATACAAAAGCCTTTATTATCAATGAATAAAGGCTTTTGTTTACATTATTTTTTATGAGAATTACGCTCCTGGTTGCCCTTCTGCTTCTTCTCCTTGGTATCGTTTGAATAAATAGTTGAAATGCGTGAAGTATTCGTTGAAATCGTTTTTGAATTGATTCACGAAATCCGCTTGTTTATCTTCTTCATCCACAATAGCCACTAAATTTCTCCAAATCTCTAGTTCAGATAAAATCTCATACGCATAATAGTTCTGATCCTCTAAAGGAAGATTTTTGTAGTAAAATAATTTCTCCTTCGATTTTTCTGCTAACTGTTTAGCGTATTCTTGTGCTAGTTTTGTTTCTCCAATTTTGTAATAGCATTCAACAAATGGGATAACTAATTGGTAATAGCCGTAGTACTGAATTGGCATATTCGTCATTGCCATATCTAGAATATCTTTTGCTTTGGCATTCTTGCCTTCTTCAATTAATTGTTCGGCAAGACGACTTAAATTAATGCGGTAGCTCAAAGCATTTCTGCGTGTTTGAGGATCGTGGTAAATCTTATCACTTCCCATATTTCCCCAGTACCATTTCTTCACCGTTTCGTACATGCGATCTGAATCAATGATACCCATATCTAATGGATGTGCATTTTGACCAGGTGATTTAATCGGTACTAGTTTGTAAATCAATCCTTGTAACTGTAAGTAGTCTTTCATCCAAGCGAAATCATCATTGTTAAAGCTACCTCCAGAGAAATAAACTGGTCTTTCCCATTTGTTATTCGCGATAATATCCAACATGATTAAACGGTGTTTATAAATCGCTTGATCTGTAATGTCAATATCAAGAGAAGGTACGATTTGATCTCTTAAATATGGTGAAACAATATTATTTTTTGCAATCACTGCAGCATCTACAGGAAGACTAAATTTATTTGTCGGGATGAAGTGAAGGGTTGTCCCTGCTTCAGTGATTCGTTTTGTTCGTTGATCGTCAGAGCGAATTACGTCTAACAATAAGGATAAGTCAAAACGTTGATCTGTTTGAGGGTCGATGAGAATCGCATCTCGCTTATTCCCTACATATTGATCATGAGTAAATTTAATAGGCAATGGCTCAGAATCATAAGCTTTGGCTTTCATCTGATCAATATACCAGTCTTGCGTTAGTAAACTCGTACATACCACGCGAACATCCGTACGATAGCCTTCAATTTCTTGTAAGTACCAAAGTGGGAAGGTATCATTATCTCCAATGGTGAAAATAATAGCATTCGGATCACAAGAATCTAAATACGCCCTTGCATTAGCTAAAGCAGTATAGCGATTTGAACGATCGTGATCATCCCAGTTTTGTTGTGCTAATAATACTGGAGCAGCAAGTGTACAACCTGTTAGTACAATTGCACTAGCTAGTTTAGGAGAAAGGTATCTTTTTACTCCTTCATAGATCGAGTAAACACCAAAACCTAACCACATAGCAAAAACATAGAACGAAGGAACAACAGCATAATCACGTTCTCTTGGTTCAAAAGGACGTTCATTCAAGAATACTTTTAAGGCTAGACTTGTAAATAAGAACAGCACCAATAGCACCCAGAACATTTTTGGATCTTTGCGGTAATTGAATACAATTCCCACAATTCCCAAGATAAAAGGCAAGAAGAAATAGGTGTTTCTTCCTTTGTTATTTAATACATCTGAAGGGAGATTATCTTGAGATCCTAAACGGATTTCATCTAAGAATTTTACTCCACTTAACCAGTTTCCGTGTTCTAAATCTCCTTGTCCTTGGATGTCATCTTGACGTCCAACGAAATTCCACATCAAATATCTCCAGTACATATACCCAAATTGATAGGTAAACATATACGACATATTATCAGCGAAAGAAGGAACTTCTATATCTAATGCTTGACCATATTGGCTAAAGAAATTATCTAATTCTTCTACACCAAATTCACCACTTGCTAGCTTTTGTTTAACGCCTTGGTCAAGGTAAATTAATTGTTCATTGTTGGTATAACCTTGAGCGATATTGAAACTTAAAGGTTTAGAATAACGCATGTAGTTGATGCGGTGGTTTTTATCTGTACTCCACATACGAGGTAAAAAGCCTTTGTGCTTTTCATCGAAGTTTTGTCCCGCATTTTTCCATTCGTTAACTACTACATATTTCCCTGTTTTATAATCTCTCTCGTAGTTGGGCTTGTCATCTTTCCAAGGGTTGTTTTTATCTAAACCGACATAAGCTTTTGTGAAGTATGAATCGTAGTAAATACTCTCATCCCCATATTGTTCACGTTGGTAGTAGGCTAATAACTCTGCCGCATCGGAAGGAGTATTTTCGTTGATTGTAACGTTGGCATTTGCGCGAATAGGCAACATCAACCAAGCGGTTAATCCTACACAAACAAATACTAGCGTCAGAATCAACGTATTGATCATTGCATATCCTTTTTTACGCGTATAGTATAAACCGAATACCGTAATTCCGATTAAGAGTAAGAAAGCAAGTATAGTTCCACTGTTGAAAGGGAGCCCTAGTGTATTGATTGCGAAGATTTCTGTTTTTCCAAAGAAAGCTAAAAGTTTAGGAAAGAAAAATGCAAACAAAAAGAATAGGGCAGCAACAGCTGTGATATTTCCAATAATAAAATTCTTAACGGTAACTTTTTCGTATTTTTTGAAGAAGTAAAGTAGTCCAATAGAAGGAATCGTTAACAAAGCCATTAAGTGAACTCCAAATGAGCATCCTGCCACAAGTCCAATCAATAATAACCAGCGATTTCCACGTGGCTGATCCATATCATCTACCCATCTCAATCCTAAATAAAGAAGAATTGCAGTAAGTACCATAGCAGAGGCATATACTTCAGATTCAACAGCATTAAACCAGAAACTATCTGTAAAACTAAAGGCTAATGATCCAATCGCAGCACTACCTAAAACCGCAATGGCGTTAGACGTGTTCCATTCAGATGTTTTGGTTACAATCTTTTTTAAGATATTGGTCATCGACCAGAACATAAAAAGAATGGTGAAAGCACTTGAAAATACAGCTACCATGTTCACCGCTAATGCAATATGTTGGGGAGAGATAGCAAATAGAGAAAATAATGCTCCTAGCATCTGATAAAAAGGAGCCCCTGGAGGGTGTCCTACCTGAAGTTTAGCAGAAGTGGCAATGTATTCACCTGGATCCCAGAAACTAACTGTAGGTTCTACCGTCAAAGTGTAAGTGATTAATGCAACGAGGAAGCACAGCCATCCACCGATTATATTCCACTTTTTGTAGTTGAATGTTAACATATAAGAATATTCTTGGTATTTTTAATCAATATATACAAAGAAAGTCTTTTTTTGTTAGATACGTGTCACATTAAAAAAAAATAATTTTGCATTTTGTTTTTGGATAATATAAAAAAAGTGTTACTTTTGCCTCCGCAATGCAGAAGTAGATGCTACTTTTGAGTTGCAACGTGGTACTGGCCTATGGTGTAATGGTAACACAGCTGATTTTGGTTCAGTCGTTCTAGGTTCGAGTCCTAGTAGGCCAACAGAAAGCTCCTTGAGAAATCAAGGAGCTTTTTTTTTGTTATGGGAAATGATTGTCGGTTATGAGTTATTGTCTAACCACCTCATCGTCTAACCACCTCACCCTCTCATCGTCTCATCGTCTCACCACCACACCGTCTCAATCACACCCCCTCATCACCACACCACCACACCCTCTCACCCTCTCACCCTCTCATCATCTCACCCTCTCATCATCTCACCACCTCATCGTCTCACCACCACACCCTCTCATCTTCACGCGTAAAATAAATATGTTAAAATTTATTTCGCTTTCGATTGATTATTAATGGATTGTAGTAGGAGTCGAACTTGAGCTGATATTATTCTTTCAAAATTCTTTGGTATATATAGAAATAATGCTACTTTTGCATCCGCATTACAGAAGTAATTTACTTTTCAATGCAACGTGGTACTGGCCTATGGTGTAATGGTAACACAGCTGATTTTGGTTCAGTCGTTCTAGGTTCGAGTCCTAGTAGGCCAACAAAAAGCTCCTTGAATTTCAAGGAGCTTTTTTTATGACCTTGTGTGTAAACAAAAAAGGTTGGAATGTGAATTCCAACCTTTTTTTTATCCTTTAAAATTCGGCTTTCTCTTTTCTAGGAAAGCTGTTGTACCTTCTGTAAAATCTTGTGTATTGAAACACTCGCCAAAATGCTTAATTTCTTCGTGGTATCCATTCGTACCGTCTTTGAAGTTTGCATTAATTGATTTGATTGCTTTAGAAATAGCAGAAGATGAATTATTTGAAATCTTTTGTGCAATTGTTTTTGTGAAAGACAATAACTCCGCTTGTTCTACTACATGGTTGACTAAGCCATAATCCAACGCTTTCTCTGCGTTAATCATGTCCGCTGTCATAATTAACTCCATGGCACGTCCTTTACCGATTAATTGCGGTAAACGCTGTGTTCCTCCGTATCCTGGAATTAAACCTAAGGTTACTTCGGGCAATCCCATTTTGGCATTTGTAGAAGCAACTCTAAAATGGCAAGCCATGGCTAATTCCAATCCACCTCCTAAAGCAAATCCATTGACTGCGGCGATGATAGGTTTAGAGTAATTTTGTGCGTAATCAAATAATAATTCTTGTCCTTTTGCTGCTAATTGAGAGCCTTCGCTCACGTTAAAGCTTGAAAATTCTTTAATATCTGCACCTGCAACAAAAGCTTTTTCTCCACTTCCTGTGATAATCACAACGCGAACGGCTTTATCTTCCTCTAATTGGATGAGTGCGCGGTGTAATTCTTCAATGGTTGGCTTGTTTAAGGCGTTTAATTTCGTTGGTCTGTTAATCGTGATAACCGATATATGATCATCCGTTTCAATTAAAATATTTTCATATTCCATATTTCTCAAATTTTTTATTTGGTCAGTGGTAAAGTTACGGTAAAAGTCGTTCCCTTACCAGCTTCAGTTTCAAAGGTAATGGTTCCTTGATAATTTTCTACAATATTTTTGATAATCCCCAGTCCAAGTCCCATTCCACTTGTTTTGGTGGTAAATTTCGGTTCGAATATCTTCGTTTTATCCGCAATAGCAACTCCTGTTCCATTATCTGTAACGGAAATAATGATGTTGTGGTCATCTTGGTAGGCTTTTACTACAACAATCGGACTAGGATTGCTATCTGGAATCGCCTGAATTGCATTTTTTACTAAATTAGTAATAATACGGATCAGTTGTGTCTGATCAATAATAGCGATGATTTCTTTGTCTTCGTGTTCAAAGTAGATGAAGTCTTCCGTAAAGATATCCAAAGATATGCGAATTGTCTTAATGACATCGAGGGTTTCGTTTTGCTGTGCAGGCATTGAAGCAAAGCTGGAGAATGCGGTTGCAACTGAAGACATCGTATCAATTTGCCCAATGAGAACAGCGGAGTAGTCTTTGAGTTTACTGATAATATCGGGATCGTTCGGATCAAATTTTCGCTCGAAACTCTGAACCGTTAAGCGCATAGGGGTTAATGGGTTCTTAATCTCATGCGCCACTTGTTTTGCCATTTCTCGCCAGGCTTGTTCTCTTTCATTCTGTGCCAATCGCTGATAGGTTTCATCTAGTTTTTCCACCATGTCGTTATAGGCATTGATTAGGTTAGAGATTTCTTTACTTGTCGAGATGTCTTCAATCTTCTCGTTTTTCTGTCCTAGTTTGGTACTGGTCATTTTGATGCTCAGTTTATTCAAACTTTGCGTAATATAATTGGACAAAAAGTAAGAAATAGCGATGGACATGATTAACATAATGATGTAAACCTGTCCAAATTTATACATGAAGTTACGCACTTCATTTTCATAAAATTCCGTCTCCTCTGCATAGGGAATTTTAATGATTCCCAAAGGCTTGAATTTTTGATCCTTGAGGTAGCGATAAGCAGTTCGAATACGCGTTTGATCCACTTCTTCGATATCGACAAAGCGCTTGTTTGGAGTGGATTTAATGGTTTTTAAAATGATAATCGGAATATTCGATTGCTCGCCATCAATAGAAAAACTCCCCTTAGAAGAGAGGAGTAATTTACCCTCAAGGTCGTGTATGTGTAATTCCGTATTGTGAATGGAAGCAAGTTCGTGAATCTTGTCTTTAAAAATAAGAGGAAGGTTCTCTGTATTCAATTCATAAGGAGTTGTCGTCAAAATGTAATTGATGTTTTCCGTAATTGAACCCTCTTTTCGCTCTAATCGGTACTGGTGATAGGTACGTGCCTCCTCCTTAAATTGATACACTGAAACAGCCGATATCAATATGGAGGATATGATACTTAAAAAAATTAGAGAAAAAAATATTCTATTTTGAAGGGAGAAACTTTTTAAAAAAAACTTGTCTTTCATTCATTTCCTTTGCGTTGACGAATTTGTTTATAAAGCTTAATACCTATCATTAATACTATAGCCAAACCTAATAGTCCGACTACACCAAATATCCAGTTGAAAGCATTCTTTAAAAATACTAAAAAAACAACAGAGAATAAAATAATTGTTGCTCCTTCATTCCAAATGCGAAAGAAAGAAGAGGTTTTGGTTAGGGTATTGTTGTTGATTTGCTTGACGAATTGATGACATTTTAAATGATAGGCAATCAAGAGAACGACAAATAGTAACTTGACATGCATCCAGGGTTGTTGTAGTAAATAAGGATTGACAACAAAGAGAGAGATACCAAAAATCAAGGTCAAAACAGCTGCGGGCCACGTGATGATATTCCACAGGCGATTCGTCATGATGCGATATTGCTTCTTGAGGATGTCTTGCTCTAGTAGTGGTTTTTCATTTGCTTCTACATAGTATACAAAGAGGCGAACGATATAAAACAACCCAGCAAACCAGCAGACAACAAAGATAACGTGAAGTGCTTTTAAATAGAGGTAGGCCATAGGTGCTGTTATTTAGTTTGTTCCCAAGTGGTAATCCAAGTGGCTAAGGCATCAATAAAGGCATCGTTGTCATTTAAACAAGGAATTGTTTTGAAAGAAGTTCCGCCGTGATGTAAGAACTCATCATGCGCCTCCATTCCAATTTCTTCCAAGGTCTCTAAACAATCAGCAACAAAGGCTGGTGTAACCACAGCTAAGTGCTTAATCCCACTTTCTGCAAGTTGATTTACCGTTTTATCCGTAGGTGGTTGTAACCATTTATCAGGACCTAGTCTAGACTGAAAAGTATTGGTGTATTTCCCTTCGGGAATATTGAGTTTTTCAACTACTTGTTTGGTTGTTTCTAAACATTGGTGTCTATAACAATGTTGGTGAGCCACGGAAGGAGTATTACAACAAGAACCGTCAATTTTACAGTGTGATTTTGTTGTGTCCGATTTATAGATATGTCGTTCAGGTACGCCGTGATAAGAGAAAAGGACGTGGTCCCATTCGTTTTCATCTAAATGCGTTTGAATGGAAGCTGCTAAAGCATCAATGTATTCCTGTTTGTTGTAAAACGCAGGCATACTGGTGATCGTCATATTTGCAAAGTATTTCTTGCGTAATTCTTCGGCTAAAACCTCAATGGTTTCGGTTGTTGCCATAGCAAATTGAGGATATAAAGGAATCATAAATACCTCAGTAACTCCTTTGTCTTTTAATTCTTGTAAGCCTGTTTTGATTGATGGCTCTCCATATCGCATCGCTAGGGCAATAGGTAAGTCAATCTTTTGTTGTAATTTTTTTTGCTGACGTTGCGAAATAACAATTAATGGTGACCCTTCAGGTAACCATACTTTTTGATATGCTGCTGCCGATTTCTTAGGTCTTGTATTGAGGATAATTCCCTTTACTAAGAAAGCTCTCAGTAAATAAGGCATATCGATGACTCTTTTGTCCATTAAAAACTCATCCAAATAAGGTTTTACATCCTCGGGCGTTGGTGATTTTGGCGAACCTAAATTTACAAGTAATATCCCTTTCATTATTGATTGTTTGAATTAATTGACATTAAATATTTTTTAGGCGTGATGCCATATTTCTTTTTAAAAGCAGAGATAAAATGACTGGCTGAACTATAGCCAATCTTTAAACCAACTTCGTTTACATTGTAATTTCCTTCATCCAGTAATTTTCGCGCGTATTCCATTTTGTAATCAAATAAAAAGCTGAATACGGAATCACCATAAATCTGTTTGAATCCGATTTTGAGTTTTTTGATGTTTAATCCAATTTGATCCGCTAGCTCTTGTAACGTTGGTGGTTCTGTCATTTGTTGAATGATGATGTCTTTGGCTTGTTTGATTTTGAGTACATCTTCTTCATCCGATAAGAAAGGACAGTTATCTATGTTCTGTTCCTCGTTATAATTGAAAACAAGGCTGAGTAATTCATACGTTTTCCCTTTGTAAAATAAATTCTTTACTGAAGGATGCATGGATGCATTGAGCATTTGTGTGAGTACAATGGCAATGGCAGGTGTGATTTTTTCTTCCGTATAGTACTTCTTCTCTTTGTTTTCTTCCGTTAGAAAGCCGATAAATTCAGCCTCTGATGAAAATAACGAGTGGAATTTTTTAATGGAAATCATCAAGCAAATAATCGCTGATTGACTTTTTACTTCTAAGTGTACGGGTAACTGTTTTTGAGGATTATATAGAAGCAATGACTTCTCTTCAGGTAAATCCAAGGTATAGGCTCCGTGGTTGTAAATAAACTGCCCGCTGCCTTTTAAACAGAAGTAAAACTGAATAATATCCGTACCGATCTCCTTGTGGAAACTGTAGGGTTGCGGACTAGTATTGTCTATTTTATAAACCGAAAATTCGGGATCTATATTAATTTCTTCTATGGGACTCATAGCGTTATTTTTTTGAAAGGCAAGGAAACGTAATCTTGTATTTTTTATTTAGAATCATTCTATATAAACTCTTTTGTAACCCTTGCTAATACTGCAAATGTACTGTATTATAATGAAATATTGCCAAATGTTTTTCTTTTTCTTTCAGCGTTATTAATAGTCCTTCTGGCGTTATTTTTATCGAATCATTAGCGTTAAATTTGCTTACTTTTGAAATTGAAATAGGTATGGAAAAAATAGATAAGGTCAAATCAACTACTTTTTATGCAGTTGGGTTAAGCTACAAAAAAGCGGATGCCGAGATGAGAGGAAAGTTTAGTTTGAGTGAGACGGCCAAAGAAAATCTATTATGTCAAGCGAAAGAAGAAGGAATAGAAAGTTTAATCGTAATCTCTACGTGTAACCGAACGGAGATTTATGGTTTTGCTCAACATCCTTTTGAATTGATCAAGCTATTGTGTGATAATAGTAAGGGCACGGTTGACGATTTTCAACGAGTAGCCTATGTTTGTAAAAACAATGAGGCAATTCGTCACTTATTTCGCGTAGGTACGGGATTGGACAGTCAAATTCTCGGCGATTTCGAAATTATCAGCCAAATTAAAAATGGCTTTATACTCGCCAAAGAACAAGGGCTAACGACTAATTACTTTGAGCGCCTTGTCAATGCGGTAATTCAAGCAAGTAAACGCATCAAGAACGAAACCGAACTAAGTTCAGGAGCTACTTCTGTATCTTTTGCAGCTGTACAATATATTATGGACCATGTTCCAACTATTTCCGAAAAGAACATCTTGTTGTTTGGAACAGGTAAAATTGGACGTAATACGTGTGAAAACTTAGTGAAGCATACCCATAATGATCATATTGTCTTAATCAATAGAACCAAAGAACGCGCGCTAGAAGTTGCGGGAAAATTTAATTTGGTTGTTAAAGATTATGATCATTTAGAAGAGGAAATCAGTAAATCGGATGTATTGGTCGTTGCAACAGGTGCGCAACAACCTACGGTTGATTTGACGAAACTACAGCTAGATAAACCGCTAACGATACTGGATTTGTCTATTCCTAAAAACGTAGACCCTGCCGTTATTTCTCATCCCATGGTAGAGTTAATCCACATGGATGATTTGTCAAAGATGACAGATAAGACGATTGAAAGAAGAAAAGAATTTATTCCTCAAGCGGAAGAAATTATTGATGAAGTGATGTCGGAATTTGTTGCCTGGACGAAGATGAGGAAGTTTGCTCCGACGATTCATGCCTTAAAAACGCGATTAGAACAAATAAAAGATGGGGAAATTGACTACCATCGAAAAAAATATGAGAACTTTGATAGTGAACAAGCTGAAGTACTGACAATGCGTATTATTCAGAAGATCACCACCCACTTTGCCAATCATCTTCGACAAGAGGAAACAGTTGTAGATGATAGCATTGAATGGATAGAAAAAGTTTTTCAATTAGATACAAGACAAAATGGATAGAGTTATTCGTATCGGTACACGCGATAGCGAGCTTGCTATGTGGCAAGCAACAACAGTGGAGAAGGCATTAAATGCTTTAGGATATCAAACGGAATTAGTTCCAGTAAAATCCGAAGGGGATTTGGTTTTAGACAAGCCTTTATATGAAATGGGGATTACGGGTATTTTTACCAAAACCTTGGATGTAGCGATGATCAATAAACAAGTTGACATTGCCGTACATTCCATGAAAGATGTACCCACTGCTTTACCACAAGGGATTGTACAAGCAGCTGTATTACAACGAGCGAATACAGTGGATATTTTACTACACAAAGGAGATACTTCTTTTTTAGATCCAGCAGAAGAAGCGATTGTAGCTACGGGAAGCTTAAGAAGAAAAGCACAGTGGCTGAATCGTTTTCCAAAACATACACTTGTAGATTTAAGAGGGAATGTCAATACGAGAATGCAGAAATTGACAGATAATGCAGCTTGGAAAGGAGCAATTTTTGCGTCTGCAGGCCTTGATCGCATCAAAAAGAAACCCAAAGGATTTATTAACTTAGATTGGATGATTCCAGCACCTGCCCAAGGAGCAATGGTGGTGGTAGCCATGGCGGATGACTCTTTTGCTTTGGATGCTTTACGTCAATTAAATGATTACGAAGCAGAAATGACGACTCATATTGAACGTCAATTCTTGCGCACATTAGAAGGTGGATGTACAGCGCCAATTGGGGCTATTGCGACCTATAATCAAAAGGAAGAAACGATTGACTTTACAGGCGTTCTTTTGTCTTTAGATGGAAAAGAAAAGTTTGAAATCAACAAAACGGTGCCTATTCAAGAGTGGAAGAAACTAGGATTCTTTGCCGCACAAGAACTGTTGACTAATGGAGGACAAGCGTTGATGGACAAACTGCGTCAAGAATTAAAACGATAAGAGATGCCTACAGTGTTATCAACACGCCTATTGAGTGATGCGCATCATCAACTCTTGCAAACAGCCGATGTGCAGTGGTTGGAAGAGGACTTTATCGCTATAATTCCTCAAGAATTCGCCGTTGAAACTGTGCGTGATATTGTCGTGTTTACCAGTCAAAATGCAGTAAAAAGCGTCTTGAATAACGCGAAAGCAGTAGGGTTGAAAACAAAACCAGCAATTTGTGTTGGAGTTAAAACCAAAGCGCTATTAGAACAAGAAGGATGGGAAGTACTCGCTTGGACACATTATGCCAAAGAATTAATAACAGTAATCGAACGAGATTTTAAAAATAAAAGTTTTTCTTTTTGCTGTGGAAATATTCGACGTGAGGTATTGCCTGCGTTTTTTAGACAACACAACCTTGTTTTTGATGAGTATGAAGCCTATCAAACGGTCAAACAACCCCATCAAATACAGCAAAAAATAGATGGAATCTGTTTTTATAGCCCATCGGGTATTGAGAGTTTTTTACAAAAAAATTCAATTACAACTGAAGTTTGCTTTTGTATTGGTGATACAACAGCAGATGCACTTAAAGAGATTACAACACAGGTGGTGGTAGCAAGTCAACCGACAATAGAAGCTACTGTATTAGCTTGTTTAGCATATTATAAATAGTGTCAGCTAAAATTGACGTAATTAAATGGTTTAGAAATGATTAAAAATGATTTATTCTTAAGAGCTTTAAAAGGAGAAACGGTGGAAAGACCACCCGTTTGGATGATGCGTCAAGCAGGTAGATACCTACCAGAATTCCGTGCTTTACGAGATAAATACGATTTTTTTACCCGTTGTAGAATGCCTGAAATAGCAGCTGAGATTACTGTACAGCCTATTCGTATTGTAAAACCAGATGCAGCCATTCTATTTTCTGATATTTTAGTTGTTCCACAAGCGATGAATATCGATGTGGAAATGAGACCTGGAGTAGGACCATGGGTACCTAATCCAATTCGTTCAGCAAAAGATGTTGAACAAGTAATCATTCCCAACATCGAAGAAACGTTAGGTTATGTGATGGATGCCATCAAAGTAACGAAAGAAATGTTGAACGATGAGGTGCCTTTGATTGGTTTTGCAGGTTCTCCGTGGACCATCTTCTGTTATGCGGTAGAAGGAAAAGGTTCAAAAAGCTTTGATTTAGCTAAAGGATTCTGTTTTTCAGATCCTGTTGCTGCTCATACATTATTGCAAAAAATTACAGATACCACGATTCTATACTTAAAAGAAAAAGTAAAAGCAGGGGTAAATGCCGTTCAGATTTTTGATTCTTGGGGAGGCATGCTTTCTCCAGTAGATTATCAAGAATTTTCTTGGAAATACATCAATCAAATCGTTGAGGCATTAGCACCGATTACTCCAGTTATTGTATTTGGTAAAGGATGTTGGTTTGCTTTGCCTGAAATGGCACAATCGAAAGCATCTGCTCTAGGCGTAGACTGGACATGTAGCCCACAGAATGCACGTTTATTTACAGGTGGAGAAATTACACTACAAGGAAATTTTGATCCAAGTCGATTGATGTCGCCAATTCCAACCATTAAAAAAATGGTACATGAAATGATTGATGCTTTCGGAAAAGATAAATATATCGTGAATTTAGGACATGGTATCTTACCACATATTCCAGTAGATCACGCAAAAGCTTTTATTGAAGCTGTAAAAGAATACGAACACAAGTAAAAAATACCGCAAAAAGGTTTACGAAATGGCGTAAACTTTTTTGCTTTTTATAGAAAGGCTTATGTTAAACAAAGGAGTTAAAAGCGAAGAAGACAGACGAATAGAATCGATTGTCGTAAAACTTTCATCGATTGGATTTGTTCCCGATGATCTAAAGGTAAAGGAAGAAATTGATGTTGAATTAGCCAAAATGGGGTTAACTTATGCTGATCTATTGGAAATGGAAGCAACGGCATTAAATGCGCATTTGCTTCAATTCAATTTCGGATGGGATCGCATGGAGCAGTTCGCCGATGTATTGGTCAATTGGTCAAAGCAAGAAAATCAATTCAAAGCCAAAGCTAAAAGTTTATATACATTCATTCAAAATGAAAGCAAAGCTTTTTCATTCGAAATAATGGCTAAAATAGCTCAACTATAATAGAATAAACGATACCTATACGCTGGTTCAGGTTAACTATGAAAGAAAAATTTTATCAATATATACAACAGCTTCAAGACCAAATCACAACTAGATTAGAAGAAGTGGATGGAGAAGCGAAATTCCAACAAGACTTATGGGAACGTCCCGGAGGTGGAGGTGGAAGAACGCGTGTTATTGAACATGGACGTGTTTTTGAAAAAGGAGGAGTGAATATTTCTGCTGTGCATGGGGAACTGCCTGCTGCGATGCAAAAGTATTTCAATGTAGGGGATGTAGATTTTTACGCTTGTGGATTGAGTTTAGTGATTCATCCTAAAAACCCAATGGTACCAACAGTTCACGCCAATTGGCGTTATTTTGAAATGTATGATAAACAAGGAGCAGTAGTGCGCTCTTGGTTTGGAGGAGGACAAGATTTGACGCCCTATTATCTCTTTGAAGATGATGCTATTCATTTTCATCAGGTATGTAAAACAGCTTGTGATCAACACGATGCTGCTTTCTATCCGTTGTATAAAAAACAATGTGATGCGTATTTTTGGAACGCACATCGCGAAGAAGCTCGTGGTATTGGTGGTTTGTTTTTTGATCGATTGGAAGAAACAACAGCAAAATCAACCCAACAGTGGTATGACTTTGTTACGACAATAGGAAATAGCTTTTTAGATGCTTATGTGCCGATTGTAGAAAGAAGGAAAAACCTTGATTATACTGCAGAACAACGCACTTGGCAAGAAATTAGAAGAGGACGTTATGTAGAATTTAATCTCGTTCACGACAAAGGAACTTTGTTTGGACTAAAAACCAATGGGCGTATCGAATCTATTTTGATGAGTTTACCTCCCCATGTACAGTGGGTGTATGACCATCAACCAGAAGCAGGAAGCGAAGAAGCTAAACTGTTAGAGGTATTAGCTCATCCAGTGGATTGGTTAACGTAACGGTTAACAGTACACCGTAAACTGTAAACCATACACTATCCTTGATAAACAAAAATTGTTTTACTAAAATAAATGAATAATTAGTTGACACGCACTGTAAACCGTTCACCGTCAACTGTAAACCAAATAATATGTTCCCATTACAAAGAGGTAGAAGATTAAGAACAAGTGAGTCCATTCGTAGTCTAGTAAGAGAGACGATTGTAACACCACAAGATTTTATGTTTCCCATGTTTATTGCAGAGGGAACAAATGTAGAAGAACCTATTTTATCGATGCCAGGGATTTACAGAAGATCTGTAGATTTAACGGTAAAAGAGGTAAAAGAGCTCTATGCATTAGGTATTCGTGCAGTCAATATCTATGTTAAGGTAAGTGATCATTTAAAAGACAATGCTGGTACAGAAGCGTGGAATGCTAATGGACTGATGCAAACGGCAATTAAAGCGATTAAAGATGCTTGTCCAGGAATGATTGTGATGCCTGATGTAGCATTGGATCCCTATTCAATTTATGGACATGATGGAATTATTGAAAATGGAAAGGTTGTAAATGATGCAACTGTGGATGCTTTGATGCGAATGAGTGTATCACATGCTCAGGCAGGTGCGGATTTCGTAGCACCAAGTGATATGATGGATGGTCGTGTATTGCGCATGCGTGAAGCATTAGATCAATCAGGTTATACTGATGTGGGTATTATGAGTTATTCTGCCAAGTATGCATCTGCTTTTTATGGTCCTTTTAGAGATGCGCTAGATAGTGCTCCGAGAGCAGATGTTGAAATTCCGACAGATAAAAAAACGTATCAGATGGATTATGCGAATCGCATAGAGGCAATCAAAGAAGCGTTGTATGATGTTGAAGAAGGAGCGGATATTGTGATGGTAAAACCCGGAATTGCTTATTTGGATATTGTACGTGAAGTAAAAGATGCGGTAAATGTACCCGTATCCGTGTATCACGTATCAGGAGAATATGCAATGGTGAAAGCTGCAGCTGAAAAAGGTTGGTTGGATCACGATTTAATCATGATGGAACAATTGACTTGTATCAAACGCGCAGGAGCAAGTATCATCTCTACGTATTTTGCAAAAGAAGCAGCCATCTTGCTGAATAAATAAAAATAGTAAGCTCAGATTTATCTGGGCTTTTTTGTTGTCCTTGTTTGGATATTTCGTTGAGGTGATTGGGGCTAGATGTCGTTTTTTTACATGAAAAGGCGTGATTTGTGAAAGAGTGAACCAAAATTGTTTTTGTACATTTGATACAACAAATAAACAAACAACTCTATGCGTAACTATCTCATCAAAGCGATACCTTTTTTTGCTGCAATTCTATTGATTTCTTGTGGTAAAAAAGAAGAAAAACAACAAATGCCAGAACCCGTATATGAATCTGAACGTGGTGGGGCGACAGAAATGACTAACGCAGAAAAAATTGCTTTAGGAAAACAAATTTTTGAAGGAAAAGGTACTTGTGCATCTTGCCACATGGCAGATAAAAAAGTAATTGGACCTAGTATTAGAGAGATTATTGAAATTTACGATAAACACGATGTGAGTCTAATTTCCTTCCTGAAAGGACAAGAAGAAGCCATTGTTGATCCTGCACAATTTATTATCATGCAGGCTAATTTAGAAATCACCAAGAAATTGAGTGATATTGAATTAGAAGCTTTAGAAGCTTATATGCGCAGCATGTAATACATCCTTTTTTACAGTTATTGTCATCTAAATAAAAAAGCTTGAGTGAAGATTCGTCACTCAAGCTTTTTTTAATTGGTACAGTTCTATAATTTATTTTTTGTGAAATCCTTTTTTCAACGCATTGTGTACGGCTTGGTGTAATACCGTTGCATGTACTTCATCGGGCATATAATCAAAAGTAGCGTGAATCATGGGTTTTTTTTGTAAGAACGAATAGAAGCGCGTCCCCACTTCATACATCATTTCATCTTCTTCTTTGCTTGGAAGACCAACATACACATTGACTGGGTGTTTAATCTTGTTCAACAAGCACACCGTAGTCTCGTCCAATAATTTTTCTTCTCCCCACCAAAAACTTGGGCTTACGATTATGTAATTAGTGAATACAAGAGGGTGTTTGATTAAGAGATAAGAAGACATCAATCCAGCTAAAGATTCACCAACAACCGTACGTTCACTCGTAGTGTTATAGTGTTGATCAATATAAGGAATCAATTCACCTTCCAAGAAAGCAGCATAGGGCTCAGCACCACCGTATTGAGGAAAAAAATCCTTGCTGTATTTTAGCTTATCTAAGAAATCAATATTGGGTACGGCAAACGTAAAATCCCTTCTGCGATTAACGTTTTCAATTCCCACAACAATAGCCTCTGGGAAACGATTGATCCACGGTTGAGCATTCACGCGGAAAATACCTGCCAAATGGATAAAGTCCTCTTCTACACCCCCATCTAAAATATACACCACAGGGTATTTAATGGTGTCATTCGGTTGGTAGTAGGGGGGTAAATAGATATTGATGGTTCTCGTTTCATTTAGAATATTGGATTCCAAGGTAATCGATTCGCCAATCGTTATTTTTTGTGCTTCTTTTTGCCCAAATGCAACAAAAGCCGCGAGACAAAAAACAGGAGCTAGTATTTTGTTTAAAAATGTCATAGGTTGTAAATTAATAAATTCAAATGTAAATAAAATGCTGTAGGGAATGGCAATTTGCCCCATAAAAATGAAAAGCTAGAACTATGTAATGGAGACGGAAGAGGATATATTTCACTCCAATTGGCTGAGTATCTATTTGTTCAATTGAGGGTGAGATAAAAAAAGTATTTCGTAGAAACCCCAGTAAACACAGGTTATTTAGAAACGTTCTACGATTTTCCCATTGGTATATTTTGTAATTTTATCCAACAAAAATAAACGAATAATCCCATGGACTTTATATATCAAGATCCGTATCCAATTCAAAAAGACGATACGAAGTATAAAAAAATCTCTTCTGATTTTGTAAAAATCGAAAAATTAGGTGATCGTGAAATCTTAGTTGTGGATTCAAAGGCTTTAGAAGTTTTATCTGAAGCAGCAATGACTGATGTTTCATTTATGTTGAGAACGGCTCACTTAGAAAGCTTAAAAGCAATCTTAGATGATCCAGAAGCAACAGATAATGATCGTTTCGTTGCCTATAACTTATTGCAAAATGCGGTAGTAGCGGTAGAAGGACAATTGCCTTCTTGTCAAGATACAGGAACTGCTATTGTAGTAGGTAAAAAAGGAGAAAACGTTTATACAGGATCAAATGATGCAGAAAGTTTATCCAAAGGGATCTTCAATACTTACCAAAAGAAGAATTTGAGATACTCTCAAATTGTGCCAATCAGTATGTTTGAAGAAAAAAACTCAGGATCAAATTTACCAGCGCAAATTGATATTTACGCTACACAAGGTCAGAAATATGAGTTTTTGTTTTTAGCAAAAGGAGGAGGGTCAGCAAATAAGACATTCTTGTACCAAAAAACAAAATCGCTGTTGAATGACAAGAATTTGACGGAGTTTATCAAAGATAAAATCATGGATTTAGGAACTGCTGCCTGTCCTCCGTATCACTTAGCTTTAGTGATTGGTGGTACATCTGCAGAAGCTAATTTAGCTGCAGTGAAAAAAGCATCTGCAGGCTACTATGATAACTTACCTACTTCCGGGAATATGGGAGGCCAAGCGTTCCGTGATTTAGAATGGGAGAAAAAATTACAATTAATTTGCCAAGAATCTCATATTGGAGCACAATTCGGTGGAAAGTATTTCACGCATGACGTTCGCGTAATTCGATTACCACGTCACGCTGCTTCTTGTCCAGTAGGATTAGGAGTTTCTTGTTCTGCTGACCGTAACATCAAAGCTAAAATTACGGCGGAAGGATTATTCATTGAGCAATTAGAGGAAAATCCAGCACGTTTATTACCCGCAGTAGCTCCTCATTTAGAGGATCCTATTGTTATTGATCTAGATAAACCAATGCAAGAGCAATTGGCGGAATTGACAAAACATCCAATCAAAACGCGTTTGATGTTGAACGGAACAGTAATTGTTGCTCGTGATATTGCACACGCGAAGATTCAAGAGATGTTAGACAATGGACAAGAAATGCCTGAATATTTCAAAAACCATCCTATCTATTACGCTGGACCGGCTAAAACACCAGAGGGAATGCCTTCAGGAAGTTTTGGACCTACTACAGCAGGACGTATGGATCCTTATGTAGATGCTTTCCAAGCAGTAGGGGGAAGTATGATTATGTTAGCAAAAGGAAACCGTTCTCAAGCGGTAACCGATGCTTGTAAGAAACACGGAGGGTTCTATTTAGGATCAATCGGTGGACCAGCAGCAATTTTAGCAAAAGAAAATATCTTAAGCGTTGAGGTTGTGGATTTCCCAGAATTGGGAATGGAAGCAGTCCGCAAGATTGTAGTAAAAGATTTCCCTGCCTTTATTATTACAGATGATAAAGGAAATGATTTCTTCCAAAATTTGTAAAATAGACAAGAACTCAATACGATGAAAAAGCTGTCTTACTTCGGTAAGGCAGCTTTTTTTTTGTTTAAAACCGTGTTAATAAAATAGTCATAAACTGCTTTTGGCTTTTTTAATGTGTAACTTAAGAGAAATTAAAAAACCATAAAATATGAAAATGTTAGAAAATAAAGTTGCTATTGTTACAGGAGGAGCTTCTGGAATTGGGAAGGCCGTTGTTGAACTTTTTAGCAAAGAAGGAGCAAAAGTAGTAATCGCTGATTTGAATGAAGCGTTAGGACAAAAATTAGCAGTTAGTATTGGAGCGAATGCACATTTTGTAAAATCAAATGCTGCTTCACCTACTGATAATGAAGCGTTGGTTGCAGAGACCTTGAAAAAATTTGGAAAACTTGATATTGCGGTTAATAATGCAGGAATTGGAGGAGCAAGTGCACCGACAGGTGAATACGATATAGAAGAATGGAAAAAAGTAACTTCTATTAATTTAGATGGAGTATTCTATGGTATGCGCTATCAAATTCCAGCGATGTTAAAGAATGGCAGTGGAAGTATCATCAATATTGCCTCCATCTTAGGACAAGTTGGATTTGCAGGTTCTCCAGCCTATGTGGCAGCAAAACACGGCGTTGTAGGATTGACTAAATCGGCAGGATGGGAGTATGGTACGCAAGGGATACGCGTAAATGCTGTAGGACCAGGTTTTATTGAAACCCCTTTATTGAGTGCTATGGATCCCAAGGTAAAACACTTTTTAGAGTCTCAACATGCCATGCAACGTTTAGGAACTCCAGAAGAAGTAGCAGAAATAGTCGCTTGGTTAGCCTCAGATAAGGCATCCTTTGCAACAGGAGGGTATTACCCAATTGAAGGAGGATATCTGGCCAAGTAACAAAATAGAAAAAGGGTGTAGTTCTCGAAACGATACCCTTTTTTGATATCTACAATTGGGATGTCAATTATTCGACTAAAAAAAGTAAATTTGCAGCATGCAATTAGAGAAAAAAGACATACGTAGTTTATCGAAAGAACAATTGAGAGATTTTTTCGTTTCTCAAGGGGATAAATCATTTAGAGGTAATCAGGTGTATGAGTGGTTATGGAGTAAAGGAGCTCATTCTTTTGAAGATATGAGCAATCTTTCTAAAGCTACTCGTCAAATGTTAGAAGATCATTTTGTGATTAATCACATTCGCGTAGATAATATGCAAATTAGTTCGGATGGAACAATCAAAAACGGAGTAAAATTACACGATGGATTAATCGTGGAATCTGTTTTGATTCCAACAGAAACAAGGACTACCGCTTGTGTTTCTTCTCAAGTAGGTTGCAGTTTAGATTGTGAGTTTTGTGCAACAGCAAAATTAAAGCGTATGCGCAATCTAAATCCAGATGAAATATACGATCAAGTTTTGACGATCGATCAACAAAGTCGCCAGAATCACGGACGTCCATTGTCTAATATTGTATTTATGGGAATGGGAGAGCCGTTGATGAACTACAACAACGTACAAGCAGCGATTGATAAAATCACCTCTGATGAAGGATTGGGCATGTCACCAAAACGCATTACCGTTTCTACTTCGGGTATTCCTAAAATGATTCGAAAATTAGCGGATGATCAGGTAAAATTCAAGTTAGCTGTTTCATTGCATTCTGCCATTGAAGAAACACGCAATCGAATCATGCCATTTTCCAAAAGTTTTCCTTTAACGGATTTGCGTGATGCTTTGCAATACTGGTATAGTAAAACAAAAAGCAGAATTACGTTTGAATATGTGGTGTGGAAAGGAATTAATGATGATAAAGCTTCGATTGATGCTTTAGTGAAATTCTGTAAGCAAATGCCGAGTAAAGTCAATTTAATTGAATACAATCCTATTGACGATGGCGAATTTCAACAAGCAGATAATCAAGCGATAAATAATTATATCAAAGCGTTGGAAAGCAATGATATTACGGTAGTTGTAAGAAGAAGTCGCGGAAAAGATATTGATGCTGCTTGTGGACAATTGGCGAATAAATCATAAGATAGACACTGAAAGGAAAGGAATCGTTCTTTTTATGGTCCAGATATTTATTTGAATAGTATACTATGACATAAAAAGTCATAAATTTGTTTATAATGAATATTGTACAGCAAATACAGGAACCAATTAAGGTTGAAATGGAACTCTTTGAAAAGAAGTTCCACAAATCCATGGCAACAAAAGTTGCTTTATTAAATAGAATCACCTACTACATTGTCAATCGAAAAGGAAAACAAATGCGACCAATGTTTGTTTTTCTCGTTGCCAAAATGGTACAGGGAGAAGTAAATGAGCGTACCTATAGAGGGGCGTCTGTGATTGAATTAATTCACACAGCAACGTTGGTGCATGATGATGTCGTAGATGATAGTAATAAACGCCGAGGTTTCTTTTCTTTAAATGCACTTTGGAAAAATAAAATTGCCGTTTTAGTTGGGGATTATTTACTTTCTAAAGGACTCTTACTGTCTATTGACCATGGTGATTTTGATTTATTGCGCATCATTTCGGTTGCTGTACGCGAAATGAGCGAGGGGGAATTACTTCAAATTGAAAAAGCACGTCGCTTAGATATCACAGAAGATGTTTATTACGAAATCATCCGCCAAAAAACAGCTACGCTAATTGCTGCTTGTTGTGCTTTAGGTGCGGCATCCGTTGAGCCAGATAATGCTGAACTCATTGAGAGGATGCGTAAATTTGGGGAAGTTATCGGAATGGCGTTCCAAATCAAAGATGATTTATTTGATTATACGGATGGACCTATTGGAAAACCAACAGGAATTGATATTAAAGAGCAAAAAATGACCTTGCCTTTAATTTATGCACTGAATACGGCTACCAAAGAAAAGCGAAAATGGCTGATTAATTCGGTAAAAAATCACAACGAAGACAAACGCAGGGTAAAAGAAGTCATTGATTATGTCAAAGAAGCAGGGGGATTAACCTATGCTACGGAGAAAATGGTGGCGTATCAACAAGAAGCATTGCAGTTGGTTGAAGCTTTTCCGCATTCACCATTCAAAGAGGCTTTGATTACCATGGTGAATTATGTAATTGAACGAAAAAAATAAAATAAATCTAAATCGTTGACCAAATAAGCTAAAACGAGATTGGAAGAATAAAAAATTGTGATTTAATTGTATTATTATTGATAAAATTGGCGTATCTTACAAATGATAGCATTATGTAGTGTAAGAATCTTATTTCTCACTGCGATTTACCAAAAATAAAAGAATAAACCACATGTTTTGTTTCTTACCCTTTCTAAGCAAGCAAACGTATTTTAAATTGTACAACAAGCCCCAATTTTGGGGCTTGTTTGTTTTTATACCCTTCCGTTAAGGATCAAAAATTAAGGATGCTTAAAAAATAAAAATAAAAAAATCAGTTTTCTTCCCAACCTTTTTAGCAGTTGTTGCGTCTATGTAATAGATCAACCAATAAAACAACACACGATGAAAGGATTATTACTACTTATTATGAGCTTAGTCGATGCAATTCTCTCTTTTGTGCATCAATTTTTAGCCTAATTGAGAGGGGGAACAATTTTTTATATAATAAATTTAGCAGCACTAAATAAGAATGAAATTGATACGATTATATCCCAAAAAAATAGAAGATTATATTGAGGATTTGCGGCGTGAAAAACGAAACGCACAGCATGAGGTCTATCAATTGTTGTCAGGAAAAATGTTGAGTGTCTGTCGGCAATATATTGCAGATGTTCAGTATGCAGAGGATGTGATGGTCAGCGCCTTTATGAAGGTATTTACACAGATGCATAAATACGAGGATAAAGGGAGTTTTGAAGGTTGGATTAGACGTATCATGGTCAATGAATCCATTTCATTTTTACGTGCACAGCGACCTTTTGCTTATTTAGAGGAAGAGGTTGGACATCAAGAGGAAATGTCAGATGATTATGAGGGAGACCTTTCTTTGGAAGAACTACAACGTTTAATTGACCAATTACCAGCGGGATGTAAAACGATATTTAATCTCTATGTCGTAGAGGAATATAAGCATCAAGAAATTGCAAGAATACTTCAGATTAGCGAAGGAACGTCAAAATCACAACTTGCACAAGCACGCAAGTTATTACAACAACAATTAGAGCATTTAAAAAATCGTGGGTTATGGAATGGAGTAAAATAGATCAAGAATGGAAAAAGCAATTGGATGAACGATCCATTGCTCCTTCAGCTAGAGCTTGGGATCAATTAACCAAGCAATTGGATGACCGTGACAAGAAGAAGAAAAGAAGTGCATTGACCCTAGGGATTGGAATTGCTGCTTGTTTGGTTGTAAGTGGTATTATGGGCTTGATTTTTTGGAAAACAGAGCAGAGGATACCAGCTAACCCAACCGATAGCCCTGCAACAGAACAGTATATGGTGGTAGAGGATACAGGAACAGAAGAAACTTTGGAACAACGAACCCAAGTAGAGCCGATTCGTCAAAATTCAGTTGTGCATCAAAAAGAAGTGATGAAAAAGGGACACCTAGAACAACTGGTTCAAGTTGAACATAGTATTCAAATCACACCTACCCCAAAAAGAGAAAAGATGGACTCTTTAACTATTGATGAAATCTGGGTGAACAAACCCCAACGCAAAGTAATGGTGGATAGCAATCATTTGCTGAAACAAGTAGAGGGTGAAATTGAAGTAGAATACAGAGAAACGAAATTGAAGAAAATTATTGATACTACAAAGAAAGCAGTAGTAGATATATCAGAGAGTAGATATGAAAAATAAAATAAAATATGGTGTTGCTTTGTTCCTGTTTTTAGGCTTAACGACGAGTTATGCACAAGTCAGAATAGTGCGAGAAGGACAAAACTTGGAAGAAGAAGAAAAAATATCCAAAAAGACCGATCAATCCTTAAAAACCTTTGATTATAAAGTCAGTCAAATTGCGGTGAATATTCAGAATGCAACCGTAAAAGAAAAAGAACATTTGCGCATTCGAGTAGATTCGATCAATAATCTTATTGATACAAAGGCTATGACGGAGGAAGTGGGACAAGAATTCAAATCAAAATTTGCAAAAGAAGCTTCTGATCGCATTGAAAAAGAAGTAGTTCGCATGCAAGATAGTTTGACTAATGTAGTGCAAAGTCAAGTGAACTACGCCATGAAGAATGGCGAATTTCTGAAAGTTTCGGATACAACTAAACGAATGGCTACGATTATGATTGGGAAGCCACAGAAAGAATACAGGGATAGATTAGGAGAGAAATACTGGGGTGAAAAAAGAACCTCTTTTCGCATGTCTCTCGTATACGGGATAAGTAATCTTGCAACGGAAGGCGCATTTGCTAATTCTGATATCCGCTATATGCCATCTAATTTATTCCAAGGAGGATTTTACCTAAAAACGCGTTTAGTGAAGGATAAAAGTTTATTGTATCTGCGTTATGGTATTGTAGGTAGTTTTAATAACTTAAAATCTACAGGGCATCGTTATTTTACCGTACAAGATGGGGAAACGATTTTAGTGAATCACGAAAAAAACCTGCGAAAGTCAAGATTGAGTGTGGCTAGTTTACAAGTGCCCGTTTATTTAGAATTTGATTTTACAAAACCCAAAATTGATGAAAAAACAGGAAAGAAATACTTCAGAAGTGAACAAACTTGGCGAGGCGGAATAGGAGGATATGTGAGTTTTGCAAATAAAAATAGTAAAGGACATCAAGTATACCGCTATAGAGAAGAAGGTAAACAATACCGAGTAGATGAAAAAGGAGATTTAGGGATTAATAAAGTCAGATATGGAGTAGGAGCTTATGTTGGATATCGCACTTGGTCATTACAATTCCAATATGATGTAACTCCGCTATTTAAAAATAATAGTACCAACCAAAACATGTGGTCTTTGGGAATACGCAGTGATATATAAAAAGTGTAAAAGATGAGTAAAACAACACAAATTTGTAGCGTATTTCTTGTTTTCCTATGGGGAGTGTTTGGGCTTCAAGCACAGAACAAAGTATTAAAAGGAACAGTAATGGACCATCAATCAAAAATAGGGATTGAAGGGGTAATGGTGAGTACCGCTGAGGGAAATAGCTATACGATAACCAATAGTGAAGGTGATTTCGTGATTTCGATTGATGAACAGGTTGAATCTCTTTGGTTTAGTCAAATCAATTACCTGGTTAAAGAAGTGAGCACCAAGGCAGCCATGTTGATTGAATTGGAACTAATTAGCAAAGAATTAGAAGAAATTCTTGTTTTTACTAGACCGCTGAACACTGTATTTGGACCAGCGTTAGAAAGAGCAACAAAATCGCTTACAAAAGGAGATTTATATCAAACGTATGTAAGAGCATTTAATTTAGTCAATAACGATTTAAGTAATGTGGCAGATGGTCTTGTTGATTTTTATATTGAACGCCCAAATAGACGTCCAATTATTGAGATTAAACAAAATAGAGTATTGATGTCTAAGGAAGATGTTAGTGATGAAAGTGAAACGGAAGAGCTATTTGGGGTAGTTGATATGAAAGATATGAGTAAACTCATTGTAAATACTGACAATATTACAAATATTCAATCGATCCTTAAAAACGAAAAAAACTATGATTATGTAGTAAAAAAACGAGAAGGGGCATTAGGAGAGGAAACCTGCGTGGTGGAGTTTAGTCCTAAAGAAAATTTAAAGGGATGGAAATATTATGAGGGATACGCAGTGTTTACGGCAGATCAACAACACCTAATAGGTTATAATTACGGGCTATCTAAAAGCTATGAGAAAAATAGAAGGGCAGTTCCATTGATTTACGTGAAAATGTTTTTAAATGATTTAGGATATCAAGCTTTGTATCGCAAACAAGCTGATGAATACCAACTATCTTATCTTTCGATTCGAACAGATTTGGATGTAATCAGTACGAAAATAGGAAATCATCGAGTGGTTTCTTTGCGAGAAGTTGTAGTAGATACTATAATAAAAGATGCACCAACTCTTACTAGTATAGCAAAGAAGAGAAACTCACTCTTTACGATTAGCAGTAATTATCAAACAGAATTTTGGAAGAATCGAAATATCCGATTGCTTACATCAAGAGAGCAAAAGGCTTTGGAAAACTTAGAAGAAGAATTCAAATAATCATTTACCAATAGAAAAGAAGTTGCTTTACGATAAAGCAACTTCTTTTTTTATCTTTGTGGGACAAATGTAAATTATGATTTCCAAAAATACTATTGATACCGTTTTTGATACTGCTCGTGTAGAGGAGGTGATTGGCGATTTTGTCAATTTAAAAAAAGCAGGTGCGAACTATAGAGGATTGAGTCCATTCGTCAACGAAAAGACCCCTTCTTTTATGGTCTCTCCAGTCAAGCAAATTTGGAAAGACTTTAGTTCTGGAAAAGGAGGAAATGCCATTACGTTTCTCATGGAACACGAGCATTTTTCGTATCCTGAAGCCATTCGCTACTTAGCGAGAAAGTACGGAATTGAAATAGAAGAAACGGAGCAGACGGATGCAGAGAAAGAACAACTGAACGTAAAGGAGAGTATGTTCATCGTTTCAGAATTCGCCAAGAATTACTTTGAAGATATCCTATTGAATTCAGAAGAAGGACGAGCTATAGGATTATCTTATTTTAAAGAAAGAGGATTTACGCCCGATACAATTAAGGCCTTTGGACTAGGATATTCACCGGATAAATGGGATGCGTTTACTGAAGAAGCCTTGAAAAAAGGATATTCCTTAGATTATTTAGAGAAAACAGGATTGACAATTGTCAAAGAGGACAAGCGATTTGACCGTTTTAAAGGGCGCGTCATGTTTCCGATTCAAAGCATGTCTGGTCGTGTTTTAGGATTTGGTGGACGTATTTTAACCAATGATAAAAAAGCAGCGAAGTACCTAAACTCTCCCGAAAGTGATATTTACCACAAGAGTAAAGTGCTTTATGGGATTTCTCATGCAAAACAGGAAATTGCCAAAAAAGATAACTGCTATTTAGTAGAAGGGTATACTGATGTGATTCAAATGCATCAAACTGGAGTGAAAAACGTAGTGGCTTCTTCTGGTACGGCATTAACGCCAGATCAAATTCGCCTCATCAGTCGCCTGACGCAGAATATCACCATGCTTTTTGATGGGGATGCAGCAGGAATACGAGCGTCTTTTCGCGGAGTAGATTTAATCTTGGAAGCGGGGATGAATGTGCGCATCTGTCCTTTGCCCGATGGAGAAGATCCTGATAGTTTTGCTCGCAAACACACCTTAGAGGATTTAGAAGCTTATTTCGAAGCGAATTCGACAGATTTTATTCGCTTTAAAGCGAATGCACTGATGGAAGATGCCAAGGGAGATCCAATCAAAAAAGCAGAGATTATTCGCGATATGGTCGCGAGTATTTCTAAAATACCTGATCCAATCAAACGCGAAATCTATATCCAAGAGTGCTCTCGCATCATGGACATCTCGGAAGAAGTGATTTTTAGCTCACTGGCTCAGATTAGCAAGAAAGAAATTGCGGATGCGAATAAAAAGTTTGGACAGGAACGCAAGCAAATGGAAGTGGTGCATGCGGAAAAACAACAAGAAACGGTTGCTGTTGACGCCCTTTACTTACTAGAGCAACGCATTATTGAGATTTTGTTGTTGTACGGAAATGAAGAAGAACAATTCGTGGAATTGGTTTTTGAAACCAATGAGGAGGATGAAATTGTTGAGGTAGAGCACAAAATAGTACAAAAAGTTTACGAACGAATTTACTTGAGCTTACAAGAGGATGAAGTACAATTGACCAATCCGATTTTTAAGCGATTGTACAATGACGTGATGGATTACTATCACAATAATGCGTGGAGTTTAGAGGGATACCTCAAGCGATTAGACGGTGAGCTATCGGGGCAGGTCACCACAATTCTCATGGAAGAAGAAAAAGAAAATCTTCACAATTGGGAAAGTCAAAATATTTTTGTCAAGCAAAAGAAAGATGGAATTGCTCAATATACGACAGAAACCATCTTGACTCTTCGCATGCACTTAGTGAATTCTATCATTGAAAAATACAAGAGTAAATTAGGAGGCGTAGAACAAGATCGCGCTTTTGAAATACTCGGTATTATCATCGATTATTCTACGTTAATGAATACGTTTTCTAAAAGATTAGGACAAGTAACTACTCGATTTCGATTATAAAAGATAAACCTCATTTTTTAATGAGGTTTTTTTGGCGCTATTTTTTACTATTGCTGAACCGCTAGGGGTAAAAAAAGATATATGACGTTTGAATCTCTTCAGAGGTAAATAAAAAAATGAATAATAAATTCCATTTTATTTCAAAATTCGCGTTTTTTTCTTTTTTAAGATTTTAGTGCTGTATTAAGATATGAATGCTATTTTTTTATATATTTGTTTAGTTATTTTTATGTTTTTTAAGAGTTTGGATTATATGATGAATGAATTTTGGATTGTTTTTGAATATTTTTCGATTTGTTACCTAGGACACCACTCTTTTCTTGTGATTTTATTAATACATAGTTGGTAGTCTCATTAATATACGTAAAAAAAATAAAATAATTCCTGTGTTTTTGTCATATCCTAATTTTTATTCTAGCATTATTTTTGAAGTGTAAAATAAAATGAAACGCATTTGTACCATCAAATGCTATATATAGAACAAAAAAATTTAAGCATATGAAAGATACTAGAAGAGAACACGACTTTTTAGGTGAATTAGATATTCCTAATGACAAATACTATGGTGTTCAAACATTCCGCGCAGTTGAGAATTTTAACATTACAGGTATAACCTTAAATCATGAAAAAGGGTTAATCAAAGCTTTAGGCGAAGTTAAAAAAGCGGCGGCATTGGCTAATAAAGATTGTGGTGTATTAGATCCAAAAATTGCAGATGCGATTTGCTATGCTTGTGATCAAGTAATTGCAGGAAAATACGACGACCAGTTTGTGAGTGATTTGATTCAAGGGGGAGCGGGTACTTCGGTAAACATGAATGCCAATGAAGTAATTGCTAATATCGCATTAGAACACTTAGGTCATAAAAAAGGTGAGTACCAATATGTACACCCTAATAATCATGTAAATTGTTCACAATCTACAAATGATGCTTATCCAACAGCCTTCCGATTGGCTTTATATTATAAATTAGATGGATTCTGTCAAGTAATTGCAAACTTAGAAAAAGCATTTGCTGCCAAAGGAGAGCAATTCAAAAATGTCCTTAAAATGGGACGTACACAATTACAAGATGCGGTTCCTATGACTTTAGGACAAGAATTCCACGCATTTGCTACTACAGTTGGAGAAGATTTATTGCGTTTACGCGAGGCTCAACGCCTAATCTTAGAGGTAAATATGGGAGCTACAGCTATTGGAACAAAAGTAAATGCACCAGAAGCTTATCCAGAACTATGTGTGGAGTATTTAGCTAAAGAAACAGGTTTGCCTTTAGTATTATCACCAGATTTAATTGAAGCTACGAGCGATACTGGAGCGTATGTACAAATCATGGGAACAATTAAACGTGCGGCAATTAAAATATCAAAAATATGTAATGACTTGCGTTTATTGAGCTCAGGACCTCGTACAGGATTAAATGAAATTAATCTTCCTGCTCGTCAACCAGGATCATCCATTATGCCAGGTAAAGTAAATCCAGTTATTCCAGAAGTTGTTAATCAAACGTGTTTCTATGTAATCGGCCAAGATTTAACGGTTACTATGGCTGCTGAAGCAGGACAACTCCAATTAAACGTAATGGAACCCGTTATCGGATTTGCCTTATTTACGTCTCTTGAATATTTAGGAAATAGTTTAACGACATTAATTGATAAATGTATTGTTGGTATTACTGCGAATGAAGCACATTGTGCTGATCTAGTAATGAACAGTATCGGAATTGTAACACAATTAAACCCAATTTTAGGATATGAAATATGCGCAAGTGTAGCAGGAGAGGCCTTGCTATCTGGAAAAAGTGTGCATCAAATCGTAGTAGAAGAAAGAAAATTGATTACACAAGCCAAATGGGATGAAGTATATTCATTGGAAAATTTAATTCACCCCAAATTAATTGTATCCTAAACTAAATCAAACCTCATATGAAAAAGATCATCAACGTATTATTTGTTGTATTACTTGTTTTTCAAGTACAGGCACAACCTAAGAAACACAATCAAGCGACAAAAGAATTACCTCGTGTAATTATTTTAGCCACTGGAGGAACTATTGCCGGTGCAGGGGAGTCTTCTACGAAGGCTGCTTATACTGCGGGAAAAGTGCCTATCGATGATTTGTTGAATGCTGTGCCAGAAATGCACAATATTGCTAAAATTAAAGGAGAGCAGGTTGCCCAAATCGGAAGTCAAGATATGAATGTGGATACTTGGTTGAAGTTGAGTAACCGTATCAATGAGATTTTTGAGAAAAATGAAGCAGATGGTATTGTGGTTACGCATGGAACAGATACACAAGAAGAAACAGCTTACTTTTTAGAATTAACAGTGAAATCATCAAAGCCTGTTGTTTTAGTTGGGGCCATGAGACCTTCAACAGCAATGAGTCAGGATGGAAACCGCAATTTATTAGATGCGGTTATGGTAGCTGCTTCTCCTAATAGTAAAGAAGTAGGTGTGGTAACAGCAATGAACGAAGAAGTATATGCCGCTAGAGATGTTACAAAAACAGTAACGACCAATATGGCTACATTCAAATCTAGAAATTTTGGACCAATTGGTTTAATTTATGACGGGAAAGTGAGTTACTATTATAAAACACTTCGTTCACCGGAACAAAAATTCGATGTAAAGGGCTTGAAAAAATTACCTCAAGTGGAAATTGTATATGGATATGCAGATGCTAGTCCAAGAGCTGTAAATGCAGCAATCGAAGAAGGAGTAAAAGGAATCGTTTATGCCGGAATGGGAAATGGTAACTTTAATGCTCCTGTTGGAGAAGCTTTAGAAAGAGCAGCAAAAAGTGGAATTGCAGTTTGTAGATCAGCTCGTGCAGGTGCTGGAAGAGTCACGCTATTTAATGAAGTAGATGATCAAGCATTAGGATTCGTAGTTGCGGATGATTTAAATCCACAAAAAGCCCGTGTTTTATTGATGTTAGCGTTGACTAAAACTAACAATCAAAAAGAATTACAAGATATTTTCTTTGCATACTAAATCCCGTTGAGTACATCAGAAGGGAATCATGGAAAGGGGGGAGCGTACAGAACACTAGTCGTTGTTCGCTCCCTTTTTTGTACCTATTGATGAACTTGATCTCTCTAAATTGAAGGTTATGTTATTGATTCAGTTTGCAATTTTAATTGCTATGATATTAATCGGTTCCCAAATGAAGGGAATTGGATTAGGTGTAATGGGAATGGTTGGGTTATTGATATTCGTTTTCATTTTTCAGATGAAACCTGGAGACCCTCCTATCGATGTAATGTTAGTCATTATGGCTATTGTTTCTACCGCGGCTACTTTACAGGCATGTGGTGGATTAGATTACCTCGTTCGATTAGCTGAACGAGTGATTCGTAGCAACCCATCTAACATTGTGTTTATTGCACCATTTACAGTGTATTTTTTCTGTCTTTTCGCAGGAACAGCGCATTTGCTGTATTCGTTATTGCCTATTATTGCTGAGGTAGCTACGAAAAAGAGAATCCGACCAGAACGACCGTTGAGTGTTTCTGTAATCGCTTCTCACTTAGCTATTACGGGAAGCCCGATGAGTGCCGCAACTGCAGCATTTGCTGGAGCAAGTATTCTCGCTTATCCTGGGGCTTTAATAGATATCATGAAAGTGTGTATTCCCGCTTGTTTAATCGGAATATTAATTACGTGCTTAGTGGTACTGCGCAAAGGAAAAGAATTAAAAGATGATCCTATTTTCATTGAAAAAATGAAAGATCCTGAGTTTGCTAAAAGCTTAGATGCGGATGAAGATGCTTCAGGAAATAAAAAACCATTAAAAAAAGGAGCTAAAACCTCTGTGGTGATTTTTGCTATCGCAGTTTTATTAATTGTAATTGCAGGAGCGTTTCCACAACTATTGCCACAATTTGAACCAGGCGCTGCAAGTTTAGTTGTAAAAGCCAATGGAGAATTGCAAATGGTCAGTGTGATTAGTATGATTACACTTTCAGCTTCTGCGTTGATGATGCTAATCACAAAAACAAGTGCGATTAGCGTAACCAAAGTGAGCTTGTTCTCTTCCATGGCAACTGCTGTAGTATCTGTTTTTGGTGTGGTTTGGATGAGTGCTACTTTTATGTCTCACAATGAGGTAGCGATCAAAGGCTTTTTAAGTGATGTGGTGACATTATATCCTTGGACTTTTGCCATTGCTGTATTTGTATTAGGCGCCCTGATGTTTAGTCAGGCGGCAACTACCAAAACAATGATGCCACTTGGAATGGCTTTAGGGGTTTCTAACCCTGCTTTAATCGCAATATTCCCTGCTGTAAATGCAGATTTTGTATTGCCAGGTTATCCAACGTTACTAGCCGCAATCAACTTTGATCGTACAGGAAGTACAAAAATTGGAAAATTCGTAGTGAACCATAGTTTTATGATCCCCGGTTTAGTCGCCATTACGGTTGCTATTGCAGCGGGCTTCTTACTCGGATCTTTTTTACTCTAAGGAACACTCACTTTAATAAAATGAAGCTATGAAAAAAATTTTATTATTTCTCGCGTTAGTTGTGCAGGTCAGTTTAGTTGCACAAGAAACACAAACTAGTATAGATACAATCTCGAAACCCTTATTACCAGTAGAAAAAATCGATTTGTTGAAAAACGTAGATATGATTTTTAATATGCGTTTCGCTAATGATAATATGTTCCAAGATGGTAAGTTTCAAGAATCATCCTTTAGTAACAACCAATTTCGATTAGAAATAAAAGGGAAGATTCACGAAAAAGTATATTTCAGATTTAGAGATCGCTATACGAAGAGTACAGATCCAGGAAGCAAGGATAATATTAGTAGAGCTACAGATATGG
The DNA here is from genome assembly GCF_001549985.1 of Myroides odoratus. Classification (GTDB taxonomy): domain Bacteria; phylum Bacteroidota; class Bacteroidia; order Flavobacteriales; family Flavobacteriaceae; genus Flavobacterium; species Flavobacterium odoratum_A. The sequence goes on along the minus strand of NZ_LROZ01000008.1, from coordinate 1,909 downwards.
CATATATCGGTGTTTTACTGACGCCTAAAACGCAATTGAACCTTGGGAAAATGAGTGCAGACTGGGGAGGATATGAATTTGATTTAAATCCAATTGATATCTTGGAGTACAATGATATTATTGAAAATGCAGATAATTTCTTAACTGGGGTTGGAATTACACATCAAGTTTCAAGTAACCACAGTTTCGGTTTACAGGTTTTAAATTCTCGCGTATCTGATTTTGAAGATGTATATCGCGGAAAAATGCCTGAGGGAATCGAAAAAGCAAAAGCCCCTATGGCTATCGTGACCAATTGGAGAGGAAGCTTCTTTGATGGAAAATTTGAAACAATATATAGTTACAGCTATTTCCAAGAAGCTAAAAATCGTGGAATGAACTATTATTCGATTGGTAATAAATACCACGATGGGAAATTTACCTTAATGTATGATTTAAAATACAGTAATGAAGGGATCGATCGTAAAGGGATTATTACAGGTATGATGCCTGGAGATGATGTTACAGCACAACAAGATGTTTCGTATTTGGAAAATTGGATCAAGGCTGAATATTTAATAACTCCTAAATTGAATGTAACCCTGACTTTGATGAATAGTAATGCGTATGCTAAAAATTTAGTTGCAGAAAATAGTGGAGTAAGTCATATTCGTTCAAGCTATGGTTTTATTCCAACGGTCGAATATTTGCCATTTAAAAATATGAATATTCGTTTCTATGCTTCTTATGTAGGTAGATATTACAATTATTCCAGCTATGCAAAAGAACACTTAGGCCAAGAAAATTATAATACCGGCCGATTAAGCGTTGGATTTATTGCACCATTATTGATTTTTTAAAAATTATTGCACTTCGTTTATAGAGAAAGCTTCCTTCGGGGGGCTTTTTTTTGTAGTATGTTTTTTTGCTTTTTTGTAAAGTTGTTAGATTCTTTCCTTATATATAGGAGGGATTTTTTGTGGGATGTTTTTTCGCTTTTTTGTTTTTTTGTAAAGTTGTTAGATTCTCTCCTTATATATAGGAGTGTTTTTTTGTGGGATGATTTTTCGCTTTTTTGTTTTTTGTAAAGTTGTTAGATTCTCTCTTTATATATAGGAGTTTTTTTTTGTGGGATGTTTTTTTGTTTTTTGTGCAGTTGTTTGATGCTCTCCTTATATTTAGGAGTTTTTTTTTTGTCGAATGCTTTTTTTGCTTTTTCGCGCAGTTGTTTGACTTTCTCCTTATATATAGGTAGGAGCAAGGTGTCATTTATTGCCGTATTGGACCATTTTTTTAAATGATCATCTTTTTTTACCTGGTGTATTGCAGAAAAAACTACCGTTTTAAACTACAAAACCAGGTTCAAACCTAAACAATCTGTTTTATATCTAGGGAAAAATCTTGTTTTATTTGCTGTATTGTACAAAAAGGCGACTTACAAAATCGCAAAAACGCGAACTGTTCCCGTACTCCTTGAAAAAAGCTTAAAAAACTTTTGGCTGTAAGAGGCGTTATAATAGGTAGTTGCGATTTAAATCGAAAATACTTTAAAAAAAAGGATGAATAAAGTTTGGAAGTGGCTAAAAAGTGTCTACTTTTGCATCCGCATTAAACAAGCAGACGTTCATAGAAAAGCACAAGAAAAAGACTTAAGATTAGTTCAGAAATATTTTTAAAAATAAATTTGGATAATCGAAAAAAAGGGTCTTATCTTTGCAGTCCGCTTCAGTAAAAGCTGAGGGTTGGAGAGAAATTAGAGAAAATATTTTTCAAAAAAAGTTTTGCCAATTCAAATAAAGTTTTTACTTTTGCACTCGCTTTGGTAAACAGGTGATGACAAGAAAAAGGGAAGAAAAAAATTCTAAATTTTTTTTTGTCAAATCAAAAAAGTTGTTTACTTTTGCACTCGCTTCGAAAAACAAGTAGAAGA
>NZ_LROZ01000074.1 GCF_001549985.1 Myroides odoratus | reverse complement strand
GGTATGGCGAGTAGCTGCGGGTAAGGCGGGGTATACATCATCGGGAAATCGAAAAACACCCGTTTGATACTCAATCGTTTCAATCAGTCCTGTCGGGTGTTTGATCTCCTTGATCAATCCTTCGGCACTATAGTAGAACAACCACGTGTAGTTTTCTTCCAACTGTCTCACTTTTTCTAAAAAACCATTACCGATGGTCAATTGAATCTGGTAAGCTTCTTCCTCTCCAGGGAAAACAGAAACAACAGGAGCATGACGATCCTGGTAACTAATCTCTACCAAAGTATGGTGATCATCAGCAATAGAGGCTAAACGAGCAACGTTTCCTTCCCATTTCAAGTACACCGCATGG
>NZ_LROZ01000073.1 GCF_001549985.1 Myroides odoratus | reverse complement strand
TAAAAATACCGTTAGTATTCAGACTTATGAAGGCCATGCGGTGTACTTGAAATGGGAAGGAAATGTTGCTCGTTTAGCCTCTATTGCTGATGATCATCACACTTTAGTAGAGATTAGTTACCAGGACCGTCATGCTCCTGTTGTTTCTGTTTTCCCTGGAGAAGAAGAAGCTTACCAGATTCAATTGACCATCGGCAATGGTTTTTTGGAAAAAGTGAGACAGCTGGAAGAAAACTACACGTGGTTGTTCTACTATACCGCCGAAGGATTGATTAAGGAGATTAAACACCCTACAGGACTGATTGAAACGATTGAGTATCAGACGGGTGTTTTTCGATTTCCCGATGATGTATACCCCGCCTTACCCGCAGCTACTCGCCATACC
>NZ_LROZ01000072.1 GCF_001549985.1 Myroides odoratus | reverse complement strand
TTGAGACCCAGCTTTGAACCACACGGCTTCGCCGAATTTTACTCCGTTGCGAGACAGCAGCTCCGGGAAGACGCAGCCCAGAGCGCCGAGCATGGCCCATCTCGAGTGGATCACTTCCAGCTCACGGTTTTTCGCGAAAGTTTCCGGGTCGGCGGATAAACCGGCGGTGTCCCAGCCGTAATCGCCGGGGAATTCTCCAGTCAAATAAGAAGGGGGCTCGCCAGAGAATGGGCCTAGGTATTTGACGCGATCTGGGCCGTACCATGGGCTTCCGGAGGAAATGGGCTTGGGCTTTCCGGCAGTTTTTCTCATGGTGATGCGACCGTCGCCCAGGAGGTCGGAGGTCGTGGGGGATAATTTGACGGCTTGGCCGGCGAGAGATGGGGAGGAGA
>NZ_LROZ01000071.1 GCF_001549985.1 Myroides odoratus | reverse complement strand
CTTGTCGTCGGCCGCCGAGGGTCTTCCAGACGGACCAAAGACGGTCGATGTTGGAGTGGTGAGCGAAGAAAATGGGATCTCTGGCGGCGGAGTAGAAGTTTCCCATGTTCTCGAAGTTGGGTTCGTTGTTGTCGCCGCACCATACGTGAACCGGACCGTGAGGAATGTTCTCCACTGAACCGCCTCCTGGTGAAGGCTCATCACCCGCTACATAAGGGCTACCGAAAAACAGAGAAGGCGTACGACTATTAGAAACCATCTGCCGATACATAATACTAAGATTACTCCTTATCTGCGCATCCTCGCTAATCGTAGGATCAACTCCATTGAAATCCAAATCCACCAATCTCGGCGGAAAATGATTTTGATTACGTAGTTCATCATAAAGCGACGATTTCTCCTCCGCATACATCCC
>NZ_LROZ01000070.1 GCF_001549985.1 Myroides odoratus | reverse complement strand
TGGGTTCTTGTCATATTTCTCCTTCTTGAAGTGAATGAAACCAGATTTGATTCTCTCAACAGGATCAAAGGCTGGTTTGTCTCCATCTACAGTTTTCAATTCTGCTGTTATCTGTTCCACCTTTGATGTTGCTGTTGCCTTCAAATCTCCCTTCTCTCTGAGGAGCTTCTCCAAAGCCTCAATGGCTTCCTCATATGAACCATTCCCCATATCTTCTCTCCAAGTGGGGGTGATAAGAGGGGAAGGGGCAGCAAAGACAGGCCTGTTTTGGATGAGATTAGGAAGAGAAGGAGAAGGATTGTTGTTGAGCCTTGCTGAAATGCAAGGACGAGTTATATAATTAGAAGATGAAGAAGAAGAAGAAGAAGAAGAAGCAGCTGCTGCTTTAAGAGAATGAAGGCAGCTTGCACTGTTAATTG
>NZ_LROZ01000069.1 GCF_001549985.1 Myroides odoratus | reverse complement strand
GCACTCACCGCTCCATTTCCGGCTACCTCCTTCCTCCGGCGGCATCCGGCTGGTGGAGTGAGCCTAAGGCCATTTCCCAACGTGGGTCAGTCTCTGTTCGGGCTGAAGCAGGGCGGCAGCCGTGGCGGACGAGTGACGGCGATGGCGTACAAGGTGACTCTCATAACCCCAGATGGAGAGAAATCAATTACATGTAGTGGTGATGATTACATTTTAGATGCGGCTGAGGAAAGCGGGATTGATCTTCCTTACTCTTGCAGAGCTGGGGCTTGTTCTTCTTGTATTGGGAAAGTGAAATCAGGGAAATTAGATCAATCTGATAATAGCTTTCTTGATGATGAACAGATGGCTGAAGGTTGGGTTTTAACTTGTGTTGCTAGGCCTGAATCTGATCTTGTTATTGAGACTCACAAGGAGGAAGTGTTTGCTGGTTAAAACAGAGGAACAAGAAGGG
>NZ_LROZ01000068.1 GCF_001549985.1 Myroides odoratus | reverse complement strand
AAGGAGAATCGATCGAAGTTCGGCAACATCGATCTCATCAGAGCGATTCTCCGGTCGGTAATATCCAGTAACAGGATCCGGCACCCAAGAAACCTTCTCAGATGATCCAGCAACCTTCTCCTCTCCCGATTTCTTCAACAGATTACTGTTCCTCGCCGCCGCAACACTTCCTCCTTTAACCGCACTCGACGCAACTCCTTGAGAAGCCGCAGCCGCAGCGTAACCACGCCTGCTGAGAGCGGAAGAGAATCCATCGGAAACGAGAGCGGAGATGAGCTTAACGTTGGAGAAAGAGCGAGCCATTGGAATTGAATATGATAAAACTGAAAATGGTGCTGCTAGTGGAGAAAAGATTTTCTTCGGAACAAGAATATTGGAACGTTGTTCGTTTCTGGAGAAAATCCTCCACAGCAGCGGAAGGGAAAGCTGAGAGAGAAGTGGCTTGAGCTCTGTGCGTGTAAA
>NZ_LROZ01000007.1 GCF_001549985.1 Myroides odoratus | reverse complement strand
CGATGTATATTTAAGTATAAAACAATGGGAGTAACAAAATCAGAATTATTTAGTGATAAAAAGAATAGATTGTCGCTTATGTTTAAGGTTTTAGGGCATCCAGCAAGACTTGCCATTCTTCAGTATATTATCAATCAAGATGCTTGTATTTGCAATGATTTGGTAGAAGAACTTGGATTAGCTCAAGCCACTATTTCTCAGCACTTAAAAGAGCTTAAAAATAGTGGACTTATAAAAGGGACTATTGAGGGTAAATCCGTTTGTTATTGTATTGACAATGTAGCTTGGAATGAATTCTTCAAGGAGTTTGAATTCTTCTTCGCTCAAAAAATACAATCAAAGGATTGCTGTTAATATTTTTTATTCAACATCATCGTGATATTACGATATTAAAATAATTTAAAACAGATAAAATATGAAATTATCAGAAGTAAAAGTAGTGTTAGAAAAATTAGATCGAGTAGATTTTCAATTTGAAGATGGGACGTTTGTAGCAGAACACTTCCATGTAACAGAAGTAGGTCAAGTGACAAAGAAATTTATCGACTGCGGAGGAACAATAAGAGAAGAGGTTAAAGTAAGCTTTCAATTGTGGAATGCAGATGATTATCAGCACCGTTTAAAAGCTGGTAAATTGCTTAATATTATTCGATTATCAGAAACAAAATTAGGTATTGTTGATGCGGATATTGAAGTAGAAGTTCAAGGTAAAGAAACAATAGGAAAGTATTTCTTAGAATTTAATGGAACTCACTTTCTATTAAAAAATACATTGACTGCTTGTTTAGCTGAAGATGCTTGTGGAATTACACCAAGTGATCAGGTAAATCAAACTAGTTGTTGCGATTCTAACGCTGGATGTTGTTAATCTTAAAAAAGGTAAAAGATGTATAAAACATTATCAACTACAATTAGTATTATGCTTGAATCAAGAGTGATAACTAATCATAGAAAAGAAGTTTTAGCTCCTTTACTGGCATACATTCAAGCTAAGGTTGATTCAAAATCTCCAATTCGAATCAATTTTATCTGTACACATAATTCAAGAAGAAGTCATTTGACTCAGATTTGGATGCAAGTAGCGGCTAGTTACTATGGTATTCCAAATGTTACTTGTTATTCAGGAGGAACCGAACAAACAGCTATGTATCCCATGGTTGCTACAGTTCTGAAAGAACAAGGGCTTGATGTATTTAAAATTGCAGAAGGAGAAAATCCTATTTATGCGATAAAGTATGGGGATAATGAAGTTCCTATTATTGGTTTTTCTAAGAAGTACGATGCCGCTTTTAATCCAAGTAGTGATTTTGCAGCGGTAATGACTTGTTCACAGGTGGATGAGGGCTGTCCTTTTATAGCAGGTGCTGAGCGCAGAATCCCTATTACATTTGAGGATCCGAAGGTATTTGATGGAACGGAAAACCAGCAAGTAGGATATTTTAATCGAAGCCTTGAAATTGCAAGTGAAATGTTTTACATCGTATCACAAATTAAAAAGTAAGTTATGCAAGTTAGAATGAAATTTTTAGATCGATACTTAACCCTTTGGATTTTCTTGGCGATGGGGATTGGTGTTTTGATTGGAAATGTATTTCCAAGTGTTTCTAATGTGATGGATAAACTGTCTATTGGAACGACCAATATTCCGTTAGCTATAGGATTAATCATCATGATGTATCCTCCACTGGCAAAGGTTGATTATAATCTATTACCATTGGCTTTTAGGGATAAAAAAGTCTTAGGTTTATCTCTTTTCTTAAACTGGATTGTAGGACCTGTTTTAATGTTTGTTCTGGCTATTATTTTCATGCGTGATGAGCCTGATTATATGGTAGGGTTGATCCTTATTGGTTTAGCCAGATGTATTGCCATGGTGATTGTATGGAATGATTTAGCAAAAGGTAATCGAGAATATGCAGCCTTACTGATTGCATTAAATAGTGTTTTCCAGGTGCTGTTTTATAGCTTCTTTGTTTGGCTTTTTATCAACGTATTACCTTCTTATTTTGGATTTGCTGATTATGCTATTTCAATTAAGATGAGCGATGTTATACAAAGTGTGCTTATTTATTTAGGAATTCCATTTTTAGCAGGTTTTTTAAGTCATAAGTATCTCATTAGAATAAAAGGAGAAGCTTGGTTTACGCGCAAGTTTATCCCTTTTATTTCACCCTTTACTTTATATGCTTTACTGTTTACCATTGTGCTTATGTTTAGCTTAAAAGGAGAGCAAATTGTACAATTGCCAATGCAAGTTATCAAAGTTGCTATTCCGCTTGTTGTCTATTTTGTTTTGATGTTCTTTGTTAGTTTCTTCGTAAACAAGTCAATGCATGTGGATTATGATAAAAATGCAGCTATTTCTTTTACTGCAGCAGGTAATAATTTTGAACTGGCTATCGCTGTTGCTATTGCCGTATTCGGAATTCACTCGCCCCAAGCTTTTGTAGGAGTTATCGGACCTTTAGTTGAAGTTCCTGTACTGATTCTACTTGTACGAGTGAGTGTATGGATGAAAAAGAAATATTATACAAAGGAATAAAATAATTGCGTTAGCATTTTTGAACCCATTTTAAAATCTTTTCCTGATAATTGTTGTTCTGGTGAATTTAGATATTCTATGAATTCATTAATACCTGAACATACATGCTCGCTCCATAATAAAACTTGGTTCATAAAAACTTTCCAGATCAACAGCAGCATGATAAGTATCGCATCCTCGTTTAAAGAGGAGATTGTATGTAAAGAAATTAAAATGGAGAGGTAAACAAAAAGGAGGTACCCAAGCAATCACAGATTGCCTAATCCCTTGTTTAAAAGATTTAGTTGCAATTACTTTGATAACGAGTTGGGGTCTAGTTTTTTATGTTCTGCTCCCCATTTTCCCAAAGCCTTAATAATTGGCGATAGTTTTAATCCAATAGAAGTTAATTCATATTCAACGCGAGGTGGCACTTCAGGATATACGGTTCTAAAGATAATATGATGCTCTTCTAGTTTGCGTAATTGAAGCGTTAATACCCGTTCTGTAATATTAGGTAGAACCTTTTTTATCTCTCCAAAACGCATTTTCCCTTCCAGTAAATAACAACAAATAGCCATGGTCCATTGTCCTCCAATTATACTTGTGGCATATACCTCATCACATTCATTTTCAAGGGCTTTTTTGTTTTCGAAGTGAGTAGAAGTCTCCTTAATTTTGGTCATACTTACTTTTTTGATAGTATCTAACAATTGGGCGTAAAGGTACAAAAAGCGGTTTGAACTCCCTATTTTTGCAGGAGTAATAACGATTAATGCGAAGAAATGATGCGTACATTAGTGATTTTAATCCATCCTAATTTTGGAGAATCTATTGTAAACAAGTTATGGATAAAGGCGTTAGAGCAATCTCCTGAACTATACTTTATTCATAATTTACACACCGCATACCCGGACGGAATAATTGATGTTCAAAAAGAACAAGAATTGATCGAAGCCTATAACCATATTGTATTTCAATTTCCTTTTTATTGGTTTAATTGCCCGCCTTTGTTTAAAACTTGGTTAGATGAAGTATTGACCTATGGCTGGGCTTATGGTAGTCAGAGTGGTTACAAAATGAGTAAGAAGAAAATAGGATTAGCTATAACCGCAGGGATTGAGGAGAAGGAGTATCGTGTGGAGGGGAAGTATGCCTATACGCTAGAACAACTATTAGCTCCTTTTGAAGTAACGTTTAACTATATTAAGGCTGATTATCAAGGATTCTATGCGTACTATGGTATCGAAAAGGATAGCTCAATAGAAACAATAAAAAATAGTATTGCTCCTTATCTGCAATTTATAGCCACAGTATAATATTAAAATAGCATAATGAAATTAGAATTATATCAAATAGATGCTTTTACCGAACATATTTTTCAGGGAAACCCAGCTTGTGTTGTTCCGCTGAAAAGTTGGTTACCTGATGAGGTATTATTTAAAATAACAAGAGAGAATGCTGTTGCAGAAACCGCTTTCTTTATTGATAAGGGCGATAGAATTCACTTGAGATGGTTTACTCCAGAGATAGAAATGGATCTATGTGGACATGCTACATTAGCTACAGCACACTGCCTGTCGAGTATATTAAATTACCCAAAGGATAGCATCGTATTTGAGACCAAGAGTGGCGAGTTAATCGTAGAGGTTAAGGATGGGATGTACTATATGGACTTTCCTTCAAGAATGCCAGAGGCTTCATCCTTACCAGATGTGATTGCTAGAGCACTGAATATACAGCCTAAAGAAGTTTTTAAATCTAGAGATTATCTTTTAGTATATGAATCAGAGGAAGAGGTAAAGAATATTAAAGTGGACCAATCCATTTTAGATTTAATCAATCTTGATCCAGGAGGAGTAGTCGTAACATCGGTTGGAGTAGGGAGTGATTTTGTATCGAGATATTTCACTCCTCAATCTTCTATTCTTGAAGATCCGGTAACTGGATCGGCCCATTGTTCTCTTATTCCCTTTTGGTCATCGCGATTAGGAAAACAGACCCTTTTTGCAAAACAAATATCAGAAAGAGGAGGAGAGTTGTTTTGTGAAAATAAAGATGAAAGAGTGATCGTAGCAGGTAAAGCAAGAACGTATGCTACCGGATACTGCTGGACAGAATAATACCATACAAAAACGAGGATAAGTCTGGCTTATCCTCGTTTTATTATTTTGCATCCGTATAGGCTACGTCGTATAGACCATTTGGTTTTAGATAGATGATATGATCCTTAAAATCCATAAAGGTAGTAAAGCGTTTAAGCACTTCATTTCCCAAAATATGTATATTCTTATTTTGGATTGGTTTATGCGAGGTCAATTGTTGTGCAGGTATGTTTTTCAAACAGTAATCTCCTAATTTTAATTGCTGAAGGTTAGCCGTTATGACAGGTATTTCATTTCCTGTAGCTCCTCTCATTATACTGGTTTTTATCACCTCCATCTGATCAAACGGAAAGTGGTTTTCCTTCATCAAATCAGTATCAAGCATTACAGTTCTATTAAATCCCGTGTCAAACAAGAATGCATCCTTGTTTTCTACCTCATGATGCATGATGCTACTTTGCACTAAAAACACATTGTCAACGTAGTTAATCACAAGCTTCGTATAAGCAGGGTCTTTGGTTACATAGTCAGGAAGCTGATGGTGTACAACTAGGATGTTTTGATCATAATTCACCTCTACGACCTGTCCGTTGAATAAATCCCACCCAAAACGCCCATCTGTATCATTGCCTGCCAATGCTGCATCATATAACCTGGTTTGATAGGTTTGACTACCAATTTTTACTTTGTACAGGGTGTGGTATAGATTGACCGTAGACTTAAATTTATGCTCTAAGGTGTGGTGCGTCAAGGTCAACTCACTACTTCCTGTATCAAAATTAAGATTGAGTGTATCTATTTCGTTCACTATTGCTTTGACATATAGGGTGTTGTGCTTGTTTAGTATAAAAGGAATTGTATCGTTCGTATTATTGGTCTGTGCAACAGCTTGCATGCCAAAGTATCCTAAGAATAGTAAAGAGAATAAGTGTTTCATTGGTGTTGATGTAAAAGTGTTTTATGGTCGTATCGAAGATACTATAATCGATATGATTTTTTTGTAATACATTAGTAAAATAAGACCTAGAACTAATAACTAAGTTTTCAGCCTTAAGTAGTAAGATGTTTTCTGAATTATAGCTTTAAAATACACCATCTTATTTCAAAAAATCAACTATTAACTAGTATATTTGATTTTGAATTAAACAATCTCAATCATGGTATAACACTTTTAAATTAGGTGATTATCTTAATTTAGATTAGTTAATAAAGTATACAGAGTAAAAAACTCAACCCTTTTTAAAACCATATTTATGAATTTATTATTCTCATACGGTACTTTACAGTACGAAAAAGTTCAATTGGAAACTTTTGGTAGAATCTTACAAAGTGAAAAAGAGGTTCTGCTGGGATACAAATTAGATTATATCGAAATTTTTGATGAAGAAGTATTAAAGAAATCAGGACAACAATTCCATCCTATTCTTTCACTTAGTGGAAATCCCAACGATAGGGTAGAAGGGGTACTCTTAACGCTGACGGACGAAGAATTGGCTCATGCAGATGCCTATGAAGTGGATAACTATAAACGCATAAAAATAGCATTTCTGTCGGGTAAAGAAGGGTTTATCTACATTGAGAAATAAGGTGGTGAGAGGGTGAGAAGGTGAGAGGATGTTGTGAACGTCCCTGATATAGGTAGCACCAGTTCAAAAGCTTCATTAGCATGAGGCGTTATGCGGGTAAATTGCATCCACGGGTACATTTCCCTAATCCCCTTGTTACGCTGAACAAAGGGAATGATGGCTTCGGTTTCACTACTGCTGTATTTTATTCGATTACGTAAATCAATTGAGGTGCTCCTGCATCGTGTTCACCTACCGCAAGATAAAAAGGTTTTTGGATCGGAAGAGACTGGAAAAGCTGTTCCTGATGCGCGAGTAATAAGGTGTGGTGGGTGTCGATATAAGCCGTAACTTCAAAGAGTGCATATAGATCCATGACATCGTCCCAATCTTCAAAATCATATTCTTTTCCTTGAATTTCTTGTGTTAAAACATCCAGTAGAGGAATCACACAAGCAGGTAAATTACTCCTGTTTTCAATATAATGAAAGCGATCATCCAGGATTTCAAATTGAGGTAATTTCTTAGATGGATAGCGAAAGTCGATGGCAAAAGAAGTAAACTCACCCCCGTAAAGACCATCTTGTTCTAAATATAATAAGTTGAATGCTGTTGTTGAACCTTTGGTGTATTTTTCGTTTAACCAATAGTCCATAACATTTTGCCTCAAGTCATAAAACATAGTTTCGATTGCTTCATTTCGATTGTGGTCTTTCCATCGTTGGTAAAACTCCTTTTGTATGTTATTTCCTGTTTGTTCAATACGATTGCAAACAAGCTGTTCTATTTGTTTTTCTTTGGCGCGTAATTGGTCGAGGATGATTTTGTTTCTCATGATTAGTCTATTCTCCGCGAAAGTACAAAAAAGGGGGTAAGAACTCCAAAAAGGACGTTCAGATTACCCGTTTTCTTGTTGTAGCACGTGTTTATATTGCGTGACTTTGTTTATTTTTGCACCAACAAATAATCCCGCTTTTTATTTCTTCCAACGACAAGGAAAAATACTCCTCTTAGGTAAGAGGTAGAAGGATTGCGCTCGATATTAAACGATCGTACTAAAAACGAACCTTTAATTTGACTCATGATTTACAACCAAGAAGCCTTTGATATTCGGATGGACTGGGGATATGGTGGAGTAAGAGAATTAGCTCCCATATCGGATGTTATTATTATTGTTGATGTTCTTTCCTTTTCTACTTGTGTAGATATTGCAACGGCTCGAGGGGCTCTTATTTATCCCTACCGTTGGAAAGACGAATCGGCGATTTTCTATGCTCAAGAAATGGAAGCAGAATTAGCGGATTTTAAACGAAAATTTACTGCTGGATTTTCATTATCACCAACTTCATTAACAGCGATTGAAGCACAAACAAAGTTGGTCCTTCCATCGCCGAATGGAGCAACACTAAGCTTGGCAACGGGATCGACGCCAACCCTATGCGGAAGCTTGCGAAATGCAGCAGCAGTAGCTGCTCAAGCAAGTGAGTATGGAAACCGAATTGGTATCATTGCAGCAGGAGAGCAATGGCCCGATCAATCTTTGCGAGTTGCTTTTGAAGATGCAGTGGGAGCAGGAGCCATTATTTCGTATTTAACAGGAACATTATCACCTGAAAGTAAAGCTAGTTTAGCCATTTTTGAAAGTGCTAAATCTTCTTTATTAGCTGATATTAAAAACTGTTGTTCAGGTAAAGAATTAATCGAACGAGGATTTGAACAAGATATTGACTTAGCTTGTGATTTTAATGTTAGTTCGCATGTTCCTCTTTTGAAAGAGGGACGTTTTTATGTTGCCACTCATTCATACTAATGTAGGGTAAAACGGAGTAAAAACAAATTATTCAAAAAATAGATTGCCCAATTATTCCATTTTTTAAGTTCTGTACAAATGGTCTTTTGTAAATGTTTTATTCGTGATTATACACTTGGATTAGCTAACGGTCTATTTATTTTTGTCTGTATAGAATGGCACATAAATTGTATTTCATTTAAGGTAAATCTAAATCATATTAGAAGTAAAAGCGAAGGAAAAGGACTAAAGATGCATGGATTAGACTTGAATTCCAACTGCTTTTAAGCTTCGTACCATAGTAAAATTTTTTTCGATAATCCTGCTGTAGGATTTTAAACCCAACAGATAATTTTAGCCCAGAAGCACTCTTGTTTAAGAGTGCTTCTTTATTTTGATTCAACTCGTTGAAGGTACATGAAAAGGTTGAATGGAGGCCAAAAAAGCATCAGATTCTCTTGCTGCCAATTTCTAGCTAAGCCATTCATCGTGGGAGTCATTTTGTATTCTCAATTGCTATCTAGGTGCCCGCTCTTCACTGCCAAAAGCTGAATAAATTTACAATAGGAGATTGGTTTTCAGTGCTTTGATTACCTTGTTTTTTTAAAAAGTTTATCCATTCAGAAGAGGAAGCATAAAAAAAAAGCATGAAATTTCTTACATTTAAAACTAAAAGACTCGAACATGAAAGCAAAAATGACTAGCGTATGCTGTGTATTAAGTGTGGTGTTAATCACAAGTTGTACCAATAAATCTACAATGAACGATGTTGTACCCATTCACGATACGTTTAAACTACAATCAAAGGAACTAAAAGAAGAAAGAGTAATCAATGTATGGACGCCCAGAGATTATGCCAGCGGTCAGGACTCCTTGCCTGTGATTTATATGGCTGATGGCGGAATAGCAGAGGATTTTCCACATATAGCTCATACAGTAGAAGCGTTGATTCTGGAACAAAAAATTCCTGCTGTTATTTTAGTTGGAATTGAAAATACACAGAGACGAAGAGATTTAACTGGATTTACAACCGTTGCAAAAGACAAAGAAATTGCGCCAGAGGTAGGAGGTTCCCAACGGTTTAGAGCTTTTATAAGAGAAGAGTTGGTTAAGGAAATTGATCAACGATATCGAACAAAAGCTGAAAAAACGATTTTGGGAGAATCGGCTGCTGGTTTATTTGTACTAGAAACCTTCTTTTTAGAACCAGAGCTATTTACGAACTACATCGCATTTGACCCTTCGTTGTGGTGGAATGATCATTATTTAGTTCGAACGGCAAAAGTCAATCTAGAAAAAAATAAACCATTGGAAAAAAAGCTGTGGTTTGCTGGATCTAATGCTACAGATATTGCTCCTTATACGAAGGAATTAGCAACCATTTTAACCGAGAATAAAGATGATGCCTTGCAATGGAACTATGTTGATGAACCAAATGAAGGGCATACAACAATATTTAGAGCAACGAAAGCACGCGCTTTGATTTGGGCATTGAATGATAGCAAGTAATCGTGTAATTGAATATGTCGTAAATACAATAAACGGATGTAATTAATGAGGTGAAAGGTTTTTGATTGCTTTTTTATTACTTATTTGTTTTGTTTTTTTGTTAACTTTAGAATTATTTGTTATTAAATAATCACTAAAGAATAATATTTTAAAAAAAGCAAAAATGAAAAGAATTCAAAAAACCGTTGTATGGTTACTCCTCTCAATGAGTGTATGGTCAATTGGGTGTTCAAATGATGATACAACATCATCGTCAACGCCTAGTGTCTATGTTTCAGAGTCGAATTATACATTAGATCAACTAGAAGAAGCGTCGAGTATTAAGATTATGACGTATCAAATGCCTGGGATTAGAGGACAAGAGGTAGAGGCAACCGCTTTGGTTTTTTATCCCAATGTACCCAAGCCTGCAGATGGTTGGCGCATGGTGATGTGGGCGCATGGAACTGTAGGGATATCGGATGATTGTGCGCCAAGCAATAAACCAATTAGTGCGAATTTTAAAGTTTCGTTGAAGCGAATTTTACAAGAAGGCTATGTGGTGGTTGCTCCAGATTATGAAGGATTAGGTACCCCAGGTATTCATCCGTATTTAAATCTGAAGAGTGAAGCATTGTCTTGTATTTATGCCGTTCATGCGTTGAAACAAAAGTATTCGAATGACTTTCAGGGAGATTGGATCTCTTCAGGTCAATCACAAGGTGGACAAGCTTCTTTAGGAGTAGCAGAATACGCAAGTGAGGATGCTTCTTATAAAGGCGCTATTGCAGGGGCACCTGGTTCAAATTTAGGAAAGATTATACTAGAAGTAGCTCCCAATGCATTAAGAGCCTTAGAAGCTCAAGAAAATAGAGCCAATCCTCCGATTCCATTAGAAGAGCGAAATTCAGTAGTTACGTATGCCACCCTATTGGCTTATGGTGCCTTATCTGGTGTGGGACTGAAAGCGGAGCATCCGACTTTTGATTATACGGTTATGTTTAAGGGGAGAAGTAAAGCCTTTGCCTCTTTAGCAGAAGGTAGCAATGGAGAGGATGGTTTGTGTTTGGATGGAATTAGAAATGCATATAAAGCAGATATTATCCAATTTATGAAGGAAGAGGAGTCGCGTAAGGTGATGGATTACCCCGGAATCAATGAAGAAGCATTTCAGACGAATAGCATCGTAAAGGCGTCAATTGCCGCAAATCAACCGGGAACAAAAAAAATAGATAAACCAGTTTTGGTGATTCAAGGGACGGCAGATACGAATGTTCCTTATACGATTACACAGGAGTTGGTCGATCACTTAAAAGAATTAGGTTCGCCTCAGGTCGAACTGCTCTTGGTGAAAGGGGCTTCACATACCCAAGCGATTGTTCAGAGTACGGATCAATTAATTGCATTTATCAAGCAGTATTTGCCTAGTAAAGCGAACGATTAGTTGTAGGGAATAACAAAAAATAAAAAAAGTGTTTAGACTTCAGTCTAAACACTTTTTTTGTATGCTTATCTCGTGGTGTATCCACCATTTGCAAATAGGGTTTGTCCTGTAATCCACCATCCATCGGTAACTAAAAATGCTACAAGAGGAACAATGTCTTCAATTTTGGTTAGTCCACCTAAAGCCGATGCTGATTTGTGATAAGCCACTGCATCAGCTGTTTCTTGTCCGTAGAAAAAAGGAGTATCCATAGGTCCAGGAGCTACACCCGTTACCGAGATTCCTCGAGAACCAAATTCTTTAGAAGCCATTCTGGTGAAGTGTTCAACAGGTGCTTTAGCACCCGCATAAGTAGAGTATAAACCAGTATAAGCAGCGAGGAGTGAAGTGACAATGGAACAGATTTTACCGTTGTCATTCAACTGTTTTCCTGCTTCTTGTATGAAGAAGTACGCCACTTTAGCATTGATATCAAACATTTGATCATAGTCTTGTTCCGTTGTTTCTAAAAAGGGTTTTTTGAGTACCATTCCAACGGTATTAATTGCGATGTCAATGCCTCCAAAGCGTTTTTTTGTTTCTTGAAAAAGCACTTTTATGTTTTCCACTTGCGTTAAATCAGCCTGAAATAAAAAAGCCTCTCCACCAAGTGTGGTAATATCCCTTAGTGTTTTTTCCGCTTCCGATTTGCTGTGATCACTATTGTAATGAATGGCTATTTTCGCCCCTTTCGATGCAAAAGTTCTACTTAATAAACCACCGAGGTTCTTCGCACCGCCAGTAATTAAAACTACTTTTCCTTTTAAATCTGTATTTCCCATGTTAAATTGATTTTAAATGTTTTACAATTGATAGGGTAAATTTGAAAAGAATTTAACAGAGAATCATGGTGAACTTTTCGGAAGTTATATCGTATTTATTTTTCTATAATTTCCGGGTGTTATTCCTGTGAATTTTTTAAAAAACTTAGAGAAATTAGAAGGGTCATAGGTGAGCATCGTGGCAATTTCTGCAATAGAATAATTGGTGTTTACAATCATCTCTTTGGCCTTGTTAATTATTTTTAAATCATAAAAATGACAAGGATGATGGCCGGTTTCCTTTTGTAAGGTATCTGTTAGATGGGTATGAGATATCGCTAAGTCATCTGCTATTTGATTGATTTCTTTAAAGCTAGTTTCAGTCCCTATAAGGACAGCTTCTATATGTTGATCTAAGTAATCAAAATAAGTTTGTTTGATTTCGCTTCCTCGCTTCGAGGTGGCTGTATTCCTTTTCATCCTGTTTTGTTAGACTTTAGCGTATACAAGTTACGATGTTTTTTTGAATAGATGGAAATAAACGAGTCTATTTAAAAATCGATGGATGTAAAGAGAGCGTAGGACTACGCAGTAAAAGAGTGGTCAAAGAACCAAGAACACCATCTTTTCGAACGGAGAATTCAACACTCAAAACGGTTTATCATTTGCTGTGAGGGAGCAAAATCTAGTTCAGTCCCAACGGCTATGTAGGACACGTGTTTTTAAGTTGTAAAGTTGAGTTAATTTATTTTTTGTTTGTCGCATTGATGATATATTTATAGTTACTAGTTTATTTTTAAGGCAATTGAGAGGATAGAGAGCACCACATAGAGTGCCATATCGAAACGTGTAATTGCCTAGACAAGTAAATGAAATAGAATCAAGTCACACATAAATTTCATAAAGATGCAAAACAAAACCGTAGTAAAATCACTTATTTTAGGTTTCTCCCTACTCATAAGCTTTTCTTTATTGGGATTTTTTATTTTTAAGGGGCTAAAGACCTTTAGTGATAAGGATCGGGTTGTAACGGTAAAGGGATTAGCTGAAATGAATATGATGGCAACTTCTGCGACTCTCGTGATTGATTTTGCAATTTCAGGTGATGATTTACAGCAAATAATCAAGCAAACAGAGGATAAGAAAAATGCAATTATTGCCTATCTAACTACACTAGGATATGCTCAAAATGAAATTAAGGTTGCTAATGTTGGGGTAAATGACCAAGAAAAATACCATGAACTTCGTTGGGAAGATGGGAGACAAGTATCCGTAAAAATAGATCGCTATACCCTCACACAGCAACTAACGATTGAAGCAAAAGACATCAAAGAGGTAGAAAATAGAGCGGCTCAAATCAAACTAGAGTTAATCAGCAAAGGCTTGACTTCAACGATAGAACCGATTTATTCTTTTCCGGAATTAAACTCGGTTAAACCAGAATTAATAGCGGAAAGTACAAAAAATGCACGTATTGCAGGAGAGCAGTTTGCCAACGATTCTCAAGCAAAATTGGGAAAAATAAAGACCGCTTCACAAGGACAAATCACTATTGTGGGAAGGTATTATTACGATGAAGAGAATCCGAATAATGCACTGACGGAACCCTATATTCAAAAAGCTAGAGTAGTCAGTACCATTGTTTTCTTTTTAGAATAATCGAAATCAGATACTCCTACAGGAAGTTCTTGTTTCATGGATCAAGAAGTAAAAGAATAGAATTGATATTTTATTGTTTTATTTTTTAGAAGCAATCCTGTTTATAGCCTATAATTCACAAGGAATTATAGGTTTTTTCTTTTTTTGGTTGATACATCCTGGAGTACTAGAACAATTTCATATCTCCATCTTTAATCCAGTGTTTCTTTTTCATGACCGCATAAATCAGGTAAGATAAAACCATGGGCAATATAAGTTGTAAACTTACAATTGCCAGGAGAATATAGGTGGTAGAATACGTGTCTTTCATGGCATTAAAGGTTCCGATTTGACCCACTAATCCACAGCTTCCCATACCAGATTCTAAGGCAGTATTTTGCATATCAAAAAACAAAATGGCTATGGGACCTAGGATAGCAGCCGTTAAGGTTGGGGGAATCCATATTTTCCAATTTTTGTAGATATTGGGCATTTGCAGCATACTGGTGCCAAGACCTTGTGCTAATAAGCCCTTTATGCCATTGTCTTTATAGCTAATAGTAGCAAACCCAATCATCTGTGCACAACAACCAATCGTAGCGGCGCCTGCTGCTAAACCATCCAATTGCAACATCAAACACAGCGCTGCAGACGAGATGGGTAAGGTCAAAACCATCCCCACGACAATGGCTATCACGATTCCCATAATCAGGGGATTAGAAGCCGTTGAAAGGATAATTACTTGCCCGATCCATTGCATCACCTGATTGACACTGGGACCAATCCATTGGGCTAAAACAACGCCAACTAATACCGTGACGATGGGGGTAACCACAATGTCAATTCTTGTTTCACCTGCTACGGCTTTTCCAATTTCGACCGCAATAATGGTTGTAAGAAAGACACTTAATGGACCTCCCAATTGATAAGCTGCTACGCCCACGACAGCAGAAGAGAATAGCACCAATTGAGGCGCTCTTAAACTATAAGCAATTGCCAAGGCTAGTACCGGACCTGTTGCCTGATTGGCAAAAGGCCAAACCATCTCTTTTAAAAAAGCAATATTACCTTCTTCTCCTATGGTTTTTAGGATTGTACCTACGAGTAAAGTAGCAAATAATCCATAAGCCATGGCTCCCATAGCATCAATAAAATATCGCTTACTTGAAATTTGGATGTCTTTTTTTTGAAGAAACTCTTGCATGAATCGGTTGATTTAATAGAAAATAATAGTCCTCAATCCGCTGTTGATGAAACAGAAGTACAATAACTTATACGGATGTAGAACTGAATTACTTTGACATGCTAATATAGGTTGTAAATTAGTATTTTCATTCACAAATTTAAAAAATGAAGGCTTCCAATATCGCTATTTAATTCGTATTATCTCGTCTAGTATGCCCCGTCCAGTAGGTCTTCCCGACGAAGGAGAGGGCACATCGGTTATTCAACCCTAGTGCTCTATCTAGTCATCCCGTCCAGTATGCCCCATCTAGTATGTCATCCCGACGAAGGAGGGATCGCATCAGTTATTCAACGCTAGTTACTCAAACCAATGATTCCACAGTATTGCATGAGCGCAGGATGCGACCTTTCCTGCGTCAAGGTGATATACGTGGTGTGAGTTATTGAATGAAATACAAACTGAATCTATTAACCTTTAAACAAACGGGGTACGACCCCATAATACTTTTTAAAAGCAACGGTGAAGTGTTGTGGATTCTTGTATCCCAAATGCTCAGCTACCTCGTTGACATACCATTTTTGATCTAATAATAGTCGCTTGGCCTCAAGCATTCTATAGGCTTTAGCATATTCAAAAATAGTGGTTTGAAACACGGTTTTAAAACCAATAGTCAGTTTTTTGATATTTAATCCTACTATTCGACTTAGTTGCTGAATGGTCAAGGGAGTTTGGATATTTTGTTCGATTAGGACCTTAGTATATTGAATTTGATCTAACTCCCGTGCAGTTAGCTTAGGTAGGTCCTTCGTTTTATCAAAAGCATCGACTTGCAAGACCATTAGTTCTGTAATCTTAGCTTCTAAATACAATTTTTTTAGATGCCCTTGGTAGGTGTCATCTTTCATCTCTTGAAGTAAAGCAAACATTTTAGGGGTAATATTTAAACTGCGATCAGTCCAAACATGGTTTTTCTTCATTGTCTGGTTGAGAAACTGTTGTTGAAAATCATTTCCATCTTCAAAAAAGCGTTCAAATAAACTTCGGGATAACATAATTTCAATAAATTTCCCTTGGGTTTGTGTAGGATTCATGACTACTTTCGTTTCACAATTATTGTGAAACATCAGACTGTGTTCTCCCGATTTCAGACTAAAAGATCCTCCTTCATCACAAAAACAACTAGATTCCCCCGAAAGTCGAAAGTGCATCTTTAACGCATCATTTTTAACATCAATGAGGAGATTCTGATCTTTTTCGAGTTCATAATCACAAGAAATAACCTCAACGCGATCGAAAGACTTTTCATTAAATACAAAAGTAGCTTTATTCTCAGGCACACGTATGGCTCTTACTTCTTCTGTAAGTCCTGCATTGTCCTTGGGGAGGCTTAAATCTCTTTTTATAGTTAGCGGTTTAGTCATAAAGTTTGGATTGCGTCATATTGAGTTTGGATTGCGTTAATTCCCTCGTTCAATCTGCTGATACCTTTACACAAAATTAGTAAAACTAAAGCAAAATGAGACAGATAGAACAACAACATTATGACGTTATTGTGATAGGTGGAGGCCAGGCTGGATTAGCAATCAGTTATTTATTAAAACAAGAGAAGATCAACCATATTGTAGTAGAGAGAAATCAAATCGCCAATTCTTGGGTTCATCAACGTTGGGATTCCTTTACGCTTAACACCCCAAACTGGATGAATCTCTTACCAGGCATGGTACTTGCTCCAAATGAAGATAGAGAAGCTTTTAAAACCAATGCACAATACATTGATACCTTAGTGGGATATGCAAAAGAGCACGATTTACCTGTGATAGAACAATGCGAGGTTACTGCAGTACATAAGGGCAAGGATCGCTATGGTGTCATGGTTCGCTATCAGGAGACTATGAAAACGCTATCAGCTAATCAAGTTGTCGTCGCCTCTGGGCAGATGAGTGATTGGAAAAATCCTTTATTCGCTTATCCTATTCCTTCAACAATTACGCAAATTAACGCGGCTGAATATAAAAACCCAACACAAGTGAAGGGAAACGTGTTAATTGTCGGGAGTGGACAATCAGGGGTACAACTGGCAGAAGAGCTTGCAAAGGCTGATTATACGGGCAAAGGGCAACTTTATTTAGCAACTAGTGAAGTAGGGCGTTCCCCTCGTAGGTATAGAGGAAAAGATATGATGGAATGGTTGTCTCTGATGGGAGTAATGGATATGCGTATGGATGAATTAGAAGATGCCAATATCAGTCGACAAACCCAACCCCAAGTATCAGGAGTAGGAACTTATGGACACACAGTAAGCTTACAATCCCTACACAAAATGGGGGTTACACCTGTTGGTAAACTGTTAACCAGTACTGAGAAAGGCTTTACTTTTAGTGATGAGGTCAAACAACATATTGCTTTTGCAGATCAAGGATCTGAAACATTAAAATCAAAGGTAGATTCCTTTTTAAAACTAACGAATCAGGATGATTTATTTCCACAAGATGAAATCGATGAAGCAGATTGTCCTGATGTAAACTTCAGTGCAGCCAGTTCATGTACAGCCTTATCTTTTTCAGCAATTGATACCCTAATATGGGCGATGGGGTATCAAGCTTCGTTTTCTTATTTGCATATTCCCCATGTTTTAAATGAAAGGGGATTCCCCATACATACCAATGGAGTATCGCCACAACCAGGGTTGTACTATTTGGGGTTTCCTTGGTTGATTAAACGTAAATCGGGCATTATATACGGCGTTGCAGAAGATGCACAAGCCATAAAAGAAGTACTATGTCACTATAGAAACAGGTCAGTTACAACAGAATAAAGACAATCTAGGCTATAAGTATAATAAGTATAGCGGCAATTACAGTTCACTTAAAAACAGCGTTAGTAAGACTACACGCTGTTTTTAAGTGAACAATATTCCGTCTAGTTGAATAATTTAGCCTTATTTCCGATGATTACCATGATAATTCCGAAGAGAGAGAATAAGGCAAACGAGTATCGAAGGTCAAACGAGGAGGAGATAAAGCCAATAACAGGAGGCCCTAGTAAAAAGCCTAAAAAAGAAATGGAGGAAACTAAGGTCAGCGCAATTCCAGCATGAACCGTAGGATGTTTACCTGCAATACCATATAAGGTTGGAACACTACAAGACCCTCCAAGTCCGACGAGCATAAAAGCAAAAGTAGTAAGAAGCAAATGGGGAAAGAAAACAGCAAGCAGCAAACCCGCACTCATCAAGATGCCCGAATATTGAATGACCTTTTTATGGCCCAATGTTGCTACAAGTCGATCACCTAAAAATCGACCGATTGCCATCAGGAGGACAAAAGAAGTATAGCCGAGAATAATCAAGTGTTCTGGGGCTTGAACAATCGCTTGAAAGTAGACACCACTCCAATCAAACATCGCACCTTCAATCGCCATACTCAAGAAGCCAATAACCCCTAATTGAATGAGCGTTTTATCTAACTGTTTGAAAATAGATCCCTTTTCTTGTTTTTTATTTGGTGTTGGCTCAACGGTTATCAATCGGTTGTAACTAAAAATCCACAGCACCATCACAAGTAGGTAGACGAGTAAAAAATGCGTGGAGGTAGAAAGCGTGTAATGCAACATGACTAAAGCGAATAAAGCGCCAATAAATCCAGAAATACTCCAAGCACCATGAAAGGAGGACATCAGGGGTGTGTTCAGCTTAGCCTCTAATTCTACGCCTTGTGTATTGATTGCAATATTGCATAGGTTACCTAAAACACCAAAGAAAAATAGGCCTAGAGCTAATTCGAAATAACGAGTAGAAAATCCCAAGAGAATTAAAACAAGAGGATAAAGGAGGAAGCCATAGTGCACGCTGCGTTTACTTCCATAAGAACGGATGAGTTTTGCAGCTAAAGGCATGGTACTTATTTGCCCAATAGGTAGAAGTAAGAGTAGTGTACCCAGTTCCGCATCTGTAAGATTGAGCTGTGTTTTTATACTCGGTATTCTACTTGCCCAAGAAGATAGGACAAGACCATGTGCAAAGAAAAAAAGAGAAATAGCAACACGCGAGCTATTGTATTTTTTGGAAAAAATAAACCCCATAGGTATTGGAATAAGTTAAACAGGGACGAAAGTAGGATTTACGAGAGTGGTTGGAATGTTCCATTTTAAGGCTTTTATATTCCATTTGAAAGATTTGATACATGAAGTGTCAGATTTAATAACTACACTCGTTTTGGTTTTTATATTTTTACAAAAAAAACGACAATGCATCTTTTGAAAATTTCGGAACTCAATACCCAATATCAGGTATTTTATCCTTTTTTAATGGAAGAGTTTTTTCTTGTGGAAGCACAAGATGAGACAACATTGTCTTTCTTTGAATTGCAGTATCAATTTAGAGGACTTGTGCTGGTGTATTGCACTCAGGGTTCGTTGTTGATTAAGATGAATAAAGTAGACTATCACGTAGAACAAGAAGCGATACTAACCATCTTACCCGAGATGACAGTAGAACCTTTGTCTTATAGTGAAGATTTTAGGGCAACCGTTTTTTTGATGTCCTATGACTTCATAGAGAAATTCACGATTCTTCCGGAGTTCATCAGCAATACTGAGGTTTTAAATTCGCCTCTGTTATATGCTACTGCACAAGATCAAGAAATGATTGAGGAGCTTATGACATTAATTGTGAAGTACTATCGACAACCAAAAACCATTTTATTGAATCAGTTGATTCAATACCTTGTTTTTTCACTCCTTACAGGAGTAGCGAAGTCATACCAATCATTGACCAAAAAAGAGAATCTACAAAAGAACAGAATCAATCAGATTACAGATGCTTTTTTTGAATTATTGCAGGAACATGGCGATTTGCAACGACAGGTTTCATTTTATGCGGAACAGCTGCATTTAACTCCTCAGCACCTTAATTCGTTAATTAAAAAAAGAACAGGAAAATCCATCAAGTCTTGGATTGGTTTTGTGGTAATTAATAAAGCAAAGGAGTATTTGACGATGACTTCTTTGTCTATTAAAGAGATTAGTGATAAAATGGAGTTTGCAGATGCTTCTCTTTTTTGTCGCTATTTTAAACGATACATTGGGCAAACCCCTAATGCATATAGAAATCAGTAAATAAGAATAGATATGAGAAAAGTTGTACTCTATATTGCGATGAGCCTAGATGGTTATATTGCGAATAAGGAAGGAAGTGTGGATTTTTTAGATGATTTTCAAGGGTTAGATGAAGGCGATTATGGCTATCAAGATTTTGTGGATACCATAGATACCTGTATTATGGGAAGTAATACCTATAAGGCGATTATAGGATTTGGATATCCGTGGCCTTATATGGATCAAATGACCTATGTGGTTACTTCTAACCCGTCATTTGTAGTAGAGAGTCCACAGACTCAAATTTTGCCTGCAGGATTGCACGAAGCTATTCAAGCGCTGAAAGAGCAGGCTAGCGCGAAAGATATTTGGCTTGTGGGTGGAGGTCAACTCGTGAAAAGTTTATTGAATGCGGCATTAGTCGATAAAATGATTATTACCCTTACACCGAAAATCATAGGGGAGGGAATTCGCCTATTTCCCGATCAATTGGTCGCTTCCAATTGGAAATTAACCGCACAAGCTTCTTTTGATTCAGGCATGACTATTTTAACCTATGAGAAGAAATAGAATCACCCTACTAAATTCGTAAAAAGACGTATATCTGTGTCCCCCTAGTTGTTTTTCAATCGTTATACAGTACATGAAAATACTTGAAAATCGATGAAAACAATTTTACACCTTACCTCGAGTGCAAGAGGAGAACAGTCGTATAGTACGAATTTAGGATTAGCTATTATCAAGCGTTTAGAAGAACAAGAACAGGAAATTACAGTGGAAACGTGGGATTTGGTTCAACATCCACCACCGTTATATACCCCTGAGATGATTCAGAGCTTTTATATTGCCCCAGACCAACCTGCATATGATTCGATTCCAACATTAGCCTATGCCAATCGAGTAGTGGACAAGATCAAGCAAACAGATATCCTGGTGATAAGTACACCCACGTATAATTTTACTGTTTCGGCTCATTTAAAAGCGTGGTTAGATCAATTGGTTCGTGTAGGAGTAACGTATACGTATGACGAGGAGGGAAATCGAGTAGGACTGATTACACAGAAAAAGGTCTATTTGGCCATAGCGTCTGGGGGAATACAGCCAACAGGAATCGTTCCGGATTATTTAGCGGATTATTTGAAAGCTGTTTTGAAGATTTATGTTGGCATTACAGCTGTAGTGACCTACCGAATAGAAGGAACCGCTTTTCCTAATTTTACACCTGATTATACAGCCCTAGTAGAAAATTTTCAATAGGATAGGAGTACAAAAATAAGAGCTATTGCCTTTATGGGCGTAGCTCTTGTTTATTTTTTATTTTGGTGTTGAGTTAGTTCCGCTATCTTTTTGTGTACTACATTTTGCTCTGCAAGTGATTGGGGAAATTCCAATGCTTTTTGATACAAGTGAATTGCTTTGCTTGGATTAACTGTTGTATAGAGATACCCCAACAGCTCATAATAAAAACGGTTGTTGAGAAGTCCCAGTTTTTCAGCTTCTTTTATTCCTGCTGCAGCCCCGTATACTTGGGCAAAAGCAAAGGTGCGATTTAAGGCCGTTATAGGAGAGTATTCCACTAAGATTAATTGATTATATAACCCTAAGATAGAAGTCCATTTTGCAGGATTTTGCGTCGTATGCCAATAGGCAATAGCCGCTTCCAAATGGTATTTTGATGTTTCCTCTTGATTGGTCGCTTGTACGAGATAATAATTCCCTTTGTCTATTAGTGCTGTGTCCCAATCTGCTATTCGTTGTTGGTCAAATAAAACAAGTTCGCCCTGATGATTTATTCTTGCATCCAATCGCGAACTTTGATAGCAAAGTAAAGCAAGTAAAGCGTTGGTTTCTGCCGTATTAGTACTGTCATTTGCTGTAAGCATGACCGTTAATCGAAGGGCTTCATAACAAAGTTCTTTTCTGATAACCTGATTGTGGTTGGTAGAAAAATAACCTTCATTAAAAAAGAGGTATAGGGTTTTATGCACCTGAGGCAACCGCTGGGCAAGTTGAGTCGGTAAAAGCGCTTTAATTTCAAAATTACTGGCTCTTAACTGATTTTTTGCTCTGAAAAGTCGCTTCTTAATTGTTTCTTTTTGGGTCAGTAGTGCATTGGAGATTTCGTCTATACTGAATCCACATAAAATTTGTAGCGCTAAACAAAGCTGCCCTTCAACAGGGATGATGGGATCACAAATAGCAAAAATCATGGCCAATTGACTATCCGTACTAGTCGTTGAATCTAGTTCAATCAGTACATCCTCTTGATTTGTGTTTTGGCTTATCTGGCTTTTTACTTTTTGATCAAAAACAGCCTGATGTTTAAAGTAATCTTTGGTTTTGTTTTTGGCAACGGTATACAGCCAAGCTTCAGGATGTTGAGGTATTCCTTCCGAGGTCCATCGTTCAGTTGCTTTTAAAAAAGTATCACTGACAATATCTTCTGCTATTTCAATATGTGCTAAGCCAAAATGACGGCATAGTACAGCCGTCATCTTTGCATATTGTTCTCGAAATAGATTCGGAAGTAATTCCTGAACTTTTGTTGAATGATTCAAATTAGTTGCGTTTTAAAATTTCTCGTACTTCAATACTTCCTCCAATTTTGAAGATGGGATTTTCTTTAGCAATTTCAACGGCTTCTTCGATTGTTTCCGTTCGGATGACAATATAACCGCTTAAGAACTCTTTAATCTCTGTGTAAGGCCCATCGGATACAACTTGGTTTGCTTGAATGTGCTTTGCACTTTCTTTCGTAGGTAAAAGCGTATTGCCTTGGTCTACCAATTTGTTTTGTGCCGCAATGCTAGCGAGCCAATTCATGCGCTCTTGCACTTGTTCTGGAGAAGGTTTCGCATCAGCCACATCCTGTAATCTGAAAATAAGCATAAAATCTTTCATGGTCTTTTTATTTTAGTATTTACTCTAGGACGATTGAACCTTCCCAAAGGGGACACTAATTTTTATCGAAACACTAATTTAATCAAAAATAGAGGATATGGCGTGTCGCTATAAGGGAAAAATGTTGAAAACAACAACGTATAGCCCGTAGACCATACGTTGTGACAGAAAGCTGTATATTGAAACATCGTCAGTTACCTTAACGTGATTGCAAAAGCTGTAGCTAGTTCCATTCGAATGGCCTCTTGGATTGCATTAATCTCTTCGTTGAGTAACGTTCTTTCGTTTGATCGATAAGCGATACGGTAGGCCAAAGAGGTTTTACCTGTTTGAGTATACGTATCTACTAAGGTGATACTTTCAATTAAATCACGTCCCTTTTCTCGTATAATCTCACAAAGATTGTTGTATTCTATCCAGTTTTCTTCTCGGTTTGTCGCATAATCATGAACCCAGAAAGAGATATCTTTAAATACAGGAGGAAATTTAGAATACGCTTTAAATTTCACCAATCCATTTTTAAATTGAGAGAGGAAACGATCATCTTCGCTCCAGAAATAACGGATGTCGGGAATACCGCAGAAAGACATGACTAAACGATCCAAGCCTAAACCAAAAGCCCAACCTGTAGCCTCAATGTTACACTGCTTTAAAATATCGGCGTGTATGACTCCTGCGCCAAGTACTTCCATCCATTCCCCATCTTCCATAACTTCTATTTGTAAAGAAGGGGAGGTAAAAGGGAAGTAATCGTCCAAGAAGCGATAGGCTTTTCCAGGATATAAAAATTGAATTAACCCCAGTAGGGTTTGTTTTAAATCGACTAAAGCATCCGTTCCATGAGGGAGTATTTTTACCACTTCCATCTGGTGAAAGACAGGGTAATGTGTTTTATCAATGGTGTCTTTTCGATATACATCCCCAGTCACAATGAATTGATGATGTCCTTGCGTTAACAGCTGGTTCTGATGTGCTGAAGTTTGGGTGCGCAGGACAAAATTTTCATTGACGTAATAGGTATCATGGGGAGAACGCGCCGGATGATCCAGTGGAACCAATAGTTTATCAAAATTATCCTGTATAGATACAACCTCTTCCAAGTGATCAAACACGGTAAAATCGCTAAAGAAAGACTGAATCTTTTTCTTTAATAAATAAATGGGATGCGACGGATTGTTGTGAAGTTTTTTTCTTCTTTTTTCGTGAATTGGGTTCGAAATGTTGTTCATATGCATTGAATTTGAGTTTCAAATACAGGAATACTGCATTTGCTATTACAAGACACAAAAGTAGGTGCATTGAAACGATTATCTTGTTCATTTAGTTGACTGTTGTATTCATTTTTTACGATTTTAAATCCAAATTAAAGTGTTTCTCGTATTTTATGTTCTTTTATTTAGATATTTGTGTATGACATTATTCTTAAGTTTAGATCAACTTTACGCGTTACATGAGCTAGATTCATCCTTACAAGGAGAGGGGATGTTCCTGGTAGACCATACCGATGTACCCGTTAACCAATATGCCTATAGCAGACATCAATTTGAAGGTCTGTTGCTCGGTTTTGTATTAAAAGGAAGCATGAGGACACAAGTTCACTTTTCAGAATATGAAGTGAATCAAGGGGATGTCATACTCGCCTTGCCTCATGTAATGATTGACGTCAAAGCAGAAAGTGAAGATATTGAGATTATTACGATTGGGTTATCGATTAATTTGATTAGTTCCATTCCTCAGTTATGGGAATTTGTCAATAGTGATAAAGTGCGTTCCAATCCTTTACTTCATTTTCATTCAGAGCAACAAGAAGTACAAAGGGAGTTTCTGTTGTATCTACAGCGATTTTATCACGCTACTGCTAGTACCCAAAAGAATACCATTATCAGGTATCATCTGCTTGCGTTGATGCATATGATTATGGAAGCTCATGAAGGGCTAAGTAGCAGAGTAAATGCAATAAAAGATCGCAGTACAACGATTATAGATGAGTTTTACACATTGATTTCTAAACAGGCGATAGCACATCGAGATATCCATTTTTATGCAGAAAAATTGAACTTAACACCCTCTTATTTAACTACTTTATTGCGTAAAAAGACGGGTAAATCCGCATTGAAATGGATCAATCATATTGTCGTACTACAAGCAAAATCGTTATTAAGAACAACAGATTTATCAGTGAAAGAAGTAAGTAATCAGCTTAATTTTCAGGATCCCAGTTTGTTTTGTCGGTATTTTAAACAACATACAGGACTATCGCCTAATGGCTTTAGAAAGCAAGGATAGTTGTAGTGTTTACTAGAAAGTAGTAAGAGTTCAAGACTAAAAAAGAAGTTTGACTATTAGAGAGAAAAGTAAGAAGATGAGGTAGATTGCTGTACCCTATTTGAACCTAAAATAGGATACAGTCTAACTACGTATTGCTATATACCTCACCTGACATCATCGTTTTATAGTAGTGCGATTCCGTTCGTTTAAAACTTTCATAACTTCGAAAGCCACTAGCCAAAATAATATCCACTTCATTTAAGTTACTCTGGTCCAAGGTTTCTTTTAAATCCAAATACTCTTTAAATCTGCATTTATTGATAAATTGAGAGAAATTCATTTGATAGGTGGTATTGATAAAGGAAGACAGATAGGTTCTATTCGTCATTAAATCAGGCAACAGATCTGTAATTTTTAATTGAGGATTTAAAAATGGTTTTTCAGTAAAAAGATACTGTTCAAAGGTTGCTTTATCTATGACAACTTCTTTGTATTTTTTGGTTTCTACCTCATCAGAATCAAGGATAATATCTTCATAAACGAGATTGAAATTTTGGCTGAAAATATTGTAACATAAACTAATATTAAAAAACATAAATAGAAAGTTGGGAATCAATTGACCAAATAGCAAGCTGTTCTTCATATCGGGAATCAAGTAGAACAAAATAGGACCAGGGTATATCAAAATACTGATTAATAATATATTATACATCCAAGTCAAGGAGTTTTGACTGGTGTCTGAAGAATAATTACTAATGTGTTTTCGATATCTAAGGAGCCTGTAAAGCGCTAAAGACAAATACACTGTATTGTATATAATTCGAGTGATGATTCTACCATCATCAAAAAATAAGGCATTTTTGAGATTGATTTCATTCCCAGGTACTAAAGGCGTGTGAGGCATTACCCTAGAATAGATGATATAAGAGATACCAATCAAAAAGCAAATGACATAGTGGTAGTAACTAAATTTCTCATCTTTTTTCAATCTTGATAATTTAAATACAATATGATAAAAAATAATAGGCAGTAATAAAACGGATTGAAAATTCAAGCCTTTAAACCACCAGTATAGTTTTAAATCAAAGACATAAAAAAAGATAGTAACAAAGAAAATGATACTAACGATGTAAAAAGACATCAACGCGATGGATAATCTTTTCGTGAAAAAGTCTAACGAATGATCGTATACTTTTAGCGTAATCAAGACCAAACAAAATAAGGCCGAAAAAATCGATGCCGAAAAAGAAATCACTAAGAATAAGTATTCGAAATCCATAATTTTATTGATTTAGGTCTATTTTATTTTGATGAATGATTTGTTTGGATCTTTGGTAATGCCTATAGTTGGAAAAACCAGCGAGAAGGACTATTTCCTCAAGACCTAATTCAGGCTTGGTTTGAAGCAATTCTTCCACTTCTTTTAATCGCCATTGATTGATAAATTGGCTCACATTGGTATGAAACGTTACATTGATGAATTTGGAAATATACGTTCGATTAATACTAAAATGTTTGACCAAGTCATCCAGTTTAAAACTTTTGTTTAAATAGGGTTTATCTTTTGAAAAATAAGTGAGTATATCTTCTTGTGTCAGCAAGCTAGTTGCTTCTACGTAAGTATTGTCATAGGCAGATTCAACAGGTAAATTATCTATAGCTCCTTTGTTGTCAACTGTTACAATTTGTCCCGAAGGCAACATAACATTGGTTCGGTATTGACTAACTAATTTATTGACGATGTTTTTTTGTAATAGGTTATAGGTTACGACAATATGTTGTAACGGAATTAATAGGATAATGGCAATGTCAATAGATAGGATTTTATGATTATTGAATGTGAATAGGATGGAAAAGATGGTTCTCAAAACCAATAATAAATGAATCCAATTCAATTGGTTCGCATGAAACATCAAACCAAACTTTTCTCTGTTGTATTGATATAATCTCAACCAACATAAGCTAGTATAATAGATCATCGTTAAGGAGGTATAGATATAGAGGTAACGATAAAAGAAAGAGTACAGGTCTAAATCTTTATATCCTTTTGTAGAAAGCAATACATAGACCAAAATAATAGACATGATAAAGATGGCTAATGTTAGTTTATAGTGAAAGCGATTAAACGCTTCTTTACTTGGTAATATATAGCATATAAAATGATAGAATACAACTTGTGTAAGGTGAATCAACAAGAAAAAAACAGGCACAAGAAATAACCTACCTTTATAATGTTCTAAAGATATATTGGTGAGTAACCACATAAAAATCATCAAGAGATAGTATCCGCCGAGTGTCCAGCGAATTTTATTCTCTGTAGCAGATAAACTCTTGTGAAAAACAATGATAAAAATGATGCCGCAAGTCATTGCGGAAATCATGGGGATCGAAATCAATAAGTATTTTAGAAGATCCATCGTTTTAATATGATTAATCATTTAAATTAGTTCTAATTTAATAATTTATCGCCGTATAGGCAAGTAATTATGTAGGTTCTACAATAGTCTTTTTGGGGTCAAAATGCCATTGTTTTTCAATGAAATAAGATTGAAAAACAATGGTTCATCTGGTTGAATACAAGATGAGGAAGCCTGTTCTACAAACCGAAAGCGGGTAGAAAAGGTTAGGTGCTAACCCACAGATGCTATGGAGTTAGTGAAAAATTAAAATAAGGGGTGTTTTTTTATTGGATGGGATGGTATAATCCTTTACAGTGGAATATCTCAATAACGTCTTTAGCAGCAACTTTTAGTTTACTTGTTGGTGTAAGCTTCAATACCAAGTGATTTGCAGTAGGATCAAGGTGTACTAATTCGCTATGAACAAACCCTTTATCCTTGATAATCATGATATACGGTTGATTGAGCACTAAATTACTTCCCTCCACTTTTTTGCAAAAATAAAAACTCAACTTACTTTCTAGCTTAATTATATTGGCTTTAGGAAGTTGAATGATAATATCAAAATCAACATGCTGCGGAAAATAAACCTGAGGTAGATTGTTCCATTGAAAAGTAGGATTAAAATAGTATTCCCAATGATTGGTAAGATAAAGAAGAGGAATTTCTTTCAAATCTTCTTTTACGTTGAAGGTGTGGTAATTGTCATAAAATATTTCATTTAAATCAAGCTGATATTGTTCACACAAGCGTAATATTCTTTCGTATGGGATAGAATTGCGCATTTTCCAACTCGATAACGTATTGGCCTTGACATTAAATGCCTCGGCTAACTCCATTCCTTTTTTTATCCCTAATCGCAATTTGAGCTTTTCTAGTATGTTCTCTGTCGTAGTCAGTTCAAAAATCTTTTTCATAATCATCACTATATTAGAAACACAGGCTAAGCAGGTGTTTGATTCTACACAGCAAAAAAACACGCTATTTGAGAATAAAATACGTCAAAGCGTAAAAACCTATTTTCTTATTGTATATGCTGTTTTTAGCATCGTTCAAATCGGGGTAAATAAGT
Source organism: Myroides odoratus (assembly GCF_001549985.1). Classification (GTDB taxonomy): domain Bacteria; phylum Bacteroidota; class Bacteroidia; order Flavobacteriales; family Flavobacteriaceae; genus Flavobacterium; species Flavobacterium odoratum_A. The sequence goes on along the minus strand of NZ_LROZ01000007.1, from coordinate 165,071 downwards.
AAATTTTACTTTTTTTACATTTATTTAATTGATTTTAAATCAGTGTATTGGGTGTTAAAAATGGTAAATATTTAAACGTACCTGCTACAAAAGGATGACTGGATTTTTTTTGGATTTTGTCTGAATATGACGAACATTCAAGACTAGTTTTAGCGATTTTAAAGGATGGTTAGCTTTAGTATATGTGATTTTTTTTACACCTGGTCATCCTACTATAGGATAGCATGATTTTGGAGGTATTGGTTTATCCTGCTGTTGCTTGATTTTTGTTTGAACTAGTTTCTGTTCGGTTGTAAAAATGAAGATTATAAATTCGCATTTTTTCATTTCAAGAAGTTAGAGAAGGTGCTTAGAGTTCAATATTTGCCTTAATTGGCTCAATCCGGAATAAAAATTATTGTTTGTAAAACAGGTCAAATTCCCAGTGTTTAATGGAGACAAAATAATTTTACCTTTTATTATATCATCTGTCTGTTTGTTTTTACACTTTGTAAATCAATTCTTTAGGAGCCAACCTACATTTGCACTAGTCCAATACAGGAAATGCTAATAAGACATGGGTTTTGGATATCATTTTTTAATAATTAAAATATAAAATGTATGAAAAAAGTAACGGTAATGCTTGCTTTAGTAGGCTCTGTTTATGTAGTTAACGCACAAGTGGGAATAGGAACACCGAGACCTGCAGATGCATCACAATTAGAGATTAAAGCAGCAGATAAAGGAGTATTAATACCGAGAATAGCATTAACCTCTACTGCCGAATTTAGTCCTATTCAAGGAGCTGAGGTAGAGAGTCTTTTAGTATACAATACCAATACGACAACGGGTGAAAATGGTGTTGAACCAGGATTTTATTTTTGGGTAGAAAAAAGAGTAGGCGCTACTCCTGTTGAGGCTCATTGGGAGCGAATTGTAGATCAAATGACTTTGGATGAAGCTATTGGTAGTATTACGAATATACAAGGAGATATAACCAAAGTAATTGAATTGCTAACCAAAGTCTATCCTTCTAATAATTTAGTTGATCCAGCAGTAAGTGATGATACCTTAGGTGGAGGACTGATTTATACGCCTGGTCAAGAAGCAAATGGTGAAAATCCAGCAGTAGCACCTAAAATAGAATATGTATACTACGATGGGACCAACTATAGAACCAAAGATATTACCTCAGATTTGGTTACATTAATCAATGGGCATGAATCAAAAACAACTATTTTAGAATATCCTGCAAATGCCGCTAAATTCTACTATATAGCAGAAGAAACTATTATTGCAAACGGTGGAATAGTGCCAACTACACCTTTTGAAACAGATGGTACTACTTTGCGACCAGGTGTTGTATTTATTGATGTACCTGAATCAGTCATCCAAAATATTGAAACAATATTGGATGGAACGACAACGATACTAAAACCAGGGACAACTAATGAATATTATACGGTTGAAGAGATTATTAAACTAATAGCTTCAGAAGTTGAAGGAAATGTTATCTATAAAAATATTGGTGATGATACAGATCCAAATTGGGTTTTCCAATATTTCGATGGTACGCAATATGTGACTATTAATTTAGCCGATGTATTAGAAGCCTTAGAAACGAAAACACAAATAAAAAGAGCCGTTGCTGTAGCTGATAGAGATGATCTTAGTTATGAAGATAGCAGAACAGCACCTATAAAAGCTGACATTAAAAAGGGAGAAATTTACTATCAATATAGCGCAGAAGGTGGAGCTGTTGATTATATCAATGTAACAGCAGATATTTTGACTTCCATTACCAATAACGAAGAAATTCGCAATGAAATCAACGAGATTATAAATAACATCATTCGCCAAGGAGGAAACGTTTATTTTACTGAGACGGCTATTGCAGCGGCAGATAATGAGGGCGTTGAAGTTCCAGCAAATAGTTTATTTGTATTAAAAGAAGTAGGAGGAGTAGAAGTTAAAACACCGATTGATATTTCAGGAACTGTATTTCAAGTTATTGTCGACAATAGTGTGGCCATCAAAAAGATCTTAGGTGATAAAATTGTAAACAATACAGTAATTAATACAGGAAATCAAGAAAATGGAAAAGATATCTACCTCTATAAAGGAACAACTGATATTGAAGCAAATACTGCGGTAACTTCAGGAGTTACGATTGAAAATTTCCTTGATGGAATGACACAAGTTAGCGATATTATTAGCATTCGATTGGCTAAAAATGGAAACTATATTACAAGTAATGTAACCGATCTCACAATTAGTGGTGCTCAAGTCGATTTTTATATTGGAACGGGTAGTATGTATCATGCACTACCTGGTGGAACGTATCAAGTGGTGATTGAATTTACAGCTCAATAGGAACAACACCCATACATTTGCCTGTTTCTCATCAAGAGCAGGCAAGTGTTTAAACTAGAATGAATACGAACACGCTAATGCATCGATGATGAGGAAGTAATACTTCATTTGCATGCATTAGGGAAAAATAGAAAAGTATGCTAAATAGATGGTTACATTTGGTTTGCATTCTTTCTTCCTCTTGTGTCTTGGGACAAGTAGTCAATCAAGGCAGTTTATACATTTTACCTCATACAGAACTGTCCACGTATTTCAGCTTTGAAAACTTGCCTACGGCTCAGACTTTCAATAATGGTGTCTTTGTTGTACATCAGGATTTCATTAATCACGGACTGTATGACTATTTGAATGAGGGGAAAGAATTTGGAAAAACGATTTTTACTTCTGCTCAAAGACAACAGATAAAAGGAGCGGTTATCCCTAAATTTTATGATGTCGTTTTTGATAATACCTACCAAGGGATTGCCTTTGAGGTTTCATCTGGGCTGATTGCACAGGGAACGGTTGATTTTAATCGAGGAATTGTACGGCTGATGTCTTTGGATCAATCTTTTGTATTTGAAGATGGCGCTCAAGCTCAAAAGATGAGCAACCATAGTTATGTGGAAGGATATGTAGATAAAATAGGAAATACCCCCTTTGTGTTTCCTATTGGAGATCAGGGATTCTATAGAAATAGTACCATTTCTGGGCCCAAAAATAAGAAGGATGTGATTGCAAGTAGATATGTACGATCTGATTTGGGTTTTTTTACTACTCATCACCAAAAATCAGAGGAAATAGAAAGACTAAATACGCAAGAATATTGGGAGCTTCAAGGAAATAAAGGAACACAAAGTGATATCATTCTCTCCTTGGAGTGGAATGAGGATACAACACCACTGGAGATTATTCAAACAGCAGAAGAGAATTTAAGTATCCTACGTTGGGATATAAAAGAACAAGCCTGGGTAGATGAAGGCGGTGTAGTTGATATGGCAAACAAGCGCGTGACGACACCAACTAGGATTCGAGATTTCGGGTTCTTTACTTTAGGGACGGTCAAAAAAGATTGGATACTAGGAGGAGATGTAGTCATTTACAATCTCGTTACGCCTAATGGCGATGGGAAGAATGATTATTTTATCATTGAGAATATTCACCGCTATCCTAACAATAAAGTTGAGATTTTCAATCGTTGGGGAACTCGTGTTTATGAAGCAAAAGGATATGATCCCAAAGGCGACGGCAGTACCCAAGTATTTAGAGGGTATTCCGAAGGTAAGGCTACGCTAGATAGAGGCAGTAAATTACCAAGTGGTACGTACTACTATATTGTTACCTATGAACAGGTAGATGAGAAGGGCAGTCGTCTCATTAAAAAAGCAGCCAATCTGCACTTGGAGAACAATTAAAATTGCACAAATGAAAAGAAAAAAAATGCGAATAGGATCGATACTTCTTGTTTTAGGTCTACTCAACCTATCTCAAGCTGTTGCTCAACAAGATCCTCTTTATACCCAATATATGTATAATCCAGCCATTGTCAATCCAGCTTATGCAGCAAGTGTGAATCACTTGCAATTCTTCGGTTCTTATCGTACTCAATGGGTTGGACTTGATGGGGCACCTAAGACAGCTTATATATCAGCAACCACCCCATTAAATGATTCCGGTTTAGGAATGGGATTCCATTTCAAAAATGATCATTTAGGCGTGATGGATGAGAATCAATTAGCGATTGATGTAGCGTATACCGTGCAGGTAAATCAGGAATATAAATTAGCTTTTGGATTAAAGGGAAGTGGAGCTCTTTTGGATGTGAATTACGATAAACTAAGGATATACGATGGAACAGATCCTATGACAGCCACTAATATCTCTAGTGCGTTTGCTGGTAATGTAGGAGCAGGGGTATACTTCTATTCCGATATTGCTTATTTGGGATTATCCGTACCTAGGATTGTCTCAAGTAAAAAATACGATGACAATGCGTACCGCGTCTACAACGAAAAAGCTCATTTCTACTTGATGGGAGGTTATGTTTTTGATTTGAATTATTTTATCCAATTTAAGCCTGCCGCTTTGGTGAAGGTAAATCCATCTTCACCCCTACAAGTCGATCTGACCGCCAACTTTTGGTTCCATGAGAAATTTACGTTCGGTGCAGCCTATCGTTGGGATTCTTCTATCAGTGGTTTGGTTGGATTTCAGCTGAATAAAGGGCTATTTATCGGTTATACCTATGATGCAGATACTCGTTCACTATCCAACTATCACTCGGGTTCTCATGAAATTTTCATGAAGTTCGAATTATTTACTAACAATAGAAGAAAAGTAGCCCCTCGATTTTTCTAAATACAAACAATTATGGTTCAATATTTATATAAAAGTGTTTTGCTTTGTTTGTGTTTGACCAGTCTAAATAGCTTGGGACAAACGCGAAAGGAAAGAAAAGCAGATCACAATTTTGATACCTATGCTTATATAGAAGCCATCAAAGTTTATGAGAATATAGCAAATAAGGGATTTATAAATACCTCAATCTTAAGTAAACTAGGGGATTCTTACTATTTCAATGGCAAGTTGGTTGAAGCACATCAATGGTATGCTAAACTCTTCGAGGATGATTATCCAGCTAAAGACTTGGCTACGTTAGATAAAGAATATTATTATCGCTATGCTCAAACGCTCAAAGCTATTGGAGAGCCCGAGAAGGCAGATGCAATCTTACAAGAATTTGCATCAGTTGCAACGGCTGATTCACGCTCTATATTATTGCTCACCCATACGGAATTAGAACAGCAAACGATATCAGCCTCCCGTTTTGCAATGGCGAATCTAACAATCAATAGTCCATATTCAGATTATGGTGCTACGCTTTTAGATGATCAATTGATATTTACTTCTTCTCGTCCAAATGAAGAAGTACCGAGTAAAGTACATCCTTGGACTAACGAGCCATACACCCAATTGTATGCCACAACCCTAACAGCAGATGGAACTTTCACACCCCCCATAGTCTTTGCAAAAGAAATCGCTTCTAGCGAGCTAAATAGAGGAAGTGCTGTATTTATGCAAGAAGGAAAGCGGATGTATTTTACGAGTAATAATGGATTAATGACGGGAAGTAAACGCGCAAAATACGACAAAGAGGATACTGCTCTAGTAAAAATTTACCAAGCAACGAAACAGGCTAATGGGCATTGGGGTAATGTAGAAGAATTGCCTTTTAATATGGAAGGATACAATACCGCTCATCCTGCATTGACTCCAGATGGCAAGTGGATGTATTTTGTTTCAGATCGACCAGGGAGTGTAGGAGCATCGGATTTATTTCGCGTGGCTATATATGAATCAAATCGGTTTGGGGCTGTTGAGCATTTAGGAGATGCAATTAATACTGCAGGACGTGAAACGTTCCCCTTTATTTCAAAGGAATATAACTTGTATTTTTCAAGCGATGGACACCCTGGGTTTGGCGGATTGGATGTATACAAAGCAAAAATCAACCACGATGGACGTTTGGGTGTAGTTGTAAATGTAGGACCAGATCTCAATAGTTCGTTTGATGATTTTGGATTTTACATTGACAATGCATCAAACAAGGGTTTTGTATCTTCCAATAAAGAAGGAGGACAAGGAGGAGATGATGTGTATCTCATTGTAGAGAAACCGTGTATTCAACTTGTGATGGGAATTGTCTCAGATTTGGATACACAACAAGCCTTAGAAAAAGCAGAGGTACAGGTAATGGATACCATGCAACAACAAGTGAATCAGGTTAATACTGATGAAGAAGGCTATTATCGTTTGAATCAACTCCGCTGTGGGCAACACTATCGTATTCGCATAAGTAAAGCAGGCTATTTTACGAAAGAACTAACGCTAACAATAGATCGAAATCAACAACGACGCCTTGATATTGCATTGGAATCCAGTAATATAACAGTAGAATCAGGAGATGATTTATTCAAAAAATTAAAGTTAGAACCGATTTACTTCGATTTTGCTCAATTTGCTATTCGTCCAGATGCTCAAATAGAATTGATGAAAGTGGTAGACGTCTTGCAACAATTTCCCAACTTACATATTGAGATTCGCTCCCATACAGATAGTAGAGGAGATGATACGTATAATTTGATGTTATCCGAACGTCGAGCTCAAGCAACTAGACAATGGATTATAAAACAGGGAATTGACGCTACTCGATTGAAAGCTAAAGGTTATGGCGAAAGTCAATTGCTCAATGAGTGCAGCAATGGAATTCCTTGCGAGGAAAGTCAGCATCAACTCAACAGACGAAGTGAGTTTATTGTTGGGGAGTAAGGAGTACTGAAGAATAAAATAAATTTAAAAGAAAGAACACAATGAAAACGAAATATTGCACTATACCTCTAGTTGTACTACTCTTAGGAGTATCAACTACGTTGTTTGCACAAACGGGGATTAACACCAAGAAACCTTATGGCGTGTTTCATATTGATGGAGCGTCTAGCGTAGAAACTACTAATCCATTACAGGCCAAACCAACGATTCTGCAACAATCAGATGATTTTATTGTATTGGAATCTGGAAGTGTAGGCGTAGGAACGATTGAACCTCACGCGTCTGCTCTTTTGGAATTAAAATCGGATAAAAAAGGAATTTTAATTCCCAAAGTGACTTTGACTAATGCCACAGATGTTGAGACCGTCAAAGACCCAGAAAAAGGGTTGATGGTCTACAATAAAAAAACAACAAATGGCTTACAATATGAAGGTTTTGTGTATTGGGATGGAGCACAATGGAAAACTTTAGCAAATGACGTTTTAGCCCCACCAAAAGTGGCTACTTTACATTGTAATGAAGCAGTGTTATCACCTGCGGTATTGAAATCAGGAGTGCCTTATGTTGGGTATTTAACAATTCCTTATTCGCAGGGAAATGGAGCCACGTATGAAGAGGGAAGTCCATTGAGTTCTTTTGGAAATGGAGGGCTAGTGGCAACTTTAGAATCAGGGAAATTGGCTCAGGGAAATGGAAAACTAACGTATAAAGTAGTGGGAACTCCTACCAATGACGGCGGAGAAACAGGTAAGGCAATTTTTAGTCTTGATTTTGGTGAACAGCATTGTGTGGCATTAGTGGGAGAAGCTCCTGCTGGAAACGCAGGGGTTAAAACAGAAAAAATAGTTTATTCCGGTTCTCAGCCTGATCAGAATCAAGTAGTAACAATTGGACGATTCCAATTTCGATACGCTACTAGTAGCAACAACACCAGTGGTTGGGGACCACAAATTGCCTTAGCTAATTCTGTTTCTATGGGAGAAACGTATGAAATAGGGGTTGATAAACGTCAAGGGAATAGTGTTAATGTTAGTTTTTATACCAAAGAAGTTACTTTAACTAATAGAAATGATTTTAAATTCATGGGAACTAGTATGGGAGCAGGGGATGTTACAGGAGTATTTACGTATTATATTGGCGATATCGCCAATAAAACATTGTATAAAATAACCTTTTATCATACAGGACCTCGAGGTCGAGGAGGTGTATATGCTATTCTAGCTGAACAATATTATTAATTGATTCCCTTTTTTTCTTTTTCAAAAAGCATCAAATCATTTTGGTTTGATGCTTTTACTAATGGTACGAAAAGCCAAAAGATAAATGTCTTTTTTTACGAAATGCCCTGTTGTTTTTATCTTTTTTTAGGCTGAAAAACACAGACTTAATCAACTTTGTAGACTAAATAGTAGAAAAGAAGTTATGAAAAAAACACAATACATCGTTCAAGTAGTTCTATACCTATTTTTCGTTAGTAGCTATGCCCAAATAGGGATTAATACTCCTGCTCCAGATTTGTCTGCTGCATTGGATATTACGGCTACAGACAAAGGTTTTTTACCCCCAAGAATCGCCTTAAAAGGAATAAAGGATACTATAACCATTGTAAAACCTGCATCGGGTTTGTTCATTTATAATATAGCAACAACAACGAATGGGCAAGAGGCTGTAAACCCAGGATATTACTATTTTTCAGGTACTACATGGGTTAGAATTGGAAATACGGAAAATACGTGGAGTACACAAGGTAATTCAGGTATTAATGCTAGTAATCAATTTATAGGTACGCTAGATGATGCGGATCTTGTTTTTAAGCGAAATAAAATCAACATGGGGTTTCTGGCATCTGAAAATATAGCTTTTGGGCGTGAGGCACTTATGGCTTTAACAACAGGGAGACATAATGTTAGCCTTGGATCTTCTACCTTGACTAAAAATACAACCGGCTCATTCAATACTGCTGTAGGAAGTGGAACCTTAAGCCAAAATTTAACGTCTTATAATACCGCTATTGGTAATAATGCTTTACTGAGTCTTTCTTCTGGAGATGCGAATACCGCTGTGGGAAATGGAGCGGCTCAAAATTCGAGAAATGGTCGAATGAATACCTCCATGGGGCATAATGCCTATTATCATGGATATGCAGGCGGACACAATACCATGTTGGGCAGTTATGCCGGATTTAATAATTATTATGGCAATTACAATACCGTAGTAGGAGCAGAAGCAATGTACAACAATCAACACGGAAACTACAATGCCGTTTTAGGAAAAGGAGCTCTGTATCAACTAAAGCCATCAGCAGCCAATCAAGGAGATGCTAATGTGGCGGTAGGAAATGATGCTGGACTTAATTTAACTAAGGGGAATCAAAATATCTTTCTTGGTGCTCAAACGATAGCTAGTGATCCAGCAGGAGATAATCAATTGAACATCGGAAATAGTATTTATGGGGTAGATATCAATAAAGGCAATACGGCAAGGATTGGAGTCAATACGGCTCAACCGAATGAATCCGCTATTCTCGATTTAAGTAGCACAAATCGCGGATTTTTACCTCCTCGAATTGCTCTTAAAGGAACAGATGATCTAACGACGATTAAAACACCTGCTCAAGGCCTATTGATTTACAATACCGCACAAGTAGAGAAAGGAACATTTTCTGTTTCGGCAGGATACTATTATTTCGATGGACTTCATTGGGTTCCTTTTCGTTCAGAACAACAAGGGTGGGGAACGAGAGGAAATTCGGATACTGATGCAGAACAGGATTTTATGGGGACAGTTGACAATCAGGATGTTGTATTCAAAAGAGGCAATGTAAGAGCGGGATTATTGAGTTCGATTAATACCTATAATACCTCTTTTGGAGTCAACACCTATAAAGGAACGCCCAAAGGAAGTTATGTGGGGCGATGGAATACGGCTATCGGGTATGGTGCTTTATCTGGAAACAATGATGGAGGAAGGGTTACGGGACATGATAATACCGCAGTGGGAGCAAATAGTTTAAGTATAAATGATAATGGTAGAAATAATACCGCCGTTGGTTCGGAAGTGTTGAAATCAAATATGACAGGTAGTGACAATACAGCTCTTGGTTTTCAAGCGATGATTTCCAACCGCATTGGAGAGGAAAATGTGGCAGTAGGGCGAAGTGCTTTAAGTGGAAATAGCGAAGGGAGCCAAAATACTGCGGTAGGGTTTCACGCGTTGAATCAGAATATTTCAGGGAAGTTTAATACCGCAGTTGGGTATTTGTCAGGTGTAGAAAATGGCTATGGAATTATATATAATACAACAGCAATAGGAAGTCGAGCTAAAGTATACCGTTCCAATGTTATTCGCTTGGGCGATAAAGAAATTACCAGTATTTACGGTCAAGTGCCTTTTGGGAGTATTGCTGATGCTAGATCCATGAGCGAAAGCCAACCGTTGGAGTTAGGATTAAATTTCATTGAGCAATTAGAACCCTTAGAATACATCCGATTGACTAATAGAACAAGGAAAAAAGAATGGGGAGTTTTAGCGCAAGATATACAAGCCGTTTTAGAAACAATGGGGTATACCAATGCTGCACTCATCGAATCTGAGGGAAGTCAAGAGCAGCTTTTGCTCCTGCGATACAGTGAGTTAATAGCCCCCATGATTAAAGCTATTCAAGAACTCTCGGAAGAAAATAAAGAATTAACGAGACGATTGGAAGTCTTAGAAACACAACACTGATTCTTTAGTCGTACATGGAGTGATTTTTGTTGTAAGGAGTGAGACTATTCTTAAAAAAGAGGGGGAGAATGTAAATTTGCATTGTTTACTGTAGGCATAAAAATAGCGCTAAAGTATTTTAACTTTAGCGCTATTTATACTTCTAAAAGATAGGGGGCATCTTTTATTCTTCCGCATGTAAACCTATTTTATTTCCTTCACTATCTAAAATCATCGCGATATAGCCTACAGGGCCAAATAGCTGTTTGGGCTCTATAATTTGACCTCCAGCAGCTTCTACCTTATCGAGTACAAGTTGAATACTTGGGCTCGCATTGAGGTAGACAATTGTTCCGTGTTGTGAAGGTAGTGTAGTGGATTTTGCTAATACTCCCGTTACTCTTCCAGACGTAGCTTGGACAACGGTTGGATTAAAAGGAAAGAAAACACCTTCATTAGCTCCATCCCCTTGTTTGATCATGTCTATAGCCAAAATGGTTTCATAGAATTGTTGTGCTCGATCAAGATCTGTAACTGGAATTTCAAACCAAGTCAGTACATTGGTTTGTGAGTCAATTTTTTTTAGTTTCTGCATGTTGAATCATTTTTCAACAAAATAATACCATAGAAAGGAGATATACCTGTGACTAATGTCACATAATTCTGCGTTTTCTTATACGACTTAATGTTTCTCTTTTTACACCTAAAAAAGAAGCAAGTTGAGAGAGAGGGACTCGTTTTAAAAGCTCGGGTTTGGTCCTTTCTAAGTAAGCTAATCGCTCTTCAGTGGAATACAATTGGAAAACAGTAGATAATTCTTCTTGCTTGATGGCATACAAACGAATACAACATCTTCCTAGGGCTTCAATGGCTAAGGAATGTTTGGCAATGTCAAACAATTTTTCTTTATCAAAAATGATTGCGGTTAAGGGCTCAGTAGCAATAATATTAAAATTTGATTTTTGACCTGAGCCGAAACTACTGAGGTTGGTTGCTATTTCATCTTCAAAGTAAAAGAAGGTGTTTTTAATTTCCCCATCAATTTCATAATAGCTTTTGCATGAACCACTTTCAATATAAAATAAAGAATTACATACTTCTTCTTCTTTTAATAAGAATTCATTTTTCTTAAATACCTTTTTACTTAATGCAGGTTGAAGTAATTCCCAGTTTTCAGCAGTAAAGGGAGTTAGTGAACGAATGAAAGTTAAAATCTTAAGCATGGGGTTGTTTTTATTAGAGAGAAACAAATGTCTTTTATTTATTTTAGTAATCAAGCGTTTGCTTTCTCTTTTTTAAAATAAGTTCAATTTCCTGATGTATAGAGGAGATTTAAATCGTTGTTCAACGATTCATTATAGTATTGTTTTATACCTTTTATTCGTGGATATATAGGAAAAATAATAAAAGACCTAATTATCTTTGTTAGTGAGAACAAGTAAATAAATTATTTATTTACTTGTTTGAATTCTTTTTTGAAAGAATAAAGTCGCATTTGGTACGAGATAAATAGTGGGGACTACTAATAATGAAATTTCATTTTCAGTATTAGCAAAAAATCTTAAAAACGCGATGGCTCTATAGCATCAAAAAAGAAAACAACAAATAATTATTTTTATTCCTGCTGTTAGATGTACAATCAAACAGCAAACAAGTAGCTCAAAAGGCGCTCTTTAAAAAAAGAGTGCTTTTTGCATTCCTAAGGGATGTTAAGGAATGGTATAAGAAGGAAAATGCTGTGTGTGGATTGCGAAAAAAAGCAAGGTGATTTTTTGTGTTGACTAAAAAATCACCCTATTTTCTATCCTAGTAAAAGAGAGAAAAGCTATTCTGCCTTTAATTTGGCTAGTACTTCTTCCTTCTCATTTTTAAGTAGTAACGTAGTTGATTTAATTTCAAAAGAGGCACTATGGTTTAGTACATCAATAAACTTTTGTTCGATTTCAAGGTTTGGACATGCCATTTGTGTAGAAACTATTTGGCTAATAGTAAGCGTGTTATTCTTGCTTTCATAGCTTGCTCCAAATCCATTACATCCTAAATTTCCATTTACACTATGATCTGGATTAAACGTTAATTGAGGCTCCTTAGGAAAATCTTTATCTAATGTGATAGCCTGGTTGTTTAATTCCGTTAGTTTCCAAACAGTTCCTACAAGTGCAGTAGGGGTAACAGCAACTTGTTCTGTAGCCGTTTGATCTTGTGGTGTAGCTGTTTCTTTTTTACTGTTACAAGACACAGTAGCGATTGCCAAAGCAACGATTAAAGTGATTTTTTTCATATTTTTTTTACTAATGTACATATAATCGAGATTATTTAAGAATTATATGTGTTATTTTGACTGCAAAATTCATAAAAAAACACCTAGTCAAACAATGTATATATGCGAATTTTTATTACATATTAGGTGTGAGGGGGTGTGTGCTTTTCTATCTGTATTTAAAATTTTGTTGTATTTTTTCTTTTATTATGCTAATTGTTGTGTGTTATTACTACTTTTTTAGTGTTATTTTTGTATTTTAGTAATTTGTAAATTGAAAGAGTTACTACCATTTTATAAATTACGCTTTGTAATAGATTCGGTAAGAGAAAATTAGATGTTTTTGTGAATATGGATAAATTAATAGTAGAAGAATTTCACCATCGTGCGAATACTAGTTTATACATTAATTGTAGGAATCTTCATGAATTAATAGAAGAAAGGACAGCTACTATTTTTAGCCCTCATAAATTAAATTTCTTTTGTATTCAGTTGTATGTACAAGGAGAGGGAACATATGCCGTTGATTTTAATCCAATAGCAATTGGTGCCAAAAAGGCATTAGTAATTGCCAAAAATCAAATGGGACAATTTATCAAACCCGTAGACTATGAGGCTAAAGTGCTCATATTTACCGAAGACTTTTTTTGTATCGATGAACTTCACTTTCAATTTTTTTACACCACGAATCTCTTCACTTTATCGGAACGCTTAGCCTTGTTAGATGTAAACGAACATTTCAATGAATTAGTGTTGTTGTTTGATTTGATTCGAAGTGAATTAGATAAAAAGGATTATTTGAAAAAGCAACAAGTACTCAATAATTACCTATTTAATATTCTGTTACTTCTTGAAGAATGTATGGATCAGATGGAAGTAGAAAAACTGACGATCTCGAATGAAAGATACATTGTATCCACATTTAAAGCCTTAGTAAATAAAAAGTTAGATAAGAGCATGAGCGTAAAGGACTATGCCGCTGAGCTCAATTTAAATGTGAGAACCATCCAATATGCTTTTAAACATGTAGAAAACAGAACGCCTTATGATTGGATCTGCGAGCGAATAGTAATGGAAATAAAGCGATGCTTGCTCTATAAAAACATAACAGTCAATGAGATCTCCATTTTTTTAGGATTTAAAGAACCCAATCACTTAACGGTATTTTTTAAAAAACAAACGGGTACAACGCCCATCAAGTTTAAGAACAATTTCAAAAATTAGTTTTGATATTTTGTAGAAATAAGGGGTGTTTTCATAGAGATACTGACATACAATACTTCCAAGTTTCATTTTTTTTAGCCTTAAAGTGGAACAGATCTTTTTTTAATTCCTGCTTTTATAGTTCGATTTTTTCAATGCGATAGAAGTGAAAAAGCATGGAATTTACCCCATCTATTCTTTTGTTAATGATGGGTTCATTATAGGGTCATATGGCCTTTCGGTATCCAAAAAATCGTAATGATTCCCTAACAATTCAATAACCTTAAATTCTAGGTGTAAAATCAATTATTTCACTCCTTTACTAAACCAAACTTCTGATTAGTTTTGAGTGAACAAGAATTAAATAAGCGCCGATGTATTCAGTATCTGACTAGAGAATATACTGAAGAAGAACGAATTACTTTCGAAATAGATGTACTGTTTGATGAAGAGCTAAAAAGCACCTATGAAACATACAGTTTGTTGTGGAAAGCTTACCCGACCAATCGTGAAATTTGGCAGGAAGCCAAAGAGCAATCACAAAGAAAAAAACAGGTGAACTCTTGGTATATCCGAGTTGCTTGTACGATTTTGGTGCTGATTAGCAGTTTTATGATGACGTATTTACTGGTTCAACCTACTGTAAATCCAGCAGATGCTGAATATCGTATTTACACTAATGTTCCAGGAGTGCGTAAACAAATAACATTAGAAGATGGCAGCGTCGTTGTGCTTAATGGACAGGCGCGTTTGCAATACACACAAAATGACTCAATGCGCTTAGCTTGGTTAGAAGGCGAAGCCTTTTTTGATGTCGTTAAAAATGTAAATAAAAAATTCGTGGTTAAACACGAAGACTTAGCGATTGAAGTCGTGGGGACGCAATTCAGTGTCAATACCTTGGGGCAAGAGAAATGCGTAGCCTTGCTTTCTGGAAAAGTATTGGCCAAATTAGGCAATGGAGAACAACTATACCTCAAACCCAATGAGCAATTAGTATGGAATACAAGCCTAGGGGAAGTCAAGCGATTCAAAACCAATGCAGCACAACAAATGAGCTGGCGCAATGAAACGCTAATCTTTGACAATACCCCTTTAGCACAAGCCTTAATTCAAATCAATCAGTTTTACGGAGTCACTTTTGTGATTCAAGATCCTGTTTTTGCACAAAAGCGAATCACAGGAGTATTCGATCAAGTAACCCTAGAAGAATTCATACAAGCGCTAGCTTTTGTGGCCAACTGCACCATCACTTTAAACAATACCAACTATTTAATCGAACCTTATGCCCAATATCCTCTATCAAAAAAGCAGCCCTAAGCCAGAAGATGATCTGGTGTTGTTTCAAGAAATAGCGCAGGGAAATAGACTCGCTTTTGAACGGTTTTATGTTAAGTATTACCAGTATTTATGTCGTTTTGCTTTGAGTTATGAGAAAGACCTATACCTCGTTGAAGAAAAAGTATCAGATGTTTTTTACTATATCTGGCAAAAGAAAGAAGAGTTAAGTAAGATTGAAAATCCCAAAGTCTATGTTTTTACTATGACGAAGAATATGCTGTTTCAACAGAAGAAAATCACTAGAAAAACAATGCTAGACTTGGAATTTGAAACCGTAGAACACAAACATTATGTCTCCACGATTGAAGACGATATCATACAGTCTGAACAAGAGGCCGACTTGCGACAGGCGCTCCTGCATATCATAGATAAGATTCCGCCTAAATCAAGACGCATCTTTGAGATGAGTCGAATTGACGGATTGAAATACCAACAGATTGCAGATATTTTAGATCTATCCGTTAAGACCATTGAGAACCATATGCACATTGCTCTTAAGACAATCGCCCTGGCACTAACCCAAACAAATAAAACTAAATAACCTACACCATGATGAAAAAAAGCGTCTTGCTAGCCACCTTAACTTTAGCTAGTATAGCAACACAAGCCTCCTCTTTATCTGCCGTCCCAAACGAGCAATTACAGGGACAAGTAAAGAAAACGTCTAAATTAAAATTAACCCAAAATCAGGCAACGCTCAAACAAGTATTTGACCAAATAGAAGCGCAAACGCAGCAACACTTTGTCTATATTGCGGCTGATATTCCAGTAAGTAAAAGCTATGAATTTACAACAGAATATGATTCGCTAGAAACGTTACTTCATTATATTGAAGCAAAGGCCCAGGTATCTTTTCAGACGCAAGGGAATCAGATACTTGTGAAACCCAATACCCAAGTGCAAGAGCGAATCCTAGAATTTAAAGGAAAAGTAGTCGATCAAGATGGGCTTCCAATTATTGGCGCCAATGTACGCGATAAAGACAATGAATTCATCGCAGTAACAGATATAGATGGACAGTTTACGCTGACCGTAACTAAAGCGCCCATTACACTTTCTTTCTCCTTTATGGGATATAAAACCAAGGATTTGAGCTTTTCAAAAAACAACCTGAATATCTTAGTGAAGTTGGAAGAAGACAATCAAATGTTAAGCGAGATTGTTGTTACTGGACAAGGAGCCGATGTACAGAAAAAGCGCTTGGCAAATAATGTAACCGTAATCAAAGCGAGTGAATTAGAAAAAATCCCTGCACAACGGGTAGATCAATTACTCGCAACCAAGTTACCCAATGCACAAATCAACCTTACAGGTGGACAAGCGGGATCTACTTCGTTGATTCGTTCACGTGGTGTGAACTCTGCCTTTTTAAGTAGTACACCTATCATTTATGTGGATGGAGTACGCTTGGATAACAACAATACACGTGCTGCTCTTGGTGGTAGTGCACAAGGGGCTTCAATGAGTTCTATTGCGGATATCCCCATGGATAACATTGAGAAAATAGAGTTTATCAATGGAGGAGCAGCGACGACGTTATACGGATCGGATGCAGCCAATGGTGTTATTCAAATTTTTACCAAAAAGAGAGGAATGCCAGGAACCTATGTCAATGTATTTACAGAAATGGGGGTGGAAACACCAACGACAGATTTCTTGTATTTTGATCGTACGAAAGACTTGTTGTTTGAAAATGGATTTTATCAAAAATATCGCTTAAACCTCAATGGAGAATCAGATAGCGGCTTTGGTTATAATTTCTCAACAAGCTATCAAAATTCATCAGGAGTACAGATACACAAGCAAAATGAAAATCAAAAATTTGATTTAAGTTCAGGGTTTCATGCGAAGCTTTCAGATGATGTAACCTATGAAAGTTCATTCATGTATGTACACAACGCCTATAAACGAAATAGAAACGGAAACCAAGGAGGATATACAGGATTGTGGTTTGCAGAAGATGGAGCCTCTAAAATAACAGGACCTGGTTTTAAAAATCGCCTAAATGAACTGACAGAGGAGGAATTTGCAGTGATGAAAGAATTTGTGAATAATGCAGAGCGATTGCAAGACAACAACATTGTAGTGAATCGATTTACAACTTCTCAGCAATTCAAATATAATCCTTTAGAAAATCTATCTTTTAAATTAGTAGGAGGATTGGATTATCGTATTCAAGATCAAGAGAATATTGAAACCAATGAATACTTGACAGCAACGAAAGGGCAGTTGATTAAAGATCAAGGAAGTATTCAGAAAATACAGCGCAAATATCTAGGATTGACTGTGGAGTTCAATGGACAGCACAACATCAATGTTGGGGATTTCTCTTTCATTACAACAGTAGGAGGACAATTATTTAGAAATTCTGATAATCAAACGTTGATTGAAGGACGAAATATTCGAGATGGAGCCTATTCAATTTCAGAAGCGGCTATTCGCACTAGTGATGAATACATCAGTGAAGTATTAAACTATGGATTTTATCTTTCGGAAAACGTAGGATATAAAGATAAGTTGTTTTTGGATGTGGGGGTACGTGGGGACCGTAACCCTTCATTCGGAAAGAATATCGGGGTACAATACTATCCTAAAGTAGGGGTATCGTATATGATGTCACAAGAAAATTGGTTTGCCAATCCGGTTGTGAATACACTGCGCTTGAGAGGAAGTTATGGAGTAGCTGGTAATTTACCACCTGCTTATGCCAATGAAAAAACAGTTGCTTTTGATGGATACCTCGGTGAACAAGCCACGCGTTTTAGCCAACCTGGTAATGATGATTTACGCCCAGAGAAAACACATACGTGGGAAACAGGAGTTGACGCTTCATTTTGGAATAACCGCTTGACTTTATCTGTGGGGTATTATTACTCTAAAACCAAAGACGCCTTGTTCTATGTACCACCAGCACCTTCTAGTGGATATACGAAAAGTCAGTTGTACAATATAGGTGAGATTGAAAACAAAGGATTTGAGATGAACTTTGCGTTGGAAGTTGTGCAGACCCAAGACTGGAACGTTTCGCTTACAGGATCTGTCAATACCTTGAAAAACAAAGTATTAAGTACGGGTGGAGCACCTGCTTTTAATATCAATGGATTCAGTTCTAGAACATTACAAACAGTCGTAGAAGAGGGAAGACCAGTTGGATTTATCCGTGGAAACTATGGAGTAATAGGAGAGGATGGAACGTTAAAAGAAACTATTCCACAAGCGTATTTAGGAAGTACAATTCCAGAAGTATTTGGTAATATCGGCTTGAATTTACGCTATAAAAACTGGAGCTTATTTGCAAATGCCAATTACCAAACTGGAGGATATGCAGCCAATTGGGATGCCCAATTTAGATATAACTATGGAGCATCGGATGATTTTGTACCAAAAGAAGAAATCGATAAAAACGGAAGAACCAATTGGTTGAACCTAACCAATCGCTTTGTAGAAAAAACAGATTACCTCAAAATTAGAACCATTGGATTATCGTACTATTTAAGACCTTCTAATCCGAGTTTATATCAGTCTATCACCTTTGGATTTACTGTTGCGAATCCATTCAATTTTACTGCTTCATCTTTTGATCCTGAAGCGACAATCAGTGGTGCTGCTCAAGGTCAAGGAGGAGCATCAACAGGAGGAATTGCCTATGCAACGTACTCTGCACCAAGACAATTTTTAGGATCTATTAAAATTAATTTCTAAGTCGACCATCATGAAAAAAATAAGTATCGCTTTAAGTGTTGTTTTTACCTTAGCCCTAACAACAGTAAGTTGTGTGGATAATCCGTATGTAACCGAAGACAATTATTTGAATAAACCCAATGCAGGCCATAGCTGGATAATTGGATTGCAAAAACAAATGGCCTTAACGACCAATATTATTGTCATTAATGCCGAAATCACCTCTGACAATTACTTCAATAATTATACGCAATATTCGAAAGTATTTGATCAACCTCAAATTGATTATTTTGATCCCGATGTCAATAATTTACAAGCGAGTATCCAAGCATTGCGCGAAATGGCTACGTATGGTTTAGAAGTTGTTTTACCCAAAGATCCAACTTTGACCGAAACGGATATTGCCTTTATGAACTTCTGTAAAGGATATGCAAATCTATTAGGTGGAGAGCTGTTTTTGGGTTTACCTGAATCCAATTTAGGCCCAGTTATTACGGCTCAAGATATGTTGAAAAAAGCCATTGAACAGTTTACAAAAGCCTATGAATTAGAAACCAAAGCAG
The DNA here is from genome assembly GCF_001549985.1 of Myroides odoratus. Taxonomy (GTDB): domain Bacteria; phylum Bacteroidota; class Bacteroidia; order Flavobacteriales; family Flavobacteriaceae; genus Flavobacterium; species Flavobacterium odoratum_A. Next base: position 145,658 of record NZ_LROZ01000007.1, on the reverse strand, counting down.
ACACTAAAAATGCGTATGCTTTGTTTATCGCACGAGCCAATTACCGCTTGGGAAATAAAGCACAAGCGAAACAATATGCAGAGCTGGCTATCGCTACGCCAAATTTATTGTACAACATTCAGTTTGATGGTAAAAATAGCGTGCCTAATGAAATGCAAAATGCAACGTATGATGCATTGCCTAATCGCTTAGCTCCATTGCCTCGCTTAGATTACCTTGATCCGAAATTTTTCTCTGTGGGTACCCCACAAAATGACCAGAAATCATTAGCACTAGCCAAAGGGGAAGAAGGATATCTAATATTAGCCGAAATTGACTTAGCTGCGCAAGATATAGCAGGAAGTAAACACCACCTATATCAGCTTTTAGATTTGGTTGCTTCTCGTCCAACGGAATTAGTGGACGATAAAAGAGAAACGAGAAATGGAGGAATCCGTCCAGATTATCCCCTAAAAGAAGTAAAGGTTCGATTTGATGCCCAGTCGCCTGAAAAAGAAGGATATGTAGTCGATCGTCAAAAAGGAAAAGTATGGGTTAGTAAAGTATCGGGAACCAAAGTAACAAAGACTGACATTGAAGCAATTACTACCTCAGATGAGTTGTTGTATACGATTTATTTGTTGCGCCAAGAAATTTTCATTAGCGAGGGACGTCGTTTAGCTGATTTGGGAATTAAATTTCCTATTTCGCAAATTGAAGCGGGAAATAATGCCCATGTTTCTGCTGAATATACCAAAGCATTAATTCCTGACTTTATTCCTGCAAAGACAGGGATGGATGATTTTACAACGGATGCAACAACTGGAACTGTAACGATGAAATACGATATGAATAAGGTATTGGTTGCGCATAAGAATAGCCCGTATATCTTGCCTTTATTTAAATAATACCTAGACGATGAAGAAAGTAATTTTAAGTATAAGCTTGAGCTGTGTGTGGGTATGCACCAGCTGGGCACAAGAAATAAAACACGTAATCTTAGTGAGTATTGATGGATTCCGTCCTGAATTTTACCAAGAAGAACAATGGGGAACGCCTAATTTAAAACAAATGGCAAAAAAAGGAGTATCGGCGAAGGGAGTGCGCACTATTTTTCCTTCTGTTACCTATCCTTCCCATACGACCTTGTCTACAGGAACACTCCCACATAAGCACGGGGTGTATTACAACACAACAGTAGGTGAAAATGGTCAACCAGGCGAATGGATTTACGACAGTAAAGACATTAAAGTCCCTACAATTTGGGAAAAAGCCAAAGCCAAAGGATTGATTACAGCTTCAGTTTCTTGGCCGATTACGTTACACAATGCGTTTATTGACTACAATTTACCAGAAATATGGGATTTTGAACGCCCAATGGATCGCATTACCCCAACGAAACAATATGCAACACCTAAAGGTTTGTTTGATGAGGTTATGACCCAAGCCTTGGGGCAAATTCACTACAATCAGTTGAATTTGAGTAGTCTGGCAATGGATGAGAACTTAGGGCGTAGTGCTGCGTATCTCATCAAAACGTATAAACCCAATTTGCTAACCCTACATTTACCCAATACAGACGGCGCACAACACAGTGAGGGTAGAGAAGGAGAAGAAGTAGCACGTGCGATTGCAGGCGCAGATAAAGCGATAGGGAATATTTGGGATGCAGTGGTTCAGGCCGGATTAGAGAAGGAAACACTCTTACTTGTAACAGGAGATCACGGATTTGTATCTACAGATTTTAGTATTGCACCCAATATTTGGCTAAAAGAAGCGGGGCTATTGGATCGTGCTTTTTTCTTTTCGACAGGAGGAAGTGCTGTCTTACAAGTGAAAAATTCCAAAGATCAAAAGATTGTGGAAGAGGTGAGTCAACTCATCCACAAACTGCCAGTACGCTATCAAGCCATGTTTGAATGTATTGATGAATCCATGATTCGCGCTAGAGGAGGGGAAACAAAAGCGAAATTGGCCTTATCAGGAAAATTAGGCTATGCGTTTTCGAATCAATCAACGGGAGAAATCGTTACCCCAAGTAAAGGAGGAAAACACGGGTATTACCCTAATTTCCATGAGATTTATACTGGTTTTGTGGCGTATGGCCCAGGATTGAAAGCTGGATTAGTAATTGATCAACTGAATTTAGAAGATATTCCTGTACTAATTAGCAAGGTTTTGCAATTTGAAATGGAAGAAGCTGAAGGAATGTACTTGCCTCTTTTTGAATCAAAAAAATAAGAGAAGTAGTTGTATTTTAACTGGAAAAGAGTGGAGATGTAATCTTCACTCTTTTTTTTACGCGGTTTATATAACCGCGTATGGGGGAATATAAATCTGATACAAGAACGACGGAAAGTATTGGTTATAGATTAGTTGGAAGGTGAAAATGTTTCATCATTTATTTTATACCTTTAGCCTATTCTTATTAAACAAAGCATATGGCACTACAGAAAATTTTAGTGGTCGATGATGAAGAGAAATTGCGCAAGTTATTATCTCGTATTATTGAGTTGGAGGGTTTTGAAGTTTACCAAGCAGATAATCTAAAAGTTGCTGCCAAAAAATTGGCACAACAGCCAATTGATGTGGTATTATGCGATGTAAAGTTACCGGATGGGAATGGTGTTGCTTTTGTTGAACAAGTGAAGGTAAGTTATCCGGCAGTTGAGATTATATTATTAACGGCTTATGGCAATATTCCCGACGGAGTACAAGCAATTAAGAATGGAGCCTTTGATTATATCACCAAAGGCGATGATAACAATAAGATACTTCCCTTGTTGTATCGCGCATTAGAGCGAGTAGCCATCAACCGCAGTTTGGAGCAACATAAAATGGATAGCCTAGAAGAAACCAAAGGATTTGATCAAGTGATTGGCAAATCTCAAGCTTTTATGGCAGCAATGGATTTGGCAAAGCGCGTAGCTCCTACAAATGCAACGGTCTTGTTAACAGGAGAAACAGGCACAGGAAAAGAAGTTTTTGCTCAAGGGATACATCAAGCTAGTACAAGGGCTGCCCATAGTTTTGTAGCCATTAACTGCTCCGCGTTTAGTAAAGATTTATTGGAAAGTGAACTATTTGGACATAAAGCGGGGGCTTTTACCAATGCAATAAAAGATCAAAAAGGACTATTTGAAGAAGCACATCAGGGGACAATCTTCCTAGATGAAATAGGAGAAATACCCATCGAGCTCCAAGCAAAACTACTTCGCGTAGTAGAAACGGGAGAATTTTTAAAAATTGGAGAAACGAAGCCAACGAAAGTAGAGGTACGCATTATTGCAGCGACAAATCGAGACTTAGAGAAAGAAATAAAAGAAGGACACTTTAGAGAAGACCTATACTATCGTATTTCTGTATTTGAAATTGGCCTGCCTGCTTTAAGAGAACGAGTAGAAGATATTCCCTTGTTAGCTCTGCTTTTTTGCAAGCAATTTGCCCTAGCGCAACAAAGTCCAGTGCAGACAATCTCCAACGATGCTTTGGAAGCGATGAAACGGTATACATGGCCAGGTAATATTAGGGAATTGCGTAATGCGATGGAACGCGCCGTTATTTTGTGTATGCATACGGAACTACAAATTGATGATTTGCCTTATGAAGTGCAACAAAAATATCAACCTGCAAGGGAAGGCCTTTCCGCTTTAGATTTAGCTACGGTAGAAAAACTGCATATTCAAAAAGTACTGCAACACACCAACGGCAATAAAACCAAAACAGCTGAACTGTTGGGGATTGCCTTAACGACCTTATACCGAAAAATGACAGAATACAAACTGATTTAAGATTGAAATGATACTAGAAAAGCTCCCAATACGGGGGCTTTTTTTATTTATACTCGACTTTATTCTATCAAAACGATAGGGTGGAGCTACATAAACCCTATCGTTTTGATAGGGTTTCTTTTAATTGAATAACTGTTGTTTTTTGTAATAAATTGATTGTTAGTGTGTTGCATTGTTTTTTTGAAAGTTGGTATAACATTCGCATATACTTAGGCAAAATAATACATCATGAAAGCACTATATCCAGTACAACGCAGGCGTAGCCAAAAGACATTACATCATAAAGAGTGCGTACTTCACGCAATCATCCACAAGCTTATTTTAACTTAAAAACAAAACTATGAACATTTTAGCGTGTATCATTTTAGGCGTTGCGTGCTTTGTCTTGTTTTACAAAGCCATTCAGTTTTTAGATAATCTATAATTTACTAGACACATGAGTTTATTATTCATTATTGCTTTGGCAGTATTTGCCTATTTGTGTTATGTCCTACTCAAGCCGGAAAAGTTTTAAAAACTCCTTGAAAGAAGTAGGTCTAACACTACTCGTTTTTACGATGGTATACGGGATTGTATACCTCATTCATCAAATTTTATTATTAATTGATTAAGTAAAATGAATACAGAAATAATCGGAATCCTTGTCACCTTTTTGGTGGCCATTGGAATCTCAATTCCCTTAGGAAAATATATAGCAAAAGTTTATGTAGGCCAGCCTACTTTTTTAGATCGAATGATGTCACCCTTAGAGCGGTTTTTTTATTCGAGTAGTCGGATTAAACCAGAGGAGAACATGAATTGGAAGCAGCATTTAGTAGTCTTATTGACACTAAATGCTGTGTGGTTTGTCATAGCATTTGTTTTGTTGCTGACTCAAGGATCATTACCCCTCAACCCAGACCATAACCCTAGTATGTCGCCTGATTTAGCGTTTAATACAACCATCTCTTTCCTAGTAAACTGTAACTTACAACACTATGCAGGAGAAACAGGAGTAACGTATCTGGCTCAACTAGCGTTGATGTTCTTACAATTTGTAAGTGCAGCCACAGGTATGGCAGCTGCTGTAGTTGTATTTGAGGCATTTAGAAATAAAACAACAACCCTGTTGGGGAATTTCTATGTGTACTTTGTCAAATCAATTACGCGTATTTTATTGCCTTTGAGTGTTGTTGTGGCCGCTATCTTGATTTTTCAAGGTACTCCTATGACGTTTGAAGGTAAAGATACAATCACAACTTTAGAAGGACAACAGGTAGAAGTATCCCGCGGTCCTGCAGCAGCATTCATCGCTATTAAACACCTGGGAACAAATGGTGGTGGTTTCTTTGGAACGAATTCAGCACACCCTTTTGAGAATCCGACCTATTTGACCAATATGGTTGAGATGATAGCACAGTTGATTATTCCTCTAGCCATGATCTTTGCTTTTGGGTATTACATCAACCGCAAGCGATTTTCTTGGATGATGTTTGGGGTAATGACACTCGGGTTTTTGTGTTTGGCTATTCCAAACGTTTTAATGGAAGCCAATGGAAATCCTAATATTACAGCCATGGGCATCGACAATAGTTTGGGAGCTATGGAAGGAAAAGAAGTGCGAATCGGCGCTGCAGCTTCAGGATTTTGGAGCATTGTAACAACGGTTATTTCTACAGGATCCGTCAACTCCATGCACGATAGTACCATGCCGTTATCGGGAATGAATCAATTGCTAGCCATGATGATTAATGCTTTCTATGGTGGGGTAGGTGTCGGTATCTTAAATTTCTTTGTATTCATTGTATTAGCGGTGTTTATCAGTGGATTAATGGTCGGTAGAACTCCAGAGCTATTCGGTAAAAAGATTGAAGCAAAAGAAATGAAAATTGCGATGATTATCGCTTTAATACATCCATTGTTAATTTTAAGTAGTACCGCTTTAGGTGCGGCTTTTCCTGAATTTACAAAGGACACCTTAAACAACCCTTCCTTTCATGGATTTAGCGAAATACTCTATGAATATACGTCCTCAGCCGCAAACAATGGAAGTGGATTTGAAGGATTAGGAGATAATACACCTTGGTGGAACTTTTCTACGGGAATTATCTTATTGTTGGGGCGTTTCTTACCCATTATTGGACCCGTAGCCCTAGCTGGTTGCTTAGCACAAAAACGCTATGTACCAGAAAGTGCAGGAACACTAGCTACGGATACATCCACATTTGGAATGATTGTATTTACAGTTATTTTAATTGTGGCAGCCCTAGCGTTCTTCCCTGTGTTAACATTAGGTCCTATTGCAGATTATTTTACAATACTAAGTTTATAAAAAATGGCAATTCAACATAATCAAGCTCTTTTTCAAAAAGAGATCATAATAAAAGCTAGTAAAGAAGCTTTTAAGAAGTTAAATCCAAGAACCTTGTTTCGAAATCCAGTGATGTTTACCGTAGAAATCGGAACTATTATTATGCTTGGTGTTTGTATCTGGATTTTATTTGGAGAAGAAAATCAAGGTAGTTTGGGATACAATGTAATTTTATTTCTTTTGTTATTTATCACCCTATTGTTCGCCAATTTTGCAGAAGCAATTGCGGAAGCAAGAGGAAAGGCACAAGCAGATAGCTTGCGCAAAACAAGAGAGGAAACACCTGCTACCTTAGAAGATGGAACGAAAATCTCTTCTTCAAACCTGTTAAAAGGAATGGTGTATACCTGCGTAGCAGGAGATATCGTTCCAGCAGATGGCGAAATTATTGAAGGCTTAGCTACGATTGATGAAAGTGCGATAACAGGAGAAAGTGCACCAGTAATTAGAGAAGCAGGAGGAGATAATAGTGCGGTTACAGGCGGAACAAAAGTACTGTCTGATCGAATCAAAGTACAAGTAACTGCACAAGCAGGAGAGAGTTTTTTAGACAAAATGATTGCTTTAGTGGAAGGAGCAAACAGACAGAAATCACCCAATGAAATCGCCTTAACTATTTTATTGGCAGGTTTTACCTTGGTGTTTACCATTGTGATTATCACGCTAAAACCATTTGCTGATTTTGCGAATGTTGCCCTTAGTATTGGAGCATTGATTTCACTGTATGTCTGTTTAATTCCCACAACAATTGGTGGCCTGCTATCGGCAATTGGTATTGCTGGAATGGACAGAGCCTTGAGAGCGAATGTAATCACGAAAAGTGGTAAAGCAGTTGAAACAGCAGGAGATATTGATGTTTTATTGTTAGATAAAACGGGTACAATTACGATTGGAAACCGAAAAGCAACACATTTTCATCCAGCTCCAGATGTAGATCATAGTGTATTAGTAAAAGCTGCAGTATTGAGTTCCCTTCAAGATGCTACACCAGAAGGAAAATCAATCATTGAATTAGCTCGCATAGATCCCGCGGATTTTGTAGTCAACAACCCGCGTTTCATTTCCTTTACAGCAGAGACAAGAAGCTCTGGTATTGATTATGATGAAGTGCGCATTCGAAAGGGTGCTGTAGACGCAATTAAAAGTATTTGTATACAGGCAGGAAATGAATTTCCTTCCGCAATTGCAGATTGTGTGCGACAGGTAGCGGAAAATGGAGGAACGCCTTTGGTTGTTGCTCAGAATGAGCAAGTGTTAGGCGTTGTAGAATTGCAAGACGTTATTAAACCAGGAATTCAAGAACGCTTTGCGCGATTGAGAAAAATGGGAATCAAAACGGTAATGGTTACGGGAGATAATCCCATGACAGCAAAATACATCGCAACAGCTGCTGGGGTAGATGATTTTATTGCGGAAGCTAAACCCGAAGATAAGATGAACTACATCAAACGCGAACAAGCAGAAGGAAGATTGGTGGCGATGATGGGGGATGGTACCAATGATGCTCCAGCTTTGGCACAAGCGAATGTTGGGGTAGCGATGAATAGTGGAACGCAAGCAGCAAAAGAAGCGGGTAATATGGTAGACCTCGATAATGACCCTACCAAACTCATTGAAGTAGTAGAGATTGGTAAACAATTGTTGATGACTCGAGGTACCTTGACTACGTTTAGTATTGCCAATGACGTAGCGAAGTATTTTGCGATTATCCCTGCCTTATTTATTACTGCAATCCCCGCTTTGCAAGGTTTAAATATTATGCATTTATACAGCCCTGAGAGTGCAATACTGTCTGCTGTAATTTTTAACGCCATCATTATTCCATGTTTAATTCCGTTGGCCTTAAGAGGAGTAGCCTATAAACCAATTGGAGCCAGCGCTTTATTGCGTCGCAACTTATTAATTTATGGCTTAGGTGGAGTAATCGTGCCTTTTATCGGAATTAAGCTCATCGACCTTTTTGTCTCACTATTTATGTAATCAACAAATGAAAACAAATCTTATACCTTCTATTATATTGACAACCGTTTTATTCGTGTTGTTAGGAGGAATTTACCCAATTGTTTTATGGGGAATTGCTCAAGTTGCTCCAAATGCTGGAGAAGGATTTATTGTAGAATCCGATAAAGGAAAACAGTATATCAATATTGGTCAATCCTTTACTACAGAGGCATATTTCTGGTCGCGACCTTCTGCTGTCGATTACAATGCAGCAGGTTCTGGAGCAAGTAATAAAGCCGCTACGAATGCAGGATATCTTGCAGAAGTAGAGCAACGCATAACGGATTTTAGTACGCGAAACCCAACCGTTCAAAAAGAACAGATTCCCGTGGATTTGGTTACCGCTAGTGGTAGTGGATTAGATCCCCATATTTCTGTTCAGGCTGCACGTGTCCAAATAGCACGTGTTGCTGGACATAGAGGAATAGAAGTAAGTCGTTTGGAACAATTAGTTGCAGCACAAACACAGCATCCGTTATTAGGCATATTCGGACCACAAACGGTCAATGTTTTAGCACTGAATATGGCATTAGATGCTTTACAATAACATGAAAAAGAGATTTTCTTGGGTGGGTGCGCTCGTCATCAGCGCACTTGCTTTTTCATCCGTACAAGCGCAAGAAAGCAAATGGATGGACAACATCAAGGTGCAAGCCTATGGGGAGTTGTATTATATGTACGACTTCAATCAATCCAAATCAGGACAGTTGAACAATTTTTTGTATTCCTATAATCGGCATAATGAGGTAAACTTGAATTTTGGAATGGCCAAATTGAGCTATACCAAAGAAAGGGTGAGAGCTAATTTAGCTTTGATGGCGGGAACCTATGTAAAATCGAATTTAGCGAATGAACCCGATGGATTAAAAAATATATATGAAGCCAATGTAGGGGTGAAGTTATCAACTGCACATGCGCTGTGGTTAGATGTAGGGATTATGCCTTCACATATAGGATTTGAAAGTAATATTGGAGCCGATATCATGACCATGACTCGTAGTATAATGGCGGAGAATTCGCCCTATTTCTCATCGGCTGTAAAATTGTCGTATAGCACTCCCAATCAAAAGTGGTTTCTAGGGCTAAATATAATGAATGGATGGCAACGCATACAGCGTCCAGAAGGAAATTCAACACTAGCCGTAGGGCATCAATTGACCTATACACCTACTACCGCATGGACGTTTAATAGTAGCTCCTTTATAGGCAGTGATACGCCTGATGTGGAGCGAAAGATGCGTTATTTTCACAACTTATATGTTGCATATGAGTTGAATGAAGCGTTGAAGGTACTGGCTGGTTTTGATATAGGAGTGCAACAGAAGGAAAAACACAGTAATGCTTATAATACTTGGTATGCTCCATTGATTATGGGACAGTATAAACTAAGTGATGCTTGGCGCGTAGCGGCACGAGTAGAGTATTACAAGGATGAAAAAGAGGTAATTATACAGACAGATACAGCACATGGTTTTCAAACTTGGGGCTATTCAGTCAATGTGGATTATCAAATTACTGCAGAGGTGTTATGGAGAATAGAAGCCCGATCGTTCAGCAGTAAAGATGCGGTTTTTACTAGAAATGATAACGCCGTATCTGGACAAACGTTTATAGGAAGTGGTATTGCAATTCGTTTATAGATGGAAAGAGAAACGCGTCAAAGTGCAGAAGATTTTTTAGAACTTATTCGTCGTGCCAAACGAGGAAAGTTTAAAGTATATATTGGGATGAGTGCCGGTGTGGGTAAAACGTATCGCATGTTGATGGAAGCGAAAGATTTACAACGCAATGGCATTGATGTCAAGTTGGGGTTCATCGAAACACACAACCGCCAAGAGACCCATGCTCTTTTAAAAGGACTGCCAATTATTCCTAGAAAAGAGGTTTTTTATAAAGGTAAAATGGTGGAGGAATTAGATCTAGAAGCTATTTTGGATGAACGCCCTGAAATAGTTATTATTGATGAATTGGCGCATTCCAACATTGCAGGAAGTAAAAATGCAAAACGCTGGCAAGATGTAATGGAAATATTAGAGGCAGGTATCAATGTGATATCAGCCCTAAATATTCAACACATTGAAAGTTTAAATAGTGCAGTGAAAGACATTACGTCCATAGATGTCATGGAACGCGTCCCAGATAAAGTTTTACAAGAGGCAGATGAGGTCGTTAATATTGACCTGACGGCAAATGATCTAATTGAACGATTAAAAGAAGGAAAGATTTATCCACCCGATAAAGTACCGACGGCCTTGAAAAATTTCTTTACTTCATCTAATATTCTTCAATTGCGTGAGTTAGCTTTAAAAGAAGTAGCTTCACATGTGGAGAATAAGGTAGCTTCTGAAGTGAGTATGTCTGTGTCTGCTAAACCAAGTCGATTCATGGCTTGTATTAGTTCCAATGATAAACACGCAAAAAATGTAATTCGAAAAACAGCTCGTTTGGCCAGTTACCTCAATTCTAAATGGTATGTACTTTATGTACAAACACCGAAAGAACACCCAGATAAAATTGCCCTAGACAAGCAACGACATTTGATTAATAATTTTAAATTAGCTACTGAATTAGGGGCAGAAATTATTAAAAGTGAGCATCCTAATATTGCAAAGGCTATTATGGTACAGGTAGAACAACGACAGGTTACAACAATCTGTCTTGGAAAACCTCGATTGCGTTTATACCAGATTATTTTAGCCACTAATGTATTCAATCAGTTGTTAAAGAAGCTGGCTTCTTTACCTATTGATATTATAATTTTTTCAAAATGAGAATTAAAACAAAACTAACGTTAGGTTTAGGCCTTCTATTCACGCTAATTGTTTTTTTAGGGGGAATAGGGGCAGTATACATTCACTTTTTAAAGCTTGATACCCGTAATATCCTACACGACAATTACAATTCCCTGTTATATGCCAAGAGTATGTTACGGGCATTAGATAATTCGGGGGATGGTCGTTTGGTTCAATTTGAAGAACAATTGAAAAATCAAGAAGGGAATGCAACCGAAGTTGGTGAAAAAGAAATGAATAGCACGCTGCGCAACTATTTCGAAGCCTATAAAAAGAATGGACAACGCCAAGAGGATGTCATTCAAATAAGGGAATGGTTGATTGAGGTGATGGAGATGAATATGCAGGCGATTGCATTGAAGAGTGAATTAGCCAATAAGACGGCAGTGCAAGCAACAATATGGATTGCCATTGCTGGAATTGCCTGTTTTGTGATTGCTTTAGGGATGTTGATTAATCTGCCTTCTAATATTGCAGATCCCATTCAGAAGTTGACAGCCAGTATTAAACAAATTGCCCGTAACAACTATAAAGAACGCGTTTTTTTGGATAAAAACGATGAGTTTAGTGCATTGGCTCAATCTTTTAATACCATGGCGCAAAAGTTAGAAGAGTACAACAGCAGCCATCTAGCGAAATTGATGCATCAGAAAAAGAGAACTGAAGCATTAATCAATAATATGTCCGACGTTGTTATTGGTTTAGATGAGAATATGCAAGTGATGTTTGTCAATGAAGAAGCTTGTAAAGTGCTAGGATTAGAAGAAGATGAAATGGTTGGAAAAAATAGTAAGGATCTCGCATTGTACAATGATTTAATGCGAATGTTACTGAAGGAAATGAGTCTAGAACAAACAGATAAAGAACCACTCAAAATTATTCACAACGAGAAAGAAAATTATTTTGACAAGCAATTCCTACCTATTGAAATCACCCCCACAGGCGAAGAACACAAAGCGTTGGTAGGCTATGTTATTATCTTGAAAAACATTACCGAATTTAAAGAGCTTGATGCGGCAAAAACTCGATTTATCGCTACAGTTTCTCATGAATTTAAAACTCCTATATTTTCGATGAAAATGAGCTTGCAGTTGTTGAAAAATGAGCGAATAGGTGCTTTAAATGAAGAGCAAAATACGCTGATTGACAGTATTCAAGATGATGTAGGACGATTGTTGAAAATCACTTCAGAGTTATTGAATTTGACGCAAATAAAAAGCGGTAAGATTGCGATGAATAAAAAACTTTGTTCAGTTGGTGAGGTTGTACAAGACGCTGTAGAGGCCAATCATATTCAAGCCGAACAAAAAAGAATTAAGCTCGAAGTGAAACTTCCAGAAGTTTTAAAACCAGTTGAAATAGATGGAGAAAAAACAATCTGGGTATTGACCAATCTCATTTCCAATGCCATTAACTACTCCCATGAATCTTCAGTGGTACAAGTTAAGGTAGAACAATACGAATATGGAACCATAATTAAGGTAAAAGATGAAGGAATGGGGATTCCACCAGAATACTTAAACAAAGTATTCGATCGCTATTTTAGAGTACCAGGTACCCATAAAGAAGGTACAGGATTAGGCTTAGCTATTAGCAAAGAAATTATGGAAGCCCAACAAGGAACCATCACAGTACATAGTGAGTACGGGGTCGGAAGTGAATTTGTTTTAGTGGTATAAGGAAAAATAGCTAAATAATAAGAAAAGATGTAAAATTTACGCCGTTAAATAGTGTATATTTAAAAGATGAAAAATAAAATACAGGTAGCCTTAGCTTTTTTAGTACTTGCCCTCATTGGAGGTGCTGTTGTGCTGTATCAAAGATGGAATGCGGTAGCGGATGTAACCGTAACCAAACAGACCGAAAGTGATAAACAGTCAAAGAAAAAAGAGAAGAGCCCGTCTTTTATAGCGCTAAGTCAACTAATCGATCAATATGCTGCCCATACATTACAACAAGGAAATATAAATGCGTTGGCAATTGCTGTGTATAGAGATGGAGAAGTCTATCAGCAATATTATGGCGTATTAGATTCAGTAACAAACCAAAAACCAACACCGAATACGCTTTATGAAATTGCTTCCATATCGAAGGTCTTTTTGGGGTCAATTGTAGCAAAGGCTGTGGTGGAACAAAAGCTAAATCTACAGGATGATATCAGGCTCTATTTGCCAGGGGATTATGCTAATCTACAATATGAAGAAACGCCTATTACCATTCAAAATTTAGTGACTCATACGTTGGGATTTCAAAAGAAAGCACCGCCAAAGTTAGATCAGATTTATCACGGTGTAAGAAAGGGAGATTATCAAGCGAAAACCTTTGATTATACCATGACAGATTTGCTGCATGAATTAAAAATTGCAAAGCTAAATAAGAAACCAGGAACGGTATATGAATACAATTCGGTTGGTCCTGAATTGATGGCTTACATTATGGAACAAGTTTATCAAAAACCTTATAAAGAGATACTTCAAGATTTTTTAGATACGATTGATTTACAACATACTTATCTGTATGAATACGAGAAACATATAAAAGATTTAGCTGTTAGCTTTGATGAAGAAGGCAATGTTGCACCTTGGTTGAAAAATCCATTATTAGGAGGGTCTCATGGAATGATTAGCACATTGCCTGATTTGAGTACTTTCATGCAATTTCAACTAGAAAGCAATCATCCACTTATCGGAGAATCTTCTCGTTTACTATTTAAAGATGAACAAGAAGGAGATGATAAAGGTTATTTTTGGGATGTTGGATATGGGCAGAAGGAAGGAGCTTACCACGGCAAAACAGGAACATCAAATAGTGTGCAAAGTGGAATTTTAATTTGTCAAGATTCTAACTATGGTATGATTATCATCATGAATAATACCGCAGAAGCAGCCCAAGAGGATTGGATGGATTTATATAATCAAATAGAAACCGCCTTAATCGTATATCCCAAGCTGAATTAACAATAACAAAACCATGTTATTCTAACGGTAAACGATTGTTTCTATTGGAAATGACCAATAAGGAATGTATTTTTAGCATAAAAAACGAAGCATTTTGACTGATACTGTTAAGATTCAAAACTATAGCCACGCAAGTGAATTAGATGCTATAAGACATCCTTATTACTACATTTTGTTACTTGATGGAGACTTTGCGTTTACACTCGATGAGAAGCAATATCACTGTCAAGGAAAGACTATTTTATTTATGTCGCCTTTTCAGCAGTTGGAATGGTTAGAAGTTACTTTACATCGTGCAATCGTCTTGCGTTTTCACGGCGATTTTTACTGTATTGAATACCATAAAGAAGAAGTAGCTTGCAATGGAATTCTATTCAATAACATCTATCACGCTCCTTTTGTTAAGGTTTCAGATGCTTTTTTCGAAGAAATTCGTACACTATATACTAAAATTGAGGAGGTTGAGGATATCCGTCAATCGTATAATATATCCATTTTAAAATCTTATTTACAGCTGATTCTCGCCTTGGTGAATAGAGAAAAACAGCTCGAATTACACCAATGGGATTATCAATTGGAAGAAGATCTCCTCCAATTTAAACATCAGTTGGAACAATCTTTTGCCCAACATAAATCGGTGGTATACTATGCGGAATTAAATGGCATTTCCCTCGCTAGTTTTAGCAAGAAGATTAAAAAAATCTACGGTAAAACACTAACGCAATTGATTCAAGAACGAATCGTTTTGGAGGCGAAAAAACTCCTCCATTTAACAACAAAATCCATGAAGGAAATTGCCGCTGCTTTGGGGTTTGAAGATGAGTTTTATTTTAGTCGTTATTTTAAAAAAGCAGTAGGTGTATCCCCCAGTCGATTTCGCAAAGAAGTAGGTCTTTCTATCGTAGCAAAAAAGTCTAGGTAATAGCCTATTTTGTCCATGTTATCGGCGGAATTACCCGCGTATTTTTGGATAAAAAAACAAAATGAAACTACTTCAAATTGCTGCAGATTTACACAAACAATTTTTTAATGTATTGAGAATCGCTATCTGCCTCGTTATGGTATGGATTGGCGGTCTAAAAGGCTTCCAATATGAAGCGGATGGTATTGTGCCCTTTGTTGCTAATAGTCCTTGGATGAGTTTCTTCTACCAACACGCCAATGACCGTGTGCTGACAGAGGAAGGAAAGGAAGTAGCCGCCTATACGTTGCATAAAAATCCAGAGGGAAAAACAGTAAAACAAAATGTAGATTGGCATACACAAAATGGAACCTATCTTTTCTCATATGGATTGGGAATCGTAATTTGTGCGATTGGTATTTTGGTGTTCTTAGGAATATGGTCACCCAAAATAGGTATACTAGGTGCTATATTAACCGTAGGGATGTCTTTGGTTACACTTTCTTTTCTCTTAACGACTCCAGAAGTCTATGTACCTAATTTAGGAGGTGATTTTCCTACACCCAATTTTGGTTTTCCGTACTTATCCGGTGCAGGCCGATTGGTGCTCAAGGATGTCATCATGCTTGCAGGTGGTTTATTGCTAGTTTCGGATGGAGCAAGTAGAGTGCTGAAAGACAAACAGAAGGGTAAATAATAAAAAAGGAAACGAAGCTGATGGCTTCGTTTTTTGTTGTAGGTTGGCGAAGGTGAATACGGAGATGGTTATCGAGTGAAATAATAATCGCACAATATGATTTTGATGGGAATAAATTAAAGTATATTTGAATATACAGGTAAACGGAGGAATTGTTTTGCCTACGTGATTTAAAATAAAACGTTTGATATGATGAAACTTTATATATCATTTTTCTTCTTTTTCTTTTTAGCGAATGGCTTTGCGCAGGACCTTACCATGAAAGGACATGTCGTTAAAACTACCGCAAGTAAGAAAGAATATCAAGTATATGTGTCTTTACCTTCAAGTTACACCAAAGAAGACCAAACACGTTATCCTGTGCTGTTTGTATTAGATGCCTATTATGCTTATCCTTTAGTATATTCTTTTTCAAAATTATTAGAAGCTAGCCAAGAAATTGAGGACGTTATTATTGTTGCAATAGGAGATAAAGATCAAACAGAATACACTTGGTATAAAAGTAGAATGGTTGATTTTAGCCCATCGAATGATCCTCAGGTCGATCAAGAAATAGCAAATGGATTAGGTGTTTCTATCGCTGAGGTTACAACAGGTAAAGCCAATGAATTTTTACAAAGCATGCGAGAGGATATCCTTCCGTTTATTGATCTAACGTATAAAACAACGGGCGATAGAGGCATAGTAGGTCATTCGGTTGGGGGGCTTTTTGTTGTTTATAGTTTCATTCATGGACAAGATTTATTTAATAAATATGGAGTGAATAGTCCTTCGTTATTTTGGAATAACAGTGAGTTAATAAAAGACGTGGAGCTTGCTTTTCAAGCAAATAAAGATGTAAAAGCGAATATATTTGTTTCGTATGGGGCTTTAGAACCAGAACTCATCATCTCATCAACACAATCCTTTTTAAAGGTAATTGAACGCTATAGAGCAGAAAATCAACAGATGTCGATTACAACTAAAGTATTTGATGAAGAAACACATACTTCTGTCATTGGGGCATCGTTAACTCGAACATTGAAAACATTGTATGGTAAGAAATAGGGAGATAGTATTATCTTACTGTAAGGTTAGCTCTTGTAGATTGAAAAAATAAAGGACGAAATAAAGATAAACGTTGTTGATGTAATAATGCGATTAAATCTAGGAATACACAACTCAAATCAATATTTTTGCCCCCTTTTAAAATTAAAATAAATCCTATGAAATTACGATTTTTAGCATTTTTGCTAACGATTATGACTTTCATCAGTTGTGATGATCCGTTTAAAAGACAAGACTTTTATTTATCTAACCCAACAGCGCAAGAAATAAAAGTGTCAATTGATGACAAGGCGTATGTACTTGCACCTCAGAGTTATGAAGTACTGAAATTAGATGGAGGAATACACGAATTGACGTATAACAATCAAAAAACGTCATTCAACGTATTCAAACAAAACTCAGGAGGAATTATTAACCCAACATTAGAGCCTCACTATATTTATTCGATGGTGTATGCGACCGAAGGAAACTTTGATAAGTTTGGTGCTACGAGGAGAGAAGTGTGGATTGATGGGGTGAGTTATGAAGATAACATCAAATCGACCAATGCGCTATTCATCGATAACAACTTGTATCGATGTACCTATTTCTTGGGAGAAGCATACCCTGAAGAGCAAATTACGTATGATAAAAAAGCCATTGGAAATTTTTTCAATAAGTTTTTTACTAAGGCAGAGTTTATTGCGTTTTACGATGAAATGCTAGTGGACGAAGAAAAAGGTTTTTATCAGCAAAACCGCGTTGAAGGTGGGGAATGTACCATTACAGAACCCGATGGACTAGCATTAGTATTGCCTGATGTGGATCAAGCAGATGTTATTGCCTCGTATAAAAAAGAGATGGAATTGGTACAAGAATTCAAGACTTCAACCGATGCAAGTAGACAAAAAGCAATTCAAAAAGAATTGTTTGATTTAGCTATGAGTCGTTCAAAATTAGATATCAATTATAGTAAATTGACTACGGCACAAAATGAATCGATGAATGATTTTGTACACGCAAGTGGTAGAATCTCTGGGGCAGGGATAATTCAGTTGTAAATTCGAGTATAAAAGAATCGCTAAGGTTCAATTTGAATAATATAAAAAAAGCATGCTTTAGAAATGAAGCATGCTTTTTTTGTACAAAATGATATTCGAGGATATAGGAGAATGTTCGTTACTACTTTGTTCTTTATAAATAGTCTTTTTATTAGTATATAAATTTTAGAACTTGTTCAAATAATAGCTGTTAGGGTTTATATATAGAAATAGCATTGTTTAATTAAATATATCTTGATATTTGTTTGATTTGTTTTTATAAATTAAAATGTTAATTATATTAGTAGTTTAATTTATGAAATTATTATGAGAGGTCTTTTATGTAAGATTTTTCACTTTTTATCAAAAAAACGAGTTTAATAAAAATAACTATAAAT
Organism: Myroides odoratus; assembly: GCF_001549985.1. Lineage (GTDB taxonomy): Bacteria > Bacteroidota > Bacteroidia > Flavobacteriales > Flavobacteriaceae > Flavobacterium > Flavobacterium odoratum_A. The sequence goes on along the minus strand of NZ_LROZ01000007.1, from coordinate 127,726 downwards.
GTACGAGATAAGACCTGAAACCCTAAAAACTTTTGTTGAGGATTCAAATATCAAACTCCCAAGATTTCAGAGAAAACAAACATGGGATAGTAAAAAGAACTTTGAATTATGTATTAGTATATTTAAAGAATATCCTGTTGGTGTGACGATTTTAAATGTTGAAAAAAATGATGTATCTACCACACGATGGCTTCTTGACGGAAGACAACGACGAAATGCATTAAGTCAGTTTTATAATGATCCTGAAAATGTATATGATTGGGCTAAAAAATATATTGGTTTTTCTAATTCAGACCAATTACATGAACTAGAAGAAAAATTCTGGAATAAAATATCTGAATATTTAGAAGATGAAGAATTTGATAAAGTTGATAATCAAATAAATTGGGAAGAATTAGATGAATTAGATGAAATTTCTAATGACTCTCAAGAGAATGAAGTATATGATAAAAGTTTGTCTGGATTGAATTTATTATTACATATAATTAAGTTAACTCATAATAAAACTAAAATATCTAATGGATTTACAAGACCTTTTGATTTTTCCGAATATACAATAAGTTTACCTTATTTCGATTCAGAAAGCGGTAATAAAAAATTAAATTCAAGAAAAGTAAAATCTTTCATAAAAGAGTTTAAAAATTATTGTAATGATGAAGGTTTAAATAATGCAGATCAAATAAGTTTTGAAAAATTTGTGTTTTATAGATTACAAGTAAAAACTGAACAAGCTGAAAAACTTAAACTAGTTCTAAAAAGAAATTGGGATAGTATTTATGAAAGAATTGATATTTTAGATAAAATAGTAACTTTATATACTAATTCAAAAATAGGATTGATTGAAGTAAAGGATTTAAAGTCTACTGATTCTCAAAAAATTTTTAATATAATAAATTCTAAAGGTACTACCCTTACGGCTGTTGAAATTTTGTCCGCCAAGCCTAGTTGGAATAAATTGATAAAATCTCCAACAGAAAAACAAAAAATTGCAACAAAAAATTTATACGAAACTATTTTGGTAAAGCATGAAGGGGTGGTTAAATGGGATTTAGCAGCAACCATATTGGAACGGTTAGATTTTGCTAAATTATTTTTTAAGAATTTTTCAGATAATAAAACTGATTTTGAAAAAAAATTGACTATTGGATTTAAATTATTGTCTGGAATTATAGAGAAAGGGGTAAAAAAAGAAGATATTGATTTATTGGGTAATAATTTAAAATTCAATTGGGAAATCCATTATGAAGAATTAATCAACGATTTGAATAGTGTACATAAAATTATATTAGGATCATCGTACTTTAAATTTTTAACTACATATAGGTTTACCCTAATGTCTCATCTAAGTGATGCAATAGCTTTAAATTTTACAATTTTGATGTATTTAGATTGGATACGAAAAGGTAAGCCAGTAGCTAATGAAAGTGCAAAACAGGTACAAAAAAATGCTTTTATTCTTTTAGATAGTTTAATTTTTGAATATGTGACACGACAATGGAGAGGATCAAGTGATGGTATTATTTCGAGAAATATTGTCAACTTTGATTTACAATTAGATATACTAAAACCTGTAGAAAAACAAAAATGGAAATTTTTAATTTCTGAAATATTAGAGGAGAATAAAATTTTGGGAGAGAATATTTCTAAAAGTATTTTGGAACCTATATTACTTCATTATTATGCTATGAAGGAATTACAAGCTCCTGAAACTAATTACTCCTTAGAAATTGATCATATTATACCTCAATCATTATTTAAATCATCCACGATTGAAAATAAAGATTATGTACAACATAATTTGTTTAATTTATGTGTGTTACCAAAAGATGAAAATATATCGAAAAGTAAGAAAAGACTTATTGAAATTACAGACTCATGGTTGAAAAATCAAATTACAAAGTTTACATTAATTGAAGATAATGATTTTGTAAAATATTCTGATTTAAAGAATTTAGAGGATTTAAAAGAACTTAGGGGAAATGATATAATTAAGGTATTTGAAGTGAATAGAGATAAGATATTATTAAATTAGTTTTAGTTAAGTGAAAGTAAAAATAATTATATCTATTACTCTTTCGTTTTCTCATTCAAACATCTAAAACAGCGACAAAGAGTATAAAGGTAAACTTTCCTTTCTGTATAAAGATGTTATAAAATTGAAAATTAAGAAGCTCTTAAAAACAAAGAATGGAATAGAAAAAAGTTAAAAAAACAGAAACTTTTTTAAAATAGCAACCCCAAGGTATTCGTGTTGATTGTGTTTGCATATTAAATAGTTGAAATAGAATAGTATAAGGTGATGATAAAGTGATAATGATAGCAAGAGGATAGAAGGTGATCTAATGCAAATCTGCTTTAATACGTACTTCAATATCCGCTGTATATCCTTCAATCTTATCTAATAGTTTTCTTTTCGAATCAAATAAGTAGAAAGTTAACGGTGCTAAGTACTATAGCAAACAACAGAAACTGCCTCCGTAATGAGGTAGTTTTTTATTTTGTATTCCATCAGCAGGAGATAAGAACATAATTCCAAAAATAACGGAGAGTATAGTGACAAAATAGAAATTGAATTCAACCAATTGTATTACTTTTGTTGTAGAATAGACGGAGTTCAAAGCGTATAAATAGGAGATATCATGGGAAGAAACACAGCTGCAAATCGCAAAGTAGTCAAAGATAAAATCGCGAAAAAGAAACAAAAAGAACAAGAGGCTGCAACAAAGCGAAAAGCACTTTTAAAGGAAATTGTCAACCAAATGGCAACTAAGAAATAGCCCTACTATGTTTAAAAAAATTGGTATAGAAACAAGGGGGGTATTGTGAACCGATTGGTTCTAAAAAAAAAGAACTTCATTTAGTAGAAAAATGACTGTGTAAAGGGTATCTTAGACCGATGGAGTAGGAGATGAAGCGAATTAAACGCAAACTAAATTTTTAAAGATAAATAGACCAATACCATGCGAGTTATATTTTTCCTGACACTATTTCTTGTAGTAACTTCTAGCTATAGTCAAAAAACAATTGAAATTGATCAAGATCGAATAATTGAGCTTTTCTATCAGAATCAAACAGCTCCTGTAGCAGGAAGTAGATTAGATTCAATTCTTCCATTACCAAATAAAATAGTTCGTATTAAGGGACGAAATGGAACATATACTTGGAAAGATACGTTTGAATTTCAACGGGTGTTCATTAATAAAGTAACAAAGGAAGAATTGGTTTTTAAAATTCAATTGAAAGAAATAGCAGAAATAGTAACCCTTGATGAAGTTAAACAGTTGAAACCTGTACTAGTTATTGATTGCCCTGCTGTAAAAATTGAGTGGGTGGAAGATCAGCAGTATTTTGAAAAATCGCTGGGATGTAATCGAGAAATAGAAGCAAAATTAAGTCAGATTCACTCCTATGGTATTTCAGATGAATTACATGCCTTTATACTGCAACTACCTTCAGGTACTTACTACAATGGGATGCAAGATCTTATCGTAGACCAACCGATTAGAGAGGAGGCTCAAAAATCGAAGATGTATAGAGAAATTGAGGCAGAGTTCCATAAAAATGAAATAGACCTTAGCAATCCTTTGGAACAACCTCTTGTTATCATTGATAATAAAAGAGTATACTTCGAGGAACTTAATCAACTCGAAGAGCAGGAATTTTTGTCTTCCATTGTTTTAAAAGGAGCCCAAGCTACTGCTATTTATGGTTCAAATGCAAGGAATGGTGTAATGATACTGAAGACAGCGTCTCGTGTAAATTAGAACATAGATGATGCCATCCGGTGTATCATAAATACTACAATTAAACGAAATTTCACCAAAAACTACTATAATCCATAATGTAAAAAATAGCCTATAACGCGGTGTTTTCTTGCGCTTGTGTCTCCCAAAACAAACACTAGAAACACCGTGAAATAAGCATAAATAATCTGTACGCTTGCTGTACCTTACAGCAGATGCGTATGTTGAAAAAGGAGTTGTTTCTACTGACTCAAGTATATATTAAATAATCGTATTGTAAATATTTGACAGCGTTTATTCGTGAATTATGACTGATTGTATAGCTAAAAAAATGTCAAATTATTTGAGGTCGAGACAGTGTGTGTGTTTTGATTTTAAAAGGCTAATATAAAGGGGGTTAAACATTATTTTCTAAAAGATACTGTTGGTTAAGCTTGCTCAAAAACTGCTTTTTGAGCAAGGCTAAACAAACAAAAAATGAGATATTTAATCTCTTACATTCTTATTATCTTGTTTACTAGTCAATAAATAAGGTAGAATCCCTTTATCTAACAGGCATGTAAGGGCTCTTTCACTATTGATACTATACAAGCAACAAAAATGAATTTAAAAAATTGCATTGAATAAGGTAAAAGAAAATATACACTCCATATACGTGCAATTTTCTCTTTGGATGTTGTATTGTCTTAGTCCGTTGGGAGAGGAGGATTAAGGTATGTTATAAACGCAATAGGGTATATTGCGATTTTCAGTCGTGTGGATAGTTCAGTTTATTAGCTGAACTATCGCAATACGTCTCGCTTTAACAAATATCCTTGGTTTTAGAGGTTTTCTTTTGGAAAAAAACAGGAAAGTTTTTATTTTTAGAGTGCAAAATCAAATGAAATAAAAACATTGAGTCTAAAAGCCATACGGTTTTTCGTCATACGAGTTGTTGCATAAGGTCATAGGACCCTTCTGCGAAATCAAGCAGGATTGCCTGCTCTTGTGTAATCAATACACGTGATAAACAAAACAGCTAACCTAATACCCATTGAGATGTGCTGGATGTTTCGAACGTTTGGACTTAGAGAGTTAACTAAGCAACAAGGTTTATTGAAACATACCTAAAAAAGTACTTATCGTATGCGTGTAACTAAAAGTACGAGAAGTTTAGATATGATCGTATAAATCAAAGCGAATGATAACAACCAAGTCTGTATTGATTATCGTTTTGCTAAGATATGAAAAAAAATAAAAACTCGGAATGTTTTCCGAAAAAAAAATGAATAAAAATTTACTATGTACAATAAGAATAGAAAAATCGTCGAGTTTATCAGGGATGAATGGTTAGTCAAACATTCTAATAATAGTCAGTTTGCACGGGATCATGGGATTGATGAAAAAATTGTGCGCTTAATTAAAGATGACAATACCTATTCGATTAGTTTAAACACACTGATTAAAATTTGTGACGCTAGAGGCTTATCCCTTCAAGATTTTTGTGGTTTAGCTCAAGTATAAGATAGAATGTTAAGTTCCAATAAAAAAAGCCTTCTGTTAAGAAGGCTTTTTGTTTTATGCGAGATTATTTTCTTTTGTATGTTACAGTAACAGGAAGTTTATCTCCTCTCATACTGATATCATATACTACGGTTAACTTTTGTTCTGTAACCGCTTGTATTTTTCTCGGTGTATGTCTAGGATCTTCACTAGTGAATGTAATTAGTTGATCTTTAATTACTCCTTGAACTGCTGGACTTACATCGCCTTTGCGCGTAGTTTCTACTAGTGTTGCTTTATCTTCTGTCAAAGTCATTACATCCTCAGTAACTGCATTTTCTCCACCAGGCATGTCTGAAAATTTATGTTTCATAGACGGACCATTAGGAATAGAATAGAATAAACTATCCGTTACCCACGTTCCTTCATAATCGCTTTTTTTGCGGATCACTGAGTTATCATCACTTGAACAACTGCTGATGGCAAATGGCAAAGCCAAAAAAGCACAAATAGCTACTAATTTTTTCATTTTGTCGAGTTATTAATTTTTTATTTCTGTTGGGTTAAAAGCCTTTGACGCTTTTATTGTATAGGTTGTCTTTTTCTTCGGTTGTCAGATTGCGTTTGTATTCTAACAAAGCAGATTCCCAATCTCCATATCCTGTATTTGGTAAAACAATGAATCGCTTACCAAATAACGCTTGGTTATTTTTTACATTTTGCAAACGTTCTTCTTGTGTTTTTTTATCAAAAGCAGTAGAGAAATCAGAAAGATTGTCGCCAAGAAGCAGTACAATTTCATGAGTTTCACTTAATTTCTGTCTTCTTGTTTCTTTGCTAGATTCCGTCGTGCGAACAATTAGGTGTTGATCATCAGCAAAAGGGTAGTTGTATTTCTTCAGATTCTTCATCGTACCTGCTTTGTCATTTTGCGTACGATTTGTAATATAGTACACTTCGATTCCCTTAGAAGCCGCGTAGTTGAAAAATTCTAAACTCCCTAATAAAGGCAAAGCTTCTCCTTTAGAAGTCCAAGCATTCCACGTTTCTTCGCTGAATACTTTTCCTTGACGTGCCATTTCAACAGCATAAGGAGAGTTGTCTAAAAACGTCTCGTCAATATCAGTTACAATTGCCAATGGCTTATCGAATTGTTGTGTTAAGATTTCATCTACTCTCAACGTAGCTATATTGAAGGCTTGCGCAGCTAGGGCTTGATATTCAGCTGCATTCTGTTGGAATACTGCCGCGTATAATTTGCCATTTACTTCAATATGGTGTAAAGGATTGGTTGTTGAAGTAACTTGACTTGAAGGAGTTGTTTTACATGCGGATAAAACAAGAAGTCCTGCAAGGAGGAAAGTTCTTTTTAACATATTCTAGTTTTACTGTTTATTATGTTGCAAAAGTACAACATAAAATTAGAATAGGAGAAATTATGTAGCGGAAGGTAAAAGGACAACCCATAAAAAAACCTTTCTACTTGGGGTAGAAAGGTTTTAAGTATAAATATTTAGTACTTACTCTTTGTATTCAGCTGCCTTTTCGTCAAATAAATCATCAACCGACCAATAGCGTTCACCTGTGTCGTAGTTGAACGTTAAAATCGTAGCACCAGCTTCAATCTCTGGTAGTTTTTGTGCAATGGCAGCCAACGAAGTTCCTGTTGAAATACCCGCTAAGATTCCCTCTTCTTTTGCCACGCGATTGGTATACTCAAAAGCTTCTTCTTTGTCAATGGTGATAATCCCGTCAAAAATAGCTGTATTCACTACTTTAGGAACGAATCCAGCTCCAATACCTTGTAAGGGGTGAGGGCCTGGTTGTCCACCACTTAATACAGGTGAATTTTTTGGTTCAACTGCGTATACTTTTAATTTAGGAAATTTCTCTTTCAATACTTCAGCTACTCCTGTAATATGTCCTCCAGTTCCCACTCCTGTAATGAAGTAATCAATACCTTCAGGGAAATCATTGATAATTTCTAAAGCCGTAGTTTTACGGTGAATTTCTGGGTTTGAAAAATTGTTAAATTGCTGTGGTACCCATGCATTTTCCATTTGCTCCGCTAATTCAGTAGCCTTGGCAACAGATCCTGCTGTTCCTAACTCTCTAGGAGTCAAAACGAATTTTGCCCCAAAAGCAGCCATTAATTTTCTACGCTCAATACTCATGGATTCGGGCATAACCAAAATTAATTGATATCCTTTAACAGCGCATACCATGGCTAACCCAACTCCCGTATTTCCTGAAGTAGGTTCAATAATCGTAGTATCTTTATTAATTAATCCTTTCGCTTCAGCATCTTCAATCATCGCTAACGCAATGCGATCTTTCAAACTTCCGCCTGGATTTTGCTTTTCTAACTTCATCCATACATTGAGATTAGAAGGGAAAAGTTTATTGATTTTTACATGTGGGGTACGCCCAATGGTGTCTAAAATGGTTTGTGCTTTCATATTTATTTTTTTTGTGTCGTTATATAATAAAATTGATAGGTTCTGGATATTTGTCTGTATACTTCGAATATACTTTACTCTTGCTGTAAATAATAGAATTTGGATCTACACTTTTGGTCAACCAAACGTTACCACCAATAACTGAATCATGTCCAATAATGGTATCGCCGCCTAAGATTGTCGCCCCAGAGTAAATAACCACATTGTCTTCAATATAAGGATGTCGACGCGTATTGGCTTTATCTTTAGAAACAGATATAGCACCTAATGTAACTCCTTGGTATATTTTTACATTGGTTCCAATAATACAAGTTTCTCCAATTACAATTCCCGTTCCGTGGTCAATGCAAAAGTGTGAACCAATAGAAGCGGCAGGGTGAATGTCAATTCCTGTTTTATTATGTGCGTACTCTGTCCAAATACGCGGAAGTAATCGCACGTTTTGTTGTTGCAATTGATGAGCAAAACGGTAGATGGCAATTGCGTAAAATCCTGGATAAGCAATGTGTACTTCTTGTAGGCAAGTTGCTGCTGGGTCATTCTCTAAAATAGCCGTTGCATCGGTATTTAATAATTGATAAATACTTGGCAAAGCTTCGAAAAAGTCATGCGCAATTTGATGCGAACGATCTTCTTGATTATTAATACTGAATAAAATGGAAATCATTTCATTCTTTAATGTATTTAGTCGAATATTAATTGCTTGTTCGGAGTGATATCTCTTATCTTCTAATTGAAATAAAAAATGAAAAAGTGTATCCGTAAACTGTTCCATTCTTTTTTTATCTAGAAAAGCATTGGTGCTTTCATTTTTATGCAGTAATTCTTGAATAAAATCCATTAGATATTAGATATTTATAGTTAAGAAATGATTGATTTCATGTTTGTTTTCAGCAGTAAGCTGCGTGGCTTTTACAGGAAGCTCATTGGCTCCCCAACCTGAAAGTGCTTCTAAAACAGGACGTAAGGATTGACCTTTTACACTCAATTGATATTCAATCGTCATGGGTGTTTCTGTAATAATGCGTTCAATGAGGTTTAGTTGTTCCAACATCTTCAATTCAGAGGTTAGCATTTTACTTCCAATTTTAGGTAAATAGTGTTGTATACTAGAGTAACGAGCCTTGTCCAAGTGAAATAAAGCGATTAATATAGGAATTCTCCATTTGCCACTAATACAATGAAGGGTATGTTGAATCGTTTGGAGATCTAAGGTAGTCATTTTAAGTTTCTTTTAGGAAAGTTACTTTCTTTATAGAAAGCTAATGTAAGCAAAAGTGCACAATCCACAAGGTGGTTAACGTTTTTTTAGTATATTTTTCTACTAAAAGTGACAAATTTTAGTTTTTATAGTATAATAAATATACTCATTGCGAATAATGAGTATCTTTTTGGGATAATAATTGTTAAAATCGAAGTAAGCGATGCAAGGTTTCAGTAAATTAATCTGTATCTTTGATTTAAGAAAAGTGAGGAGCGTTGCTTTAAACGCTCTGTAAAGAATGCATAGTTCTTTGTATGTTGTTTTGAAATAGAATTTATTTTTAAGATTTCTTTTGAGCGGCTACTTGTAAGGAATTTGGTTTTGTTGTTTTGTTGTTCTATTTCAAATGGTAAGTAACAAATACAAAGATACTATAATACAAGAGAGTGCCCACAAAATGGCACTCTCTATTATTTCTAAATGTAATCACTCGTTGCATCTCAAATGCAATAACGAGTACTTCTCTTCGAAAGGTTAACAATGCTATATTACGTTTCGCGCAAAAGCTCTATATTTAGTCCCCAACTTTTGCGCTTGATACGTAAAGCTGTTGACAGTTAACTGTAGATAGTCTAAGATAAGAAGAACCCATCCTTTGTTTTAGTTTTTTTGTAAAGTGGAGTAATACTTAGATAAGTAAGATATACAATTCCTTTGTATGATACTGTTCAATTAATTGATAGAAAGTGACTTCAAGTTGTTTCTATAGGCTTCTAACATATCTGCTTTTAAGATATAACCAAAATAGGCCTGATCCTTTTGCACCAATAAAAAGTCTGATTTTTTTAAATCAAAGCGATTAATAATGTGTTTTGTACTGTCATTGTATGAAACAGTAATCGGTTGTTCAATCAAATCGGTCAAGGGGGTAAATTTCGTTTGGAATGAACTAAACACAATTGGACGCACATGATTGAGGTTAATCACTCCCACGAGGATTTGATTTTCATCCACAACAGGAATAAACTCTTGCTGAGTTTGCGTGAAGATGGTTACTGCATCTTGGGTCGTTTGTGTTGACTTTAAAACGTGGATATCATTTCGGATGAAATCATGAGCATGAATGGTCGATAAAATATTCGCATCTTTATCAGAGGTAAAAACCAGGCCAGTTTCCGCAATAGATTTAATATCCATAGAGTATTTTTCCATGTGCTTGGCAATGGCAAAACTGATCGAAGAAACAATTAACAAAGGCACCATTAAACCATACCCACCAGTAATTTCCGCAATTAAGAAGATCCCAGTTAGCGGAGCATGAAATAAACCACTGATAACACCCGCCATTCCAACAACTGTAAAGTTGTGAATCGGCATGTCTTTCACTCCTAAAAGAGATAAGAATTTAGCAACTGTAAAACCAAGATAAGACCCTACAAATAGGGAAGGTGCAAAGTTTCCTCCATTTCCTCCACTTCCCATTGTCAATCCAACTGCAAACGTTTTAACTAAGGCAGCACCTGCAACAAAAAGGAGAAGAACCCATTCGTTGGTCGCAAAGTTTTTTAGCAATGTATTGTTGAGAATTGCTTCGGGTTGATCACCCGCTAGTATTTTTATACTTTCATACCCCTCACCAAAAAGGGTAGGGAAGAGGAAAATTAAAACCGCTAACATAGTCGCACCTATAAGTGCTTTTTTATAGACGTGATTAGTGAATTTAGAGATATAGGTTTCTGTTTTTCGGAACATACGGGCATGGTACACGCAGAATAATCCGGCAAGAATCCCTAAAATAATGTAATATCCAGTATTGAAGGTGTCGAATACCAATTGTTTCTTAAAGGAAAGTAATATATCTTCTTTGATGATTAAATCCGTTACAATAGTTCCTGTTGCAGAAGCAATCATAATGGGAATAAAAGCAGAAACAGTAATATCTGCCAATACAATCTCAATGGCAAAAAGTACACCTGCAATAGGTGCATTAAAAGCGGCAGAAATTCCCGCAGCTACTCCACAACCTAAAAGTAAAATACGGTCCTTGTAACTAAGTTTGTAATTTTGTGCAAAATTAGATCCAAAGGCCGCTCCTGTAATGGCAATTGGGGATTCTAACCCTAGTGATCCTCCCATACCTACAGTCAAGGAACTCGTAACAATCTGAGAGTACATTTGTTTTTTAGGCATCACTCCAGAGTGCTTTGCTACGGCAATCATAATTTGATAGGTCCCTTTTTCAATACTCCCATTTAAAAATTTTCGCACTACAAATACCGTCAATAGAATACCGATAATTGGCAAAATACTATTGGTATAAGGCAAGTGAGAAATGTTGTCAATATAGGTTGCAAATTTGAAGACGGCATGAGCAAATGACTTTAAAATAGTCACGGCTATTGCACTGGAAGCCCCTACTAATACACAGGATAAATATAAAAATTGGCGATCCGAGAGAATCGATTTTAAAAAAAATAAAATGCCTTCAGCATACCGAAAGGTTTGCCTGCCATAGTACGCAATACGTTTTTTATTCCAAATTTTCATCTTGCAAAAATAGCCTAAATAGTCGATAAAAGTGATCCTATGTCCAATATTTTTTTATACAAAAAATAGATTAAATAGCTGTAAAACGCGACGTTTGTTGAACGAAAATAACATGGTTTTCTAATTCTTTGAAAAATTGAGTGAAATCAGCCTCTAGTACCGCATAATGTTCTACCAATTCTCTTGTAGCGTAAGTCATTTTTGAGATTCCCTTCGTTCGTCTATCCATTTGAGCTAGAATATAGCCTAATCCTTCTACCGTTTCATAACACATAAACCAATTTTCTCGAATCATAATGGGTAAAAAGTTTTGAATTTTAGCGGGAAGCAGATCAAAATTGCGCTCTAAGGTATTGTAGAAATTAGCTGCATAAGTAGCTAAAGGAATATCATGATAGATAGCCCAATTCTTGGCGAGAAAATGATCGTAATACATATCAATAATAACTGCTGCATAATGACTGTAAGTAGGAACCAATATTTTTTTGTCCTTGCGCCAAATAGAATGGTTATCTGTATAGGTGTCAATCTCACGATGCAAAAGGATTCCGTGCTGGATGCCTTTTGGAAAATCTAAGTATTGCTTGCCACGAACACTGTCCGCAACAAAATTGCCAATGGCTTTTTGCTCGTCTTGTCCTGACAAATAAACATGTGCTAAAAAATTCATTCGATTGCTTTAAACTCAAATTTACAATTTTACCTTAGTATTTGAAAGTATAAGCGATTGAATTGTTTTATATTTGTTGGTAAAAAATTAGAAATATGACATTGATAAAATCAATTTCAGGAATACGAGGTACAATAGGAGGTAAAGTAGGTTTTAATTTAACCCCTATTGATGCAGTTAAATTTGCTTCTGCTTACGGAACATTCTTAAAAAACAATAGTGGTAAAGACCAATTAAAAGTAGTGATTGGTCGTGATGCACGTCTATCAGGTCCCATGATTCACAATTTAGTCATGCATACGTTAGTTGGATTGGGAATCGATGTGATTGATTTGGGGCTTTCTACAACACCAACAGTGGAAGTAGCAGTACCAATGGAAGGTGCAGATGGAGGTATTATCCTAACCGCATCACACAATCCTAAACAGTGGAATGCTTTAAAATTATTAAATGAGAAAGGTGAATTTTTAAGCGGAGCTGAAGGGGAAATCATTTTGGAAATCGCTGATCAAGATGCTTATGTCTTTGCAGAAGTAGATCGCCTAGGAAGCATTACCACGCGAAATGATTACATGGATATTCACATCGAAGAAATTTTAAAATTGAAATTAGTTGATGTCGAAGCAATTAAAAAACGTCAGTTTAAAGTAGTTGTAGATGGTGTTAACTCTTCAGGTGGTATCATTATTCCAGCCTTATTGAGAAAACTAGGGGTTGAAGTAGTGGAATTGTATTGTGATCCAACAGGACACTTTCCGCATAACCCAGAGCCATTAAAAGAACACTTACAAGATATTTGCGCTTTAGTAAAAGCAGAGCAGGCAGATTTGGGAATTGTTGTAGATCCAGATGTTGATCGCTTGGCTTTCATCTCGAATGATGGTGAAATGTTTGGAGAAGAATATACCTTAGTGGCTGTAGCGGATTATGTATTGAGTAAAACACCAGGAAATACGGTTTCAAATTTATCGTCTTCTCGTGCTTTGCGCGATGTAACAGTAAATAGAGGAGGAAATTATGCAGCAGCAGCAGTAGGAGAAGTGAATGTCGTAGAATTAATGAAAGCAACAAATGCTGTAATTGGGGGTGAAGGAAATGGAGGAATTATTTATCCAGAAATTCACTATGGACGTGATGCTTTAGTTGGAGTAGCGTTATTCTTAACCCATTTAGCTAATCAAACCTTATCTGTGGCTGAATTAAGAGCAACGTATCCTCAATACTATATGAGTAAAAATAAAATCGAATTGACACCTAAATTGAATGTTGATATGATTTTAGAATTGATTGCTGAAAATTATAAAAATCAAGAAGTTAGTACTATCGATGGAGTGAAAATAGACTTTCCAACGAGTTGGGTACACCTGAGAAAATCAAATACAGAACCTATTATTCGTATCTATACAGAAGCACCTTCTCAAGAGGATGCAGATGGTTTAGCTGCTCGTATGATGGAAGAATTACGCGTAATTGCTGGAATCTAATCGATACAAGAACTAAGAAAAGAAGAGCGATGTAGCCAATTAAATGTACATAATGGCAAAAATCAATCAGATATAAATGGATAAAAAAAGCGAAAGAATATTCTTTCGCTTTTTTTTATAAATCTAAGTTTTTAATGTCTCATCAGTTTCATCGCCTCATCAATCTATCTCATGGGTTTATATTTGTTTTCGTATTCGATGAATCTTCACTACGTTTCGATTTTCACTTCGTTTCGATTTTCATTTTGTTTCGATTTCATCGCCTCACCACCTCACCAATCTCACCATCTATCTCACCTATTTTATATTTGTTTTGGTGTTCGATGAATATATCTCACCTAGCATATATTTGTTTTGGTGTTCGATGAATCTTCACTACGTTTCGATTTTCACTACGTTCCGATTTTCACTACGTTTCGATTTCATCGTCTCATCGCCTCATTGTCTCACCAATCTCATCCATTTATTGAACAACAGCAGGTTGAATCGGTGTAGTACTATGTACAACAATAAAAGTAGAAATGGCATAGAATGCTTTATTATCTGGATTGTTGGCTGTCCAAGGTTCCAATTGATAGTTGAAATGCAACGTTTTGTTTTTCAACTCACCAGTAAGGTTATTGATATATGGAGGAACCACCATTCCTGGACACCAACCAGCACGATCGGGTTGCCAGTTTCCAGGTGCTTGATTGTTGATTGGATTATCAGCACAGCCAATAGGTCCCATATAGTGTTCAAAAGTATTGGCTCCCTCCAGTTGAATATGATGGGTTCTAAAACACCATTCTGCACATCCTCTACCACCAGCATCATTTGGGGTGGCATGTCCCCAACCCGAAATTGTTGTTCTGAAATAAGCCAGTTCGGTATTAGCAGGCAATTTTATGGTTCTAGCTAAATCGGTTACTTGTCCTGTTCCATAGGGTACACCATCAATAGAGGATTGATTGTATTGAAACAAAGGAACAACGGCTGAATATTGGTAAGCCGTTTCTCCATAGATGAAATCAAAATCAACGCTGTATACACGTCCTTTCGCTAACCAAGTTTCGGTGTATATTTTTAATTCTACATCACCTGTTAATAGTGACTTGAAATCGGTGACGTCAAATTCCCATCCTCTAGGTAATTTTTCAGACCCTACCCAATAAGGAGTGATAAAACGCCCAATTTCATACCATTCATTGGTCTTTTTGTTTTTTACATATACATTGGCAAAGCGATCCCATTCATCACATTCTTTATTTTGACATGGGTTTTGTACATACATTTTAATCGTCTGTACTTTTTCTATATCGGTTGGAAAAGTAAAGGTTCCTTCAGCACTTTGAGATAAACCATCACCAAACCCTACTTTGACATCTTTAAAAGTGGCATAATTAAAAGTTCCTGTTTTGGCGGGCTCTTCAATTACTGGACCATCATCATCAGGAGTTGGCTCTTCTTTTTTAGGAGAAGAATCATCCGAAGAACAAGCGGTGCCTAGCAGTAAACCGCAAACTAAAAAACTAAGTAATAAAATTTTTCTGCTCATTGTTTTTTGTTAAGTGTTATAAAAGTGTGAATATAGTTAAAAAAAACAAAAAATAGCACAGCGTGCAAAAATATATTTAAGGAATTAGAAGGAATTACACAGTCGTGAATTGTTATTTTTTATAACTTTAAACCTTACATTTTAATGATTTCAATATGACTTCCAATCCAAAACCGTTAATTCCTAATTCTATTTTGATACAATTGGGGTTTCTAATTTTAATCTTGTTTGTATTTTACTTATTGGCGAGTAATCTCGTTTTTTTTCTACCTGGTTTTTTAGGTGCCTTGTGCTTGGCAGTACTATTATTACCTCCTTATCGCTGGATGACACAGAAAAAAGGATGGAATAAGAATCTCTCTATTATAGCCTTGATGCTAGGGAGTAGTTTATTAGTTCTTGCTCCGTTGTACTTATTAATTCAGACGTTGACGGAAAAGGTCTTGGTGGTTTTACAAGATAAAGATAAAATTCAAGCTGGAATTGAATCGACGGTTCGCAGTTTGCGAGAGAGTTATAACATCGATATTTTCAATGAAAAAACAATTAGTAAAGCTACAGAGCTAGGAACACAAGCTTTCCAAGCTATTGTAAATACTTCTGTAAATAGCATAGTGGAAATTGGCGTAGCTTATTTGATGCTGTATTTTTTATTGAAGGAATATCAACAAATTCAAATTTGGTTAACACGCTATTTACCTATGCAAGCCAATAATAGGGATGAGTTGAAAGTAGATATGAAGCGCTTGGTTATTTCCAATAGTGTAGGAGTACCGCTAACTGCTTTTATTCAAGGTATTGTTGCATTTGTAGGGTATTTGATCTTTGGCGTAGAAGATGCTTTTGTGTTTTTTATTCTTACTGCTTTTGCTTCTTTGTTACCAGTTGTTGGTGCGGCTGTAATTTACGTTCCTTTAGTGGTTATGATGTTGGCTAATGGTCAACAGGGAAGTGCTATAGGTTTACTAATCTATTGCTTAGTAGTAGTGGGAACTTCAGATAATTTAATTCGATTTTTACTGCAAAAGAAAATGGCAGATGTCCATCCTTTAATTACTATTTTTGGTGTTATTGTTGGGGTGAATGTGTTTGGATTCATCGGAATTATATTTGGACCAATTTTGTTTTCTCTTTTTATGTGGTTAATCAAGATATACTATAGAGAATTTGTGGAGACAAATAAGGGTAAAATTATTGAAAAATAGAATATCATGCAGCTTATTTATATTCACGGTTACGGTTCGAATAAGGAGTCAAGAAAGTATATACTGTTAGAAAAACAATTCGCTACCTATCAAGCGAGTTGTTTAGAATGGACACCTGATACTGATTTTGATGCCTGGCTGAATCAAGGACAACAAGCAGTTGAACCGGAAGAAACACTACTTCTTATCGGCGATTCAACAGGGGCTAATTTTGCGTATCAATGGAAGGAAAAACGCAAGGCGCTCGGGCTTCAAACTATTCTTGTTTTGTTGAGCCCTTTGTTGAACTATGTACATCGACTGAACAAAGATTTAGTCTTTACAGCTAATTTGAAAAATAGCTTACTTGATATTTCCGCTCCAGAAGATGCCTTTCTTCTGATTGGAAAGCAAGATGAAACCTTAAACTTACAGGAGTTAAATCCATATCAATGCACCAATAGTGAGGTAATGTATATAGAGGATTCCCATCGCTTACCTTTATTTGAGCAATATTTACCACTTATTGCAGATTATGTAGAACGACAACGACTGATTTTAGCTAAATAAAAGGAAGAAACGATTGGTTTGAAGTATCTTTGTTTAGCTCAATTAAATGACCGTATTGGATTATGAATGGAAATACCTTTGGCAATTATTTTAGCCTAACGACTTTTGGCGAATCACATGGGGAAGCTTTGGGAGGCATCATTGATGGATGTCCTGCTGGCGTAGTGCTCGATATGCAGGCAATCCAAGAGGAAATGGATAGGCGAAAGCCTGGACAATCGACTTTGGTCACTCAGCGCAAAGAGGCGGATGAGGTTCGATTTTTATCGGGTATTTTTGAAGGAATCACAACGGGAACTCCTATTGGTTTTACCATTGAAAATACCAATTCCAAATCAAAAGATTACGAGCATATTAAACAAGCCTATAGACCTAGTCATGCAGATTATGTATACGATCAAAAATACGGAATACGAGATTATCGAGGAGGAGGAAGAAGTTCGGCTCGCGAAACTGCTTGTAGAGTCGTAGGAGGAGCAATTGCCAAGCAAATTTTAGCTCCCATGCAAATTACAGCCTATGTATCAGCGGTGGGAAATATTCGCGTTGAACAGCCTTATACCGCATTGGATTTCAAAATGATAGAATCGAATGTTGTGCGTTGTCCTGATTCAAAAGCCGCACAAGCCATGGAGAAACTAATTCGACAAGTAAAGAAAGAGGGAGATTCAGTAGGGGGAGTGATTACTTGTGTAATACAACAAGTTCCCGTTGGTTTAGGTGCTCCTGTTTTTGATAAATTAGATGCAGCATTAGCCAAAGCGATGTTGAGTATTAATGCAGTAAAAGGCGTAGAGTTTGGCAGCGGGTTTGCAGGAACACAACTTAGGGGAAGTCAACACAATGATATCTTATTGCCTGATGGTATTACTGCAACAAATCATGCAGGAGGAATTGTTGGGGGAATTAGCAACGGAATGGATATTTTTTTCAATGTTGCATTTAAACCAACAGCAACCATCATGAGAGATCAACCATCAATCAATGCTGCGAATGAAGTGGTAACGGTTGAGGGAAAAGGACGCCATGATGCTTGTGTATTACCTAGAGCTGTACCTATCGTGGAATCCATGGCTGCTTTGGTATTACTTGATATGCTTATTGAGCAATATGGAAGACAGGGATGGAAAAACTTTCAGAAGTTGTAATTTGTTAATTTGTAGGTTGTGAAGTTGTAGGTTGTTAAGTTGTAGGTTGTTAAGTTGTAGGTTGTGAAGTCGTTTAAATTCTCTTGCAGTACATAATTCTCTTTTTATACAAAAGATACAATGCACTAAAGCTTGACGAATTAAGCAAAAAAACAAAGCACAAAGAGCAAAAAAAAACTATTCCTGAAGCATATAACCCGTTCCTTTGATGGTGTGAATCAATTTACCTTGTGTTTCATCTATTTTATTTCGAATGTATGAAATGTAAACATCTACCACATTCGTATTAGTATCGTATTGAATTCCCCAAACTTGTTCTAAAATTTGTGTTCGCGAAATTACACGCCCTTTATTTTCTAATAAATACAACAGTAGTTTGTACTCTTTAGGGGATAAATCAATGATTTTCCCTGCTTGGGTGACCACGTGTTTTTCGGGATCCAATTGTAGATCTCCGCAATTGTAATACTTCGTTTTATTTTCGTAGTTGAATTTAGTTCGACGAGTTAAGGCATTGATACGCGATAACAATTCACTGAAGTGAAAAGGTTTGGTCAGATAATCATCAGCTCCGCCATCTAAAGCATCAATCTTATCGGTGGTGTCACTAAGCGCACTTAACATCAAAATTGGAGTGTAATCCTTCTTAAAACGAATCATTTTCGTAAGCTGAATTCCATCAATATCGGGAAGCATAATATCCATGAGAATTAAATCCCAATCTCCATTGAGGACGAGTTTTCTCGCCTCATCCCCAGAGGAAGCCAATTGTACATGCATTCCTTTTTCCTCTAATCCTTTGACTATGAATTCGCTAATTCGTTTGTCGTCTTCAACTAATAATATATTCACTACTTTGGGCTATTTGAATTTGATTTCATAAAATCAGAGACAAGATACGCTATTAATTTGCCAACTACATGATTATTGGTCGGATAATCCAAAGAAGGAGCTCCTTCGCAAATATGTAAATAGGCAACATTGGACGATTCTGCAAAGAAATGCAAGAATTGACGGGTGCGTTCTGCAGAAAAACCAGTTGGTGTAATTGCACTACTGGCAACTTGTGGAATCGCATCTAAATCAATTTCAATCCCGTAAAATCCACTGTCAATGTGTTTCTTTGCAAGTAGTAATTCATTGCTGAATGACTTCTCTTTGCGGATATTAATCTGCTCATATGTATTGTATTTGACGCGATCTGCATGCAATTTGATAGAACTGAACACACCTTTTGACGTGTAGTTTTCATGCAATCCAAAAACAAAGTAGTTTTTTAAAAAACCTTCTTCAAAAGCATAAGAAAATCCATTACCGCTATGTCTTCCTTCTAAAGGTCTAAAATCTGTATGGGCATCAAAGTTAATGGCATTGATTGCCTTCCCTTTAGCTAAAGCTGTACCTTTGATGTTTCCATAAGCATTGTTATGACCACCACCAATGACAATGGGAATTTTACCTGCCTTTACAATTTTGGCTATCAAGTGAGAAACCTCCTTATCAATCAGTTGTACAAGCTCAAAAAGACGTTTGCGATCAGCTTTGTTTGTAGGATCTAAATGTTGAGCTTCGGCTACTTCTGTAGTAAAATTAAGATGTCCAAGAATAGTTACCCAATAGCCTTTGTTGAATCGGTTGTGTTGAATATTCAAAAAAGTAGCAATAAACTTTTCCCAAGCACTAGCTGTTCCCATACGGCCGAAGTTAGCTTTTACACCAATATCTTCCGGAATACCTAAAACAACGTATTTGCTTTCATTTTGAGCAAGTTCTTTCTCCCAATCTAAGGGTTGTTGAATGACGTGAACGCGTTCTCCTAATTTTATTTCCCCGTTTCTTAAACTTGTCAATTCAAGTAGATGGTCTCTTGTAAAAATCGTTAGTTTAGTTTGTGTCATGTCGCGGTATTTTAAAGCTGCGTTTAATTAATTTTTATAAGGTTGAATTTGCCCATTTAAGATGACAGTACCGATGGGGTTACTGGCAAATGCGTAGGGTATTTCGTAAAAAGAATGTAGCGGTTTCGTGATAATTACACTTGCTTTTTTTCCTTTGGTAATACTACCATGGGTTGCACTAACCCCCATAGCATAAGCGCCATTGATGGTTGCTGCATTGATGGCTTCTTCTGGTGTTAGCTTCATCTTGATACAAGCTGTCGCTACCACAAAATTCATATTTCCTGAAGGTGTTGTGCCAGGATTGGAATCAGAAGCCAAAGCAAGTGGTAATCCTGCAGCTAACATTTTTTTTGCAGGGGTATAAGGAATAGAAATGAAGAACGAGCAAGTAGGTAAAGCAACAGGCATGGTTTTGCTGTTTTTTAATACTTCAATATCTTCATCGGTTACAATTTCTAAGTGATCAACAGAAAGAGCATCGTGTTTCACACAAGCGGCAATACCTTGGATAGCTGTAAATTGATTCACGTGAATTTTTGCGCGTAAACCATATTGTTTCCCTGCTTCCATGATACGCGTTGTTTCTTCCACAGAGAAATAGCCCGTTTCTAAAAAGGCATCAATGTATTCTGCTAAGTTTTCTTTGGCAATTGCCGGAATCATCTCGTTGACAATGAGGTCAATATAAGCAGTGTGATTGTCTTTGTATTCACTTGGAAAAGCATGAGCTCCTAAAAAGGTCGCTTTGATAGCAATTGGATAGTTTTTTTTTAAGCGTTTAATCACGCGTAACATTTTTAATTCAGATTCAACCGTCAAACCATAACCAGATTTGATTTCAACTGCTCCAGTTCCTTGTGCAATCACTTCTTCTACGCGAATTTTTGATTGCTCGTATAGGTCTGCTTCACTCGTTTCTTGCAGTTTTTTGGCTGAATTTAAAATCCCTCCACCGCGATTAAAAATTTCTTCATAACTCAAACCATTAATGCGATCGACAAATTCCAATGTTCGATTACCTGCATATACCAAGTGCGTGTGACTATCAACCCAAGTTGGCAACACAACACAACCTTGAGCATCAATTACTTCTTGAATAGTGTCATCTTCTTTTGGACAATCTGCCATTGGCCCATAATCCAAAATAAGTTCATCTTCAATCAGCAAAAAAGCATGGTCTATTTTAGGTAAGATTTTCATATCGCTACCCGAAATCATGTCGATAGAAGTTGCTCTTGTTTGTAGTAATTCTTTTATGTTTTTTATTAAAATTTTCATGGTTGTTCTTTATTTTTTTATGTAGCCCTAAAAGTACAGTTTAAAAATGTCATATATTTAAAACAAATTTACGAATGTGAGACGAGTTAAATATAGTAAAATAAGAAAACTTCAGCCAAATACTTTGGAATATTCTGGTTCTTTTCCAGATGTACCTATTTCTATGCAGTTGTTTGTCTATTCGGAAGATCACTTTGAAGAGTATAATGATTTAAGCCTGAAGGAAATAGAAGAAGTTTTAAAAAATTCAAGTGCAGATTCCATTAAATGGTTCAATTTGCACGGTTTACACGATATTGAACTATTACAAGAAATAGGGGAGTTCTTCCAAATCCAATCCTATATCATGGCAGAGATTTTAAACTTTGGACGCAGAACAAGGGTAGAGGATTTAGATGATACTCTTTTTTTTAGTTTGAAAGGGTTATTGCCTTATCAAAATGTAAATCAAGGCGTGGACATAGAACAGATTAGCTTTATTTTAAAATCCAACATACTTCTATCTTTTCAGGAAAAGAAAGGAGACTTTTTTCACATCATTCGAGAGCGAATTCGCAAGAAAATTGGACAAGTTCGCAAACGAGATACGGGCTATTTACTGTACTTATTGATTGATTCTCTAATGGAAAGTTTTTTTGTGACCTTAGATGTAGTAGAGGATAATGTCGAGCAGATTTTACTTGACGCAAGAGGAAGGTACCACCGAGATACACTCATTGGCATTGAGGAATATACGCAGGAATTAAATGATATGAAACGAGCCGTCATGCCAATGCGCGAAATTTTAAATAATGTGGGAACCCTGCACGACAAAAAACACACCCACATGATTATTAGTAAAGATAGTTTGGTTTTCTACGATCGATTACAATATAAAAGCATTGAAATTTTAGATCAAATTGAATACAGTCTCAAGAAATTGGATAGTGCAACCAACTATTATTTTTCTTCTCAAAGTAACCGAATGAATGAGATTATGAAGGTATTGACCATTGTGTCTGTTATTTTTATTCCACTGACGTTTATTGCTGGTGTATATGGGATGAACTTTGAGAATATGCCAGAACTCAAAATGGAAAATGGTTATTTCATTACCTTGATGGGGATGTTTTTGTTAGTCTTAAGCATGATTGCCTATTTTAAATGGAGAAGATGGTTTTAAATGCTAGCATATAAAAACAAAAGCCCAACGACTCTCGTTGGGCTTTTGCATAGGAAACAACATATAACTTAGATAAAGTATAAAACTTTATATAGTTCGATTTTAGGAGTCTGAAAAATACCGAAACAGCTGATTCTACTAGTGCTAAGTTGTATACTCGCTCACCTGTATTTTTCTTTCTCGAACAAATGTAGATAACCTTCTTCAGTTGAACTAATTTATTTTCTTAAAAAGTAATTAAAGATATGGTAAATCTAGGCGCTAATAGTTAAAAATAAAGGATGGTTTGTGGGTAATTATTGATTTTTTTTTAATTAAACTGTAATTTTATTGGTGTTGTTTTAATTATTAACTATAATGGTTTTTGGATAAATGAAAAATATGATAAATAAATACAGAAGACTTATTTATGCTAAATATTAAGATTATCTAGGGAAAACCTTGGCCTGACTAGCGATTAACAAGTGAAAGGAAGAAAAAAAGAAACACCAAAAGAGCTTTTTTTAGTGCTAAAATAAATACAGTTCAGGTTATACTCTTACTTTTGTATATTTAAAAAAAAGAGGAGGACAGCTTGAGAATGTATCGTAAATTTGAAGGCAGAATGCGGGAATTAATAGAGTATTCTTAGTAGAAAATACCAAAAAACATGTTTTATTTTTAAAATAGTGAAAAATAAAAAGTAAATGTATTTTATTTTTAATTATATTTGATTTGTTTATGTTAAAAACTAACAGAAGTGAATAAGAGTTTCTGTTTTTGTAAAAAATGAGTATTATGAAGAAAAGCTATTTTTTAGTTTTGGGGTTGTCTTTACTTGGCACTCAACAGTTTTATGCCCAAAGTATCCACGGAACATTCTATAATAAAGAAAACAATCAGGTTATAGAGGAAGCAAGAGTGTCTTTTTATAATGAAAAAGGGCAAAAAGTAATTGATATGCTAGTAGATCAAGAGGGAAAGTTCGAGATAAACAGTAAAAATATAGACAAGGTTCAAAAAATTGTAGGTACAGCAGAAGGCTTTAATTCAGCTGAAGTTGTTGTAAACAATATCTTGGACGATTTAGAAGTAAATTTCAACCTGACTAAAGAAATAGGATATCCTAGAAAATCACAAGAGACAGCAGGCCAAGGAACAATTTTATCGGCAGCAACGGCGAACAATATGTTGCCTTTCTTTATTCAATATGATTTTAATAGTTCCTATTTTACGGATGACAATAAAAGGGCTGCAGATGAATTATTGCGCTATATGCAAAAAAATACAACACAGGCAGTTGTGATTCGCTCTTATGTGGAAACAAGAAGTAACGAAAAGTACAATGCTTGGCTAGGCGAACGCAGAGCACAACGCGTGATTGATTATTTAGTAGAACATGGCGTAAGCCCAAGCCGATTGGTAAAAGATGTGGTGTACCTAGCTCAGAATCCAAAAAATAGAGCAGGAACAACGGGAACAGCTAAAGATTTTAGACGATGTGATTTCTTCATTCAATAAAAGATAAAACCGAGGTATATGGCCTCGGTTTTTTTTTAAGCTCGCGTGAATTTTAGGAATTGAAAATAGCGGGATATGTCGTAGTTTTTCTTATTTTTGGGGCCTAAATAACAACACACACTATGGAATTAAAGTATCAAGGAAAGACAAAAGATGTTTATAGCTTAGGAAATCATCAAGTACTTCTAAAATTTAAAGACGATGTAACTGGAACAGATGGCGTTTTTGACCCAGGAGCTAATACAGTAGGACTAACTATTGAAGGAGCGGGTAGAAGTGGATTGAAAATGACTAAATACTTCTTCGAATTAGCAAATGCTAAAAATATTCCAACTCACTATGTTGCTGCAGATTTAGACGAGGTTTCTATGGTTGTAAAAGAAGCTGTTCCTTTTGGAAAAGGATTAGAAGTAATTTGTAGATACCGTGCAGTAGGAAGTTTTTTCAGAAGATATAACGATTATTGTACAGAAGGACAAGCATTGGATAGCTTTGTTGAAATTACAATCAAAGATGATGAAAAAGGCGATCCCGTAATTTCAGAAGATACTTTGGCGATGTTGGGTATTTTATCGCATGAGGAATACAACATATTGAAAGAATTGACTAAAACAATTTGTTGGATGGTGAAAGAAGAGTTAGCAAAAAAAGAGTTGGAACTTTACGACATTAAATTAGAATTTGGTAGAGATAAAGCGACAAATGAAATCATTTTGATTGACGAAATTTCAGGTGGTAATATGAGAGTATACCAAGCTGGCCAATATGTTGCTCCATTAGATTTAGAGAAACTTTTTTTAAGTAACTTATAGGAAACAAAAAGGAGAAGCACAAGCTTCTCCTTTTTTTATGTAATTACTTTTTTCTCTACATAATCTGAATTCATCAATCGAAGGATTCCCATATAATCCATATGGAAGGAAATTGTATCTCCTACTTTGAGTTTTTCTGGATTAGCATCCAAATCGATAACCATCATATCAGAACTAGAACCCACCAATTGGTGTTTGGTATTAACAGGAAAAAAGTGATCCGTATCAATATCTAGTAAGCCTAAATCAATGATGGCTCTGAACTTGGTTACATCTTCCCATTCGGGATTGAATTCAATTTTTTCTCCTGTCATCGTAATTCCCGTTTCTCCACTAGGCATCATAGGTTTTTCATGCAGCTCAATAATTTCGGCATGCAGTTTAAAAATATGCTGTTCATATTCTTCATATTGACTACCGTCATAAGCATTGGTTCCCATGAAAAGGGTTTCACCAATTCGAAAGTGATTGATGGCTTTCGGTAGCTGATGATTGGCGATTAAGGGAAGCGTAACAGAAGCACCTCCCGAAATAAAAGGCAACTTTTTGTTGAATTTCAACTCTAATAGCTCCTTATAGAGGCTTAGCTGAATTAATTTGTCAGTGTTGGGTAAAACCCCATACATACAGGTTAAGTTCGTTCCTAAGCCAATAATTTCGATATGAGGTAAGCTGAATACTTTTTCATAAAAAGAAATCAAATCTTCGCGTAAAACGCCTTCTCTAAGCTCTCCTAGCTCAACCATAATCACAATTTTGTGTACTTTATCTTGCTTTTCCGCTTCTTTGGAAAGCAACTTAATGGTTTCTAACTCTGTATTGAAACTAATATCAGCATATTCAACAATTCCATCTATACTCCCATTGGGTGCAGGTTTGATGTAGATGGTTTCGATATCGGGATCAATGAGTTTGATGCTCTTGAGGTTAGAAACGCGAGAATCACAAATTTGCTTGGGTTTCAATTCTAGTACTTGTTCTAAGAACAAGGAGTTACCACAGAGCAATTTACCTACCACAGCCCAAGTAATACCTTCTGTCTGAAATAGATTTTCAAGCAGGTCAAAATTGTGCTTTAGTTTCGTTTTATTTAAGGTTATAAAAGCCATTACTTGTTGTTTAATCTCATTTCTATATACTTCTTTTCAAATCCTTTGCGCTCGTATAAATGTTGAGCAGGATTGTTAAAATCAACATGTAAGGCAATGGATCCAGTCAAGTCTTGTTTAAGGAAATCGATTAACTTTCCGCCAATACCTTTTCCTCTTTTCGATTGGTCTGTAGCAATATAGACTAAAATATGTTCAGGGATAAATCCTCTCATCAAGGTATTTAAAACAACTGTCATTCCCACGATATGCGCTTCTTCTTTTGCAATGAGAATCACACCGCCTGGTTTGTTGTCTTGACCTAGTGCATAAGCAAGCGCTTTGGCAATATCTTCTTTGGCATCTCCATACTGTTCGAGATGTTGAAATAAGAAGTTGGTGTATTGTTCTACTTCTGCTTGACTGACGGGACTGTCTGAATTCTTTTTTTCTATTTGAATCATAATGTGTGTTTTTGCAACTAAGTAGCCGTACACAGGTAAAAACCATTTCCATTATAAAAAATCAGCGGTAAAAAATAAAAACTGATGTATCGGATTGATGCGCTTATTAGCACATGCAATTAGGGTAGATGTACTTCTCCTGACGTACTACTTACAATAGTTGAAAATTGTAAAATAAAATGTTTAAACTATAAAATTACAAAAAAAGAGGGGTTCTTGCAAATTTTACAGAATTAATATTGATTTTATTCGTTTTAAATTGAGAATTATGCAAAAAAATAAGTCTATTAAAAACAGGCGGAACACTTGTTTTTAATAGGCTTAGTAGGGATTAGGAATCATCCTAAATATCTTTGCGGTACGTTTTGCGCTCTTTGTGAATCTCAGGATTAAAATGTTTCCATAATTGTTGAATTTTTACATTTTCAACAAGCAAAGGATTCGTTTCAATATGTTTGATTTTATGCTGGGTAAAACAAGCGTAAATCTCTTCAAATATAAGTGCTGTAATTCCTTTATTTCTATATTCTGGATCAATACCAATCAAATAGAATTCAGCACGATTATTGTGTTTCATTGCTTGTAACAAGTGAATGAATCCAAACGGAAATAATTTTCCTTTTGTCTTTTGAAAGGCTTTCGAGAATGAAGGCATGGTAATAGCAAAAGCAATCATCTTATTGTTTTCATCCATTACACAAGAAATAAAATCAGGATGTATGAACTGCAAGTATTTCTTTTTGTAATGTTCAATCTGAAAAGACTCGATGGGAACAAAACTCTGCAAGTCTGCATAGGTCTTGTTGAGTAGTGCAAACATTTCATCTACATGCGGCATAAGCTCCTTGATCGTGTTGAACACAAGAGGTTTAACTCCATATCGCTGTTGAATCATCTGCGACATTTTGGCGATTTTCTCTTTGTTAAAATTAGAAATGTCTAGGCTGTACTCCATCCATTCTGCTTCTGGTCTAAAACCCAATTGATTGAGGTGGGTAGGATAGTATTCATAATTATATAACCCAATCATCGTCGCTAAGCGATCAAATCCTTTGGTTAGCATCCCTGCCTTATCCATATTTGAAAATCCCATAGGTCCTTCCATATAGTGCATTTGGTTGGCTTTTCCAAATTTCTCAACCTCAGCTAGTAAAGCTTTACTCACTGCCAAATCATCAATGAAATCAAACCAGCCAAAGCGAACTTTAGGCTTACCCAAATCGTTAACTTCAGTCCAGTTAATGCAACAGGCAATACGACCTACCAGTTTATTGTTTTTATACGCAAGGAAAAAACGAACATCTACTGTTTTAAAAATATCATTGGAAGGATCAAAACTTTTTACTTCTTCTTTGATAATTGAAGGAACCCAATAAGGATTGTCTTTGTATAGGGTGAAAGGAAATTGGACAAATTCCTTCATTTCCTTTTTCGTACGAGCTTGCTTAATTTCAATCATTTCTTTCGCATTAAAATCTAAAATCACGCTAAAAATACTAAATATTCAAGCACCGTTTCGTATAAAACAGAGAGAAAAGTTTATAACACTAGTGTAAAAAAGCAACTTGTTTTTTTATTGTACGGAAATACTAAAAAAGAAAGAAAAAATAACTGTGGTTATTTGTGGTTTAATCTTTTCTATACCAGTCGTTTAATAGTGATGATGCTGTTGTGTTCGGCAGTGGTAGGCATTAAGCGTACGGAATAGCGATTTGGGTCAAATAAAGCTTTGAACTTTTGATTGCGGACTTCATCTTCAGGGGTAAGAATCATGGTATTAAAAATAATAAAGCCATTTACAGTTAATAATTGCTCCAAATGTTGTACAAAATAACCTTCAAATAGAAACGAAGGCATATGCGTGTCTTGAAAAATATCAATCACAAGTAAATCATATTGCTCTTGGCAACTTAAGACGTATTCAAAGGCATCCATTTGTACAATGTGATGGTTGACTTGGTATCGATCGAGATTAAAGTATTTTCGAGCAACATAAATCACTGCTTGATCTAGCTCTACACTGGTAATACTACCTGTAAAATTGATTTCATTACGAAGGAGATGAACTGTACTGCCAGCACCTAACCCCAAGTTAAGTACGCGTTGCATGGTTCTAATTTTCTGATAGCCAATGAATTTCAACCCTCTTTTAAATACTTGTTCTAATTGACCATAAGAATAATTGGTGTTCTCTGTATCTAAAACCAGTTGCCCGTTTTGCCACGTAATTTCTAACTTATGGTTGATTTTCGAGGTAATTTTCTTTAAGGGAATAGGAGTCAAGTAGCTTAACCATTTTTTTAGCATATATTTTCACATCAATTTATACAAAGATAAACGAAAAAAAAGGAAGGAGTTTAGAGTCAATTGGGATAAAGTTTAGAGAAAATAAAGAGGGTAACCTTTTGGGATACCCTCTTGTTCATTTTAAAACTAAAAAGTTTATTTATTTATCTCTACTTTTTTAGTGATATAATTATATTCTATTTCATAATCCAATTCTTTTGGTTGGCTATCGTTTAGATAATAAACAGAAGCTTTGATTGGATTATTGTTTTCATCATATTTATAATCTAGTTGATATGTATCTAAATAAGGCGTTTTATATTCTTTGATATTATTTGGAAATGTATAGGTCAGTGGAATAAAATTGATTCCTTCAAAGACGATACTTGTTAAATCAAAAGGTAAGCCTTTAAATGGGTTGTTTTTTGAATCATATTCAATTTGCTCTGACAATTCATTTTTATTATCTTGAATTTTTATTATCTGGTTTTTACTATTGTAGGTGTAGTCAAAGTTTAGATTCAGGGATTGAATTTCAGATTGAATGAATTGATGGGCATCGTTGTAGCTGAAAGTCTGCTCATATTTTTGATTTCCATCATTTGATTCAAGTTTGCTTACTCTATTATTTATATAGGTGAAGTTATAGGTATTGCGAAGCATTATATCACCTGTAATATCTAAGGTTTGTAATTGTTGTGCTTCGTTGAACTTAAAATTAAAAGCACCATTTGTTACGTTTTTTACCTTCTCATCTTGATAATAAGTAACCGTATAGGTCAAAGCGGATAAGGCAAGATTATCATCATATTTAAAATTGAAATCAATTTCATAATCAAGTACGGGAACAATTTGAGTTGTACCATCTTCATTTAATTCTTCATTACTCCAATAATAAGTGGACTTTACATGCGAAACTAGGTGTTTATCTTCAAAGTTTGGACCTTCTGGAGTTTTACTATTATCATCGGAACTACATCCAATAATGGTGAAAAATAAACTTGAAAGGGCAATAGTTTTAACTACTTTATTCATAATAATCATTTTTTAGACAAAGTTAGTTAATTTTAATTGGTGTTAAAATTTTTTTTACAAAAAATAAAAATTGTTAATAATTTAAATTATGTTTTATTACTTATTAAATTATACTCAGATTAAAATAGAGTAGAAAAATAGATTCTTTTAAAAACTAACTTCATTCGGTTTGCTATAATCTAATGGGGTTGTTTAAGTTTTCGATAAGATTAGCCAGAATAGTTAAGTGTTTCTGATTTATCCTTAAACCTGTTGAAAGCATGGAAATCTAACCTGCTGTTTTTGGGGCTATTTTAATAGGGTAAAGATATTTCGATTTTTGATTTGAACCAATTGTCGAAAGATGAATTCCTGGTTATTGTATTGTTGTTCGTTGTGCCCCTTGTACCACTGCGGTGTTGATTGCGGGTGTAGGAATGAGTATCTCCAGTTTAATTATACAACAAATTTGTCTCTCCAACAACAATGGCTACACTAGATGCTTGTAAAATGAGAATTTTATTTAGTATGATTCTCTTTTCCTCTGGAGGGATTGTGTTTAAAACGGTATGGCCCTTTGCCATAGTTTTAGCTGCTAGTGTTATTTTTCTGCGTTTAGCTAGTAAAATCAAAGGATAAATGATTAAATAGATTCTTACCTGTAGCATAAGTTAAGGAGAACATTATAATCATACAAAACAAAGACATAAACCTAAAGGATAAAAGAAAACACAGAGTGGTAAGTGCTTGTCTAAGTAAAAAGTGAGTTTTATATAAATTATGGAATTCAAATCAAATATGTTCGAATATTTAGGTTTTGTATACATTTTCTTTGAATTACTAAGGCTTTCTGATTTTTGAGGAAAGCTGTTGAAAATATGAGAATTGAGAAAAGGGTATTTAAAGAAAACAAACTGAGAATAGTTTTTTCAACTCCCTCGAGTTTTATATATTTGTTCTTATTTAATTTTATTCTAAATAAAAATAACGATTTTTATGATAAGAATTTCCTTAGTTCTTATACTGATAGTGCTCTCTTTTTTTTCCATTTTCGTTGGAGTAAAGGATATTTCGATTTTTGATTTGCATCAATTGTCGAAAGATGAATTGCTTGTTATAGTGGTCAGTCGTATCCCTCGAACCATTGCAGTATTGATAGCGGGTGTAGGAATGAGTATTTCCGGATTAATTGTACAACAAATCTCCTTGAATAAATTTGTCTCTCCAACAACGATGGGGACATTGGATGCCTGTAAGATGGGAATTTTATTTAGTATGATTCTCTTTCCCAATGGAGGTATTGTGTTTAAAACGGTATTGTCTTTTACCATTGCTTTAGCTGCTAGTATTGTGTTTTTGCGTTTAGCTAGTAAAATCAAAGTGCAAAATGTGATTTTTATCCCTTTAATAGGAATTGTATTCGGAAATATCCTCAGTGCAATTGCTACGTTTTTTGCATTCCGTTATAATCTCGTTCAGAATATGGATGGTTGGATGATGGGAGATTTCTCTTCTATCTTAAAAGGAAATTACGAAATTTTATACCTCGGTGTCTTGGTTGTAATTCTGTGTTACCTCTACGCCAATAAGTTTACTATTGTTGGATTAGGAGAAGACGCAGCAACAAGTTTAGGGCTAAACCCCAAACGCATCATGTATTTAGGTTTGGTATTCGTTTCTATTACTTCAACTGTAGTTGTACTGACGGCAGGAGTAATTCCTTTTTTAGGTTTGATTGTGCCCAATATTGTCAGTTTGATTTTTGGTGATAACCTCCGTAAAACGATTAGTTATACGGCTTTAGTCGGCGCTATCTTTTTGTTAGTTTGTGATTTACTTAGCCGCATGATCATTGCTCCTTATGAAGTGCCTATTGGGCTGACGGTTAGTATTGTTGGGGGAGTGGTGTTTTTATATCTAATTTTAAAAAAGACAAAACATGCCTAAAAATAAGTTAATCACGATATTACTCGTTTCGCTACTAATCAGCATTGCTATTTATATGTTCACGTTTACAGGAACAAAGCTAGATTACGTCTTGCCTCGTAGAGGATTCAAAGTATTGGCGATGTTGTTGGTGTCTTTTGCTATTGGTTATTCCTCTGTCAT
The DNA here is from genome assembly GCF_001549985.1 of Myroides odoratus. GTDB lineage: Bacteria > Bacteroidota > Bacteroidia > Flavobacteriales > Flavobacteriaceae > Flavobacterium > Flavobacterium odoratum_A. The sequence continues at coordinate 96,084 of NZ_LROZ01000007.1, read as the reverse complement.
TTTTCAAACGATTACAGCCAACCGAATTTTAACTCCATCTATTATGGGCTTTGATTCTTTTTTCTTGCTGTTGCAGTCGGTGATTGTTTTATGGTATGGAGATCGCACGTTTCAAGTGCTGGGGTCGGAGTGGAATTTTGCTTTGTCTGTCGTTTTGATGATGGTGTTTGCCATGGTGATGTATTTCGCTGTCTTCAAGAGAGAAAGTAAGGGGTTGTATACCTTGCTTTTAGTCGGACTTTTAATCGGTACGCTATTTAAGAGTGGGGCTTCATTTATTATGTTGCTGATTGATCCCAATGAGTTCAGCATGATACAAAATGCCATGTTCGCTTCATTTGAACGCATTAATTTAAAGATTTTAGGTATCGCTGCAGTGATTTTAGTAGCAACAATGCTATATGGAATCCGTTATTTCAAACAGTTAGATGTAATTAGTTTAGGTCGTGATCACGCCATTAGCCTTGGTGTGAACTACCACAAAGTAGTACGAGCAAATTTAATCTTTATCTCTATTATGGTGGCTGTTTCCACTGCATTAGTAGGGCCTATTACATTTTTAGGTTTATTGGTTGCTAATTTAACCTATGAATTGGTGAAGAAAAACAACCACGCTTTAATCGTCTTTACCTGTTGTTTACTGACCTCCGTAACCGTTGTGGGGGCGCAGTATTTGGTAGAGCATTTGTTTAACATGACAACAACAGTAAGTATTATTATCAACTTCGTAGGAGGAGTGTATTTTATTTACTTGCTGTTAAAAAGTAATAAAGTATGATTCAAGTCAATCAAGTATCAAAATCATATGGTGAGAAACTGATTTTAAATCAGGTATGTGTAAGTTTCCCTAAAGGAAAGATTTCTTGTTTTATTGGAGGAAATGGTACGGGAAAAAGTACGTTACTATCGATTATTAGTCGCTTAGTTTCCCGAGATAAAGGAGAAATCAATTTGTTGAATAAAGAAGTATTAAGCTATACAAACGAAGATTTTGCTAAGCGTTTAGCCATCTTAAAACAAAGTAATAGCCCTAATATTCGATTGACAGTAAAAGAGTTAGTTTCATTTGGTCGTTTTCCGCATTCTAAGGGAAGACTCAAAAAAGAAGATCATCAGAAGATTGAGGAAAGTATCGCTTTTATGGGATTGAAAGATATTGAAAATCAATTTATTGATGAATTGAGTGGCGGACAGCGTCAACGTGCTTTTCTCGCTATGGTATTGGCGCAAGACACGGAGTATATTTTATTGGATGAACCGTTGAATAATTTAGACATGAAACACTCGGTCGAAATTATGAAAACCCTCCGTGAATTGGCAGATAAATACCAAAAAACCATTGTGATTGTCGTGCACGATATCAACTATGCCGCAGCATATGCCGATTATATCGCCGCAGTTAAAAACCATCAAATTCTGTATTTTGGACCCACCAACGAAGTGATTACAGAAGAAAAAATGAAGGATGTCTTTGATATCGATATGAAAATTATCGACAACGGAGACCACAAAATTTGTGTCTATTTTAAATAATTTATAAAAACATCGTTATGAGTAAATTTATGATTAGCTGCTTGGCAGCATCCGTTTTTTTATTTGTTTCTTGTAAAGAAACAAAAAATGAAGAGCAAAGTTCAGCTACTGAAACAGCAGTACTTACCGTGGATCACCTATCGGGTACTTCTGAAGTAAAAGTAAACCCTAAAAACCCTGTAGTATTGAGCTACGGTATTTTAGATACGTTTGATGAATTGGGAATCCCAGTGAAAGGAGTACCAGGTTCAAACTTACCAGCTTATTTAGAGAAATACAGCGCAGCGGAATATGATAATGTTGGGGGAATTAAAGAACCCAATGCTGAAAAAGTAAACGCAGCAGATACAGAATTAATCATTATTGCAGGTCGTACAGCCGCAATGTATGATGAGTTCAAAAAAATTGCACCAACAATCAATCTGGATGTAGATGCTAAAGATTATATGAATTCATTCAAAAACAATCAACGCATTATCGGTAAATTGTTTGGAAAAGAAGAACAAGTAGAACAAGAATTAAAAGACATCGATGCGCGTATTGCTAAAATTAAAAGCATTACAGAGAATTCAGATAAAAAAGGATTAATTGTTTTAGCGAACGAAGGTCGTATGAGTTCATACGGAAAAGGGTCTCGCTTTGGTATTATCCACGATGTTTTTGGTCTAAAACCAGCAGATGAAAACATCGAAGTTGCAACGCATGGTCAAGTGATTTCTAATGAGTTAATCAAAGAATTAAACCCAGATTATATCTTTGTGATTGACCGTGGAGCAGCCATTAAAAGAGCTACATTGAGTAAAGAAGAATTTGCAAATGCATTAGTACAACAAACGAATGCATACAAAAATGATAAAATCATTTTCTTAAACCCTGAAACATGGTATTTATCAGGTGGAGGACTAAAATCAATCAAAATGATGATTGACGAAGTAGAAAATGCTGTGACGAAATAAGTAAAGTTGTTGTTAATTTCAAACAGGTGAAAACGAGTGGGTACATACTAGTACTCGCTCGTTTTTTTTTTGCTCCTATTTTGTCTAAATGAAATGTTAAATCGTATTGTTTTTTATTTAAATTAGCAACTAAAATCAGCGAGTATTAACTTCTTTCATTGCTACTGTATCAACTTATGGACAATCAATTTTCAAACACCATTTTCAAGCGTTTATTTAAAGATGTACAAACGCTTTTAGCGATTGCGTACCTTGTTGCTGTTGCTATTGGAATGCTCTTCAATTACAAGAAGTTTATCTTATTCGATGTCAATATTTTCGATTATGCAGGTTTGTTTGATTTTTTAATTGCTCCTTTTGGCGATTTTACCATTACCTTGTTTACGCTTGGAACGATTTTACTGACGATTTTGATTTATCAATTTGATCTTTTTTGGCGTAAAAAACATCCCACTTCTTATGCGAAAATGATGTTTAATATGGATCAAACCAAATGGTATACTAGTCAAAAGTACAGTTTGGGATTACTACTCTTTGTTTTGTATATGTTTTTAGGAGCCGATCTTTATGCAAAACGCAATAAACGCGCAGTTGTACAAGAAAACCCCATTGCCATAACGTATGCAGACAATACACAAATACAAGGGATTTTAATCGGTAAAACGACAGATTACATCTTTTTGTTACAGCAAGAAGAAGTCAAAGTAATTCCCATGAATGCCCTGATTAAGGAAATCAAATTGAAATAGAAGCTAAGAGATTGAGGGGAATCTACCTAATTCTAGTGATTTTTTTAATTTTTATGCTCCAGTTGTTTTTTGCGAGATAGGTTCGCTTTATTTTTGACTGAAAATAAAGCTATGGCACATCGCATTTACCTCTACAATATAGACAGTGAAACCCATCAAGTAGTTGAAGGGAATTTAGGAGAATGGAATTATGTAATTCCTGATTTATTGTTACCCCTTTTATCGGCAAATGTACGAGCGAAAGGAAAGGCGTTGTATTTTGATAAAGAAGAAGGACTCAATCGATTGGCGAATTTCTATGATTTGTTGACCGAAACCTATCAACTACAAAATAAACAAGCATTTACGGAAGCTGTCACAGTTATGTTTGAATTTTTGTCTGATTTGCCTTATGATGCGTTTTATATGGATGCCAGTGATGTGTATACCATGAACGAAGAGAAACCAAAAGAACAGGCCAAACAATGGGTCGAAGAAATCCAACAAAAATGGGAACTTTATCAAAAGGCCATCGATACAAGCAATATAGGTGTATTAGATGATCTAATTCGCGCTTCTGGTTATACTTCTTTTCTGGAAGCTTTGGAACACGATTGGGTGCAATATGGGTTGGGGTATTGGGAAGAAAGTAGCGTAAAACAAACACGTAGTGTTGTCTTTCAGGAAGGTGATTTACAGGGATTAAAGGATAAAAATGGAAGGATTATTGCTCCTGCAATATACGATGTCATTTATGCATTTAGCGAGGCCTATGTAGCCGTAGTAGAAAAGGCAGGTAAATTTGGCTATATCAATGATCAAGGTCAACTGCTAGTGCCCCTGGAATATGAGGATGCTTTTGATGGTTATATCGTCAATCAAACCAAAGTAGGAATTGTTACTTTAAACGGCAAAATAGGATTACTGCATATTGATACCCAACAGTGGGGGATTCCACCCGACTATGAGGAAGTAGAGCAATTGTATGGTCCTTACTACAACGTTTTGCACGAAGGACAGTATCAATTACTCGATTACACTGGAAAACACATTATTGAAGAAACAAGTGCGACGGCATTTGAACTTGATTATCCCATCAAGTTTTTTGCAAAACAACCCCAAACATCAAAACGAAAATACTATACGATAACAGGGCAATATCTCGGTGCTTATCCCGAAGATGTATTGGAAGAATTGCCCTTGGGGTACTATTGGGTTAAACCGAATAAGTATCAAAAAAAGAATAGCGTAATCAATGCCACAGGAGATATCATGCTGACGGATATTGACCAACTCATGCTATTTTCAGCGTATACTTCATTTGCTTACAAAGTAGAGAAACAATGGAAGCTATTTGATTGCAAGGAACAAAAGAATGTACTCGTCGATACGGTAATCAATAAAATTCATGCCAACTATTTGTGTAATCATATGTATGATGCCTATGTCATTCAAACGGATGCAGGCTGTGGATTTTATCATACCGCATCCAACAGTTGGTTGATTGAACCACAGCAGGATAATCTAAAAATAGAACATGTAAACCAGTTGTTGCTGCAAGTGAAGCAAAAGCAGGGAATGCGTTATTATGATTATCAGACGCATACCTTAAGTGAATTGTATACGTATCTATGCGAGCCTATTGATCATCATACGCAGCGTTTGTGCTTGTTTGAAGGAACGACCATGTATTATCTGGATCTCGAAGGAAATCGCCAAGAGATTAGCAACGAACAAATGGGACAATTATACGAACAACGCTATAATTTGCGTGGTAAAGACTTAGCTTTTTTTAGCGCATTTTATGAAGCTTGGACCCAGCGAATGGGGGATCAGTATGAGGCGTATTTTGATGTGGATACGTTATATCGAAGAGGAATTGCCGCCAGAGATGAGGAAGATTGGACTTCAGCCATCAAGTATTTTTCGATTGGAGCAGAGCGCCAAGATCCGCGTATGTTGTACGAGTTAGGAGTAATCTATACCGATGAAAATACAGAGACAGCTATAGCGAAAGGAATTGCGTACTTAGAAGCAGCAGCGAAACAAGACTATGCCGATGCATGGAATACCATTGGCTATTTGTACCAAAATGGCATTGGCTATGCGTATGATTTTGAAGCGATGATTCAAGCGTATGAGAAAGCCGTTGAGTTAGGCTGTGTGTGGGCCAATAACAATTTAGGCGATTTGTATTTCTATGGACAACATGTCGTACAAGATTATGATAAGGCCTTGTCTTATTATGTATTAGCAGAAAAATATTATGGGAGTTATGCTCAAAACCTGATCGAAATACACTACCAGAGGAGTGATTTTGATCAAGTAGTAAAATACTTGAAGCGCAACAAATACCAACCGTATATTCATATTTATTATGGTATTCTATATGACCATGGGTATGGGGTCAAACAAAGCGAAAAGAAGGCAGTTGAACACTATGAGCAAGCCATTGAACATTCAAGTTATTTTTATGCCGTAGAGCGCCTATTATACTATTACAAAGCGCATCCTAAATTTCAAGATGCAACACAGTATCAACGAATTGTAGATTATGCAAGAACAAACGAAATAGAAATACCCTAAACAGAAAAAGAAAAGAGGATGCTTTTGGGCATCCTCTCCTTATAAGATGAAATAATCTTAGAACTGGCGAACCGTTTGTCTAATGGCTACTAATTTAGTCATTAAGTCTTCGAAGTAATCCAAGTGCAACATATTTGCACCGTCACTTTTTGCTTCTGCAGGGTTGAAGTGGGTTTCTAAGAAGATTCCATCTACGCCAACTGCAATTCCCGCTTTAGCTACAGTTTCAATTAAATCTGGGCGTCCCCCTGTTACACCGCTCGATTGATTGGGTTGTTGTAAAGAGTGAGTAATATCCAATACCGTTGAAGCAAATTGTTGCATAGCAGGAATTCCTCTGTAATCAACAATCATGTCTTGGTATCCAAACATGGTTCCACGATCTGTAACCATCACATTTTCATTGTGGCAATCCAATACCTTTTGTACTGCGTGTTTCATGCTCTCAGGACTCATAAATTGTCCTTTCTTCAAATTAATCACCTTACCTGTATTCGCTGCTGCAACGACTAAATCAGTCTGACGAACTAAGAAAGCAGGAATCTGTAAAATATCAACATATTCAGCGGCTAGAGCTGCATCAGAAGATTCGTGTATGTCTGTAACAGTTGGTACACCAAATTCTTTTCCCACTTTTGCTAGTATTTTTAATGCTTTTTCATCACCAATACCTGTAAAGCTATCAATTCTCGAACGATTTGCCTTTTTAAAAGACCCTTTAAATACGTAAGGAATTTGTAATTTATCCGTAACTTTTATAATGTGTTCTGCAATGCGCATGGCCATTTCTTCACTTTCAATGGCACATGGCCCAGCTAATAAAAAGAAATTATCAGCTTCTGTATTTTTTATTTGAGGTATATTTCTGATATCCATCGTGTTCTTGTATTAGAATTATTTTCGTTTTGTTTTGCCTTTTTGCTTTTTTACTTTAACCATTTCTGGCTTTTGTGCAGCGGCCTTTATTTGGTCGTAATTCTTTGTTTTTAAAAAGTAAGCAATTATAGTAGTAAAGATAATACCAAATGAGAGATTATTCATCACTCCATTTCTTAAAAATAAGTCAAAAGAAGCATTCTTCTGGGCTTCTTCCACAGTCATCTTAGCATCGTGAATCAATGCTTGCTCTAATGTTTCCATGAAATGTGGACTTACTTGATTGAAAGTAATGAATTGAACAATAGGAAAGAACAAGGTAATCATGATACACATGACTAATCCCGTTAGAAAGGCTTGTTGCCATTGCATGACATTGTCAAAATAGTCTTTCTTTTTTTGTCGAATTCCCAACCAGTAAAAAATAAAGAGTAAAAAACTAAACAGCATCTCGTGTAGTACCTCAAAACGCACCTTTTCAGTGTGGAATCCCATCGACTTTCCTATAAACATCCAAATTAGTGCAGCCAAGGTTGCCAAAGCAGCCCATTTGAATTCAATAGAGAATTTTTTCATTGTATTAGCTTAAAATATAATACTTCAAAAGTAAAGTTTTTATTTTATAGCTTAAAATATATTTTTTTCTAATTTTTTTTCTTAGATTTAATAGGAAGTATGGAAAAATAAAAAAAAATAACCACTATTTTGTAAATTAATATAGTGAAAAAAACAATTAGTTATGAAAACGCTTATTTTAATTCGACACGCAAAATCGTGTTGGGAGGCTATTACGGAAGATAAGAATAGACCTATCTCAAAAGATCGTGGAGTGCAAGATGCGCTTTTAGTTTCTCAGGCAATTGCTTCACTGTTACCAGATCGTTTTATTGTTTGGACAAGTACGGCTCAACGGGCAAAACAAACAGCCGCTCTTTTTTGTCAAAACTTAGATATCAATCCATCTTATGTCATTGAAAAAGAAGATATTTATACTTTCGACGTCAAGAAACTGGCCCGAACGATAAAAAAATGTGAAAATACACACAATGCGCTGATTATTTTCGGACATAATGATGCTATCACGGATTTTGTTAATAAATTTGGTATGGTTTCGATTGATAATGTGCCAACATCTGGAGTGGTTGTGATGGACTTCCCCCAAGATGATTGGAAAGAAATTAAAAACGGAACTGTAATAAGTAAAGTTTTTCCTAGAGATTTAAAATAAGCAATGAATACAACTACTGTAACACCTAAATATTATTATGTTGATCGTGAGAAAAGCTGGTTGGCTTTTAACGAAAGAGTTTTACAAGAAGCTGGAGATATCACAGTCCCTTTACTTGAACGCTTGCGTTTCATTGGGATTTTCTCTAATAATTTAGATGAGTTTTTCAGGGTGCGTTATGCCACGATTCGCCGTATGGTTTTAACGGGCGAAAGCAATCGTCGCCTGGGAAGTGGAGTAGTGGTCAAAGATTTGTTGACACAAATCACCAATCGCGTAATCGTCTTGCAAAGTGAGAGCTTGCGTATCCTTGCGGAAATTGAAAAACAATTAGAAGCAGAGAAAATTTTTATACTTAATGAAAATACAATCAATGACAAGCAAAAAGCCTTTGTCAAAGATTATTTCTTACATACACTCTCGCATGATTTAGTTACGGTCATCTTGAGTGATTTGGCTCCGTTTCCCTTGTTGAGAGATACACATGGGTACTTAGCTGTAAAATTAGAGGTAGATGAAGCCTTGCGTAGCAAGAGAAGTAAAGCAAATAAACGCGAAAAAGGAACGCGTTATGCTATTATTGAAATTCCCAATATCGTCAATCGATTTGTTGAATTACCCTCAGAAGACGATAAAAAATACATCATTCTAATTGACGATATTATTCGAGATAATCTAGCGTCCATCTTTGGAATTTTCGATTATAAAGCAGAAAAAGCGTTTATGATTAAAATTACGCGTGATGCAGAGTTGGGAGTAGATACGGACTTGCATAAGTCTTTCGTCGAAAAAATCTCTAGCGGTGTGAGAGACCGAAAAGAAGGTGAAATTGTTCGTTTCGTATACGATCAAGAAATGGATCAAGATTTGTTAGATTATTTGCTTGAAAATGTGGAGATTGAAATGAATGATAGTATCATCCCTGGAGGACGATACCACAACCGACGTGATTACATGAGTTTTCCAACCATGGGAAGATCCGATTTAACGTATCCCAAACAAATACCTGCAGCCGTGCGCGATTTGGATATGGAAGATAGTATCATTCAGCAATTGCAAAAGAAAGATTACTTGATTTATACGCCTTATCAGTCTTTTTCGTATCTGGTTCGACTCTTGCGTGAAGCAGCGTTGGATCCACAAGTATTGTCGATTAAGATTACGTTATATCGCTTGGCTAAGAACTCTCAGATTATTAGTTCTTTAATCAACGCGGTGAAAAACGGAAAAAAGGTTATTGCTCAAATTGAATTACAAGCGCGTTTTGATGAGGCTAGTAATATCTATTATTCTGAATTGATGCAATCGGAAGGGGTACAACTAATTTTTGGGGTAAAAGGACTCAAAGTACACAGTAAAATTTGTGTAATTGAGCGATTAGAAAATAAAAAAATTAAGCGATACGGTTTTATTTCTACAGGAAACTTCAATGAAAGTTCAGCAAAAATATATACGGATGTTACCTTGCTGACCTCGCATAATCAGATTATGAAAGATGTGTCTAAGGTATTTGAATTTTTGCAGGTAAATTACCGTGTACACAAGTATAAGCATTTATTAGTATCCCCTCATTATACTCGATCGGGATTCTATAAATTAATTGATCGAGAGATTCGCAATGCAAAGAATGGATTACCTGCTTACATCCGATTAAAAATGAATAGTTTGTCGGATTTGAGAATGGTAGATCGCTTGTATGAAGCGAGTAATGTAGGAGTAAAAGTACAATTGAATATTCGCGGAATTTGCTGTTTAGTACCTGGTATTCCTGGGATGAGTGAAAACATTGAAGCTATTAGTGTAGTGGATCGTTTCTTAGAGCATTCGCGTATTTATATTTTTGGAAATAACAACAACCCTGAAGTTTACATCTCGTCTGCAGATTTTATGACACGAAATTTAGATGAACGCGTGGAAGTAACTTGTCCTATTTACGATGATCGAATCAAGCAAGAATTGATTGAAACGTTTGAAATTGGATGGAAAGGAAACGTAAAAACGCGTATTCAATCGGGGGATTTATCCAACAAATACAGAGATAAAAATGGAGAAGCAGACTTCCAATCTCAAAAAGAAATGTACCGTTATTACAAAGACAAACTAAAAGGATAATTCATGTTGAAGATAAAGAAATATGCAGCAATCGACATCGGTTCTAATGCGATGCGTTTGTTAATCATGAATATTGTAGAGACCAAAGGACAAGATCCTGTTTTTAATAAGAGTTCACTGATTCGCGTTCCTATTCGATTGGGACAAGATGTATTTACACAAGGTGAAATTAGCAGTGAATCCAAGCAACGCATGATAGAAGCCATGCAAGCATTTTATCTCTTGATGCGTGTGAATAAAGTCGAGCGTTTTATGGCTTGTGCGACTAGTGCCATGCGAGAGGCAGATAATGGACAAGAAGTGGCAGAAGCTGTATTTGAAGCATCTAAGATTAAAATTAATATTATCGATGGCGAAAAAGAAGCGATGATTATTGCTTCAACTGATTTGAAAAACTACATTAATCAAACGAAGAATGTGATGTTTGTCGATGTAGGTGGGGGGAGTTCTGAATTTACCATTTTTAAAGAAGGAGTGCCATTGGCTTCTAAATCATTTCGCAATGGTACCGTTCGCTTATTAAACGATATGGTGTCTAAAAGTGTGTGGAATGATATCCAACAGTGGGTCAGAGAAGAAACCAAAGATCTTCATGATTTGATTGTCATCGGTTCAGGAGGAAATATCAATAAAGCCTTTAAAATGTCTGGGAAAAGCCAGGATAAACCCTTGTCATATAGTTATTTGAATCAGCAATTGACCAAATTGACAGAAATGACATATGACGAGCGTATTGCGATATTGGGATTAAATCCCGACCGTGCAGATGTAATCATTCCTGCGTTGCGCATTTATACGTTTGCCATGAAATCAAGTGGAGCAAAACAGATATACGTACCAAAAATTGGAGTTTCCGATGGAATCGTAAAAGCCATTTACTTTGGTAAAATTCCATTGGAATATCAAACGATCACGTATTAAGTACTCGATTGAAGTGCTTTTTTTAAAAAAGCTTAAAAATAAAAATGACGCAAAGTGTTCTTTAGAAGCTTTGTGTCATTTTTATTTTTACTATAATAGTACTTTTACTTCAAGAGGCATTGTAGCTTTCGGTTTATAGTTATACAAAGATTTAAACATCAAAGCGTTGATTAAACAATTTTTGCATATAATCTTGAAGGATCAGCGCATGGGTATGTTCCGTGTCTCGTGCAGCATACAAAAACGTAATAACAGGATAATCCTCCCATTTTTCAAGGTATGTTGGAATCAACTCATTGTGTTTGAGTTCCTGTAAATATTGGTAAGTAAAGGTTGGCCAATTTTCAACGATATGACCATAGGCTTTTCGAATTTCAGTAGTAGGGGTGATGTCCTTGGCCCATTCCTCAATTGCTGCATTTGCTTTGGAAATACCCCGTGGCCATAAACGATCAACCAAGACGCGATAACCATCAGATGCTGAAGGTTCTTCATAAATACGTTTAATTTTTAGCTGCGGTATCATATTGAAAATTAATTTACTTGCACGTTAGATTTTATCTTCTAAGGTACGATTATTCTTTGTGAAGTTTGTTTTTTGTGTGGTTTGTTTTGGTAGAACAAATGTCTATTCTGCCTATGTCATGCTGACGAAGGAAGCATCGCATCGGTCATTCACTCGTCTTTGCTCATTGTTCACCTAGGATTAGGAATGTAATAAATCTTATCGAATTACTATTTTGTTTGGGTATTCGATGAATCTTTACTGCGTTTCGATTTTCACTTTGTTTTGATTTTTTCTTTGTTGGGGACAAGCGGTTGTAGGGTGTACAGTTTGACTCATCACTCATCACTCATAACCCATTTAAAACTTCTCAATCGCCCCTAAGCCAAACAAGGCAAAATCGTATTTCACAGGATCAATAGGATCCAATTCACGCAAAGCCGTATCCAATTCCAAAAGTGCTTTGGCGTCGTTCTGTGTACGTTTTAGTATTCCCAGTTTACGCGCCATATTCCCTGAATGCACATCCAAAGGACAAGATAATTCACTAGGGGATACGCCTTTCCATAAACCAAAATCAACGCCTGCATTGTCTTGGCGCACCATCCACCTCAGGTACATATTAATGCGTTTTGCTGCCGACCCTTTGAGTGGATCCGAAATGTGTTTTTGTGTACGTGTTTGGTGTTGAATTTCAAAAAATAAAGTTTTAAATCGTGAAATTCGCTCCTGTAAAGGAAAGGAAGAATCGCTAAATACTTCTTCTAAACCACCATGATGGCGATAGATATGTTGTAAAGCCTGAATAAAAGTAGCGAAGTCTGTGCTGTTAAATGTACGGTGAACAAACCCAGCTAAAGCATCTAGATGATCTTCGTTGTGATTCATGATGAAATCATAGGGTGAATTGCCCATGAGGTCCATCATTTTATGCGCATTTTTGATGATCATTTTGCGATTACCCCAAGCGATGGTTGCACTTAAGAAACCAGCAATTTCAATATCTTCTTTTTGCGTATATAAATGAGGAATTTGTACAGGATCATCAACAATAAAAGAAGGGTTGTTGTACAACAGTACTTTTTCGTCTAAAAATTCTTTGAGTTCAGCTTTATTCATCAGACAAAGGTAGGAATTAAACCCAAAGGAAATCGTTGTTTTAAAGCGAATTCAAAAAAGCCAATAAATCCTCTCTTTCTTTTGTAGACAACTGTTTAAATTTATCTTTCGCGCGTTGTGCCTCTCCGCCGTGCCATAAAATAGCTTCTGTTAGATTTGCTGCTCGACCATCATGCAAGAACTGGGTATGCCCGTTGACTAAGTACTGAAAACCAATGCCCCAAAGTGGTCTTGTTTTCCATTCGCGCCCGTTGGCTAAAAAGTCTGGACGATTATCAGCTAAACCTTCTCCCATATCGTGCAATAACAAATCGGTATACGGGTAAATGGTTTGGTAGGCTAAGGCTTTGATTGGACTAGGGCCTGTTTTTTGTTTAGGGACATGGCATTTTGCACAATCAATTTCTTCAAAAATACGCGCACCATTTCTTACATTTTGATTGTCATGAAATCGAGAAGCTGGGACAGCCAAGGTTTGGGTATAAAAAGTTACCGCATTGACAAGGGCATTGGAAACTTCTATTCCAGCGTTCAATCCATCATCACCATTGGTTTGCCCATATCCCGTTTCATAAGGAAATACATAGTTGGTAATTCCCATGTCATTGTTGAAAGCAGCTGCACATTGCTCTAGGAGAGAGGCAGTATTGGCTTTCCATCCAAAGCGACCTAATTTTGTTTGTTTGGAAATTACATCGTAAACATAATTGGCTTTTCCGTAAATGCCATCTTGATTGGCATCGTTTGCATCAATTTGAGCCAGAATATCTTCTTCAGGAATGGCTTCGAGTAAACCCAAGCCAAATACGGGGGAACCAATACGAGGAGACAACAAGATATTGGCAGGAATAGGGATATACGATTCGACCAAACTATATTGTGGTTTGCGCAAAGTTATTTTCGTTCCATCAGCCAATTCTTCTACGATAGTGGAATAAGTAACCTGAAATTGTGCTTCAGGTTCAACACCAAATACGGCTTGATTTTGTATTTGTAATCCAAAACCCGGAACAGGAACGGGGCCTCCATGTTCTGTACTACCAGGTAGACTCACGCGCATGAAAAAACCACTTCTTGCGTTGAGGTTGGTAGGAAAGGGAGCCCTACCATCTTTGGGGTGACAAGAGATACAAGAAGAATTATTAAAAATCGGACCTAAACCACCATTTACTTTATTAGGAGGAGTCACATAAACAGATTCAAAAGTCAAGTCACCAGTTAGATGCAAAGCTAGATCAGCGGCTGATAAATTAGGAGCGGGAGTGCCATACGCATTACTTGTGTTGATAAAAACAGTAGTGTCTCCACCAGCTAATTGACGATCCAACAAAGAAGGAAGTTCTTCATAAGGCGTCGCATCGTCACTAGAACAAGAGATAAAAAAAGAAGAAATAAGAAGTACGTGAAGGAGTGAAAAATATTTCATTGTAAGAGGAAATCAGTAGGGTGTAGTACCGAAAAAGAATACACTGTTTAAGGTGTATTCTTTTTATTGGTTGGGTTAGTAAGATGAATTAAAGACTATTGATATAAGGTTTCAATTTAGACTCTAATAAAGTAGATAAATCATTCACAATGTTTTGCGCCTTGATTACCTCTGGTCTATGGCTGTAAATAGCTTCTGTAAATGTTCCAGGAATTGCTTCAATAGCTGTAATCGCTGCGGTGATTGCTGTTTTGATTTCTGTATCTAAAGCTTTGTTATCTCCGGCAACAATTTCGGATAATCCTTTAACCGATTTATTGTATTTGCCTAAATAGATGTTTTCAATACTTCTCATATTATCTGCGAAGTCTCTTTTAGAATTGTTGCTAAAACGAGACTCTTCTTTTTCTGGATAGGGAGTACTTCCTTCTGAGTTTAATGGATCTTCAATTTTACCCGTTCCTACTTCATCGGCAATGGTAATTAATCCATCGACAATTTCTTCTAATGCTGCGGCTTTTGAAGGGTATTTTGTCGAATTTATTCCCGCTGTATTGAATACGGCCGCATAATTTCCACCATCAACTTTCCATTGATCATACAGTAATTGGGTGTTTTGTTGTAAGTCTTCCGCAGCAGCTTTCAAGTATTCTTTTTGTCTAGCCGTAATATCGGCAGCTTTTTTCGAACCTGTTTCTCCCCATAATAAGAATTCAATCAAGTGAAAACCACGTGCTTCATTATTCGAACTAATTAAAGAAGCAGTAATCGCTTGGTTACTTCTCAAGATGTTGTTCATCGCTTCCACATCCACAGGCCAAGTGTCCATCGCAGGGTCAATTCCCTCTGTATCAACAGGACCATATAAGAACCCTTCTGATTGCTCCCAAGGTTTTCTAGTTTCAATCCACGCTTGTTTAGCTAATTCTAAATTTGCATCCGTAGAGCTAGTTGTAAAGTTGTTAATCGCCTTTCTCAAAGCATTGGCCTTGTCATTTAGATCGCGATAGGTTTCTGTCACAACACTTCCCGTTAAATCTGAAATTACAGTTGCGTATAAATCATCTTTTTTGGTATCTGTAGATGAGTCATCGTTGTTACTACAGTTCATCATCATGAAAGAAGTAGCAACTAATCCTAAAGCTAAAAATTTGTTTCTCATTATTTTATACTATTTATTTTTTATAATTAAAAGGTAAATCCAATTCCTGCAGAGAAGGTATTCTCTTTCTGTTTGTTTCCTGTATTTAAAGAAGTCACCGGATCAAAGTGATCTGAGCCTAGTCGTCTTGTTGCGTAATGCGCCTTAATTACGATTTGTGGATGAACAAACCAGTTGATCCCGCTAGTCCAAACACTTCTTTCCCAACGCGGTTTTCGAACCACGGCACCTTCGGTTTCATGCATCGTATCATAGTATTCGTAACGCACAAAAGGATAGAGTTTTTGTGCAGTTGTTTTGTTGAAAAAATGGAGTACTTCATATCCAATATCTCCAGAAAAACCAATCATGTTTTTTCCTACAGGTGTGCGTTTTACCCCTAAATTATTGGAGAGATTTGCATTTTTTCGACTGACAATATTGGAGTTTTCTACATTTCCATATAAGAAGACAGAGCTAAATTTTAAGTAATGCTCGTCATAGCTAACGTGAGCTTCTAAGATGCTGACATAGGCAGAAACATCCATGTCTCTTTTAGGTCTATTGGCTGCTGCATCGTTGATATAGGCAGAAACTCCTGCAAAAGTGTTTTTATTTGTACCAAATTTATAATCGAGTCTAGCAGAGTAGGCCAAGCTGTTACCAACGGCCATTTCAAATCGGGTTTGATGCCCTCTTTTTATCCAGTTTCTTGAGCTAAAACCTGTAGCATCTAATCCATTGGTGATGGAAACTTCATAGCTGAATCGATTTTTTAAGAAACTACCATAGAATTGAAGTCCGTTCTCATACCATCCCAGAGGAAGCATTTCATTTTCCATTTCTTGGCGATGCGTGGTGAAATACTGTGTTGGACGATCGAGATTTTGAGCCAAACTTAGGTGTAGTTTCATGCGTCCAACGCGAACATTGAAATAAGGACGAATTTTAAAATCAATGTGAATCTGCTCTAATTTTACTTCTCCTCCAGATTCGATTTCTTTCTCATATTCACCAAATTCCTCCTGTGTATCTAGTTCTATGGTAGAACCCGTTCCACCGTGTTCATATTCGATTTCAGTTTTTAAGCTAATCCAATCATTGAAGCGATAGCCTAAATATAAATTTAATCGTTCAGCATCAAATTTGTTCTTGATGTTTGGATCAGTGTCATAACGCCCATAGTTATAATAATTAACCGCACCATAGCCACTTAGTGTAAAGTTGTTTAAGCTGACTAATTTTTTCTTGTCCTCTTTGAGCTCTTCGAGGATTTCCTTTTTTAATTCTTCTTTGAGTTGTTGAAGTGGAATAGCGTCTTTGTCTTGAGCTTGGGCTTGCGTCAGGCAACAATGTAAGGCCAAACAAACCAGTAATCTTGTTTTCATAAAGTGGTTATGAGGTGAATAAATTCAGTAAATTTTGATGCAAATATATATTTATTTAGATTTATTAAAAATAAAATATAAGATTTTTTTAACTTTGTTTTTAAATTTCATAAGAGGCTTTTGTGATATAAAAATTGTTTTTATGGCTAATTTTTGATATTATTTATAATTATTTAAGAAATAAATTTATTATATATAAAAAATGAGGTTTTATTTTTTGAATTTGATTTAAAATTTGTGCTAAAAAATAGAGCTAAAAGAGATGGAATAGGCCTAAAAAGGACTTGATTCGTCCTTTTGAAGTAAAATTTTAACTTATTTGTTTTTATTTGGTCTAAATAAATATATATTTGCCTTCGAAATTAAGATATCCTTCACGGGGTATTGGCTTATAGTTAACAAATAAGTGCAGCAATACTTCCTTGTCCTTGTTTCATAAAAAATAGCGGATTTGAGTTTTTTCTTTAGATGATAGAAGAGAGGTAATGAAGTGAAAGTGAAACAGGTACTATTGGATCGTATAGAATTGAAAATATAACCCCAAAATAAAAATGAAAAATTTATATGTACTCTGTGCTTTTGTATTGACCCAATTGTGCGTAGGTCAAACATTTAATGAAGCTTTAAAAAAGGCAACTACGGAAGATAAAACCATTTTACTAGTCTTTGCTGGATCAGATTGGTGTGCCCCTTGTATTAAATTAGAAAAAGAAATTTTTCAATCTGCACTTTTTGAAGCAGAGAAGAAGAATTGGGTGTTATACAAGGCTGATTTTTTAAAGAAATCAAAGCTACCCGCTGAGGTTAAGAAAGAGAATGGGCAGTTGGCCGATCAGTATAACCAAGAGGGCTACTTTCCTTTGGTTGTTGTGTTGAATTCTACGGGAAAAGTACTGGGAAAATTGAGTTATTCAAAAGATACACCTGCGGCCTATATTAAAAAATTGCACGCATTCATCCAATAAAATTAAAACGGTTTACCATCCACTTTTCTTCATTCCCTTTACTATGTCTTCTATTTTTAGTCGAGCGTTTTTCCTTATGGGATGTAATTTCGATCTGACTATAGTCGCTGATCAGTTAGAAGCAGCTGATGCTCTAATTGATAAGGCTATAGCCGAAATGAAACGCATAGAGTGTCTACTTTCTGAGTGGATGCCTGAAACCCCTGTTTCCATTGTCAATGCTCATGCTGGTATACAGCCTGTTTATGTTCCTGAAGAGCTGTTGGAATTAACGGCCCGTGCGTTGAATTTTTCCAAGCTTACTACTGGTGCTTTTGATATTACAATGGCAGGGTTGAATCAGATTTGGAGGTATGATGGTACCATGAAAAAGGTGCCTTCTACTGCGGAATTAAAAGCGGCTATTCAGCATGTGGGCTATGGAAATATCCAATTGGATCGGGAGAATCAAACGCTTTTTTTAACACAAAAAAAGATGAAAATAGGGTTTGGTTCCATTGGAAAAGCCTATGCAGCGGATTGTGCAAAAGTCTTTTTAATGCAGCAAGGCGTGCAGGCAGGAATCGTTAATGCCTCAGGGGATATGGCGGCTTGGGGAACTCAACCCGATGGAAAACCTTGGTCGGTTGGCATTGTAAATCCCTTAAATAAAGCAAAGGTTTTCGCTACGTTTCCTTTAGAAAATGGCGCTGTCGTCACTTCGGGGACATATGAAAAATACGCTCTCATCGGCGATAAAAAGTACTCGCATATTATTGATCCTCGTACAGGAATGCCCACAACAGAAATAGCAAGTGTTACTGTTTTTGCTCCTAAAGCGGAACTGGCTAACGGAATCTCAACATCTATTGCCGTAATGGGAATTGAAACGGGCTTGCACTTCATCAACCAAATTCCCAGTGCCAGTTGTGTTATCGTTGATCATAAAGCCAATCTATTCACCTCAAATAACATTAAAACCAATACGATTTAACAATGAGAAAACTATTTTACATGGGATGTTTGATCTTGCTTCTCCCGTCCTGTCAGACGGTCAAAGAATACGAGAAGCAATACATCAATGATCCTGATATGGTATTAAGCGCACATACGTGTGAGCGCTATGAAACGAATTTTCAGGTATACAGAGAAGGAGCCTCGGGTGCTAATGGAGGTAAAACGGGTGGTGGTTGTGGATGTAATTAAATAATAAACAATGAAAAAACGACTCATTACTTTAATGTCTTTAACCTGTGTTTCAGGATTGCTATCTGCACAAGAACACAACACAACCCCGCCCAGCTATAAAAAGAAAGTCTTGGAAACAACAGAGCTCGACTTTTTAGGTAGTTATTATGATCAAAAAGGAAAGCATTCGGCTGTAAATGGCGGAATGGGGACTGAAGAGCTGGATAATTACGCTGGAAATATGATTTTATCTATTCCCGTGCGTTTGGATGGAGTACTGTCTTTTGATGTGGGATTTTCAGCTTATACTTCAGCGTCTTCAAGTAATATTAACCCCTTTATGAGTAGACAGATTACTCAAGTAAATGCTACGGGGGCTTCTACAGGTGCTACTTCAGTTGAAAGTACTAAAACACTACAATATGGTAGCCCTTGGTATGCCTCTACAGGGCCTTCTCGCAAAGATGTATTGTACAATTTAGGAGCGAATTACAGCCATAGTTCGGATGATCGAAATACCATTTTTACGGTTCATGCTGCTGTTGCAAGAGAGTTTGATTATGAATCCATTGGTGTGGGAGTGGGGGTTACAAAGCTATTCAATGAAAAGAATACAGAAGTAGGGATAAAAGCCAATGCTTATTTTGATACGTGGAAGCCATTTTATCCTACTGAATTAGATGAATATCATACCTATGGAACCAACTTCCAAAATGCAGGTTATTTTGCTAATGTGGAAATCTATGACCAAAATGGAAATGTATCTACTAAATATTTACCTGATCGATTTGTCGCTTTTGATGATTATAAACGCAATTCCTATGCGGTTTCATTATTCGCTACACAAATCGTAACAGAAAAAATGCAATTCGCTGTATTTGCTGATGTTTTATATCAAAAGGGATTGCTATCCACGCCTTATCACCGCATCTATTTTGCAGATAAACCCGCTTATTATATAGGTACACCAAATTATATTCCACTGTATAATTCTCCGCAAAACACAGAAGTATATCGCTTAGCAGATGATATTGAACGCCTCCCAGATACCCGTTTTAAATTACCGATTGGTATGCGTTTGAATTATTACATCAACAATTGGTTAACCCTACGCAGTTATTACCGTTTTTATACGGATGACTGGGAACTGCGATCGCATACCATTAGTTTAGAATTGCCAGTAAAAATATCGGAACGCATTACGCTATTTCCTCTGTATCGTTTCTATACGCAAAGTAAAACTAAATATTTTGCTCCCTTTGGTCAACATACTACCAAGCAAAAATATTATACCTCTGATTACGATTTATCTGCCTTTGATAGTCATCAGTATGGAGGTGGTTTGGTTTACAACAACCCTTTTAGCAAAGCAGCGATTGGAGGTTTTGCCTTGAAAAATTTTGAAATCAGGTACAACTACTATGATAGAAACGATGGGCTAAGTGCGAATATCGTAAGCGTTGGATTAAAATTTGTACAATAAATTTAGAAGAGATGAAAAGAGCAGGAAGTTTAGCTATCGCGGCCCTATTCCTTTTTTTACTAGGATGTAATAAAAATGACGATTCCTCAGATATGCCTAAAGAAGATCTTATAGGAATTTGGAGATTGAGAGAAAGAATAGAAAATGATCGTTTGATTACGTTGGGAATTTGTGATCTCAAAGAAGTTTATGTATTCGGAACGCATCAATACTCCCATGAAACCTATAGTCAAGAACGTGTGAAATACAAGGCTTTAGGAGTGTCAAGTACAAACTCAAGAAGTAGTCTTTTTGGGAGTGATGATGATTATTATACTGAAATTGACAATACCATCAACTGCAAATCGAATGGAGTGGTTCTGGGAACGTGGACGAAAATTGGAGGTGATACGTATCAATTGAAAGGGACAAATACCACAGAAAATAAAACGGTTGAGGTGTTTTTTAGTGCAGATAAAAAAACCTTTTATCTCGAGCAAGAAACCCATGTAGGAGGTAAAACGTATAGCAGTTATGGGGTCTATAAGAAACAATAAAATAATCCAATAATCTCAAGAGCATTAAAGGAATTGAAAGGTTTGATGCCAAAATGATAGTAGAAGTGCTATGAAGCACGCATAATTATAATTATTTTAAACACACACACTATGAGTTTTAAAAAAGCAGGACTATTGAATGTCCTAATGTTACTGTTTATTATGGTAACTAGTTGTAGTAAAGGAGATGATAACACAGTAGATCCGGATACTACTCCCACAGCAAAATTACCTACTTTGAGGTTAACGGCTAGTCCGAAGGACGCTTTTGTAAATGAGGATATCACTTTTAAAGTGGTTGATGAAAATGGAAATGTCGTAACAGATGCGAAGCTTTTCGTCAATGAACAAGCATTAAATGCTACTACTTTTTCGTCAAAAACAGCAGCTAATTTTAAAGTTTATGCCCAAAAAGCAGGGTTTAAAACGAGTAATACGGTCGAGATTCGCTTCTTAGACAAGGAGGATGTTGATGCAGTGGTAACTGGAAAGTGGAAGTTTATTCCATCCACAGTGGAAACTATTTTTGAATTCAAAAAAGACATGAATTTTACGTATAAACAAGGAAGTGTAGAAAAAACAGGAACCTATACAGTAAAGGGAAATAGAGTACAATTGACCTTGGTTGAGGGAAATGCTCAAGACGATGACTATGGGGTAATTACTATTGCGAACTATACTGCTAATTTACTAGATGTGGAACTGATTATCAAAGATGGTTTTAAAAATGGTAAAATAGGACAATTGGAGCGTGTAGTAGAGGTGGATCCAGGAACTGGTGGTGGAGACGATGATGACGATGATGACAATCATGTGAATATCAACCTACAAATGTTCTATGGCGAATGGAGAGGGTATGAAGATAATAACACAGAATATGTGATCAAAATGAAGTTCAAATCGGACAAGATGGAGGCGGAAGCTAAGAATATGGGGAAATACAACCCGGTATTGTACCTTGTAGATGAAATGCGTTATTATAGTTTGTATAATTCAAGTACCTTGCTTCTTGAGGATAAGCACAGAACAATGAAGTATTACTTTAAAGTATCGAGCTATACCAATAGAGAAATTGTAGGAACTTTATACTTAGATAGCATGATTTCAAGTAATGGTATCAAATTGACATTGCAAAAGAAATAAACGGCTTTGTACGTGGATATAAAAAAGGGTAACTCATTTGAGTTACCCTTTTTGTATTTTGTATCATCAAGGCTATGAATGACTAGTCATCAAACCATCGGTCATGATGAGTTTTCGGTCGGCCATATCCGCTAATTCCTCATTGTGCGTTACAATAACAAAGGTTTGACCAAATTCTTCTCTCAATTGGAAGAAGAGTTTATGTAAATTCTCTGCGGTTTTAGTATCTAAATTACCCGATGGCTCATCAGCGAAGATTACCTTGGGCTTATTAATCAAGGCTCTAGCAACGGCAACACGTTGTTGTTCTCCTCCGGATAGTTCTGAAGGAAAATGGTGTGATCGATGCGATACACCTAAATAGTCCAATAATTTTTTGGCTTCTTGTTCCGTTTCTTTTTTCTCTCTTCCTGCAATAAATGCTGGAATACATACGTTTTCCAAGGCATTAAACTCCGGAAGTAGTTGATGAAATTGAAAGATGAACCCCAAGTTTAAATTTCGGAAAGTAGAAATTTCTTTGTCTTTCAGTTGTAAAACATCTGTATTATTGATGACAAGAGAACTATTGGGTTGAATAGTAGGTTTATCCAATGTCCCTAAAATTTGAAGTAAGGTCGTTTTCCCAGCACCAGATGCACCCACAATAGAGATGATTTCTCGCTCTTTGATGTGGATATCAACTCCTTTTAAAACTTCTAACTGGTCATAGGATTTTCTAATATTCGTCGCTCGTATCATAATACTGTCTTTGATCGATTACAAAATAACAATGTTTTACTTCAATTAAAAATTAAAAAAGGAAAAATATTTCAAATGATTATTGACTTCCAATGATAATTAATAACTTAGACCTAATAAAAAGAAGTAGTAAAGCATAAAATAGATGAAAAAAGCAATAGTAGCAGGGGGATGTTTCTGGTGTACAGAAGCGGTATTTAAAAGTTTAAAAGGTGTAATCGACGCAGTTCCAGGGTATATTGGAGGAACAAAAGTGAATCCTACCTATGAGGAAGTTTGCACTGGAGAAACAGGACATGCAGAAGCCATTGAGATTACCTATAACGAACATGAGATTAGTTATACCGAATTGTTGGAAATCTTTTTTGCAACACATAATCCGACGACCTTAAATCGACAAGGAGAGGATGTGGGGACGCAATACAGAAGTGAGATTTTTTATGTGGATGAAGGACAAAAACAAGCGGCTTTAGAATATATTGGAATTTTAAATGACGAAAAGGTTTTTGATCAGCCTATTGTTACACAGGTGAGTCCGGCTTCTACTTTTTATGTGGCTGAAGACTATCACAAAAACTACTTTGAGCGCAAAGGAACAGAAAATCCATATTGTCAGATGGTTGTAAAACCGAAAGTTGAAAAATTTAAAAAGAATTACGCTTCTAAATTAAAATAAACTAATTTATGCAAGAGCAACAAACACAATCAAATTCACTGAAAACAAGACAGTTGATTATCGGACTATTCCTTGATTTACTCGGGATGGCAAGCTATTTGATTCCTGGTTTAGGAGAATTTA
Source organism: Myroides odoratus (assembly GCF_001549985.1). Taxonomy (GTDB): domain Bacteria; phylum Bacteroidota; class Bacteroidia; order Flavobacteriales; family Flavobacteriaceae; genus Flavobacterium; species Flavobacterium odoratum_A. The sequence goes on along the minus strand of NZ_LROZ01000007.1, from coordinate 72,731 downwards.
GCGATGTGATTTGGGCCCCGATTTCTGCTTTTATTTTAGCAAAAATGTACCCTGGTAAAGTGGGGAAAGTAGGAGCATTGGTCAATTTTGTTGAAGAATTATCCCCAGGATTGGATATCATTCCGACCTTTACCTTAACTTGGGTGTATACCTATTATTTTCAGAAGAAAAGTTTCTAATAAATATTGTTTTTTATTTTGTTAAAATCATAAATTTTTCTTAACTTTAAAGTGCTTCCAACACAAAGCTTGGAGGTGGAAAAGCATTGATTAACTATAAACCATATTTTTTATGAGAAACTTATTTGTGATTATTTGTAGCGTTTTTCTACTCGTTAGTTGTAAAGAAACAAAAAACAGTAGAGCGTTGGGGGATGAGAATGCAGGAAAGACTTTAATAGGTTGGTATTACTATAATTTAGGAGAAGAAAAGTATGACGATTTGAAACAATATCTCGACGAAGATTTCTTTAAAACAACGACAGAAGCGGAGTTTTACGGTAAATTAAAGCAGAGACAAGTGGAACTTGGTCATATCATTAAAGCTGTTTTTAAAGAAGGTGATATGACGGAGGAAAACAAAAAAGAAAAAATTAAAGAATTCGAATTTGAATATGATGTTCAATACGAAAAAAAAGCAGCAGTTGAAAAATTCCATTTGATCAAAAGAGGGGATGAATTCAAAATTGCTAAGATTGATTTCTAGAATTAGCACAACATAATATAACACACGAGTTGGTGTAAAAAGAGAAGTTTGGAATAAACTTCTCTTTTTTTGTTTGGGATAAGGACATTAAATATTCCAACACAGGCAAAGCGTATGTACAGAGAAAACTGTACATTTGTTAGCATACTAAAAGTAAACCGCTGATAGGTTCAGCAGATAGGAATAATGCCTATTGATACTCCCAAGGGAGAAAACAATACTACAAAAATTCATATTCGAAAAATAGGAGCTAAAAGAGCAAAGCATGAAGTACTTATATCTTTTTATTATCTTGTTATTATTGATCATCGTTGGGATCTTGTTGTATTTTTTATTACAATACAACAAGCAGCGAGTTGCTTTTGAAAAAGAAAAGGATTTATTTGATACTAAAATCAAATACCTTCAATTAGAAAATTTAGAGTCGAGGTTGGATCCACATTTGTTCAAAAATATTTTAAACTCTATTCAATCACACGCTTATCAGACGTATTATGCCTTGGATAAGATGGCAGGTGTATTGGATTACATTTTATATGATAGTCAACGTAAATTAGTAACGTTAAAAGAAGAACACGAATTTGCTTTGCGTTTGATTGATATTAACAAAATTAAATTGAATCCTCTTTTTCGCTTAGATGTTCGCTCGAATATTGGAGAAGTAGAGGCACTCTATGGCGAAGATTTAGTGGCTCCTTTAATTTGTGTAGAGTTGATAGAAAATGCCTTTAAACATGCGGATTTAACGGGGAATGATGCGTTTATTACCATTCTATTTAAGTTGAAAAACGGACAGTTTGATTTAGTTGTTTCAAATAAAAAATCCTCAAAGGGTTCACTGAGAAAAGAAAAAGGAGGATATGGTTTATCCGCATTGCGAGAGCGTTTGCATTTGATTTACGGTCCTTATTATAAATTAGAAAAATCAGAAGACGAGCAAGTACACTCGATGCATTTAAAAATTAATTTGTATGATTTCAAAGCTAAAATGTATACTCTTAGATGATGAGTTACTGGGATTAAAATACCTGAAGATGCTATGTGAACAAATTCCCGAAATTGAAATAGTGAAAGTATTTGATGATCCCACACAATTTTTGGAAGAAGCTCCTTCTTTGGATTTCGAATTGGCGATTCTCGATATCAATATGCCGGGCATGGATGGATTGAGTGTTGCTCAATTGCTGACCAATAAAGGGATTGTATTTGTTACCGCTTATAAGGAATATGCATTAGAAGCCTTTGAGGTAGATGCAATTGATTACATCGCTAAACCCATAAAAAAAGAGCGCTTGCAACGCGCAATTCAAAAGGCAATGCGCCAGTTGAAACCCATAGAACAAAATACGTCGTTGACAATCAATTCCAACAAAGGCAAAGCCATTTTGCAGTTTGATGATATTCTCTATATCAAAACATGTGAAAATGATGGTCGTGATAAAGAAATTATACTAGAAGGTGAGCAACAGTTAATTGCTAAGAATATTGCATTAGACAAATTGGTGGAGGTATTGCCTGCTCATAAGTTTTGTCGCATTAATAAGCGCGAAATAATAGCATTAAAGATTGTGCGTTTTTTCGGTCATGATTTGATCACCACCCAGCTATTTACAGAGCAAGGAAAGCCCCTCGAATTGACTTTAGGAGTGACGTTTAAAACAGATTTCCTAGACAAGATATAATTTCATTACAAGAATTTCGCGTTTCATTACAAGAAAGCTTGGTTTGAACTCAGGCCTTGATTTTCGAAGGTATAAATTTCAGAGTTTTGTCTCTGAAATCGAAAACCTTAATCATCATGTCAAAATATAGGAATTCCCTACTTTACGTTTCAATTATTGGTGGATGTACGGCTCTTATTTATTGGGTAGTTACACAAGGATCAAAATTGGAAGTGAATACAAAAGCAGTTGTTTCAGATAATACTGCTTGGGAAAATTTTCTTCAAACTTTAGTACATAATTTAGAAAGTCCCTTAGCTTTACTGTTAGCTCAAATTGTTACGATCGTTTTAGTTGCGAGAGTATTTGGATGGATTTGTAAAAAAATTGGACAACCTTCTGTAATTGGGGAGATTATCGCCGGTATTGCTTTAGGTCCCTCCTTAGTAGGAACTTATTTTCCAGAGTTCTCAGCCGTTATGTTTCCTACACAATCTTTGGGGAATTTGAGTTTCTTGAGTCAAATTGGTTTAATTCTCTTCATGTTTGTGATTGGAATGGAACTAGATCTCAAGATTTTAAAAAATAAAGCGCATGATGCTGTTTTAATTAGTCATGCGAGTATTGTGATTCCCTTTGCTTTAGGAATGGCATTGGCCTACTATATATTCGAATCGTTTGCACCAGATGGTGTTGATTTTCTCTCGTTTGGACTTTTCTTGGGGATTTCCATGAGTATTACCGCCTTTCCTGTATTGGCGCGGATTGTGCAAGAAAGAGGTTTACAGAAAACGCGAATAGGTACTATTGTAATCACTTGTGCAGCAGCGGATGATATTACTGCATGGTGTTTGTTAGCTGCGGTAATTGCTATTGTGCAAGCAGGAAGTTTTGTGAGCTCCCTTTATATTATTGCGTTAGCTATTATTTATGTCATCGTGATGTTAAAGTTGGTGCGTCCCTTTTTGGCGCGAATTGCCAAATATCAAGGAAGTAGTAAATTACTATCGAAAGGAACGGTTGCAATCTTTTTATTGACGTTGATTATCTCTGCCTATTGTACAGAAGTAATTGGTATTCACGCCTTATTTGGTGCATTTATGACTGGTGCTATCATGCCAGATAATATGAAGTTTAGAACGATTTTCATCGAAAAAGTAGAAGATGTAGCTGTTGTTTTATTCTTGCCTTTGTTCTTTGTTTATACAGGATTACGTACAGAAATAGGCTTGTTAAATGAACCTTATCTATGGGAAATAACGGGGCTTATTATCCTTGTCGCTACGGTTGGTAAGTTTGTAGGAAGTGCCATAACAGCCAAGTTCGTCGGCATAAATTGGCGAGATAGCTTGACAATTGGAGCGCTGATGAATACCCGAGGTTTAATGGAACTCATCGTCTTGAATATTGGTTTTGACCTGGGGGTAATGACAGGAGAAGTATTTGCGATGATGGTGATTATGGCGTTAGCTACAACTTTTATGACAGGACCTTTATTGGATTTAATTGCGAAGATCTTCGGACCACTTGGAGATGAACCACAACACAAAGGCGTAATTATTGGAAAGTATCAAGTGTTCTTGTTCTTTGAGAATAAACTGAGTTTAGCTCCCTTGATGAAGTTAGCCAATGCTTTTACTGGAAAATCAAGTGTGGATACCCGTATTACAGCTATGCATATGATTGATAGCCAAGAGTTAAATTCCTTTAATACCCAAGATTATGAAGAGGAAATCTTTGAAGCAGTACAAGAACAAGCAACAGAAATGGATCAAGAGGTTCAAACCTATTATAAAGTATCCAATGACATTGAAAGTGATGTAGTAGGTATGGTTCACCAAGAGACTTGTGATTTACTACTGATTGAAATGGGGTATTCCATTTATCGCGGATCTGTATTGGGAAATATCCTTGGTTTTACGACGCGTATCATCAATCCGGATGTATTGCTGAACAAAGTAACAGGTAGAGAAAAATTGTTTGAGAATTCATGGTTTAATGCACGCACACAGCAAATCATGAATCGAACAAAAGTACCATTAGGAATCTTGATTAATAAGGATTTTCAAAAATTAGAGCATGTATTTTTGCCTATTTTCAGCAAAGGAGATCTAAAATTATTGTCCTATGCACAGAAGATGATTCGCAATAATGATGTACAAGTTTCGATTTTAGATGCCACAGGAGAGCTAGAAAATCATACCGAGTTTAAAGAAAATATCAGACTTATCGAACAGTATAAGCCGAATCACATACGCATTGTTAGTAACAAAGTAGTATCTAAGGAATTCATAGAAGAATTTGATTTGATGCTCATTACGTTAGATAGTTGGAAAAAATTGATTGAAACGAGAAGTATCTGGTTGAATCATGCTCCATCTATGCTTTTGATGCAGTCGTTATAACTATTTAGTTATGTTGTTTTATATTAATTTGCAGAACCTCAGGCTGAAAAGCTTGAGGTTTATTTTTTGGTAGAATCATAGTCTTGTGTGCCCGATAAACTAGCTCCATCGTTTTTATTGAGTTTCATAAAAACAGCGCTCGATAAAATGGTTAAAATACCCATGACTAGAAAAGTATAATTAAATACGGCTGTAGGATGTTCGGGTGTGTCAATTGTACTTCCTTGGAAGAGTTGTAAAAACATAGCCGAAATTGAAATTCCCAAACTAATAGCCAATTGTTGAGTAACCGAGAGTAAACTATTCCCATCACTGGATGTTGAATTGTCTAAATCCGCGAGGGAAATGGTATTCATAGAGGTAAATTGTACAGCGTTAAAAGCACCGTTAAACACCATCAATACAATAATGATATAGAATGGTGTTTCTTGATTGACAAAGAAAAATAGACTGATGAGAATACCCGTTGCAATCGTATTAAATACCAAGGTCTTTTTGTAGCCAAATCGCTTCACAATTGGAATGACAAAGTTTCTAGAAATTAGATTGGATAATGCTTGTGGTATCATCATCAAACCAGCATAAAAAGCGGAATATCCAAAGCCTAACTGCAAGAGTAGTGGAATCATTAAGGGCATTCCTCCAATACCAAATCGCGTAACCAAGTTACCAATCAACCCAATATTTAACGTCTTGATTTTAAACAAATTTAGCTTGATGAGGGGGTGAGTACTTCTTTTGGCATAGACGATATAGGCTACGATAAGCAATAAGGCTAAAACCAATAAGCCAACCAGTTGGAAAACAGATAAAGTAGGGGAGTTCCAGCGTTCAATTACTAAGGTTAAGAGCGTCAATCCACCGCTAAAAAAAATCCATCCAATTACGTCGAATCGCTCAACCTTGTTGGTGAAATTAGGAATAATAGAGCGGGCTAGGATGATGGCAATGATCCCTACGGGTAAATTGATTAAGAAAATCCAATGCCACGATAATTTTTCAACTAAAAATCCTCCTGCGGTAGGCCCAAGCATCGGACCAATTAAGGCAGGAATCGTAATGAAATTTATAATTTTTAAAAGCTGATCTTTGGGATAGGCATAGAGAAGAGTTAATCGAGCAACAGGAACCATCATAGAACCGCCAATTGCTTGAAATATACGGGCAATGATCAATTCATTTAAAGTATTGGATAAGGCGCAAAACAGAGAACCCAATGTGAATAACGCAACAGCTAATATAAAAATTCGCTTGGTTCCAAATCGATCGGCAAGCCAACCACTTAGTGGAATCAATAAAGCTACGGTTAAGGTATAGGAAACAATAATACTTTGCATCTCGAGGGGAGATTCTCCTAAACTTTTAGCGATAGAAGGAAGCCCTGTATTTAAAATTGTACCATCTAAAGCTTGCATAAAAATAGCTAAAGCGCCTAAATAGGGAAGGTATTTTTGAATCTTAGGGTCTTGTATTATTCCAGCTTTCATTAAAAAAATATGTTATAACCTATAAAAGCTTGAAGTTACCATTTTCCATTTAGCTTGGCAATAATTCTTAGAAGTTTTATGATTTAAGGGCAATTCCGTTTAGGCTAAAAACGCTCTGAGTTCTTAGAGGGAATGACAAGCAAAAGCAAAATTGTAAGGTTATTATTGTTCAATCCAATTGGCAAGCATTTGTCTACCAGCGGGGGTCATATAGGATTCGGGATGGAATTGAATTCCTCTTACATTTTTTGTTTTATGGGCAAAAGCCATAATAATCTCATCATTGCTTTTCGCAGTAATCTCAAGTGTCTCAGGGAAGTTCTGTGAAGATAAAGCCCAAGAATGATACAATCCAATTGGGGTTTGGTCAGGGATATGGTTAAAAAGCAAATCAGGGGTAAGGAGCTGTAAAAAACGCGTTTGTCCATGGAAGACTTGCGCTATATTATACAGTTCTGCTCCATAGTATTCTCCAATTGCTTGATGACCTAAACAAACACCAAGAATGGGTTTTGTATGCTCATAACGAGCAATAATCTCAAAAAGAATGGGATAGGCACGAGGTACATCTGGACCAGGTGATAAAACCAACTGATCATAGGCCGCTAAATCATCTAGTTGCACTTGATCACTTTGCACAATATGGATATTGCAACGTGGATGCTCATCAAAAATTTGATACAAATTGTAAGTAAACGAATCTCGGTTATCGATAATTATAATTTCCTTCTTTTGGCTCATAAACAATTTGTACCTTTGACCTTCAATTTAGATTAGACTATGGGCCTCAAAGATACGATTATCTCAAGTATGAATGCATTGGGAAAGGAGAGAAAATCTTTTTTATTTTTTGTGGATTACAAAGGAGAAAAGGGACAGGTTATTCCTTTAGATGAGGTTGATGCTGAGGAAATTTTATTCGCCTTTAGTGGAGTAACTAATCAAGAACCTCAACCAACGTGTAAGAAGCTTGAACTTCATGCTTATCCGCTCTCTTTTGAAACCTATCAAGGTCGATTTAATCAAGTAATTGAACAGATTCAAAAAGGCAATACCTATTTGACAAATCTAACTGTTTCAACACCTATTGAAATAAATGGAAGCTTAAAAGATGTTTTTTATTCAAGCAAAGCGAAATACAAGCTTTGGGTAAAAGATCAAATGATTTGTTTTTCTCCCGAAATTTTCATTCAAATCAAAGAAAATCGCATCTATTCTTTTCCGATGAAAGGGACGATTGATGCTACAATTCCACAAGCAGAAACCGTAATTCTCCAAGATGAAAAGGAAACAGCAGAACATTATACGATTGTTGATTTAATTCGCAACGATTTGAATATAGTGGCTAAAAAAGTGGGAGTAGATCGTTTTCGCTATTTAGATAAACTTCAAACCACCAAAGGTGAGTTGTTGCAAATGAGCTCACAAATCAGTGGTGATTTGGAAGAAGGATGGCAAGAAAAAATTGGAGATATTTTAAATCAGTTGTTACCTGCAGGGTCTATTACTGGGTCTCCTAAAGAAAAAACGGTAGCCATTATTGAAGCAGTAGAGGAATATGACCGTGAGTATTATACTGGTGTTTGTGGACTTTTTACTGGAGATTCACTAGATACAGCTGTGATGATTCGCTTTATCGAACAGCAAGGCCAACAACTGTATTATAAAAGTGGAGGAGGAATTACTTTTAGTAGCGATGCTCAGAAAGAATACCAAGAGATTTTGCAAAAAATATACATTCCATTCTAGGTTAAAGAACAAGCAAATTGAATTAAAAAAGTGTGTCATTTGCATGCAATAGGCTCAATTTTGTTTTAGTAGTAAAAGATAAAATTAAGGAAGAATTTCATTTTCAAACCGTTAAAAAAATTTGATTCTTTCGGCGTGTTAAAAAGAGTTAAGCTAAAACGTAAATTTAAATCTCGTCTTATATTTGATACGATTTATGAAACGTATCCTAACCCATATTTTCTTTGTTTTATTCCTCCTTCTTATAGGGGGAGCTAAAGTATTGGGGCAAGAGGTAAACACTAGATCCGCTGCACTTAGCAAGGCAAAGATTGAAGTTGAACATCTTGGAAAAGAAAAAGGAACATTCACTCAAAAAAATGTTGAAGAATACAAGCAAGATTCTCTTTTTTCTAGTGTCGAAATAGATGAAGGAGATTCCCAAGTTCAAGACCAACAAGATTCTCTTGTATTTACTTCTGCTTTAGTAAAAGTAGGAGGATATTTACTTTCCTTGTACTTCATTCTTTTTGCTATTAAAAAACGCCGTACTTCTTATGTGGCGTCTATACAATTATTTGATTATAAATACATTGTGTATCGTGTGTTGAGAATTTGATTCTTTTAGATTCCAACGTATTCCTATAAATTGCCTAGCACTTTTGTAGGCAATTTCTGTCAAGGTTTTTTTTTAGACTTTGATTTTTAAATCAAATTAATTAGCAAAATGTAAGATATGAAAACAGTAGTTTATATTGTTTCTCTAAGTGCTGTAATGGGGTTATTTAGCTGTAATACCTCAAAACAGGAAAAAGAAGAGGTTAAGGATTATCCAACTACAACTCCCTTAGTGATGGATACAGTGGTAACCAAAGAGTATGTCTCTCAAATTAAATCCGTAAAAAACATTGAAATTCGCACCCAAGAAAAAGGGTATTTAGAAGCGATATTGGTCGATGAAGGCCAGTATATCACCCAAGGTCAATTGTTATTTCGAATTCGTCCTCAATTGCATGAGGCTGAGTTGGATAAATCAAAAGCAGAAGTAGCAGAAGCCCAAATTGAGGTAGAAAATGTAGAAAACTTAACGCGTAATAATATTGTTTCTACCAATGAGAAAGCTGTCGCTCTAGCGCGTTTACAAAAGGCAAAAGCCGAAATGAAATTGGCGCAAATACACTTGAGCTATACCGAAATTAGAGCACCCTTTTCGGGATATGTTGGGCATTTAGCTAAACGCTTAGGTAGTCTATTAGACGAAGGAGAGCTGTTGACAACCTTATCGGATAATACAGCGATGTATGCCTATTTTAATGTATCCGAAGTGGAATATTTAAACTATAAAACAAGTCCTCAAAAACAAGAAAGTGAAACGGTAGAGTTGGTGATGGCGAATAGTAAAGTCTTGCCTTTTAAAGGGAAAATAGAAACGATAGAAGGAGAATTTAACAATGAAACAGGAAATATTGCTTTTCGTGCAAAATTTCCTAATCCGGACCAATTACTTCGCAATGGTGAAACGGGCAAGGTACGCTTATCTATTCCTTTAGCACAGGCGTTAATTCTTCCACAAAAAGCAACCTTTGAACGACAAGGACAGAAATTTGTATTTGTTGTAAATAAAGAAGGGGTAATACAAGCGAAAGAAATTGAGGTAAGTTATGAGTTGCCAGATATCTATGTGCTTGATTCCAATAGCCTTTCTGCAAAAGATCAGGTGTTACTTGAAGGAATTCAAAGAGTAAAAGAGGGCGACCACATTCATGCCAAGGCTCAAAATCCTAAAGAAGTATTGAGAACCCTGCATTTAAGTGCAGATTAATTGAGTATTAAGTAATTCATTGAATCAAGATGTTTAAACTATTTATTCGCAGACCCGTGCTGTCGATTGTTATTTCGTTGATTATTGTATTCTTAGGGGTACTATCGCTGTTGAAATTACCTGTAACTCAATTTCCCTCAATTTCTCCTCCTAAGGTTAATATCACGGCAGAATATCCAGGAGCCAATGGAGAATTATTGATTAAGTCTGTGATTATCCCTTTAGAAAGAGCACTTAATGGGGTACCTGGAATGAAATATATGGAGTCGAATGCTGGAAATGATGGGGAAGCCTCTATTCAAGTGATTTTTGAATTGGGTACAGATCCTAACTTAGCCGCTGTCAATGTACAAAATCGCGTTTCTTCAGCAATTAATAAATTACCTCCTTTAGTGGTACGTGAAGGGGTCAAAATTACAAGAGAAGAATCCAATATGTTGATGTATTTAAACTTGTATAGTGACGATGCCAAAGCCGACCAGAAATTTCTATACAATTATGCTGATATTAATATCTTATCAGAATTAAAAAGAGTTAATGGAGTAGGAGTAGCCGATATTTTAGGAAACAGGGAGTATGCAATGCGTATTTGGCTAAAACCGGATCGTATGACTGCACTTCATATCTCTGCTCAAGAAGTGATGGAGGCTTTACAAGAACAAAGTATAGAAGCTTCACCAGGGCGTATTGGAGAAAGCTCAGGGAAAAGAGCAGAAGCATTTGAATATGTTCTAAAATATTCCGGGCGTTTTAATACAGAAAAAGAGTATGGAGCTATTATTTTGAGATCAACGCCAGAAGGAGAAATTCTTCGTTTGAAAGATGTAGCTGATATCGAGTTTGGAAGTACGATGTATGATATCTATTCTAATTTGAATGGTAAGCCTTCTGCCGCTATTGTCATCAAACAATCCTTTGGAAGTAATGCAAGTGAGGTCATCAATCAGGTGAAACATTTAATGACAGAGTTACAAGAGGATTTCCCTAAAGGAATGCATTATGAAATCAGTTATGATGTATCTTCTTTTTTAGATGCTTCAATGGAGAAAGTTGTACATACTTTACTAGAAGCTTTTGTTTTAGTCAGTGTGGTTGTCTTCGTTTTTTTAGGCGATTGGCGATCGACTTTAATTCCAACGTTAGCAGTTCCTGTTTCTTTAATTGGAACGTTTGCTATGATGAGCGTATTTGGGATTACGCTAAATCTAATTTCTCTCTTTGCGTTGGTCATGGCGATTGGTGTTGTTGTCGATGATGCCATTGTTGTGATTGAGGCAGTACACGCCAAGATGGAAGTGGAGCACCTCTCTCCGTATCGGGCAACGCAAGAAGCGATGAAAGAAATTAGCGGAGCGATTATCGCTATTACTTGTGTTATGGCAGCCGTATTTATTCCTATCGCCTTTATGAGTGGCCCTGTAGGGATTTTTTATCGTCAGTTTTCAATTACCATGGCAACCGCTATTGTTTTATCTGGAGTAGTGGCCTTGACGTTAACACCCGCTCTATGTGCGATGATTTTGAGAAATAACCACGGAAAAGAAAGAAAAAGAACGCTATTGAATCACTTTTTAGACGGGTTTAATCGTTTGTTTACTCGAGGTGCTTATCGCTATAAAAGTATACTCAATAAAACCGCAAGTAGAAGAGTATTGACGTTTGGTATGTTGGCTATTTTCTGTGGCGCTATTTACTTGTTGAATATGAAATTGCCAACGGGATTTATTCCAAATGAAGATCAAGGAATGTTTTATGCAATCATTCAAACTTCTCCTGGTGCAACTTTAGAGCGCACCAATGAAGTTGCTGCTCAACTGCAGAAATTAGCTCAAGAGATTGAGGGCGTAAAGTCTGTCTCTTCTTTAGCAGGGTATGAAATCCTGACCGAAGGAACGAGCGCGAATACAGGATCGTGTTTGATTAATTTAAAACGCTGGGAAGAGCGTGAAAAATCAGCACAAGAGATTATTGAAGAATTAGAAGAAAAATCTAAAACCTTGACTGGAGCTACAATCGAATTTTTCCAACCTCCTGCTGTACCAGGGTATGGAGCTGCAGGTGGATTTGAGTTGAGGCTCTTAGATAAAATGGGAAGTGGAGATTATAAGCAGATGGAAAAGGTGAGCAAGGAGTTTGTCGTTGCTTTGAGTAAACGCCCAGAAATCAGTTCTGTATTTACCTTTTATAGTGCGAGTTTTCCTCAGTACTTATTGAAAATTGACAATGATAAAGCAGAACAAAAAGGGGTATCTATTGCACAAGCGATGGATAACTTATCAACATTAATAGGAAGTGATTATGAAACTAGTTTTATCAAATTTGATCGACCTTATAAAGTTATGGTTCAATCTGCACCAGAATATAGAGCTTTGCCTCAAGATGTATTGAATATGTTTGTGAAAAATGATCGAGGTGAAATGGTTCCTTATTCTGCTTTCTTGACGATGGAAAAAGTATATGGACTGTCAGAATATACGCGTTTTAATATGTACAATGCAGCTGAAATCAGTGGAGCTCCTGCACAAGGATACAGTAGTGGAGCTGCGATAAAAGCCATTCAAGAGGTAGCAAAAGAAACATTACCGCATGGGTATGGAATTGATTGGGCAGGTATCTCAAAAGATGAAGTATCCAGAGGAAATGAAGCCGCTGTTATTTTCGCAATTTGTTTGGGATTTGTATATCTTATTTTGGCCGCACAGTATGAGAGTTTTATTCTTCCTTTACCTGTTATTTTATCGCTACCTGCAGGTATTTTTGGCGCCTATTTTTGTTTGAGTATCTTGGGATTAGAGAATAATATCTATGCACAAGTTGCACTCGTGATGTTGATTGGTTTACTAGGTAAAAATGCAGTGTTAATAGTGGAATTTGCTCTGTTTATGCATCGACAGGGACACAGCGTTTTAAAGTCTGCGGTAGAAGGTGCTGCATTGCGTTTTCGTCCTATATTAATGACTTCTTTTGCCTTTATTGCAGGATTAATTCCCTTGGCATTAGCTAGTGGTCCCGGAGCAATTGGCAATAGAACCATTGGAACGGCAGCCGCAGGAGGAATGTTAATCGGTACGCTGTTTGGTTTAGTTGTCGTACCTGGACTCTACTACATTTTTGGGACAATAGCGGAGAAAACAAAACTAACACATTACGAAGATGAATCTACTATTTACGAATACATTGAAAAAGATGAATAAATCGATTTTATATCAAGTAGGTTTTTTAACCTGGATTAGTTTGAGTTTGTGGAGCTGCAAAGCCCCGCAAGCTACGCTTACTGAGGATAGTAAAATGAAACTTCCCCTAGCTTATAGCGAAGAAAACGATACACTCAATTCGGGTTTAGCCCCTTGGAGACAATTTTTTACTGATCCACATTTAACGGCTTTAATTGAAGAGGGACTAAAAAATAACCAAGAGTTATTGATTACCCTTCAGGAGATTGAAGTGGCCAAAAATGACGTTTTACGTCAAAAAGGGAAATTAGCACCTAAAGTAGGAGCTAGCCTTGGGGCAGGTCTTGAAAAGGTAGGTCGCTATACAAGTCAAGGAGCCGGTGATGCTGGAACTGAAATAGAAAAAGGAGTTAAAGTACCTGAAAATATCGGAGACTTTTCAGGGCAACTCTCTGCTTCTTGGGAAATTGATATGTGGGGAAAGCTCCATCATGCCAAAGAAGCTGCTGTTAAGCGTTATTTAGGAACAGTAGAAGGAAAAAATAAGGTGCTGTCAGTCTTAATTGCGGAAATAGCAACTTCTTATTATGAATTGTTGGCGTTGGACAATCAATTAGATTTAACCTTGCAATATATTGAATTACAGAAGAAAGCATTAGAGATTGTCATTGTTCAAAAACAAGCCGCTCGCGGTACTGAGTTAGGAGTTAAAAAATTTGAAGGCGAACTCTTGAAAGCGCAGAGTTTAGAGTTTAGTATTCGACAAGAAATAACAGAAACAGAGAATAGAATTAATGTGCTATTGGGGCGTTATCCTCAACCTATAATTCGCGAAAAGGAGCTGTTTATGGATTTAGTGCCAACCGCAATAAAAACTGGAATTCCAAGTCAATTACTATCGAATCGCCCCGATATTAAACAAGCAGAATTAGAGTTAGAAGCTGCTCAATTGGACGTGAAAGTGGCACAAGCTGAATTTTATCCTTCGCTGGAAATTTCTGCTGCTGTGGGGTTGAATGCATTTAAACCTTCTTATTTGGTTAAACTTCCTGAATCTGCGATGTACTCAATAGTCGGGGAATTAGCAGCGCCTTTAATTAATAAAAGTGCGATAAAAGCTGAGTTTAATACAGCGAATGCCCGTCAGATACAAGCGTTGTATGAATATGATAAAACGTTGTTGAATGCTTATTTTGATGTAGCCAATCAAATGGCCAATATTGAAAATATACAACACACCTTCGAATATAAAAAGAAAGAAACTCAAGCGTTATCTGAGGCAGTGGGTATTGCTAATGAGTTGTTTAAATCATCAAGAGCTGATTACTTAGAAGTATTAATGACGCAGAGGGAAGCGATGGATGCTAAAATTGAATTGATTGAAGCTAAGAGTAAACAGTTAATCGGTGTCGTGGATATTTATAAGAGTTTAGGAGGGGGATGGAAGTAGAGGAACGTTGAAATATCACTCATCGTCTGGGTTAATAATTGTATTAAAAAAAGGAGCTTTTTTAAAGCTCCTTTTTTATTATAGATATAAATTGAATCGAAAAGTACGAATACTGCGCTATTAGATTTCAAGGGTTGTAAAGAATTGTTGCAGTTGTTGAACTGTCACTCGATCTAGTACTAAATTGTACTTTTTCTCTTGTTTATTTTGAATGGTGTAAGCAAAAACAAGAGGATGTAAGAAATCATATAAAGACTTTAACCTAGGTGCTTCTTTGTCTTCTGCATACAAAGCTAAGTGAACCAATGTGTGGATGCTATTGGTTTTAGGTAGATAATGCAAGCGATGAAGAATGTAAATTTGCAATTTAACGGTTAGACAAGTATACAGATGATGGGTAGTCATAAACGTATCGCCTTGCGGATTTTTAAAATGGTGCTGAATGGTTTGATTAATCTGTGCTAAACGCCCTTGATAAGGTTGCATAAAATCATTGTAATCCTTCATATTACTCTTGTACCAATGAATATGAGGATAATAATCACTCGCGTAAATTCTGTTTCTAGATTGAATCACGGATTTAAAAAAAGAAGAAAATTCATACACATACTCTTGAATATAAAAACGAGTATGAGCAAGTAGCGTAAAATAAATGCCTTCTTTGTTCGATTCAATTTCCTGTATGATTTTTTTTATTTCTTTGTCGGGCTCTTCTTTGGTGATAACCAGCAAATAAACGTGTTTTTGTTGTTTTGTTGGGTATGAATAAAGAATTTCATGAAATTGATAAATCTCCTCAATTTGATTGGTCGCTAAAAGGGAGCATAGTTTTTCTTGGTAGATAAAAGGTTTGTTTTTTTTCTTTCTTGTTTTGCGTTTGAGGGGTATTCGTGTTGAGGGTCTATCCATTTGTTCTAACACCAACAGGACAATGCGGTGAAGTTTCTTTTGAATTTTTTGAAGGGCTGTATTCCACATCTGATAAGGAACATCTTCTACCTCTTGCGCCAAATCATCCAAAATATAGTACACATCTGCTTCGCGTTTGACAAATAGTGTTTTCATTTTAGGTATAAGTTGTTCCAAAAGCAATAATCGATGGGTTAATGTGGTCGCTGTTTGAGGCACACCTAACAAAACAGTTTCTAAGACATCTAAATCATAGGTCAATAACTTGAGCAATGCAGAACTACTTCCGAGGTAATGCTGTGTCATAAAATCGCTACAATACGAAGACAATAAAGCGTGTTTGTCTTGGTAAAGTGCAATAAAGTTCCCTAAGGAGCTAGATACTGCTGGAGGGAGTGGGATGGCTATTGTTTGATAGATGATACGACTAGGAAG
The DNA here is from genome assembly GCF_001549985.1 of Myroides odoratus. Classification (GTDB taxonomy): domain Bacteria; phylum Bacteroidota; class Bacteroidia; order Flavobacteriales; family Flavobacteriaceae; genus Flavobacterium; species Flavobacterium odoratum_A. Next base: position 56,956 of record NZ_LROZ01000007.1, on the reverse strand, counting down.
TAAGCTGGTTTTGAAGAGAATATTGCCTATTGTTTGGTGATAGGTTAAGTCTGTGGCGTCTAGTATAATAATTAGCAGTTGCTCTTCGTCTAGTACGTTTTTTTTGTATGCGGTAGAAAACAGTGCATTGGTTTGATCTTTATCTTTTACATACATCCATAATCCATGAGGGCTTGAAGATTTCCAAAGGGTTCCAAGCCAAAGGGTGAGTAGTTGTTTTTCTTGAATAGAAACGCTTAACTTCTGGAGAAGTTCTTGCGAAAAATCTTGTTGGGATATGTTTTGCCAAGGGGTACTCATACTAGTTGCTTTTTAGAAGGATTTATATTTGATTTTTGTAATAAATGTGATTTATGTTTGAATTATTATAAATAAAATTGATTATTTTTTATTGATTTTTCTGTATTTTTGCTATTTAAGTGTAAAATCAAATATACGAACAAAGTTTTTTTCTACCATGAAAAATTACGTATAACGTTCGTGTATTTTTTGTAAATTATTTAGATATGGATAAAATTGAACGCCTCAATGAGGCCGTTAAGTGGATTATTTTTGAAGGTTTGGCTAAAAATCATACCGACCTTGCTCAAAAATTAGGGTATAAGAAATCTTCTTTCTCCCAAATTGTCAATGGAAAAGTGAATATCAGTACGAGTTTTATTAATCGACTAGTGACATTTGCACCGATATTAAACCGCAAGTGGCTAGCAAACGGTGAAGGAAGTTTATTTATTTCTCAACCCAAAACAATACATGATGAAGCAATGAAAGGGCAAAAAAGAGGGATACATGTATTATTTGAAAGTGAAGCTACGTATTTGACTAAAAGTCATGTACCCGAGATTTTTTACAATAAGCGCGGGAATACTTTTACTTTTTACCCTGGACAGAAAATAGACATGGAGGTTTTTAAAATTCCATTTACAGCGCATACAACCTATCTTGAAAAGTATCAAGATGTCCATTTGCTTCAAGATCATTTTATTCGGGCAGAGTTTAGCGTAGATTATTTTGAGTTAGGTTATTATCAGGCATTTGAAGTAGTGGGCGATACCATGAATGGAGGAAATATTGAAGATACACCAAATGGAGCAGAGATTCTAGCTAAAGAAGTTCCCAAGAATTTGTGGGAGGGTGGTTTTAAAGAAACAAAATACGGTTTTGTACTGGTGACCAAAGATCATATTCTTCATAAAGATATCGGAGATTTCAATCCGCAAAGTAGACAGTTAATCTTGTCTAGTCGAAATGCTAGTTATGCGATTATGGAATATTCTATGGATGATGTTTATCAAATTTTTCAGGTGATTAAACGCTTTTTTTAAGTAGTAAACTTATGATACAAAACATGAACGCCGTTCGTGTTTTGTAGTTATAGGGAGACAGAGAAAGAGGGTAGAGCATGTATTGTTATAGTAATTTGTTGACAATAGCGAAGCGAATGGCTTCAGCAATGGTATGTACCTGTAATTTTTCTAAAATTTTTTTACGGTGAAATTTAATTGTATCAGGTGTTACATAGATAAAAGACGCTATTTCTTGGATTTTATAGCCTCTGATAGAATACTGTAAAATTTCCAATTCTCTAGGAGAAAGTCTTGGCTTGATTGTGGTTTTCCACGTGTTTTGGTTTAAATCATATGCCCAAGTGGATGCACTATTTAACTTAAATATCTTGCTATTTCCCATTTGATGTGCGGTTGATAGTGAGACAATACAAACAGATTTCCACAGTTGTCCTGTTTTTGTTAAACAAAGTGGGGTTATCTCGTGATGAATCAAAAGGAGTTGAATTTGCTTGTGTTGAAGATGAAAATCACACGCTAATGTATATTGTGTTCGTTCTTCAATAGGAATCGTATACAAAAAATGAAACCCCGCTTTCGTTATTTTAATTAACATATTCCGATCATGATCTGGGATACATTGCGTATAAAATTCAAATCCCATTTTTTGTACTTCATGAGCGGAATGACCACAGAGAAAAAGAGGATTGTCTGAAACGTAATCAAATACTTTCTTTTGATGATCAATGATGTAAATGCTTTTATACGTCATTCTAGCTAAGGCTTGTACTGCCTCTAGGTAATTAGGGAAATTTGTTGCTTTTTCTGACTGTGTTACTTCCATTTTTTTCGTTTTTTCATAATGAATAATGAGGTTTTTACTTTAAAAATAATAGAAAAAAACAGAGGTAAATCAACGATATTTCTTAGTTGTATGTAATAGGTGTAGAATGTTTGAAAAATGATAGGAATAAAGGAATGAACACCTATTTACTCTTAGCTTGCGAGATTGACCTAATCCTTTGACTACTCCTAGGGGTAGTTTTTTGACGTTAGACTAAAAACTACCCTTACGTGTAGTGACTATTTATATCCTCTTTTTTAATTTAGATTTTATCAATTAACACATTGATTTGTAGTGTTTTGATTTTTAAAATCTAAATTAAAAATAGTTGAATTATGTATAACCTCTACTCTTATTTGTTTGTTGTTTGTTTGCTTTTTTGTACAGGAAGTCAAGGGCAATCGTTTCGGCTACAAGGGCAAGTGACAAATGAACAAAAGCAGCCGATTGAATTTATAGACGTTTATTTAACGAGCGATATCCTGTTAACTACACCTCATGTGTATACGGATAGTTTAGGGCGTTTTACTTTAGAAGCACCAAGAGGTTCTTATGTTTTAGCGCTAGCTGAATTTGGTACACAAAAATACAGCCGTGATATACTACTCACTCAGGATATAGATATAGGGATAATTACAGTAAATCAAACGGTTTTATTGGATAGTATTACGATTCAAGCTAAGAAAAAGCTGATTGAACGCAAGGTAGATCGCTTGGTGTTTAACGTAGAAAATTCGGTTTCTGCGAGCGGTGGTGATGCTTTGGATGCACTGAAAGTAACGCCTAGTGTTCAAGTAAAGAATGATAAAATTGCTGTAGCTGGGAAATCCAATGTTTCAATCCTAGTTGATGATAAACGTATAGTCCTATCAGGAGATGAATTAATCCAATTCTTAAAGAGTATAGCTAGTGATAATATAGAGCGGATAGAAGTAATGACAACTCCTCCTTCAAAATATAGTGCTGAAGGAGATGGAGGGCTTATCAATATTAAGCTAAAAAAATCAGCACTACAAAGTTGGAGTAATACGAGTAGAACCGCATATACGCAGGCAACTTATCCATCGACTTCTATCGGTAATACTTTTAATTATCAAAAAGATAAGGTAAGCCTTTTAATAGACGCATCAATGAGGCAAAACAAAACTATTTATACCAATGAAATTCAGTATTATTATCCTCAAGAACATTGGAAAAGTGATTTATATGATCAGATGAAAAATTTAGGTTTTTCTAGTATGTTTAACCTGGGTTATGCTCTTAATGATAAACACAAGATCAGTTTTCAATACATAGGGAGTACGGCTACACCGAAGACAAAGGAAGATGGACTAATAGCAATTTACAAGGAAGAAAATCAGCATTTATCTAGAACATTATCTTCCAAGAGCAATGCAGAAAATAAGTATGACAATCATGCTTTTACCACAGCATTGGTGACTAAATTAGACACGTTAGGTAAGAAATATACCCTAGATGTCGATTATTTTCTTTATTCCTCTACTAAAAATAATAAGCAAATCACTGAAATGATTCAGGAAGTGGATCCCCTTACTGCTACGACAGTATTGAATAATAATGCACAGTATATTAATAATCTGGCGAGTCAAATTGATTTTGAACTTCCTTATACTTGGGCAACCTTGGAATTCGGTGGAAAAATAAGTTTTACTAAAATTAGCAGTGAGATTGATATTGAGACAGCGGAACAGCAAAAGGCAGGATATCAACAAGAAGATCATTTTTTTTATCGAGAAAATACACAAGCACTCTATTTTTCTAGTGCTAAATCATGGGGAGAAAAATGGCAGGTAAAGGCCGGTTTACGGGCTGAATCTACTCAAAATAAAGGGAGTTCTTCTAGCGTGAATCAAACTAATAAGAAGAAGTATATGGAGGTATTCCCTACTTTGTATGTGGCTTATAAATTAAATGACAAGCACGATATCACCCTTCGTTATGGTAAGCGCATACAACGTCCTTCTTATGCAAATTTGAATCCGGCTCGATGGTATTTAAGTTCAACATCCTATGAAGAAGGTAATCCTTTTTTACAACCCTCTTTTACTACAACTTTAGAGCTCTCTCATTCTTTCAAAAATAAATTGTTTACAACGGTATCCCTTAGCCAAGTGAAGAACGGATTTGGACAGCTTACTACACATAATGAAGAATACGATTTTCAAAAATTTACACAGTTAAATTATTATTCCATGCATCGTATTAATTACAATATGTATGCGAGTGCTGATATTCTTTCTTGGTGGACTAATACGTTTGAATTCAACACATTCTATGTGGAATCCAAAACGAATACGACCTATTTAAAACCCAAATATTCTGGTTGGGGTGCCTATTTTATCGCTACAACTACCTTGACTCTTAATAAAGCAAATACAGTGATTGCTGAAATTAGTTATGAACAAAATTTTGATTCCAACTATGTTGGAAATAAGGCAGGTGCAAATGCCAATGTAACTGCAGGAATCAAGTTGTCCCTATTAGACAAGAAGTTGCAATGTGTATTAAATGCCAATAATATCTTAGGGACGGACCGAATGTTACTTTCGAATACTACTCAAAATGTATTTCAAACTTTCAAACAATATTATGACACACAGTATGTCCGATTCTCTATGTCTTATTCTTTTGGGAACAAAAATATTTCAGTAAAAAAACAAAATAGTAGTAATGAAGAGGAAAAAGGGAGAGCAAATTAAGGAAATCAGCGGTTGTGAGTTAGTTGTTCCTTAAAACACTGTTTTAGGAGATATTATGATTGAAATTAATATGGTTAAGAATATTTATATATAAATAAAGGAGATGCCTAAAGCCTATCCAAGTTTAGGTAAACTATAAATTTTATCCAAAATGAAAAGTGAAAAATTAAGAGTCTTTCTTAAAGACATCGACAAAAAATTAGATTTAAAAGATTCAGAAATTATTAAGTTAAGAGGAGGGAATCAGGCTTTGAAAAATAAAGCATCCGATTGTTCTGGATTTGCATGTGGCGCTTATCATGTGCTTGAACCAAATAAATAAATTAACTAATTAGGTCTTATTGAGTTATCTAATAGCTCAATAGGACCCATTTTTATTTTGTTAATAATAAATATTAAATGTTAGGATGAAAAATAAAAAATTTAAACTATCGAGATATAAAGTGACAACAGCATTAGATCAGGGATTTACACTAGTATATTCTACAAGGACATCACAATTATTGCGAATAAAGTCTACCATATTTAATCTAATTGAAAATCAAAAATTTGAAACGATAAATAGTGATGTATTATTGGAGCTTTTTAATAGCGAGATTCTTATTCCTGCTGATGAAGACGAATTTGAAATTGTAATTAATTCGTTTACTAAAGCCACAATGGCGTCTTCGGATATATTTAGCTATACTATTCAGCCTTCAGGTAATTGTCAGCTAGGATGTGGATATTGTGGTCAAAATCATGAAAAGCTAAATCTAACAGATGATCAATCAGAAAAGATATTCGAGTATTTAAAAATTCAGTTGAATAAACATAATTATAAGGAAATTAATATTACTTGGTATGGAGGAGAACCTTTATTAGGAATTAATGGTATTCGTTATTTAAGTGAAAAACTAATTAGATATTCTAAATCAAAAGGGATAAAATATAAAGCGTCTATTATTACTAATGGTTTGGCTCTGAAAAGGAATATTTTTGAAGAATTGGTTAATTTAAAGATATATCATTTTCAAATAACCTTAGATGGAACTGAGCTATTACATGATAATAGTAGATTCATGAAGATCAATAAAGGGGCGACGTATAAATATATTTTGAAGAATGTGATTAATGCAGTAAAAACCCCAATTTATGATGAATTTAAGTGTAATATTTTAATTAGATGTAATGTTAGTAAACAAAACTATTTAGATATACATAATCTAATTGAAGAAATATATAAGCTGAAACTTCATACTAGAATTAGTATGAAGTTTGAACCTATTCATGATTGGGGAAATAATCATATAGATGAAAAAATCGGACTTACACCTGAAGCTTTTGGTGAAATAGAAATAGAATATTTGATAAAATTAAGACAGTTAGGCTTTAGAAGAAATATACCTCTGTTGCCAACTAGAAGATTTAATACTTGCATGATAACAAGTAGTGATTCTGAGTTAATTGATGCTAAAGGTAGAGTGACTTATTGTTGGGAAGTTCCGTTTACTCCAGAGTTTGATTTTGAAGATAGTCCCTTTATAATTGGAGAAGTTAACAATAATGCTCATAAGAAAAATCGTAAAAAACTTCCTTTAGGTGATTGGTATCAAGATATAAAATATAAAAAGTATAATACTTGGTGTAAGGAATGTAATTTTCTTCCTGTTTGTGGAGGCAGTTGCCCAATAAATTGGTATAAAGGAAATCCTGCTTGTCCTTCTTTTAAATACAATTTTGAAGATAGGATTTCTCTTCAATATCTTGACGAGATTAAGTATGATTTTACAAATAGTTAGTTATGAGTGATATTGATACACTAGTAAAAAAATATTTGAAAAAAGATGAAAAATCAAAGGATTTTGAAAGAGGATTGATTTTTATAGAGATGCTCGATTTTATTAATTCTTTCATCCCAAATGAGAAAAGGTTATTGATAATTTATATGTTCTCAAGAATTCAAGAAACTTTTCGTTTTTTTAAAGATAGATCTAATATGGATAATGAGAATGAGTTAGAAAAAATTAATAATTTATATAGATACCTTGATGAAGATATTAAGTTTTACTTAAGCATTTTTTATCTCCCTATGCGTGCATATTATTACTATTCAATATCAAATTTCAAATTGTCATTAGAAGATTTAGAATCTTGTATGGTTAATTCTCATATTATTCTAAATGGAAATTCAAGGTTAGAAGCGTTATTCAAATGCGAACAAGTTCTGAATAAATTTAGGGTATATTTTAATTTAGGAGATTTAGAAAATGCGAAAATCTATGCAATAGATCTTATTATGTGCTCTGTTTATAATAAAGGAAATAATACGACTAAAAATTTAGAAATAAGAGATATTGAATATAGATTTTATTGGACATCACATATTGTTGAATCCATATTTATAAAATACTTAAATGAACATAATATAAGTGATTTAATTATGAGTATTGATATGGATATGAATTATCAAGAAAATAAGTCTTTTCACACAGGTTTTAAATTTTTAAAATCATATTATTCAGGAAACTATAACGATGCTAAGAAATATATTATAGGGTTATTCGAAATTTCTAATGAAGATATCTTACCTGATGTTTTTTTATGCACCATTCTATCTAAATTAGAAAAAATTATGATGATAGATAATAATAATGATTTGGATAGTTGTATAGATACAATTCATGCTTTTATTAGTAGAAAAATAAAAAATACCTAAACCCCCATTCTCTATAATTAATTGTTAATTAAAATCATTATTAATGAAGTTTATCCCTCAACACGACCAAATGGATTGTGGTCCCGCTTGTTTAGTGATGATTGCGAATCATTACAGGAAAAAGATAAGTATTCAATATATAAGGGAGCAGTGTTTCATTACAAGAGAAGGTGTTTCGCTCTTGGGAATTAAAGAAGCAGCGAAAAAGATTGGTATGAAATCAAAAGCAGTCAAAATTACTACACTAGATTTAGATCAATCACTTTTGCCCTGTATTTTACATTGGAATCAAAATCACTTTGTTGTTCTTTATAAAATTTCAACTACTTTATTCTCCAACCAGAAAAAATATAAAATTGCAGATCCTGGATATGGAATGATTTCTTTATCTCAAGAGAAATTTGAAAAATCGTGGTTAGCAGATGAAGGACGAGGTGTCTCTTTGCTTTTAACGCCAAAAGCTACTTTAATGAACAATCTAGCTCCAATAGAAGAAAAACAGACACTTCGTTATGTTTGGCACTATTTAAAGTCCTACCAAAAACAAGTACTTCAATTGTTTGTTTTACTTTTTTTAGGTACTTTGACGATGTTGTTTTTTCCATTTTTAACGCAACAACTTATTGATGAAGGAGTCAACAAAGCTAACTTATCCGTAATCACATATGTGTTGATGGCTCAGCTAGCCTTTTTTTTGGGCAATATTGTGTTCAGTGTAGGTCGAAATTGGATCTTGTTAATTATAGGAACCCAAATCAACATTCAAATTATCTCCGATTTTCTAAAAAAATTATTACAATTACCCATTAAGTTTTTTGATACCAAATTGATGGGAGATTTTAATCAGCGTATTCAAGATCATGAGAGAATTGAACAGTTTCTAACTTCGGATAGTTTGCTAACCGTTTTTTCAATGTTTACCTTTTCTGTTTTCTTTGGGGTATTATGGTATTATGATATTCAGATTTTAATTGTTTATATCAGTCTAACGATTATTTCTATTGGTTGGTCCTTGTATTGGATGAAAAAGAGAAAAATGTTAGATTATTTTCGTTTTCAACAACGCAGCGAGAATCAAGAAGCAATTTATGAAATTATCAATGGAGTTTCAGAAATGAAATTGAACCAACTAGAGGAAAGTAAACGAATCGAGTGGGAAGAAATACAACAAAAACTCTTTGTTACCAATAAGCGGATTTTAAAAGTAGATCAAGTGCAACTTTCTGGATTTGAATTTATCAACCAGTTAAAGAATATTGTGGTAACTTTTCTCACTGCCTATTTGGTGGTACATCAAGCAATGTCATTAGGAGCTTTACTCAGTGTTTCTTATATCATTGGACAAATGAACAGTCCGATTAATCAACTTATTTCATTTTTTAGGTCATTTCAAGATGCGAAGCTTAGTTTAGCCCGATTAAATGAAGTACAACATCATCCTATAGAAGAACATGAGGCATTAAAACCACTAATCGTGGCAGAGGAAAAACAAGATAATGGGAGAAAAAGAGGAATATATTTAAATAAGCTTTCCTTTCAATATGAAGGACCTCAATCTCCCTATGTATTGAAAAATCTCCACTTATTGTTTCCAAAGGGGAAAGTAACCGCGATTGTAGGTGCCAGTGGAAGTGGTAAAACGACATTGATGAAGCTTTTATTAAAATTTTATGAACCTACACATGGAACAATCTATTTTGATGAAGATTCTTTGACTGCACTTTCTCCTAGGAGTATTAGAGAAAATTGTGGTGTGGTTATGCAAGACGGTTTTATTTTTTCAGATACCATTGCACGTAATATTGCCACAAGTGATCAGGAAATGAATGAATCAAAACTAAGATATGCTGTTCAAATAGCTAATTTAGAGTCATTTATATTGGGGTTGCCTTTAGGATATCAAACTAAAATTGGTGCAGTAGGGAATGGTATTTCTGGCGGACAAAAGCAGCGCATTCTAATTGCTCGTGCTGTGTATAAAAATCCTCATTATCTGTTCTTTGACGAGGCAACTTCTGCTTTAGATGCTGAAAATGAGAAGGTAATTCATGACAATTTACAAGCTTTTTTTAAAGAAAAAACCGTATTAATCATCGCCCATCGTTTGTCTACTGTAAAACAAGCAGACCATATTGTTGTACTCCAACAAGGTCAATGTATTGAAGTAGGGAACCATCAAACCTTAGTCGCGAAAAAGGGTACATACTATAACCTAGTAAAAAATCAACTAGAATTAGGGAGTTAATAAGCCAAAAAAATGTGGTAGTTTTAACGTCTCAATTACAAGGTTTATTTGCACGATGCATATTGAATTTATACAAAAAGAAACGTTGACAGCTAACCAATGGTCTGGCGGACAAACGAGAGAATATTTCATTTATCCTAAAACAGCCCAATATGGGGATCGAAATTTTGCATTTCGTATTAGTAGTGCTACTATTGAAACTATTCCCTCTGAGTTTACAAAATTTGAAGGGTATCACCGCTATTTGGCGATGTTAGATGGTAAGCTGGATTTAACCATCAATGAAGTAGATCAGCACTATGAAAATCACGAGCTATTTACATTTAAATCAACAGATACGATTACGTCCTATTCACAAGGTACAGATTTTAATTTGATGCTTCAAGATGCTATTGTCGATGAGGTAGTTGCTGTGCGTCATGAGCCTTTTCAAACGAATCAATCGTTTATTCTATTATTTGCTTTAGCGAAAGGAGAAGTTGTGATTAATACCCAATCTTTTGAAATGCAATCGTGGGATTGTATTCTGATAACCAATGAGGAGGAACGAACAGTAAAAGTAGAATTGAATCAACAGACCATTGTAGGCTATTGGTCGATTCCAAAATAAAATAAAGAAGGAGGAGTAAAGTGGAGATACAACTAAGTAGAATTAAAGCAAAATTAGCGAATATTGAACAATACGATGAAGACTTTGTTGTATTTGGTGCAGATTCGCATGAATATAAAGTAGGAATAGGGATCAATTTTCAGGAAATAACAGCTTTTGAGCAAAAGTGTGGGATTGAATTACCAGAAGCTTATGTGGCTTTTGTAACCCAAATAGGAAATGGAAATACAACAGAAAACGCCTATATGGGAAGTGCTGCTGGCCCTTATTATGGAATTTATCCTTTTGGGGATGGATTAGAAGATCTCAATGCAGGGGATGTCAAACGCTATTTGAGCTATCCTTGTCTATTGCATCCCGATATGACCGATGAGGCATGGACAACTTTAACGCAGGCGATGTATGATGAGGAATTATCTGATGAAGCCTACGATGCAATTGTAGGGCCTTTATTTGGTGGATTATTACCCATTGGTACCCAAGGATGTGCCATTACAACTTGTTTGATTTTAAATGGACCGCATAAAGGTCGCATTGTTTACCTCAATGAGGATTACAAACCTATATTTGCTTATGAAGCTCATTTCTTAGATTGGTATGAGCGTTGGCTAGATGAAATTATTGCTGGGGATTTACTCGCAGAGCAGGCTGGATGGTTTGGCTATAGAAGGGGTGGAACGAGCCCTTATTTATGGGAGGCTTTTCAAATGGCTACGACTGAACAGGAGCAAGTAGAATATTTGGATGGATTAATCAATAAAAATGAAATAAGTGAACCTATTCTTCAAGGGATAATACAAACAATCCCTCAAGTAACAGTTGTAGTAAGACAACGCTTGCTTTCGATTTTAGCGAAAACAGCTTTTGATCGCGCAATCCCTTTTTTAGAACAAGAAGTGGAGGCGAATTTGTTATTTGTCTTACAGCAAATTCACTGGTATGGAGCTAACGAGGCATATTGGCTTCCTGTATTAGAAGCGCATAAAGATCAAATAGAAGAGGAAGAAACGTATCGTTTCTACAGTTATATCGCAATAAAAGCAACAGCGGACTATGCCCATTTAATTGTACCTGGTTTAACGTCAAGACTGGCTGAAATTCGCAGTCAAGCCATTTATACGCTAGGTAAATTAGAAAATAAAGAAGCTTATATTGTTTCTTTTAAAGAAGCATTACAAGATGAAAATGAAAATGTGGTGTTGTATAGTTTACAAGCGCTAAGAGGGATCATAGATGAAAGTTTACTACCAGTATATCAAGCCGTTTACCACAAGTATAAAGACAGTGCGGAAGAGAATTACATTATGACTAATCTAACGCAGCGTTTGAAAGAAATGAAATTAACTGTAGAAGATTTACAAGCCTAAATGGAAGAAGCTAGGAAGAAAAGTATAGGGAAGTTTTTGTCTTTGATTTTGCGTCATGAACCTAGTAAAATAGGAATTCAACTGGATGCGAATGGCTGGGCAAATATTGATGAATTAATTCAGAAATGTGGCAAGCACCGCGTATCCTTTACCCGAAAAGAATTAGATGAAATTGTAGCAACTAATACAAAGAAAAGATATTCTTTGAATGAGGATCAAACGAAAATACGCGCCAATCAAGGGCATTCGATTGTGGTGGATTTAGAATTTACTCCACAAGTGCCACCAGTATACTTGTACCATGGAACAGCCGATCGTTTTTTGCCTTCCATTTACCAAGAAGGAATCAAAAAAATGAATCGCCAACATGTACATTTGAGTCGAGATAAAGAAACCGCAATTGCCGTTGGCTCCCGTCATGGACGAGTTGTTGTATTAACGATTTTAGCAGGGAAAATGCAAGAAGATGGTGTGTTGTTTTTCTGTTCTGCAAATGGTGTTTGGTTGACCGATTATATCGATAGGAAGTATATTTCTAAATAGTATACGGTTTACGGTTTACAGTTTACAGTATACGGTTTACGGTGTACAGTTTACGGTGCCCAGTTGTTCGGACACTCATCGCCTCATCGCCACACCTTCTTACATCGCCACACCATCTCACCATCTATCTCACCTATTTTATATTGGTTTTGGTGTTCGATGAATCTTCACTACGTTTCGATTTCACCCTCTCACCTCACATCGCCACACCATCTCACCATCTCATCCTCTCACCATCTATCTCACCTACTTTATATTGGCTTTGGTGTTAGATGAATCTTCACTGCGTTCCGATTTCATCGCAAAATAAAAATCAAAATATACGTAATAACCAATGACTTAAGGGATAGAAAAGCAAAAGAATCTACTGATAGTTTGCGGTTTATCACGCTAAATCCCAAGGCAATAGGAAGTGCATATAGCGCATAATACATGGAAGTATACAAATGATTGTATACCCAGGTTGCCCATGGTCCTGTATGGGAACCCGTGATATAGGAAGCGCGAATAATCCACAGGATTAAATGAACAAAACAAAGGACGAAAATCGAAATATCAACGATTTTAGCCCATTTTATTCTATTTTTAGTTGAGTTGAGGTCTGTTTGCTCCATTAGCTAATTTCCAAGCAGTTTCAAATATAAATTGGGTTCTTTTGGTTAGAATAGGAAAATCTATTTTATCAAACGTATCAGAGGGTAGGTGATAGTCATCATGCGTACCATTGTAAAAAAAGATCGCCGGAATATTGTTTTTAGCAAAATTGTAATGATCAGATCGATAGTAAATTCGCTGTGGATCATTATCGTTATTAAAGGTGTAATCCAAAATTAATTGTACCGATTCCGCATTGGCTTTTTCTGCCGTATCATGTAAATCCTGACTTAATTTATCGGACCCTACTAAAAAGATATAATCATCTGCTGAAGGATGTTCAGGGCTTCGTCTTCCAATCATGTCAATGTTTAAATTGGCAATGGTGTTGGCCAATGGAATAGGTGGGTTTTCTGTGTAAAATTTAGAACCAAATAAACCAAATTCTTCCCCTGTAAGATGGAGAAATAAGATGGAGCGTTTAGGTCTAATGCCTTCTTTTACTAAGGATTGAAAAACACGTGCAATTTCCATTACTGCAGAAGTACCTGAACCATTGTCATCTGCGCCATAGTAAATTTTGTTTAGCAAAATACCCATGTGATCAAAATGAGCAGAAAGGACCAAAACTTCTTCTGGTTTTTCACTTCCTTCAATATACGCCCAAACATTTTCACTATCTTTTAATCGCATTTGCCAGTTGGTCATAAATGAGGCAGGAATCGGTTGAAAATAACTCGTAGTCTGTGGAGGCATTCCAATCCCCAGTTTTTTATAGTAATTCGCCAAATAGTGAGCAGCTTTTTTTTGACCAGGTTCACCTGTACGACGCCCTTCTAAACTATCTGCCGTTAAAACCAATAAACTTTTCTGAATTGAATCAGAAGAGATGCGCTTAAAATAAGCCTCTTCCGTTAATGTAGGAGGGCTTTGTACCACGGTTTGTGGGGATTGGCATTGAACGAAGCCCAACGACAAGGCACTAAGGGTAACTAGGATACTATATTTTTTCATAGGATATTCGATAGGATAAGTATTGGATCACAAGTGTTCAAAAATACTAATTATTTTCTGTTGTATAGACATCTTCTGTGATTCCCTTTCTTTTTAAAAGACGACTTCCAATTGTCTTTTTTATTAGTTGTGCTATATTTGTTGAAAACAAAGCAAAAACATGACGAAGGTAGTTTTTATTACAGGAGGATCATCTGGGATCGGTAAATCGATTGGTAACTTTTTACATGAAAAAGGATACAAAGTATATGGAACTAGTAGAAATCCAGAGCGTGTAACGACTTCTGTGTTCCCTCTAGTGCAATTAGATGTTCGCGATGAAGCTAGTATTGCGAAAGCTATTCGAACTGTAGTAGAGCAAGAAGGGCGCTTGGATATTCTGATTAACAATGCAGGTGTTGGAATTACTGGAGCAATTGAAGAGGTGCCTACTGCTGAAATTGTTAATAATTTTCAAACCAATGTATTCGGACCTATTGCGGTTATCAAAGCAGCTTTACCAACCATGCGCAAGCAAAAGACAGGATTGATTATTAATGTAACATCTATCGCAGGGTATATGGGATTGCCTTTCCGTGGCTATTATTCTTCCTCTAAAGGGGCACTAGAATTGATTACAGAATCCTTGCGTATGGAGTTGAAACCGTTTGGTATTGAGGTGACTAATGTAGCGCCAGGGGATTTTGCTACGAATATTGCAGCAGGGCGTTATCACGCACCTGTGATTGAAAAATCACCTTATGAAGAGGTGTATAAAATGTCGTTGGAGATGATGAATGAACATGTTGATGATGGAGGAGACCCTATTGAAATGGCACAAGCGATTTACAAAATTATCCAAACTCCCAAACCGAAAGTGCGTTATGTAATTGGAGCACCAATGCAGAAATTCTCGTTGTTTTTGAAAAAGATTCTCCCTGGTAAAACCTATGAAAAGCTCTTGATGAACCACTATAAAATTAAAGGGTAAAAAAGAAGAGTAAGGATGCCGGAAACGGAAATTAATATTGTATTTTTGACACACAACATAACAAATTTTAAGTTTTAAAATTATGAAGTTTTTTATTGACACCGCTAACTTAGATCAAATTAAGGAAGCAGAAGCACTGGGGGTATTAGATGGAGTGACGACCAATCCTTCACTAATGGCTAAAGAGGGAATTACAGGTGCAGCAAACATTTTAAACCACTACAAAGCGATTTGCGAAATTGTAGAAGGTGATGTTAGTGCTGAAGTAATTTCAGTAGATTACGAAGGAATGATTAAAGAAGGAGAAGAGCTTGCAGCTTTACACCCACAAATCGTGGTAAAATTACCAATGACAAAAGAAGGGGTAAAAGCTTGTAAATACTTTTCATCAAAAGGTATTAAAACAAACGTTACTTTAGTATTCTCTGCTGGTCAAGCTTTATTAGCTGCTAAAGCAGGAGCTACTTACGTTTCTCCTTTTATTGGTCGTTTGGATGATATTTCAACAGATGGGTTAGTGCTTATCGAAGAAATTCGTCAGATTTATGATAACTACGGATATGAAACACAAATTTTAGCTGCTTCAGTTCGTCATACAATGCACATTGTGAATTGTGCAAAAATCGGAGCTGATGTAATGACAGGTCCTTTATCTGCTATTTTAGGATTGTTGAAACACCCTTTAACAGATAACGGATTAGCTCAATTTTTAGCGGATTACGCAAAAGGGAATCAATAACCTTTACAATACAAAACTTATTTACAAACATACAAACTAAAAAAAACCAACCTCAAAAGGGTTGGTTTTTTTGTTCATCTATTTTCCGTGTTTTGATTTGTTCATTAAGAATAATACTCCTATAAGAATAAAACCAATCCCTGTGATTAAAGGAGGTTGCATACTCGCTTTAACTCCTAGAAAAATCATGTAGATTCCTAATAAGATGACGACAATAGCTAGAATACGATACATAGAGATATTTTTTTGAGGGTTGTTCTTTGTTCTTTGTGAAATGGTGAAATGGTGAAATGGTGAGGGGGTGAGGGGGTGAGATTGGTGAGGTTTGCTTTTTGTTAGGTTTGTTCTTTGTGAAATGGTGAAATGGTGAGGGGGTGAGGGGGTGAGATTGGTGAGGTTTGCTTTTTGTTAGGTTTGCTCTTTGTGAAGTGGTGAGGCGATGAGAGGGTGCGATTGGTGAGGTAGTGTCGACTTGTGAGGTTGTTCACGCCTAACTCTCATCATCTCATTATCTTGTATCTACACCCAGTATGTCACCCCGACAAAAGGAGGGGTCGCATCCTCCGAGTCCATAATACGTTGTGCTTTGTGAGGTTTGCTCTTTGTGAAGTGGCTAGGCGATGAGAAGGTGAGATTGGTGAGGCAGTGTCGACTTGTGAGGTTGCTCACGCCTAACCCTCATCATCTCATCGCCTCATCGCCTCATCGTCTCATCGTCTCAACATCTCATCGCCTCATCATCTCAACATCTCATCGCCTCATCATAACCCCTAAGATATAAACGTCAAAAAGATATTCAAAATCAATGCATTGATGATATCAATAAAGAAAGCTCCTACTAAAGGAATAATTAAGAATGCCTTATAAGAAGGACCAAAACGATTGGTTACTGCTTGAATATTAGCAACAGCCGTAGCCGTAGCACCTAGTCCAAAGCCACAGTGTCCAGCACTTAATACAATTGCATCATAATCTTTCCCCATCCAGCGGTAGGTAACATAAGCAGCAAAAAATAGCATTAGTGCTACCTGGAATAAGAGAATAAGTAAAATAGGCAGTGCTAAATCAACAATTAGCCATAGTTTTAGTGACATTAAAGCACAAGCTAAAAAGATAGAAAGACCTGTATTTCCTACAACATCAATATTTCTGCTGTGTACTTTATATTTAAAGATATACGTTAAACTATTTCGAATAAGTAATCCGATGAACAAACACCAAACAAAGGTTGGTAATTTGAATGAATATTTCGCATTCCAATCCGCTAACCATTGCCCTAAAACCAAACAAATAGCCATCATGGTTACTGTATGCATCATGGTAGTATAGCTAATAGGAGAGAAGTTTTTGGATTTGGTAATATCCTGTGCTTCCTCTTGCTTTTCAATAGTTGCTGGATCAACTTCTTTGTAATTGTTTTTCTTCAATAGGCGGTAAGCTAAAGGGCCACCAATAGAGCCACCAAAAATTAAACCGAACGTAGCACAAGCCATTCCGATTTCTTTGGCTCCTAAAAGAGGATTTCCGCTCACGGCAAAATCATCTGCCCAAGCACCCGCTGTACCATGTCCTCCAGTAAGGGTAATTGAACCAGCAATCAAACCAAATCTCAAATCCAAGTTAAGTACCTTCGCTAAAAGCACCCCTAAGGAATTTTGACAAACGATAAATAATGCGGCAATGACAAGAAAAATAACGAGTGATTTCCCTCCTTGTAGTAATTTAGAAAAATCAGCATTTAATCCAATAGAAGAGAAGAAGACAAGCATCATGCTCTGTTGAATGGCTTCATTAAAAGTAAAATCAGTTCCTAAAAAAGAATGAGCTCCCCAAGTAAATAGGGCGATAAGGAAGCCACCGACTACGGGTTCTGGAATATTATACTTTTGTAGCCAGTTGACTTTTGATACAATAAAATGTCCCAGTAATAGAACAAAACAAGCTAACATTAAGGTTTCGTAAATTCCAAAATCCATATTGAATATATTTAAGTTTTTTTCCTCCTGTTCGTAAGGGAAACAAGGATACTTGATGCACAAATATAAGTAAAGATCAAGTGAGTTCGCACGATGTAAAATAATTTTTGCGTGTTTTTTAAGTATTTTATTTATGGGAATGTGAAAATATTTAAGTCTTTTGTTTTATTAAGACGTAATGCTGAGAATTTAGCAATAAAAAAAATGCAGTAAAACTTTTTTGTAGTCTGTGTGAAATATCTATTTTTGCATATGCAACACAATGTACTTATTTTAGATTTTGGTTCGCAATACACACAGTTAATTGCGAGAAGGGTTCGAGAATTAAATATATTCTGCGAAATCCTGCCTTATAATGCTTTACCCGAGGATTTATCAGCGTATAATGCGGTAATTTTATCAGGAAGTCCTTATTCTGTTCGTTCACAGGAAGCTTTACATCCAGACCTTGCTCAGATTAAAGGTAAAATGCCTTTATTAGCCGTGTGTTATGGTGCGCAGTATTTAGCTCATTTCTTCGGTGGAGAAGTAGCTCCATCAGATACACGTGAATACGGAAGAGCAAATCTTGCTTTTATTGCTGAGGATCCTTTCTTAAAAGATATTCCACAAAACAGTCAAGTGTGGATGAGCCACAGTGATACCATTAAAGTATTACCTACTAATGCTGTTTTATTGGCAAGTACTGCTGATGTTACCAATGCGGCTTATAAAATTGAAGGAGAGCAAACGTATGCGATTCAATTCCACCCTGAAGTATACCACTCAACAGATGGTGCTCAACTATTGAAAAACTTCTTAGTAGATATCGCTGGCGTAAAACAAGACTTTACTCCTGCCTCTTTTGTAGATGAAACAATAGCTGATTTACGTGCTAAAGTAGGAGATGAAAAAGTAGTTTTAGCTCTTTCTGGAGGGGTTGACTCTACCGTTGCTGCTGTTTTATTAAGTAAAGCAATTGGAGATAACTTACACTGTATTTTTGTAAATAACGGATTATTGCGTAAAAACGAATTTGCTAACGTATTGAAGCAATATGAAGGAATGGGATTAAACGTAAAAGGAGTAGATGCTTCTCAACGTTTTATGGATGCTTTAGCAGGACAAGATGATCCTGAAACAAAACGCAAGACAATTGGACGCGTGTTCATCGAAGTATTTGATGATGAATCAAAATTGATTCAAGATGCGACATTCTTAGGACAAGGGACTATCTATCCAGATGTAATTGAATCAATCTCTGTAAAAGGACCTTCAGCTACGATTAAATCACACCACAATGTTGGTGGATTACCAGATTTCATGAAGTTGAAAATAGTAGAACCTTTGCGTATGCTATTCAAAGATGAAGTACGTCGAGTAGGAGCTTCTTTGGGAATTGATCCTGAATTATTAGGTCGTCACCCATTCCCAGGTCCAGGTTTAGCGATCCGTATCTTAGGAGATATTACACCAGAGAAAGTAAGTTTATTACAAGAAGTGGATGCTATCTTTATCAATGGATTAAAAGAACACGGATTATACAATTCAGTTTGGCAAGCAGGAGCAATCTTGTTGCCAGTAAACTCAGTAGGAGTAATGGGAGATGAAAGAACATACGAAAAAGTAGTAGCGCTACGTGCAGTTGCTTCTACAGATGGTATGACAGCAGATTGGGTACACTTACCTTATGAGTTCTTAATGGAGATTTCAAATAAAATCATCAATAAAGTAAAAGGGGTAAACAGAGTGGTATATGATATCAGTTCTAAGCCACCTGCAACAATTGAATGGGAATAAAATTAGAAAAATAAATAAGTCGCTGTATATTTGTATAGCGACTTATTCGCTTTTATAAAATGACCAAGATGAAAAAGAGAATTGTTATAGCTATTGCAGCATTTATTTTTACCAGTGGATTAGCATTCGCTCAAGAGCAAAATTATACAACGTATCGCGTGAGTAAAGGCGAGACAATTAGTAAGATAGCCCGCGAGCATAAAATTTCTGTTAGTGAAATTTTACGATTAAACCCAGATGCAAAAACCGGGATTAAAGAAGGAGATGTTATCCAAGTTCCTGCAAATAAAACGCAAGCAAAATCTGCTGTAACGAGCAAACCTACCACAACACAAACGGCACCACCAACTGATAGCAAGCGAAAAACACATCTTGTACAATCGAAAGAAACAGTTTTTGGAATCAGTCGTCAATATAATGTGAGCGTGCAGGATTTGTATCAATGGAACCCTGAATTGGAACGCAACGGATTAAAAGCAAATTCCTATCTTTATATTTCTCCTGCTGCAGCTTCTGTAGCAACAGATCAATCGGCACAAGTGAATGTCTTACTTTCGGCGACAAAAGCAGATACCCCTGTAGATAAAGCAAAAATAGGATATAAGGAAATTGAAATTGAGCCAAAACAAACGCTGTATAGCCTAGCTGTAGAATACCAAACCAGTGTTCAGAAAATTATGGAGCTAAATCCAGAATTGAGCGAAGGCTTGAAAAGTGGACAGAAGATCAAAGTACCAACAACAGGTAAAGGAACTGTTTCTACAACGACGACACCAGAGGTAAAACCGACCACTACAGGAACTACATCGAAAGAAACAGAACAATATAGTACGATTACCGTAGCACCTAAGCAAACCCTTTTTGGTCTAGCTAAGGAAAATAATATCTCTATTGAGGATTTGATTGAACTCAATCCTGAATTGAGAAAAGGGTTACAAGTGGGCATGGAAGTAAAAGTACCTACTACAGGAGAAGTAAAAGCGAGTGGTTCTACTACAGCACCCAAATGGAACATAGAATCTTCAGGTTCTTTTGTAGACTTGACGCAGTCTTTGGATCGTTATACCGCAAAAGAATTAGTCTTGTTGTTGCCTTTTAATACTTCACGTGTTGGAGATAATGCCAGTGAACGCATGAAAACGGATGGGTTCTTAAATATGACGATGGATTTTTATTTAGGAGCTAAATTAGCGATCGATAAAGCAGTAGGTATGGGATTACCCCTTACAGTCAAAGTTTTTGATTCTAACGAGACAAAAAGCAGCTCAGATGTGAAGCGAATCTTAGCTAATGAAAACCTGGCGAAGACAGAAGTTGTCATTGGACCTTTTTTTCAAAGCAATGTAGATGATGCAGTAAAAGCATTACCAAATAGCGATATTGTTTTGGTTTCTCCTTTGTCTAATGAAAAAGCCAATCCCTCTTCTCAATTGGTGCAAACGATGCCTTATGGCGACGTGTTAAAACAATCGTTGCTGGAGTACTTTATTCAAAAAGACAGTAAGATTACAGTTATTGTAGACGAAAAGAAAGCTTCTACGAAGCGTTTCATGCAGCGTCACTATCCGAATATTAAGTTGATTGAAACAAAAGACTTAAAAGATATTGATAAAACCTTAGTGGCAGGAAAAAACAATGCGTTTATCTTAGATTCGAACAGCATTGAATCTGCGCTATTGTTGACCGATAAATTAAAAAACAAAACAGATAAGTTCGATATTCAAGTCGCTTCTTTTGACAAAAGTGAAGTATTTGACTATGGAGAAATTAAAATTGAAACCTTAGTTGCTTTACATTATACCTATCCTTCGGTAACAAGAGATAGTGAAACGAGTTTGGATACTGCTTTTGCAAGAGAATATAAAGCACAGAATAATGTGGTACCAAATCGCTTCGCAATTCGAGGATATGACGTAACCTTAGATGTTATTTTACGCATGTTCCAAAAAGATGGATTTACAGGTGCTTTGGGATTGAAATCGACAGAAATCGAAAATAAATTCGTTTACAGTAAGAATCCAGAAGGAACTGTACGCAATAGAGGAGTGTATATCCTACAATACAATGATGATTTAACCGTAAAAGTAGTAGAGTAATGCTGTCAAAAATAACATACTTAGGAGATTTAAGAACAGAATCGGTTCACTTGCAATCAGGTGAACATATTATAACTGATGCGCCAGTAGACAACCACGGAAAAGGCCAAGCTTTTTCCCCAACAGATATGGTGACCAATGCAGCAGGCTCTTGTGCAATGACCATCATGGGCATCAAAGCCAATGAATTAGGGGTAGATTTAGTGGGTTCAACCATTGAAGTGTACAAAGAAATGCAGGCAGACCCAAGGAGAATTAAAAAAATTACTTTGCACTTGTCGATGTTGAGTACAGCCAATGGGAAAGAGCGTATCATTTTAGAACGTGTGGCGATGCATTGCCCCGTTTTGTTGAGTTTACATCCAGAAATTGAGAAAGAAGTAACCTTTAAGTGGACGCAAAAATAATGCTAGACAATCAAAAAGAACTGATTGAGTTGGCTAAAGCCAAAATGCCCTTCGGTAAATACGAAGGCAAATATTTGATTGATTTGCCTGAATATTACGTGGTATGGTATCACAACAAAGGTTTTCCCAAAGGAAAATTAGGACAACAATTGGCCTTGGTATACGAATTAAAACTAAATGGTTTAGAACCGTTAATCCGAAATATTCGAAATAATTTTTAACGATTAAACTGACTCTTTGGGGTCAGTTTTTTTGTTGATAGACCTTGCTGAAATAAGCTGTAATGCCCGTAAATAGGGCGAAGAGTGTTAATTCTTTCTTTAAATAAAAAATTAGGACAAATTAAAAAAGAGGAAGGTATTTTGCTTAATTTTTTTGAATCGTTAGTTTAACCTCCTTTTTTTAGTAATTGAATAGGAAAAACCTTTATTTTTTGTGTAGTAGATAAAGTGATTGCTTGCGTTTCCTTCATTTGCCCAAACAGGAAACGCAAAACTTGATAAATAATCGTAAATTTGTAAGATAAAATAGTGCAGTTATGATGAATATTCCTACATCTAATCGTCCGAGAGTAGTAATTATTGGGGGAGGATTCGGTGGATTAGCATTAGCTAAGAAATTGAAAAATAAAAATTTTCAAGTTGTTTTATTAGATAAGCATAATTATCATACGTTTCAACCTTTACTTTATCAAGTCGCAACAGGCGGTCTTGAGTCGGGATCTATTGCATTCCCAATTCGTAAGGTGGTTCAAAATTATGAGGGAATTTACTTTCGCGTAGCTCAAGTTCAACGCATCGATACCGAAAACAAAAAAGTAGTGGCTGATATTGGAACAATCTTTTTTGATTATTTAGTTATTGCAACAGGATCTAAAACGAACTTCTTTGGCAATACTGCTATTCAGCAACACAGTATGGCGATGAAAACGATTCCACAATCGTTAAATATCCGAAGCTTAGTGTTGGAAAATTTTGAAGAAGCACTATTGACTAATGACGAGAAGGAAAAAAGAGCGTTGATGAACTTTGTGATTGTTGGAGCAGGACCAACTGGTGTAGAACTAGCCGGTGCTTTAGCAGAAATGAAGAAACACGTTTTGCCTAAAGATTATCCTGATTTAGATATCAGACAGATGGAAATCAACGTAATCCAAGGGGGATCTAAAGTATTAGATGCCATGTCTGAAAAATCTTCTCGACGCGCACAGGAATTTTTAGAAAAATTAGGGGTTAATGTGTGGGTCAATGAAATTGTAACCAATTTTGATGGTAAAACAGTAGAGACCAAATCAGGCTTGTCGTTTCAAACAGAAACAGTAATCTGGACAGCAGGAGTAATGGGAGCTGTGATTGATGGTTTTGAAGCCTCTGTCATTCAGCGAGGAAACCGTTTAAAAGTAAATGAATACAATCAGGTAGAAGGCTTTACGGATATTTTCGCTATTGGAGATGTTGCTGCCATGGTAACGGAAAATTTACCTATGGGGCATCCGATGATGGCACAACCAGCTATTCAACAAGGACAACTATTAGCAGCGAATTTAATTCAGTTGAGAGATGGAAAACCATTGAAGAAGTTTGCCTATAATGACAAGGGATCAATGGCGACCATCGGAAGAAATAAAGCGGTAGTTGATTTGCCAAAATTTCACTTTAGTGGATTCTTTGCTTGGTTTGTATGGATGTTTGTCCACTTGATGTCGTTGATTGGATTTAGAAACAAATTCTTGGTGTTTTGGAACTGGGTGTACAACTACTTGATGTTTGATCGTCAAGCGCGTTTAATCGTACGACCATACAAGAAAAAGAATGAAGAAAGTTTTACAAAGAATAATGAATAAACGAAAAAGAGCCTGTAAATACAGGCTCTTTTTTATTGTAGTGAATCAGTAGATCGATAAATTTATTATAGGAACGAATCCCTTCTTTTTGGTTGTTGATTTTGAGGAAGTTGCTGTAAATGAACTTGAAAATCGAATCGGTTACCGTTTTATAGGATTCCCAAAAGAGCGTGTTTTCAATTAAATTAGTTTGTACCCCTGGGTGAATCTGCGCATACAATGCTTGGAAATTAGCCTCTGTTTCTTCAGTTCCAAGCGCTTTTAGACAATAGCGCAAGGCAAATATATTAGCAGAATATTGATAGCGGATATCCTGTTGTTTTTTGGCTGCGAGAAAACCAATAAAATTTGCCTCACTCTCTTTGGCATAGCCCACTTGGTGTGCAATTTCATGAGAAGATGTAACGATAAGCGTAGAGGCTGGTATTTTGGTATTGACTTGTGCTTCTAAAGTAAAGGGATTGATATAGCCCGAAAATCCCATATAGGTTAAGGGTAAACTGTAAAGCGAGCCTTTGGCTTTTTGATTCCTATAGGTAAACCATTGGGTAGCTTCGCTTAATCGCTGTACGCCAAATTGAGCATCCTGTCTAATTTGTTCTTTGTCAGCGGGCAGGACAACTGCTTGTAATGAATCTTGGGTTATCGCCAATTGTAAGGTATTCGTTTGTTGAATCATTGCTTTCGTCAGTTCCAAAAGCTCTTGTTTGGTATATCCTTGTTGTAAATCGAGTTGAGTGGCTAGGGGAATTCGATAGTTGTTGAGTCCCCAAAAGAGAGTAAAGGCTACGTAAAAAAGAAAACACCCTTTGATAAGTAAACGGGCATAAGCGCGTATCCGTTGCTTTGTTTCTTGGTTCTTTTTCCAAAGCTGGCGAATTTTCCAACACAAGAAGAGACCTACCGCAAAGTATAGAACATCGCCAATAGAGAAGGGGAATAGGTTGGTACAAGTGGTAATTATACGTAAATAAAACGCATAAAAGCCATGAGTATAAAACCGTTCAACCCATTGAGGGTTAGTGGTCAATATTGTTTTTAGTAGGAGAAAAGCAACAAACCCTACCAGATAAAATCTCAATTTTATTGGGCGCATTTTAACTAAAATTTATTTAGAATAGATAAATATAACCATATATTTGCAGCAAACTTTGATCCAAATGAGTAAAGTTAAGAAAGGTGAGCGAACAATCTTCGTTTGCGATGGAAAAAAATGTTGCCGATACAATGAAGAAGCCAAAGCGTGCTTTGAAGACCTGCTAGAAGAAAGTGGTCTTGGAGCAGATTACGCTTTGTGTAAAATGAAATGTCAAGGCATGTGTAAAAAGGCTCCTGTAGTCTACCTTTCTGAACATGATACCTATAAAAAAGAAGTAACAAAGAAAAAAGCAAAAAAAATCTTCGAAAAATACGTCACAGCTGCCGTTTTATCTTCTTAACTTTAGTCTTTACCTAAAGACAATATGACGATACAACTTTTTGAACCACCTGCTGCTTTACATTGGATTGTAAAGGGATATTGGTATTCCGATGCAACGAGTGGGAAGCATGCGTCTTATCGCATCTATGCGGATGGTTATCCTGGAATGATTTTCCAACACCGACAAGGACAATCGGGGTTGTTTAGGGGAGATACTCCTTTGCCTTTGTGTTTTGTTTATGGGCAAAAGACCAAGGGATTTTGTTTGAATCAATGTGTAAACGGAACGCTGTTTTTCGGTATTCAATTTCAACCCTATGCGTTGAAACACATTTTCGGAATCGATACCGCTCAATTGACGGATCAATGTATCGATGCTCAAGAATTGTTTGAAGGTATTCAACTGGATCAATTGTTGCACTTGACGAATGGACAGCAGTTCCTCGATTATTTTACGACTTATTTGAGTCAATTTATCCATCAAAGTATTGCTCAACCGTCTTATATTATGCCTATTGCGCATGCTTTTGAACAATATATCGGCTGTTCGAGTCTCCAACTAGCAAAAGAATGTCGCGTTTCTCCTCGTACTTTTCAGCGCGATTTTAAAGCGCATATCGGATTGAGTTTTGAGGCTTATAAACAATTGATTAAATTTCAACTGGCTGTATGCCAATTGCAACAATTGCAGGAAGAGAAGCTCGTGGAGGTGGCTTACGATTTGAATTATGCCGATCAGGCTCACTTCGGGCGTGTATTCAAAAGCTATGCGGGCTATACACCCAAAGAGTTTGTACAAAAAATCGGGCGTTACAAACAAGAGGAGCAGTTGTATACCCAACGGTTGCGGATTGTAGCCAATTAATGCTGTCGTTTTTGTTCTATTTTTTGTGAAGGAGATACCCGTAGTTTGTTGCCTTCATTTAAAATTTGAATATCGATGAAAATACATCACCTGAATTGTGTCTCCATTCAATCTCCAATAGGCGATAATGCAATTGGACATTGTGTACTAATTGAAATAGGAACAGAATTAATGCTGCTAGATGCTGGAATCAGCAGTATTGATTTAGCTCAACCTTCTCTTCATTTTAGCGAGGAACTTATACAGCAAATTGGACTTGACTTTACTAAAATGCGTTCAGCAAAAGAACAAATCCTTGCTTTGGGATTGGATCCCAATCAAGTAACAGCCGTAGTGTTGACTCATCTCGATTTCGACCACAGTAGTGGATTGCTCGATTTTCCGCAAGCTACGGTGCACCTAGGCGCAGAGGAATTGAACAGTTTTGTTCAAGGAAATCCTCGATACTTGTCTTTCGTATTGGAACATCAACCGAAAATGAAAACATATGCTACTTCTCCTGCAAATTGGTTGGGGTTTGAAGCGAGGTATCTCTCGATTTACCCAGCGTTAAAAATGGCCCTAATTCCCCTGTTTGGTCATACGATGGGCCATTGTGGTATTGCTTTTGAAGTCGATAACCAAGTGTACTTCTATATTGGGGATGCCTATTATCTACGTGCAGAATTAACAGATCCCCATCATCCTGTCCATGGGTTAACTGCCGCTCGGGCAGTAGATAATGCTCAACGCATTGAAACCTTACACCGACTAATGACTTTCGTCAAAGACCATCCAGAAGTTTGTATGTTTGGGTATCACGATGCAGCGGAGTTTAAGGGTTGGTAGGTATCATGGTAATTCTATACCTCATTCATGACTTTGTTTTTTATTGGTATTTGGTGCACTTCGTGAGGGAAGTACTTCGTATATTACAGACGTTTTTATTTTATATTGGTATTCGATGCAAGTTGTGAGGAACGATCGTGCAATACTTAGAGTATTTACCGTTTGGGGAAATCGAAACGTAGTAAAAATCAAAACGAGAGTGGTATAATAGAAATAAATCTAATTCGAGTTATCCCAAAAGATTAAATCAAGTAAATTGATAGATATGAAAAATAAAATATTAATTGGAGGAATTCTAATACCGCTATTTTTTATGATTCTTGGATGTCAGAATAAAAAAATATCAGAAGGAAGATAACTCTGGTGTCTTGTATAGTTTAGTTAAAATTAAATATAGTTTGCTTAATCTAGCATTAGAATGGAGTAAGGAAGGAATAGATGCAGTACAAATAGGTGGAGTAAAAAAAATATCTAAAGATTGTATTTTTACAGCTTGGAATAATAAGAATATTTTAGTTATAAATTCAATTGAATACTTACCATTAATACTATAAGGACTTATAATAGATATGCTTATAATGGGATTAGAACAAGCCATAGATCATGGTAGAAGTAATTTAGTTGGATCATTTTATTCTGGATATGATAAGTAGAGTTTTATTATATATATTATTATTGTTATGTGTTTATACAGTTATTTACACAATAATGGAAAAAGATTTTTGGAATAAAAATAGAACGCTTTATAATAATTTATTTACTCTTAAATCTTTTATTATGGGAGTAATTTTTGATTTAATTTTAATTTTTATGATTTTAAAAGACAATGGTTTAATATGAAGTATTAGCTCCTTTATTGCGTGGATTTGAAGTTCGTACGCATAAATTGTAAAAGAAAAAGATGGTAGTGTATATAATGGACTCATCAATGTACCTCAAGTCAAGGAACTAGAATTACTAGTTCATATTAGGATGCTGGAGGCAACCTTTTACCAAATGAAAGGAGTGTTCAAGTAAAAATGTGAAAGAATATGTCAAATAGAAAGATATTTAATTTGTTGCTTTAAATCATTGAATCAATCCATTCATGAAGTTATTATGACGGAGTATATGGAATAGGTGTGGATACTCAAAAGAACGATTCTTTTTTACCCAGAAGATTTCTCCAGTTCGTATGTCCTTGAGGCACATTACAAAAGAAGTACGAATAAAGTTTTGAATTCTCTAATGCTTGAAATAACGTGAGAATATATGTAAAAAAGCTTTAGAATCATAAGTAGATGATACTGTTAACTAACTTTAATATGAAAGAAATTTATATAAAGAAGTGCTGGGATGAAGAAAATGTATTGTTTTATTTGCATTTTCAGGATGATAAAGCAGTAAGACAAGTAGAAATAACATCTACATCTAAAGTATTGCTTACATTGGATAGTCCAATGATAGGAGATACGATGTTGTATGATCAATCACTTGAAGAATTGGAGCTAAAAGAAGCTGATTTTATTACGGAAGTGGAGTTTAATGAAATTTGGGAGGAAAAATAGGACAAAGCCCTATTCTTGTTTGTTGCTTAAAATCAATGATTGTTTTTTTGAAATAGCTAAATAAAGTATCGCTTATAATCACATTGAGTTGTCATCTAGACTAGATCATATTATAAGGATTTAAAAAATAGGATAATGAAAAAAATACTAGTTTTTGGTGTTTTACTCCTCTGTGTATTGGGGTGTAAAAATAAGAATACAGAGGAAGAAGCTACAAAGCTGCAAGAAGATTACGGTACGATATATTTTGTTCGATTTATGGTTGATACCGAAATGGCTGTTAGCTGTAATAATTTTATGAACAGCTTGGGCTCTTTGAGTTCCTATTTTAAGATAGAAGATGAACATTTCATAGATGAACTATTGTATGGTACAGAAATAGATGAAACGGTAAGTGGAAATTATGGGATGGATGTCCGTTATCGAATTGAGTTGGAAGATAAAATAATTTGTATTGATGATTTTGGTAATTATTCTATTGATAATAAATATATTGGCAAACTAAGTAATTTTCAACTACTTTTAGACTATATTGAAAAACATAGAGAACATAGTATAAAACTGGAAGAAGATTTTCCTTTTTTGGATGATAATTAGGATTGAATTTATTCTCTATTTATACATTGGAGAAAAATCCCTTACAATCACATTAAGTTGACACCTGATACACAGGAGGTAGCCCCTTCTAATAGATGCAAAGCGTCATTTTGCATAAAAGATAAAATAATGAGTGAAAAAGTTATATTTAAATTGAATAAAAAAAATATTGTTTATACTCTTTTAATATTGTTTTTATTAATTATTGCTGGGGCTTTATTTATATTTTATTCTTCCATTTTTATTTCTTCTCTTGTTAGGAGTGAGGTTTTTATTAAAATAGTAGGAAGCCTTCTGATTTTTTTTTCAATCCCCCTTTTTATTGGATATTGCATACTTCTAATTGATGAGGATGGGGTGATTGTATCGAATGAAGGAATGATAAATAACACTAATTTAATTAATACAGGACAAATAGAATGGAAAGATATTACGCTAATTAGAACGAAAAAATTGAAAAAGAATATTTTGCTCCTTATTTTTGTTAAAGATGAAAGCAAATATTTTAGAAATAAAGGTTTATTAAAAAAATTAAATGCTTTTGGATATAAAAGTTCGTATGGAACATCTATTGTTATAGAAACAAAGAATTTGCATTGTTCTTTAGAAGAATTAAAGTCGATTCTTAGTAAAAATGTCAGATTTGAATAAGATTTATTTATCTTTTTGTTTGAGTCAATAAAATCAAACTACCCCCAACCTTCCAAAACAGATTGCTGGGGTTTGTTCTAGTTAAGAGTTTACTGTTAACGGTTGATAGAGGTATTATGCTATACAAAGTGAATTAAAACTGTTCTTGCCATGTATAGTAATCAATCGGAGTGGATGAAGGGGTGTATTTGTGATGCAAAAGCAAAAACACAACGAACAAAAAGCAAAATTACATGGAGTGACCGATGCGATGCTTCCTTCGTCAGCATGACATACTGTTCGGCATGTGCTTGTGTGAGTTCCTGTATAGGATAGCAGTCGTTGTAGTTCTGTTTCATATGCTGTCTCCAGTACCTAACCAGTATGTCACCTCGACGCAGGAGAAATCGAAGTGAAGATTCATCGAACACCAAAGCCAATATAAAATAGGTGAGATAGGTCGCATCTCGCGTTCGCGTTATGCTGTGAGTGACAAGTGTTGTAGTTCTGTTTCATATGCGCTGTATCCAGTACCTAACCAGTATGTCACCTCGGCGTAGGAGAAATCGAAGCGAAGTGAAAATCGGAACGTAGTGAACATTCATCAAACACCAAAGCCAATATAAAATAGGTGAGATATATTCATCGAATACCAAAACAAAATATAAATGCTATGAGATAGGTCGCATCCTATGCTCACAAAAAAGCAACTAGCAAAAAAACAAAATCACACCCAACAAAAAACAAAAAAGCCTTCATAACAAGTATTATTTTTCTAAATCAAGAATTTAAATTGTAGTTTTATCCAAATTAAATATACACCCATTGAAAAAGAGTATTATTATTGTTGCAGTAGTTGTCATTGTTGCTATTCTTCAGTTTACTTATTTTATGAAGAATCAGCCTAGTACAGCAGAACAAAAAGAAGAAATTTATTTTGTTGTAGATCAAGTTGAATTCACACCAGATTCGACCTATTCTTTTTACGATGTAGAAGGAACTAAATTTACGAGCTATACATTCTCTTCACCATCAACAATAACAAAAGGAGATATTATCGCTAAAGAAGCAAATTCAAATGAAATTGTTGTGTATCGATTTGACCAAAATGGCAAAAAAGAGATCTTTTTAAAAGTTAATAGATAGGAAAGTGGAAAGTGGAGAAGGGAGGAAATTCTTTTTTAATCGATAAACCTCACAAAGCACAAATCTCACAAATCACAACCCTCACCTTTTCGTATTAATCAATTGATTGACGCGATACATCAACACAATACTCAAACAAGAAACCCCTACGACTACGTATCCTACGATATCATAATTCATTAAGGGACTGTTTTTGTGCTCTTGATAAACGATGAGTCCAGCAATAGCTGCGGCGATTCCGCCAGCAATCTGTTGAATAGACGCGTTGATACTCATGAAGGCTCCGCGGTCTTTTCCTTCAGGAACCGCACTTGTAAGGGCAGAAGAAGGCACCATGCGACTCATAATTCCAAACATCATCAAGATATTGATAACCATGACCAACCACAGCGGAATTTGCGCCAGATTGGTATAAACCACACAAACGAGCATCAACCAGATAGAAGCAATACTAAACAGAAGGTATTTGTTCATTCGATCACTCAATTTTCCGATAAATGGCATGAAAATAAGAGAGGTAACACCAGAAACCATGAACAATAAAGGCAGTTGATCGGGGTGCACCCCTAAGTTATTGACAGCGAATATCGTTCCAAAAGGCATCATCATAAAGCCCCCAACCGATAAAAAAGCGGTGGCGATAAAACCAACGCGATAATCTTTGTTTTTTACCGTATTCCACAAGTGAATTAAGGGTTTATGATTCTGTTGTAAGGCAAGATGTGCATTGACTGGATGTAAACACAAGCGAATGAGAATCGCAATGATAATAGAAAGAACGACAATCAAAAAGAAAGGCGCTTCCCAGGCCCATTTGTTGGCAATATATAGCCCTATAGGAATCCCCAATACCTGACTAGCTCCAAAGCCCATTTGGATGAATCCCATAACACGTCCACGTTGTTGTAAGCTAAAAATATCCGTAATAATGGCCATAGAGATAGAGCCAATCACTCCACCAAATAACCCTGTAAAGATTCGAGCAGCAACCAATGTTTCATAAGAATAGGCTAAACCACAGCCTAGAGTTCCTATAATAAAACCGATATAGAAAAATAGCAATAACTTTTTGCGGTCAAATTTATCCGCAAATCCCGCGGTTAATAAACCAGAGGCACCTGCACTAAATGCATAAGCGGATACTGCAATACCGAAATCTTGCGTATCCATAGCTAAACTTTTGAGCAATAAATCCCCTAGAGGAGCCATAACCATGAAGTCTAAAATAACGGTAAATTGTGTAATAGCGAGTATAAAGATGACAAATTTCTCATACCTTGAAAAAGGCACGGTTGAAGTTGCTTTCATAATTGACAAATAAATAGATTGAGCTTATTTTGCGTTTGACTATTGTAACGCTACAAGCAATAGCAGGCAAAGATAGCATATTATTCATGCTATTTTGGAGTTGTTCATCATGTAGCCAGCTATTTAGAACAAGATAAAATAGAAGAGTAGAACAGAGGTTCCTTTTGATGACTTCTTTGTTGGTTCAGCTGTGGAATATCGACTTTAATAAAGACAATAGAGGAAAAAAGAACTACTATTTGCAGCTGCAAATCCAAATCAAATCTATGGGCAATCTAATTTTGTGCTTTATAAGCATCAAAAAGTTTTGCAAATAGTAGTTCAAAAAAACAAAAAAATGTGGGAACGCAAGCTTTCTTTTCGATGAGAGGTAGGTTTAGTTCTTAATCAATGAAAAACTTATAACGATACGATTACAACATAACAAACTAAATCGTTCAACCTATAACCTAGAAAACTCGCTGGCCTTTTTTAAGTAATTCAAAAAACATGCCTAATTGGAAAAAAAAGCTGGATAAGACAGGATAAATTTGAACATTGCATGCAATACCAGTAATTTTTTTGAATATTGTAAGTTTTAGATGAAGGAAAGATTATTGTCGTTCTTTTATTCAATTATAGCTTAGCATTTTGTACTTTGTACCCCATAAGATGGAAAACTTGGCCGAAATGTCTATACCAGAACCGAAAATCTATGATGCACTTCGCATTTATGACGAAGATACTATTTTTGAAACTGCAGCTTCAGGAAGGCCGTATCGTCCGAAGCGTTCTTCTATCTTGTTTGTCCTGAAAGGGCGTATTCGAATGAAGGAGCAAATTAACGAAATTGAAATTGTAGGTTATTCGTTTCTCCTCATCAATACCAAATATGTATATGAAATTTTAACGATAGATCCCCATACAGAATTTCGACTGTTGGGGTATAATCGGGCTTTTGTTGAAAATAGTACCTTTCAGCTTAATAGAGTTAAAGTCTACAAAGACCTGAAAAATCAGTTGAAACGAACCTTTACAATTTCAGCTGCTGAATTCGCAATCTTTTGGGAGAATTTGAGTTTGTTGGATAATTATATTAAACATTTTCAAACCACTACGTATGCGGAACAAATCATTCAAAGTTATTTCAATATTCTGCTGTATCACTTAGTAAGTATCGTCGCTCCTTTACATGAAGAACAAGTTGCACATTTGAATCGGCAAGAAAAATTGACGTATAATTTTGTCAATTTAGTTTCGGATCACTATTTACAGGCAAAAAATGTACAGTTTTATGCAGATGCCCTGTCGATTTCGATTCGATATTTGAGTGCAGTTGTCAAAGAAGTAGCGCAACGTACCCCCAATCAAATCATCAGCGAATTTATTGTGAACGAAGCTAAAGCCCAATTGTCCGATTCGTCTATTTCCCTCAAAGAGATTGCCGCTAAACTCCATTTTAGCGATCAATATGCTTTTACTCACTTCTTTAAAAAACATCAAGATATGAGTCCGACGCAATATAGAGCGTTGATTAATAAGAGTAAATAGTACTTTTGAACATCTTATCGGTCATTTTAATCATTGTATGCCCTAAAGGCAAGGGTTACCTTTGTAAGCATCAAACAAAGGAAAAATGAAAAGAAAATTGCGCACAATCCTCGGTGGTTTAGGTGCTTTATTGTTTTCAACTATAGGAAGTTACGCTCAAGAAAAAACAAAGCAACTCTCCGTAGAAGAACTCATTGAATTAGCGTTAGCCAATCATCAACAACTCAAAATAAGTGCCCAACAAAAAGAAATTGCAACCCAACAAACTCAAATCTTAAAACTACAACAAGTACCGACAATTGGTTTAACTGCAACAGCTGCTTATCTAGGAGATGCAGTAATTCTCGATCGAGATTTTTCGAAGGTCATGACTCGAGATATGCCTCATTTTGGCAATTCGTATGCTATTCAAGCTTCTGAATTACTGTACAAAGGTGGGGCAATTAGAAAGTCAATTGAGCTTGCTGAAATCGGCGAACAGTTGGCGGAGTTAGATTGGGTCAACGATCAACAAAGTATTAAGTTTTTAGTGATTTCCAACTATTTGGATCTCTATAAGTTGTTGAATCAACAGGAGGTGTACCAAAACAACAAGAAGTTAGGACAGCTTCGCTTAGAGAATGTCAAACAATTTTACAGTCAAGGTATGTTGACGCGCAATGAAGTGATTCGCGGAGAATTGGCGCTTCAAAACATAGATCAAGCGTTGTTAGTTGTCAATAACAGTAGAAAAATTGTCAATTACAATTTGAATATCGCCTTGGGATTAGAAGCAAACAACCAACTGATTCCTTCAGAAACCATAACAGAGAAAGAATTGATGGGGAAATATGAAAGTTATTTGGCTTTGGCTTATGAGCATCATCCAACTTTACAAATGACGCAAAAGGCGATAGAGGCGGCGGATAAAAAAATTGAATTGGCCAAAACCGATCAATATCCTGCTTTAGCTGCTATTGGCGGTTATAACATGAGTCGACCTATTACGACTTCTAATCCGGTGCAAGATATGTATGCCAATACGTGGCAGGTGGGTGTATCATTGAGTTATAGTCTAGATAATCTGTACAAGACACCTAAAAAAATCAAGTTGGAACAACTCGAAAAAACAAAGGCTACGGATACGCAAGTACTGGCGATGCAACAAATTGAAATGAGTGTGCATGCTGCTTATACCAAATATGAAGAATCCATTCAACAGGCAAATCTCTTAGAGAAAAGTCAGCAATTGGCTCAGGAGAATTACCGCATCATTGAAGCAAAATACTTCAATCAATTGGCTATTCAAGCGGAAATGACGGATGCGACCCATGCAAAACTAGAAGCTGAATTACAGTTTGCCAATGCTCAAATTAACGTACTTTATCAATATTATAGTTTATTAAAAGCAACGGGAACGTTGTAAAAATTGCTACAATTACTATGGAACAAACAGACAAAACTACACATACAGAACCTCAAGAAAAAAAGAGTGCACCCATTACGATTAATTATAAACAAGAAGTAAAAAAGAAACGCAAAATTATTCTGGTGAATATGCTGACTTTTTTAGTTGTTGCTTTTGCATTTTATTGGTTGCTAACCCAATATTTTCATATTGGAGATAAGGACTATACCGAATCTGCTCAAGTAGAAGAGTATATTAATCCAATTAATACCCGGGTATCTGCTTATATCAAGGAAATAAAATTTATAGAACATCAACAAGTAAAAAAAGGAGATACGTTAGTTGTGTTGGATGATCGAGAGATACGCACCCAGTTAGAACAAGCGGAGGCAGCCTATTTGAGCGCTTTAGCAGCGAAAGAAGTAACCCAATCTAGTATGCAAACGGCAAGTAACAACATTGGAGTATTTGATTCCAATATTCAAGGAGCACAAGCGCGTTTGTGGAATGCAGAACAAAATCAAAAGCGCTATCAGCATTTACTTCAAGTAGAAGCTGTAACACAGCAGCAGTTTGATCAGGTGAATACGGAGTATCAAGCCGCGAAATCTGCCTATGAAGCATTGAAGAAACAACAAACAACGACGCGTTTATCAGTGTCAGAAATACAAACGCGAATCGCATTAAACGACGCAGATATTAAGCGTACGAAAGCGATGTTAGACATGGCTCAACTTAACTTGTCCTATACGGTGATTCAAGCACCTTATGATGGTACGATGGGAAGGCGTTTAATTAATTCAGGACAATTACTAAACCCTAGTCAGCAAATTACTACGATTGTACGCGACGATGAAAAATGGGTAACGGCAAACTTTTTAGAATCCCAAATGCCAGATGTACAAGTGGGAACCATTCTGACGATGACAGCAGATGCAGTAAAAGGCGAACGATTTGAAGGGGTGGTAACAGCAATTTCTGCCGCAACAGGAAATCGCTATTCTAGTATGCCAACAGATAACTCAACGGGTAATTTTGTAAAAGTACAACAGCGTATTCCCGTGCGTATTGAATTTACGGAAGCGAATGCACAAGAAGCAATTCACCGCTTAAAAGCAGGAATGAATATGAATGTACAACTAAAAAAATAAGAATAGAACCAACTAAAGATGAAATATAATCAAGGTTTATTTTACGCTTGGGTACCCAAGTCAGTCATGCTATTGCTCATTGTAGTGATTGCATTGATTTTCTTTGGAGTAAGCGCTATTTACACCCCAAATATTACGTATTTGGTAGGGAGTACAGGCGCCATGAGTGAATATTATTTATGGGCTAACTATGCCAGTGTAGTGGGGATGGGAGCGGTTATGCCTTTGATTGTTCGCATCAAAGCACGATTTCGAACCAAAGAAATTCTAGTTGGTAGTTTGACGGGAATTGCACTCTTGTTTATCGTCATGGGTACAACACATCAGCCTCAGGTGATTATTGGCGCTTCTTTTCTGATTGGTGTCTTTAAAATGGTAGGGATGATGGAGGTAGTATTACCCTTGATGTTTATTCTCGCTAAAGATGGTAATCGCGGGCGTTTTTACAGCATTTTTTATACTGCAGTTTTACTTGTTACGCAAGTTTCAGCTTACTACATCACGAAAGTATCCTACTATGCTAATTGGCAATTCGGCTATTTGATTTATGCTTCCATTTGTTTAGTAGCCGCTTTAATTTGTTTGGTATTTCAACACAATCAGCGTTTTATGCGCAAGGTTCCGCTGTATTATATTGATTGGCTCAGCGTTCTCTTATATATCAGTTCTTTTATGATTTTGGGTTATGTACTGGCTTTTGGCAAGCAACAAAACTGGTTTGAATCCAACCAGATAAAATATGCAATTTTGACGTTTTTACTCTTGGTATTTGTTTTTTTCTTGCGCCAACAAGTACTTACTCGTCCTTTCTTGTCCTTAAAGGCATTCAATAAGAATAATGTACGCCATGGTATTGTGATGTTGCTTTGCCTAGGGATGTATTTGGCTACAACAAATTTACAGAATACGTTTGCCATGGGGGTATTGGGATATAATGCCTTAACGAATGCTTCATTGAATGTGATGATGATCCCAGGACTATTAGTTGGGGCAATCATCGCCTATAAATGGTTCAATCGTTTAGTCCCTATTCGCTTATTGACCTTTTTGGGATTCGCTTCCTTTATGCTCTATACCGTGACGATGTATTTTTTTATGGTACCAGAATTAAACTACAACCTGTGGTTGTTACCTCAATTCTTTAAAGGAATGGGAATGAGTATTTTGTTTATTGTTATTTGGTATTATACGCTGGATAAATTGGATATTCCAAGCTTATTGAGTCTTATAGGCTTCGTTTTGCTTTGGCGTACGTTCATTTCGCTGGGAATTTTTAGCGCATTATTCACCTGGTTGCAATATAAATTACAACTACAGAGTATGAGTAATTTAGCCGTGTATCTCGATGATGTATGGCTGATTCAATCAGGAGGAAATGTCAGCTTGAGTGCCGTTCAACTCAATGCAATCTTAGCTGCAAACAAAATAATCTTTGGATGTATTAATATCTTAGGGATAGGTATTCTGCTCTATGTCTTGTTTCATCACTATGGTCGAACTCAAGATGTATTAACGCGAATCCGCCTATCTAAAATTGGTCAGCTGTGGATTAGCAGTAAAGACCAAGAAAAAATTGAGGAAGAACTTATGGAGTAAAGGCGATGATAC
The DNA here is from genome assembly GCF_001549985.1 of Myroides odoratus. Classification (GTDB taxonomy): domain Bacteria; phylum Bacteroidota; class Bacteroidia; order Flavobacteriales; family Flavobacteriaceae; genus Flavobacterium; species Flavobacterium odoratum_A. Next base: position 19,208 of record NZ_LROZ01000007.1, on the reverse strand, counting down.
GGTGAGGTGATGAGAGGGTGAGATTGGTGAGGTTCGCTCATCGCTTCATCGTCTCATAATCCACGCCCAGTATGTCACCCCGACGAAGGAGGGGTCGCATCTCGCGCTCACACAACTGTGCATTGTGAGGTTTGTTTTTTGTGAGGGGTAAGAGGGTGAGGCGATGAGACGGTGAGGCGAATTTTTTTAAATTAAAACCTAACCCTAATATATTTTTATGAATTTATACCCTTTAAGAGATAGAACTAATTTCTCATCTTCTCACCAATCTCACCACCTCACCAATTTCTCACCAATCTCACCAATTTCTCACCAATCTCACCCTAAAACAACCTCATATCCAAACCTGAAAATAGCAACCAACATAATAAATAAGAAAACATACCTTACCCATTGTTGTCCTTTTAGGATGGCCATTTTAGCACCAAAATATCCGCCAATTCCATTGCATATCGCCATGGGTAAAGCGACAGACCAAAGAATTTGCCCTTTGATTAAGAATAGTATAATACTTCCTAAATTCGTAAATAAGTTGATAAGCTTGGCATAGGCTGATGCCTTAAAGAAATCAAATCCAATGAGGAAGATAAATCCCATAATGAAAAAGGTACCTGTAGCAGGACCAATAAATCCATCATAAAAACCAATGACGAGGGAAATGATAATCCCATAAGTATATCTCTTTTGTTTGGTAATTTCCGTAAGGTGTTTTTTTGTAAAATCCTTTTTAAAATACGTAAATACCCATAATGCAATAAGAATAATAAGCAGCAGTGGCTTCATAAAATCATTATTGACAATGGTTAAAACATAAGAACCAAAGAAAGCACTTCCACAAGAAAGCAGAGCCAATAAAAGGAAGTAAGACCACTGTATTTTTGTTTGTTTCAGGTATTGTCTGACAGCAATGGCTGTTCCTGAGAAAGCGGGTATCTTGAGTGTTCCAATAACAGAAGAAACGGGAATATGGGGGAGTAGAGCTAAACCTAAAGGAGTTTGAATTAATCCACCACCACCAGCAATAGCATCAATGAAACCTGCGCAAAAAGCAATGATACACAGGTAAAATATAATATCGAATTCCATACAGTGAAGAATAAAATAGTCGTTCGTTTGAATGCGTACAAAGTTAATTCATCTACGGTTTTAAATGTAAATATTCAAGGATAAATTCGACACGTTCTTCAATAGAAGTACAGGGGACTTCAACTAGTTGATATCCAAATTCTTTATAGGTGGTATACATAACTTCATAGGTTTGTATGGCAAGGGTGAAATCTTGTTTTCGCTCTTCGTCATTGACGTAAATGGATTCCCAAGGAGGGAAGATAAATACAGGAGAAGCATAAAGCATTTGTTTTGCTACATTCAGTTGGGTCGGTTGTATTTCTAAGTGTTCCAAACGCGCATATCCGATACTGTCGAGTAGACCTCGATCAAAGAATAACGGTGTTTCAGCAGGATGCGATTGATAATCGTGAACAGATTGATTAAACATCGCTTCAAAAAAGCGTTGCTTGTTGAGCCATGGAAGTGCATCACCTGCTGTGTGCATTTGCTGTTGAATAATAGCGCGTCCTACTTCAGGTACAGTAGGGTAAGTTAAATGCGCCAGTGCTTGGAGGACCGTAGACTTTCCGCTGCCAGGTCCACCAGTAAAAATATAGTATGGTTTCATATACAATTAATATTATAGCGAGTTATTTTTATAGGAGGTATGAAGCGAGAACAAGGGGATAAAACGCTTGTTGACGCCCAAACCAATCCAAAGACAATTCAAGTTGAGAGATAAAATGAGGATAACGTGGAAAAGTAAAAAACGAATTTGTTGAGTAGGTATAAGACACACCTTGTAGAAAATTTCCAAAAAAAGTAGAAGATAGAGGCAGTCTAAAACAGTACTGCATATGGAATAAGTGATACGAATATACTTATTTTTAGGGTGAGGTGTTTCGAAATGAGGTGTTTTTGCGAAAAAAATAACATTATTTTAGCATTAAAGTTATTTTGGCACGAGTTTTGAAATAAACTAAATACGAAAGACACAAACAACAAATAAAACAGAATACCCAAAAGTAGTCCGCATATCACATGCAAAAACAACAAACCTGAAGTAACCTTTTCTTTTTTAGGAAAAGGTTACTTTTTTTATAACCAACACTGGGAATATTCTAAAGGAAAGGGAATAGAAAAAGATGCAATTGCATTGCAAATGAAGAAGGAGAGGTATGGAAATTCAAAAAGTCTTGCTATTTTTGTAGGGATGAAACAGTATAACTACATACTATCTTTACTTTTAGCGATAACCGTCATGGTTATCTCTTTCTACCCTTGTGCGGATAGATATGTTTCTTCTGTGGTGTCAACAGAAACAGTTGCAACTTCGGTTGTGGAACAGCAACATGCAGACCATGCAACTGATGCTTGTTCTCCTTTTTGTGCTTGTGTATGTTGTGCTGTTTCCGTGAGTTTAACACTGCCGAATTACACTGTGCCCCAAGTGGTACAACTTGTAAGTAAGGAAAAAACACTTTTACCATATTCTTTTGTCGAGACTGTAGTATACAGCATCTGGCAGCCCCCTAAGCTCGTATAGTTACTTCGTATACTTGTCGTTGATCTCAGTTCGATTGACGCATTTTTCACGTTTTTAATTATACAGAGATGCTAGATAAAATCATTCAGTTTAGTATTCGTAACAAATTTATTATAGGACTTTTCGTACTGGGACTTATCGCAGTAGGGAGTTATTCGTTGATGAATTTGCCTATGGATACCCAGCCTGATATTACGAATAATCAGGTACAAATTATTACAAGTTCACCTACTTTGGCAACCCAAGAGGTAGAGCAATTTATTACTTATCCCATTGAACAAGCGGTTAAGCCCATTCCCAACATTACAGAACTTCGTTCGATTAGTCGTTTTGGATTAAGTGTGGTAACCGTTGTGTTTAATGAAGGTACAGATATCTATTGGGCTCGAAATCAGATTAGTGAGAATCTGAAAGCCGCACAAGAAGTGATCCCTAAAAATGTTGGAACACCAGAACTGGCTCCAGTTAGTACAGGACTTGGTGAAATCTATCAATATGTTGTTTATGCCAAAGAAGGGTATGAAGAACAATACAACAGTATGGAACTTCGTACGATTCAGGATTGGATTATTAAACCTCAATTGATTGGGGTAAAAGGGGTTGCTGAAGTCAATACCTTAGGGGGGCATTTGAAGCAATATGAGGTATCCGTTCAACCTGATCGCTTAAAAAGTATGAATACCTCCATCATCGAGATATTTGATGCCTTAGAGCAAAACAACGAGAATACTGGAGGGGCTTATATTGATAAAAAACCCTATGCTTACTTTATTCGCAGTATTGGAATGGTGCAATCCATGGAAGATATTGAGAAAATTGTGGTTAAAACAGTCAATGGTACTCCTATTTTAATTCGCGATGTAGCCGAAGTTAGAATTGGAAGTAGTATTCGCTATGGTGCAGTAACCAAAGATGGAAAAGGAGAAGATGTGAGTGGTATGGTGATGATGCTAAAAGATTCAAATACCCAAGAGGTGGTGAAATTGGTCAAAGAAAAAATGACGCAAATTGAAAAAACACTTCCTGAAGGGGTTGCAATAGAACCGTTTATTGACCGTACCAAGTTGATCGATAAAACAGTAAGTACCATTCAAACGAACTTAATTGAGGGTGCCTTAATTGTGGTGTTTGTTCTGGTTTTACTTTTAGGAAATTGGCGTGCAGGACTAATTGTAGCTTCTGTAATTCCGTTGTCTTTGCTCTTTGCCATCAGTTTGATGAAGCTATTTGGTGTCAGTGGAAACTTGATGAGTTTGGGAGCTATTGACTTCGGATTAATTGTCGACGGAGCTGTAATTATTGTCGAGGCCATTGTCCATCGACTCCATCTTGGGAAGAATAGGAAACTCACCCAGCAAGAGATGAACGAAGAAGTGTTTCGTGCCTCTTCCAAAATTAGAACTAGTGCTTCTTTTGGAGAGATCATCATCTTGATCGTTTACCTTCCAATCCTAGCATTAACGGGAATAGAAGGGAAAATGTTTGGCCCAATGGCGATGACGGTGTCTTTTGCTATTTTAGGAGCTTTTATTCTTTCTTTAACCTATGTTCCGATGGCTTCTTCTTTGTTTTTGAAGAAAGAAGCAGGTAAAACAAAACCGAATTTTAGTGATAAATTAATTGATAAGCTATACAGCATTTATAAACCTATTTTAGAAAAAGCATTTAAAATCAAGCAATTTGTTCTAGTTATTGCCTTTGGTTTGTTTGCCTTGGCCTTAGTGGTGTTTAGTAAAATGGGAGGGGAGTTTATCCCTACTTTAGATGAAGGAGATTTAGCGACGCATATTATTATTTCTTCAGGAAGTTCACTGTCACAAGAAATTGAAACAACCACCAAAGCAGAGCAAATCTTAATGGATAACTTTCCGGAAGTGAAGATGGTTATTTCGAAAATAGGAAGTGCTGAAATTCCAACGGATCCAATGCCGATGGAAGCGGCGGACATGATTATTGTCCTCAAGGAGAAAAAAGAGTGGACATCTGCCACAACGAAAGAAGAATTAATTGATAAAATGGAAGCGGCTTTAGAGCAAATTCCAGGTGTGACAACAGAGTTTTCTCAGCCGATTCAAATGCGTTTTAACGAATTGATGACGGGAGTGCGAAGTGACGTAGCCATCAAAGTATTTGGAGAAGATTTAGATCGGTTGGCGAGTATTGGAGACGAGATTAATGGCATGATTGCCAACGTTCCAGGAGTTTCAAGTCCGAAACTAGAGCGCGTTACTGGTTTACCGCAAATTTCCATTAAATACGACAAAGATAAATTGGCGTTATACGGATTGAAAATTGCCGATATCAGTCAGATTATTCGCGCGGGATTTGCAGGTGAAACAACAGGATTGGTGTATGAAGGAGAAAAGCGATTTGATTTGGTGGTGCGTTTGGATCAAGCATCGAGATCAGATATTGAAAATTTGAAAAACTTTTTTATTCCATTAGCAGACGGACAACAAATTCCGTTGAGTCAAATTGCTGATATTGCTTTTGAAGATGGACCGCAACAAATTAGCCGTGAAGATGGAAGAAGACGTATTGTGCTGGGGTTCAATGTAAAAGGGCGTGATGTGAAAAGTGTTGTACAGGATATTCAAGCCAAATTAGATGCGCAATTGAAGTTACCTGATGGCTATTATATTACCTATGGTGGACAATTTGAAAATTTAGTGGAAGCAACCAACCGCTTGATGATTGCTGTTCCTATTGCCTTAGCGCTCATTTTTGTTTTGCTGTATTTTACTTTTAAATCAGTGAAGCAATCTTTAATTATTTTTACCGCAATTCCATTGTCCGCTATTGGAGGTGTTGCAGCATTGTGGTTGAGAGATATGCCTTTTAGTATTTCTGCAGGTGTTGGATTCATCGCCCTATTTGGTGTGGCTGTATTGAATGGTATTGTATTGATTGGTCAGTTTAATCAACTAAAAGCACAAGGAATGGATTTATATGAACGAATTATAGAAGGAACCAAAATTCGATTGCGTCCGGTATTATTAACGGCTGCTGTTGCTTCTTTGGGATTCCTGCCTATGGCACTGAGCACAAGTGCAGGTGCTGAGGTACAAAAACCATTGGCTACGGTAGTGATTGGTGGTTTAATAACAGCTACGTTATTGACGTTGATTGTTTTACCTATTATTTATTATTACGAAGAAAGAGGATTTAAAAAAACAACAAAAATACAGACTGCTAGCTTGACTTTACTTGCGCTTTTAGCTGTAGGCGGAGCACAAGCACAAGAAGTAAAGCGATTGGCACTGGATGAAGCTTTAGCATTAGCACGTGAGAATAACCAAAGCTTACAAGCTTCTAGAGCCAATGTATTGAGTCAGGAACAACTCGTTAAAACAGCTTATGATATCCCTAAAACGGAGGTATCTATGGGGTATGGTTATCTCAATGGCAAAGAACAAAGAGACATGAGCTTGAATGTATCCCAGGCGCTTAGTCCTTTTACGTATGGCAAAAAGAAAAATATCCTACAAAAGGAGTATGAAAGTGCAGAAATTCAATTGCAAGGAAAAATGATTGCAGTCGAATTTGAAATTAAGCAAACATGGGAAAATATCCTTTATGCACAATCCAAAAAGAAATTGTTAGAACAGCAATTTACGTTGTTAAAAGCGTTTTCTAAATCTGCAAAATTGCGCTATGAAACAGGAGAAACAACGTTGATGGAAAGTAATGTAGCACAAGCCAAAGAACAGGAAATTAGTGTTTTAATTACGCAAAACAATACGTTTTTGCAAAACGAAAAATCGAAAATCAAAACTTTTTTAAACCTTGAAACAGATTTTGAATTGAGTGAACGTGAATTGGTCTATGATGAACATGATCCGTGGGCTGATTTGAATTTAGAGGAAAACAACAGCTTGCAATTAGCCAATAAGGAAATTGAACGTGTGGAGGCTACACGTAAGTTAGAAAAATCATTGCTCTTACCTGATGTAACATTAGGCTATGCTATTGAATCAGGAGCTGGATTACGAGCAAATGGAACAAATTATGGCAGAGAATTGCGTATCCCAAGTTATACGGTAGGATTGAGTATTCCAATTTTCTTTGGTAGCCAGTCCAAAAAAATAAAAGCAATGAAATACAGCATAGAACAAGCAGAACTAGAAAAGAGTTATTTGCACAAGCAGTTGAGCGAATCGGTTCAGCAGCAGTTAGAAATTATCAATGCACAACAATCCGTGATTGATTATTACCAAGAGAGTGCCTTATTGAATGCCTCTATTATCCAAGATCATGCGAATAAATCGTACAATAATGGAGATATTTCCTATGTGGAGTACATTCAATCGATGGAAACAGCATTGAACATACAGATTAATTACTTAGATGCTGTATTGCAATATAATTTGGGACACAATGCCCTTCATTATTTAGTTAACCAATAATTCGAATTTAAAATGAAAAGAATATATATCACTTTATTTGTTTTGGGAACCCTTGCATTTGTAGGTTGTCAAAATAAAAAGGACACAGTAGATACAGCAGTTGTACAAGAAGTAGAGCAAGACAACGAAGAAAGTTCAAGTAAAGAAGTGGAACTAAATAGTGCGCAAAAGAAGGCTGCAGGTATTGTCATGGGGCAATTGGAAGACAAAAACCTATCTGATGTAATTAAAGTCAATGGACAAACTGAATTACCCCCTCAGAACCAAGCAGATGTTACTACTTTTTTAAGTGGAACTATTACGCAGATTCTCGTTAATATTGGTGATCGTGTCAATAAAGGGCAGGTATTGGCTATTGCAGATAGCCCTGAGTACATTAAATTACAAGAAGACTATCAGGTTTCAAAAAACAATTTGGAGTATTTAGAATTGGAATATAAACGACAACAAACGCTTCGAGCAGAGAATGTCAATTCAGAAAAAACTTATCAGAAGACGAAGTCAGAATTGAATATTGAGAAATCGCGTTATCAATCGCTTACCAATCAATTGTCCTTGGTTGGAGCAGGTTCTTCTCGAACGCTAAAAATTGTCGCACCGATTAGCGGAAACGTATCTGCTATTCCAATTCGCATTGGAACGAATATGATTAATGGACAAACGTTATTTTCGATAGTAGATAATTCTAAAATTCACTTGGATTTAAAGATTTACGAAAAAGATTTGCCTTATGTACATGAAGGGCAAAAGGTATCGTTTAATTTGACGAACATCAATAAAGCAGAAGTAACCGCTACTATTTTTAGTATTGGAAAAGCGTTTGAACCAGGAACAAAGACGGTTATTGCGCATGCCAATATTGATCAAGTACCAGATAATCTGATTCCAGGATTATATGTAAATGCTTTGATTGATGTGGGAACGAATACCGTAAAAGCCCTGCCCAATGAGGCCATTGTAAAAGCAGATGGTCGAGAGTTTATTTTTATTGCAGAGGACGGTGAAGCACATGAAGCCCATTTTCACTACAAACGTGTGGAAGTGAAAACAGGGGTGAAGGAGTTGGGATTCACTCAAGTCGATATTATAGAAGCAGTACCAGAACAGTATAGTATTGTTACCCAAGGGGCTTATTATTTACAAAGCCATTTAATCAAAAACGAAGGTGGCGGCGGACATGACCACTAAGAAATAGTAGCCTCGTCTTTTTAGACGAGGCTTTTTTTATGGTGCCAAGCAAAGGACCCTCTGTTCTTTTTCCAAAAAAGAATTGAGCGATCATCTAGCTAAAGCCCTAGAAATAATTAAATTTGTATTTCAATTTTTAAATGAGGAACCTATCATGCTTTCAAATCGCTTCAGATTAAACGAAATGTTGGTATTTGCATATCGACTATTTTTAGCATTCTTTTTTTACTTTATAGCGCGAGTTTTATTCTACTTTTACAATAGTGATTTGCTTGCCGTTGATTCTGTAGGACAGTTTATGAAACTGGCTTATCACGGATTGACCTTTGATCGAATGGCTATTTTTTATGTCAACATTTTGTTCATTTTGTTGTCTATTTTACCCATTTTTAAAAGTACATCGAAAGGATACCAAAAGGTCGTTTTTTGGAGCTATATCATTCCCAATTTATTGGCTTATGCAACCAATTTTATTGATTTTATTTACTATCGTTTTATCTATGCACGTACTACAATTGCAGTATTTGATAGCTTAGAGCACGAATCAAATAAAGGGCAATTGTTCTTGAATTTTTTGGTGAACTATTGGCATGTATTTGCCTTGTGTATTGCGCTTTGCGTTTTATGGGTGTTTTTGTATAAGCGAGTGAAATTTACGCAGACACTAGAAGTAGAAAGCAAAAAAAATTACTTTATTTCAAGTGCTTGTATTATTGTACTTGTAGGGGTTGGATTTATTGCTGGTGTACGTGGGGATTTAAAGAAAACAACACGTCCATTGAATATTATTGATGCCAATCGCCATGTTGAAAAACCAGAACACGCAGATATTGTATTAAATACGCCTTTTGCTATTTTGCGCACCATCGGTAAAACGAGTTTCAAGAAAGTAGAATATATGGATGAAGCGACATTGAATCGCTACGTTAGTGGAACTAAACAGTACTATTCTACGGACCCATCTACCCCAAATATCGTCTTGTTTATTACAGAAAGTTATGCAAGAGAATATATAGGAGCTTTTAATCAAGAGATGAATATTCCGAATTTCAAAAGCTATACTCCGTTTATTGATTCTTTGGCACAACACAGTTTGATTTTTCCGAATGCTTTTGCCAATGGATATAAATCTATTCATGGGGTATCTTCTGTTATTGCAGGTATTCCATCATTTAAAGATGCTTTTACGTCTTCGCCATTTCCAAAACAAAACATAGAATCTTTGGTTTCTACTTTAAAATCAAAAGGATATGATACATCTTTCTTCCATGGAGCACCAAATGGTTCGATGGGATTTTTAGGATTTGGAAATATCTTGGGCTATGACCATTATTATGGAAAAACAGAATATAATAATGACGATGATTTTGATGGAACTTGGGGAATTTGGGATGAACCTTTCTTCCAATACATGCGCAAAACACTGAACGAGAAAAAAGGACCATTCTTTGCGACGTTGTTTACAGTTTCCTCTCATGAACCTTTTCAAGTGCCTAGTCAATATGAAGGGAAATTTCCAAAAGGAAATCAGCAAATTCACCAAACCGTAGGGTATACCGATTATGCATTCAAGCGCTTCTTTGAAGAAAGCAGCAAAGAACCTTGGTTTAAGAATACAATTTTTGTCATCACAGCGGATCATACCAATCAAATTGATTATGATGAATATAGAAAATTGGTGAATCGCACAGCAGTTCCTATTTTATTCTATACGGCTGATGAACGTTACAAAGGAGTAAATAAGGAATTAGCACAACAAATAGATATTTATCCAACCCTATTAGATATGATTGGATATGATAAACCATTTAGAAGCTGGGGAAGAAGCTTATTAAATGATACGATTGTGAAACCATTTACGATTAACTATGGTGGGAATGAGTATACTTACCAAGAAGGAAACTATATTGTTCGCTTTAATGGAAAAGAAGTAACAGGATTCTATGCAATCAATGACAAGGGATTGGAACACAATTTAATCCAAAACAAAAACAAAGAAATGGAAGAATTGGAGATGAAGTGTAAGGCGTTTATCCAGGATTACTTTGATCGAATTATAGATAAGCGTTTGGATAAGTAAATGTGAGGCGATGAGGCGATGAGGAGGTGAAATCGGAATGCAAACCGCGCAAAGAACAAACCGCGCAAAGAACAAACCGCACAAAACACAAACCGCACAAAACACAAACCATGCAAAGAACAAACCGTGTGGTTCTTTTTATACCCATAACTCATAATACCACATAACTCTTCTCTTATAACCAATTTTACAAGCTAATTGCTTTATATAGAAACGAGTAAATTTTAAAGTTATTTTACGACTTTTAAAATTAGAAGAATAGCTGGAAAAGTTGTACTTTTGCCAAGTTTTATTCTTTACAACACAACAAATAAATATAAATGAGACAAGCTAAGTATATTTTCGTAACAGGGGGCGTTACGTCATCCTTAGGAAAAGGAATTATAGCAGCATCGCTGGCAAAATTGTTGCAAGCGAGAGGTTATTCTACGACAATTCAAAAATTCGATCCGTATATTAATGTGGATCCAGGTACATTAAACCCGTATGAGCATGGAGAGTGTTTCGTAACGGATGATGGAGCAGAGACGGATTTAGATTTGGGTCACTATGAGCGATTTTTGAATGTTCCAACTTCTCAGGCAAACAATGTAACAACAGGACGTGTCTATTTATCTGTTATTGAAAAAGAGAGAAGAGGGGAGTTTTTAGGAAAAACGGTTCAAGTGGTTCCTCATATCACCAATGAGATTAAAGATCGCATGCAGTTACTTGGTAAAACAGGAGACTATGATATCGTAATTACAGAAATTGGAGGTACAGTAGGGGATATTGAATCTTTACCGTACATTGAATCTGTTCGTCAATTGTTATGGGAATTAGGAGACAACAATGCTATTGTGGTTCACCTGACATTAGTTCCATACTTAGCAGCAGCAGGGGAGTTAAAAACAAAACCGACGCAGCACTCTGTGAAGACATTGATGGAAAGCGGAATCAAAGCGGATATCTTAGTTTGTAGAACGGAACACAATTTAAGTGCTGAAATTCGTCAAAAATTAGCGCAATTCTGTAATGTAAAACCAGAAGCGGTAATTCAATCTATTGATGCAGAAACAATTTATGATGTGCCTAACTTGATGTTGCAAGAAGGGTTAGATAAAGTTGCTTTAAAACGCTTAGACTTACCAGAAAAACAAACACCAGATTTAGTAAAATGGAATGAGTTTATTCACCGTTTAAAATTCCCTAATCATGTAGTAAACATTGGTTTAGTAGGAAAATACGTTGAATTACAAGATTCATATAAATCAATTTTAGAGGCTTTAGTTCACGGAGGTGCACAAAACCAAGCCAAAGTAAATATCATTACGATTCAGTCTGATTTAATCACAGCAACGAATGTAAACGAGAAATTGAAAAACCTAGATGCTATTTTAGTTGCTCCAGGATTTGGATCACGTGGTATTGAAGGAAAAATTGAAACAGTAAAATACGCAAGAGAAAACAAAATTCCTTTCTTGGGGATTTGTTTAGGAATGCAAATGGCTGTAATTGAGTATGCTAGAAACGTTTTAGGATACCAAACAGCAAATACAACCGAAGTAAACGAGAGTACACAATATCCAGTAATTACTTTTATGGAAGACCAAAAAGATATTACTGATAAAGGAGGTACCATGCGTTTAGGAGGATGGGATTGTAAATTAAAAGAAGGTTCTAAAGTATTTGAAATCTATGGAGACAGTATGATCAATGAGCGTCACCGTCACCGTTATGAATTCAACAATCAATATTTAGAGGATTTCGAAAAAGCAGGATTAACAGCTTCAGGATGGAATCCAGAAACTGGATTAATCGAAATCGTTGAGTTGGATACACATCCATTCTTCGTTGGAGTTCAATTCCACCCAGAGTATAAAAGTACGGTAGCGAAACCGCACCCGCTTTTTGTTCATTTTGTAAAAGCAGCGATTGATTATAAAACAAACTAATCAATCGACTTTTTTATATCATAAATTTTATCACTTACAAACTAAGTAATGGAGAAAAAAAAATTAGATCGTAACAGTATTATAGGCTTTGTGATTATTGCAGGATTGCTGATTTGGATGATGTTGAACAACATCAATAAAGAGCAAGAGTCTATCAAGAAAGATACTGAATTAGCAGAGAAAGAAATTGTTAAACAAGAACAATCCGCTACATTTGAGAAAGCACTTCAAGAACCAGTAGCTGGAGATTCTTTACAATCGGAACAAGTTCGTGCTACATTCGGTCCTTTTGCTTATAGTGCAATGTTACCAGCAGCTAAAGGCGGAACTACAACTTTAAAATCAGATTTACTTACACTTGAAGTTGATAATAAAGGAGGAAAATTATCTCATGTTGTTGTAAATGATTTCAAGAGATTTAGCAAAGATTCAAATGAAATCGTTGCTTTAATCAAAGATCACAATGCGAAATTCAATTTACAATTACATACAACTGATAATCGAGTTTTCAATACAGAAGATTTGTATTTTGAACCTACTTTAACGAAAGAAGGAGAAAATCAAGTATTAGCTATGCGTTTAAAAGCTTCTGAAACAGAGTTTTTAGAGTATCGTTATGTATTGAAACCGAATGATTATATGCTTGATTTCTCAATCCGTACGCAAGGATTGAGCAAAATCGTTGATGCATCAAAAACACCGGAGTTAAACTGGGAAATGAAAACATACCGCAATGAGAAAAGTATTGCGTATGAAAATAGATACGTTCGTTTGTACTATGAACACGAAAAAGGAAAAGACAACAACCTAAGTGAATCGAGTAAAGATGATACGAAGGAGTTGAAAGATGTTTCATACATCGCGTATAAACAACACTTTTTCACTTCTGTTTTATTGACAAATAAGAACTTTGAAACAGCAACATTAAACACGAAAAATTTAGTGGCTGATGAAAAAGTTGATACAGTATTTACTAAACAATTTGCAAGTGTTATTCCGTTGAACTATAGCAATGGAGAGTTAAACTATGATATGAATTGGTATTTTGGACCATCAGATTTCAAAATATTAAAATCATACGAGCGTAACTTAGACAATATTGTACCATTAGGATGGGGAATTTTTGGATGGATTAACCGTTTCTTATTTATCCCAGTATTTGGATTATTAACTAGTTTCTTACCTTACGGTATTGGTATTATTGTATTGACGATTTTAGTTCGTTTATTTACTTCACCGTTGACATATAAGTCTTATGTTTCTCAAGCGAAAATGAAAATGATTCGTCCAGAGGTAAATGAATTGAATGAAAAGTTCAAGAATGATCCAATGAAGAAACAACAAGAAACAATGAAATTGTATTCTAAAGCAGGGGTGAATCCAATGGCAGGTTGTATTCCAGCCTTGTTACAGATTCCAATCTTCTACTCGTTGTTTCAATTCTTCCCGTCTTCATTTGATTTAAGACAAAAGAGCTTCTTATGGGCAGACGATTTATCGTCGTATGACTCGGTGTTACAATTGCCATTTAATATTCCTTTCTATGGTAATCACGTGAGTTTATTCCCATTATTGGCATCAATTGCAATTTTCTTCTATATGAAGATGACGACAGGAGATCAGCAAATGGCTCAACCAACACAAGAAGGGATGCCAGATATGAGTAAAATCATGAAAATCATGATTTACGTATCGCCGATTATGATGTTATTCTTCTTTAATAACTACGCTTCAGGTTTATCGTTGTACTACTTCATCTCGAACTCTATTACAATTGGAATTATGTATGTAATTAAAAACCACATTGTAAAAGACGAAAAGATTTTAGCTACAATCGAAGAGAATAAAACGAAAAAGCGTCCACAAGGAAAATGGCAGAGAAAAATGCAGGAAATGATGGAACAAGCACAAGAACAACAACGCTTGAAAGATCAAAATAAAAAATAATACTAGTGATAGATAGAAAAACTCCTCTTCTTTAAGAGGAGTTTTTTTATTTTATATAGTGATGGTTAAATGGAGATTAGATCATACCGTACGTTGCTCGTTGTTATTTGCTCTTTGCACACGGTTTAGTGAATAAAGTACAAAACACAACGAACAAAGCGCAAACAACAGTTCACCCTTTTCCAATCAAAAGATATCTTTGTACAAATTAGCAAATGATACTATATTATTGTTACTTTTGGGTAAATTTAAATTTTATGAAAAAATTAATACTTTTTAGCTTTTTAGCAACTGCGGCAGTGGTGAATACGCCGATACATGCACAAGAAAAAGTAAAATTCACAAAAGAACAGATAAAAGTGATGGATGATATGCTTTTTGATGAAGTATTCGTCGGTGTCAGTTCTAAAAAGAATTCAACCCTTTTACTGAAAGATGGAACCAAAAAAGTGGGATCTGTTTCTGGAGTATCAAGAAAAAAAGGACAAATTACATCCATTAAAATGAAAGATGCTTCAGGTAAAAAAGTAGAATACCAAGCGGATGAAATTGAAGAAATGTATTTACCTATTTCGGGATATGTTAAGGGAGCTAAAGTAGCTAGCTATTTTGGCAATACAAAAAACTGGGGAAGCAAAAGCTTAACTAAATCAACCAATCCAGATGAAGTCTATGTAAAAAATATTACAGCTTCTTTAAAAAACAAAAAAGCAGAAAAGGAATACTTGATGCAATTGATTAATCCAAGCTTCAGTAGTCAAATTGAAGTGTATGCTGATCCAATGGCTTCTGAAACAACATCTATTAGCTTTGGTGGAGGACCTGGTATCGGTGGAGGAGTAATTAAATCGTATTACATCAAAAAAGGAGAGGAAGTAATCTGGCTTAAAAAAGGAGAATTTGAAGAAAACTATAATTTCCTTTTTGGAGACAATCAAGAATTTCTACAAAAATTCCCATACAATTCAATTAAATGGGACTACTTAAGCTATTTAATCGCTGAATACACGAAAATGTCTGAAGAGAAGAACGCTTAAATGAACAAGAAAAAGGGTGTCCCAAAGTGGATACCCTTTTTTATTTTAAAAAAAATACCTAAAGCAGAAGATGCGATTTTTGTTTGAAACAACAGGTTTTGGTTGGATATGATTCTATAATACCAAGACTTGTTCGGTATAAATGCAGGTATTGTACTATTTTATAACCGCATGCTCGAAGAAGAAATCTTATTGCCTCTTCTTTGGTTTTCAATGGTTTAGTGTTTTATTTGGGTGCTATTTTTATTTGTCCACCCTTTTGTCCACCCCTCATTTTGTCATTTTTTTTACGAAAGATTTAATTTTGCAAAAATTAGGTTAACCTATTTGACTTGATTGCTAACAAACATTTGATCCCTTTAAAAAATGAAAAAAGTTCACCTTACTTTTCTACTTCCTGTGCTTTTGCTCTGGAACTTTCTTCTTTACGGACAATCTTATCAAGCTTTGGTATTAGGTGGTTTCAATGAAGATGTGATTGCTAATGGGATAGGATCCGCAGCATCAAGTACAACTAATTACTTGGATAGGGATGCTTTCTGTGTTCAAAGTTTAGATTGGAAATTAACCGCTAGTTCTTCAGCTTTAACTTTCGGATTGCCTGTTGATGGAATTATTAATTCAGTTGTATCAGCTACTCCGGGGTTATTTTTTAAACTGCAAGATTACAGTGCTAATAATGTTATTCAATTGCGTTCAAATGGAAATAGTATCACTTCAAGTGTAACTGGGCAAGTAAAAGCAGAAAAACTTTATTTATTAGCTAATTCAGCCTCCGGTTCTTCTTCCTTACAATGTATGGTGAACTTTGATGATAATTCTTTTCAAATCCAATCCATTATTTTACCTGATTGGTATGATGGAACAAACCCACCAGTAGCCTATTTGGGGTTTGGAAGAGTTACTCGTTTAAGTAGTGTGCTGGAACATAGCATTAGCAATCCTAGACTTCATCAGATTACTTTACCTATTAATCTTGAAAATCAAAATAAAGAAATTAGATCTATTAGTTTTACACATGTACAAGGTAATGGAATTATTAATATTTTTGGCGCCACAGCGGAACTTGTAACTCCCTGTAAAAGCCCCGAGATTGTATCTTTCAGTTCCATTACTTCCTCTTCTGCTCAAGTTAGTTTTGTTCCGCCAAACCCGCTTCCTGCAGCTGGATATGATTTTGAAGTGCGAAGCAGTGGACTTCCTGACTCTGGAACAACAGGATTATTAGGAAGGGGATCAATTGCTAATTCTTCTACTACAATAACTTGCTCGAGTTTGCCTATGGGTGAACGAGTGAATTTTTATATACGTTCCAAATGTAGCGCTATCTCATTAGGTGAATGGAAAGGTCCATTTACTTTTACTACTTTATGTGCAGCTAGGGGAGCTTTTAATGAAAATTTCGAGTCTCAACCTGTAGGTTCAACAATTGATGCTAGTTTGCCTTCTTGTTGGGGAAAAATTAGTAATGGAAATGGCTATTTATACACCAGTAATGCATCCGCTTATTCTGGTATACACAGTTTATATTTATACAATAGCAACCAAACTACCGGTGATTTAATGGTGGTGTCTCCTCCAACAAATCAGTTGGGTAATGGAGGGTATCGCATTCGATTTCGAGCGAGAAGTACATTTTTTCAAGAGGTAACGCTAAAAGTAGTTACGTTAGAAAATCCTTATGATACGGCTAATATGCAAATGTTGGATGAAATAGAACTGACCAATTCATATAAAGAGTATTTCGTTAATGTGCCTGCTGGAACTGCTAATTATTTTGGATTAGCCCATGGACTCAAGACAGGGTATCAAGCCATCTATATCGATGATATTCATTTGGAGCCTATACCACCGTGTATTGTTCCAACCGATTTAACCGTTTCAGCTGTAGGTTTAAGTACAGCAACAATCGCTTGGACAGCGACGTCATCGCTCAATACGGATGGTTATGTTTACGAGGTAAGAACATCAGGAGAAGCAGGTAGTGGAACAAGTGGATTGGCTTTTTCTGGAAGATCAGATTCAAATGTAACGAGGGTAAACTTGAATAATCTAATTGCAGGAACAACGTATCATGCTTATGTAAAAGCCAATTGCACGGCAACAGATGAAAGTTATTGGACTGATGCCGTAACGTTTACGCCCAATTGGTGTATGCCAACCTATCAAAATGGATCGTCTAATCACCGTATTACAAAGGTTAATATTGATGAATTAGCTTTTACAGATGAGATCACTTCTTATACCCAAAGAGATCGAACAAACCTGTCTATTCCTGACTTACAAGCTGGAAGTAGCTACACTTTTAATGTAACTACTACAGGATATACAGTTATGGGAGTTGCTATTGATTTTAATAATGATGGAGTTTTTGATCAAAATACAGAGGTATTAGCTTTACCTGATTATATTGTCAATAATACCCAAGTATATACAGCTCAGGTGATTATACCCAATAGTATTGCTTCTGGTAATTATCGCATGCGTATTTGGAATCGCGGTGCGAATGCTGGTGGAGGAATGGGAGCTGATCCCTGTGGCGCTTATAATTATGGAACATGGGCAGATTATACCGTACGGGTTCAGGAGGCTACACTACCTCCTGTGGCTGTAAATCAAGTTTTTTGTAAAAGCGAAAATAAAAAAGTAGGTGATTTAATCGCAACTGGAGAAAATATCAAGTGGTATACTAGTGAGACAGCAACAACCGCTTTGTTGCCATCCACGCTATTGAGCAGTGGAACCTATTATGCTACCCAAACCATAGGAGGGTATGAAAGTGTTCGTCGAACAGCCATTCAGGTGGAAGTGGACGATCCTAAATTAAACTCGATTAGTGTATCTTCCTCTTTTCAATATGGTACGCAGACCCAAGTGGTGTTAATCGGTATTAGAACTGTATTGGGACCTCATGTGTTAACTTGGTATGAAACTGAAGCAGGTGGAACGAGTATTCCTACACCAGATATTAATTTGTTACCAGTAGGTACCCATGTATATTGGGTAAGTACATTTAGTACATACGGTTGCGAAAGTAAAAGGAGTAAAATTAATTTAGTTGTTAACCCAATGTCACTTTATATTACTCCTACAGTTGTAAATAAATTCTATGGAGATGCAGATCCTGAGTTAACGTATACAATTTATGGGGGGTATAATGATGTACCATTAACAGGAAGTTTAGTTCGAGACGTAGGAGAAAATGCGGGTAATTACGCGATTCGCCAAGGGACTTTGACTGCTTCTGCTAATTATAGTTTGACTATAACTACAGCCTCCTTGACCATTTTACCCGCTCCATTAACGGTTACTGCGGATGCAAAAACCAAAGAAATAGGGGCTGTTGATCCTATTTTAACCTATCAGGTTTCAGGGTTAAAAAATGGGGAAACAGCTCATGATATCTTACTTGGTGATTTAACCAGGACACCTGGAGAATTGGAGGGAATTTATCCGATTACCCAAGGAAGTTTGACTTTGCAATCACCCAATTATACCTTAACCTACAATTCCGCTAATTTAACCATTGAATCCAAGGTAGTAACGGTAAAAGCAAATACCCAAAGGAAAAGCTATGGAGACGCTGATCCAGAGTTAACTTATACGGTATCAGGATTGGGGTCAACTGTTGATCCAGCAACGATCCTCACAGGAAGTTTATCGCGTGAACCTGGGGAAACCAGGGGAACTTATCTTATTACACAAGGTACCTTAGCTGTAGTTTCGGGTTATACGCTTGAATTTGAAGGAGCAAACTTAACTATTGATCCTGCTGTACTAACAGTAACAGCCGATGCGCAAACGAAAATCTATGGAGATATCGATCCTGCTTTAACGTATACCGTTTCTGGATTACAAGGGGCTGATCGTCTTACAGGCAGTTTGGTTCGTGAAGTAGGAGAGTCTGTGGGTACCTATGAAATTCAACAAGGTAGTTTAGGTGCACCTGCAGATTACACCTTAGTTTATCAAGGAGCAGATTTAGCAATTACCCCTGCTGTACTAACAGTAAAAGCGAAT
>NZ_LROZ01000064.1 GCF_001549985.1 Myroides odoratus | reverse complement strand
TTTTGAGGATGCTTTTTTTGAGGATGCTTTTTTTGAGGATGCTTTTTTTGAGGATGCTTTTTTGGAGGATGCTTTTTTGGAGGATGCTTTTTTGGAGGATGCTTTTTTGGAGGATGCTTTTTTGGAGGATGCTTTTTTGGAGGATGCTTTTTTGGAGGATGCTTTTTTGNGAGGATGCTTTTTTGGAGGATGCTTTTTTGGAGGATGCTTTTTTGGAGGATGCTTTTTTGGAGGATGCTTTTTTGGAGGATGCTTTTTTGGAGGATGCTTTTTTGTTTTTTTGTTTTTTGTGAAGTTGTTAGATTCTCTCCTTATATATAGGAGGGATTTTTTGTGGGATGATTTTTCGCTTTTTCGTTTTTTTGTGCAGTTGTTTGATTCTCTCCTTATATATAGAGGGTTTTTTTGTAGGATGTTTTTTCGTTTTTTTGCTTTTTGTAAAGTTGTTTGATGCTCACCTTATATATATAGGTAGGGTTGTAACGGCTATATATTCCAAATTTAATT
>NZ_LROZ01000063.1 GCF_001549985.1 Myroides odoratus | reverse complement strand
GTTGTTGGATTGTAGTTGACATTTCCGTATTTACCTCTTAATTCCGTGATGATATTGGTAATGAAATCTTCATTACTGGTGATAGTCGTTACAAAATGCTCATCATTACCCAGCTTTGTTGTAAACGTTTTATTGTCAACCAAATTAGTTACAAAAACATCGTTATTCGCAATAACTCTTCCTAGATCATCAATCGCTACTGTAAAACGATTATTTTCAGTATCGGTGATAACCAACACATTATTAACCTCATCAATAGCAAAACTTTTAACTTTGGTGTTTCCTAAACTTTCCCAACTGATGTCCACTACGTTGTAGTCTGCATCATAGTAGAAGAATGAATTAGTTGCTACATCAAATCCTACGTTTCCGTATTTGCCTTTTAACATATCGACAATTGTCGTGATGAATGTAGTATTATCACCTAACTTGGTAATGAAATCCTGATTTGTAGCAATCTGCTCTACAAACGTTTTATTAGAAGCAATATCCGTTACCGCTAACTCAACCACATTTTGGTCTGAATCGGTAACA
>NZ_LROZ01000062.1 GCF_001549985.1 Myroides odoratus | reverse complement strand
AGCAAATTTTCAGGAACCGGATCTGCCATTGAATATGCTGTTCTTCATCTCAAGGTGCAATACATTGTTGTGATTGGTCACAGTGCTTGTGGTGGTATTAAGGGGCTCATGACTTTCCCATTTGATGGAAACTACTCAACTGATTTCATTGAAGAATGGGTGAAAATTGGTTTGCCTGCTAAGGCCAAGGTGAAATCAAAGCATGGTGATGGAGACCTTGGGGAACTGTGTACACACTGTGAAAAGGAAGCAGTTGCTGTATCACTTGGGAATCTGCTAACCTATCCATTTGTTAGGGATGGTTTGGTGAATGGAACTCTTGGACTCAAGGGTGGTCACTATGACTTCATTAATGGAACTTTCGAGCTCTGGGGACTCGAATTCAACCTTACTCAGCCTTTGTCTGTATGAACTCCATCTATTACCGGCGGATCGATC
>NZ_LROZ01000061.1 GCF_001549985.1 Myroides odoratus | reverse complement strand
TCATCGGAACACGCCTCGCCGAATTACGGCCGAGTTCCGGTCGAGTCCAAGCCCGATTCGGATTCGGGAAGAAGAAGACTCCGGCGAAGAAATCGCCGTCGTCGAAGACAATATCCAACCGGCCGTTGTGGTTTCCGGGAGCAAAGGCGCCGGAATGGCTGGACGGAAGCTTGGTCGGGGACTACGGATTCGATCCGTTCGGGTTGGGGAAACCGGCAGAATATTTGCAGTATGATTTGGACTCGTTGGACCAGAACTTGGCGAAGAATGTGGCGGGAGATATTATCGGGACGAGATTTGAGAGCGCGGAAGTGAAATCGACCCCGTTTCAGCCGTACACGGAGGTTTTTGGATTGCAGAGATTCCGCGAGTGCGAGCTGATCCATGGAAGGTGGGCAATGCTTGCCACACTCGGTGCTCTCTCTGTTGAATGGCTCACCGGTGTCACGTGGCAAGACGCCGGAAAAGTAGAACTAGTGGAAGGTTCATCCTACCTAGGGCAGCCACTTCCCTTCTCCCTCACCACGCTGATTTGGATCGAAGTTCTAGTGATCGGTTACATCGAGT
>NZ_LROZ01000060.1 GCF_001549985.1 Myroides odoratus | reverse complement strand
TAATCCAAGTTGTTGATGTCTTGGAAGAGCTTTCCTGTGAGGTCCTTAAGGGCCTGCTTCTCTTCCTTAGGCTTGGCAGAAATGATTGTCTTGAGATCATAACGAAGGTACTCTGCCTTAAGACGAAGGTCATCACGGACAAATGGCCAAGCCTTCTTCTCTATCTGCCCCTTTACATTGATGATGTCCTTGGCTGACTCTTTTGCCCTCGCCACAGCCAATTCTGGACTTTGTGGTTGCAAGAAGAACCTCTCTTTCAGTGGCAGGTCCAAGTCCCTTGGCTGGTCCGAGTTCAAAGTCCCAGGGAGTCCACCGGAGGGAGGGGGAGGAGGACCGAGCTTGATGGGCTTAGCATCAGCGAGAACGGCTTGAACGAAAGAGCCGGAGGCGAGACCGGCGGCGACCAAGCCAAGAACAGCCCTGCGGCTGGTCTCAGGCTCAGCAGGAACTTGCTGGGCTTTGATCATCAACCCAGACCGGGGGAGAGAGGGCCTGCTGCTGCCAGCCACACTCAAGCGGGATGAGCCACTAATTTGAAGGCTACCTTCCAATACAGCCTGAGAGGAACCACAGAGCCCTGCCATTGATGCCATAGCTTG
>NZ_LROZ01000059.1 GCF_001549985.1 Myroides odoratus | reverse complement strand
CAAGCAAGTTTCCTCCGGCAGCCCATGGTACGGCCCCGACCGTGTCAAGTACTTGGGCCCATTCTCCGGCGAGCCACCGTCCTACTTGACTGGAGAGTTCCCTGGTGACTACGGCTGGGACACTGCTGGACTTTCAGCCGACCCCGAGACCTTCGCCAAGAACCGTGAGCTCGAAGTGATCCACTCCAGATGGGCCATGCTTGGAGCTTTGGGCTGTGTCTTCCCTGAGCTTCTATCTCGCAATGGCGTGAAGTTTGGTGAAGCTGTGTGGTTCAAGGCTGGATCTCAAATCTTCAGCGAGGGAGGGCTCGACTACTTGGGGAATCCCAGCTTGATCCACGCACAGAGCATTTTGGCCATCTGGGCCACTCAGGTTGTGTTGATGGGCGCCGTCGAGGGCTACCGCATTGCCGGCGGCCCGCTCGGGGAGGTGACTGACCCCATCTACCCAGGTGGAAGCTTCGACCCATTGGGTCTGGCTGATGACCCAGAGGCCTTCGCTGAATTGAAGGTTAAGGAGCTCAAGAATGGAAGGTTGGCCATGTTCTCCATGTTTGGATTCTTTGTTCAAGCCATTGTTACTGGAAAGGGTCCATTGGAGAATTTGGCTGACCACCTTGCTGATCCA
>NZ_LROZ01000058.1 GCF_001549985.1 Myroides odoratus | reverse complement strand
CTCTGAAATAAACAAATTCTTTTATTATGATGATAATGGCTTGAAACAAGAGATTGATTGGTCTTTATTTGATACAAAAAACACGATTTTATTTATTTCAGCAAATAATAATTTAGAGCTCTATGATTCATCAAATCATGGAGTTAGTTTACCGCTTGCTGCTTTTACAGGAAATAAAAGCTTTGTTGAAAACATAGCAATGAATCAAGATTTCATTACCAAACTTGGAGATAATAACGAATTTAAAACAAAAATAGAGACAATCATCTCAAATAGTATAGTTGATTATTCAAGTACAGAGACAATCAAATCAGAAAAATGGATTAATGGTGAACAAATTGCTCAGCGAGTGTTTAATGTTGTATTAACAACTAATACA
Organism: Myroides odoratus; assembly: GCF_001549985.1. GTDB lineage: Bacteria > Bacteroidota > Bacteroidia > Flavobacteriales > Flavobacteriaceae > Flavobacterium > Flavobacterium odoratum_A. The sequence continues at coordinate 254 of NZ_LROZ01000058.1, read as the reverse complement.
AATATCATAAGTATTAATAGTGATTTTGCTAAATTGATTTTAAATGCTCGTTTGATAAGTAAAAGTACTAATTCAATTACTGAGGGAGTAGTTGATAAAGAAGTAATAGGTGGAAATACAGTTATCACTTTAGGTATACCTGGATCATTTACTTCTCTTCATCCAAACGGGGAGTATTATTTAATATTAGAGTATGTTAAGTAATAATTTAATTAGATCTATTTGTTTTCAATTAAATTTTTAAAGACAAGTAG
>NZ_LROZ01000006.1 GCF_001549985.1 Myroides odoratus | reverse complement strand
CGTCTGCTTGTTTAATGCGGATGCAAAAGTAGACACTTTTTAGCCACTTCCAAACTTTATTCAACCTTTTTTTTAAAGTATTTCCGATTTAAATCGCAACTACCTACTATAACGCCTCTTACAGCCAAAAGTTTTTTTCAAAAGCTGTGGCGGTTTTTTGCTTTTTTGCTTTTTCGCTTAGCCTTCCAAGAAATAAACCCTTTATCCTTTTGTAGAAAACAAAGTAAGTTTGGAATATATAGCCATTACAACCCTACCTATATATATAAGGAGAGCATCAAACATCTTTACAAAAAACAAAAAAACAAAAAAGCATTCCTATATATAAGGAGAGCATCAAACATCTTCACCAAAAAGCAATTCTCATAATATATTTCTATCTTTGGATTTCATTTATTTAAACTTTACTTATTATGTATGTAAAAAAAGCTATTGTAGGTACTTTAACGGGGATAACTTTATTTAGTATTTCGTGCAAACAAAATCCAGATCAAGCTGATGCAAACCCAAATTGGGATGAGAGCAATGCATTTTTTGCTGAAAGTACATTACCTTATCAAACAGCCGATTTTGAAAAAATAAAAAACAAAGACTTTAAACCTGCTATTTTAGAAGGTATGCGTCGCCAAGTAGAAGCCATTGATGCAATCACTGCAAATACAGAAGCTCCTACTTTTGACAATACAATTACAGCATTAGAAAAATCTAATGCTTTATTGAAACGCGTAAGTTCTGTTTTTCATTTATTAGTCGGTGCACATACCAATGATGAGATTAAAGCAATTAACCAAGAATTATCACCAAAGTTTGCGGCACATAATGATGGGATATACCTTAACGATGCTCTTTTTCAAAGAGTAAAACAACTACATGACCAACAAGCTTCTTTGGGATTAACAAGTGAGCAAGCGCGTGTACTTGATGTATACTATCAAGAATTTATTCGTTCTGGGGCTAACTTAAAACCGGAACAAAAAGAAACACTGAAGCAACTGAATCAGGAATTGGCTTCACTTACTACAAAATTTGGGGATCAATTGTTAGCTGCTACTAAATCTGGAAGTGTTATCTTCACCAAAGAAGAATTAGATGGCCTAACTGAATCTGAACTAGAAGCATTCAAACAGGAAGATGGAACATACGCTATTCCTTTAAATAATACAACACAACAACCAATTGCTGCTTCTTTACACAAGAAAGAATCACGCAAAAAGTTATTTGATGCAGGTTGGAATCGCACAGAAAAAGGAGATGACAATGATACAAGAGAGACTTTAATTACGATTGCAAAGAAACGCGCAGAAAAAGCGGAATTATTAGGTTTCAAAAACTATGCGGAATGGAGCCTACAAGGCAGTATGGCTAAGAAACCAGATCAAGCAAAAAAATTAATGGAGCAATTAAGCCCTTATGCAGTTGGTTCAGCTACACAAGAGGCGAAGGAAATTCAAGACCTAATCAATAAAGAAGCTGATCCATTTACTTTGACCGCAGCTGATTGGGATTATTATGCTGAGAAAATTAGAGAACAGAAATACGCGTTGAATCTAAATGAAGTAAAACCATACTTCGAAATGAATGCTGTATTGGAGCATGGTGTGTTCTTTATGGCTGAAAAATTATATGGAATTACTTTTCACGAACGCAAGGATATTCCTGTTTGGCAAGAAGATGTACGTGTTTTTGAAATTTTCAATGAAGATAAAAGTCCGATTGGATTATTTTACGTTGACTTTTATGCACGCGAATCGAAACGCGGAGGTGCATGGATGAGTAGTATCGTCACACAATCGAAATTATTAAACCAAGCTCCTGTTGTTTACAATGTTTGTAACTACCAGAAACCTGCGGCAGGTCAACCAACCCTATTATCTCCAGATGAAGTAATCACAATGTTCCATGAATTTGGACATGGGCTTCATGGATTTTTATCAGATGTAACCTATCCAACTGTTGCTGGTACAAGTGTATCTCGTGATTTTGTTGAATTACCATCACAGTTCCATGAGCATTTTGCTTTTTTACCTGAGGTATTAACCAACTATGCTAAGCATTATAAAACTGGAGAGGTAATTCCGGAGAGTTTAATTGCAAAGATGAAAGCGGCTCAAAACTTTAATATTGGGTATGGATTAACTGAAATTTTAAGTGCTTCTTTATTGGATATGGAGTGGCATACGATTTCATCTACAGCTGATATAAAAGATGTCGCTACATTTGAACAAGAAGCTTTAGCTAAATATGGGATTAATCTAACTACAGTACCCCCAAGATACCGCTCTTCATTCTTCAATCACGTATTTGGAGGAGGCTATGCAGCAGGGTACTATTCTTACACTTGGGCAGAAACACTAGACAATGATGCTTTCCAATGGCTGATGGACAACGGTGGAATGAACCGTAAAAATGGACAAATTTTCAGAGATAAGATTTTATCAAAAGGAAATACAAAACCATCTGATGAAATGTATCGCGAATTTAGAGGAAAAGATGCAACGATTGATGCTTATTTAAAGATGAAAGGGTTTGATCAAAAAACCGCATTCAAAAACAACAATAAATTAGATGCTAAAATCTAACAAAAAAAGTCAGAGCAAATTGCTCTGACTTTTTTTTATTTTGCAACTTCTTTGAAGCTGTCAACCATTTTATTCATTTGCTCTTGATTCTTGTCTTTGTATTCTTTTAACGTCCAAGTCAATACTTGATAGTAATCTTCTTTTCCATCAAAAGCAGCAAACTTATAATAAACATCCAATCCTCCAACTCTTGCTGTAAAATCAACTACTCTTGCTGGCAAGTTATTAATCGTTTGATCTTGAAGTTTTAATTCACTTGGTTCAAATTCTTCTAATGTAGCAGTTAAATATTCTAGTGTTGTATCTGAAAACTGAGTGAATATATTTTCTTCTTCTCCTGTTGTTGCCTTGAATAACTCATCAATTTCACCTTTATTTTCTTTAATAGCAATCAGGTAAAGTTCTTCTTGTACATTTTGCAATTGAAGGGTCGCCTCTCCATTTAGCGCTCTAGTTTTTTGCATGGTGCTGGGAACTTCAACACTGAATTTATCATCCTGTACAACTTCAATATAAGTGGTTTTATTAGTACATCCTACCAATACAGTTAAAAGAAGTACGAAGGTTCCAATTTTCTTGATCATATTTATTTTGATTTAGTCCAACAAAAATACACACAAAATTAAGATTGTTGCAAATTTTGCATGACTTCTGCAAATAACTGCATGCTGTGCTTGCGCTTGTCATAATCATAGATTGGTGTTGTGATCATTAGTTCATCCACTTCTAGTACTTCACAGAAGCGATTGAGTTCTGGTAGTATCTCTTCTTTGGTTCCAATAAAAGAACAAGCGGTCATATTGTAAACCGCAGCCTCCTCTTGTACATTCCAGATTCCTTGCATAGATTCAATAGGTGGTTGCAGTGGTTTTCTATCATTTCTGATAATTCCCAAGAACATGCGATAAAAGGAAGTCGCCAATTTTTCAGCTTCATGCGCAGAGTCCGCTAAAATGGCATTAACACAAGGCATAAAGTATGGTTTATCTAGTTGCGTTGAAGGTTTAAAATTATTTCTATAGATTTTTCCAGCCATTTGAATTTGATCTGGTGCAAAATGACTAGCAAAAGCATAAGGCAATCCCAATTCGGCAGCCAAATAGGCACTATCCGTACTCGATCCCAAAATCCAAAACGGAATATCCAATCCTTCTCCAGGAAAGGCTCTTACTTTTGCATCTGAATTAGATGCACTAAAAAACGTTTTTAATTCTTGTATTTGCTGTGGAAAGAAATTGGCACTCATCGTATCATTTCTTCTCAATGCCATTGCAGTGAGCTGATCCGTACCTGGTGCTCTCCCCAATCCTAAGTCAATTCTATTGGGATACAATGATTCCAAAGTACCAAATTGCTCTGCAATTACCAAAGGAGGGTGATTGGGTAACATAATCCCCCCAGATCCAACGCGTATTTTTTCTGTTCCGCCTGCGATATAACCAATCAGAACTGAAGTAGCAGAACTTGCAATATGCGGCATATTGTGATGTTCAGCTAACCAAAAACGGGTATAATTAAGTTGCTCAGCATGTTGAGCGGTAACTAAGACATTGTTTAATGTTTCTTTCGTCGATTTTTCGGCGCCAATAACAGCTAAATCGAGGAAAGAATAGGCTATATTTTTATTCATAATATTTAATCTGGTGAATTAGTTTTTGTAAGCTATTAAAGTAATCAATAAAAAAAGAATACACTAATCCAATAGAAATAGTTTAACATATCTAAATTCCCAAGCAGCTAGTCCCTATAAAAAAGCCCCTTCACAAGGAAGAGGCTTTATATTTTTATCGAATTGTAATCGTACAATTAGAAAGATCATCTATAATAGCTAAAGATTCAACGCGAACCCCTTTTTCTTCTAGTAACTTTCGTCCTTCTTGAAAAGCTTTTTCAATGATAAAGCCCATTCCAACTAAAGTCGCTCCAGATTGTTCTATCAAATCTAATACGCCTACAGCAGCATTTCCATACGCTAGGAAGTCATCCACAAAAAGTACGTGATCATCAGGAGTTAGAAAATCATTGCTAATCACTACATCATACGTTCTATCTTTTGTAAAAGAATGGATTTGCGTATGCAACATATGCTCCATCGTGCTCGGTTTCTTTTTCTTTGCAAACACCACAGGAAGATTGAGTAAATATCCTGTCATGATTGCAGGTGCAATTCCACTTGCTTCAATGGTCATGATCTTGTTTACTTTAGTTCCAGCAAATCGACGGACAAACTCTACTCCAATAGACTTCATTAAAACGGGGTCCATTTGGTGATTGATAAAGCTATCTACTTTTAAAATTCCTCCTTCAAAACATCTACCATCTTGAAGAATTCGTTGACGTAATAATTCCATTATTTTGTGTGTTGTCTATGAATAAATAAAGGAGATCAGTTTGAATCTCCTTTTTGGGGTAATATAATTACGCGAAGTTAAAATAATATAAACTCGTTTACAAAATTCGCAAACTCATTTTTAACAATAGACCTAACTTAAAACTCACTTCTTTCCTTTTAATACAACAAAAGGTCGAATTACTTTATTACCTACTTTATCTAGTGTGTTTTCAATATACTGCCAACGTTCTACATGACTATAACCAATATTAGTCATAATTCGGATTAACCACTCTGTTCGGTAAAAATGAAAAACTTCTTCTTTAGCAAATGGCTGTTGTTGCGCAAAATCTTCTCGTATATATGACAAGGCAATACTTCCTCCTGGTTTTAGTACACGGTAAATCTCTGTAAAATACTTCACGGGATCCTTCCAGAAATAAACTGTATTTACGGAAAAGCAATGATTAAAAAATTTATCTGGATAAGAAAGCGTATTTAATTCTTCCGACAATTGTAATTCAATCTTTTCTTGACTCAGCGACTCCTTGACTTTCATTGCCATTTCTAACATTAAGGGAGAGATTTCTACGCCATAATACTGAAGGCCTTGAGCGGTTGAAAAAATGTAAGGCAAATGTTTAGCACTTCCAAATCCAATTTCTAAAACGGTTTCTTCTTCATGCAATTGCAACCGATCTACAGTTTTGTAAATCATGTTGCTATTTGATTTAAACATTACTTCTGCCAACTCTTCACCTGCTTGTCCAGAAGGGCATCGCAGTTGATTTGCTACCTCATTTAAATCTAAATTACTCATTCCTTTTAATTTTGCTCAAAGATAGTTATTTAGAATGAGTCCACATAATATATGCGCATATTATTTTCTGTTATGCAGTTAAAAAAGAAAGATTTAAAACGAAAAACCCCGAAAGACTACTTCGGGGTTTTCCTAACAAAAATAAACTAACAACTCAATAAAGAACAAATACAAAAAGCTATTTGCCATTCGATTGAATTCAACATATAGAGTGCGACAACTAACCCCTATATACTCTTAACTATTTTCTATCTCTATCTCAATAGAGCATATTCAAATTTTGGATATCCACGATCTCCCTTTTCATTGAAGAAATCGAGCATTCGCATTTTATAATAATGTCCTTTGGCATCTTTGATGACATAAAACACATTTTTATATAATACCTTGGCGTTGGCTACTTCTCTCCAAGTACCACCTATTGTAGTAAAATCTTCGGACAATTCGCTTTCTTGTACGCTTTGCAAGTTATAAGCTTTATAGAAATTCTTATCTCCCGCAGGTATAATTACTTTATATGCTTTTACTCCTCCATAGCTATTGTGCACAATAAAATCGGAATAACCGTAAGATCCTTTCGGGTCACCTGCTTGATCGACTTTATTGGTAAACACTGTAAAATTTAAATCCCACTTTGTTTTACTTGGTTCTACCTGTACAATACTATTGGTATTGAAACTAAAGAATGTAAAATTAAACCCTGGTGATTTTGGAATCATTACTTCTTTATGCGTACTATCATTAATATCAGCATATTGTAATAAATACCCTCCTTCACGTTTTAGAATACGTACTTTTTTCCAACCGCGCTCTTTACCAGTTACTAAAACCGATCCTGGTTCAACCGCATCCATTCCGGGGTCAAAGCCCATATTAACGAGATACACTTTATTATTTGCATCAACATCTGAAATAGCAGAAATTGCAGTTTTAGAAGCATCACCTGATGGGTCATCAATGTATGCTAAGTTCGCTGGATCAAAAGTTCCAATCTTCACTACATTTTTCATCTCGCGGATGGTATTGTCTTCGCGTACATCATCAATAGCATTTACTCCTTTAATAACCCCTGCAGCCATATAGACAGAACCATTCAGGCGCACTCTAAATTCACCACTACTATCAAAAGCTAAATCCCATGAATTGCGTTTTACTTCGTACATCGCCTTTCCACCTAAATCAACATACACCTGATTCGGCTGAGTTGGTCCTCCAACATTTGGTGTCATAATTCCACCCAAAGAAGTATCAAAGCTAATCATCATGACATTATAGCCTTGAATTTTAGGTGTTTTGGCCGCATAATTAATCTTTACGATATTGAATTGAATGGTTTTATCCATTCGATCATAAGGAAAAATTAAATTTTCAAAGGTAAAAGAACTGCTCTTTGTTCCCTTTGCAATTGGCACGATTAATTTATCACCTGTTGCCTTAGGCAAAGTAGAGAAATCAACATCATAGATTGCTTTACTCGGAATAATTTGAATTTCTACTGAGCCCTCTTCTTGAGCAACATCAGAAAACACAAGTTTAATTTCTCTTGTTGTTTCAATTTCCCTATAGGGAATCGATGGATTATCAAATGCTACGATAAACTCTCGTTCATCCGTATTTCCGTTATTAGAATCTTTCTCACATGAACTAAAAAAAACAAGTGCAACAAGGGCAATAACTAGTTTTCCTACTTTATACTTCGTCATAATTAAAATCCTAATTTATATTGTAATTTAATAAAGAAACTCGTTCCATATCCAATTGGTATTGCTGTAGCTCCTCCTCCGTGTGCTGTAGCCCCACTAGTAGATGACCTAATATCTTTAATATCAAATAAGTTTCTCACTCCAACAGTTGCGTACAACATATTTTTGAAAAATGGTTGTCTCACACTAAAGTCTAACCAAGAATAACTTTCTTGTTTTCCTTTCACATAATATTCACCAAACTCATCCGATCCTTTTTTGAATCGTTCTTCTTCTCCATTAAATTTATAGTATAGAGAGAAATTCGTCCCTGTTTTTGCCAAACGATAATTGATATTTGCAGTTACCTCTGGGGTATATAAGAATTTATCTGTTCCTTTGGGTGCTTTATACATCTCTTGTGATACGCCAGACATGGTGAATCCTAATCCAAAATCAAAAGCATCCCAGCTCAATTGACTTAAAAAGGTCACTCCAATATTGCGGTATAAATCTGTATTTTCATACACGTACTTTAATCCCTCTGGATTTACAACTTCAATTAAATCAATTTTATCTGAAACTTCTAAATAACGTCCTGTTAAGCTATTATTTATTTCAATATTATCTGCTAAAGCAAATGTTTTCTTGAAATTTAAAAATGCTGTTTTTCCTTTCTCAGGATTTAAATTCTCATTTCCTTGTAAATCGTGATTCACGTCTACAAAATAAGTATACAATTCTTCGTAGTTAGGTAAACGCGGTGATGTACCGATAGTACCTCTAATTTCATAATCACCTGGAAGTACATACTTCAATACCAAACTCAATGCATGCTGACTATTAAATGTATTCGAAGTCATCAAACGATACCCTGGACGCACCATCAATCTAGGCAATACATTAATCTCAGAAGAGGCATAGAAATCATAACTTCCCAATGATTTTTTCTGTGGATTTTCGGCTAATTGCTCAGACATAGCAGAATAACCATTGGTATAGGCTACTTCATATCCAACTTGAAACTTAGCTGTTTCTAGTTTGATGAAGTCACTGAATGTACCTCTAGAGAAAAACACTTCTCTACTTTCACTTTTATACGAACTTCTATCATATTTTTCATCATACATAATACGATATCTGTATTTGTCCGTTTCACGTTCTTGCTTCTGGTAAGAGAACGATAAATCAAAGCGGAATAAATCTTCTAAATTTCCTGAAGTGTTTAAAACATTAGACCAACGCTTCGTATTTAAAATACGATCATTTGCTACAGGATTAATAGTTTCAAAAACAGGATCTTCGTTTATATTGAAGAGCTTAGCATAATCTTTCATTCGCTCATCAAACAGCTCGAACTTGTAGTATACGCGATACGAATTTTTGTGATAGTTTAAAAATCCTTTGATATTATTTTGATTCTTAGGCAACCATTCATGCCCTCTTTTATCTTCATCACCATAATAAGTGAATCCTTCACGGTCGTTATACCATCCTTTAAAATCAGTATGAGTATACGAAAGACTAGCATATAAATTATCATTGATGTTATGTCCCATTGTAATTCCCTGTGTATGCTTTCCTTTATTCTTCCAGTCATACTCATTACCTACGGTTTCTTCTTGTACAAAGAAGTTGACATTCCAATCGTTAACGTTATTCTTTTTGGTGATGATATTGATAATTCCTGTTACCGCATTAGCTCCATAGTCAACTCCCATTGCTCCTTCAACGATTTCAATCTGCTCTACATCATCAAGATTGATTTGCGTTAAATCGGTATTATTCCCAAATCCTTCATCCGAAATCATGGGTACATTATCAATTAGAATAGTAAAATATTGGGCATCTAGGCCAAACATTTTTACAGTTGATCTACCCGAACCTGCATTAGGTAAAATAGAAATATTCATTACTTGATTTAAAGCATCCGCTAAGGTAACAGCACCTAAATTTTCAATTCTTTGTCTATTTAGAATAGTTACGTTATTGATAGCTTTATTGATCGACTGCGGATTATATTGACCTGAAATTACAATTTCTTCCAACTTTTGTTCAGGCTCTTTGATCGTATCATTTGTTTGAGCAACTACAGTCGAACTTAAAGTAAGTAAGGTACCTGTTGCAAGCAGTAGTGAACGTTTCATTTATATGTAAAGTCTTTTATTTAGATAGATTCTTAATTGCAAAGATAAGAAAATATATTATTTAAATTGATTTTAAATAATATATTTTTAATAAAAAAAGCGAAGTTAACAACTTCGCTTTTCGATCTATACGCTGAGCTTCTAATTTTTAGGTAAGAACACTTCTGCCATCATGCATCTTGCACTTCCACCACCACATGCTTCAATAGTATCTAAGCTGCTGTGTAGAATTTTTGCGTGCTTTTCAAGTGTTTTAATCTGTCCATTTGTTAAGCTATTAAAAGCTTGTGTAGACATTACCAAGTATTTTTCATCATTTGCACCTAAAACTTGTAACATATTACCCGCAAAATTATTTACTTGATCTTCTGTAATAAGAACAATTTCTTTTCCTGATTCTTTTAAGTGATTCAAAACAATTTTTCTTTCTTGTTTATCGTCAATAGTATCTGCACAGATAACGGCAAATGTATCTCCTAAACACATCATTACATTGGTGTGGTAGATATTTTTACGTTCTCCATTAACGGTTTGGAATGCTTCAAAGATAACTGGATTCATTTCAAAGTCTTCACAGAACTCAATCACTAAGCCTTCATCTGCACGTGGAGATAAAGCACAATAAGCGATTTCATTCGTTCTGTCTAACAAAAGATTCCCTGTTCCTTCTAAAAACAAATCATCTTCTTCTGCTGAAGTATAATCCCAAATATCGTTGATTTCAAAGCCTTGTTCCTCTAAAATATCCAAGATATCTTCGCGTCTTTCCAATCTTCTGTTTTCAGCAAACATTGGATACAAAACAACTTCTCCAGATTCGTGGAAAGAAATCCAGTTGTTTGGAAAAATACTATCTGGTGTATCCGGATCTACTGTATCATCAACTACCGTAACCTGTACTCCTACTGCACGTAATTTATCTACGAAAGCATCAAATTCTTGCTGTGCTTTTGCATTTACTGTTGCTGGTGTCAAATTATCTAAAACCTTTTGGTAATAGTTATTCACTGCTGTTTGCTCATTCATGCGAAAAGCAACAGGACGAATCATCAGAATATTATTTGTTATCTGTTTCATACTATTCAAATTAATCTCTTATTAAAGGCAATGTAGAACATCTCAATAGCCCTTCTTGCTTCGCAATTTCGGCATATGGAATTTCCTCTACTGTAATATTATGGCTTCTTAACCAATTGTTCAAGCGCGTAAAGTTTCGTTCTGAAACTACCACGTCAGGGGCAATAGAGAAGATATTTGAATTCATGTGATACATTTCTTCTCTTGTAATTTGAAACAAATTCGCCTCACCAAAGATATCAACTAAATATTGATATTCCTTCTCATCATAAAAACCTCCTTTATAGATAATGGCTTTATCCAAACCTACCGGTTGGAAACAACAATCTAAATGCAAGGCATTATCTCTAGGCTCTACTTTTGATTTAACTAAATCAAAACTCTTGATTGTTTTATTTGGAAATAATTCACGAATAAATTCAACCCCCAATTCATTGGTACGAGCAGTAATATAATTGCGATAATCAGGACGTTTGTATGATCCAATAAAGATATGATCGTTCCACAACATTACATCACCACCTTCGAAATGCATTTCCTTTGGTGCGGATATAATATCGTTGGGATTTATTTGATCTAAAACGTAGTTTATAGCGTCTAATTCTCTGTCTCGATCGGGAAGTATATTGGCTTTGATAAATTTATTATCAATCACGAATCCAATGTCTCGAGTAAAGATTTGATTATAGTTTTCAATGATTTCAGGTCGGTAAACCTTTACCTCGTATTTTTCAAAAACCTGATTAAAGGCTTCCATCTCACGCACCATATCGGCTTCAATAGGATACGTTCCTGCTTTGATATGCTCTAGTGATTTGGGATCATAAGCTTCTTCAATTGTTGGGGTGGGTCCATTACTAACGGCAGTGCCTAGGACCACAGCCCGCAAACGAGAGGTTTCATTTTTTACATTTAATTGTAACATATGCTGTCATTTTGTACAAATATAGTAAAACCCCTTTTGATAAAAAGTTGTTTTTGTGTGTTTTTACTTTTTTCTAGTAGTATGATGAAAGTATGCCTAATCCTATTAAATTTTCATTGAAATAGCTGTTCACATAGATTAGAACACTTCTTATCACCTCTTATCACTCCTAACCAATAAAAAAAGGAAATGATTGCTCATTTCCTTTTCTATTTTATGCTGGACAGAAAATTATTTTCTTTGGTCCATTGGAACAAATGCTCTTAAAGGCTCTCCAACATACAATTGACGTGGACGTCCGATAGGCTCTTTGTTGATTCTCATTTCTTTCCATTGTGCGATCCATCCTGGTAAACGACCGATAGCAAACATTACTGTAAACATCTCCGTTGGGATACCTAATGCTCTGTAGATAATTCCAGAGTAGAAATCTACGTTTGGATATAAGTGACGATCTACAAAGTACGGATCTTTTAATGCTGCTGCTTCTAATTGTTTAGCAATATCTAAAACAGGATCATCAACTCCTAATTTAGCTAATACTTCATCTGCTGCTTTTTTAATGATACGTGCTCTTGGATCGAAGTTTTTGTAAACGCGGTGACCGAATCCCATTAAACGGAATGGATCATCTTTGTCTTTCGCTTTGTTGATATATTTCTCAACATCACCACCATCATTTTGGATTGCTTCTAACATCTCAAGTACTGCTTGGTTAGCACCTCCGTGAAGAGGTCCCCAAAGAGCAGATACTCCAGCTGAAATTGAAGCGAATAATCCAGCATGCGATGAACCTACCATTCTTACTGTAGCAGTAGAACAGTTTTGTTCGTGATCCGCATGTAATATAAATAATTTATCTACTGCATTTTTAACAACTGGATCCATTTCATAAGGTTCCGTTGGCAAAGCAAACATCAACTGTAAGAAACTATCTACGTAACTTTTTGTGTTATCGTAATAATTCAATGGGTATCCTTTTGCTTTTCTATAGGTCCACGTTGCAATAACTAAGAATTTACTCATCGTTTTGCAAACAGCTTCATATAAGCTCTTTTCACAGTCTGCATCAACAACTTTTGGATTAAAAGCCGTTAGCGCACTTGTTAAAGAAGCTAATACCCCCATTGGGTGTGCTGTTTTCGGGAATCCGTCTATGATATTTTTCATTTCTTCGTTTACTAACGAATACTTGCGAATATCTTTTTCAAATTGAGTTAATTGCTCTTGTGTAGGTAACTCTCCGAAAATAATTAAATAAGAAACTTCTAAAAAGTTAGATTTAGCAGCAAGGTCCTCGATTGAATAGCCTCTATATCTTAAAATTCCTTGTTCTCCATCTAGGAAAGTAATTGCACTTTGGCATGAACCAGAATTTTTATACCCTGGATCTAAAGTGATAGCCCCTGTTAAAGCACGTAATTTTAAGATATCAATTGCTACTTCGTTTTCAGTACCAACTAATACTGGCAGTTCGTGTCTTTGACCATCAACTTCTATAAAAGCTGTTTTAGACATATTGTTATTTTTTATTTACTTTTTATTTATATAATTAAACATTTAAAATGTTTTTTGCAGTTGGAAAGATAAGAAATATTATGCTTACATACAAGATATAAAAGCTAATAATAATCATTGATTCACAACATTTTCGACACAATTTCTATAAAAATATATTGTTATAAACAATTGTATTTCAATCTACAATATACTATTAAAAAAATAATAAATAAATAGATTTTTTACAAAAAAAGCTCCAACATCATAAGTTGGAGCTTTTTTATTAATTTGCTAAAATTAATTGATTTTGAATGCTTTTTCTTGTGGATAATAAGCGACATCACCTAATTCTTCCTCAATACGAAGCAATTGGTTGTATTTTGCCATACGATCCGAACGCGAAGCAGAACCTGTTTTAATTTGACCACAGTTTAAAGCTACTGCTAAATCTGCAATTGTACTATCTTCAGTTTCTCCTGAGCGATGTGACATTACAGAAGTATATCCAGCATTTTTCGCCATGTTAACTGCTGCTATCGTTTCGGTCAATGTACCAATTTGATTTACTTTAATTAGAATTGAGTTTCCAATACCTTCATTGATTCCTCTTTCTAAACGCGTAACATTCGTTACGAATAAATCATCACCTACTAATTGTACTTTATCTCCGATTTTTTCTGTTAAGTATTTCCATCCTTCCCAGTCATCTTCATGCATTCCATCCTCAATAGAAATAATAGGATATTTAGCGGCTAATTCTGCCAAATAGTCTGCTTGTTCTTGTGAACTGCGTACCTTGCCTAAATCGCCTTCAAATTTAGTATAATCGTATTTTCCATTTACATAGAATTCAGAAGCTGCACAGTCTAAAGCAAGCATGATTTCATCTCCAAAACGGTATCCTGCATTCTCTACGGCAACTTTAATTGAATCTAATGCATCTTCTGTTCCTTTTAAAGTAGGAGCAAATCCTCCTTCATCACCAACAGCTGTACTTAATTGTCTGTCGTGCAACACTTTTTTCAAGTGATGAAAAATTTCAGTTCCCATTTGCATGGCATGTAAAAACGTAATTGCTTTTACCGGCATAATCATAAACTCTTGGAAAGCAATAGGAGCATCAGAGTGAGATCCACCATTGATAATATTCATCATGGGTACAGGAAGTGTATTTGCAGATACACCACCTACATAACGGTATAAAGGCATGCCCAATTCAGCTGCTGCTGCTTTAGCCACAGCTAAAGAAACACCTAAAATTGCATTAGCCCCTAAGTTTCCTTTATTTGGTGTACCATCTAAATCAATCATCAACTGATCGATATAATTTTGTTCAAATACGCTTAAACCTACAATATTTTCAGCAATAATTGTATTCACGTTCTCAACTGCTTTTAAAACGCCTTTACCCATAAAAGCTTTTCCACCATCTCTTAATTCGACAGCTTCGTGCTCTCCAGTAGAAGCTCCTGACGGAACAGCAGCTCTTCCTAAACTTCCATTACTTGTAATCACATCAACTTCAACAGTTGGATTACCTCTAGAATCTAAAATTTGACGTGCGTGAACGCTTAAAATTGTACTCATAATTAAAGTGTGTGTTATTAATTAGTCTAGGACCCCTTGTGGTTGATGGTCCAAGACTATTGTGTTGTGTATTTTACTTTTTCAAATCCTTCTTTAGCATGAAAAGGATCAATTTAATTTTGACTCATATTCGAAACGAAATCGTCGAATAAATATCTTGAATCATGTGGTCCAGGACTAGATTCTGGGTGGTATTGTACAGAGAAAACTGCTTTGTTTTTCATGCGAACACCTGCCACAGTTTGGTCATTTAAATGTAAATGTGAAATTTCTAACGTAGGATGGTTTGTCAACTCCTCTTTAATCACGGCAAATCCATGATTTTGAGACGTAATTTCTCCTTTACCAGTCAATACATTTAATACTGGGTGATTTACTCCTCTATGTCCACTGAACATTTTGTATGTACCCACACCTTGAGATAAACAAATTAACTGATGTCCTAAACAAATACCAAAAACAGGTAAATTTCCTTCTACAACTTGTTTAACTACCGTTAATACTCCTTTATCCGCTAATGCTTGTGGATCACCAGGTCCGTTAGACAAGAAGATTCCATTCGGATTGAAAGCAAGTAAATCTTCATATGAACTATTGTATGGAAATACTTGAATATAGCAATCACGTTCTGCTAAACAACGTAAAATATTTGTTTTGATACCCAAATCTAAAACAGATACGCGGTATTTGCTTTCTGGGTTCCCATAAAAATAAGGTTCTTTTGTTGAAACCACAGAAGAAAGTTCCAATCCTTCCATTGAAGGCACTTCTTTCAATAAAGCTTTTAATTCCTCTACTGATTTACCATCTGTGCTTAAAACTGCGTTCATAGCACCATTATCACGGATATAAGCAGTCAAAGCTCTTGTATCCACATCAGAAATAGCAACTAATTGATGTGCTTCAAAATAATCGTATAAACTACCATCTGCCCCAGGGCGAGAATATTCGTAGCTAAAGTTCTTACATACTAAACCAGCAATCTTGATTCCATCAGAATCCACTTCATCAGCATTGACTCCATAGTTTCCGATATGTGGATTTGTAGAAAGCATAATTTGTCCGTAGTATGACGGATCAGTAAATACTTCTTGGTACCCTGTCATTCCAGTATTAAAGCAAATTTCACCAAATGCTGTTCCCTTAATACCAATTGATTTCCCATAAAAAACGGTGCCATCTGCTAAAACAATGATACCGTCTTCTTTTCTTTTATATTCCATGTGTAAGTTGTATTGTAGTGATGCAAAAATAAAGCAAAAAAAAGGACATTCTAAAAAGAATGTCCTTTTAATTTTATAATGAAAACATATATAATGAATTATTATTCATTTGTTTCTGTTTCAGTTGTAGTAGCTTCAGCTTGAGGAGCGTCAACAGTTTCAGCTTTCTTTCTACCTCTACGAGTAGTTTTCTTAGCTTCTTTCTTAGCTACATTGTAGATTTCGTTGAAGTCAACGAATTCAATCATAGCCATATCAGCGTTATCCCCTAAACGGTTACCTAATTTGATGATACGTGTATATCCTCCTGGACGATCACCAACTTTTTGAGCAACCTCTCTGAACAATTCAGTAACAGCTTCTTTGCTTCTCAAGTAAGAGAAAACAACACGACGATTATGAGTATCATCTGTTTTAGATTTAGTTACTAATGGTTCAATATATTGTTTTAATGCTTTTGCTTTAGCTACAGTAGTATTGATACGCTTGTGCTCAATCAAAGAACAAGCCATATTAGCTAACATAGAATTTCTATGTCCAGCTTTTCTACCTAAGTGATTTATTTTTTTTCCGTGTCTCATTGCGTTATCGAATTTAGACTTTAGCGGTCTAGATTATTCTTTATCTAATTTGTATTTTGATAGATCCATACCAAAATTTAATCCTTTCACAGCAACTAATTCTTCTAATTCAGATAGTGACTTCTTACCGAAGTTTCTAAATTTCATCAAATCATTTTTGTTGAAAGATACTAAATCTCCTAATGTATCTACTTCAGCCGCCTTTAAACAATTTAACGCTCGAACTGAAAGATCTAAATCTACCAATTTAGTTTTTAGAAGCTGTCTCATATGCAATGATTCTTCATCGTATGATTCAGTTTGAGCAATTTCATCAGCCTCTAAAGTAATTCTCTCGTCTGAGAACAGCATAAAATGATGAATCAATGTTTTAGCTGCTTCTGTTAAGGCGTCTTTTGGATGAATAGAACCGTCTGTAATGATATCAAAAACTAACTTTTCGTAGTCCGTTTTTTGCTCTACACGGTAATTTTCTATAGCATACTTAACGTTCTTAACTGGAGTATAAATCGAATCTGTGAAAATTGTTCCGATTGGTGCATTTGGTTTTCTATTCTCCTCTGCAGCAACGTAACCTCTCCCTTTCTCGATTGTTAAATCCATTGTAATACTTACACTGCTTTCGCAATTGAAGATAACTAACTCCGGATTTAATACTTGGAAATTAGAAATATACTTCTGGAAATCTCCAGCAGTCATTTGTTCTTTCCCTGAAAAAGTGATACTTACAGATTCATTATCTATATCTTCCACCTGACGTTTAAAACGTACTTGCTTAAGGTTAAGGATAATTTCAGTAACATCCTCAACAACACCAGCGATGGTAGAAAATTCGTGATCAACTCCTTCGATACGTACTGAAGTAATAGCATACCCCTCTAACGAAGACAGAAGTACTCTTCTCAATGCATTACCAATAGTCAATCCATATCCCGGTTCTAAAGGTCTAAATTCGAATTTACCTCTAAAATCGGTCGAATCAATCATGATAACTTTATCGGGCTTTTGAAAATTAAATATTGCCATATTTGTTTCGACTGAATGTCAATTATTATTTGTTGTACAACTCTACGATTAACTGTTCTTTGATGTTTTCTGGAACTTGAAGTCTTTGAGGTACAGCAACGAAAGTACCTTCTAAAGTTTCAGGATTCCAAGTAATCCATTCGTAAACAGAACTAGAATTAGATAACGAACGTTCGATAACTTCTAAAGATTTAGATTTTTCACGAACAGCAACTTTATCACCAGCTTTTAATTGGTAAGAAGGAATATTCACTACTTCACCATTAACTGTGATATGTCTGTGAGAAACTACTTGACGAGCAGCTCTACGAGAAGGAGCAATTCCCATTCTGTAAACTACGTTATCTAATCTCGATTCACACAATTGAATCAATACCTCACCAGTAACTCCACGAGCAGCCGCAGCTTTCTTGTAAATATTACGGAATTGCTTTTCTAAGATACCGTATGTGTATTTTGCTTTTTGTTTCTCCATTAACTGGATAGCATATTCAGATTTTTTAGCTCTTTTTTTAGCTAATCCGTGCTGTCCTGGAGGGTAGTTTCTTTTTTCGAATGATTTATCATCTCCGAAAATAGCTTCGCCGAATTTACGAGCGATTTTTGTTTGTGGACCAGTATATCTTGCCATTTTTCAAAATAAAAAAAAGGTAGGGATTATGAATTCAGGTCACTTTCCTCCGATAATCTATCCTACCTTTGGTTATACTATAAATTAAACTCTTCTTCTCTTAGGAGGACGACATCCGTTGTGTGGGATTGGAGTAATATCGATAATCTCAGTTACTTCGATTCCACCATTATGTAAAGATCTGATTGCAGATTCTCTTCCGTTTCCTGGACCTTTAACATAAACTTTTACTTTTTTCAATCCTGCCTCAAGTGCAACTCTACCACAATCTTCAGCAGCCATCTGAGCAGCATACGGAGTGTTCTTTTTAGAACCTCTGAATCCCATTTTACCTGCAGACGACCAAGAGATTACTTCACCTTTCTTGTTAGTCAAAGAAATAATGATATTGTTGAATGTTGCATTAATATGAGCTTCACCTGTTGTTTCTACAACAACTTTACGCTTTTTTGTATTCGCTTTAGCCATATTACTACTTATTATTTAGTTGCTTTTTTCTTGTTAGCAACAGTTTTTCTTTTACCTTTTCTCGTTCTCGAGTTATTCTTCGTTCTTTGTCCTCTTAATGGAAGTCCAGTTCTATGACGGATTCCTCTGTAACAACCGATATCCATTAAACGTTTGATGTTTAAAGAAATCTCTGAACGTAATTCACCTTCAATTTTGAAATGACTTACTGCTTCACGGATAGCTCCGATCTCGTCATCATTCCAATCTTGTACTTTCTTATCTTCATCAACATTAGCTGTTGCTAAAATTTCTTTAGCTCTACTAGAACCAATCCCGAAGATATAAGTTAAAGCAATAACTCCTCTTTTGTATTTAGGTATGTCTACCCCTGCGATTCTTGCCATAATTATCCTTGTCTTTGTTTAAATCTAGGATTCTTTTTATTAATAACGTAAAGTCTACCTTTTCTACGTACTATGATGCACTCGGCACTTCTTTTTTTAACTGATGCTCTTACTTTCATTTTAATAGCCTCTTTAATATCTATAAGTAATTCTTGCTTTGGTCAAGTCATATGGACTCATTTCCAGTTTCACTCTATCACCAGGCAACAACTTAATGTAGTGCATACGCATTTTACCTGAGATGTGCGCGATAACAACGTGACCATTTTCTAATTCTACACGGAACATTGCATTAGACAATGCTTCGATTATTGCTCCGTCTTGTTCTATTGCTGATTGTTTTGCCATAAAATTTAAGCTGTCGCTCTTCTATTTTTACCACTTGTCATCATACTATCATACTGTTTGTTTAATAGATATGAGTTAACTTGTTGGATTGTATCAATTACAACACTTACCATAATTAATAGTGAAGTACCACCATAAAACATCGCCCATCCTTGTTGAACCCCTAAGATGCTTACAATGATTGCTGGAAAAACAGCAATGATTGCAAGATATAAAGACCCAGGAAAAGTGATCAATGACATAATTCTATCTAAGAAATCTGCAGTCTCTGAACCAGGTTTAACCCCTGGAATAAAACCACCACTTCGCTTCAAGTCATCTGCCATTTTATTAGTAGGTACTGTAATCGCGGTGTAAAAGTACGTAAAAATAATGATTAATAAAGCAAAAAGTAAATTATACTCCCAACCAAATACATTGTGGAATGTATTACTAATTGATTTTGCAGTATCCGAAGTTGACAAACCAGCTACAGCAGCAGGCACAAACATAATCGCTTGCGCGAAGATAATTGGCATAACTCCTGAAGCATTTAGTTTCAAAGGAATCCATTGACGGTTTCCTCCTAACATGGATTGATCATACGTTCCAGAAGTGCTTCTACGAGCGTATTGTACTGGAATTCTTCGTACAGCTAATGTCAAATAGATACAAGCTACGATAATCAATAACCATAAAATTACTTCAATAACAACTAACATTGGTCCTCCGTTATTTTCTGTAATACGTGATTGGAATTCTTGGATGAAAGACATTGGAAGTCTTGCAATAATACCAACCATAATTAATAACGAAATACCATTTCCAATCCCTTTATCAGTAATTTTTTCTCCTAACCACATGGCAAAGATAGTTCCGGCAGTTAGTATCATTACTGAAGAAAACAAGAATGAGAAAGAATTAAAACCTAGCAAAAATGCATCTGATGGCAATTGCACATACAAGTTATAAATGTAACTAGGTCCTTGTAATAAGGTAATACCGATAGTTAACCATCTTGTAATTTGATTCATTTTCTTTCTACCGCTTTCTCCATCATTTTGTAATTTTTGCAGATAAGGAACCGCAATTCCCATCAGCTGCACCACAATGGAAGCAGAAATGTAAGGCATAATACCTAAAGCAAAAACAGATGCCTGTGCAAATGCACCACCTGTAAAAACGTTAATTAACCATCCGATTCCTTGATCCGTTTGATCAGTCAACGCTTGCAATTTCGTTGCATCAATACCTGGTAGAGTTACTTGTGTACCGAAACGGTACACAAGTAATAGTCCTAATGTGATTAAGATTTTATTTTTTAACTCTTCAATTTTCCAGATACTGGCTAATGTTTCAAAAAACTTCTTCATCCTGTTCACTAAGATTTTATAACGTTACAACTTCTCCTCCTGCTGCTTCGATAGCTGCTTGGGCAGAAGCTGAAAATTTATGAGCAGAAACTTTTAATTTTGCTTTTAGCTCTCCACGTCCTAAAACCTTAACTAAACTGTTTTTAGTAGCTAATCCTAAATCAACTAATTGAGAAAAATCTACAGTATCAGTTACTTTTCCGCTATCAACAAGACCTTGTAAAGCCTCTAAGTTAATTACAGCGTACTCAACTCTGTTAATGTTTTTGAAACCGAATTTAGGTACACGTCTTTGAAGTGGCATTTGCCCTCCTTCAAATCCGATCTTTTTCGAATAACCTGAACGTGATTTAGCACCTTTATGTCCTTTTGTAGAAGTTCCTCCTTTTCCAGAACCTTCACCACGACCAACACGTTTGTTTTGGTTGTGTACTGAACCGTTTGCTGGTTGTAAATTACTTAAATTCATCTATTGCGAATATTATTTAATTTCTTCTACAGAAACTAAGTGTTGAACTTTATTTACCATTCCTAAGATTGCAGTAGAAGCATCATGTTCAACTACTTGACCAATCTTACGAAGTCCTAAAGCCTCTAATGTTCTCTTTTGGTTAAGAGGACATTTAATTTGGCTTTTTACTTGTTTTATTTTGATTTTCGACATAATCTTTCAAATTAACCTTTAAATACTTTTTCTAAAGAAATTCCTCTTTGTTTTGCAACTGTAGAAGCACTTCTTAATCGTAATAAAGCATCGAAAGTAGCTTTCACCACGTTATGTGGATTCGAAGAACCTTGAGACTTAGATAATAAATCTGTAATTCCTACAGCTTCAACTACCGCTCTCACAGAACCTCCAGCAATAACTCCCGTACCTAATGATGCTGGCATCAACAATACACGCGCTCCACTGAATTTACCTTTTTGTTCGTGCGGAATAGTATGTCCGTTTAATGGAACTTTAACTAAGTTTTTCTTAGCATCTTCAACTGCTTTAGCAATAGCCTCAGATACATCTTTAGATTTACCTAAACCGTGACCCACTACACCGTTTTCGTCACCTACTACAACAACAGCAGAAAAACCAAAAGCTCTTCCCCCTTTTGTTACTTTAGTAACACGGTTAACACTAACCAAACGATCTTTTAAATCAAGACCGCTTGGTTTTACAAATTCTACGTTTTTATAATTTTGATACATAACTAATTAGAATTTTAATCCAGCTTCTCTAGCGCCGTCTGCTAATGATTTAACACGTCCGTGGTATAAATAACCGTTTCTATCAAAAGATACAGTTTCGATACCTGCTTTTAAAGCTTTCTCTGCGATTAGTTTTCCAACCGATGCAGCAGTTTCAACATTGGTTCCTCTTGTTATCCCAGCTTCTCTTGACGATGCTGACACTAAAGTTACTCCATTTACGTCATCTATGATTTGTGCATAGATTTCTTTATTACTTCTGAATACAGAAAGTCTAGTTCTAGCAGGTGTACCGCTAACTGTCTTTCTAATTCTGAACTTTATACGTTGTCTTCTTTCAGATTTTGTTAATGACATAGTCTTAATTTTTAAGCTGATTTACCTGCTTTTCTTCTTAATTCCTCACCTACAAACTTGATTCCTTTTCCTTTGTAAGGCTCTGGCTTACGGAAAGAACGGATTTTTGCAGCTACTTGACCTACTAATTGTTTGTCGTAAGAAGTTAATTTTACTAGAGGGTTTTTCCCTTTTTCTGATATTGTTTCAACTACAACTTCAGGAGCGATATCCATCACGATATTGTGAGAGAATCCTAAAGCTAAGTCTAGCTTTTGCCCTTGGTTTGAAGCACGGTAACCTACCCCTACAAACTCTAAAGTTACAGTAAATCCTTCAGAAACACCAGTAATCATATTGTTAATTAAGCTACGGTATAATCCGTGTTTAGCTCTTTCATCTTTATCGTCAGATGATCTTTCTACAACAACTTGATTATCTTCTACTTTAACACTAACTGTATCGAATTTCTGAGTAAGCTCTCCTAATTTACCTTTAACAACAATAACGCCTTCTTGAACATCAACTGTTACACCAGCAGGAATTGTTATCGGACTTTTTCCTATTCTTGACATTTCTTAGTCTTTTTAAATTAGTATACGTAACAAACTACTTCACCACCAACATTCAATTGTTTTGCTTGTTTTCCAGTCATCAATCCTTTTGATGTTGAAACAATCGCAATTCCTAAACCGTTTAAGATTCTTGGAAGGTCAGTTGCAGAAGCGTATTTACGCAAACCTGGTTTACTAATTCTTTGGATATCTCTAATCACAGACTCTTTTGTGTCTTTATCGTATTTCAAAGCTATTTTGATTGTACCTTGAACTGTACTATCATCAAATTTATAGCTTAAGATATATCCTTGATCGAATAAAATTTTCGTGATTTCTTTTTTGAAGTTAGATGCTGGGATCTCTACCACTTTGTGGTTTGCACGCACAGCATTTCTAATTCTTGTAAGGAAATCTGCTATTGGATCTGTATACATTGTTTTTACCTTTAAATCTTAATTACCAACTTGCCTTTTTAACTCCTGGTATCAACCCTTGGTTAGCCATCTCACGGAAAGTAACACGAGAAATACCGAATTGACGCATATACCCTCTAGGTCTTCCAGTTAATTTACATCTGTTGTGTAAACGCACAGGAGAAGCATTTTTAGGTAATTTTTGTAACCCTTCGTAGTCACCAGCCTCTAAAAGAGCTTTTCTTTTATCCGCATATTTAGCTACTAATGCTTGTCTTTTAACCTCACGGGCTTTCATTGATTCTTTAGCCATAACTCTTAATTCTTTTTAAAAGGTAATCCTAATTCAACTAGTAAAGATTTTGCTTCTTTATCTGTGTTAGCAGATGTTACAAACGTAATATCAAAACCAGCGATTTTGTTTACTTTATCAATATTGATTTCAGGGAAAATAATTTGCTCAGTTACACCTAAGTTATAATTTCCTCTACCGTCGAATCCATCAGATTTGATACCAGAGAAATCTCTCACTCGTGGTAAAGCAGAAGTAACTAAACGGTCTAAGAATTCATACATTCTTTCTCCACGTAAAGTAACTTTAGCTCCAATTGGCATTCCTTTTCTCAATTTGAAAGAAGCAACGTCTTTCTTAGAAATAGTAGCTACTGCTTTTTGTCCTGTAATTTTAGTTAATTCCTCTACTGCGTAATCAACTAATTTTTTGTCAGATACAGCTGCACCAACACCACGGCTAACAACAATTTTCTCAAGTTTAGGAACTTGCATAATGTTCTTGTATCCAAACTCCTCTTTAAGAGCAGAGATCACTCTGCTACTATATTCTTCTTTAAGTCTTGGTATATAAGCCATAACTATAATACTTGATTTGATTTTTTAGAAACTCTTACATTTTTTCCATTTTCATTTCTTTGGATCGCTACTTTCGTAGTATCATTTGTTTTAGGATCTACGATCGCTAAATTAGAAATGTGGATAGGAGCCTCTTTTTTAACAATACCACCTTGAGGGTTAGTAGCACTAGGCTTAACATGCTTAGAAATGATGTTTACCCCTTCAACAATAGCTTTGTTCTTTTCGCGTAATACACGTACGATTTTTCCTTCAGATCCTTTGTGATCTCCAGCGATAACACGTACAGTATCTCCTGTTTTTATCTTTAGCTTAATCATGTTTAGAACGAATTACAACACCTCAGGTGCTAATGATACAATTTTCATGAATTGTTTTTCACGAAGTTCTCTTGCTACTGGTCCAAAAACACGAGTTCCTTTCATTTCACCTGCAGCATTTAACAATACGCAAGCGTTATCATCGAATCTAATGTATGATCCATCAGCTCTTCTAACCTCTTTTTTAGTGCGAACAACTACAGCAGTAGAAACAGTACCTTTTTTCACACTTCCGTTTGGAGTTGCGTCTTTGATACTTACTACAATTTTATCCCCTACTGAAGCGTAACGACGCTTTGTCCCACCTAATACACGGATAGTCAAAACCTCTTTTGCTCCCGTGTTATCTGCTACTTTAAGTCTAGATTCTTGTTGTACCATAATTATTTCGCTCTTTCAATGATTTCAACTAATCTCCAACATTTTGATTTAGATAATGGACGAGTCTCCATAATTCTAACTGTATCACCAATGTTGCAGTTGTTCGTTTCGTCGTGAGCCACATATTTTTTAGTTTGCTTCACGAACTTTCCATATAATGGGTGTTTTACTTTTTTTACTTCAGAAACAACAATAGATTTCTCCATTTTGTTACTAGTAACAACACCTATTCTTTCTTTTCTTTCTTTTCTATTTTCCATCTTTTGGCAGAATACAATTATTGTAACTCTCTTTTGCTTAGCTCAGTATTCACTCTAGCAATTGTTCTTCTCACCTTTCTGATTTGAAGAGGATTCTCGATTGGAGAAATTGCATGAGTAGCTTTTAAGCTATTTAATGCGTTAGTCAACTCTTTTAATTGCTCTTGTAAATCAGCTACAGATAGGTTTACTATTTCAGATTGTTTCATGATAAATTTCTATTATGCTTCGAAATCTCTAGCAATTATAAATTTTGTTTTCACAGGAAGTTTTTGAGCAGCTAAGCGTAATGCTTCTTTTGCTACAGATAGTGGAACACCACCAACCTCAAACATTATTTTTCCTGGTTTTACCACAGCAACCCAGTATTCTACTGCACCTTTACCTTTACCCATACGCACTTCAAGAGGCTTCTTAGTGATTGGTTTGTCTGGGAAAATCTTGATCCATAATTGTCCTTCACGTTTCATGAAACGAGTTGCAGCGATACGTGCAGCCTCGATTTGACGAGAAGTGATAAATGCTGAATCTAAAGATTTAATTCCGAACATCCCATTAGAAAGTTCATGCCCTCTTTGGGAAATCCCTTTCATCTTACCTTTCTGTACCTTACGGTATTTTGTTCTTTTAGGCTGTAACATTTTTCTTCAGTTTAAAAATTACTTTCTTTTGCGTTGGTTAGGTCTACCTTTACTAGATCCTGCTGGCGATTTAGATTGTTTTTTATCCATACCAGCTAACGGAGAAAGATCTCTTTTACCGTAAACCTCACCTTTCATGATCCACACTTTAATTCCCATTCTACCGTAAGTAGTATGAGCTTCAGCAAGTGCATAATCGATGTCAGCTCTGAAAGTAGATAATGGAATTCTTCCTTCTTTGAAAGATTCTGAACGTGCCATTTCAGCACCATTCAAACGACCAGAAATCATTACTTTGATTCCTTCAGCATTCATTCTCATCGCAGCTCCAATCGCCATACGGATTGCTCTACGGTAAGAAATTCTGTTTTCGATTTGACGAGCGATACTAGCAGCCACTAAGAACGCGTCAAGTTCAGGTCTCTTAATTTCAAAGATATTGATTTGAACTTCCTTATCAGTAATCTTTTTCAATTCCTCTTTCAACTTGTCTACCTCTTGTCCACCTTTTCCGATAATGATACCGGGTCTAGCAGTAGTGATAGTAACGGTTACAAGTTTCAAAGTTCTCTCAATGATTACTTTAGATACACTAGCTTTTGATAAACGAGCATGGATATACTTTCTGATTTTGTGATCCTCAGCGATTTTATCACCGTAATCATTTCCACCATACCAGTTTGAGTCCCATCCTCTAATAATACCAAGGCGATTCCCGATCGGATTAGTTTTTTGTCCCATACTGTTTATTAATTGCTTTGTGTGTTATTATTAGATCCTAATACGATTGTCACGTGATTAGAACGTTTTCTTATTCTGTGTGCTCTTCCTTGAGGTGCAGGACGAAGTCTTTTCAACATCATTCCTCCATCTACTCTAATTTCTTTTACAAAAAGTCCAGCTTCTTCCATGTTTTCTTCGCTGTTTTTTGCTTGCCAGTTTGCAATTGCAGACAAAAGTAATTTCTCTAAGTTACGAGAAGCGTCTTTTGTGCTGAATTTCAATATATTTAGAGCTTTTTCTACTTTCTGTCCTCTTACTAAATCCGCTACTAAGCGCATTTTTCTTGGAGAAGTAGGGCAATTGTTTAGCTTAGCAAAAGCAACCTGCTTATTAGCTTCTTTAATTTGCTCAGCTCTTTCTCTTTTACGAACTCCCATAGCTTCTTATTATTTTTTACCTTTATTCTTTGCACCAGCGTGACCTCTAAACGATCTTGTTGGTGAAAATTCCCCTAATTTGTGTCCAACCATGTTCTCTGTTACATATACAGGAACAAATTGACGACCATTATGTACTGCGATAGTCTGTCCAACGAAATCTGGAGTAATCATAGAAGCTCTTGACCAAGTTTTGATAACAGCTTTATTTCCAGACTCTACATTTTTAAGAACTTTCTTCTCTAATTTAAAGTGAACATAAGGTCCTTTTTTTAACGAACGTGCCATGTCTTACTCTTTTATTTCTTTCTACGTTCAACGATATACTTGTTACTCGACTTAACTTTAGAACGAGTTCTATAACCTTTAGCAGGCATCCCGTTTCTTGAACGTGGATGTCCTCCAGAAGAACGACCTTCTCCACCTCCCATTGGGTGATCTACCGGGTTCATAGCTACAGCTCTTGTTCTAGGTCTTCTACCTAACCATCTAGATCTACCAGCTTTACCAGAAACGATTAATTGGTGATCGTGGTTCGATACAGCTCCAATAGTAGCCATACAAGTTAACAAAATTAAACGCACTTCACCAGAAGGCATTTTAATTGTTGCATACTTACCATCTCTTGCTACTAATTGTGCGAAAGTACCAGCTGAACGAGCAATTACAGCTCCTTGTCCAGGACGTAGTTCAATACAAGAAATAACAGTTCCTAAAGGAATTTTACTTAAAGGCATTGCATTACCTACTTCAGGTGATGCATCTGGTCCTGAAACTACAGTTTGTCCAACTTTAAGACCAGCTTGTGCGATAACGTAAGTTTTAGCTCCATCCACATAAGCAAGTAATGAAATAAATGCTGAACGGTTTGGATCATACTCGATTGTTTTAACAACTGCAGGAACTCCCTCTTTTGTTCTTTTAAAATCGACAATACGATATCTTTGTTTATGACCACCACCTGTGTAGCGCATGGTCATTTTTCCTTGACTATTTCTACCTCCAGATTTTTTTTTCGGTGCTAGTAAACTACGCTCCGGCTTATCAGTTGTTATAGCGTCAAAACTATTTACAACTCTAAAACGCTGACCTGGGGTAATAGGTTTTAATTTTCTAACTGACATTATTTATTAGATATTTGAATAAAAGTCTATATTATCTCCTTCTTTCAATTCAACTATTGCTTTTTTGAAAGCATTAGTTTTAGCGTTAATCATACCGCTTTTTGTATATTTAACAGAACGCTTAGCACCATAGTTCATAGTATTTACGTTAACAACATTAACACCATAAGTAGCTTCTACTGCTTTTTTGATCTCAATTTTGTTCGCTTTTCTATCAACTACGAAACCATAACGGCCAAAAACTTCACCGTCTTTTGTTACTTTTTCTGTAATTATAGGCTTAATTAAAACACTCATGTTCTTATTATTTGCTTAAATTTTCAACAATTCCAGCCACAGATCCCTCTGTCAAGACTAAGCTTCCCGCGTTTAAAATAGCGTAAGTACTTAATTCTGAGTTAGTTACAACAGCAGCCTTCTCTAAATTGCGTGATGACAAATATACATTTTTATTTGATTCACCCAACACAAATAGAGATTTTTTATTTTCTAACCCTAAAGCTTTCAATACACTAATGAAATTTTTAGTGCTTGGTGCTTCGAAGTTAAAGTTTTCTAAAACGATTAAGTTCTCTTCACGAACCTTAATTGAAAACGCTGATTTTCTAGCCAAACGTTTTAAGTTCTTATTCAATTTGAAAGAGTAGTTTCTTGGTCTTGGTCCGAAAACTCTTCCTCCTCCTCTGAATACTGGCGACTTGATGCTTCCTGCTCTCGCCGTTCCAGTTCCTTTTTGCTTTTTAATCTTACGCGTACTTCCAGAGATTTCAGCTCTTTCTTTAGCTTTATGTGTACCTTGTCTTTGATTTGCTAAATATTGTTTAACATCAAGATATACTGCGTGATTATTTGGCTCAATTCCGAATACTGAATCTAAAAGTTCAACTTTTCTTCCAGTATCTTTCCCTGTAATATCTAAAACTTTTACTTCCATTACTTCTGAATGATTACATAAGAGTTTTTGTGTCCTGGAATAGCTCCTTTTACAACAAGTAGGTTCTTATCAGCCACTACTTTTAAAACTCTAAGATTTTGTACTGTTACATTTTCTCCTCCAGTTCTTCCTGCCATACGCATTCCTTTGAATACTCTAGATGGATAAGAAGAAGCTCCTACAGAACCTGGCGCTCTTAAACGGTTTTTTTGACCGTGAGTAACTTGTCCTACCCCGCCAAATCCATGACGTTTAACAACCCCTTGGAAACCTTTTCCTTTAGATACACCTTGAACGTCTACGAATTCTCCTTCAGTGAACAAATCAACAGTGATAACATCACCTAATTTGTGCTCTCCTTCGAATTCTTTGATTTCAACGACTTTTCTTTTAGCAGATGTTCCCGCTTTCTTAAAGTGACCTAACTCAGCTTTAGTAGCGTGTTTCTCTGTCTTGTCATCGAAACCAAGTTGTAACGCTTCATACCCGTCAACCTCATTGGTTCTGACTTGGGTAACGACACATGGACCAACTTCGATTACTGTACATGGAATGTTTTTTCCATTTTCGTCGAAAATACTAGTCATGCCGATTTTTTTACCAATTAACCCAGACATAAATATTTAATTAAATTATTTGAAACTTATTTAAAAGAATTAAGCATTAGCGTATTTCCACACTAATACTTAATCCTTATTCTTTTATTTTTCTTGAAATTACTTTCGGATTATCACACTTTAATTTCAACTTCTACACCGCTTGGTAACTCTAATTTCATTAAAGCATCAATTGTTTTAGAAGAAGAAGAATAAATATCTAACAATCTTTTGTAAGAACTAACTTCAAATTGCTCTCTAGCTTTTTTGTTTACGTGTGGTGAACGTAATACAGTAAAGATTTTTTTATCAGTTGGTAACGGAATTGGACCTGTTACTACTGCACCTGTACTTTTTACAGTTTTTACGATTTTCTCTGCTGATTTATCAACCAACATATGATCGTAAGATTTTAATTTTATTCTGATTTTTTGACTCATTTTTCTCTAAAATTAAGCGTTTCCTTTTGCTTTAGTGATTACAGCCTCTGAAATGTTTGATGGTGT
The DNA here is from genome assembly GCF_001549985.1 of Myroides odoratus. Taxonomy (GTDB): domain Bacteria; phylum Bacteroidota; class Bacteroidia; order Flavobacteriales; family Flavobacteriaceae; genus Flavobacterium; species Flavobacterium odoratum_A. The sequence continues at coordinate 201,816 of NZ_LROZ01000006.1, read as the reverse complement.
TTCAGAGTAGTGAGAGAACTCCATTGTAGAAGTAGCTCTACCTGATGATAACGTTCTCAATGTAGTTACATATCCGAACATTTCTGATAATGGCACAGAAGCTTTTACAACTTTTGCTCCATTTCTATCATCCATGCTGTTGATTTGTCCACGACGACGGTTCAAATCCCCAACGATATCACCCATGTTTTCTTCAGGAGTCAATACTTCTAACTTCATGATCGGCTCAAGAATTACAGCACCAGCAGCTTTTGCAGCAGCTTTGTAACCCATTTTCGCTGCCAATTCGAATGATAATGCATCCGAGTCAACCGCGTGATAAGAACCGTCTGTTAAAGTAACTTTCATCGAATCCATTTCGAAACCTGCTAAAGGCCCTTGTTTCATCGCTTCTTTGAATCCTTTTTCTACAGAAGGAATATATTCTTTTGGTACGTTACCACCTTTTACCTCATTTACGAACTGTAATCCAACGAATGGTTTTCCATCCACTTCATCAGCAGGTCCAATTGTAAATACGATATCCGCGAATTTACCACGTCCACCAGATTGTTTTTTATAAGACTCTCTGTGTTGAGCAGCACGCGTAAGTGTTTCTTTGTATTCAACTTGAGGCTCACCTTGGTTCACTTCAACTTTGAATTCACGTCTCATACGGTCGATTAATACATCTAAGTGTAACTCACCCATACCAGAGATAACTGTTTGTCCAGATGCTTTATCTGTTTTCACAGTAAACGTTGGATCCTCTTCTGCTAATTTAGCTAAAGCAGTACCCATTTTATCCATATCCGCTTTTGTTTTTGGTTCAATAGCGATACCAATTACAGGATCAGGGAAGTCCATACTTTCTAATACGATAGGATATTTTTCATCACATAAAGTATCTCCAGTTTTAATATCCTTGAATCCTACAGCAGCTCCAATATCTCCAGCCTCAATATATTCGATTGGATTTTGTTTGTTCGCGTGCATTTGGTAGATACGAGAAATACGCTCTTTGTTACCAGAACGCGTGTTCAATACATAAGAACCAGCGTCTAAGTGTCCTGAATAAGCTCTAAAGAAAGCTAAACGACCTACGAAAGGATCGGTAGCGATTTTAAATGCTAATGCAGCAAACGGCTCAGTAACTGAAGGCTTACGTACAACTGGCTCTTCAGTATCAGGATTTGTTCCTTCGATAGCTTCCTTGTCCATTGGAGAAGGTAAGTAACGACAAACAGCATCTAACATAAACTGAACACCTTTGTTTTTGAATGATGATCCACAAGACATTGGGATGATACTCATATCTAATGTAGCAGCACGTAATGCTCTGTGAATTTCGTCCTCAGTAATTGAGTTCTCATCTTCCATATATTTTTCAAGAAGGTTCTCGTCATAAGCCGCGATCTCCTCGATTAATTGACCTCTGTATTGTTTAACATCATCGATCATATCAGCAGGAATGTCAACAACGTCAAAAGTAGAACCATGATTTTCATCATGCCATACAATTGCGCGGTTTTTCACTAAGTCAACGATCCCTTTGAAATCTGCTTCATCACCAATTGGTAAAACGATTGGCACAGCGTTTGATTTCAACATATCTTTAACTTGTTGACATACTGCTAAGAAGTTAGCTCCTTGACGGTCCATTTTATTAACGAATCCCATACGAGGAACTTTGTAGTTATCAGCTAATCTCCAGTTAGTTTCAGATTGTGGCTCAACACCATCAACTGCACTAAATAAGAATACTAATCCATCTAATACACGTAAAGAACGGTTCACCTCTACTGTAAAGTCAACGTGACCCGGAGTATCAATAATATTGAAGTGGTACTCCATAGACTCAGCTATCTTCTCACCTTGTTTTGTTGGGAAATTCCAAGTACAAGTAGTCGCTGCTGAAGTAATAGTAATACCTCTTTCCGCCTCTTGCTCCATCCAGTCCATAGTAGAAGATCCTTCGTGAGTTTCTCCCATTTTATGGTTTTTACCTGTATAGAACAAAATACGTTCTGTAGTAGTTGTTTTACCAGCATCGATGTGAGCAGCGATACCAATATTTCTTGTATATTTTAAATCTCTTGCCATTGTATAATTTTTCTGTATGGATTAAAATCTAAAGTGAGAGAACGCTTTATTAGCTTCAGCCATTTTATGCGTATCCATTCTCTTTTTAACCGCAGCACCTTCTTCTTTAGCAGCAGCTAAAATTTCAGAAGCTAATCTTGCAGCCATGGATTTCTCATTTCTTCTTCTCGCATACAAAATCATCCATTTCATTGCCATAGAAATTTTTCTATCTGGACGAATTTGCATAGGAATTTGGAATGTAGCACCTCCAACACGACGAGAGCGAACCTCTACGTGTGGCATAACGTTAGTTAAAGCCTCTTTCCAAATTTCCAATGAAGTTTTCTCCTCATCTTGTTTTTTCTCTTCAACGATTGCTAAAGCATCATAAAATACTTTAAAAGCCGTAGACTTCTTACCGTCCCACATTAAGTTATTTACAAAACGCGTCACTAATTGATCATTAAATTTCGGATCTGGTAAAAGAGGTCTCTTTTTCGCCTGTCTTTTTCTCATGTCTTTTTCTTAAACGTTTAAACGATTATTTTTTGTCTTTAGGGCGTTTTGCACCATATTTAGATCTTCTTTGAGTTCTACCGTTTACTCCAGCAGTATCCAAAGCTCCACGTACGATGTGGTATCTAACACCTGGCAAATCTTTTACCCTTCCTCCTCTAACTAATACTATCGAGTGCTCTTGTAAATTGTGTCCTTCTCCTGGGATGTAAGCGTTTACTTCATTACCATTTGTCAAACGTACCCTTGCAACTTTACGCATTGCAGAGTTAGGTTTTTTAGGTGTAGTAGTATAAACACGCGTACAAACTCCTCTTCTTTGAGGACAAGAATCCAAAGCAACCGATTTACTCTTCTTAGTTAATTGGGTTCTCCCTGTTCTTACTAATTGTTGAATTGTTGGCATAATGTTTATTAATAATTTCTACAATATATTATTCCCCACTATATACGGGGTTGCAAATGTAGAAAGTTTTTTTCTTTTTTCAAAAGACAATTTATTAATTTTCAAGTAATTTATTTATTTTATTCTTTAAGTCTCAGCTTCTTACTTTTTTTATTTTACTTTACACGTAAATATATCGCCCAAGTGTTCAAGTCTATTCTCCCTTTTTTTTTCTTGTTATTCCTGTGTTTAGCCTCCTATGGTCAAAATACAGCCCTGACGCTTGAACTAACTTCAGCGCAAGCGAAAGAGCGCGAATTGCTTCGCAACTTGGGGTACAAAAAAAATCACCCTGATTTACAATCCATTAAACAAACACTAGATAGTATTGATCAGCTTTTGTATCGAAAAGGCTTTTTGTCTTTCACAAAAGATAGAGAACAACAAGAGGAAGCCTTAGTATACACCTATATATTAGGAGATCCTATTCGCCAAGTTGTTTTATCGAATAAAAACTTAGATCCATCCCTTCAGCAACGACTTGGTTTTACCCAAGACAGCCTTCGCTTCGATTTTGAATTACTCTCAGCGAAGTTGCAACAATACACGCAGCTCTTGGATCAAGAGGGATTGGGAATGTCTGCTCTACAATTGAGTAATCACAACATCCTAAATAACACTTTATACTGTGACCTCCAGCTCAATTTGACACAAAGCAGAAAATTAAATAACATTGCCATCCAAAGCAGCGGTCAGGTTCCTGAAAAAATCATCAGACAGGTTACGAAGCGCTACCTCAATAAACCGTATAGTGATCAACTCGTTTCTAATTTAACTGAAACCTTAAATGAATTGGATTTTTTAAAGCAATATAAAACACCGGAAACCCTATTCACTGCAGATAACACCACACTATATCTTTACCTAGACAAGGTCAACACCAATACCTTTGATGGTTTTATGGGATTTAGTACAGATGAAAATGAAAAATTTACATTAGCAGGATATTTGGATTTAGCCTTAAACAATGTATTAAATAAAGGAGAAACGCTTCAATTATATTGGAGAAGCGATGCGAACAAACAAACCCAATTTGACTTCAAGACTTCTTTTGTTTACTTATTTAATACTCCACTCAACCTTAGCGGTCAGCTGAACATACAAAAACAAGATACCATTTATCAAAACACCAAGCTAGCCTTGCAAATTGGTTATGCAATTCAATACAACCAAAACATCAAAGTAGGTTATCAAAGTACTTCTTCAACAACTACGAGCATCTTACCTTCCATGGCAAATTTTGACAGCAAATTTTACACCCTTAATTATACCTTAATTAAGAAGAGAAATTACCTGCCTTTATTTCCTGTCAATTATTCTTTAGATGCCCTAGTAGGTACAGGAAATCGTACAACAGAAGAAGCGAAAGAATCACAATACATCCTGCAACTTCAAGCCAATAAAAACATTGAGTTAGCTCCTAAGCACTTTTTCTATATCAATTGGACTTATTATTCACTCTTTAGTAAAGATTACCTCGTAAATGAATTGTATCGCTTTGGTGGTACACAATCGCTACGCGGTTTTCAAGAAAACAGCTTGCTAGCCAATCAGCTAAACTTAATCAATACCGAGTATCGCTTTTTAGTTCATCCTAGTCTCTATTTACATACGATATTTGATTATGCGCTACAAGAATATAAACCTTTAGATCAAAAACATACCTTATATAGTATCGGTATGGGGTTAGGATTCATTACCTCTTCTAGCTATTTCAACCTTTCTTTTGCCAATGGCAAGCAGCCTGGTATCCCCTTTTCCTTTGACAACACCACGATACACATTGGGTTTAAAACCCTCTTTTAATTTTCTTTTATCCTTTACCTCGAAATGGATACAAAAGTTTAGTTGTAAAACAAAAAACATCAAATGATTATTAAAAATATAGCTACATTTGCACCATGGATCAGGAGAATCAAATTTTTGGTATTCGTGCGATAATCGAAGCCATTGAAGCAGGAAAAGATATAGATAAAGTATTCTTACAAAAGGATGCTCAAGGTGAATTAATGAATGAGTTAATCAAGTCATTGAAGAGAAATAACATTAATTTCTCTTATGTGCCTATTGAGAAACTGAATCGCTTAACGAAAAAAAATCACCAAGGGGCTATCGGAACGATTGCACCTATTACTTTTGTCACTTTAGAAGCGTTAGTTGAAACTACATTAGAGAAAAAAGAAAAACCTTTATTTGTTGTTTTGGATCAATTATCAGATGCGCGTAATTTTGGTGCTATCATTCGTACAGCAGTTTGCTGTGGGGCTGATGGAATCATCATTTCTAAAAATGGCGCTGCTCCTGTAAATGGAGATACCATAAAAACTTCTGCTGGTGCTGTATTCAATATTCCGATTTGTAAAGTAGACCACATTAAAGATGCTGTTTTCTATTTACAAGGATCTGGAGTTATGACGATAGGTGCTACTGAAAAAGCAGAAAAGGAAATTTACGATGTAGATTTAAATATCCCTTTAGCGATTATCATGGGTAGTGAAGACAGAGGAATCAATCCATCTGTATTAAAAATCATCGACGAAAAAGCGAAACTTCCTATGTTTAGCAGCATTGATTCTCTAAATGTATCTGTTGCTTGTGGTGCATTTTTATATGAAATTATCAGACAACGAAGATAAGTTATGAGTTATGGGTTATGGGTTATGAGAAAAGCTTAAACTTATAGTAACGTTTAAAATAAAAAGGAACGGATTGCAATTGCAATCCGTTCCTTTTTATTTTAAACAATATTCTTTTATTGTACTCTGCAAAATACAAGAGTAAATGGCTCCACAAAATCTATCCTTTTCTGTCTATCATAAGGGTTTAGTAGTAGCTTTGTTGGACATTCCTTGGACAATGCTTGGAGATTCCTTGGAAAACACCCCCTTTTGTCGAAGGAATGTCGAAGGAATGTCGAAGGAATCTCCAAGGAAAGTCGAAAGAACCTTATACAATACCCTAAGCCAATGTTTCTTATTTTAGGATGATGTTATTTTTTTGCTTTTGCAAAACTTCTCCTTTCCCCTTTCCTATCTCCATTTTCTCATTTCCCATAAACAATAGGCAAAGTAGTTCGATAGGGATTTTTCAAATCGATTGCGACCTGTACTTCTTTTGGTATAATTACAAAGTTTCCATTTTCATCAAAACATTGCATAAAGGGGTCGAGTTCTGGTTCATAATTTGGTGATTGCCATTCATATTTATATATGGTCTCTGCATATTCAGGATTCTTCAATACAAAAGACAAGATCATACCTGTAATGAATCCACTCAAATGCCCTTCCCAAGAGATTCCTTCCTCAATATCAGGAAAGACATACCAAATCATACTTCCATAGAGTACAACAATTAAAAGCGAAAGGGCTACTAAACGAAAATACTTGGTTTGTATTCCTTTAAAAAACATATAGCTCACAAGTACATAAATCAATCCACTTGCACCGATATGATAGCTTTCACGAGCAATCAACCACGTTCCAAATCCAGAAAACAAAATCCCCCATCCCAGCACTTGCCATACTTGTTTCTTATAAAAAAATTGCAACAACAAAAGCAAGACAAATAAAGCCACTGAGTTGTTATATATATGTTTGAGTCCTCCATGAATAAAAGGGCTAAAAAGAATTCCTCTCAATCCTTTTAGCGTACGAGGATAAACGCCATATTGATAGAGTTGTAAATAGTCCTTCCAATCCAACCAATATACACTCCATATCACCATCAAGAATACGATAGGCAGTATAATTAGATTAGCCGTCACGACAAGTTGCTTATCTTTCATTTGCATGTTTTCGTTAGTACATAAAACATAAAGATATAAAATAGTCTTTCAAATCAACCATACAAACTACATGGTTTTCAGTACAATTTTGGTTGACTGTTTTTTATTCGGCATTATAGGTTGTATTTTTGTATTTCTCAAAATCATATAGTCATGGATGCACCATTAGCAGAACGAGTACGACCACAAACCTTAGCAGACTATGTTAGTCAGGCTCATTTAGTGGGTGAACAAGGAATTTTAACGAAGCAATTACAAACTGGCTTTATTCCTTCTTTGCTATTTTGGGGTCCTCCAGGTACAGGAAAGACAACGTTAGCCGAAATTATGGCCAAAGAGAGTCAGCGTCCTTTTTATGTTTTGAGTGCAATTAATTCTGGTGTTAAAGATGTGCGAGAAGTTATTGAAAAGGCTAAATCTAATCACGGGTTATTTACGGCTCGCAACCCTATTCTATTTATAGATGAGATTCACCGTTTCAGTAAGTCGCAACAAGATTCGCTTTTAGCTGCGGTTGAACGCGGTTGGATTACCCTTATTGGAGCTACCACAGAAAACCCTAGTTTCGAAGTAATCCCAGCTTTGCTTTCCAGATGTCAGGTATATACCTTACATGCTTTTACAAAAGAAGACTTACGTGCTTTATTGGATCGCGCAATTGAAAAAGATTCATTCCTGCGCTCCAAACGCATCACCTTGCAAGAAACAGAGGCGCTCTTCCGCGTATCGGGTGGAGATGGGCGAAAGCTACTCAATACCTTTGAGCTAATTGTAAATGCCACAACAGGAGACGATGTCGTGTTGACGAATGATTATGTGATGCAAGTTGTTCAGAAAAACACGGTACTCTATGACAAAACAGGGGAACAACATTACGATATTGTATCCGCTTTTATCAAGTCTATTCGCGGGAGTGATCCCAATGGAGCTGTATATTGGTTGGCGCGTATGATTGAAGGTGGGGAAGATGTCAAATTTATTGCGCGTCGTTTGGTGATTGCTGCATCTGAAGATATAGGCAATGCCAATCCTACGGCTTTAATTATGGCAACCAATACTTTTCAGGCCGTATCTGTGATTGGTTATCCAGAAAGTAGAATCTTATTAAGTCAATGTGCTATTTATTTAGCTACTTCGCCCAAAAGTAATTCTACTTATATCGCTATTGGCAAAGCCCAACAACTAGTAAAACAAACCGGTGATTTATCTGTTCCTATTCACCTGCGCAATGCACCTACCAAATTAATGAAGGAATTAGGATATGGGGAAGACTATAAATACTCTCATGACTATCCCAACAATTTTGTTGATCAGGAATTTCTGCCAACCGAATTAAGTGGCACGGTTTTATACGAACCTGGGCAAAACAGCAGAGAAAACGGCACGCGTGATTTCTTAAAAAACAGATGGCAATTCAAATACAACTATTAATACAAAAGCCTGCTATTACAGCAGGCTTTTTATATCTAATAATGTATTGACTTGAGGTAAGGTTGTTGGAACAGTTTTATGGTGTTCATTATAATAAATCACATCCATTCCTATATTTTGTGCTCCTTCAATATCTGCTAAAAGATTATCTCCAATCATAACTGTATCTTGCACTTGAGCTTTTGCCAACTGCAACGCATAAGTAAAGATCTTTGCATCGGGTTTTTTCACTCCTGCTAATTCAGAGTTAGTAATGGTTTGAAAGTAACCTCCCATTCCTGAATTTTTTATTTTTCTCGCTTGTACCTGATCGAATCCATTGGTGATGATATGCAACTTGTACTTCTCGTTCAAGTAATCTAAAATTTCAATTGCGCCATCAAACAAATGATTGTAATTTGGCAGATAAGAAAGATATCGATCTCCTACTTCTAACATACAATCTACAGATGTTGTATAAGCTAAAGAATTGAAGGTATCGCGAATTCTTCCTATACGGAGTTCCGCTTGTGAAATTTGATTCAAGCTATAGCGGTCCCAATATTCTGCATTAATACTTACATAGTAATTCAAGAATTGCTCAATTGTAAAAGGCAATTTCATTTCATGCAACACTTGCTCAAAAGCTAAAGCTGAATTTTTTTCAAAATCCCAAAGCGTATGGTCAAGGTCAAAAAATATATCGGTTTTATGTTCAAACTTTTTTAAAGACATTGGTACTTTTTCCTATTAAAGATACAAAAGTACGCATTTTGAAAAAAAATCCACATCAGAATCGTCCATGATCAGCAAAACTATAATAATCGTACTCTGTAATGATGAGATGATCTAAAATTGCAATGTCCATAATGTTTCCTGCATCTTTAATTTTTTCAGTAATCTGAATATCTGCTTCACTAGGTACAAGTTTACCCGAAGGATGGTTATGTACTAGAATTACAGCAGTCGCTTGTTTTTCTAATGCCAGTTTAAATAAAATCCTCAAATCAACCACGGTTCCCGCCATGCCTCCTTTACTAATATTGACTGCATCGATGAGTTGGTATTTGATGAAAGGCTCTGTATGATTGGCTACAACACCTCGTATATGATTAGCATTATTTAAAAAGACCACCCAAAACTCTTCATGGGGCAGCTCTCCTATTTTAGGTTGCATCAATTCAAACACATCCTGACTAGAGCCTATTTTATTTCTACTCAATTTATCTGCTATGCGCCGACGTTGTCCTAATTCTAATGCGGCTACGATAGCAATTGCTTTGGCTTCTCCTATTCCTTTAAAGCGCTGCAAATTCAATACAGACTGCCTCGCAAGTTCGGCTAAACTTGATTCATTCTCTTTTAAAATTCGACGACTGAGGTCTATTGCGGATTCCTCTTTATTTCCTGAACCAATTAAAATAGCAATTAGTTCTGCATCACTCAAAGCGCCTTTTCCTTTGAGTATGAGTTTTTCTCTAGGGCGATCGTCTTCTGCCCACGTGTTAATCGGTTTTTTTGTATCGGACATGTTGATATGATTAGTAGCTAGACTAATCTAACTGCTTCAAAAATCACTCCACATCTCAATGTTCTTTCTCGTATTCTTCGATTACTAAAGGTCTCAAAATAAAAAATCCTTTCAATGAAAGGATTTTTTTATTTATAACGTCTGAATAAATTCATTCAAATCTAATCCGCCATAATCTCCGGAACTCATAAATAGCAATACACTATCTTTTAGGTCTAGGTTTTTTATGTAGGTTTTAAAGTCGTCTGCATTAGTATAGGTTATCAACGCTGGTAGTTCAAAAGCAGTCTTCATTTGCTCGGCTGTAATTTCAGGCATGCGCTTAATTTTTAACGCATCCAACGAATAAAACACCACCGCTTGATCCGCTGCATCTAAACTTCCTTTATACTCTGATAGAAAATCAGCATTTAAACTACTATAGGTATGCAATTCTAAACAAGCCACTACCTGTTTGTTGGGGTATTGTTCACGAACCGCTTTCATCGTTGCCTTTACTTTACTTGGCGAATGTGCAAAATCTTTATACACCACTGTAGTTCCTTCATCGTACAATTTTTCCAGGCGCTTAGAAGCTCCTTTAAAACTTGTAATCGCATCGAAGAAATCATCTTCGTCAATTCCCATATTCTGACATACCCACTTAGCTCCACTAATATTGTTTATATTGTGTTGACCAAATACTTCTAATGGCATTGGTCCTTCTGAAGTAATTAGATATGCTACTCCATCTACAATTTCATTTTCCAACGTTGTATAAGGAATCTTGCGAATAGGATTTGTGCTTTCTTCCGCAATTTGCTTCACTATAGCATCTTCTTCATTGTAGATTAAAATACCTCCATTGGTAATTTTATCAATAAAAATACGGAATTGATCAACGTAATTCTCGAAAGTAGGAAACACATTAATATGATCCCAAGCGATACCACTAAGCAGAGCAATATTAGGTTCATATAAATGAAACTTTGGTCGTCTATCAATAGGAGAAGATAAGTACTCATCCCCTTCTATCAGCATAAAATCATTGTCATCGGTCAAATTCACCATACGATCAAATCCTTCTAGCTGTGCGCCTACTAAATAGTCTACCTCAACACCATGGTAATTCAAGACATGTAACACCATAGAAGTAATGGTTGTTTTACCATGTGATCCTCCAATCACTACACGCGTTTTATTTTTTGCATGTTCATAAATAAACTCAGGATAGGAGTAGATTGTAAGACCTAATTCTTTTGCTTTAATCAACTCTGGATTATCTTCTTTTGCATGCATACCCAAGATTACGGCATCAATATCCGCTGTAATTTTCTCTGTATACCATCCTTCTTGTTCTGGCAACAAGCCTTGTTTTGCCAATCGTGTTTTAGAAGGTTCAAAAATAGCATCATCACTTCCTGTAACAATATCGCCTTTTGCATGTAAGGCTAAGGCTAAATTGTGCATGGCGCTTCCTCCGATTGCAATAAAATGTATGCGCATTATCTATCTATTTAAGTCGATTTGTAATTGGCGTTAAAATTACGATTTTATTACTGAAAAAACAGGATACTTTTCGCAATGCTTCATGAAAAAACAGCTGATTCTCGTCTTTTACTTTTTAGTTTTACTAACGCATTACTTCTTTACTCTCAGGTGTTTTCCTGTCAAATTCAATATCAAATTCCACTTGCACCCGTCATTTTTACTATTTTATTAACATTTAAGAAAAAATATATCGTATTTTCGTCAAAATTTTATTCAAAAAATCGCCCTATGGACAATTACACTCCGCCACCATTACCATCACAGAAAAGTGGTAATAACACACAAGTTTTAGGTATTTTATCACTTGTTTCAGGTATTATTGCTTTACCTGCTTCTTTCATCCCTTGCTTTGGTATGATTGCAATCATTGTTTCAGTTGCAGCTATTGTATTGGGAATCTTGGCTATTTCTAGCGCAAAAAAACACAGCGAATCTAAAGGTTTAGGAATTGCTGGTCTTGTTCTTGGAGCTATCAGCTTCGCTATCATTCTACTTTGGGGTCTTCTATTTGCTTCTGTAACAACAGCAGCAATCAAAAACATTGATGAAGTTCAGAAAGAGTTAGATAGTATGAATAATCAAGAGTACGAATACTACGAAGAAGATGAGTCAGATTCACTTCACAATCAAGAAGACAGTTTATTTATAGAAGAACAAGTAGCAGAATAAAGAGTGACAAATTACAAGATTATCAATTGGATTTTTTTCTCCCTTATGCTGTGCTTATTTGGGTATATTTTTCTACTCACTATCACAACCTCAACCACGCTAAGTATTCGTTCCGCTTGTGAAGGACTGCCAGAAGCTTTGTGTAAAAGTAGAGGGTTAACCCGAGATTTTATGGCCTTACTAAGGGGCAAAAAAGAGTTGATTAATCCTTATAGCTATTCGATATTTTTGTTTTTTGTTTATGTAGGGTTTTCAAGAGGTATATTACTTTTACTACCTGCTACACGGTACAACAAACAAGTAATGCTCATCGATATAGTTATACTTTGTATCTTCTTTTTATATGCTTTTCTACCTCTGTTAGGATTGACTTAAAAAATAAAAACAGCTTGCAATTGCAAGCTGTTTTTATTTGTGGCTTATTGTAATACTAAAGCCAATATAAAAAAGCAGTAGGAAACACGGAGTCTACTACTGCTTTTATTCTTATTTTTTCACAATGTTCATCTCTTCGATGATGTGTTTTGCATCAGCAAACTTGTCAATAATAAACAACACATAACGAATATCAACGTTGATTGTACGTTGCAATTCTGGATCGTAAATTACGTCTCCTGCCATTGCTTCGATGTTTCCGTCAAAAGCCAATCCAATTAACTCTCCTTTTCCGTTTAATACAGGTGAACCAGAGTTACCTCCTGTAATATCGTGGTTTGTTAAGAAGTTTACTGGCAAGTGTCCTTCTTTATCTGCATACATACCGTAATTAGCAGTCTTATACAAATCGATTAATTTTTGTGGTACTTCAAACTCTTCATCACCTGGTACGTGTTTTGCAATCGTACCTTTTAATGTAGTATACCAATTTTCTTTTGCGTCATTAGCTTTTTCACCTCTTGGTAACCCTTTTACTGTTCCATAGGTTAAACGCAATGTCGAGTTAGCATCTGGGTAGTATTTCCCTGTTGGGTTACTACGTCTTACTCCATCAACAAATAGACGATATGCTTTTTGGTACTTATCTTCTAATTTCGCTAATTCATCGCTTTTTGCACGGTATTGCTCCATAATAGAAACTGATAATTTCAATAATGGGTCTCTGCTAATAGTACCACTTGTTGGTTTAGCAATGAAAGCTAATACTCTTTCTTTGTTAGCAAACACACTTTCTTCAAAGGCTTTGTTTACAAATTTAGCAAAGTCGCCGTTGTATTCTTTTTGAATTTGCGCTACATAAGGAGCGATTGCATATCCTTCAGATTTTGTAGCATACAACTCCAATTGTTTTGCCAACATTTCTTTTTCTAATGCTTCACTTTGTCCGTCATAGATCTCATTAACATAAGCAACGAACTCATCATGCATTTCTTTTCTTTTCTTATCATCTCCAGCAGCATAAGCTTCCATTCCTCCAGATAAACGATAAGGAGCAGCAGCTAATGCAGACGTACGCAACATCGTCATCAAATAATTGTCATGACGTGCTTTTGTATTTGTCGCATTATAGAAAGCATTGATATCGTTAATTACATTACCGAATTCTGCTTTATTATCTTTCTTATCAGCCCAATGTTGGAATTCTTTTTCTGCTGTTGTTTTCGTAGCTACTGTTTGGTGTTGATTTAAAGCATCAATCATCCCTTGTCTATTTTTCCAGTAGTTCGCTACACCTGCATATTTAGAAGCATAATTTAAACGCACAGCATCATCATTAGCCATGTGTTTTTTCATCACATCCATTCCTAATTTAGATCCCTCAACCCAAGCTGGGTATGCAAACTTAATATTTTGCTCTACTCCTTGTGCTGGCATCCAACGGTTTGTTCTTCCAGGGTATCCTAAAATCATAGAGAAATCACCTTCTTTAATTCCAGCGATAGAAACTGGTAAAGAATGTTTCGGTTTCATTGGAACGTTTGCAGCATTATATTCTGCTGGGTTACCATTTTTATCAGTATAAACGCGGAACATTGAGAAATCACCTGTGTGACGTGGCCACTCCCAGTTGTCTGTATCTCCACCAAATTTTCCAATACTATTTGGAGGTGTACCTACTAAGCGAACATCATTGTAATCTTCATATACAAAATAGTAGTATTCATTTCCTTGGAAGAAAGATTTTACTGATACCGTATATTTTCCATCGCCATCATTTTCTTTTTGAATTTTAGCAATCTCTTGGTTGATTACTTTTTCTCTTTCCTCCTCCGTCATTTTATTATTAACCTGTGATAAGATACGTTTAGTCACGTCATCCATACGAACGAAGAAACGAACAGATAAACCTTTTGCTGGTCTTTCTGCAGCTTTGTCTTTCGCCCAAAATCCATTAGTTAAAATATCATCTTCTGGTGTAGATAAGCTAGCAATCTTATCATATCCACAGTGGTGGTTTGTCAAAACCAATCCTTGATTTGAGATTATTTCTGCAGTACATCCTCCATCAAATTGCACAATTGCATCTTTTAATGAATGATTATTAATACTGTAAATTTCTTCAGCCGTAAGCTGTAATCCCATTTTTTCCATATCGCGTTGATTCAAACGCTCGATGAACATTAAAAACCACATTCCCTCATCGGCCTTCAATTTGATAGGCGCAACAAGTAAAAATGCCGTCAGTAATAAAACGATTTTTTTCATAATTATAATAGTATGTTACTTAGTTTGCGAAGATAGTTTAATAAACAAAATAATTAATCCTTCTCTTCATCATTTTTATTGGTACTCTGGTTCAAACAAGTGTTTTTCTCCTCTATTTCACAAGATTCATCAAAACCATATTTATCTTTTAATTCATCCGCTACAGATTTATTCCACAATTTAATTCCCGTCATATACGCCGTTCTTGCAATTAAGAAGGCAGCTACTGGTGAGGTAATAAACAAGAAGAAAACAATCGCAAACACTTTGGTGGTAATAGAAAACTCTGAGAAGTGAATGGCTGCAGCTCCGAGGATACATCCGATTCCCAACGTTGCTGCTTTAATTGTAATGGAAAGTCTGGTATAAAAATCGGGCATTCTAAAAATACCGATAGAAGCAATTAAAATAAAAATTGCTCCTAGTGTGCTTAATATCATGATTAGTAAATCAGTCATCTCTATCTCTTTTATCTAAGTAAAACGAAAAGGCTACAGTACTCAAGAACGCAATCAGCGCCATGATGACAGCCACGTCTAAAAAAATAGGGTTATTGGCGATTAAACTAAATAGTCCAATAAATCCAACTCCGACGGTAATCAGTAAATCAATAGCCACTACGCGATCCGCCACTGTAGGTCCTTTTAAAAATCGAATAAAAATCAAGATTAAGGACAAACAGATGATCGGCATTACCACATAGATCAAATAGGTTTCTACTCTCATCGTAAAATAGCTAATAGTTTCTTTTCAGTTCTTTCTTTCATGCGTTGAATGAATTTATCTTTATCCTTTAGGTACATGGTATGAATAAAGATATGGCTTTTATCATCTGCAATATCAATTACCATTGTTCCAGGTGTAAGCGCAATAATGTTCGCTAACATGGTAATTTCAAAATCTGTTTCCGCATCGATTTCGTATTTAATAATTCCTGGCGTTGTATGGTAATTGGGTGTAATTACATCCATCGCCACTTGTAAATTTGCTTGTAGCATATCCACAAAGAAGTAAAAAATAAAAACGATAATTTTAGGTACGCGATAAAAGTATTCCTTATCGGCTTTATTGGAAGAGGTTTTCGTCAACATCCATAGGATAAAGAAACCAGCTACCCCTCCAAAGAAGAAGTTGGCGTAGTTTAATTGTCCTGTTAGCGCAACCCAAACAAAGGTCAATAAGATATTAAGTAAAAAATATTTTAACATACTTCTCGTTATTTTATGCCTTGTAAAACTGATTCTATATAAATCGAAGGATTCATCATTTCATGTGCAACACGTTCTGAAACTTCGAAAATTAATGGAGCATTTAACCCAATAAATAGGGATACCCCTGCTAAAGCGACCACTGGTAAAATTAAGGCTACTTTTCCAGAGCTCACAAATGGTGCAAAGTGATCAATTTCTTCACTATTGGGTTTAGGTAAGTCTTTCCAGAATACTTCAGACCAAATTCGCGCCACAATAAATAGCGTGACGAAACTCGCGAAGATTAAAGTTCCTAATAAGACGTACTGTTCCAATCGGAAAGCTTCCTGAAACAACATAATCTTAGGCCAGAATCCTGATAAAGGAGGAATTCCCACCAACGAAAATAGAATAACAGCAAACAAGATGGACAATTTTGGGTAATCTTTATACAACCCTCCTAGACGGTTAATATCTTGTGTTTCTCTAATTTTTTGTATCAATCCACTCATCATAAAAAGGTTACTTTTTACAATGACATCGTGAATTAAATAGAAGATAACTCCTACAAAGGCGAGTTCTGTATATAAACCAAATCCTGCAATTAAATATCCGATATGACATACAATAAAGTAAGAAAGGATACGGCGGATATTTCTTTTATTAATTGCCCCTAAAGCACCACTAATCATAGTTAGAATGGCGATTACTACAAAAACACCTAAAACGAAATCGTCTGGTTGAAATATAATGGTAAACACCCTAAACATAGAGTATACCCCCATTTTGGTCAACAATCCACCAAAAATAGCCCCAATTGCCGATGGTGGTGTATGATACGAAGAAGGCAGCCAGAAATACATTGGGAATACGGCCGATTTAATTCCAAATCCGACGAAGAACAACAAAGCCGTTACGGACACTAATCCTCTATTTTCAACAATAGACACTTGATGCGCTAAATCGGCAATATTTAAACTTCCAGTAATTCCGTATAAAATTCCAATAGCCGTTAAGAAAATAGTGGAAGCCAGCATAT
Organism: Myroides odoratus; assembly: GCF_001549985.1. GTDB lineage: Bacteria > Bacteroidota > Bacteroidia > Flavobacteriales > Flavobacteriaceae > Flavobacterium > Flavobacterium odoratum_A. The sequence continues at coordinate 184,995 of NZ_LROZ01000006.1, read as the reverse complement.
TCATGGTCACATACTTAACCGCAGATTCCATTTGTCTTTTCTTTCCTCCTAAGGTTAACAATACAAAGGAAGAGATAATTACCACCTCAAACCAAACATATAAGTTGAAGATGTCTCCCGTTAAGAAAGCACCTAACAATCCCATAATTAAAAAATGGAAAATAATAAAATACCCGAATTTGATACGGCTAATATTAATAGCAGATGTGGAGTAAATCCCTACGGCTAGTGCTACTGTTGCTGTGAGGAGTACCATCACCGCACTCAGTGTATCAGCGACGAAGGTGATACCAAAAGGAGCTTTCCAACTCCCCAATTGTAAAGTAATGGCACCATATTCCCACGTTGCGGCAAATAAATTCCAACACAACAGAAAAGCAATACTATTACCAACGATGCTTATTATTTTTTGGATTTTGACATTCTTCCAAAAAATTAATAAAACAACCGCCGTAAACATATGAGCAAAAATTGGCGCTAATATGAAGTTTGAAATCATATATCTAAATCTTGAATATTAAGGGAATCTAAATCATCTGTACCGGTTGTACTATATACCTTATTCAATAAAACAATAGCGAAAGCGGTTAAACCGAAACTGATTACAATTGCGGTTAAAATTAGTGCCTGTGGCACGGGATCGGCATAAGCGTCAAAGAACTGTTTGTGTTCTTCATCAATAATTGGCGCTTTTCCTTTGGTTAATTCTCCCATTAGGAAAATCAAGATATTGGCACCATTTCCCAACATCATCAATCCGAGGAGTAACTTCACCATACTTCTGCGAAACATTAAATAAACGCCTGCAGAATATAATATACCTACTAAAACTACGAGTAATAATTCCATGTAAATGCTTCTAATTAATTAAACATTCTCTGCGATTGTAAAAAGGATGGTCAACACAACCCCAATTACAACGAGATAGACCCCGATATCAAAAAACAAGGCAGTACCTACTGCACCGATAACGGCAACTGATTCGGCAAACCACACCCCTGTCATCACGGGTAACCCTAAAAAAACGGGTAATATTGCGCTTATAATAGACAACGATAGGCCAATACCAATTAAACGCATAGGCGAAAATTGAAACAAGGCTAAGGTCTGTTTCGTACTATACGCAAAAGAGTGCAATACGAAGGCAATAGAAGCGATTAATCCTCCTACAAATCCTCCTCCAGAAAGATAATGTCCTCTCAACAAGACAAACAAGGAGAACAGAATCAATAAAGGCAATAAATAATTGGTTGCCGTACGCAAGATTGTTGAATCTAAAACGTGGTGTTTATTCTGATATTTCCTCATCCTTCGTTCTGTATTTTAAAAGACCATATACTCCTAATGCGGCGATTGAAAGTACAATAGTCTCAATTAATGTATCAAACCCTCTAAAATCCACGAGGATTACGTTAACTACGTTTTTCCCTTTGGCTAAGATGTATGCATTTTCAGCATAATATCTACTGATTTCTTTATCTGCTGGAGATACTAAGGCTTGCAACGTAATTAGGGAGATTAACCCACCAAAAGCAATGGAAACCACAGCATCTCTGAATTGAATTCTTCGATTACTCAATTTTAAGAAACCAGGTAATTTAAATAATACTAAGACAAATAAAACCACTGTCAGCGTATCGATGGCAAACTGTGTCATGGCTAAATCAGGTGCTCCGTAAAATACAAAGATTAAACAGATACAGTAGCCTACAACTCCTGTTGCTGCAATAGCAGACAAACGAGATGGCGTATTGATTGCAAAGAAAATAGCAATCACTGTAATTAAGAATACAACCAATTCATATACCCTAAATTCAGATAATCCCTCAGTATTAACACGCAAAGGCACATCTGCAAATAGTTTATACCCTACTAAACCAATAAAGAATACAATAATCACCATCAAATAGATGCGCAAATATCCGCTTTGGAATAATCGAGTATACGTATAGGCAAATAGTCTAAATTTCTCAACGACAAAACCGAAGATATGCTGTGGAGATAAGTTATAGAAAGGCGAAACAACAGCCAACGAATTTTTGTATCCTTTAAACACAAAATACAAGGCAGTCCCTAAAAGAATGGTTCCACCACTTAGCGCTACGATTTCATTGAATCCATGCCATAAAGCCAATTCCATATCAATAGGTTTTCCTCCAATCGCTCGAACTACCGATGCAAGTACTCCTTCATTTACGAATTGAGGTAATACTCCAAATACAACACTTAGTACAGCTAATATTACAGGAGGCAACCACATTTGAATAGACGGTTTAGGCACATCTTGGCAAGCTTTTTTCACTTTTCCAAAAAACGGTTTAATCCCCACGAGGAACCCCGATGCGGTCAAGAATATATTTGTTAGTACAGCGGCCCCTGTAAAGGCTAATGCCCATTCATTAATCGGATAGGTATACGTTGCATCATAGATAATTTCCTTCCCAATAAATCCAAAAGTCAATGGAATTCCCGCGCTAGATAAAGCCGCAATCAAGGCAGCCCCCGCTAAAGCAGGCATTGTTTTACGCAATCCACCTAGTTGATTGATATCTCTAGTGTGCGTTTGATGGTCTACTGTTCCTGTGACCAAGAAAAGAGTGGCTTTATACAGCGCGTGTACTAGAATAAAGATACTCGCTGCGTAAATTGCTTTTTCTGATCCTACACCGAGTAAGAAAACAATCAGTCCCAAAGCAGAAATTGTGGTATACGCGAGGATTCCTTTCATATCCTTTCGGAATACCGAGTGTATCGCGCCAAATAACATGGTTAAACCACCGATTATTTGCAAAGTGGTATTCCAATACACATGATCACCTAAAATAGGCGTAAAACGCGCTAAAAGATAAATTCCCGCTTTCACCATAGTTGCTGAGTGCAAATAAGCCGATACTGGCGTAGGGGCTTTCATGGCTCCAGGCAACCAAAAATGAAAAGGAAATTGAGCTGATTTAGTAAAGGCTCCCATGAACAAGAAGAACAACAGCACCCCATAAGAAGCATGTTCTTTCAAGAAGTCTGATTGTGTTAGAAGTTCATGGATAGAATAACTTCCTGCGATACTTCCCATCACTGCAGCGAAGGAGAGTAAGAAGAATCCACCTAATCCCGTAATTCCAAGTGCCCATAGTGCACTTTTACGCGAATCCTCTTCTTCGTTATTAAATCCAATCAAGAAGAAAGAAGTAATACTGGTCAATTCCCAGAATACAAATAGGGAAATTAAGTTATCTGATAGTACGACACCAAGCATGGCGCCCATAAAGAGTCCGAGGTAGGCAAAAAATCGATGAATATAGACATGTCCTTTAAGATAGTAAGACGCATACCAATACACGAGTGTTCCGATTCCTGTAATCAACAAGGAGAATAAGAGCGATAATCCATCTAGTTTAAAGTCAAAAGCGATACCTAAGGAAGGTACCCATTCATTTCTAAAAAGCATGACTTCTTTTCCTGACTGTATTTTTGGCAAATAGGACAGGAAATAAATGAAAAGACTTAATGGTATTAAAGTTAATAATCCTGTAAACTTAGAACGTCCTAACCCCTTCAAAAAAAGTGTACTAAAAGCTAGTACAAAAGTGAGTAAAATAATGAATAGCATAAATGAGCTTTATTTCTCTTTTTTCAAATATTTCTATTGAGGGTAAATATATAAAAAAATCAAAAAAAAAGGAATTAAAGCCAAATAACGCGCCTTTTTTTAACAAAACTATAACCATTTTTAAACAGATATAGCCACAAAAAAAGCGAGATTTTAAAATCTCGCTTTCAGGGCTAGTTATTTAACATCTGCCACAATTTATCTTTTAGCTCTTGAAGACCTTGCTGGGCAACTGCCGATATAAACATATAAGGCACCCCCTCTAGTTCTTCATCTAATTCAGCTTTCATTTCTGTTTGGAGCTCTGCATCCAACATATCTGATTTGGTAATAACTAATAGACGATCTTTATCCAACATCTCAGGATTGTATCGTCTCAATTCATCCAACAGAATTTCGTATTCTTTTTTAATGTCTTCTGCATCTGCAGGCACCATGAAAAGAAGTGTAGAATTTCGTTCAATATGACGTAAGAAATAATGTCCTAAACCTTTTCCTTCTGCAGCTCCTTCGATAATTCCAGGGATATCTGCAATCACAAACGATTTAAAATCACGGTAAGCTACAATTCCTAAATTGGGTTTTAGCGTTGTAAAAGGATAATCTGCAATTTTTGGTTTTGCAGAAGTTAGCACTGATAACAACGTTGACTTACCTGCGTTTGGAAATCCTACTAAACCAACATCTGCCAATACTTTCAACTCTAAAATAATATCGAGTTCTTCTCCTGGCATCCCTGGTTGTGCATAACGAGGGGTTTGGTTCGTTGACGTTCTAAAGTGCCAGTTTCCTAAACCTCCTTTTCCTCCTTTTCCAAGGATTCTTTTTTCATTATGTTCAGTAATTTCGAACAGGACTTCTCCTGTTTCTTTATCTTTTACAACTGTTCCTAAAGGTACTTCAATAACTCGGTCATCCCCGTCAGCACCCGTACTTCTTGAACTACCACCATCTCCTCCGTGCCCCGCTTTGATATGGCGCATGAATTTTAAGTGATACAACGTCCACAGTCCTTCGTTACCGACAATATAGACATGACCTCCACGTCCACCATCTCCACCATCAGGACCTCCTTTTTCAATAAATTTTTCACGGTGTAAATGCGTAGAACCTCTTCCACCTTTTCCTGAGGCCACATAGATTTTTACGTAGTCTACAAAATTCCCTTCAGTCATCTTTTATTTTATTACCTTCTCTTTGTTTTTGTCTTTTTTATCCAAAAGATCAATTAAATCAAACGGTCAATTACGCCGCTTAATCTCGTTGTAATCTCTTCAACAGTTCCGATACCATCTACTGAATTATAACAGTTTTTCCCTGTATAATAGTCAATTAATGGTGCTGTTTTTTCATTATATTCTTCATAGCGACTTCTGATGATTTTCTCATCTTGGTCATCTGCTCTTCCACTTGTTTTTCCTCTTTCTAGGATGCGTTGTACTAAAACATCATCATTTGCTTCTAATCCAATTGTTCCTACAAAACGAATATTTTTTTCTTTTAATAAAGCTTCTAATGCTTCTGCTTGTTGAATTGTACGTGGAAAACCATCAAATAAGAATCCAGCCTTATCCATGTTTTTTTCTACTTCATCTGCAAGCATATCAATTGTAATAGAATCTGGTACCAATTCTGCTCTATCCATAAAGACCTTGGCCTGTTTTCCTAATTCTGTTCCATTTTTTAGATTATAACGAAACACATCTCCGGTAGAAATATGAGTTAAATTGTACTTTTCTTTAAGAAATTCTGCCTGTGTGCCTTTTCCTGCACCAGGTTTTCCAAATAAAACTATTGCAATCATGCTACTATACTTTATTTATGCTGTTACTGTTTATTACTCTTTAATTTGATAAATTTCCGGAATATTTCTTCCGTGTTTATCATAATCCATCCCATACCCCACGATGAATTTATTTTCAATTTCAAAAGCGACATAATCTAGTTTAATGTCTTTGGTGTAAGCTTCTGGCTTTAAGCACAACGTACAAATTCTAACTTCTTTTGGGCGTTGTTGTTCAAAAAGTTTTTTTAGAGCTACTAATGTATTTCCCGTATCCACGATGTCTTCAATAATAATTACACGTCGATCCGTCACATCAATATCCAAACCTAAAAGTTGATTCACTTGATTGCTTGATTGAGTCCCGATGTATGAAGCCATCTTTACAAAACTCATCTCACAGCTGCCTTTATATTGCTTAACTAAATCCGAAACCACCATGAAAGATCCATTCAAAACACCAATGAAGATTGGTATTTCCCCATTCATATCACGCAAAATCTCATTTGCTATCTCCCCTAATCTTTCTTGAATCTGTTTTTCCGAAATAAAAGGAACAAAAGTCTTGTCTAAAACTTGAATTTCCATAAACAATTGAATTGATAATTTGCAAATATACAAAAAAGATACAGCACATTTATACTCCTTAACAGATGAATTCCAAACAAATTCATTTTGTTACGGTGAGCTTGGTGAGGGGATGAGAAGACGAAGTTGGTAAAATAGCGCAAAGAACAAACCGCAAACCTGTAAACAAAAAAACGTAGCGCTTTCTTCAAACGCTACGTCTAAAACAAACTAATTCAATCTAACTCTAAAACCAAAGCTAATAAGTTTTATTGTTAAGATTATTTTTTATACACCAGATCAAGGGTATATATTATCTTCTAATACGTTGTACCATGTAATATCGATTTCAAATATAAGTTAATTTTTTAACTAAACAAGTTTTGTTTTAAGTTTTTTTTCACAATCCAAAAACTCGCGCATTAGAATTAAAAACAAATTCAGTTTCAAAAAATAATAAATCAGATTAATAAAAGTTAAAACTACTACATTCCCCTACCATCTACCTAATCCTTCCTTTCTCTGCCTTGTATTATCTTATCTCAAACCTAACCCACTTTTTTTGGTTCTATTTTATGTACACCATTTGATTTAGTATATCTTTGCATAAACACAATTACAACAACACAATGAATTATTATTCAACTGATTTTCGCTTGGGAATATTAGGAGGCGGACAACTAGGCAAAATGCTTTTGTACGATACACGCAAATTTGATATTGCTACTTTCATCTTAGACCCAAGTAAAGAAGCTCCTGCACAATTTGGTGCACACCAATTTTTTCAAGGAGATTTGATGGATTATGAAACGGTCTATCGATTTGGAAAAAAAGTAGATGTTCTAACCATCGAAATTGAAGGTGTTAATCTTGAAGCTTTAGATCAATTACAGCAAGAAGGCGTTAAAGTATATCCTGCTCCTGAGACATTGCGTTTGATTCAAAACAAAGGCAAGCAAAAAGATTTTTATGCTTCCCATCATATTCCTACAGCTCCTTATGTACGTTTTACCACTAAAGAAGATTTAGTTGCTGCAGTAAATCAACAAACGGTATCTATTCCTTTTGTTTGGAAATCGGCACAATTTGGGTATGATGGAAACGGAGTAAAAGTTGTTCGTTCTACTGCAGATCTTACCGCACTACCTGAAGTAGAATGTATTGCTGAAACTATGATTCCTTTCAAAAATGAATTAGCGGTAATTGTAGCGCGTTCAGCCTCTGGAGAAATTAAAACTTTTCCTGTGGTAGAAATGGAATTTCATCCTGAGGCAAACCAAGTCGAATATGTTATCTGTCCTGCACGTATTGATGCAACCGTTGCAGATAAAGCACGAGCAATTGCCTTAACGGTTTCTGAGAAGTTTAACCACGTTGGATTATTAGCGGTGGAGATGTTTCAAACACAAGAAGACGAAATTCTAGTCAACGAAGTTGCTCCTCGTCCACACAATTCTGGTCATTATTCTATTGAAGCAAGTTATACTTCGCAATTTGAACAACACATCCGCGCTATTTTGGATTTACCGTTAGGTAATACCGATAGTAAAGTTGCAGGTGTTATGGTTAATCTAGTGGGTGCAGAAGGACACACAGGCCAAGTATACTATGAGGGAATGAATGAGATCTTAGCTATTCCTGGAGTTACTCCTCATATTTATGGCAAAAGAGAAACAAGACCTTTCCGCAAAATGGGCCATGTCACTATCGTAAATAGCGATATGAATAAAGCGAGAGAAATCGCTCAAAAAGTAAAAGAAACCATTAAAGTAATCAGTCAATAAGATATGAAAATAGCCGTAGTAATGGGCAGTATTTCAGATATGCCTATCATGCAAGATGCAATCGATATAATTAAAGAATTTGGAGTTGAAGTTGAAGTTGATATTGTTTCAGCACACCGTACACCAGAGAAATTAGTTGATTTTTCTTCTCATGCACACAACAGAGGGATTCAAGTTATTATTGCAGGAGCTGGTGGTGCAGCGCATTTACCAGGTATGGTTGCTTCTATGTCTCCACTTCCTGTTATTGGCGTTCCTGTTAAGTCAAGCAATTCAATTGATGGATGGGATAGTGTTCTTTCTATCTTACAAATGCCAGGTGGAGTACCTGTAGCAACAGTTGCCTTAAATGGCGGAAAAAATGCAGGTCTTTTAGCTTTGCAAATTTTAGGTAGTCAAAATGAAGACATTCGAAATAAAATGATTGCTTATAAAAATGGACTAAGAGATGCGGTTTTAAAAGCAGCAGCAAGTCTTAAACAATAAATTAAATAACAAGACGCGCTTTTCCAAGTGCGTTTAACTTTATACTAAACCAGTAATATCAATTACTGGTTTTTTTATGTCTTATTATTCCCTTTATACGTAGCTGTTTGATGCGTTTGAAATAATCGATCCCACAACGTGGTATAAAACCCGAAGTTCATCTGTGGTTCAATATGGTGCCTATTGTGAAAACTAGCTGTACCTAACCAAGTCATCCATCCTTTACGTGCAACAGTTTGTACGCGATTAAAATGACCAATGGTGCCCCATACGACATTAATAATAAAATACAATCCTACACTGAGATAGTGAAAGGGATAACACCATAAAATGACGAGCAACATGAACCCAAAACCTGTTGCCTCTAAAGGACTAAGCACAAACAGACTCAACGCATTTACCCCGACGTGTTCATGGTGTTTTTCGTGAATAAAACGATATAGGAATTTACTATGTGCTAGTTTATGAAAAACGTACATCCAAAAATCAACAACCAAAATCAAAGCCAATAGCTGTAAGAGTATTGTTCCAACACGTACTTTATTAAAATCAACAACTAAGTAGCCTTCCTTCCACAAAAAAGCGCCTAAAACAAAGATGACAATATTGCAAATCAACGTCGTCACTACAGCCCAAACATCAGAAGGAACAATCGGTTGATACGCATTAACTGCAGTATTGCTCTTTTTTAAGGCATGCCACAAGAAGTAAAACAAGATTGATCCCAACATCAAGGCTAGATTAAGCAGGAATGCAAATCCTACAATTGAGCGGTAATCTTGAGTTAATATCGTTTCCATCGGATTCATTGCCTTTGTTTTTAAAAAATAGGAATCATCAAAGTACGCATTAATGCATGGATAATAAAAGTTTTAACTCCTTTATGAGCTAATTCCTTCTCCACTTTCCAAGTCAATTCCTCGCTTGAAAGACCAATACCCCTACTCTTTTTTGTTAAAGATTTGGTAAAGTATCAATAACTCTACAGATACTTTCAACCCCTATGTTTGCTCTAACAAAAATAAACAAAAATGAAAGTAAACAACACACTAACGGTATTGACTGCGAGTTTCCTATTGACGCTTGCTACCACATCGTGTAACAATGACGACAACAAAGTAACGGATAAAGATCCTATTATAGAGGAGCCTAAACCAGTAGACCCTAAAAATCCTGTGGTTTTAAAAAATCATTCTAAAACTCCAGCCTTTGTATATGCTATGCCTGGTTTTAGCAACTTAGAAATCTTTTCTCTTATTTCTAGTGAAGATCAATTAGAAGGATCTCCAGAATTCGTATTTGGCGGTCAACCAGATGGTGCTGGTTTTATGAAAGATCCAAATGGAGAGGGGTATTTGATGATTACGAATCATGAAATCATGCAATCCGTTTCTCGTGTTTATTTAGACAAAACCTTCAAACCTATCAAAGGAGAATATATCGTAGACGGAATTGGTGGAATCACACGTTTGTGTTCTGCAACCTTAGCTAAGCCAGAACTACATGGATTTGGTCCTGTATTTTTAACGGCAGGAGAATCTGGGGAAGAAAGTATGGTACACGCTATTGATCCACTAGGTTCAACAGCTTTAAAATCCTCAACAGATCGCGTTTTACCTGCTTTAGGAAAAGCAAGTATGGAAAATGCTGTTCCTTTACCTATGGATGTTTCTAAAGGGAAAACGTATATCGTAATTGGAGAAGATCAAGGGTATGGTTCAAGCCACCAAAGTGCAGGTCAATTATTGATGTACGTAGGTAATCAAGGCGATTTACACAATGGAAAATTATATGCGTTGAAGAGAAAATCTGGCGGATATACAGAAATGGATATGGCGAAAGGGATGGAATACGATGTAGAATTCGTAGAGATACCAAATGCTAAGAATCTAACGGGTGCACAAATCAACCAGAAGAATATGGAGTTGGGTGTGATTCGTTTTTCACGTGTAGAAGACATCGACTACCGCAAAGGAGCCAACAAAGGAAATGAAATGTACTTCACTGCTACGGGACAAGCTAGTGGTGGTAATCCAGTTGAAGGTTTCACCATGTGGGGACGTGTATATAAATTAGTTTTAGACAAAAACAATATGCTAACAGGTAAACTATCTGTTGCCGCAGAAGGAGATAGTAACCCAGGACATAACCTTATTAATCCTGATAACCTTTGTGTAACTGAAAACTACGTTTACATTCAAGAAGATGGTGATTCGTACTATGCTGATGCGAAACACGATTCTTATATCTGGCAATATAAAATTTCAGATGGTACGTACAAGCCATGGTTAAACATGAAACACAACCGACAAGATGCCCAATGGCAAGCGAATTACAATCAATCAGGTAATTTACAAAAATTCGGTTCTTGGGAATTTGGTGCCATGGAAGACATTTCAGACTTAACAGGGATTCCAAATACGTTTGCTGTGAATATCCACTCTCATACTTGGCAAAAAGATGAGTTTATGAACGCAGATAAAGCTGGCGTAAATAAAAACAAAGAAGGAGGACAAGTCGTAATCATTCGCAACGTCGAAAAATAATATATCATTTACTACACTTTACATGCTCTAACCAGCATGTAAAGTGTGTTTTTTATCCTATGCAGTACATCAAACCATACCTCCTTTTGCTCTTCCTAGCAATTGGATTCACGAGTTGTCAAAAAAAAGACACCTATCAATCCCTTACTTACAATACTTATTTGGTAGAACAAGTGGATACACTTAGTTCCAACATCGACCAACTTATTCACGCTATAGAACATAATCAAGATAGTACGCAACTTAGACAAAGGTTTATTGCCAGCAGACTTGCTTATAAAAAAATTGAATGGGCGGTATCCTATTTTCTACCTCATACAGCAGCGGCTATTAATGGTCCAGCATTAGATCAACTCGATTTAGACGAAAACAAATTCATTCCTGCGGAAGGATTTCAAGTGGTTGAAGAATTCCTTTATCCAGTCTATGATAGCACGTCAAAAGAGGAACTGTTGCTTCAAGCGCGAAAACTCAAAAACTTATCGAACAAAATTCACAAAAACTTTGAGGCCATTACCTTTGAACCTGCTTCTGTATTAGAAGCCCTTAAATTGGAGATTTTTCAAATCACTACCTTGGGAATTACAGGTTTTGATACCCCTGCAAGCAAATTGCAATTTATAGAAGCCACTGCAAGTTTATCAGGAGTTAATCAAGCCATACAAGCGTCTAAAACATGGACCAATACACAGGCTTATGCAACAATAGATCAACTGCTGACTGAAGCAATTGCACTATGTCAGGTTAATCCTGCGAAAAATTCCTTTGATTACCTTACCTTTATTTTAAAGTACTTAGATCCATTAGCCAAAGAGATTGTTGCTTTGCAACGCGAATTGGCAATTCCATTTTTACAAACCAATCAGGTAATTGGAGGAGAAACAGGTTCTTTATTTGATGCCAATACCATTAATCTCAATGCTTTTTTACCGGATAGTACCTATTATCCAACATCAACTAAAATTGCGTTAGGAAAGGAATTGTTTTTTGATCAGCAATTGTCCAAAGAGAATACGAGAAGTTGTGCCACTTGTCACCATCCTGACAAAGCCTTCAGTGAAAACAGAAAAACTTCGTTGGATTTAACTGGGAATCCTTTACACAGAAATGCTTTATCTTTAAATTATGCCGCTTATTATCACGGTCAATTTTGGGATATGCGCAGTGTGACACTAGAAAGTCAAACCTCAGATGTAATTACCAATAAAGATGAAATGCATGGTAATTTACAAGAGATTGTTCAGGTATTAAATCAAAGTGAAACCTATAAAAAGCACTTTGCTAAAGCCTACCAAACCGATGCTCCGATTGCTGTTTGGCAAGTAGAAAATGCATTGGCTTCTTATATCCGTTCGCTTTCTACCTTCAACTCTCGATTTGATCAATACATGAGAGGAAATAAGCAGGCCATGACAGCCCAAGAACAACAAGGGTTTAACCTATTTGTAGGAAAAGCACAATGTGCTACTTGTCACTTTTTACCTGTATTTAACGGAACTGTTTCTCCTTACTTCAGAAGTTCTGAGCAAGAGATTCTCGGTGTTCCAAAAGATAAGGCAGGTACCCAATTAGATGATGATTTGGGACGCTATGTATTCAATACGGATTTGGACCAATTGAAACACTCATTTAAAACACCTACCGTGCGAAACATCAATGAAAGTGGTCCTTATATGCATAATGGGGTATATGAGACACTTGAAGAAGTCATGGACTTCTACAACAAAGGAGGTGGGCTTGGCTTAGGTTTGAAGGTAGAAAATCAAACCCTTCCTGACACTCCATTAGATTTAACCGATCAAGAAATTCAAGCTATAGTGGCCTTCATGAAGGCACTAAGTGATCAAGCATAAAAAAAGTCCTTGGCATGCCAAGGACTTTTTCTTTTATTTCTCTTTTTTAGTCGTTATGTATTGACTAACGGTCTTAATTTCTTGTTCTTTTTTCTTTGGATAGATTAAGAGGATATCTTCCTTGTCTACTACAATGTAATCATTTAATCCGTCAACTACTACGCACTTTCCTTTGTCTGTACGTACAATATTGTTGGTTGCATTATTGAAATACACTTGAGCATTTACCACTGCATTGTCTGAAATATCCTTTGGCAATTTTTCGTATAACGATCCCCAAGTTCCTAAATCATTCCAATCAAAAGTGGCAGGTAAAACATAAACATTATTGGCTTTTTCCATCACCGCATAATCAATAGAGATATTCTCTGCTTCAGAATAATGTTCGTCAATGTACGTTTTCTCTTGATCGGTATTAAACAAATCATATCCAGCTTCAAAAAGCGCAGTCATTTCTGGTTGAAAATTCGAAAATGCATCTAATATTGCACGCACACTCCACACAAAAATTCCCGAATTCCATAGAAAATGTCTACTTTGAATAAACTTTCTTGCGGTTACATAATCTGGTTTTTCTCTGAATTGCACTACTTTTTTAATGGGTCTAGAATCTAATTTATTAAATTCAATATACCCATATCCTGTATTAGGAAAAGTCGGTAAAATTCCCAATGTCATCAACACTTGATCTCGTTCACAAACGTCAAATGTACGTTGTAAATTCGATACAAATTGAAGCTCATCTTCTATCCAGTGATCACTCGGCGCAACCACCATCACTGCATCGGGATTGAGTTTTTTAATTTTCATTGCAGCATACAAAATACACGGTGCAGTATTTCGCATGGCAGGTTCTAAAATGATATTATCGGGTTCTACTGAAGGCAATTGCTCCTGAACGATTGTTTTGTAATTCTCATGGGTTAAAATCAAGATATTCTCTTTCGGTATTAACTGAGACAATCGCATGAATGTTTTTTGAATCAGGGTTTCACCTGATCCTAACATATCGTGGAACTGTTTAGGAAATTCTGGAGTACTTACTGGCCAAAAACGCGAACCAACTCCTCCCGCCATTACAACAGCATAATAATTCGAACTCATACTATTCTTCTTATTGTTTTACAACATAATGTGTCATCATTTCAACTTCAGCGTTTGCCTTAAAGACAAATAATCGCCCTGTTGCTACTTCTAAACACTCAAATCTTTTTACACGCAATGGACCGCGTTTAAACACCTTGCCATTATACGTTTTAAAATGGCTTCCTAAGGGAATCTCATATACAAAACAATGGTTGCTACCTTTTTCTACTTGATCATACATGCGCATGGCAATCGACAAGCGCTCATCTGTATCGCTACTAGCCGAAGGGTTTCTAAAATGATTGGCCAAAAGAGGCAACAATCGATCAGGGAAAACCTCTGGTCTTAAAAAAGGCAGCATGAGTAAGCGAAATGTTTGTTTCCACTCTACTCCATGTGGTTTGATATGACGTCCATATTTTTGAAAAGCTACCAAATGGGCAATCTCGTGAATTAAAGTCATTAGAAAGCGATAGGGATTTAAATTGGAGTTGATGGTGATTAAGTGCTTGCCATCTAATCCTCTGGTATAATCCCCATGTCGCGTTACTCTTTCATTCACTATTTTCAAATGAATGTGGTAATGCTTGATCAATTCAAAAGCTGCCTCCAAGGCTGATTCCGGTAAATAAGGCTTGAGTATTGTAATCAATCTACTTATTTTTAAGGCGTCGTACTAGATGCTTGTAGTACTTTACCATTAAAGTATTTATTTCCTGTAAGTGCAAAATCACTTATATATTCTCCAATTTCTTCTGGCATCAAAGGGGCTTGATACCCTGGAAAAGCTTCTTCTAACATTTCAGTTTGAACGGCTCCTAAGGCAATCACATTAAATGCAATACCCATTTCTTTGTATTCTTCCGCTAACAATTCACTTAAGATGATCACCGCACCTTTACTTGAACTATAAGCAGCTAAACCGCCAAATTTCATTGTTCCTTGTACACCACCCATACTGCTAATAGTCACAACATGGCTATTGACTACAAAATGCGGAATACACAATTGTACTAAACGCGCCAAACCAAAGACATTAACTTTGTATACCCATTCGAATTCTTCTGTTGTGATTTCTTCAAAAGGCTTATTTACTAAGGCACCTGCATTATTAATCAAAATATCAATATGCCCCCATTCTGTAGCTACATAGTCGCTTACTTTTTGAAGATCGGCTTCAACAGTAAGATCTATTTCTAGACAGGTAACATTTTTATAGGCTGCTAATTCAGCTGCTTTTTTTCGAGAAACAGCCAAAATCTTATGTCCTCTATTTGCTAATATTTTTACAGTTTCTAAACCAATACCGCGGCTTGTTCCTGTAACAATGATATGTTTCATCTTTAGTTTTTCAATCTAATTTCACCAGAAGGTAAGTTAATCAATTTTTCTACGACAGGAATAAATTTTTCAGTTAGTTCTGTCATAAAGGGTACATCCATCAAATGCGCTTCATCCTTGACATGATGATAGTATATAAAGTTTTCAAAATCAGAAGAACTGAAGGTTTGACTTGGTATGTTGAAGGCTAAATAAAAAGGATAATTATCGGAACGTTTGAACAATTGCATTTTTTCTGCATCCTCAAATCGTCCTGCTAAATTTTCGCCTGCTATTTCATTTATTTTTACTGCTAAATTACTTTGATCATATCCAGTGATAAAAGTGGTGTATTCTCGCTTCATAGGTACCCCCAACATCTCAAAATTCAACATCATCACGACATTTGCTTCTTCCTCTTTTAATCGATTGGCTAGGTGTGTTGAACCTAAAAGTCCTAATTCTTCAGCAGTAAAGAAACAAACTAAAACTGTGCGTTTCATCTTCTTTTTTGCTAGATTTCGCGCTAGCTCTAATACGATACTCACTCCAGAAGCATTGTCATTTGCTCCGTTTGCAATAGAATCTCCTGCTACCGGTTTTTGAATGCCAATATGGTCATAATGTGCGCCTAGAACAACAATTTCATTCTTCAGCTCAGGATCTTGACCTGGAATAACCCCAACCACATTCCATGTGTTTTCTACTTCTACTAACTTATCTTCATAGTTCGTAAAATATGGCTTGATGCCGTACGCCTGAAGTTCCTCCGCTAAATATGTCGCTGCTAGTACATTTCCATCCTTACCAGAATCTCTACCTAGCAATTCATCCGATGCTAAATAATTCAGCGTAGTTTGAATTTTCAATGCAGAAACCTCGCTTTCCGCTTCACTTGATAACTTAGACGGTACTCCACATGATGTAGCTACAATCGCTAATAAAAAACTAAAATATCTCACTTTAAACATGGTATCAAAAATACAAAATACCCTTGGTATTTTACAGCCTTTTCGTAGAAACTAATACTAAAAAAACAAAAAAAAGCCTGCAAAATGCAAGCTTTTTCTTTCAATTCTATATTTTTTGATTACGCCAGCATCGTAACTGGGTTTTCAATATAACTTTTTAATGTTTGTAAGAATTGTGCTCCTGTAGCACCATCTACTGTTCTATGATCACAAGCCAATGTAACTGTCATTGTATTACCAACTACAATTTGTCCGTTTTTCACTACTGGTTTTTCAACAATAGCTCCTACAGATAAAATTGCAGAGTTTGGCTGGTTGATAATTGAAGTAAACGATTGGATTCCGAACATTCCTAAGTTAGAAACTGTAAACGTACTACCATCCATTTCTGCAGGTGTAAGTTTTTTCGTTTTCGCTTTACCTGCTAATTCTTTTACTTTTGCTCCAATGTGAGTTAACGACATTTGGTCTGTAAAAGGCAATACAGGTACTACTAATCCATCTTCTACCGCTACTGCAACTCCAACATTGATGTGGTGGTTGTAAATAGTAGCATTATCAGTCCATTGTGTATTTACTTGAGGGTGTTTACGCAAGGCCATAGCACAAGCTTTAACCACCATATCATTGAACGATACTTTTGTGTCTGGTAATTCATTAATTAACTTACGAGAAGCCATAGCATTATCCATGTCAATTTCGATTGTTAAATAATAGTGAGGGGCCGTAAATTTAGATTCCGCTAAGCGACGTGCAATTGTTTTGCGCATTTGCGAGTTCTTCACTTCTTCTGAACTTACTTCTCCAGCAGGAATAAATGGTTGTACTGCTGCTACTGTTGCTGTTGCTGTTGCTTGTGCAACTGGAGCTGCTGTTTGTGCAGGAGCTTGTGTTGCTGTTGGAACAAAGTTTTCAACGTCGCGTTTGATAATACGTCCGTTTTCACCTGTCCCTTTTACTTGAGCCAAGTTAATTCCTTTCTCTTCAGCTATTTTTTTAGCTAAAGGTGAAACGAATACTCTTCCTCCTGTTGCAGTTTCCGTTGCAACTGGTGCTGCTACAGCTTCCGCTGCTTTTGGTGCTTCAGCTGGCGTTTCAGTTGCTGTTGCTTGTGCAACTCCACCATTTTTAGCTCCTTCAACTAAAGCAGTAACATCAGTTCCTGCAGGTCCTAAAATAGCTAATACACTATCAATAGGCGCAGATTCACCTTCTTGTATTCCAATGTACAATAACGTTCCTGATTCGAAAGCTTCAAATTCCATTGTTGCTTTATCCGTCTCAATCTCAGCTAAAATATCACCTTCTTCAATTTTATCACCTACTTTTTTAATCCAACTAGCCACAGTTCCTTCTGTCATTGTATCACTCAAACGCGGCATTGTGATTACTTTCACACCTGCTGGAATAGCCGGTGCGGCAGTAGTGGTTTTTTCTTCTGCTTTGGGAGCTTCAGCTTCCGCTACTTTTTCAGCAGCTGGAGCAGCACCTCCGCCAATTAAAGCAGAAATATCTTCACCTTCATTTCCAATAATAGCAAGAAGCGAGTCAACTGGAGCAGCTTCTCCTTCTTGTAATCCAATGTATAACAATGTTCCTTCATAGAAAGATTCAAATTCCATTGTTGCTTTGTCTGTTTCGATTTCAGCAAGGATATCTCCTTCAGAAATCTTATCTCCAACTTTCTTTAACCAAGCTGCAACAACACCTTCTGTCATGGTGTCGCTTAAGCGTGGCATTGTAATTACTTCTGCCATATTATTTTATTATAATCTATGAGGTAAAAAAGGATAATTCTCTTGATCGTATACTACGTCGTACATTACGTTCAACTCAGGGAACGGAGACTCTTCAGCGAACTTCTCACATTCAGCTACTAAGTCTTTCACACGTTGATCCATAGCCTCAATTTCGCTTTCTGTAGCGTAACCGTTTGCTTTAATCACATCTAAAACTTGCGTAATTGGATCTATCTTTTTGTATTCTTCAACCTCTTCTTTTGAACGGTAATTTTGTGCATCCGACATCGAGTGACCTCTGTATCGGTATGTTTTCATTTCTAGTAAAGTAGGTCCATCTCCACGACGCGCTCTTTCGATTGCTTCATACATCGCTTCTGCTACTTTTACTGGGTTCATTCCATCAACTGGTCCACTAGGCATTTCATATCCTAATCCCAATTTCCAGATTTCTGAGTGATTTGCTGTACGCTCAACTGAAGTCCCCATTGCATATCCATTATTTTCAATAATAAACACAACTGGTAATTTCCAGTTCATTGCCATATTGAATGTCTCATGCAATGATCCTTGACGCGCTGCACCATCTCCAAAGTAACACATGGTTACTGCTTTTCTATCAAAATATTTATCTGCGAATGCTAATCCAGCTCCCAAAGGAATTTGTCCACCTACAATACCATGTCCTCCATAGAAGTTATGCTCTTTAGAAAAAATGTGCATTGATCCTCCTAAACCTTGAGAAGTACCTGTTCCTTTTCCTAATAACTCTGCCATGATTCTTCTTGGGTCAACACCCAATCCGATCGGTTGTACGTGATTTCTGTATGCTGTAATCATTTTGTCTTTTGACAAATCCATTGCGTGTAAAGCTCCAGCCAAAACAGCTTCTTGCCCATTATATAAGTGTAAGAATCCTCTTACTTTTTGTTGAATATATAAAGCGGCAAGTTTATCTTCAAACTTTCTCCAAAATAGCATGTCTTCATACCACTTTAGATAAACTTCTTTTGTAATTTCTTTCATATGACTTTACTTTTCATGAGTAGATCAGCTACTCTAAATACAGACTTTGCTAAATACCCACTATACTGTGGAAAGGCAAAAATAGCACATCTACTTTAGATTGAAAAATTTATTTGAAGTATTTTAAATTACAGTTATTATTCTTTATATTTTTTAAGAAAATATTTAATTTTAGTCAAACATATCCCCTTAACACTACTACCAATATACCCCTTCAATCCTCCTTTCGGCAAATTATTCACAGCCCTTTCCTCTTTTTTATACGAATGATGTAGTTTAAATTTACTTGTACTTTCTATTCCCAAAATTCCTTCTTCTTTTGTCCTAGAATAAAACCTTACCTGCGTTCTTCTTTCCCTTTCAAAGGCTTCTATTGATCCCCAAAAAATAAGCCCTTCAAGAGAATTTCTCTTCAAAGGGCTCGATTCACGCTTAAAATAAAATATAAATTAGGTCATTACTTTCTTTTTATATGAATATAAATCGAGCGGTAACAACGACTATCCTAATTTTGGCTTTATTGTAAGGTCAGATGAAATGCACTATCGCTCACATTTAGCTTTGCTATTGTTGTATTTCCTTACACTTACACCTATACACGTTGTGTTGCGTAGTTCTTTCATTTTGCTAGAACAAAACAAATCAATTTCCGTGATAATTCCAATAAAATCAAATTAAGCTATAGTTAACCTATATCAAGTTTAGGTTATGAAATCCAATCTGCTGCTTACACAACTCATCAGTTTGATTCCTTTGTACTTTCAGTCCATTTCCCCTATTTTCAACAAACAATGTAACACAATCCTTTACTATTGAACACAAACTTCACATTTAGCACAAAAAGAGCCTTTACAACGGTAAAAAGACAATCTAAGTACTCACTCAACAACTTTAATATTGAGGTAACATTTCCTCAAATGATCGAGGACTGCAACGAAGACATCAAGAAATTGTAAACGATCCTTTTTGTCCAACATCTTCCTTCCATAGTCAACATAAAAAAAGCCTCGCACTTTCGTGCGAGGCTTTCCTATATAGCGCTAATTAAGCTTCTCCTTTGGGTCCAAAATTAATTGGTGGCATTGTATTATTACTAACTTCATAATCTCTGATCTCACCATTCGACTGTTCGAACCTATTGATATTATCTTCTAGTGCTCGTAAAAGTCTTTTTGCATGTTGCGGAGTTAAGATAATTCTCGACTTCACTTTTGCTTTTGGTACACCTGGCATAATGTTAACAAAATCGACAACAAATTCAGTATTTGAATGATTGATTATTGCCAGATTTGAATAGGTTCCTTCTGCCGTTACTTCATCCAACTCTATGTTGAAATTATTTTGCTCTTCCGCCATAGTTTAGAAATTTAATTCTTGTTCTTGCGTTAATAAATCTCCATTTTCATTTGTAGAAACAAGGATACTTTCATACTCACGCATACCAGTACCTGCAGGGATTCTATGTCCAACAATAACGTTTTCTTTTAATCCCATTAAAGTATCGATCTTACCAGCAACTGCTGCTTCGTTTAATACTTTTGTTGTTTCCTGGAACGACGCTGCAGAGATAAATGACTTCGTTTGTAGGGAAGCTCTAGTAATACCTTGTAGAATTGGTGTACCAGTTGCTGGCATAACATCTCTAGAAATTACTAGGTTTTTATCTTCGCGTTTTAACAATGAATTCTCATCGCGTAATTCTCTCATTGAAACAATTTGTCCTTCTTTCAAGTTCTCAGATTCACCAGCATCAACAACAACTTTCATACCGAATAAACGATCGTTTTCAACGATAAAGTCACTTGTGTGAACCAATTGATCTTCTAAGAACAATGTATCTCCTGGATCTTGGATTTGAACTTTACGCATCATTTGTCTAATAACAACCTCGAAGTGTTTGTCATTAATTTTTACCCCTTGTAAACGGTACACCTCTTGGATCTCATTTACTAAGTACTGCTGTACAGCAGAAGGTCCTTGGATACGTAAAATATCGTCTGGAGTAATTGCTCCATCTGATAAAGGCACACCAGCTCTTACGAAGTCATTCTCTTGTACTAAGATTTGGTTTGAAAGTTTAACTAAATACTTTCTTACGTCACCTGTTCTAGATTCAACAACGATTTCTCGGTTACCTCTCTTCACTTTACCGAAAGATACAACCCCATCAATTTCAGAAACTACCGCTGGGTTTGACGGATTACGCGCTTCTAAAAGCTCTGTAATACGAGGTAAACCTCCTGTAATATCTCCTGCTTTTGATGTATGACGAGGAATCTTAACTAATACTTTACCAGCTTTAATTTTCTCCCCATCGTTTACCATTAAGTGAGAACCTACTGGTAAGTTGTATGAACGAATTAACTCACCATCTTTACCATAAATTAATAAAGTAGGAATTAATTTTTTGTTTCTTGATTCGCTAATTACTTTCTCTTGGAAACCTGTTTGCTCATCGATTTCAACCATGAACGTTTGTCCTTGCTCGATATCTTCATAAGCAACCTTACCTGTGAACTCAGAAACGATTACACCGTTATAAGGGTCCCATTTACAGATCATAGCTCCTTCTTCAACCACATCACCATCGTTTACATAGATTGTAGAACCGTAAGGAATGTTGTTTGTAGTTAACAAAATTCCAGTATTTGAATCAAACAATTTCACCTCTGTAGAACGAGAAATTACGATGTTGATTGCTTTTCCATCATTATCTTCACCTTCAACTGTTCTAAGTTCTTCGATCTCTAAACGACCTTTGAATTTAGCATTAATTGTAGATGTTTCAGAAATATTTCCTGCCGTACCCCCTACGTGGAACGTTCTCAGTGTTAACTGTGTACCTGGCTCCCCAATTGATTGAGCAGCAACAACTCCAACAGCTTCTCCTTTTTGAACCATTCTAGCCGTAGCTAAGTTACGTCCATAACATTTCGCACAGATACCAACTTTTGCCTCACAAGTTAATGGAGAACGAACTTCAACAGATTCGATAGGAGCAGCGTTGATTGCTTTAGCAATAGCTTCAGTGATTTCCTCACCAGCACCAACAATTACTTCAGAGTTTAATGGATTCACTACGTTGTTTAACGCAACACGTCCTAATACTCTTTCTCCTAACGTTTCGATTACCTCTTCGTTTTTCTTTAATGGCATTACATCAATACCTCTTAAAGTACCACAATCTACAGAGTTAACGATAACATCTTGTGCAACGTCATGTAGACGACGAGTTAAATATCCAGCATCCGCTGTTTTTAACGCCGTATCCGCAAGACCTTTACGAGCACCGTGAGTAGAAATGAAATACTCTAAAATCGATAGACCTTCCTTAAAGTTAGAAAGAATCGGGTTTTCGATAATTTCACCACCACCTGCTGTTGATTTTTTCGGTTTAGCCATCAAACCACGCATACCTGTTAACTGACGAATCTGCTCTTTAGAACCCCTCGCTCCAGAATCCAACATCATGTATACTGAGTTAAATCCTTGCTTATCTTCGCGGATGTTCTTCATTGCTAATTCAGTCAACATAGCATTCGTTGAAGTCCAAACGTCAATTACTTGGTTGTAACGCTCGTTATTTGTGATAAGCCCCATGTTATAGTTCATTGTAATATGATCTACTTGTTGGTTTGCATCATCAATCAAATCTTGTTTTTTCTCTGGAACGATAATATCACCTAAACTGAATGATAATCCTCCTCGGAAAGCGTAACCATACCCCATTCCTTTGATATCATCTAAGAATGCAGCTGTTGTAGGTACATCAGTTGTAGCTAAAATACCTCCAATAATATCACGAAGTGATTTTTTCGTTAATACCTCATTGATATATCCTGCTTTTTCAGGAACTACCTCGTTGAACAAGATACGTCCAGCTGTAGTTTCAATGATTCTATACGCTAATTCACCTTTTTCGTTATAATCTTTAGCACGTACTTTTACCCCAGCATTCAAGTCCAGTTTCCCTTCGTTGATTGCGATGTGTACTTCCTCAACAGAGTAGAATGTTAATCCTTCTCCTTTTACAATTTCTTCTGGTGTAGACTTACGTAACTTAGTCATATAGTAAAGACCAAGTACCATGTCTTGAGAAGGTACTGTAATAGGTGCACCATTCGCTGGGTTCAAAATATTATGTGAAGCCAACATTAATAATTGAGATTCCAAGATTGCCTCAGGCCCTAAAGGTAAGTGAACGGCCATCTGGTCACCATCGAAATCCGCGTTAAACGCCGTACACACTAATGGGTGTAACTGAATCGCTTTACCTTCAATCAATTTAGGTTGGAATGCTTGAATACCTAAACGGTGCAACGTAGGAGCACGGTTCAATAGAACTGGGTGTCCTTTAATTACGTTTTCTAAGATATCCCAAACTACTGGTTCTCTTTTATCAATAATTTTCTTCGCAGATTTTACTGTTTTCACAATTCCTCTTTCAATCAACTTACGGATAACAAAAGGTTTGTAAAGTTCAGCTGCCATATCTTTTGGCAATCCACATTCATATAATTTCAATTCAGGTCCAACGACAATTACCGAACGAGCAGAATAATCCACACGCTTACCTAGTAAGTTTTGACGGAAACGTCCTTGTTTACCTTTTAATGAATCAGATAATGATTTTAATGGACGGTTAGATTCTGTTTTAACAGCAGAAGATTTTCTAGTGTTATCGAACAAGGAATCCACAGCCTCTTGAAGCATACGTTTTTCGTTACGCAAAATTACCTCAGGAGCTTTAATTTCCATTAATCGTTTTAAACGGTTATTACGGATAATAACACGACGATATAAATCGTTCAAATCCGACGTTGCAAAACGACCACCATCTAATGGCACTAATGGACGTAATTCAGGTGGAATAACTGGAATAACTTTTAAGATCATCCATTCAGGTCTGTTCTCGCGATTCTCATTAGATTCACGGAAAGCCTCAACCACTTGAAGACGTTTTAATGCTTCAGTTTTTCTTTGTTTAGATGTTTCGTTATTAGCAGCATGACGCAATGTATACGACAATTGATCTAAATCAGTTGTTGCTAATAAATCCATGATACATTCAGCACCCATTTTAGCAATGAATTTATTTGGATCTGTATCATCTAAGAATTGATTTTCCATCGGAAGAGAATCTGCAATATTCAAATACTCTTCTTCTGTTAAGAAATCAAGGCGATTTAATGGTTCACCCTCAGCATTTTTAGCAATACCTGGTTGAATTACTACATATCGCTCGTAGTAAATAATCATATCAAGCTTCTTAGAAGGAAGCCCTAAGATGTAACCAATTTTATTAGGTAAAGAACGGAAATACCAAATATGTGCGATAGGCACAACAAGGTTGATATGCCCTACTCTATCTCTACGTACTTTCTTTTCAGTAACTTCAACACCACAACGGTCACAAACGATTCCTTTGTAGCGAATTCTTTTATACTTACCACAAGCACACTCGTAATCCTTTACAGGTCCAAAAATACGCTCGCAGAATAAACCATCACGTTCTGGTTTATGCGTACGATAGTTAATTGTTTCTGGCTTTAGAACTTCCCCTCTTGATTCAGCAAGAATCGATTCAGGTGAAGCTAAACCAATTGAGATTTTATTAAACCTTTTTACGGTATTTTTCTCTTTATTTCTATTCATGGTAAACTTACTTGTTAAAGTGTATGATAAAGAGTAAGCAGCAAAAACTGCTTACTCTAAAATCTATAGTTTATTCTTCTAATCTGATGTCTAGTCCAAGACCTTTTAATTCATGCATTAATACATTGAATGATTCAGGTAATCCTGGTTCTGGCATAGTTTCACCTTTAACGATAGCTTCGTAAGTTTTCGCTCTACCAATAACGTCATCTGATTTTACCGTCAAAATCTCACGTAATGTACTTGATGCTCCGTATGCTTCTAGAGCCCAAACCTCCATCTCTCCAAAACGCTGACCTCCAAATTGAGCCTTACCTCCTAATGGTTGTTGCGTAATTAATGAGTATGGTCCGATTGAACGCGCGTGCATCTTATCATCAACCATGTGTCCTAATTTCAACATGTAAATAACTCCTACTGTTGCTCTTTGGTGGAAACGCTCTCCAGTTCCTCCATCGTACAAATAAGTATGTCCAAATCTAGGAATACCAGCTTCATCTGTAAGGGCATTGATTTGATCTAAGTTAGCACCGTCGAAAATTGGAGTAGCATATTTTTTACCCAATTTTTGTCCAGCCCATCCTAATACAGTTTCATAGATCTGACCAATGTTCATACGAGATGGTACCCCTAATGGGTTTAACACGATATCAACTGGTGTACCGTCTTCTAAGAATGGCATGTCTTCATCGCGAACGATTCTAGCAACAATACCTTTGTTACCGTGACGTCCTGCCATCTTATCCCCAACTTTTAACTTACGTTTTTTAGCAATATAAACTTTTGCAAGTTTTAAGATTCCTGATGGCAATTCATCCCCAACAGTAATCATAAATTTCTCTCTACGTAAAGCACCTTGTAAGTCATTCAACTTAATTTTGTAGTTGTGAATCAAGTCAGTAATCATACTGTTTGTTTCTTCATCAACTGTCCATTGTCCTTTCGTTAAGTGAGCGAAATCATCCACTGCATGTAACATTTTTTGAGTGAATTTCTTTCCTTTTGGTAAGATTTCCTCTCCTAAATCATTCAATACACCTTGAGATGTTTTACCATTCACGATGAAGAATAATTTTTCAACTAAACGATCTTTCAATTCATTGAACTTCACTTCGAATTTAGTTTCTAGTAAAGCTAAATCATCTTTATCTTTAGAACGTTTGCGTTTGTCTTTTACAGCTCTTGCAAATAATTTCTTATCTAATACCACCCCTCTTAATGAAGGTGAAGCTTTTAACGATGCATCTTTTACATCTCCAGCTTTATCACCGAAGATTGCGCGTAATAACTTCTCTTCTGGTGTAGGATCAGATTCACCTTTCGGTGTAATTTTACCAATAAGGATATCACCAGGCTTCACTTCAGCTCCGATGCGGATCATACCGTTTTCATCTAAATCCTTCGTTGCTTCCTCACTTACGTTCGGGATATCATTAGTCAACTCTTCGTTTCCTAATTTAGTATCTCTCACCTCTAAGGTATAGTCATCGATATGGATCGAAGTAAAGATATCTTCACGTACTACTTTCTCTGAAATTACGATAGCATCCTCGAAGTTGTACCCTTTCCATGGCATAAACGCCACTTGTAAGTTACGTCCAAGAGCTAACTCTCCATTTTGTGTAGCATATCCTTCACATAATACTTGACCTCTTGTTACTCTATCTCCTTTGCGAACGATAGGTTTCAAGTTGATACAAGTACTTTGGTTCGTTTTTCTAAACTTAATTAGATTATACACTTTTTCGTCTGGATCGAAGCTGATTAAACGCTCATCATCCGTACGATCGTACTTAATAATAATTTTCTGTGCATCTACATACTCAACAACCCCTTCACCTTCAGCGTTAATTAAAACACGTGAATCTGAAGCAACTTGTCTTTCTAAACCTGTACCCACGATTGGAGAATCCGCACGTAATAAAGGCACAGCCTGACGCATCATGTTCGATCCCATCAACGCACGGTTCGCATCATCGTGCTCTAAGAATGGAATCAATGAAGCTGAGATCGAAGCGATCTGGTTTGGAGAAACGTCTGTATAGTGTAAGTCTTTTGGTTCAACCACTGGGAAATCCCCTTCTTCTTTTACAACTACACGTTCTTCCGTGATGTTTCCATCATTATCCATCGGAACGTTCGCTTGTGCGATTAACATTCCTTCTTCTTCTTCAGCACTCAAATAAGTTGGAGCATTCACGATATCCACTTTTCCATCCACAACTGGGCGGTAAGGTGTTTCGATGAATCCCATATTATTCACTTTTGCATACACCGCAAGAGATGAAATCAAACCAATGTTTGGTCCCTCTGGCGTTTCAATAGGACATAAACGTCCGTAGTGTGTATAGTGAACGTCACGTACCTCGAATCCAGCTCTTTCTCTAGATAAACCTCCAGGTCCTAAAGCAGATAAACGACGTTTGTGTGTAATCTCTGCCAATGGATTCGTTTGGTCCATAAACTGAGATAACTGGTTTGTTCCGAAAAATGAATTAATCACTGACGATAACGTCTTCGCGTTAATTAAGTCGATTGGAGTGAACACTTCGTTGTCACGTACGTTCATACGCTCGCGAATTGTTCTAGCCATACGTGCTAAACCAACACCAAATTGTGCTGATAATTGCTCACCTACAGTACGTACACGACGGTTTGATAAGTGGTCAATATCGTCAATTTCAGCTTTAGAGTTAATTAATTCAATCAAGTATTTAACAATAGTGATAATATCCTCTTTTGTCAATACCTGTTTGTCAATTGGGGTATCAAGATTAAGTTTCTTATTCATTCTGTAACGACCCACCTCACCTAGATTGTAACGTTGGTCGGAGAAGAATAATTTATCAATAATACCACGTGCAGTTTCCTCATCAGGCGGTTCTGCGTTACGCAACTGACGGTAGATGTGCTCTACAGCCTCTTTTTCAGAGTTTGTAGGGTCCTTCTGTAATGTATTATGAATGATGGCATAATCTGCCTGATTATTGTCTTCTTTATGTAGGAGGATATTCTTAACGTTCGCCTCAATGATTTCTTCGACATTATCTTTATCTAGGACTGTATCACGGTCTAAGATAATCTCATTTCTCTCAATTGAAACTACTTCTCCTGTATCTTCATCTACGAAATCTTCATGCCATGTATTTAACACACGTGCAGCAAGACGACGACCGATGTATTTTTTCAATCCTGTTTTTGATACTTTAACCTCTTCTGCTAAGTCGAAAATCTCTAGGATATCCTTGTCTCTTTCGAATCCAATAGCACGGAATAAGGTAGTAACAGGTAATTTTTTCTTTCTATCAATGTACGCGTACATTACGCTATTGATATCAGTAGCAAACTCAATCCATGATCCCTTGAAAGGAATTACTCTCGCCGAATACAACTTAGTTCCATTAGCATGGAATGACTGTCCAAAGAACACACCAGGTGAACGGTGTAATTGAGACACTACCACACGCTCAGCTCCATTGATTACAAATGTACCGCTAGGCGTCATATACGGTATTGTTCCTAAATACACATCTTGAACGATAGTTTCAAAATCCTCGTGTTCAGGGTCAGTACAGTATAATTTTAAACGCGCTTTTAACGGAACGCTATACGTTAGTCCTCTATCAATACATTCTTCAATTGAATAGCGAGGAGGATCAACAAAGTAATCAAGAAACTCCAATACAAACTGATTTCTCGTATCAGTGATCGGGAAGTTCTCCATGAAGGTATTATATAAACCTTCATTACCTCTTTCTTCTGATTTCGTTTCTAACTGAAAGAAATCTTTAAAAGACTTAACCTGGATATCCAAGAAATCTGGATACGCAGGAATATTCTTTGTAGAGGCAAAATTTAATCTTTCATTCTGATTTGTGATCATCAATGGACAATAAATTTTGTTTATAATGTTTAATAAGATTTACGCACAAATCACTTTATACGCAAAATGGTTTAGGCCTTTGAGATTACTCCCAAGACCTAAACCTAAAATATTTTGGTTAAAAAGCTTATTTAAGCTCAACAACAGCTCCAGCTTCTTCCAATGCTTTTTTAAGACCTTCAGCCTCATCTTTAGAAACACCTTCTTTGATGTTTGCAGGAACTGAATCAACCATATCTTTAGCTTCTTTAAGACCTAAACCAGTTAATTCTTTAACAGCTTTAACTACTGCTAATTTAGAAGCACCAGCTTCTTTTAATACAACTGTGAATTCAGTTTGCTCTTCAGCAGCTCCAGCGTCTCCACCAGCAGCTACAACTACAGCAGCAGCTGCAGGCTCAATTCCGTATTCGTCTTTTAATATAGTTGCTAATTCGTTAACTTCTTTAACTGTTAAGTTAACCAATTGTTCTGCGAATTGTTTCAAATCTGCCATTTTTTCTATCGTTTAAATGATTTGTAAAAATATAATTTATTAATGTGCGTTCGTTTATGGAACATTCAAACACAAGAATCTTTTTTTATTCTTCGTCTTTGAATTGATTTTGTAGAGCTGAGATAACTCTTTGAGCAGGAGATTGTAGTAATCCGATGATTTCTCCAATAACTTCCTCTTTTGATTTAATAGCTACTAACGCGTCTAATTGATTATCACCAATGTAGATTTCCTCGTTAATATAAGCTCCTTTTAATGCAGGTTTATCGCTTTTCTTTCTAAAGTCTTTGATGATTTTAGCCGGTCCGTTAGCAACGTCCGAAATAAAGATAGCGCTGTTTCCTTTTAAAACTGAAGCTAAATCCTCATAGTTTCTCTCAGATGATTCCATTGCTTTAGCAAGCAACGTATTCTTAACTACTTCTACTTTGATTCCAGCTTTGTTACAAGCTCTTCTCAAGTTAGTAGTAACCTCTGCATTTAATCCTGAAATATCAGCAATATAAAAGATATTAGCATCAGCTAATTTCCCTTTAATGTCTTCTATCGCTACTGCTTTTTGTTCTCTAGTCATACGTAAAAATTTTTTCTACCAATTATACTGCTTTAGGATCTAAAGCAATAGCAGGGCTCATAGTACTAGATATATGAATAGACTTAACATAAGTACCTTTAGCTGCTGTTGGTTTTAATTTGATTAATGTTTGAATCAATTCAGCTGCATTCTCTTGAATCATATCAGCACTAAATGATACTTTTCCAATACCTGCGTGAACGATTCCCGTTTTATCAACTTTAAAATCGATTTTACCAGCTTTCACTTCTTGAACTGCTTTCGCTACGTCCATAGTTACAGTACCAGTTTTAGGGTTAGGCATTAATCCTCTAGGACCTAAAATACGTCCTAATGGTCCTAATTTACCCATAACAGCAGGCATAGTGATGATTACATCAACATCTGTCCAACCGTCTTTAATTTTTTGTAGGTACTCATCTAATCCAACATAGTCAGCCCCAGCAGCTGTAGCTTCAGCTTCTTTATCTGGAGTAACTAATGCTAACACTCTAACATCTTTTCCAGTTCCGTGTGGTAAAGTAACTACCCCACGCACCATTTGATTTGCTTTACGTGGATCTACACCCAAACGCACTGCGATATCAACAGATTCGTCAAATTTTGCAGAAGCAACTTCTTTAATTAAAGCAGAACCTTCTTTCAAAGAATAAAATCTACCTTTCTCAATTTTAGCAGCAGCTTCCTTTTGCTTTTTTGTTAATTTTGCCATTTCTTTTTTCTTTTACAATTAAAAAGGAGCTGTTCCCGTTACTGATATACCCATAGATCTTGCAGTACCCGCGATCATTGACATCGCTGATTCAACAGAAAATGCGTTTAAATCCGGCATTTTGTCTTCTGCGATAGCACGAACTTGTTCCCAAGTTACGCTAGCTACTTTTTTTCTATTAGGCTCACCAGATCCAGATTTCACTTTTGCAGCCTCTAATAATTGAACAGCAGCAGGTGGCGTTTTAACAACAAAGTCAAATGATTTGTCTTTGTACACAGTAATTTGTACTGGTAAAACTTTACCGGGTTTATCTTGTGTTCTAGCATTAAATTGCTTACAGAACTCCATGATGTTAACTCCAGCAGCCCCCAAAGCAGGTCCAACCGGTGGCGAAGGATTCGCAGCACCTCCCTTAACTTGTAGTTTAACTACTTTACTAATTTCTTTTGCCATTTCTAAAAAAATTTAGCACATCTCTTTTGGAAGCAAAGATGCGTCTATGTAACATTATATTTTTTCTACTTGTGTAAAGCTTAATTCTAAAGGTGTCTTTCTTCCAAAAATCTTCACCATAACCTCTAGCTTACGCTTGTCTTCATTTATGTTTTCGATGGTTGCATCGAAACCTTTAAATGGACCATCAGTCACTTTTACTGACTCACCAACTTCATAAGGAATTGTACCTGAATCAACTTTAACTGCTAATTCATCAACTTTTCCTAACATGCGATTTACTTCTGATTCTCTCAAAGGAACTGGGTCACCCCCTCTTGTTTCTCCTAAGAATCCAATAACACCAGTTATTGATTTAATAGCATGCGGAACTTCACCTGTCAAGTTAGCCTCAATCATCACATAGCCTGGAAAATAGACACGTTCTGTTGTTTTCTTCTTACCGTTCTTGTCTTCAGACACCACTTTTTCAGTTGGTACTAAAACTTGCGAAAGATAATCTGACAACCCTAAACGAGAAATTTCAGTTTCAATATAATTCTTCACTTTATTCTCTTGTCCACTTACCGCACGAACCACATACCATTTTTTGACATTTGTATCAGCCATAATATTATCTCCTTATGATCTTATCCAATTATAAAACTTCCCTAACAAGTCCCCAAACAAACTATCCACTCCCCAAGTAGCAAGTGCCAACACAATTGCAAAAATTGCAATCACGATAGTATACTTTTGCACTTCAGCCCAAGGAGACCAAGTTACATTTGATTTAAGTTCTGTAAAAGCTTCTGATATGTAATTAAATACCTTTGCCATGTTATATTGTTTTTGCACGGGTGGAGGGATTCGAACCCCCATCAACGGTTTTGGAGACCGCTATTCTACCCTTGAACTACACCCGTTTGTTATAAAAGTCAGCGGTTAGCCCGCTGACTTTAAAAATTTATTTATACTAAAAAATTAGTCTAAAATTTCAGTTACCTGACCAGCACCTACTGTTCTACCACCTTCACGGATAGCGAAACGTAGACCGATTGATAATGCGATTGGGCTTAACAACTCAACAGTGATAGTTAAGTTATCTCCAGGCATAACCATTTCAGTTCCTTCTGGTAATTGGATAGTTCCAGTTACGTCAGTTGTACGTACGTAGAACTGTGGACGGTAATTGTTATGGAATGGAGTGTGACGTCCACCTTCTTCTTTTTTCAAGATATAAACCTCAGCTTTGAATTTAGCGTGTGGTTTTACTGAACCTGGTTTACAAATAACCATACCACGACGGATATCAGTTTTGTCAATACCTCTCAATAATAAACCTACGTTATCTCCAGCTTCACCACGGTCTAAGATTTTACGGAACATCTCAACTCCTGTTACAGTAGAAGTTAATTTGTCAGCTCCCATACCGATGATTTCAACAGCATCTCCTGTATTAGCAACTCCAGTTTCGATACGTCCTGTAGCAACAGTTCCACGTCCTGTAATTGTAAATACGTCTTCTACTGGCATTAAGAATGGTTTTTCGTTGTCACGTACTGGCTCTTCGATCCAAGCATCAACTTCATCCATTAATTGTAATAATGCATCAACCCATTTTTGCTCTCCGTTTAAAGCTCCTAAAGCAGAACCTTGAACTACTGGTCCATTATCACCGTCGTATTGGTAGAAAGATAATAAATCTCTAACTTCCATTTCAACAAGTTCTAATAACTCAGCGTCATCTACTAAGTCAACTTTGTTTAAGAAAACAACAATTCTAGGAATACCAACTTGGCGTCCTAATAAGATGTGCTCACGAGTTTGTGGCATTGGTCCATCAGTAGCAGCAACTACTAAGATAGCACCATCCATTTGAGCAGCACCAGTAACCATGTTTTTCACGTAATCCGCGTGACCTGGACAGTCAACGTGTGCATAGTGACGGTTTTTAGTTTGGTACTCTACGTGAGAAGTATTAATTGTAATACCACGCTCTTTTTCTTCTGGAGCATTATCAATTGAATCAAATGAACGAGCTTCTGAGAATCCTGCGTCAGCTAAAACTTTAGTAATAGCAGCAGTAGTAGTAGTTTTACCGTGGTCAACGTGTCCGATAGTACCGATGTTTAAGTGCGGTTTCGAACGATCAAAAGTTTCCTTTGCCATGATCTAATAATTTAATCTTAGTTATATAATTAGTGTTCAAATATAATAAAAAAACCTGAGCCAATGACGGGATTTGAACCCGTGACCTCTTCCTTACCAAGGAAGCACTCTACCCCTGAGCTACACCGGCTTATGCATTTTTATATTTAGTCGTGGGGAGAGCAGGATTCGAACCTGCGAAGGTTTCCCAACGGATTTACAGTCCGTCCTCGTTGGCCGCTTGAGTATCTCCCCTCAAACCTTGTGTTTGTTTCTTTTCTTTGAGCCGATAGAGGGACTCGAACCCACGACCTGCTGATTACAAATCAGCTGCTCTAGCCAGCTGAGCTACACCGGCATTTTACTCAATAGAAAAAGTCCGCTATTTCTAACGGACTGCAAATGTATATATTTTATTGATTAAAAAAAACAATTTACTGATTTTTTTCCATTAATGTGCTTTCATTTTCTCTTTATACTTCACAACCATGCGTTCAATCGCATCGGCACCCGAATCAACCCCCTCCTCAAAAGTTTTGCATGTTTTTTTAGCAACAATATCGTCTCCTGGAACTAATAATTTCACCTCAACTGTTTTATTTTCTTTCTCATTGGTATTTTCTACTTTCAAAAATACATCGACAGAAATCACTTTATCGTAAAACTTACCTACTTTCAGCATTCTTTCGTTGATAAAATCTACTAACTTACGATCTACGTTAAAATTAACGGCTTGAATGTTTACTTTCATAACTTTCTGTTTTTAAGGTTTTCTATTTTTTTTCTTCAACCTAGGATGCGTCTTCATGTATGTCTCTTTCAATTCTTTCAGATTGACATGAGCATATACTTCTGTCGAAGCCAAACTTTGATGCCCCATCAACTCTTTGATAGAGTTGATATCTGCACCATTCTCTAAGAGGTGCGTTGCGAAAGCATGCCTCAACATATGAGGACTATTTTTCTCCTTTGTTGTTGTCTTACTAAAATATAAATTAATCATTCGATAAACAAATATTTCATCAACTTTAGCACCCCTACTATCTATTAAAAAATCGTTAATTTTTTGAACATCCCTCAAAACTATCTCTCGCTCTGCCATATAGCGTTTTAAAAGCACAAGTAATTGATTAATCATAGGTACATAACGAACCTTATTTCCCTTTCCTGTTATGCGAATCATACGGGTATAAAAATCCACATCAGCCATCTGCACCCCACACAACTCACTTCTTCGCAGTCCTAAACAGTATAACATTTCTACAATTACCAAATCTCGCAAGGCATCAAACCCTTCTTGACTCTCCAAGGACAATCGAACAGCATCAACCTCAGCTACCGAAAAAGGCAATTGCAACTTCTTTTCTATTTTGAGCGTTTTATGTTGTTGCAGCGGACTAACCTCTACTTCTCCTACTTTCATCAAAAATTTATAAAAAGCTTTAAGCGCACTCATTTTTCTATTAATTGAACGCTTACTTATATTCACTTCCATCAAAGCGACAATCCACAAACGCACAGCATCGTATTTGATAATCAAATAATCTTGTTCTGATTCTGCTACAAAAACTAAAAAAGAAGCGATATCATGTTGATATGCCTCTATGGTATGAGAAGAATAATTTTTCTCCTTCTGTAAGTACTCTAGAAATTTCTCTAAATTTTTGTCCATAAAAAAACCGTTGTAACAAAGATAATACTTTATTACAACGGCCTTATAATTTAATCCATCGTTTAAGTCTAGATTTCTACTGAATCTCTTAAGTGTTGGATATACTCTGCTTTTTGCATCTTGTCTCTTTTTAAAACAGATGGTTTTGTAAAATGCTGACGAGATCTTAATTGACGTAACGTACCTGTTCTGTCAAATTTTCTTTTGTAGCGCTTTAGTGCTCTATCAATATTTTCTCCGTCTTTAATTGGAATGATCAACATGTTTTCATACACCTCCTCTCATTTGGTGATGCAAAAGTAAAGCTTTTTTTATACAACGCAATAAAAAAATAAAATTTTATTCTACATTTTTTATTTCCTCAGCTCCTATTCTCTTGATTAACTCCTTCAACAACAATTCAAAATACGTGAACCTCAAAATTAATTTGCTCCTAGCCACAGCTTAAATTCGACAACGCGCTCTCTACTGACAATCACCTCTTCATTATAGTTCAACAGAACTAATTTCAGTCGCGCTGTAGATAGCTGGATGATTTGCTCAATGCAGTCAATTGCGACAACTTGATAGCGATTTACACGAAAAAATTTAGACGGATCCATCAACTTTAAAACAGCTTCAATCGAAGATTCTTCCAAAAGATGTGTTTTCCCCTCTTTCGTCACACTATAAACCCCTCGATCTTCTCTATAAAAACAAACAACTTCATCCACCAAGACTACTTTCAGCTGCATCCCCAACTTGACAATTAATCGCTTAGGATAACTCGTTCCTTGTAACGTCTGCTTTAGCCCCTCTACCTGCTGTCCGATTTTAGTATATTGTGTTTTATACTTTCCTATAGCTCTTACCAATTCAGCAGGATCAATAGGTTTCAACAAATAATCAATGCTATTCAATTTAAATGCCTTGATAGCATAATGATCAAAACTCGTTACGAAAATAATCGCACTGTGCTTCAATTCTATTTGCTCAAATATTTCCAAAGACAATCCATCTGTTAATTGAATATCGGCAAATATTAAATCGGGTTCGTCATGTTGCATCAACCAGGGAATCGCATCACTAACTGAGTGGAGCGTTTCTTGTACCTCAAATCCTATTTTAGCCAGCTCTCTGGTCAACAATCTTGCCGCTGGTTTTTCGTCTTCTATAATGACTATGTTCATATTTTACTTACTATGTAGTGGAATACGCACTGTAAAACGATGCGCTACATCTTCTATTTCAACTTTTCTTTGGAATAACAATTGACAGCGATTGGATAAATTTTGCAACCCCAATCCCGTGGAATCTTCTTGTTTGGGTTTCTTGTATTTTTCATTACTCATGACTAGATTCCCCTCAACAACATCCAAGGTTACTTCAATTTTGCCCAAGGTTGGAATTGCATTGTGCTTGATTACATTTTCTAGTAACAATTGCAAACTCAATGTCGGTATTTGCGTTCCTCCCCATTGAGCGACTTCATCGCTAATTTGAAAATCAATAGCCTGATCATATCGCACATTTAAAAGATAGACATAATCTCGGATAAAAGCGACTTCTTCTTCCAAGGCACAAGAAGCGTAATCCAATCGCTCTAATACATAGCGGTAGATCTTAGAGAAAGAACGAGCAAATTGCTCTGCTTTAACCGGATCTTCTTGAATCGTGCTAATGAGTACATTGAGGTTATTAAATAAAAAGTGCGGTGACAGCTGTTCTTTCATGTGCGCAATCTGACTCTTCTGCAGTGCGATTTCCATTTCTTTGTTTTTTATTTCGAGCACTCTCAGCTGGTCATGATACGAAAATACAAAGACGATCATGATAATAAAAAAGCTAATGAGTACAACACCTAAGAAATCGCTAAAATGAAGATTTTCGCCAGCATAGAAGGATCGAAAAGGTACTTCATAAAAAAACCACAACAGCACACTCAAAAAGAAATAGTATGATACAATGGAAACGACTAATCCATTAGTAAAAAACAAAATATTTCGAATCTTTCGGCTCAAGGGCACCTGCGTTTTTTGCTCTCTCTTATTCAAGTAAAAACTCAGCAACAAACTCATTGCAACGTTAGTTCCATAAATACACATTGTAATCAGGAATGAAAGCAAGGCATTTTTTGAAAAAATATAATCCGAAAAAGAAGCTTGCGTTACATGTTTGGATTTATTAAAAAAATAATACGAAGTGGACAAACTACTCATCACTCCAAAATTAATAGCTAATGCTAAATGTCGATACCAATTAATCTTCATATCCTCTTTTTCTTGTACTAACTAACAAGGTTTTTTTATTTATTTACCTTCTCTTGCTGATTCGCTAATGATGTTTGTGTTTTGAGCGCCCATTCTTTGCCCCATTTGGGATAAAAAGGCACTTCACTGTTTTGCTGATCAAATTGTTCAATTGCTTTATCCAATAAGTTACTGCAGTATGTTGTATCTACCTTCATAAATTTAGAACTATTTAAATAAAAACTCGCTAAACTAAAAAGTGCTCTAGGATTAGCAGGGTTGAGTTCCAAGGCCTTTTCATATGCTTTGATAATTACTCCACTTTGCTTCATCCCTTTATTCATTGGATCTGTCATAAGATCCAGCGTCTCATTCATTCCTTGTAAAACATACCATTCCTCACCTCCTCGAGCCAACCATTGCTCAATTACAAAGCGATTGTTGCTTACACTTTGTTCTACTGCTTCATTTTGAGGATCTTGAAACCCTTGGGTTATTACAATAAACACTTGATAATAGGCCGGAATCCAATTCTCTGGGTTAGCATCTGCAATTCGCTCTAAAATAGCTAAGGCACCTTGGCTATTTCCACCTTGCCATTCTTGCATGGCTTTTTGCATTCCCTTTTCATATGCTGTCTGCCCGAAGGACATCAAACTACAGCAACTAAAAATTAAAAGTAAAACCTTTTTCATAAAAATAAATTTAAGATGTAAAATAAATTCGATTGATGCGAGAGTCCTTTAAAATTTGAACCGCTTTCCCCAACTCATTGTTATAAATTTTCTATTTGATTTGCTTTCTTATCTGAGCTAATTGTCCACATAAACCCAACATAGATAAATCGCTTTGCCGAAGGTTGAACCACATCTGGTTGCCCTCCTTTTGCATTAAATTGATACGCATAGGTCGGATTGCGTCCTAATAAATTATCTACAGAGACAAATATTATTTTTTGCGCTTGTAACACATAGGCCCAACTCATGCTTACATTATGAATAGGACTACTTGCATACGATGAAGTTAAATCTGCAGCTCCGCCGTAAAAATGGCGGGGTGAACTATAGTTATACGTCATGCTTACTTGAGACTTCCAAGCGTCTATCCAATACTTCGTTACCACAGCTAGATTGTGCTTGGCTACATAAGAAGGTTGTACCCACTCCCTTCTCTGCATTTCCTTTCTTTGAGAATCCAGGTAGGTATAGGTAATCCAATAGTTAAAGTTTTTAAACGTCGTATTGTCTTTCCAGAAAAGGTCAAATCCTTTGGCATAACCAGTTCCTTCTTGTGTATAAGCCCCTGTTCCAGTTGACGAATTCAGTAATAACTTGCGATAATCTTTATAAAAGACCTCTGCTCTCAATACGCGTTTTCTAAAAGTATACGTGTAGTTTACGATGTAGTGATGGGCTTGCATCCAATCTTCTTGTTCGATATAACGCATTTGTTCTGCATTCAACGCTTGATGAAAAATACCATAAGAGAAAGAAATTTGTTGTCTGGAATCAGCTTGATAGGTTAACATGGTTCGAGGTTCAATCACGCCTTTAGAAATTGAATTTGCCTTGTTAATGCGTACACCTACTCTCCAAGTTAAATCAGCCATGACACGCCATTGATTTTCAAAGAACAATGCAAATTGATTGACTTGTATCTTATCCTGTTTTTGTTGTTGTTTCATCCCTTGAACAAGGTTCACTTGAGCAACTTGGATATCAACACCACCGATCGATTGCCAACGCCCACTCCACTGAGAAGACAACTTAATCTTTTGATTGAGATTCCAACGTTCACTAGTAAGGAATCCTCCATTTTGTTCTCCCCTATAATCGGAATACCCCAATCCTGTTCCTACATCTAATCGCATAAATGGAGTGAGCTTCTTAAAGTACAAACTATTTACATCTATTGTATTCGACCGGAGAGCAAGAGTGTCCACACGATAACTTGGTTTAGCCGTTTGCTCATAGGCCATTGTCGTATAATCTGCTGCTGCATACAACACATACCCTCCATCTTGAATCGCTCGTTTATACACCACTTCACCCGCACTTGTTGAAAATGGTTTCTTACTTTTGTATCGCTGTTTGACCAAAGCTGTATAAGCACCTAAATTGAGGTAATTCAAATGATAAGTCAATGAATTTTTCTTCCATTGGCGTGTTTCCCCAAAACTCGCTCCGACCGTTGAGATTGATATATCTTTACGCGAAGGATCAATATCCTCTGCAATATCTAGCTGTAAAATTCCCGATAGCGCATCCCCAAATTCTGCACTGTATCCGCCAGCAGAGAAAGACATTCCTTTAAACAGAAAAGGGTTAAATTTTGAACGTACTGGCATAGTCCCAACAGCTGCTGTGTAAGGTTGAGCAACCCTATTGCCATTCACATAAATCGCGCTTTCATCTGCTTTTCCCCCGCGAATTAACAATCGCCCATCTTCCCCATTGACTTGGGCTCCAGGCAAGGTACTCAAGGCTCCTATGATATTCCCCGGACTCCCAGCAGTACTCACAACATCCATAGCCGTAAAAGCGAGAGCTTCTGTTCGTCCTCTTTTAGCACTCCCCACTGCTTTTATAACAATCTCTCCCAATACATCTTCCTCTTGCTCCATAACAACTTCATATACTTCCTTTTGCTTGAGTTGCACAGGAACGGATAAACTGCGATAGTGTGGATGTTTCAATTTCAATACACCTTCTACAAGGCTATCTTCTACTTCAAATGAAAAATAGCCATTCGCATCAGACAAGGCTCCATCAAAACTTCCTTCTAGGTATACATTAACTTGTTCAATCGGTTTGTTCTTCTTATCCCTTACAATTCCAGATAGTTGCCTAGGCTGAGCTTGTACCGTAAACCATCCTAAAACCAACAGCAAACCAAACAATGTTTTCATTTTTTTTCAATTCTGAGTTATAATGCAAACGTAGTTTACAACCTACCGCTACCCAAAAAAGGATGCGTGAACGGTATATTTAAGTGTGCGAACGGTAAATAGAAGTTTCTAAACGCAGAATAGCAACCATTCATCCACACTTTTCAACGCTACTTGATTGCCATTCCAATCCATTTATAGCTGATTAAATAATAAATTGAAATGAAATATTTGATTATCAAAAGCCCTTCTCTCCTCCATGATTTCTGCACCTACCATCTATATGGTATTTTACTTTTCTTTTGCTATAAAACCAAACTTCACTTTTTATTTTTACCTTTAATTCTATTCAAATATTGACTATGAAAAAAATACTAAACAACACCATTTTTCGATTGCTACTCGGAGTCATTATAGGGCTTTTAATTGGAGGATACTTGAATGATACGCTCTTGCAGATTATTCTATCAACACGCCATATTTTAGGGCAGCTCATCTTGTTTTTAGTTCCCTTAATCATTCTTGGTTTTGTCGTTTCGTCCATTACCAAACTCAACAAGGACTCGGTTAAAATTATTAGCTTTTCCGTTCTAATTGCTTACCTCTCGAGTATTGGAGCTGGTTTTTTCAGCTCAACTTTAGGCTATGAGCTTATCCCTCGATTAGAAATAGCAAATTCTGCTAAAGAACTAAAGGAACTTCCTGCGATGCTTTTTAAGTT
Organism: Myroides odoratus; assembly: GCF_001549985.1. Taxonomy (GTDB): domain Bacteria; phylum Bacteroidota; class Bacteroidia; order Flavobacteriales; family Flavobacteriaceae; genus Flavobacterium; species Flavobacterium odoratum_A. The sequence continues at coordinate 144,813 of NZ_LROZ01000006.1, read as the reverse complement.
AGATATTCCACCCGTATTTGGTGTAATGACTTCCTTGACGCTTGCATTAATGATTGGTATTGGTATACTCTGGACGGAAGCGAAGCCTTTGGAAAGAGCTTTTGATCAGTTTAAGGATATTGTTTTGTTGTTAGTCAATCGCGTGTTGATTCCTATACTTCCTTTTTACATCATGAGTAATTTTGCTTTACTTAGTTATGAAGGATCTATTCAATCTCAACTTCCTGTATTCTTAACTGTGATTCTAATTGTCATTGTAGCTCATTTTGTTTGGTTAGCTGTGCTCTATACGATTGCAGGGATTTATAGCAAGAAGAACCCGTGGGAGGTTTTAAAGCATTATGGTCCAGCTTATCTAACTGCTGTAGGAACGATGTCTTCAGCGGCTACTTTAGGAGTGGCCTTACACTCCGCGCATCAGAGTAAAGTGCTTCGTCCTTCTATTACCAACTTCACTATTCCTTTCTTTTCCAACATTCACTTGTGCGGTTCTGTACTAACGGAAGTCTTTTTTGTAATGACCGTTTCTCAAGTGTTATACGGTACGATGCCCGATCTTGGCACAATGATTCTCTTTATTCTGTTATTGGGTATTTTTGCCATCGGTGCTCCTGGAGTTCCTGGCGGTACGGTCATGGCCTCTTTGGGAATCATCAGTTCTGTACTTGGTTTTGACGATGCTGGAATTGCCTTAACATTAACCATTTTTGCTTTACAAGATAGTTTTGGTACAGCTTGTAATATAACGGGAGATGGTGCTTTAAGTTTAATGGTCACCAAGTTTAGTGAAGGTAAATCTGAAAGTATCACTGAGGAAGCTATTTAAATCCAATGAATTTTGAAAAAATACACATAAAAAAAGGTCAACCGTTGGGTTGACCTTTTCTATTTTATCTATAAGAAACTACTCTTTTAAAATATTTCTAGAAATTACTAGTTTTTGAATTTCTGTTGTTCCTTCTCCAATTGTACATAATTTAGAGTCACGGAAGAATTTCTCTACTGGGAAATCTTTTGTATATCCGTATCCTCCGTGGATTTGGATTGCATCTGTAGAAACTTTCACACAAACTTCAGAAGCATACATTTTAGCCATAGCTCCTAATTTTGTCATTGGTTTATTATTGTTTTTCAAGAAAGCTGCTTTGTGTAATAACAATTCAGATGCTTCGATTTCTGTAGCCATATCTGCTAATTTGAATCCGATAGCTTGGAAATCGCTGATTGGTTTTCCAAACTGCACTCTTTCTTTTGAGTATTTCAAGGCTGCTTCATAAGCTCCTTTCGCAATTCCTAACGATAAAGCTCCAATTGAAATACGACCACCATCTAACACTTTCATTGCTTGGATAAATCCTTCGCCAACTTCTCCTAGACGGTTTGCATCTGAAACACGACAGTTATCAAAAATTAATTCTGCTGTTTCTGAAGCGCGCATTCCTAATTTATTTTCTTTTCTACCACTAGAGAATCCTGGTGTTCCTTTTTCAATAACGAAAGCAGTCATCCCGCGTGAATCTCCTTTTTCTCCTGTACGAGCAATTACAACTGCAACGTTTCCAGAAATTGCGTGTGTAATGAAGTTTTTCGCTCCATTTAACACCCAGTGATCTCCATCTTTTACTGCTGTTGTATTCATTCCTCCAGCATCAGATCCTGTATTGTGCTCTGTCAATCCCCAAGCACCAATCCATTCTGCTGTAGCTAATTTTGGCAACCATTTTTTCTTTTGCTCCTCGTTACCAAACGTCAAAATATGATTGGTACATAGTGAATTATGAGCAGCAACTGATAAACCAATTGATGAATCTACTTTTGATATTTCTTCTACAATTGTAATATATTCATGATAATTAAGTCCTGATCCTCCATATTCTTCTGGAACAAGCACTCCCATATATCCCATTTCTCCTAATTTCTTAAATAAATCAACTGGAAAAATCTGTGCTTCATCCCATTCCATAATATATGGACGAATATTTTGTTCAGCAAAATCTCTAATAGACTCAGCAATCATTGCTTGAGTTTCATTGTATTCAAAATTCATGGTTGTTTAATTTAATTCCTAATTTCCAAATATAAACTAATTATATGAATCTTGTCAAGTGGAATTTTTTCAATTTCTTTTAATTGTTCTTTATTAACGAAATCTCCGTGTAAACTTCTATATTTAATGATCTCTCTTGCGAGATAATAGTTTAAATAAGGTATATTTTTCAAATCATTTACAGTTGCATTATTCAAATCAATTTGTACAATTTGGGGCGGTGAAAGAACCGCATATTGTTGCAAAAGCAAAGCAATCACTTCTTCTGATAATCCATATACAAATTTCACTTGATCGATGTGAACATACCCACCCCATTTGGTACGATCTTCGATAATTCGCTTGGACAGGACAGGCCCAATACCATAAATCTCTTGTAATGTTTCTATGGTTGCGGCATTGATATCGCGGATAACGATTGGTTTAGTCTTCTCTTTTTGTTTACTTGTCGATGCTCCTATATAATTGGTAGTTGAACCATTTTTTCGTCGATTTCCAAAAACAAAATAACGGCTATATTTTGCCATCCACGCATCCGAAACCCCTGTTACCCGTTGAAATTCTAGACTAGAATTGACATAATGATTGGCTGCTCGATGCGCGAATAAGCGATCAAGTTCTTCTGGCGTTAATTCAAGGATGTATCCTTTATAATCAGTGAGGTAGTTTGGATTAAAAAGATAAATGGTATCCTTCTTAGAAGCTTGCAATAAACGCAAGCTATCTATCTCTTTTTGAATTTTGTGCTGTCCTTCAACTACACTCCCTTCTCTTCCTCCTATGTCGAATTGTTGTTGATCATACAGATACAACAACAGTTGTACAGCAAAAAAGACGAATAATAAAGCGATGAAACCTCGCTTCTGGGATTGGGTATAATAATACCAATGATAAAAGTATTTGTTCCCTTTCATACCACATGTATACATGTGTATTACTGCAAAAGGAGTAGATTTACTTCACTTAAATTATAGATCAAAAACAGAGCTTCGTTTGGTATAAACTAGATCTTTCAAGCGCACTATAAAAGCGAGGGTAAGATAAAGCGCAAAAGCTAACCCTAAAGTAAAAAAAGAAAGATAGATAAAAAAGAGTCGAATATTGGATACGCGAATACCCAAGCGATCCCCTAAACGGGTAGATACTTTGAATCCGTGTTTCTCCAAAAAATAACGCAAATTATTAATCATCTTCTAACTTCTTTGTCGTAATACAAATTTAGTTCTTTTTATTTAAAATTGCTAAACCAACCGCGCAAGACAAACATTTATTCACCACACAATAGTTTTTGTTCAATTGAATCATGGCTTGCGAATCAAAAGCGCTTTCTAAACTCACACCTTCCTTCTGAAATAAAGTAGTAATTGCATTGGACTCCATTTTTAGACGGGTACTCATTTCAATAATGCGCTCCACATCCTCTATACTTCCTTGATGACATGCAAATACATATTGCATCGGAATGATTGTATTAAGCAGCACAAGTTCTTGAAAAGAATTAGACAACCGTTTTCTTGTGCGTTTTCCTTCTTTCCCGAACATATAGTGTTCGCGCCAATATGAACTAACATCTGCTTGGAGTAGCTGTTTTAACTCGTCAATATTTTGTACTTGAAGCAAGGTCGCAAGATTGTATTTTTGATGGTAAAACCAATACGCCAATTGCGCTAAGCGAATGGTCGGAAAGTTAATTGGACGGAGTTTAAAGAAATGTAATTCGCTCCCATTGCGCTCTTGTAATTGATATTTCTGTTTATAAAACTCCCATTGTTTCACTAACTCCCAATAATAGCAATCTAGTATCTCTTCTTGGTTTTCGTTTAAAAATCCTGCCATTCCAAAAAGCAATGCTTCAATATGGAACAACTCATCGCCCTCCTTGAGTAAGATCTGAATAGGTAATGCTTTTGCTATGGATAGAAAAGCATCTCCATTGATATTTAATCCAAAGTTTTTAGCTAGAAAACACCATAGCACTTGATTCCAATCATTTGTTGTTTCCTGTAAAAGCAACTGTATTTTTATTGCCTTGTCTTCCAAGCGCTCCACATACAAAGTTTCTTTCCACTTGAGCCAAGCAATAGGAGATATACTCCCTTTTACAAGTGACTGACAATTGATAGATGTTTTAGGAGCAAAAAGGCGCATTCTTTGATGCAATACTTCAGGCTGTACATACCCAGCCACAACAAGAGTCGGAATTTCTTCTCCCCTAGAATTAAAAACAGGAGTATCATATTCCCAAACTACATGTAAAATCACATTATCATACCGGCTATCATGTTCATGATGATGACGGAACCAATCCGATGATTGTACGTGGACCTCAATATTCCCTGCCCACACTTGTCCTTCGATTGATATGTGTGCATTAAAAAAATCGGGACCTGCTAAGGTAGACCACTGCCCAGGGTAGATTACCCTAATTTCTTGCTTTTGTATGGTCTGCAAGAATGGCGTGGTAAACAATTGCTTCTCCCAAACATATTGTACAAAAGCTTCTTTCATTCTCGTCTGTTTTGTTGGTTGGTCATACAACAGCAACAAAAACCTAACCAAAGCGCGTACTTGAAATAAAAAAAGGTTGACCTTCTGGTCAACCTTACTCTATTTTAACTAAAGAAGTTCCAAACTAAACCAAATCTAAACGTAAAGTCTTTATATGGGTAATTGGGTGCTGTATAATATTTATATCCAGACATACTCGCATTAAAATGCTCTAGGATTAAATAAATACGTGCCGTACGCACTTTCATATCAATAAAGAAATCGAAGACTGGATAATCCCCAATTTTCACTTTGTCTTGTACATAGAAATCTCCAATTACAGGGTTGTAGTCATTCCCGTAGAATTTACTGAAATAGGTAAATGTAATTCCCGTTTGAAATTTCAATGCTTTATCAAATAAAGCTCCTTTGTAGTACAAGGTATTACGCGTTAGCAATTTGGGAACATTGAGGATATGGTCCTCTTGATCTACTTCTTGATATAAGATGGTATTATCCAATCCGAATCGTCCGAACTTGATCTCTTTGGATGCTTGTAGGGACAAGAAGTTAATTGTTTTGCCATATTGTTTAGGTGTAATCAACAATTGCTTCGCTATACCGAAATCATTGTACACCGGATTGTCATTAGAGAAATACAATTTATCTTTAATCACTTGATAACTTCCTTCTAGCGTTACCCAAGGTGTTGTAAGGGTTGCATCAAATTGGTTGATTTTCTCATTATTGAAACTATTATTCCAATTGTAATGTAAATAATCACTTTGATACAAATAGTAATTTAAATTCCCCATGCGGCTCAACTTTTGATATCCCGCTTGTAATCCAATATTATCTGCTAATGCATAATCGATATTGGCTTGGATATTACTTGTATTATCACTTCCTAGCGAATTATACACCAATAAAAAGGCATTCCAATTTTCTTTTTTATAGGTATATTTCCCTCCTATAAGCGTCATATTTTTTTCTAGTAGATTCGGAATGAATCCGCCATTGATATTCGCTACACTGTTGTATTGGTAGTTGTACTTATAAAAATCCGCATATACTTCTACTCTTCCTAAAAGGCCTGATTGAAAAGCTGCTCCCACTTTATTAGAGAGTGTATAATACTTTGTTTTATTGGAAATCGTAGATTTAAAAGAAGAACCAAATCGGTCTTTTTGGGTATAGGTACTATTTAAATCCTTCTGATAATATTCGAAGAATTTATCTTCATACGTAAATTCATGTGTCAATAAAACCCCGTTAGCTAACGAACTATTCAGCTGATATTCGTGGTGTAAGAACAATCGTTTTCCTTTCAAAAGCGATTCTCCATCGCGGAAATACACATTGAGGCGTTCGCGTTTGTTATAGGGTTTTTCACTTGTTTCAAATAAATCTAAGTCTGTAATTCCTCCATTTTCTTGATTCAAGATATCTTGAGCAACAAAGTGAGTAAACAACACATAACGCTTATTGGGTGAATAATAACTTCCTCCTATGCGGAAATTCCCTGTAGAAGACAACTGACTCATGTACTTTCCTAAAGAGCGCATTCCTTTATATGCCAAAAACATATTCAAGTGTTCACTCGTATTCAACGTAATGAATGCATCTAAACTCTGTCCTTGCTTCATTACCGTTTTATAATACAATTCTGTACGTGGTGTTGGGCTAGAATGATAGGTGATGTCCTCTGCTTTCATATAATTGAAGTGTTTGGCTTCAAAACCAAAACCAGGAAGTACATTATTTGCTTTTTGACTGTATTTTAAGGTAGCATAGGTTTGTCCCTCATTGGCGAAGGGCAATAAACCAAAATTATCTTTGCGTAGATAATTAAATTTATAGTAACTTTTTAAAGTAAGGGCAGTATCCACAGCAATGGTATCACGAAGGATGGTAATAATCTTATAATCCTTGATGGGCGCAATAGAATCTTTCTTTACTTTTTCTCTTAAACTTCTTGGTTCTTGATTTTCTTGTTGTGGATTTTGGTTGTTTTGATTACCAAAATTATTGTAGGGATCATTTGGATCACCAAAATTCGTTGTATTACCACGATCTATTCTTGTTGGTTGAAACTGAGCATGAGCTAAGAAACCAAAGCTCAGGAAACAGAAAACCAAGTAAAGACACTTTCGCATAAAAATTTAATTTAAGCAAAGGTAAATTTATTTTTATTATAATGATGATAGTGGGATAATTTAAGGGAATAAAAAAGAGCTATCCATTTCGGGATAGCTCTTCTCATCTAATCATTTACATTATCTATAAGCTTCATTTTGTTGAATACCACTTACATTAATCTCAGTTCGTGGAATAGGAAATGCTAATTTCGGGCTTCCATAAGCTACAACCCCAGGGTTTGCTATACTAGGGTTTTTAATATCCAAATGAAATCTCATTGCATCTTCAAAACCTGTACCTTCAAACATTAATTCTTTTTGTCTTTCAATTCTAATATCATCAAGCGTATACGTTGTCACTGGAGCATACGTTGTTAGACGATTTTGTTTTAATTGATTAAACAAGGCCAAAGCTTCTCCAGTAACTCCATTATTAATTCTAAAATCCGCCTCAACAAAAGTCAATAGCATCTCTTCAAATCTTAAAACTTTTACATTAGAGCTTATTTTCACATACTTTCCAAGATTGCGCATCCCACCACCTTTAAAGTTTTCACCGATCATGGTAACATCAGCACGAATATCATTTGCTTCTTTCGCTTCTGTAGTTTCTGTAGCTTCTACTGGTGCATCTGCTCCAAACAAATCTGCAACTGAAAAGTTAATTAGAATTGGACCATATCCCACACCACCTGCGGTAAGGTTATACAAATAATACAACGAATCCGAACTTGGATTGTCCGTTCCTGAAAATTTAATTTCAAAAACTGAATTACTTTGAGGGTCATCTGATTTAAAAGTATCTCTAAAAGCTGATCGAGACACTACCCCTCCATCTGCCACAGACATTCCTTGTTCTGCATTGTCTCTTGCAACTTGTAAATCTTCAGCATCCCAATTAGAAAACAGTAAAGCTGCACGTGCCTTTAACCCATATGCAGCAGCAAGATTAACCTTTACTTTACTACCCGAATTTTGTTTTGTTAACAACTCAATTCCTTTATCAAAATCGGCATAGATACTTGCGCGATTTTCTTGTACAGTTGGTCGAACTACTTTAGCATTAATATCAGCATAAGTAACAATATAAGGTACACCTAAGGCTTTTAATCCCTGACCGTTGACATATTGTTCTCCATAATTTTTCAACAAATCAAAATGGGCTAATGCTCTTAACACATAAGCTTGTCCTTTAATCATATCCTCTTGCTCGCCCATGCCAGGATAATTCGCTTCAATTACGCGATTTGCTTGTGAAATCACTTTATAGGCTTGAAACCACGTATCTACTGCATAGGCGGCTGTAGGTGTAATAGTAAATCCACTTACATTACCTAAACGGTTACTTCTATTATTTGAATAAGCATTTTGCGATCTAACTTCTGAAAAGGCTATGATGTTGTTACCATAATACTCTGCTGTTTTCATTCGAGCATAAGCCCCATTAAGTCCAGCCCCTAGCTCAGCAAGATTACTTATAGGGTTTTTATCAAAATCCACTTCTTCTGAAAGCTTTGTATCTAATGAACACGATGTTATCGCTGTACCACTAAATAGTGCTAATACATATAAAACTATTATTGACTTCTTCATCTTACTTAAAATTTAACGTTAACTGAAAACACAACTGATTTCAAAGGAGGTGAAGCAAATTCCACATATCCTGTTGCATCAACTTCGGGATCAAATTTCAACTTACCATCTTTAACCCATGTAACAGGATTCAACGCTGCAACAGAAATATTAATAGCATCTACTCCAATAAACTTGGCCGCTTGATTCGTAAAATTATAACCAACAGTTAACTGACGCAATCTGATATGATCTCCATCATATAAAAATCGTGTAGATGGAGAAGTAAAATATGCATTTCCAGCAACAGGACCGTCTGTTAAAATTGGTACATCTGCAATATCACCTGGCTTTTGCCAACGATTCATCAACTCTTCATTTCCATTATAATAATATAATGTTGTTGCTTCGGGAGCACTTGTAACTTGTGACCAATAATCATATACTTTATATCCAGTTGCAAAAGTAAACAATGCATCCGCATAAAAACCTCTATACTCAATATGCGTATTGACACCTCCTGTTACTTTTGGTAACGCACTCGCATTTTGGAATCGAGATTCCGCTTGTCCGTAATTAGAGGTTTTTGTCCCATCAGCTGCATACCATTGTGCCGCTCCCGTTTGAGGATCTACTCCCGCCCAGTTTGGCATATACCACTCATTAATAGCTCTTCCTACTTTATCTGCGGTATAGGATTTATACGTAGTAGGCATCTCTGTTAATTCGTTTTTAACAACTCCTACATTTCCACCAATAGACCATTTAAAATCTTTTGAATCAAAAATCTTCACATCTAACTCCGCTTCAAATCCATGATTCTTAAGTTTTCCTTGATTAATCCATTTAGCATCAAATCCAGAAGTATAGGAGAGTGGTAAACGATACAATAGATCTCTAGTTTTACTTTGGTAGAAAGCGATTCCTCCAGTAATTCTATCATCAAAGAAACCAAATTCCAATCCGAAATCTAATTTATCTTGTTTTTCCCATCCTAATTTTCCACCAATTTGCTTAGAGGCTAAACCAGCTTCGTTATTATAAGATACCGATTCTAGTAAGTGTTGATACACGTTTGGCTCAATCGATGAGTTTCCTGTAGAACCATAAGATCCTCTTAAACGCAAAGTGCTAACTGCATTTGAATTAGCTAAGAAATCTTCTTTATGTATATTCCAAGCAACTCCTGCAGCCCAAAAAGTTCCCCATCTATTATCACTTGAAAAACGAGAAGATCCTTCTTGTCTAATGGTTAAATCTACTAAATACTTATTAGCATAAGAGTAGTTTAACAACCCCAAATAACTCAACTGAGTCCAATCATAATACTGGGAAGAAGCTGTATAATTGGCAGCAGCTCCACCTAGAGTAATCAACCCAGGAGGTAAAACTTGCCCGTCAGCAAATACCATATTATATTTATTTTTTTGGAACTCCATAAGAGCACGAACATCAAAACGATGATCATTTCCAATAAAAAAGTTATAATTTAATGAGTTTTGCCAAACATAATTAAATATTCTTCGATCAGATTGAGCAGCAATTCCCCCATACCCATATCCATCACCGTGTACTGCATTTTGGTAGTTTTGATAATTCACCAATGTATAGTCCAATCCGATTGTTGATTCAAATTTCAAATTATCTAAAATTTTATAGCCAAATGAGTTACTCGATATAACTCTTGTCATATCATTTCGCACAATATCATTTGCTACAGTAAACAGCGAGTTAGGTAATTCTCCTCCTAATAATCCTGAGTCAATATTATAAGATCCATCAGCATTATAGGGTGACGCCCAAGGGTTCATTAATTTGCTGGTTACGTTAGGGTTTCCAAAGAAAGATCCACCTTCTAGAATACCATTTTGTTTAATATTGGAAACATTCGCTCCAATTTTGATATCAATTTTATCATTAAGCTTTCTTGTGAAACTAAAATTACCCGTAACTCTTCTAAAATCTGTTCCGATAATAATTCCATCTGATTTGTCATGACCAATTGAAGCAAAGTATGTTCCGTTTTCATCTCCTCCATTTACTGAGAAATTTAAACTAGACATGGGTGCATTTTTAACACGTACAGCTTCTTGCCAATCATAATGCTGTCTTCCATTGTTATTCCAATACACATATAAGTCCTCTCCCATTAAATCGGCATAATTCTCTTTTACATAATCTACATCTAAATCATTTCCGTTAGCTATCGCCTCCATCCACAATTCTGCTCTTTGTTCTCCCGATAAGAATTTAGGTCCTTTAACTGCTCTATTTTGGAATCCAATTGACGATCTGAAGTTATAACTCGGTTTCCCTTGTTTTCCTTTTTTCGTTGTAATTAAGATTACCCCGTTTGATCCTCTTGCCCCATACACAGAAGTAGCACCAGCATCTTTTAAAACCGTCATCGATTCAATATCATCTGGATTAATAGAGGACAACGGAGATAAACTTGTTACATCTGCCGAATTAGAAATATTTGAATTAATGATAGGCACTCCATCAATAACGTACAATGGCTCATTGGTTGCAGAAACGGAGTTACGTCCACGAATACGGATATTTTGTACCGATCCTGGCGAACCTGAAGTTGTAGCCATTTGTAAACCCGCTACACGTCCTTGTAACGCTTGATCTGCAGACACAATTGGTGTCTCGGCCACAACATCCCCTTTAATAGCGACAACGTTACCCGTCACTTCATTCTTTTTTCTAACCTGACCATAGGCCAATACCACTACTTCTTCCAATTCATTCCCTTCTGCTAGAAGAGCTGTATTGAATACATTGGCATTACCTACAGTATGTTTTACATCTTTCATTCCAATAAAAGAAAATACCAGTACCTGACCTGGTTTTGTTTTTATGGAATACTTACCATCTAAATCGGTTTGTGTACCCAATTGAGTTCCTTGAATCACTACCGTCACTCCTGGTAGTGGCATACCATCTTCTGTAACCACCCCAGAAAGTGTTTTTTCTTGTGCAAATCCTACTTGTACAAGTAAGATCATCATGCACGTGTACATCCACTTAATCTTTGATCTCATTCTAAAAAATTGATTAGTTAGTTAAACAAATCTAAACAATATTTTTAACAAATCCCAGAGATAAATTAACTATTCATTATCGTTTTTTCTAAATAATTACCACATTAACCACTAACAACCCAATAACACCCGTATTTATTCATAATAAAAACACAATTTCAAACAAATAAAATTATTAACTAAATGAATTAAAATCCTTTAGTTCATCTGCCTTACCAAGTAAAAAACAGCGCGCCCCATTTTTCTCCTCCTACCCTTAGCATCAGCTATTCTATAAACTATTTTTTCAATTATGCACATAAAAAAAGAGGAAGTCTTTCGACTTCCTCTTTTCTATATCTAAACATGTTTACTGTTTCGGTTTATCTAGTTCCACCTGCCCACCAAACATCTTCTGTGTATACATAACTTCCATCACCGTAAGCTGCTCTTACGTGTGGGTTGTTTGATACATCTGAGTTTCCGTATGCAAAGCGCTTAGGAAATTTAGTTGGGTCTCTATGTTGCAACTCAATTAAATTTTCTCCCATTGCTTTCCATCTTCTGATGTCATTGTATATTTCAATACTTTCTACTTCAAAAGCAGATAAATACTTCTCTTCAGCAATGCGTTTTAATAGCGCCTCTCCAGTTAGATTTCCAGGTAAATTTCTATTATATCCATTCTCTGGATCTGGAATATTTGGATCAGTACTTGGAGTAAAACGTACATACGTAAACTTTTGTTTCTTATTTATATATCCAGCATCAACTGCTGCTTGTAAAGTGGCATTCGCTTGCGGATCACCTAAACGTGCCTGTGCCTCCGCTTTCAAGAACAACAATTCATGGTAACTCATTAAGTACACTGCATTATTTGCATTAGCACTTCCAGCACTTAATCCCGAAGGAGAATAGGATTGCGCTTGTGCCACTTCTTTACTGTGATCAATTAAAACAAGTTGATCTTTATTCTTGCCAACTTTTACAAAATAATCATTCAAACGCGGGTCAGCTGGATCTAATTTTTGCATTAAATCATAGTACGTTTTAGATGAAAACAATCCATTTCTTACCACATTTAATCTATAAAAAGGATACATTACCCCTGATACGCGGTAAGTCAAATCCTCACTAGCATTTGCAAAAGATTTATCCACATTATCAATTACCCCTTGATAGTCTGGAGTTCTTGCCGACAACTGCATTAAATATCTTGCCTTTAACCCATAAGCAGCTTTTGTCCAACTCTCAACATCTCCATTTATATACAAGAAGTCTTGTTTTCCTATACTAGCGTACTCTGTATCTTTCGCTAAATTAGCAATTCCATCATCTAACAATTGAAATACGGCTTTATAAATATCCTCTTGTTTATCAATCTTTGCCTGTGGGTTTAGCAATGGTTCTAATGCTTCCGAATAAGGTACATCCCCAAACAAGTCAGTCAGCATAGCTAAATTATACGCTTTTAAAATTTGAGCGATTCCCAATGCATGGTAATTACCCGCTTCTTCTCCACCTGGTGAACATTTTTGCTCTACAAACTTTAAGCTTCGCAAGTTGATGTAAAGTGCATTCCACTGGTTATTATAAGTTGTACTTAAAGATGGTTCACCTAAGCGTTCTTGTGCATTGTAAAATTGAGCATGTCCACCTCCTAGTAATTCTGTATAGATTGATGCATAAAAAGCTAAATCTGACCCGGTAATTGAAAAACCTGTTCTATTGATTACATCCGTAATAATAAATCTAGATTCCATAAATTCAGGATCATTTTTATTTTTGTTGATGTCGTCCATCTTATCCTCAGAACATGATTGCAAAGTTAAAGCCGCCACGACTATACTCGCTAAAATATATTTTATTCTTTTCATTTTTCTCGACTAATTAAAATGTAACATTTACTGAGAAACCAATACTTTTGGCTTGAGGGATTGAATAATGTTCAAAACCACCACTCATGTTATTATTTCCTTGAGATGCTTCTGGATCTAAGTTTGGCATTTTTGACCACAACAATAAATTACGTGCAAAAGCAGATACCTTTACGTCTACTTTATCTTTCCAAATCTTATCAAACTTATACCCCAAGCTTACATCGCGTAATTTTACAAAACTTGCATCGTATACATTGCTTTCTGTAATATTACTCATTACATTTTCGTAACGTTCACGTGTTGCTCCTGTAATGGCTACGTCATTTTTCACGTATGAACCATCTGCTTGTTCGCGAACCCCATTAAATACAAATGATTGATCACGGTTTCCTGTACTAGAATCTACCCCATATAGTTTCATTCCCATATTCGATCCACTGTACATTTTTCCACCGTTTTTCCATTCAACTGTTGCACTTAAGTTCCAACTTTTCCAAGTTAAACTCGTAGAACCTCCTAAGATAAATTTAGGTGCTACCTCTCCTAATGCTTTTGTTTCTCCTACTAGAGGCATACCATCTGCACCAACTAAAATATCACCATTTTCATTTCTAGCGAATGAGTTTCCATAAATTACAGGGAAACGATCTCCTGCTTGTGCGCGAATTTGTGGTTCCACAAACCCTCCTAGCATAATATTCTCAACTCCTTCTTTCAACTCATCTACTTTCGAATCAATTTTAGAGAAGTTAGCATTAATCGACCATTGCCAATCTTGCGTTTGGATTGGTGTTACAAAAGCTGTAATTTCATGCGCAATCGTATGAATTTTCCCTCCATTCGTTACAAAACTAGCTGCTCCTGTTGATCCTGGTAAAGGCACTGGGAAAATTTGATCTTTCACATCTTGGCGTGAGAAAGTATAGTCAATTCCAAATCGGTTATCAAAGAATCTAAAGTCTCCACCAAACTCCCATGATTTGGTATTTTGTGGTTTTAACTCTGGATCATAGATTGTTGTACTTGGAATATACCCAACAGCTTCATTTAATGGATAGAGAATCGGGCTAGCCGTTCCCCAGAAACCTCCTGCATAACTTGGTGTATAATAATACGGTTTTTTAAATTCTCCAGCTTGCCCTACTTCTGCGTAAGATCCTCTTAATTTAGCAAAACTTAAAACACTGTTCCCTTTTAATCCTTCGAGCTCTGTCAACACAAAACCTAAAGATACCGAAGGATAGACAAAATCTCTATTTCCTCTTGGCATGGTAGAGACAATATCTTTACGAATCGTACCATTCAAGAAAATCATATCACGGTAAGAAAAACCAACATTCGAGAAGAACCCAACATTACGTCTCATCTCACGTGTTTCTTTTGAAGTAACATTAACCGCATTACCGATGGTAGGCCATCCTCCAAAGTTTAGCCCTACTCCTAAATCATCATACATTTTTAAAGTCGTCTCATTGAACTCATTTCCAACCATGATATCAAAGCGGAAATCATCCCCTAACAACATATCGTAGTTGATGGTAAATAAAGAGTTGGTTACTGTATTCGTAAGCCCATATAAATTTAAATTCGCATTATTTCCTGTCAAATCATGAGCAGAACCGAATTCGTAAACATCTCTATAATGAGTAGTGTATGTATCTACTCCTGCTTGATAACGGAACGTTATGTTTTTAGATCCATCTGTACTAATTTCTGGCGCATAAGCAATATTTGCATTTCCATAAAAACGACCTGTTTTTTCAGAAAACTCATTGTGCTGCGCGGCCCAATATGGATTATCAAAACCAGTAGCTCTGTAATGAACTTGATCATACGGATTAATTTCACTTCCGTATGGAATTCCTTTTAGATTATAGCTCACTGGTCCTCCCCAGATTCCTGGTAATACAGAATTATTTGCTGCAGAAGCTTTTCGTACATCACTTGTGATATAACTACCTGCAAACCCCGTAGTCCATTCTGAGTTTAACTTCGTTTCACCCGAGAATTTAATCGTCGTACGTTTCATTTCCGTACCTGGCATAATCCCTTCTTGTTTTGTATTTGCCAAACCAAACGAGTAATTCGTTTTCCCTGTATTTTGGCTAATATTGAAGTTATTTGTCAAGGTTTTACCTGTTCTAAAATAATCATCAATGTTATCATATACTCCTGGTGTTACCCAAGGATCCAATCCTGCTTTTGCTAATTGAGGTACATAATATTGTCCTGGACGTAGAACTCCACCATTTACATTATCAGGATTCAGTATATTTCCACCATAGATTGGATCATTTGGCAATTCGGAAATTTTAGGTCCCCAAGACATTGAGCTATATGGATCATACTTTCCTTTTGTACCTTGTGCGTAGGTTTTTTGCAAACTTGGTTTTTTAGATAAGGTCTCAAAACTACTGGTTGACGTAAAACTAATCACCGGTTTTCCTTCTTTTAGTCCTCGTCCGCTTTTAGTTGTGATTACCACTACACCATTGGATGCGCGGATACCATATAAAGCAGAAGCCGCTTGTCCTTTTAGGATGTTGATGGTTTCAATATCACTTGGATCGATATCAATCGCGCGGTTAGCAATATCAGTCCCTGACACACTATTTCCAGTAGAAATTGGTGCTGTAGATTCGATAGGCATCCCGTCAATAACATACAAAGGCGTATTATTTCCTGTAAAAGAACGAGCGCCGCGAATTATAATTTGAGAAGAAGCCCCTGGTGCACCACTTGATGGTGTGATTTGCACCCCTGCTAATTTCCCTTGTAACGCACCTGATAAACTGCTGTTTTCAGTTTTGTTCAAATCCGCTGCTTTAATTTCTTGTGTCGCGTATCCTAAAGCTTTTGCACTTCGCTTGATTCCCATAGCGGTAACCACTACTTCCTCCAATTGATGTTCATCAGCAACCATAGCTACGTTAAACACATTCGCACCCCCAACGGTGTGCTTCACATCTTTCATTCCAATAAACGAAAAGACAAGCACTTCACCTTGCTTGGCTTTTATGGAATATTTACCATCTAAATCGGTTTGTGTCCCCATCTGGGTTCCTTGAATCACAACCGTCACCCCTGGTAGTGGCATACCTTCTTCTGATACCACTCCCGATAGTGTTTTTTCCTGCGCAAACCCCACTTGTACAAGCAGGATCATGATGCACGCATAAATCCACTTAATCTTCGATCTCATTCTTAAAAAATTGATTAGTTAGTTAAACAAATCTAAACCTTTTTTATCAGAACCATTTTAGTGCATACAGGACATATCTTCTAAAAAATAAAAACTAACGAAATAAATATGCATAATACGTGTTTTTATTGCCAATTTAATAAAAATAGAGCAATGTTACACAAAATCCAAAACACTAACTTCAAGTATCTAAATATTAGACTAATCAAACATTTAATATTTTTTTAGCATTACCCCTCTTTTTTCATTAACGAACACTACCTAACATTTTTCTTATAATAGCTATTAAAAAAGAGCGTTAATACAAACAAAACCGCTATATATAGAAAGAAATTCAAAATTGATTTCTATATTTTCTTGAGCAATGCAACTATTGTTAAAAATAAATAATCATTCACTCCTCTACCGATAATAAACAAAAAGGTGCCTGATACAGATGTATCAGGCACCTTTCTAAAAACCATTGATTTACGCTATAATTTAAGACGCTTTGCGTGGTTTATTTGAGTGTTAAAACCTTTACCATAAACTAGTGTTTCTTTATTTATAAGGCGTTTAGCTACCTTGACATTGCACTTGATTTCTCTGTATTTATTTAAAATGTATACCTAAATACAAATTTGTCATTTTACTCTTCATTAAACCCTATTCAAAAACACTTTTCAATGCAGTTTATTTCATTATATAAAAATCAAACCACCTTTTATCAATACAACACAACACCCCCCTATAAACAGCAAAAATATTAACACAAAAACAGAATATTCCATATTAATTATTACCAATATAACTCTCATATTTTTTATAATTATATTTACAACAAATAAACTAATTTAAATTATGAAAAAAATTATTTTAGCTACATTGCTGCCGATAGCAGTGGCTTGTAGCTCCGATTCCAATTTTGATGAACCAACAAACCAGGATTTGAAAAAATCATCTCAAACTGTAACAGAGGAAGTTGATTATGGCAATTGCATGGAGTGTATCGACAAAGAAGAATATTATACTCATTTAGAGTATTATAGAAACAGTAACATTCACGAAGGCTCTTTTATTATTCGCAACCCTCATTTAGGTGGTGGACGTTTCACTTATAGAGATTTATCTAAGTCCCAAACAAGTTTTACATTTACGTACAACCCAACGACAGGCGAAGCTACTCCTAAAAACTTAGTAGTTAGCATGACTCCTTTTCCAAATCCCTTTCCATCAATTAATCAAACGGCATCGATAAGCATTACAAATAAATCTATCCGTTATCAGAAAGAAGGAAAAGCCTTTTACATTGAAGTCTATTTTACAATAAAACGAACCGTTAGAAAACCAGACAACAAAGGTAATCTTGGAGCTCCTACAACAATAGCAGATGAAGGTTATTATGCAGATCGCATAGCCTTAGAAGACTACATTGATCTTCAAACATTCATTAAAAAGAAATAGAACAAACGCTTCTTTTAAAACTAAAAAACCCCACTGAAAAAACAGTGGGGTTTTATATGTAAGAGCTTATTTATATACTCACTTTCTTAATACTATAATTAGTATCCTTTATTTTGAGCAATTTTACTAGCGTTAATCTCATTACGCGGAATAGGGAAAGCTAATTGAAAAGCTCCATAATTCACCTCTTCTGCAATTGGTGTACTAGCAAGATTTTCTTTGCTACGCATTTTATCCTCGAAACGGAATCCTTCAAAAACTAACTCTTTGCGTCTTTCAGTTAATACATCTGCCAAAGTAAGTGACGTATACTTTGTTGCTGGATTACCTTCGTAACGCTCTGAAGCCACCTGATTTAATAAGTTTAATGCTACACCTTCTTCTGTATTGGTACGCACTGCTGCTTCAATGAAGTTAAAGACTAACTCTTCATAACGCATCACTTTGATATTTGAGCTAATAGCTGTGTATTTACCAAAGTTACGGTAGTATTCTAAGTTATAACGAATAGCAGGATCTACTGCTACAGTACCTTCTAATTCTTCTTTTGTCAATTTAATAAACTTATAAGGTCCTACTTTTTTGTAGTTTCCTTTTGCATTTTGAGCTAGATTATTATATCGCTGCATATCAGTAGAAGAACGAATATCGGTTTGATCTTCGAATAAATCTTGTAAGTTCTCACCCAAACCAACAACATCCCCATATCCATCATATGAAAAAATATTATATAATGAATTGTTTCCTGGGTTATTGATATTGTCTTGCGCTAATTCAAACACAGAATTACTTTGTGGTTCTTCCGCTCTAAAAGAAGCGATATATGCACTTCTTTGTACAATTCCTCCACCTAATTCCATGGCTGTTTTTGCACTTTCTAAAGCAATTGCATAATCATTCTCATCAAAAGCACCAAAGAACAAAGCTACTCTCGATTTCACTCCGTGAATAGACTGTGCTGTAAAGCGCTTTTTATTTGAAGCATTTTTATCTACTAATTTCAATGCCTCATCTAAA
This sequence comes from Myroides odoratus, assembly GCF_001549985.1. Taxonomy (GTDB): domain Bacteria; phylum Bacteroidota; class Bacteroidia; order Flavobacteriales; family Flavobacteriaceae; genus Flavobacterium; species Flavobacterium odoratum_A. Next base: position 125,998 of record NZ_LROZ01000006.1, on the reverse strand, counting down.
TCCTTATAGATATTATCTCTAACCTCTCTTACTGAAATACGGTTATAGTTTTTCATATCTAATTCTCCGAATCGAGTAATATAAGGAATACCTAATGCATCTAATCCTTGGTCATCTACATATTGTTGACCATAAATACGCAATAAATCAAAGTGAGCTAAAGCACGAATAGCGAAAGCCTCAGCTTTTCCTTGTTTAATATCAGTTTCATTTCCTGTTTTGATATTCGATCCAATCGCTAAATTCGCTGAACTGATTACCTCGTAAATTTTCTTCCAAGTATCTGCAGGGAATGCATGAGTAGGTGTCAAATCGAATCCTGATACATTTTGGAAACGGTTAGAAAAACCAGCCGCTGCATAAGCATTATCTCCTCTAACTTCACTGTACACGATAATATCACGACCGTAATAAGCTGCATTTACCATTCGATAGTAAGCACCAGATACAGCTGCACGCAAATCCGTTAGCGTTTCAAGGGGTTTCGCTTCAATATCACGAGCCCCTTCTAAAGTAGCGTCTAATCGATCATCTGAACAACTAGTAAGTCCAGAAGACAATAACGTTACTGCTAAAATTGAAAATATAATCTTTTTCATAACTTTTTAAAACTTAACATTAAGTGAGAATACAATTGATTTCACAGGTGGAGTAGCCACATTTACATACCCTGAAGCATCTACTTCTGGATCGTATTTCAATCCTTTATCTTTAACCCAAGTCCATAAGTTAGTACCAATTACAGAAAGCGATAAACCATCTACTTTCAATGTTCTAAGGATTTCTGGATTAAAGTTATACCCTAAGGTTACATTTCTCAATCGAATATAATCACCATCGTGTAAAAATCTTGAAGATGGGCTAGTAAAATTAACATTTCCACCTGTCGCTTTGTACTGAACGATTGGCACATCTGTAATATCTCCAGGTTTTTGCCATCTGTCTAACATTTCAGAAGAAGCATTTGAAGAAACAAGAGCACTTGTTGTTCCAGCAGTTTTGAAAGCATATTGTTCGTATACTTTATGTCCTCCTGCAAAAGTAAACATACCATCTAAGAAGAATCCTTTATAATCTACGTGTAAATTAGCACCTCCTGTAAATTTCGGTAAAGCACTTGCTCCTTGGAATCTTGACTCTGCTTTAGAATAGTCTGAAGTAGTATTGTTGTCTTTATCGAACCACATCGGCTGACCTGTTTGAGCATCAACACCAGCCCAATCAGGCATATACCATTCAGCAACAGCATGTCCTCTAACATCCGCTGTGTATGATTTGTAATCCTCCATTTCTATCCCATCAATAACAGGCATTTCTGTAATTCTATTACGAACAGTACCGAAGTTAGCACCAACTGAAATATTGAAATCCTTTGATCTTACGATATCTGCATTTAATTCAAGCTCAATACCACGATTGTTCATTGCTCCCATGTTCATCATTTGAGATTCAAATCCAGACATTTTCGACAATGTTTTCTTGTACAATAAGTCACTTGTTTTACTCTCAAAATATGTAGCTCCCAAAGTGATACGATCTTCAAACATACCTAACATGAAACCAAAGTCCATCTTTTGTTGTTTCTCCCATCCAATTGGTCCACCAATTTGAACAGGGATTAAAGCTGCTTCACCATCATAAGAAACGATGTCTGCGCGACGTACATATTGGTTTGGATTAATTTGAGAGTTACCATTTGTTCCGTATGATCCTCTAAAACGCATCGTTGAAATTGTAGATTGATGAGCCATCCAATTTTCTAAATGCATATTCCAAGCCCCACCTACTGAATAGAAATAACCAATTCTATCTGTAAATTTAGATGACCCTTCACGTCTACCTGTTAAGTCAACTAAGAATCTATTTTGGTAGTTATAGTTGATAATTCCCACGTAACCTAAGTTAGCATCATCTAAGAAGTCATAAGCTGCATCTTTATTAGCAGCTGCAGCAGCTAAAGAATTAAATCCATCCAATACAATTTGCCCAGATCCTTCTAAGAAACGGCGTTTTGATTTTTGGTATTCAACTAATACTTTAGTGTTAAATTGGTGATTTTCTCCTAAATAGAATTTATAATCTAATCCATTCTGTGCTACATAATTGAAGTTATTTCTAACCGCTTTAGCAGCTGTACCACCATAGTTTTTACCATCTCCATGAACAGGGTTTCTATACTCTGAGAAATCAGCTAATGTATAGTCAATTGCCATAGAAGAAGTAAACTTCAAGTTATCTGTAATAGCATAACTAATCGAGTTAGAATTAATTACACGTGTTACATCATTTAATGTTTGGTTATGTTTAGTTGTATAAACCACATTATGATATCCTGAATTAGGCAAGAAGTAAGAACCATCTTCATTGTATAAAGGGTTCCAAGGGTTCATTACTAACTTAATATAGTTCGGGTTTGAGAAATAAGCTCCTCCTTCAGAAATACCATTTTGTTTGGTATTTGTAACTTTAATACTTGTATTGAATTCAACTTTATCCGTAATTTTTTGCATAAAGCTCAAGGAAGCTCCAATACGTCTAAAATCTGATCCAATCACTGTACTTTCTATTTTATCATGAGATAATGAAGCATAGAAATTATGACGCTCACTTCCTCCTGTTGCAGAGAAGTTAATACTTGTCAATGGAGCATCTGCATTTTTCACATAATCTCCCCAATCATTATCCGGACGACCTGCAGCTACCCAATTACCATAATTACCTGATTTAGAATAGTTAGCCAAAGCATAATCTCCAGCTTGCTCACGTGTAAATACAGTTCCTTGACCTCCAAACGTATTATACAATCCATCTAAGAAAATTTCTTCTTTCTCATTTGAAGACAATAAACGAGGCCCTTTTACTGCGTTATTTTGGAAACCTACACGTGTACTAAAATTGAATTTTGTCGCTCCTGATTTACCGCGTTTTGTTGTAATCAAGATAACCCCATTTGTACCACGTGCTCCATATACAGCAGTTGCACCTGCATCTTTCAATACAGTCATTGATTCAATATCTGCAGGGTTAATAGTTGCCAATAAAGACAAAGATGTTGAAGGCGAATCTGTTCCTTGATTTCCTCCTGAAAAGTCACCATCATACATTGGAATACCATCAATTACATACAATGGTTCATTCGTAGCGGTCATAGAGTTACGTCCACGAATACGAATATTTTGCTTTGCCCCTGGTGAACCAGAAGAAGCTGACATTTGTAAACCTGCAACACGTCCTTGTAAAGCTTGATCTGCAGAAGCCATTGGCGTAGCAGCTACTGCATCTCCTTTAATAGCAACTGCATTTCCTGTTACTTGGTTCTTTGTCTTAACTTGTCCATAAGCTAAAACAACAACCTCTTCTAACATATCTTCTACTGCTGTCATCGTTACATTGTAAGTATTAGCTGCACCTACTTTATATGTAACATCTTTTAAACCAATAAAAGAAAAAGATACTACTTCTCCTTCTTTTACTTTAATGGAATAGTTTCCATCTAAATCGGTTTGAGTACCCATTGTTGTTCCTTTAATAACAACCGTAGCCCCAGGTAAAGGGAATCCATCCTCAGTCACAACCCCTTTTAGCGTTTTTTCCTGAGCGAATGAAAATTGCACAAATAGTGCCATAAATAGCACTAAAGTCCATTTTAACTTTGATCTCATTATTTAAATTGAATTAGTTAGTTCGCAAACATAAAAAACTAAACTAAAACGAAGTTAACTTTCCCTATCATTAACTAGAAACAAACCAATGAATTACTAAAGAATAGAAATAAAACCAATGAAATTATATAAAAAAAAATAAATCGATAAAAAAACAAATTAAAAATTCAAATAATTCACACACCACCTTTCATCAAAAAACTTAATAAAGCCTTATCATTCTCTTCACATTTAACAACATCAAAATCGCTCACATTTCTATAGAAAAACACAACAAACTAGTTATCAATACATAAAGAAAAAACACAACAAAAGGCCACCACTTTCATCAAATGTTAAATTTTAAGTTGTTAGGATTTATTTAATGTATTTCTTAGCAAATATTACCTTTTCAGCCTTTGGATTCCCTTGGAGAACCTTACCTTTGTTCTTCATATTTTCGCTTATGTTAATCCATCATTTTTCAGAATCACAATATGAAGCCGGAACAGATGAAGCTGGTAGAGGTTGTATTGCTGGACCAGTAACTGCTGCAGCTGTCATCCTACCTCCAGATTTCGCCAATGAAATCTTGAATGATTCCAAACAACTTTCGGCTAAAAATCGGTATGCCTTAAGAAGCATTATTGAAGAGCAGGCCCTAAGTTATGGCGTAACTCATTTACACGAAGATGTTATTGAAGAATTAAACATCTTACATGCTGCGATAAAAGCCATGCATGAAAGTGTACATCAACTGCGCCCTATACCTGATTTCTTAATCGTAGACGGAAATAAATTCACTCCTATTCCCTCTATTCCTCATCAGTGCATTGTCAAAGGAGATGCCAAATATCTCAGTTTAGCTGCTGCATCTGTATTAGCCAAAACCTACCGTGATGATTATATGAATCAAATACACGAAGAATTTCCTATGTACAATTGGAAAAAAAATAAAGGATACCCCACACAAGAACACCGAAAAGCAATTTTAGAATACGGTCCTTGTAAATATCATCGAAAATCATTCAAACTTTTACCCGACCAGTTAAAATTAGAATTATAGCATAAAAAAAGGTTCTTTTACGAGTAAAAGAACCTTTTTTTATGCTATAATCGTATTCTTAAGCGAATACTTTATCAACCGCTTGAATCGTAAAGTCTAAATCTTCATAGGTCAAAGCATCCGTAATAAACCACGTTTCATAAGAAGATGGAGCGATGTATACTCCTTCTTTTAACAGACCGTGGAAAAATGTTTTAAACTGATCGTTATTTCCATAACCTGCTGTATCAAAATCAACTACTTCACGTTCATCAAAGAACACAGAAATCATTGATCCTACACGGTTAATCGTATATTTTATTTGCTTTGCTTCCAATACACGGCGTATTCCTTGTTCTAAATAAGCTGTTTTTTCTTCCAGGCGTGTAAACACCGCTAAATCATTATTAATTGCTTGTAACATCGCCAATCCCGCAGCCATTGCTAAAGGATTTCCTGATAAGGTTCCTGCTTGATACACTGGTCCAACAGGAGCTAAATAATCCATTACTTGAGCTGAACCAGCGAAAGCTCCTACTGGTAATCCACCACCAATTACTTTCCCAAAAGTAACCAAGTCTGCTCGGACGCCAAATAATTCTTGCGCTCCACCACGTGCTAAGCGAAACCCTGTCATTACTTCGTCAAAAATCAACAACGTTCCATGAGTATCACATAATTGACGTAATCCTTCTAAGAAACCAGCTTTCGGAGGAATACATCCCATATTTCCTGCAACAGGCTCAATAATAATAGCCGCTACTTCTCCTTTATTGGCTTCTAAAATAGAAGCGACATTTGCTAAATCATTATACGTAGCTAATAACGTATCTTTTGCCGTTCCTTGGGTTACACCCGGGCTATTTGGCGAACCAAATGTTACAGCTCCACTACCTGCTTGAATTAAAAAAGAGTCAGAATGCCCATGATAACATCCTTTGAATTTAATGATCTTTTCTCTATCCGTATAACCTCTCGCGAGGCGAATTGCACTCATACACGCTTCTGTACCTGAGTTCACAAAGCGTATTTTATCAATATTTGGCACCATAGATACTGCCAAAGCTGCAATTTCCGTTTCAATCTCTGTTGGCATACCAAAAGAAGTCCCTTTTTTCGCTTTTTCAATTACCGCATCTACCACAGGTGGATACGCGTGTCCCAACAACATCGGCCCCCACGAATTAATATAATCGACAAGTCTATTCCCATCCACATCATACAAATAAGCTCCCTTAGCTTCTTTAACAAATATAGGAGTTCCTCCAACAGATTTGAATGCTCTAACTGGTGAGTTTACTCCACCAGGAATAACTTTTTCAGCTTCTGCAAAAAGCTGACTACTTCTTTGATATAACATAGTGTTTTATAATTTTAAGCGTTGACCAATCGATAGATTCGTCCCATCAAGTTTATTTGTTTTCTGTAGTTTTGCTACAGTTGTATTATATTTTTTTGATATTGAATATAACGTATCTCCTTTTTGAACCACATGGGTTTTGGCTCCCGCTTTCGTTTCTGCCTTTGCCTTAGTTGCCACGGTTGTTTCGGCCTTTTTCTCTATTTCTTTCTTCGGTCTCGGTGAAGTTAATCCCAATACTTCACGATCGTATTGATCCAAGGTATAACGTTCAATCAAGCTAATTAGCTTATTTGCATATTTAGGATCTGTTGCATAACCTGCTTTTTTCAACCCATGCGCCCACCCTTCATAATCATCTTTCTCTAAGAGAAATAAATCATTATAGCGACTGCGTGACACCAAAAACTGAGAATGATCCCGATAAGATTCCTCAGGCGCATCATATTTTCTAAAACATTCGTCTGGTGCATCATCCGTATGACGAACGGATGGTCCATCCCATTCTTTATGGCATTTTATCCCGAAGTGATTGTTTGCATTTCTACTCAGCGTTCCTTGTCCTGATCCAGATTCCAATACCCCCTGTGCTAAAGTAATACTAGCAGGAATACCATAGGAAGACATATTGTCTTTCGCAATGTCTTTATACTGTAAAATATAGTCTTGAATCATGTCAGCTGTAACTGAAATTCGCGAAGTCGCTTCTAACGTTTCACTGTTTTTAGCTGCTGTACGCTTATCCCGTTCTCGCTTCGTTTCCTCTTGAATACGACGTTGTTCTTCAACCTTTTTTTGTTGTGCTCGATATTGCTCCTTAGAGACCAACTCTTTCGTTTTCGACTTCCTCCCTGTAAGTTTGGAATTGTTCTTCACCCCACAACTTACAAGTGTGAGTAAACAGAACAGTAAAAGGATTTTTTTTATCATATAGCTATTTAATTTTTTCATTCCATCCTTGCAAGCCCCCCGTGTGAATAGCGAGAATCTTACTGTCTTTTTTTAATTGATTTTGTTCAATTAAATCAAAGATACCAAAAAGTAGTTTACCTGTATAAATTGGGTCTAAAAGAATTCCCGTATCGCGTTCAAAATGACGTATAAATTGCAATAAATCTGCATTATACTTCGCATAACCACCAAAGTGATAAGCCGTTTCCAATCTCCAGTTTTCTTTGTTTACATACTTCTTAATTTCCTCCTGCAGAAAATCTCCCTTCAAGGCAGGAAAACCAATAATCTGTTGATGGGCAAATGAACGGTTGATAATTCCTGCAATCGTGCCACCTGTTCCGACTGCGCAACACACATAATCATAACTATGGTCCGCTTCCTTCAAAATCTCTTCCGTCCCTTGGATTGCCTCTTTATTTGTTCCTCCTTCTGGAACCAAGTAAAAATCGCCAAACTCTTCCTTTAGCTTTGCTAAAAAAGCCGTTGATTCTTTCGTTCTATAGTTTGTTCGAGTAACAAATTTAAAACGCATTCCATCCTCTTCCGCTTTCTTTAACGTTGGATTATCGCGATAGTTCGCTTGGATCTCCTCTCCTCGAATTACTCCAATGGTTCGCATGCCCAATATCCTTCCTGCAGCCGCGGTTGCAGCAATATGATTGGAATAAGCCCCTCCAAAAGTCAACACTTGTTGATTCCCTTTAGATACTGCTGCTTCCATATTGTATTTCAATTTTCGGAATTTATTACCCGAAACCTCCGGATGCAACAAATCTTCTCTGCGAATAAACAATTCAATTCCATTGCGGAATGAACGTTCTACTTTTACTGTTGGCACCTTCTCATTTGAAAACAAATCGATCATAACCTATCACATTTACAAGCTTTTAATTTACAATAGGTTTAACTAAAAACGTTTTTTTTTGTATAAATATTAAAATAAATAATACAAGAGTTTTTAGTAACTTACCTACGCAAAAACGAGTCAAAATCTAAAGCTAGACTACGCGACAAAACTAGTTAATAGTTTTTAGGTTTTTACTTAAAAAACACATAAATAATTAATCACAAAAAACTCAGAAAATGACTTTTAAGGAACAAATTTTACAAGGAATTCCAAATGAGCTACCGGCAAAGAAGGAGTATGATCCGGCAATTAATCACGCTCCAAAACGCAAAGAAATATTGACAGAAGAGGAAAAGAAACTTGCCTTGCGAAATGCTTTACGTTATTTTGATGCTAAACATCATTCCGAGTTAATCCAAGAGTTTAAAGAAGAATTAGAAACATATGGTCGTATTTACATGTATCGCTTTAGACCCGATTACAAGATGTATGCAAGACCAATAGAAGAATATCCAGGAAATTCTACACAGGCTAAAGCAATTATGTTGATGATTCAAAATAATTTGGATTATGCCGTTGCGCAACACCCACATGAATTAATCACGTATGGTGGTAATGGGGCTGTTTTTTCAAACTGGGCACAATACTTACTAACGATGCGTTATCTAGCAGAAATGACGGATGAACAAACATTAGTGATGTATTCAGGGCACCCGATGGGGTTATTTCCTTCACATGTTAAAGCACCACGCGTTGTAGTAACCAATGGAATGATGATCCCGAACTACTCTAAACCAGACGATTGGGAAAAATTCAATGCTTTAGGTGTTACACAATATGGTCAAATGACAGCGGGAAGCTATATGTACATTGGTCCACAAGGCATCGTACATGGAACAACAATCACCGTATTAAATGGAGGTCGTAAAATTGCTAAACAGGGCGAAGACCTAACAGGTAAACTATTTGTAACTTCTGGATTAGGAGGAATGAGTGGAGCACAACCTAAAGCAGGGAATATTGCAGGATGTATTACAGTTTGTGCAGAAGTAAATCCAAAAGCAGTACACACCAGACATTCTCAAGGATGGGTGGATGAAGTCGTTACGGATCTCAATGCATTAGTACAACGTGTAAAAAAAGCACAAGAAAACAAAGAAGTCGTGTCGATTGCCTTCCAAGGAAATATTGTAGAAGTATGGGAGAAATTTGCGGAAGACAACCTATTTGTACATTTAGGGTCTGACCAAACCTCTTTACACAACCCTTGGGCAGGAGGATATTACCCTGTAGGCTTATCTTTTGAAGAAGCCAATGATATGATGGCTAATAATCCAACTTTATTCAAAGAAAAAGTACAAGAATCTTTGCGTAGACAAGCAGCAGCTATTAACAAACACACAGCCAAAGGAACGTATTTCTTTGACTATGGAAACGCATTTTTACTAGAGGCTTCAAGAGCAGGCGCTGATATTATGGCGGCTAACGGTATTGATTTTAAATACCCAAGTTATGTGCAAGATATCATGGGTCCAATGTGTTTTGATTATGGTTTTGGTCCTTTCCGATGGGTATGTGCCTCAGGAAAACCGGAAGACTTAGCAAAAACAGACGAAATTGCTTGTCGTGTGTTAGAGGAGATTATGCAAAACTCCCCTGCTGAAATACAACAACAAATGGCTGATAATATCCGTTGGATTAAAGGTGCACAAGAAAACAAACTAGTTGTAGGATCTCAAGCTCGTATCCTATATGCTGATTCAGAGGGTCGAATTAAAATTGCCGAAGCTTTTAACAAAGCGATTAAAGAAGGAATAATTGGCCCAGTAGTATTGGGACGTGATCACCACGATGTATCGGGAACAGATTCCCCATACCGTGAAACATCTAACATCTATGACGGCTCTAGATACACGGCTGATATGGCGATTCAAAATGTAATCGGTGACAGCTTTAGAGGCGCTACTTGGGTTTCTATCCACAATGGTGGTGGTGTAGGATGGGGAGAAGTCATCAATGGAGGTTTTGGCATGCTTTTAGATGGCACTAAAGAATCTGATGAAAAATTAAAATCCATGCTTTTCTGGGATGTAAACAACGGTATTGCACGACGCAACTGGGCTCGAAACAAAGAGGCTACTTTTGCAATTAAGCGTGCCATGGAGATTGAACCACTATTAAAGGTTACGATCCCGAATATCGTTGATGATAGTTTATTGAATTAACTCACAAAAAATAAGTAAGCGATGAAAACGGTATCAAAATTTCTAATTCTTGCAGCTGTAAGCATTTTTACAGCTTCTTGTAGTAGTGTACGTGTTAGTGCCGATTATGACAAAAACACTAATTTCACAGCCTATCAAACCTATGCTTTTTTCAAAGAAGGTATTGATAATGTAAAATTAAACGACTTGGATAAAAAACGTATTCTGAATGCAATTGACCAAGAAATGGCGGCCAAAGGCTTTACTAAAACAGATCGTAATCCTCAATTATTAGTAAATATTTTTACTAAATCACAACAGCAGGTAAACGTTACCACAAACAACGATTACTTCTACTCAAGATACGGCTACTACGGATGGGGGTATGCTCCTTATTGGGGTCCTAATTCAACCACAGTATCTACGTCAATAGAAGGAAAACTATACATTGATTTCATTGATACAAACAAAAAAGCTTTAATCTGGCAAGGAATTGGAACGGGCTATATAGACAACGCCAATACCCCTGAAAAGAAAGAAGCAAAGATTCAGGATTTTGTACAGAAAATATTGAGTACATATCCACCTGAATTGAAGAAATAAAATTGTAAAAAGAGCAATAATAATTGGTGTTATTATTGCTCTTTTTTTATAATTTTTATATGAAAAACATGTATATAAAGACTCTAATCAATATGCTCTTCCTCATCAATATTAATATAGATTACTATCAAAAATGAATATATACATTTCAACAACAATATTCTTTACTGTTATTAATTCTTAAAAAATGATATTTTTAAAAATCCAATTAACTCGATTCAAAACTAAACTTACTTAGATTTAACATATTACTTCAAACTTTATAGCTACTGAACAGAATATTTTTCAGACAAAACAAATTACCTTTAACTATATATGAAGAAACAAAATCAAACTCCTTATAACTTCCGTTTTTTATAAAAAAAAGTAGTAATCAAAACAATTACTACTTTTTTTATTCTTTTATTTTATTTGATTTACAAAATCAATTTATTTTTTTCTACCTCCAAAGATAGAATTTTGAAGAAACTTAGCACTTACTTTAGCAACTGTAGCTCCTTGTTTTGGACTTCCATCAGCATTAACTTCTCTCCAGTAGTAACCTGTTCCAAGCGTACCATCAAACTTAATTCCGTTTGTTTGATTCTCAACATGTAAAGTTAATAAGAAATCTGTATCACTATCAGCAATTTCAAGATCTAATAAATCATTGTTTAAATTAAATTCAACAAAACGTTCTGCTGCAAAATCAGCTACAGCTGAACTAGCAATGAATGTATCTTCACCAACATTTGCTGGCCATTGGTATGGTTGCCCTACAACTTGATTAGTAATAAAAACTGTAGAACTTCTAGTCACATAAGCTTGAGCTGCTTCGTCAATAGTACCTAATTCATACGTTACAACAGAGAAACTACTTCCTTCTTCAGTATAAATATATGGTTGAAATTGTCCTTGAGCATTTTTCACTCCATTAATGTAAACTCTTTTTAAGTTTGTAATTTCAGTATGTACACCATTTACTTTAACAAAATTTTCTGGAATAGTATTTTGTGCAACAACTACAGACACTTCATTACTATTTTCATATCCATCTTTAGAAGCAACAAATTTAAATGTTCCTACTTCTGTTGGAACCCATGGACTAGCAACTGTAGTTCCACCTTTCTTAATAGTTGCACCAGTTACAGTAGCTCCTTCATTATCTTTTACAAGGAAAACTACTTCATCTCCTACTTTAACATCAGTACCACCAACTACTGACAATACTAATGTTTTAGGATCTGGAGTAACTCCACCTTTTTCTGATACTTTAACAGTCAATACGTTACTGTCATTGAAGCCGTTTTTCTTAGCTTGAACTTTAAATTCTCCTACTTTAGCAAAAGTATATGGGTTTGAAACTTTCTCACCTGCAACATACAAATCAGTTCCAGCTTCTGCTTTGTCACCTACTTTTACTGTAAATGTAACAGCATCACCTTCTTTTACGTCAGTTTTTCCAGATAATACTAAGTCTTTTTTTTGTCCTCCGTCACCGCCGTTATCATCGCTGCTGCTACAAGAAGCTCCGAATGTAGCTAAACCAGCTACAGCCAAAAACATAAATAATTTTTTCATAAATATTTGCTTTAATTAGTTAATAATTGTGTTGCAATATAAAAACATTTTTGAAACAAAAAAAAAAATTAGTTAATATTATCCTTAATGTTCCCTAACATTCTACACTAACACCTAAATATTACATAATAAACCTTATTTTTAGTCAAAATATTTAACACATCCATTAGTACAAAACCAAATATTTAACCACATAACAATCATTACTCTATTTTAACATTTATAAAATCGTAAAATATTCTTTCTATTTCAATTTTTACCTCTTTATCACTAGAAAAAATAAGAGCTTTTAATACATTCATCTTTTTCCTTATATTTACCGCAACCAAACTACTGTTAGCATACTATGAACGCAAAAGAATACGAAAGCAACGAATTAATAGACCGATTACCTCCTCACTTGAAACAATTTATCAAGCCGCAAGACTATGAGGACTATACTCCCATCAACCAAGCGGTATGGCGCTACGTCATGCGCAAAAATGTCGACTATCTATCTAAAGTAGCCCACGACTCCTATTTGGAAGGATTAAGTAAAACAGGTATTTCGGTTGAATCAATTCCAAGTATGTATGGTATGAATAGAATTTTAAAGGAAATTGGTTGGGCTGCTGTCGCTGTAGATGGTTTTATTCCACCTAATGCCTTTATGGAATTTCAAGCCTACAAAGTACTTGTTATTGCCTCTGATATTAGACAATTAGAAAATATTGAATATACACCTGCTCCAGATATCATTCACGAAGGAGCTGGACACGCTCCTATTATTGCCAATCCAGAATACGCAGAATACTTAAGACGTTTTGGAGAGATTGGCTGTAAGGCTATTTCATCCGCTCATGATTATGAAATTTACGAAGCTATTCGTTTATTATCCATCTTAAAAGAAGCAGAGGGTGTAGCCGAAGAAGATATTAAAAAAGCAGAAGATGAAGTTGATCGCTTACAAGCAATCACAACAGCACCTTCAGAAATGGCTTTAATTCGAAATTTACACTGGTGGACGGTAGAATACGGGTTAATCGGAACGGTTGACAATCCTAAAATTTACGGTGCTGGATTATTGTCTTCCATTGGAGAGAGTGCTTGGTGTATGACGGATAACGTAGTTAAACTACCGTACACGATCGAAGCGGCTAATCAAGGTTTTGATATTACTAAACCTCAACCTCAACTATATGTTACCCCAGATTTTGCTTATTTGAGTGAAGTTTTGGAAAATTTTGCCAATAAAATGGCAATACGCAAAGGTGGATTAGAGGGAATTCAAAAACTAATTGACTCCAAAGCCCTAGGTACAATCGAATTGAATACAGGTATTCAAATTTCAGGAAACTTTACCAATGTCATCGAGCATGAAGGTAAACCGGCCTATATACAAACAACAGGAGCTACCGCACTATCCTATAGAGAAAAAGAACTTGTTGGACACGGAACAGAAACACATCCTCACGGTTTTGGAACGGCTCTAGGTCGTTTAAAAGGAATCAACTTAGCCATTGAAGATATGAGTCCACGTGATTTAAAAGCCTACAATTTATTTGAAGGTCAACCCGTGACACTGGAATTTGAAGGAGATATTACTGTATCTGGAACAAATATTACAGGTATCCGCAATATCCATGGTAAAATTATTCTAATTAGCTTTAGAGATTGTATGGTTAAACATGGAACTACTGTTTTATTCCAACCGGAATGGGGTACCTATGATATGGCCGTTGGTGCAGATGTAATTTCTGCCTTCTCTGGACCAGCAGATTATAAGAGTTTTGATCTAGTGAACCACGTTCCATCATCTAAAACAATTAAAGCCAAAAGAGACGAAGAAAAAATAAAGTTAGAAGGACTTTATCAAGCGGTTCGTTTAATGCGCGAAGAAAACAAAGCAACCGATTTAAACACCATTTTAGATACGTTGCTATCAACTTACCCTTCGGACTGGTTATTAACTGTTGAGATTTTAGAACTAGCTAAACAAAACAAAGAGGAAGCACTCTATCAAAAAGCCATGCATCGTCTAGAACAATTAAAGGTTGAGAGACCCAAGGTTGCTCATTTAATTCTAGATGGAGTAAGTATTATTGAACAAGCATAATTTACATAGGGAAAGTGGCTGATAAGTCACTTTCTTTTTTTATAGTATTTCCTTGATATTCCAATCGCCATCCTAACATATTAGTCACCACTAATAATTTACCCAATTCACTAGTCAAGCGATTTTCTGCATTCGACTTTAAGCTGGATTGCTCAATCTTGCGTTGTAAATCTTCTTTTATCTTTGCATTAATCTTATTGTAATCCGCTCCAGTAAACGGATTGAATGTACTCGTCTCTACATCGTATAATTTGTAATCTGGATAAATGTGAATCTCCGGTTCTGGAATATGCAACAGCTGAACCACCTTGTGTTCTTCATCAATTTGGTATTGCAACTGCGTCAAATCATACTCCACGGTTGCTTTCGCATTGACAATGACTACTGCTTTTTTCGTAAAGGAAACGAGATTCAACAAATACTTCTGTTGATCTTGATAGGTCATGACTTGCGTATAATTCGCCTCTGTCACAATCAATTTACTTACATTTTTCAATTGCTCTTGGATCAAGTCCGAATTATATTCTACATTACTCGTTGACTTCCCAAATGTATATTGATAAATCACTACCCCCATAAACATGAAGAATAGCACAATAAAGAAAGAAAATACAATTTTGAATACTTTTCTCATAACCTACACTAATTATCTAAAACTCATAAACGGATAGCGCTCTAATAAATCGTCAATTTTTTCAATCAACGTATCTAAAAACTTCAAATGTTGTTCTGCTGTTGGATTAAAGGGACGATGATTCAATCCTTTCTGAACTTCATCCACTTTTTTCATTACAGTATACATTTGTTCGTCAATATAATAGGCAACAAAGCGTTCCCATATATACTGAATCGCAATAGCATTAGGATGGATCAAATCTTCCTTGTAGAAACGATAATCGCGCAATTCATCCATCATTATCTCATAAACGGGAATATAGCTTACTTTCGTATCTTGTAAAGCATCCATAGTACTATGTAAAGCGGCAAGTAAGATACTTTTACTGCGTTGATTCTCCACAAAACCATCTTTACTATGACGTACAGGTGATATAGAACACAAAATTTGTGCCTCCTTGTTAACGGTGCGAATCAACGTAATGATGTGTTGATAACTCGCCAATACCTCTTCATATGAAAGCAAGCGTTTGTCAAACTGTGTATTCGGTACTTTATGACAATTCGCTACAATCTCCCCTGTTTCTTTTACTGCATATACCCAAGCGGTACCAAAAGTAAGCGTAATGAAAGCACTTTCACGTAAGGCTACTTGTAAGTCAAATAATTTGACATTCAATTTGGTCACGATATCTTCTTGTTCCAGTTCATTTAAATCAGAATGCGCCACAAAAGAACTCCAAATTTCTTGGTGCTCAAAAACATCTGAAGCAGTAAATTCATACCCCTTTACTGCGTATTCGACCAATTTTTCAATCGCCTTAGGATGAAATAAGATCCCAAATGGGTTGATGGTTTGTTGAAATTGATATGCTTTAAACTTCTCCCCAATATTAACGGCAAAACAAGATCCCAAACAAAGAATTTTATCTTCATAGGTAATCTTTTTTCCGGTATAGGATAGGGGAACAACAGTACTAAAATTCATCTCTACTAGGTATAAGAAAAAAAGATTCCTACGAATAGGAATCTTTCTTTATCAATATATTATTTCAAATAATCAATAGCGTGACTGATGGCTTCTTTCATTCCATCTGGATTTTTACCTCCTGCTGTTGCGAAGAAGGCTTGTCCTCCTCCACCCCCTTGGATGTATTTTCCTAATTCACGAACGATTTGTCCAGCATTTAATCCTTTTACCTCAACAATTTCCTTAGAAACGTAACAAGTTAACATCGGTTTATCATTCGCATTAGATCCCAACACCACATAAAGATTAGTTAACTCACTTCCTAGTTCATACGCTAAGTCTTTTGCTCCATTCGCATCTAAATCCACTTCTACAGCTAAGAAAGACACCTCGTTAATTACTTGGATTTGCCCTTTCAACTCTCCTTTTAGATTTTTAGCTTTCTCTTTTAACAATTGCTCTACTTGTTTTTTAAGTTTTGCATTTTCATCTTGTAAAGCCACGACTGCTTTCAACGTATCTTGTGGATTTTTCAATGCAGCCTTTACTTCTTTCAGCGTGTTTTCTTGGTCTGCATAAAAAGCTCTTGCCGCTTTATTGGTAATCGCTTCAATACGGCGAATTCCTGCTGCTACAGCTCCTTCACTTACAATTTTAAACTGCCAAATATCAGCGGTATTTTGAACGTGCGTTCCTCCACATAATTCCATACTTTCACCAAAGCGAATAGCACGTACCTCATCTCCGTATTTCTCTCCAAAAAGAGCCATTGCTCCTTCAGCAACTGCTTGATTAAAAGGAATACTGCGTCTTTCAATAAGCGGTAATTGCTCGTGAATACGACTGTTTACAAAGTCTTCTACTTGTTGTAATTCCTCTTCTGTCACTTTAGCAAAATGCGAAAAGTCAAAACGCAAATGTGTAGGTGACACTAAGGAACCTTTTTGCTCCACATGTGTTCCTAAAATCGTACGCAATGCTTGGTGCAATAAGTGTGTTGCTGAGTGATTCGCCATGGATTGTTGACGAGCCTCTACATCTACTTTTGCTGTAAAAGTTCCTTCTACATTCGCTGGTAATTCTCTTACAATATGTAAAATTAAATTGTTTTCTTTTTTAGTATCAAGAACCGGAATAGCTTCATTCGCAGAAACGATTACCCCACAATCACCAACTTGACCTCCACCTTCTGGATAGAATGGCGTTGCATCAAGCACCAATTGGAATAATTTACCATCTTTCTTGCTATCTACTTTTCTGTATCGTGTAATTTTTACTTGGTTTTCTAATTGATCGTAACCAACAAACTGCTCTACATTACCGCCAATTAGAATTGTCCAGTCATCAGTAGATACTTCTGATGCTGCTCTTGAACGCGTTTTTTGCTCATTCATAGCAACTTCAAACCCTTGCTCATCTAATTCGAATCCTTTTTCTCTTAGAATTAACGCGGTTAAGTCAATAGGGAATCCAAACGTATCATATAGTTCAAATGCTTTTGCTCCATCTACTACTTTTCCATTCGTTTTCTCAATCACTTGATCCAATAAATGTAAACCTTGTTCTAAAGTACGCAAGAAGGAAGCTTCTTCTTCTTTGATTACATTCTCAACCAACGTTTTTTGTGCTACGATTTCCGGGAAGAAAGCGCCCATTTGTACCGATAGTACGTCAACTAATTGATAAATAAAAGGTTCTTTTGTTCCTAAAAACGTAAATCCGTAGCGAATTGCACGACGTAAAATACGGCGAATAACATACCCTGCCCCGTTATTTGATGGCAATTGCCCGTCAGCAATAGCAAAAGCAACTGCGCGAACGTGATCGACAATTACACGAATGGCAATATTGGTTTTATTTTGTTGTTCTGTAATGTCTTTTACTGTATTATCCGTGTATTTCAATCCAGTGATTTCCTCCACTTTGCGGATTAAAGGTGTAAATACATCTGTATCATAATTAGATGTTACTCCTTGCATAGCCATACACAAACGTTCAAATCCCATTCCAGTATCCACATGCTGAGCTGGTAATTTCTCCAAAGAACCATCCGCTTTACGGTTGAATTCCATGAATACGTTATTCCAAATCTCTACTACTTGAGGGTGATCTGCATTAACTAAAGAAAAACCTGAAACGGCTGCTCTTTCTTCGTCTGTACGCAAATCAATGTGAATTTCAGAACAAGGTCCGCAAGGCCCTTGATCTCCCATTTCCCAAAAGTTATCTTTTTTATTTCCTAGAATAATACGGTCTTCGGCTACATACTGTTTCCAAAGATCAAAAGCCTCTTGATCAAATGGTACATTTTCAGCAGGATTTCCTTCAAAAACGGACACATATAGGCGATCTTTTTCTAGTTTTAAAACTTCCGTTAAAAATTCCCATGCCCAAGCGATTGCTTCTTTTTTGAAGTAATCCCCAAATGACCAGTTCCCCAACATTTCGAACATCGTATGGTGATACGTGTCAAAACCTACATCTTCTAAGTCATTATGCTTTCCAGAAACACGTAAACATTTTTGTGTATCTGCTATACGTTTGCTTTTCGGCGTGGCGTTTCCTAAAAAATATTCTTTAAACTGGGCCATTCCAGAGTTGTTAAACATTAGAGTTGGATCGTCTTTTAAAACAATCGGTGCTGAAGGAACGATTAAATGTCCCTTTTCTTCAAAAAAGTTTAAAAACTTCTGACGAATTTCTTGTGATTTCATATTTTCGGAAACTAATATTTTCTATCAAACATTTAAATAACTTGCTAATTGCATTGTATACTACCCTTTTAACCAACAAAATGTGTTAATTTTTTATTTCCATTTGTTATTTTACCAAGTATTAAACCAAAACATTGTTTAAATTTGTTGTTTAATGCCTTTTTAAACCAAACAAGGGTGTTTACAAAATTAGTGCAAAAATAGTGTTTTTTAAATTATGGCTAAGGTAAAATATTATTACGATTCCGAAAAGTTAGCGTTTCACAGAATACGTCCCAAATCTTCTAAGCGAATCGTAAACATATTCTTGTTCATCCTATCTGCAGCTGCCTTTGGTTTATTGGGATTATTTATTTTAATTAATTCAAATATCCTAGCTACACCCAAAGAGAAGATGTTAGAAAGAGAAGTTGCAGAATTTAAAACCAACTATACCTTACTCAACAAGAAAATTGATCTTATTGCGGAAGTTTTAGATGAACTTGAAGTTCGTGATAACGAAATTTACAGGGCTTACTTCAACACAGCTCCTATTCCGGAGGAGCAACGCAAAGCAGGATTAGGGGGAATTAATCGCTACAAAGAGTTTAAAAACTTACAAAACGAAAAGCTATTGCGATTGACGACTGAAAAAATAGATCTCATTGCCAAGCAAACCGCTATACAATCACGTTCTTTAGATGACATTATTAATTTGGCAAAAGGAAAAGAAAAATTATTAGCAGCTATTCCGGCCATTCAGCCTGTAAAGAATGAAAGTTTAAAACACATGGCCTCGGGTTATGGTTATCGAAGTGACCCTTTTACGAAGATTAAGAAGTTTCACTCTGGGATGGACTTTTCTGTCAACATAGGAACGCCTATTTACGCTACTGGAGATGGAAAAGTAACAAGAGCCAACAATCAACTTTCTGGTTATGGTAATTTAATCGAAGTAGAACACGGATATGGATATCAAACGCGTTATGCCCACCTGAGTAAATATAACGTTAAACCAGGGCAAACCGTAAAAAGAGGGGATATCATTGGTTATGCAGGAAGTACAGGACGAAGTTCTGGCCCCCACTTACACTATGAAGTCCACTACAAAGGAAATCCTGTGAATCCATTAAATTATTACTATGGCGATATTTCAGCCAAAGAATTTGAACTATTATTACAAGAAGCTAATCACGAAAATCAATCTCTAGACTAATGAAAGTTAATTTACCTGAAAAAAGATATTACAGTATTGGCGAGCTTGCAAAAGCTTTTGACGTCAACACTTCTTTGATTCGTTTTTGGGAAAAAGAATTTGACATCATCAAGCCCAAAAAAAATGCCAAGGGCAATCGCATGTTCTCGCAACAAGATGTCAAAAACTTTGAATTAATTTACCATCTAGTCAAAGAGAGAGGATTTACTTTAGAGGGAGCCAAAGAACAGCTAAAACTCAAACCAAAAGAAGCTGTAGATAACCTTGAAATCATCAAGCGATTAGAATACATTAAAGAAACATTAATAAGTATAAAAAACGAACTTTAAAACAGAAAAAAACAAATGAAAAAAGCGTTACCTATTATCATCGTATTAGTTGTATTAATTGGGGGATACTTCTTGTTATCCATGAACTATCAAAATACAGCTTTAGGACACAAACAAGCCGTGGATAAATCATGGGCAGATGTTGAAGGTGCCTACCAAAGAAGAAATGACTTAATTGGAAACTTAGTCGAAACAGTAAAAGGAGCAGCTGATTTTGAGAAATCAACTTTAGAAGCCGTTGTTAATGCAAGAGCAAAAGCAACTTCCGTTTCGATTGATCCAACAAATATGACAGAAGCACAATTAGCAAACTTCCAACAAACACAATCTGGGGTTTCTAGTGCATTGGGGCGTTTATTAGTTACGGTAGAAAAATATCCTGACTTAAAAACAAATCAAAACTTCTTGAAATTACAAGATGAATTAGCGAGTACTGAAAATCAAATCTTTACACAACGCAGCCGCTTCAATGAGGCAGTACAAGTGTACAATGGATATATTTTAAAAGTACCTAATAAATTTTTCTTGAATGGCTATGCAGAACGACCATTCTTTAAAGCAGAAGCCGGAGCTGAAAGTGCGCCAAAAGTAAAATTCTAATTGATTATGCAACCAATTCATCAGTTTCTAAGTCCTTCGGATGAACAAGAAATTTTAGCAGCCATTACACAAGCGGAGAAAAATACCACAGGAGAAATTAGGGTTCACATTGAAACACAAACAACAAAAGAACCTTATACAAGAGCTCAAGAGGTATTTTTTGAACTCGCTATGGACAAAACGACGCATGCAAATGGAGTTTTGTTCTATATCTGTTTAAGCTCCAAAGCTTTTGTTATTCTTGGCGATAAGGGAATTGATCAACGCGTAAAGGAAGAAAATTTTTGGGAAGGAACCAAAGAACTTGTTATCAATCACTTTAAACAAGGGTTATTCAAACAGGGGCTTATTTATGGAATTCTCAAAGCAGGTAGTCAATTAAAAGTGTATTTCCCTGCTACAGGAGAAAACAAAAATGAACTATCAAACGAAATATCAAAAGCTTAACTCAACATGCGAAAACTACAGAACAGCGTCTTATCATTTGTTGTATTTGCTTTCTTTTTACTTTGGTCGCAAGTCAATTATGCGCAATTTGATATTCCAACAAAGCCTACAGGTACAAAACAAACAGCCGTTTATGATTATGCTCAGCTTCTAAGCAGTCAACAAAACAAAGCATTAGAACAAAAGTTAATCAACTATAGTGATACAACCTCCACGCAGATTGTTGTCATTATCATTCCTTCTCTAAAAGGAGAAAGCATTGGTATTCTAGGTCCTAAATGGGGGCAAACGTGGGGTATTGGTCAAAAAGGAAAAGACAATGGTGTTTTAATCCTCATGGCTGCGGAAGAAAGACAAATAGGCATTTACCCTGGGTATGGTGCTGAAGTGCAAATTACGGCAGGTCAAGGAGGAGAATTGATTCGAAATAGAATTATTCCGGAGTTTAAACGAGGAGATTACTATGCGGGTCTAAATGCAGGAGTAGATGGTATTATGGAAATGCTTGCTGGAACATACCAAGCGGATAAAGACGCTCGTATGGATGGCGACAATGAAATAGGTGGGCTATTCTGCTTGATAGCGATTATCGCTTTGATAGTAGGTACGATTCTATTTAACAAAAATAAAAACAATGGAGGTGGTCGAGGCAACTCAGGTCACCGTGGTTTCTTAGATGATTTAACCAGCATGGTTATCCTCAGTAACCTTGGCAGAAGCTCCGGAGGCGGAGGTTTTGGCGGAGGTGGAAGCTTTGGCGGCGGCGGCGGATTTGGCGGCGGCTTCGGAGGTGGAGGTTTCTCTGGTGGTGGATCAAGTGGAAGCTGGTAATCCATCAAATAAAAACAATAAGGGGGATGATCAACATCCCCCTTATTGTTTTTTAATATCCTCCTCTTTGTATGACAGTTCCTCTACGGCCACCACCAGGTCCACCAAAGCTTCCTCTATTCCCTCTCATTTCTTTACTTCCAAAAGCCTTTAAACTATACGTTAAAGAAAACATCACATAACGCTTAAGCACTAAACTTTCTGAATCTACAATCGATGTTGCATCAATTGTTCGCCTTGAACTTGTATTTTGATTCAACATATCATATACTTTAACTTTAGCTTTAAAGCGATCATTAAAAAACTCATACGCTAAACTCACATTCCACATATAGAAATCTCGATTATAGCCTGAAGCTATTTGAGAATTATAGGTATACGTAAAATCATTCCCTATGGTGAATTTACTCGGCCAATACACCACTGTTTCCAATGCTGCATTGTGAACAAAATTACTTGCTCGATCTATACTAAAATTCTTATAGCTTGACCAACTTCTGTTGTAGTTATAAGAAGGTGAAATTCGAAACAATTCACCGTAGTCTAAATTCACATATACCCTTGGGCTTATTCCATTGGTCGTTGCATCATACGTAACTCCATCGATATATCCTTTATTGACATTTTGGTTGTAACGCAAGTTAATACCATAGCGCATCGTCAAGGCCTCCCACTTTTCTGATCGATACCAAGAACCATATAAAGACCAATTATACGCTCCAGAAACGTTTTTATAAGTAGAAATACTCTTTCTATCTTCGTCGTAATCTACAGCATTCACAATGCTATTATTCATGAAGTTAATATTACCATTCAGGGAATAACCTGATCGCGTTTGAAAGTTATACGATCGGTAACTCAGATTCACCCCATGATTCCCTGTTGGGCGTAAATCAGGATTTCCTACCGACGTATGTAGTGGATTACTTACATCTACAATATCCAACAATTGCGTTGCACTTTGATAGCTAACATTATAGTTGTACATCATCCAGAAATAACTCCCCTTTCCCATGGCATAGCTCAAATTAAGGCGAACATTCGGGTCGATGTATTTCTTATCCAAGGAATATATTTGATTGTTATATAAGGCTTCTACACTGTTCTTAACCATATTCGTAGACGTATTAAAATCTGCGAACCACTTTTTATACTTATAGTTCAATCCTACATAGGGCGCTACTGTTGTTTGAACAGTATTATAACGGTTGGTCTGCAGCGTATTTAACTCCGAATACTCCTGTGTTGCTTCATCGTAATCAAATACTTTTGCATCCGTAATTGTTTGATTTCTATCCCAATTACTCCCGACTAACAACGTCAATGAATCCGTAATCGGTTGACTATATTCCATAGCGAAACGGTAGGTATCATTAGTATTGTTTTGCGTTTGAAATTGACGACGAATATCATCCTCTTGTTCTGATTTATAAAAACGCGTAGTCGATTCTTGTAGCGCATCACTCGTATTTACACTATTTGTGTTCATAAATTCAAGTGTAAAAAACTGTCGATCTCTTTTCAATTTTCGCATATAGCGCATGGCATTGGAAAAAGAATTACTATCCCCTTTACTTGTTGCATACGATTCGCTATCATTCAATAATTCTCCCGCTTCATTGAGGGCTTGATCTTTCGAACTCGTTACTGAACGGGAATAGTTGGTTTGAAAATTAGGCATAATATAGAATGAATCCTTCTCCCCTATATAATCAATCGACACATTGGCAGAATGTCCTTCTGAATCACTATTTGCTTCCGATTCTGAATTATTTACAAACTCCCCAGAAGGTAAAAATTGCGTTACTGTTGATCGATTTTTACTTTCTGTATCCGAAAAATTATAATTATAACTTCCGTTGACTTTCAATTTAGTATTAATATCTTGTACGAAGTTCACCCCTAACATTCTCGATTCCGTAATTCCACCAGAGCTTTTTCCCATCCGCATATTATCGAATACCTCATCCATTGAAAAGCCCATGGCATTGATATTATTGGCAGAACCAATCACATTCAACTGGGTTTTGTTGAAAAACGTATTAAAGAACAAGCTACTTTCATAGCGCTTATCCGAGCCATAACCTCCAGTTATCTTTCCAAAATATCCTTTATTATGTTCTTCATCTATCGTAATATTGATACTTGCATCTTCCGATCTTGCTCGCTCTCCAGTAAATTTTTCTTTTTTCGTTTTCTTATCTGTTACCTGAACTTTATTGATGATTTCCGAAGGCAAATTTTCTAACGCAATTTTGCCATCTTCTCCAAAAAATGGTTTTCCATTAACCAATATCTCTTTTACTTCCTTGCCATTTACTGTAATCTTTTTGTCTTCATCAATCTGAAAACCGGGCAATTGCTTCAACAATTGTTCAAGATTAGCATCAGGGCGAACGGAAAAAGAAGACGCATTAAACTCCAAGGTATCTTTTTTCACGCGAATTGGCGGAACATCTGCCGTAATGACTAACTCATCCAAACTAGTTACCAATTCTTGTAAGCGTATTACCCCGAGGTCATAGGTCGATTCTCCTGTTTTCTCTATTGCTTTAGTATAAGGTTTAAATCCAACCATACTGGCTTTGAAGAGTATTTTTTCCTCTGGTAGTTTTATTTTCAAATCAAACTTTCCTTCCGCATTCGACATATTGTATTCTAATACAGCATTGTCTTTTTCTTTCACGAGATAAACCGTAACGGCTTCTAATGGATTTTTTACAGAATCCGTCAATTGACCTTTGAAGATAACTGTTGATTGGCTGAATATCAGCTGGCTAACAAATACAGTTAAGATGCAAATTAGTTTCTTCATAGCAATAAAAAACGGTCTTTGTTCTCACAAACAAAGACCGTATATTTTAGTATAATTACAATTATTTTTGTCTAAAATAGATATCTATAGGCACACCGCTAAAGTCATAAATTTCGCGTAATTTATTCTCAACAAACCTTTTATAAGGATCTTTAATGTATTGAGGCAAATTAGCAAAAAACACAAATTGAGGCGATGGTGTTGGCAACTGCATACAATATTTAATCTTGATATACTTTCCTTTAATTGCTGGAGGAGGAGTATGTTCAATGATTGGCAACATTGTTTCATTAAATTTAGACGTAGAAATGCGATTTTTTCTATTTTCATATACTTGAACTGCAGTTTCTAACGCTTTTAATAAACGTTGTTTTGTAATAGTTGACGTGAACACAATAGGCACATCCGTAAACGGAGCAATGCTTTCGCGAATTTTATCCTCGAATTGTTTTGACGTTAGTGTATCCTTGTCAATCAAGTCCCACTTATTTACTAAAATAACAATTCCTTTTCTATTTTTCTCTGCTAACCAGAAAATATTTTGATCTTGTCCTTCAAACCCTCTCGTAGCGTCCACCATCAAGATACAAACATCACTGTGTTCGATCGCGCGAATAGAACGCATCACAGAGTAGAATTCCAAATCTTCTTTTACTTTTGTCTTTCTACGAATCCCCGCAGTATCTACTAAATTAAAGTCAAATCCAAATTGAGTAAAACGTGTATCAATGGCATCTCTTGTTGTACCAGCAATATCCGTTACGATATAACGATCTTCACCAATTAACGCATTGATGAAACTTGATTTTCCAGCATTTGGACGTCCTACTACAGCAAAACGAGGTAGTTCTCCATCTTCACTCTCTTCTCTTACTTCCTCTTCTGGCAATACTTTGATTACTTCATCTAATAAATCACCTGTACCACTACCACTCATTCCTGCAATTGGGTAAATTTCACCCAATCCTAAATTGTAGAACTCATACGTATCTTCCATACGCTTTCCACTATCCACCTTATTCACTGCTACAAAAACAGGTTTTGTCTCACGATGTAATAATTTAGCTACCTCAGCATCCATAGGAGTAATTCCCTCTTCTACATCAACTACAAATATGATAACATCAGCCTCTTCAATAGCTAATGCTACTTGGCGTCTGATTTCTTCTTCAAAAACATCATCAGAACCTTTGATATATCCTCCTGTATCAATGACAGAAAACTCTCTTCCATTCCATTCTGATTTGCCGTAGTTTCTATCACGGGTTACCCCGCTAACCGAATCTACAATTGCCTCTCTCCTTTGAATCAAGCGATTAAAGAAAGTGGATTTTCCTACGTTTGGTCTCCCAACTATGGCTACTATACTACTCATATACTATTTAAATATCTCGCAAAGTTAATATTTCAATGCAATATTTGACGCTATTATTTAATTTCTCTATTTTTTTTGATTGTATCCGAAACGTTTCAACTGATAATCGCTCGATCTCCAATCTTTATTTACCTTCACAAAAAGTTCCAAGTGCACTTTTTTATCAAAAAATTTCTCCATCTCTTCACGAGAAGCAATTCCTACTTTTTTCAAAGCAGCTCCTTTATGACCAATGATAATTCCTTTTTGTGTATCGCGCTCCACCATAATAATGGCTTTGATTCGAATAATATCCTCCTCTTCTTTGAACTCCTCTGTTTCGACTTCTACGGCATAAGGAATCTCTTTATCATAATTCAATAAAATCTTCTCGCGAATAATTTCATTCACAAAGAAACGTTCTGATTTATCCGTTAAGGCATCCTTTGCGTAATAAGGTGGTGATTCTGGAATTAACTCCAAAATACGATCAAACACCGCTTGTGTATTAAATTTTTCTAAAGCTGAAATCGGGAAAATCTCCGCATTAGGTACTTTTGATTTCCACAATTCTACTTGTTCTTCCAATTGAAGTTGATTGGATTTATCAATTTTATTCAACAACAATAGAATAGGCACTTTTGAGTGAATAATTCGATTGAAAAAAGCTTCGTCTTTCAATTCTTTTTCTCCAACTTCTACCATATAAATCAAAACATCTGCGTCTTCAAAAGCAGACTTTACGAAGTCCATCATTGAGGCTTGTAATTCATACGCTGGTTTAATAATACCAGGGGTATCAGAAAATACAATTTGATACTCCTCTTCATTTACAATTCCTAGAATACGATGTCTTGTTGTTTGTGCTTTTGATGTAATTATTGATAATCGCTCTCCTACTAATGCATTCATTAGGGTAGATTTCCCTACATTGGGATTACCTATAATGTTCACAAATCCAGCTTTATGTGCCATAAAAATATATTTTTCGCTACAAAGGTAGTTTTTATCAATGAGATAGTTGAAAAAAAATGAAAGAACTCGACTTAAATCCTTCCCAAAAAGCTTTTTGGGAGATCAAAATTTTGATTTATATGCGATTTTACTAGCTTTATCTTTTTTAAAGCAAATACAATTTTATGATTACAAACCAAAAACATTGGTCAATAGTAGAATATTTACACGAAACGGTTAAAAATCCCAATATACACATTAAAGGAAATACCAGTTATTACAGTGCCGCTTGGAGTGGTTCATTTGAAGAAAGTGTTGTACGTTATTTATATGGAGATGCTTATAGTACAAGTCAATGGGAACCTGCTTGGCCTATTGATCAACTTTATATTGGTTCCTATGTTTGCATTGCTGCTGAAGCGGTAATCTTAATGGGAGGTAACAACACACACCGTACCGATTGGTTTAGTTTATATCCTTTTATTGAAACCATAGGAGAATCTTATGAAGGAAAAGGAGATACCCTCATTGGCGATGGAGCTTGGATTGGTATGCGTGCGATGATTATGCCTGGAATTACCATTGGCGAGGGAGCAATTATTGCTTCTGGTGCGGTGGTGACCAAAAATGTGGCTCCTTATACCCTCGTTGCAGGCAATCCTGCCAAGCCTATCAAAACAAGATTTGATGAAACAACCATCGCGCGTTTACTTCAATTGAATCTATACGATTGGCCGGAAGCGAAATTTAAAGCTTTACAACCCTACATCAGTGCCAATGCTATTGCTGTTTTAGAAGAAAAAAGCCGTTTATACGATCAAACAAACAGTATACTCAAATAATTACAAAAAAAACAGAACCACATCTCCCTATTGACCAGTAGATTACGACCAATAAAAGCCAATGCAGTCCTTTTTATTAAAAGTTTTTCTTTCATTTACTTGGTTTGTACTAATATTAGTTTGTATATTTGCACCACAATAGCGCGGGATAGAGCAGTAGGCAGCTCGTCGGGCTCATAACCCGAAGGTCACAGGTTCGAGTCCTGTTCCCGCTACTAAGCCAAAAGACTTAATCTAACGATTAGGTCTTTTTTTTTGGTTTACGGTGAAGGGTTGAATGAAATAAGGGCAACAATCATCTTTTTTATCAATTCACATTCCCTGAGATTATAAAGGGCTACCTCTTCATCCATCAAAATTTTATTAATCTTTTTTTTACGATATCCCCCTCCTAATTCAATATTGACTTTTTTATCCCGTAGGGACAAAAATATGCGGTATTGTTATTTTGCTTTTATTTCAAAAAATTTGCAGGTAAAATATCGTAAACATGACAACATTAGCCCAACAAATTGAAGCGCTAAATGAAAATCTAGCTTCTCAATTACCTCCAGAAATACTCGAAGCCTTTGGTCAATCCATTGCCGATTTGAAAAGTCAAGGATTAGAAAATCAAGCTCCAAAAGTAGGACAAGTTTTTCCCAATTTTAAACTTTCAAATACGCTTAATCAACCCGTTGAACTAAAAGAACTCTTGCAAAAAGGAAACGTTATCCTTGCTTTCTTCCGTGGAAATTGGTGTCCGTACTGTAATCTTGAATTAAAAGCCCTGCAAGATCGTTTACAAGACTTCGAAGGAGCTACATTAGTTGCTATTTCACCACAGATAGCAACGTATAATGAAGAATTAAAAAACAATCATGCGCTAGGTTTTGATGTATTGACCGATCAAGACAATCGTTTAGCCAAACAATTGGGCATTTCTTTTTCCTTACAAGACTTCATATTACCTATCTATGAAAAGTTAGGTATTACGCTTTCTTCTTTCAATGGGAATGATTACAACGAACTACCAATTCCAGCTGTTTTTGTACTGGATCAAACGGGAACCATTACTTATACTTTTATCGATACTAATTATATGAATCGAGTAGACATAGATGAAATAATTTCACACATTTAAATACATAAAAAGCATTCCAACTGGGATGCTTTTTATTTAATATTAATGAGATAATGTTTTACCTTAGCCAATCACATCATCTTATTCACCATGAAACATTTTATTTTCATCTTATTCACTTTTTCTTTAATCCCTTGTTTTGCTCAATCAAAAATAGATAAGCAACATAAAGAAATTCTTGATGAAGGAATCCGCCTATATCGCTCCGAAATGGCATCTTGGTATGGTACAGATCTATTCCTTCCTCAATATAGTAACGAAGAAAATATTGGAGGTTATCTTTCCTATGTAGAAGAAGAAACTTCTATTTGTATCTTTTTTTCCAAAACACCAAACCCGCAAGTACTAGGCACTATTACTTTTAATAAAGATTATAACGTACAACAAGCGAAGGTTGACATAAAAGAACGTCCTTTTAGCCAAAAGGAATTAGAGTTGTATACAATTAGGCAAATTGCATTAGAAAATATTGCTAACGATACGCTTTTTAAACGATATAAAAACACTAACTTAAACTTGGTTCCCCTCATTCACGAAAAGGAGAAAAAAGTATATGTTCTTACTGGTCCAACTACGGGTGGAGTTGTTATTTTTGGCAATGATTATCTGATTACTTTCGATAAAAAAAATAAGATCCGTACAAAAAAACAATTACATCAAAATATTATTCCTATCCAAACCGAAGCAACAGAAGGTAATCATACTATTCTAAGTACAATGCACTCTCACACATCTGAAACAGGGCATTTACCCACCGCAACTGATGTATGTACCCTAATGCTATATGCTCCGTACGTTAACTGGGGAACTCATATCATAGTTTCAGAAGAATACAAGAGTATTTGGGATTTTAAAAAATCTGACTTTGTTGTGTTATCTAATAAAACAATCGATAACATAATTCAACATTCAGAGAAGCAAAAAGAGAACTAATCTTGTTCTATTAACTTTTTACTTTTTTCCATCTTTCGAAAAGCTGACATACTCATTCCTTTATGTCGTTTGAAAAATTTATTGCAATGACTTTCATCTGCGAATCCAAATTCATGGACAATCTCATTGATACGCATTTCACTAAAGAGCAAACGATGTTCGATTAGTCGAATTTTATATGCTGAAATATACGCTTGAAAGGATTCACCACCTTGTTTGCGAAAGTAACTCCCCAAATACGTTTCTGAAAGTCCAAAACGCGCTGCAACAACCGCCACTTTCAACTGTTCTGGTTCGCGAATGTGCGCTTGAATATAGTGGAGTATCTGCATCATTTTCGCATCTGTATTAACTTCCATGGGCTTCATCTGAATACGAGCAATATTGCGAGCAGCTATCACCAATATCGCATTGACCATGGGGCGAATTAGGTCTTCATTATACATCAATTCAATCTTCAATACTTCTTGTAGCGTCTGCATCAACTGAGCAACGAGTCGTTTATCTTCTTCGTGAACTAATACAGAAGCTGATAAATGAGAAGCATAATACAGCAAGCATTCAATGTGATCAATGCTCTTCCATTGATACTCCTTGACATAGGATTCGCCAAAACGAATCACCATAAATTCACACATCCCCTCTAAATCAAATTCATGGCAATCTTGAGGAGTAATTAAAAATAGATCTCCTCTTTGAAATGGAATTCGATTGCCATTTACAGCATGACTCCCCTCTCCTGAAATGACATAAACCAATTCAAAAAAATTAAATTGTCTATCGCGCAAAGGGCAACTGTCTATTTTTTCATAGTACACCTCCAGCGCCTGGTACATATTTTCTTTTGCCATGTTGCAAAGATACCGAAATACACTTAATTTATACCTAAAAAACCTCATTTTATCAGTCTATTTTTGCTAAAAAAATATAGAAGATGATGAAAGCCATTACATTAGAAGGATTTGGAGGGATTGAACATCTCCACTATAAAGATATTCCAATTCCTCAACCTCAAGCAAATGAAGTACTCATTCAAACCAAAGCGATTAGCATCAATCCTGTAGATGTTAAAGTTCGGAAGCGTCAAGCCCCTTTAGCTGAACAACTTCTTCAATATCATCCCTTGATTTTAGGGTGGGATATTTCAGGAATTGTAGTTAAAGTAGGTAATGCGGTAACTGACTTTTCCATTGGTGATGAAGTATTTGGCATGGTCAACTTTGTAGGCCATGGACAAACGTATGCAGAATACGTCGCTGCACCCGCCCATCATTTGACAGTAAAACCCACCAATATTTCTCATGCAGAAGCTGCTGCGAGCACACTAGCCGCATTGACTGCCTGGCAAGCTTTCACATCGTATGGAAAATTACGTCCCCATGATCGTTTACTCATTCATGCCGCTGCTGGTGGCGTCGGACATTTTGCTGTACAAATCGCAAAATACCTTGGTGCTTATGTCATTGCTACTTCTTCTGCAGTCAACAAAGATTTTGTGCTTTCTTTAGGGGCAGACGAGCATCTGGATTACCGTCAAGTTGATTTTGAAAAAGAATTGAGTAACCTTGATTTTGTTTTGGAATCCATAGGAGGAACAAATTTTCAAAAATCCGTTGCAGTACTCAAACCTTTTGGAACCCTTGTTACCTTACCATCTGGACATACAAAGGAAGATGAACAAAAAGCACAAGCTAAATTTTTACATGCTTGTTATTTTATGTCGGTGTATGCTAGTCAAGAGGATATGAAGCAGATTGCTCAACTGTTAGCAGCGGGTCATATCAAACCGCATCTGTCACACATTTATTCTTTTGAAGAATTACCACAAGCCCATCTGCAACTAGAAAGCGGACATACCGTAGGTAAAATAGTAATTAAATTTTAATATGATACAACAAGATATTTCCATCGAGCTGCTACAAGCCATCCACGAAAGTCCTTATAACCAAATTGACTACGATTATTTATTAGCCCATAACCCTGCACAAATTCGCATTGAAGAACAACAACTAGCGGATCA
Source organism: Myroides odoratus (assembly GCF_001549985.1). Lineage (GTDB taxonomy): Bacteria > Bacteroidota > Bacteroidia > Flavobacteriales > Flavobacteriaceae > Flavobacterium > Flavobacterium odoratum_A. The sequence goes on along the minus strand of NZ_LROZ01000006.1, from coordinate 93,947 downwards.
GGAAGAGCCTTTAGCAATTCCAGAAGGTTTAGTCGTTGAAAACCTTGCAATCCCCTCTCGAGAGGTTAATCGAACCATCGGATTAAGAACCTATCGACCACAGGGACAAAGCAATCTTCCGGTGTTGCTGTATTTTCACGGCGGTGCTTTTATATATGGTACTCCAGAACAATATGATTTTATTTTTTACCCCTTAGCATTGGCCTTGAATATTTCAATTGTATCCGTCGATTACCGATTAGCTCCTGAGCATCCATTTCCTGCAGCCTTAGAAGATGCTTATGATGCATTACTTTGGTTAACACAAGAAGCTGATCAATTGGGAGGAAATAAAGAAAACATTAGCATAGGTGGAAGTAGTGCAGGAGGAACTATTGCAGCTTCACTTGCTCATTTAGCCGGAGACAAACAGGAAGTTGTACTACGACATCAATATCTGCTCTATCCGCCGATGGATCACCGCTTGCTCACGCCTTCCATGCAGACTTTAGCTCATGCACCGATGCAAACCAAATCTGCTGCCACTTTTATGTGGAAGTATTATTTGGCCACACATCATGAGGCTCCACCGCCATATGCAGTGCCTTACTTGCAATCGAATTTTGCTGATCTTCCTCCAACAACTTTAGTTGTAGCGGAGTTTGACCCCCTCAAAGATGAGGCTAAACACTATGCGGACAAACTCAAGGATGCACAAGTTCCAACTGCATTTTTTGAAGTAAAAGGTGCTACACATGTATTTGACTTTTTCCCGACAGCCATGGCTCGCGACTTTTGGCAACAACAAATTACTTATTTAAAAACCATTTTTATTCAATAATACTATGAATCTCTTAGTCATCAATGGACATCCTAATCCAACTAGCCTCAATGCCACATTGGCACAAACCTATATCGAAACAGCACAGGCTTTAGGCGCCACTGTTCGTTATCTCGCTATTGGTGAATTACACTTTAATCCCAATCTTCAATATGGTTATGCGCAACGCATGGAATTAGAACCCGATTTACTCCGCGCCTTAGACGATATTTATTGGAGTACCCATCAAGTTTGGATACATCCGATGTGGTGGGTGGGTATGCCCGCAATCATGAAAGGGTTCTTTGATCGTTTATTTTTACCAGGTTTAGTATTTAAACATCATACTACAACACATACTGAAGGTCTTTTACAAGGCAAAACAGCTCGTATCATAGTAACCATGGGCGATTTATCTCCAGAAATTCATCAATCAGTATATCGTGAAAGTGGTTCAATTCCTCTACAAGAAGGCATATTAGCCTATTGCGGTGTACAGGTAGAACAAGCAGAAGTATTTGGTCCTCTAAATGATTATAGTCCGAATGACATCCATCAACTCCTCTTACAAATGAAAGAAAAAGCGAAAGAAGATGTCGAAAAACATCTTTCTGAAGTAATATCAAATGACATTTCGAATTAAGTACAATTAATATCAAACTAATAATCAGTTAGTTAACACCATAAAGAAATAATCCCATAAACTTTTTACTTTTTTATTTGTTTTATACCATTATTAGTTTGTATATTTGCACCACAATAGCGCGGGATAGAGCAGTAGGCAGCTCGTCGGGCTCATAACCCGAAGGTCACAGGTTCGAGTCCTGTTCCCGCTACTAAGCCAAAAGACTTAATCTCACGATTAAGTCTTTTTTTTGGTTTATGATGAAGGGTTTACTGTTAACCGTTCACGGTTTCCTCCATTGTTGGCCGTTTACGAGTCCCCGCCATCACTTCTGTAATTAAGTTTTTCACATTTTCATTGACTTCATCCTTAGGCTTTAGTACCAAAGCTTGTTCAATTAAATCTAATGCTTCATGATCTCGTTCTGCCAAAACCAAATTCATGGCGTGATTACCCATCAGGGCAAAATCATTGGGTTTTCGTTTCATGGATTCTTCAGAATAGTACAACGCTTTCTCCAAATCTTGTAAATGAACGGCTTCTAAAGCAGCCTCCATCGGAATAGAGTGATTCTCTACATTAATCACAAACGCTTTTTCCAATAAGGCAAACGCTTCTTCATGGCGTTCCAAACGTTGCAGCGCTTTTGCCATCAATACCATACTAGGCCAATGATCTTCAATTAACGCCAGACATTGTTTAAAATAATGCACAGATTCTTCTAATCTTGCTTGATCCTCAGCATTCAACTCTTGCATGCGGTATTCTTCCAACAGAATAAGATCCTGCTGTTTTTCACACGCTAAGTCATAGAGGGTATTGAATTGTTCAATATGTTGCCTTTCGGCTTCATCTGCATCAATCTGATCGTATATCGTCCCATTCATCAACTGTTCAATCTCCAGTGGTAACAATTCTTTACTATAGGGAGAATAGGGATTTAAAATAAAAGTAGAACCTTTCGTCATACTAAATAAATCTTGTCCCTTCAAACTGATATACGACACTTTTCCCTTCATGATCTCCTGATCAAAAACGCGATTCAACGAGGTAAATACGGGAATATGTCCTCCATCAAAAGACACCAGTTTTACCGTGGTATTTCCTCCAACTGTTTGCTCTCCTTCTTCTAATTCCATTCCATCTGGAGTCAACACAATCAGTTGGTTCCACATCAACTTTTGATAAAAATATTTCTGTGCATCAATACTAGATGCACCTTCTATTAAATAACGTTCTAATTCATTTTCAGGAAAAGTAGAGGGTTGTTCTTTCTTCTTTTTAAAAATATCGAATAATTTCATTTACTTGCTTTTATACTTGCTTCATCGGCGTTTCATACGCTCTTCTATGCACAAACGGAATAACGGTGAGCGTTTATCTATAATCACTAAAGATACAACACTTTTAATCTTCCTTCCAACCACTCCTCTCATCTTCCTCTATTCCTACAGCATCAAGATTTTATTCACGCTTCCTTTTTTTCGCTGCAGACATCGTCTTAAAATTAGCTGCGGACTTCATTCTCAACTGAACAACAGCTGTAACTTCTTTCAAATCCAATTGATCTAAAGGAACAACAGCATAATCCACAATATAATTTTGATCCAATAGCATCAAATTAGGTTGCGTATTCAACACCACTCCATCGATCATAAAAATCAATTTTCCTTTGTAGCTGATATTTTGTTTAGCCCACTGTTCCAAGACCACTAAATTCGATTTATGTCCTTCTTTCAGTGGAAGAGTAATCTTCTTGTCATAGGTTTTCGTTCCAACTGAAAAAAGACCTTCTTCTGCTGTTTTCATTGTCTCAAAACTCTTTGGGTTTATTCCCAATAGGCTATACCCACTATACAATTGTTTTTCCACTTCAATTGCAAAATTGTAATATAATTTATCAATATCTTGAGGCCCAACCTTGGTTGCCATGGCAGCTGACAAATCTGTTTTTTGTTTCGTTTGTGCCGTAGTTGTTGTACTCCATAACCCTAGGCAAGCCAGGCCTAAAACCCAACATGTTCGATATGCTTTCATTGTATTTTTTTTATTAAATGTAAGCAAAAACAACTGATCTTAAACCAGGACCATAAAAAAAGGTTTGTGCAAATCACACAAACCTTATCTATATTCATTTACATTAACTCTGCAGCTACATCTTCCCATTCTTGCATCAATGCTTCTATTTTCTTTTTATTTTGCTCATAGGCCTTAAAAAAGCTTTCGTCTTGCATCAATTTTTCATAATCAACCGCTAATCGTTCGTCGTCTTTAGCGACTTTCTTTTCAAGGGTATTAATCTCACTTTCTATTTTACTCAATCTATTTTGAAGCGTTTTTTGCTTCTTTTGATCTTCGTATGATAATGCTTCGACTTTCTTTTCCTCCACTTTTACTTCAGCTTGAGGCTCTTTCTTATCACTCTTCTTTTCGATTTCGCGCATATTTTGTGCCTTGCGCTCTTCTAAGAAGTAATTGATATCCCCTAAGTACTCTTTAATCTTCTGATCCTTAAACTCATACACTAAATTAGTTAGCCCTTGCAAGAAATCACGGTCGTGAGAAACCAAAATCAACGTCCCTTTAAAGTTTAGCAACGCTTGTTTCAACACATTCTTCGATTTAATATCCAAGTGGTTGGTCGGCTCATCCATAAGCAAGACATTAATAGGTGAAAGAAGCATACGACATAGAGCCAAGCGATTTCGCTCTCCTCCTGATAGCACTTTTACTTTTTTCTCTACATCATCCCCTCTAAATAAGAAAGCTCCTAGCATATCGCGCACTTTTACTCGATTCCCATCGGTAGCGGCATCTAACATTGTATCTAAAAGGGTTTTCTCTCCATCTAAATAATCCGCTTGATTCTGAGCGAAATATCCAATCTGAACATTATGTCCCAATTTAATTATTCCGTCATATTCAAACTCTTTCATGACTGCTTTAATCAACGTAGATTTCCCTTGTCCATTTTGTCCAACAAATGCAATCTTGCTTCCACGTTCGATTAAAAAATCAACATCTTTAAAAATAACTTTATCACCAAAACGCTTCGTAACGCCTTCCATTTCCAATACGACCTTACCTGGATCAATACTCACTGGAAATGAGATATTCATTACGGCATTATCATCTTCATCTACCTCAATACGCTCTACTTTATCCAATTTTTTGATCAAAGATTGAGCCATGGATGCTTTTGTTGCTTTGTATCGGAAACGCTCGATTAATTTCTCTGTTTCTTCAATTTTCTTCGCTTGATTTTTCTGTGCTGCCAATTGCATCTCACGCAATTCCTCACGTAGAATTAAATATTCAGAATACGGCTTATCGAAATCGTAAATTTTACCTAATGATATTTCAATGGTGCGATTGGTTACATTATCTAAGAACATTTTATCGTGGGAAATAATCACAACCGCTCCTGGATAACTTCTTAAAAACTGCTCCAACCAAATGATACTTTCAATATCCAAGTGGTTGGTCGGCTCATCGAGTAAAAGCACATCATTATCTTGTAATAATAGTTTTGCTAATTCGATACGCATACGCCATCCCCCAGAAAAGGTATCTGTAAGATTTTCGAAATCCTCACGTTTGAATCCCAAACCTTGCAAGATACGCTCCGTATTCCCTACGTAATTGTATCCTCCAATAATCTCAAAACGATGCGTTAAATCGCTTAACTTTTCAATTAATTCTGAATATGATTCCGACTCGTAATCTGTTCGTTCAGCTAATTCTTTATTCACTTGATCTAAAGTAGCCTCTACGGCTTTAATTTCTTCAAAAGCTTGGTAAGCCTCATCTAAAACCGTTCTACCTGGAATGAAATCAATATCCTGACGTAAAAAACCTATTTTCAGTTCTTTTTCCATAGCAATACTCCCCGTATCCGGTTCCATATCTCTAGATAAAAGTTTCAACATTGTTGATTTTCCAGCGCCATTCTTTCCAACTAATCCAACGCGATCACCAGCACCGATTCTGAATGTAACGTTTTCAAATAAATATTCGCCTGAAAACGACACAGACAAATTATGTATATTCAACATAAATATTACTTCTTTAATTTAAACTTTTTGTAGCGATGAATGGATATATTTTCATCCAACGCTATATTATTTTCAATATAATTATACAACTGTTCTGCCAAATAAGGCGCTAATAAAACCCCTCGTGTTCCCAATCCATTCAATACAAAAATACGATCAGATTCCAAACTTCTTCCCAACAAAGGGCGACGATCTTTCACAGTAGGGCGTATCCCAGCAATATGTTCTACTATTTCAAAATCCAAATCAATAAAACTTTTCAATCCATCAATCAGTTCATCTTTTCCTTCTTTTGTCGGTTTATCTGTTTTATCCTCCCAGTTATAGGTGGCTCCTAGTTTGTATTTATCCCCTCCAATCGGGATCAAAAATACGCCTGCTTTCAACATAAAATCACATTTCAGCTCTGGAATTTTAACAATCAGCAACTCCCCTTTCGTCCCATCTAGTGGCAATTCTTTAAAAAAGGGATTTTGTAATAGGCCAAAACCTTCTGCAAAAACAATATGTTGTGCTTCTATTCCTTTATAGGCGATACCATCCTCATGATACGTTAATAAACTATAGTCAAAAGTTTCCTTTTTATAACAACCTAGTTGTGCTAAATAACGGCGATAAGCAGGAATTAAATCATCTGTTTCTAAATAACCTGTTGCCTTTACCTTGCCTAAACCGAAAGACAAATCTACTCCATCTCGTTGCATCTTTACAATTTCAGGAGATAAAAAGGCAGTTAAATTTGGTCGATCTGCTGCTTGAAACCAGTTATTTTGCTCTTCAATCGAAGCTAGACGGCGATATAAATCCATCGGGAACCAACATTTCACTTGTAACTTTGCTTCTAAAGCAGGGTAAAATACCTCCGCTAAAGCTAACTGTTCCTTCACTTTCCAAACATCAGTAAAACGTTTCAACACCACTGGATTATACATTCCACCAGCAATAAGAGAAGAAGAACGCGTTTCCCCATCAATGACAACAAAAGTTTTTCCTTCTTGAGCTAGCTTTTCAGTAAATGCAATACCTGCTAATCCAGTTCCTACTACAATATAATCCACCATAATTGAAATCATAAAAAAAGCTCTTATCTAATTTAGATAAGAGCTTTATAAATTAGTAATTACAAAATTAGTAATTCCATAAATCATCTTCAAGGTTTCTGATCAATTCTTTGATGCGTTCGCCTTCAAATAATTGACTTAACTCTCCACCTTTGATATAATCGTTGATACGAGAATCTCCATATTGATTATCTGCTTTGTAAATCGTAGAGCTAAAGCGTCTAGCGTTTAACAAATGATCAAAATTCATTGGATTCATTGGGTTTTTCGAGTTAAATACTTGAGCATCGAATAACGTGTTTCTAGCATCTGGGAAGAAAATCCAAAACAATTCAACTGCGTTTTCTACCTCAGCTCCTTTCGTGTAAAGGTCAACTACTACTGGAGCAATTCCCAATAAACGATATTTTAATTGTCCCTCATTGCGGTCAAAATACCACAATCCCAAAACGTGATACGATTTTACATCAGATGGACGTAATTCAATACGTTGAATATATTCCTCTGGAATTCTTTCACCAGCATTATAGTATTCAATACCAGCATCTGTAGTATCAACTTTCACGAAAGATGTTTCAAGTTCCTTTAACGTTCTTTTTCTTTTAAAGTCACTATCATCGTATACTTCTGTGATAGCTCCAGACTTAATACCATCAATCAAAGCTTGGAACATTGATTTTCTTCCATCTCCAGATACTTCTTCGATTGGATAGTAATAAGACTCATTAGCTTTCTCTTCAAGAGAAATGTTTTCCCATACTTTAATACCAAATAGGATATCCTTATCTGCTACATACCCGTATGGAATTGGTCCTTCGCTTTGTACGTATATTTCTTGAATACTTTTCATTCCAATTTCCTCAGCAGACTTAGCATTTAATAAGTTGCTTTGTGCAAATGATTGCAATGAGAATATTGAAAATGCTACAAATAGTGAAATTTTTTTCCAGTTCATATTATTCAAAGTTTTCTTCTTTTATTTATTTCGAAATTACATGATTTCGAATGTACAAGGTGCTGTTTTCTTCAATGCATAATCACTTGCACCGTCTAAACGTACCTTGATATCAGAAATAACAACCACATCCCCTAGTCTTGCTTTAGAAATCGCAGCTTTCGCTCTGTCATTCATTCTATTTCCTTGAACTACCACAGAAGGTTGTCCTGGAACTTGCAATACAAATCCTGTAACTGTTAAACCTAATTCAAAATCAAAATCTTCTAATTTTGCACCGATGGTTACCACTTCTAAGTTAGACTTAGGTCCTTTCGCAGCGTATTCACCACGAACTGTACCACGAGGTGCAGGAATATCTTTAATTCTAAATACTTTTTTATCGCTTACAGATGTTCCGTCAGGTAATTTTCCAGTTACGTTGATTGTAACTTCTCTACCTGCTTGTGGACGCATGTTATACTGTCCTGCTTTTCCTCCTTTAGATAAACCAGGAGCAGAAGCTACTACTTTATCATCCGAAATACCAGCAAAAGAGATCGTCATTGGGTTAGTTACCCCACGATAAACAACGTTCATTTTATCTGCAGAGATGTTCGCTTGATTTGGTTTTGGTACAACAACATAGTTTCCTGTAAAGTCAACTGGAATTGCTTGTCCATCTTCCATGAATGTAAATTTACCTTTAAATTCATGCTCTCCCACGTTACCTGTACTGAAACCTAAGTTTACACGTCCATTGTCTAACGCTTTTGACAAATCAACTTTTTGTCCGTTTACGATTACTTCAGTTGGTACAGTTGATTGGTCATAACGACCTAGAACAACCATTCCTTTAAATTGTTCACCAGCAAAATAAGCTGATTTCTCAGAAATAACAATCGCTTTATAATTACGCATAGAAGCCGCTTGACTCAATGTGTTTCCTAACAATAAGTTGTAGAAATCATGCTCAATTACTTTTGCATCATTCTGCATCGTAGATAATTTAGTCAACGATGCAATTGCTGGGAATCCTTGGAAATTGTAATTTAAATAAGGCTTTACAACTCCTTCTCCATCTTTTACATCGGCTAAATCAAATCTATTTTGCAATTCAACCATAATTAGTTGGTACTTCGTATCTTCTGTAAGAACGTCAGCAATATCTTTCTTGTATTTTTCAATTGCTCCAATAAATTCCTCTCCTTGTGCAGAGTATTTATCTCCATTAAACCAAGCTTGATCAATTACATCCCCTTTATCCATACGCTCTGCTGGTAATTTTCCATCAATACGTTGTTCTTCTAAAGGTTCAGTAATCATCGTTTTTACAGTAGTAATATAATCAAAAAATTCTTTTGTAATAACTGCTACTTGTTTTGCTCTTTTGTAAGGTTCTCCAAAGCGAGCTGGATCATCCGAAGCTCTCACTTCTAAACTCTCTAGCAAGCTAGTATTATTTGTCATCGCCGAAACGTTCGCCGATTCAAATTTATCGTTTACCATACCAAAAGCTGATAAAACCTCCTTTGACATCTGAAGTGCCATCATCGCGATGAACACAAGATACATAAGGTTAATCATCTTTTGTCTAGGTGTCAATTTTGCTCCTCCTGCCATTATTTATAACTTTATCTGATTATAAATTAATTAGCACCGCGGTTTCCCATTGCAGAAAGCATTCCTCCATAAACAGTGTTTAAAGAAGATAGATTGCTTGTCAAAGCAGACATTTGCTCTTTTAATTTAATATTATTTTCGGCAACTTCTTTATTGATTTCAGCGTTACGAGTAGCACTTTCCAATTGTACTTTATACATTGAGTTTAAAGATTCTAATTGAGCAGCAGCCATTGACATTTCTTCAGCATATTTTCTAGTAGAAGCTACAGAATCTACAGTTGGAGCAATTTCTTTTGATGCTGCTTCAAAGTTTCTGATACTTTTGCTTAAACTATTCATTAACTCACCGTCAATTTTCGCTTCTTTCAATAAATCATCTAATTTTTTAGATAACATACCTTGTTCTTCTGTTGTTCCACCGCCAACAAATCCTACAGCACTACCACCACCTCTAACTTGTGTTGGTTCTCCACCTTTTAATTCTGGATACACTTTAGACCAATCTAACTCGTCATCAACTGGTTCAAAAGCAGATATCGCAAAAATAAGAGCTTCTACAACCAATCCTAAAGTTAGCATATTATTTCCATTAATTGGACCTAACTCCATGTGCGTAATCTTAAATAATGCACCGATAATTACAACTGAAGCCCCCATTCCATAACAGAAGTTCATTACTTTTTTAGGTATTGCCATAATTTTTTAATTGTTTTAATTGTTTGTCTATAATCTATAATTGTTTTGGTTCTGGTTATTTAGCCATTTTAGACGCATTGCTTCTTGACATTGATCCTGAAACAGATTGTACAGTTCTAAATCCGATGTATGATCTAGCAGAATCTGCATACTCTGAGTCACGTGTCGCAACTTGTAACATATAAGCTGGGTCTCTCCAAGATCCCCCTCTAACTACTTTTAATGGCGTATCTGATCTTCTATTTTTTGGTTTTAAGCTTGACATGAAGTCATAAGATGATGAATCATACGGTGAACTTGTCCACTCTGCCACGTTTCCTGACATATTATATAGGTTATATCCATTTGGTGGATAAGCACGTGCTTCAGCTGTATAAGTAGCTCCATCCGCTGCATAGTCAAAACGACTAGGTTTGAAGTTTGCCATGAAACAACCTTTTTCATCTGTTGTATATGGACCCCCCCAAGGATACATTGCTCCTTCTAAACCACCTCTAGCAGCAAATTCCCATTCGCTTTCCATTGGCAATCTGTATTCATGTACTTCAGAAGGTAAACGTTTTGAACGTAAGAATGTATTTTTGTATAACGTTCTCCATGCTGCAAACGCTCTAGCTTGATTCCAGTTCACACCCACTACAGGATATTCACCAAAAGCTTCGTGCCAGAAATAATCATTGTGCATTGGCTCGTTATAAGAATATTGGAATTCTTTAATCCAACGTGTTGTATCAGGATAGATCAATAACGTTTCTGTTTTTAAGTGTCTGCTGCGTTTTCCACGAGGATCATTTCCTTTATCTTTCATTGCTCCTTCTAAATCCACATACGTGTATTTAAATTTAATTTTAGAAGCATCGAACATACCTAATCCATTATATGTTTCAGAAGCTGGAATGTATAAAGAGTCCATTACTTCAACATAATATTCGTCTGGGTAACGATCTACCGATACAGGTAAGTTCACTTTTTTATTCAATCTTCTACCTGCATACATATCATCACTGCTATCCATGCTGTAGTAATTTTCGTACATATATCTTTGATAAGGTGTCATACGATCTAGATTTTCTTCATTATCTAAAAATGCATAAGCACCAATACCACCACCATCTGGAGTCAATCCCATATCATCCGCAGCAATAGCCAAACGAGTTCGAATAACCGAATCCTTTACCCAATCCACAAATTTTCTGTACTGGTTGTTTGTAACAGCAGTCTCATCCATGTAGAATGAACCAACAGTTACCGTTTTTGTTGGAGCATCTTGTGCACCAAGGAAATCTTCGTTTGATTGTCCCATTGTAAAAGTCCCACCAGGAACTAAAGACATACCATGAGGCTTCGTAGTTGACCATCTCTTACCTTCTACTCCGCCTAACAACTCACCTCGATCTCCAGTACCACAGCTGCATACCAAAGCTAAAACTGCTCCTAACGTAATGATCTTCTTCATATATTATTTAGGTTTTCTTATATACTTCTTAAAAATGTAAACGTATTCAATTATTTTTAATTTTCAAAAACAAAGCTAAAAAAAATTTAGTTTATATTTAACATATGTAAATGTTAAATTTTTTAAGCCTAAACTAAACTCTTTTTAAATGCTCTCCACCATCTATCAGGTAATTGCTGAGCGGTTGCCTTTTCGTAATCTTCATAGCTACAAGGCAGCAAGATTTTCTTTGTTAACTTTTCATTAACACCTACTCCAACATTCACTTCTATCCACCATCTTCCGGAAATATCGCTCTTGTAAAATATCAAATTCTCGTAATCATCAAAAGGCACTATATATTTTATATAATTATCCTTACAGGCAAACGGATATTCATTGTAGCGATAATTCACCCCTTCAATAAAATACCATAATATTTGTCCTAATAATAACGTTTCATTTATTTGATTATTATAATTAAATATTCCAAAAGTACTAACTTTATCGCTTAATCCACTATAACGAGCCAAAGAACAAATTTCTCTTCCATCAAATCCATTGGGATTATAGGTTACAAAATTACCTGAATCACTTGACTTAACAGCGTTGATGTCGATACTCACAATATCAGCATCGCGCAATACGGGTTCCGCCAATGCAATATTATTAATAATTTCGCCAACTCGGTACGCTTCAAAGTATAAACTTTCAATTAAATCGATCTCTTCTTGCGAATTATAATACGTTTGGTAGCCTAAATTTGAAAAATTAAACAAATTATTCGGTTCTTCTAGAATAATTCTCGATAGGAAACTTTCTGCTGCTGGACCTCCATCTTTTGCCACATCTAATTTATGATCGATGCAAACAAGGTTCACCATTTGTTCTAATTTATCATAACCGCGATACAACGCATAGGTCAAATCTTGGCTTCCTCCTATCACTACTGGAATTGTTCCGTTCTTTACTAGCTCTTCTACAACTTTCCTCAATAAAAAATAAGTATCCTCTATCGATTCACCAGGTGTAATATCCCCTAAATCTGCTATTCGAACATTCCAATTCCCAGGAAATAACGTATAAAAGGCTTTTCTAACTTTCATCAAGTCCACCATAGCAGGTTCCAAGGCCAATCCTCTATTATCGGTCACCCCTATAATAGCGATTTTATATTGCTCGTACTTATCAAAAGGACCACCAGAGTGGAAATAAACTTTTTTACCTAGACTTTGGCTAGGTAATCCATCGATATAATTCCTGAATTCAATACTAACTGGACGTAAAAGTTCTAACATGCCTTACTATTCAATTATTTCTTGGTCGTTGTTTTCTTAGCTGTCGCTTTTTTAGCTGCCGGTTTTTTAGCTGCTGTTGCCTTTGTTTTCTTTGCAGGTGTTTTCGCCTCAATCATTGCTTTTACTTCATCCAACGTTAACGCTTGTGCATCTACATCTTTAGACAACTCTATTTTTACTTTCCCTTTTAAGATCACAGATCTTCCCCATCTTGCTTTTTCTACACGGATACCTTCTGCTGTCCAATCGTGAATAACCTTATCTTTCTCTTTCTGAATTTTATCTTCAATCAGCTCGATAATATCTTGATTCGATAAATTGTCAAAATCGTATTTCTTATTGACATTGATAAAAATATTATTCCACTTCAAGTAAGGACCAAATCGCCCTACACCTTTTTGTACAGGTAAATCTTTATACGTAGCAATCGGTCTATCGGCTTCTTCTTTCTCTTGAATAAACTCTAGCGCTTTTTCGTAAGACACGTCTAATGGTTCTAATCCTTTTGGCAAAGAAATAAACGTTTTACCCACGCGCACATAAGGACCAAATCGCCCGTTATTTACTTCTACTTCTTCTCCTTTATATTCTCCTAACATACGAGGCAATAAGAATAGCTTTAACGCCTCTTCTAATGTGATTGTTCCAATATTTTGATCTGGAGCTAAACTTGCAAATTGTTTATTTTCATCTTCAGCATCACCAATTTGAGCCATCGGTCCAAATTTCCCTAAGCGAACTAACACAGGCTTACCAGAAGCAGGGTCCGTTCCTAAAATACGCTCTCCTGATTCACGCTCTGCGTTTTCTTCTACATCTTTTACTGTTGGATGGAAGTGATCATAAAATTCACGCATCATCTTCGCCCAATCTTCTTCCCCTGCAGCAATAGCATCAAAATCTTCTTCAACTTTTGCCGTAAAGTTGTAATCAAGGATTGTTTTGAAGTTCTTTACTAAGAAATCATTGACAATAATACCAATATCTGTTGGAATCATTTTTCCTTTATCCGATCCTGTTTTTTCCACCAATACTTTTTCAGTCACAGCAGCTTGAGCTAGCGTCATAACTTTGTAATTGCGCTCTTTCCCTTCTGTTGTTCCTTTTTCTACATAATTACGTGCAATAATCGTAGAAATCGTTGGTGCATACGTAGATGGTCGCCCAATCCCTAACTCTTCTAGCTTCTTCACCAAAGAAGCTTCTGTATAACGAGCAGCAGGTTTACTAAAGCGTTGTGTTGCCACAATTGCATTAGATAAAAGCGACTCTCCTACTTTTAAGTGTGGTAAGATTCCTTCTACTTCTTCCTCTTCATCATCATGTCCTTCTAAATATACTTTTAAGAATCCATCAAATAACAACACCTCACCTGTAGCGACGAATAAATCACTGTACTTATTCGCTCCAATTTTCACATTCGTACGCTCCAATTTAGCATCACTCATCTGAGAAGCCAACGTACGTTTCCAGATCAAATCATACAAACGCGCTTGATCTCTATCTAAAGGAACAGTGTGTAACGCCATATTCGTAGGTCGGATTGCCTCGTGCGCTTCTTGTGCTCCTTTACTCTTTGTTACATAACTTCTAGATTGTACATATTCTGCACCGTATGATTTTGCAATTTCTGCTGCTGCTGCTTTTGTCGCTTCTTCAGATAAATTCACACTATCTGTTCTCATATAGGTGATATACCCTTCTTCGTACAAACGCTGTGCTAACATCATCGTCTGTCCCACAGAATAATACAACTTACGCGCTGCTTCCTGTTGTAAGGTTGATGTTGTAAATGGTGCGGCTGGTGATTTTTTAGCGGGTTTTGTTTCTAAATCCTTAATAGCATAGTTTGCTCCTATATTAAGGTTTAAAAAATCTTTGGCTTCTTGTTCAGTAGCAAAATTCTTTGATAATCTTGCTTTTACAACTTTGCCTTCAGCAGTTTTGAATTCTGCTGTTATAACATAAGAAGATTCAATTTTAAAATCGTTGATTTCTTTTTCTCTTTCAACAATTAATCGAACAGCTACAGACTGAACACGTCCAGCAGATAATCCTCCTTTTACTTTTTTCCACAATACGGGTGATAACTCATACCCCACCAAACGGTCTAATACACGTCTAGCTTGTTGTGCATTTACTAAATTATAATTAATCCCTCTTGGGTTATCAATCGCTTTTAGAATTGCTGACTTAGTAATTTCGTGAAAAACAATGCGTTTTGTTTTATTTTGATCTAGTTTTAACTCTTCTGCCAAATGCCAAGCAATAGCCTCACCCTCACGGTCCTCATCGGAAGCTAACCAAACAACTTCTGCATTTTTAGAAAGATCTCTTAGCTTCTTTACTACAGCTTTCTTATCACTAGAAACCTCATATTTGGGTTTAAAATTATCTTCTACATTAACTCCTATCTCTTTAGAAGGTAAATCCGCTATATGTCCATAACTAGATTCTACCTGATAATCTTTTCCTAAAAATTTTTCAATTGTTTTTGCCTTTGCAGGCGACTCCACGATCACTAAATTCTTTGCCATACTTCATTCTTTTGTGAAGCAAAAATATGCGTTTTTTCTTAATATTTCTACTTCAACCGATATAATTCATACTTTCTCTTAAAATCCTTTCCGATGATTTAAAAAATACACACTTTTTTAACGTTGATTAGAAAAAAATTCTTTTTTTTACCCAACACCTTATACAAACAGAAATTCGTCCAAAAGTAAAAAAACAAAAGTAATTAATACATACCTTCTTGTGTATTTTACTTTTTACATCAATTCACAACACCTATAATATAAGGAAAAACGATAGTAACTACTTTCATTCATCTACACCAAAAATATCTTTTTTTAGTATCCTTATGACCTATTGAAACTATTTTTCAGCTACCATTCAAGATTCCCACAGTAAAACACCTCAAGCGACAATTCCATGCAAAACCAACCAATAGAGTAAAGACGACCTAATCGTTCCAATAAAATCGCTAAGAGCTTCTTAAATATAAAGCTGTCAACTTGTCAGCAAATAAAATTAAACTATCTTTGTGACTTAAAATAAAACTCCCTTTTAAATAATCATATGGAAAAGGTAATTGACGAAAATAAACAAGGAACGAGCTTACAGCTAGAACAGAATAGAGACAACACTAAGAAGCTTTTTATTGAAAGCTATGGTTGTCAAATGAATTTTTCAGATAGTGAAATCGTTGCTTCCATTTTATCTGACGCAGGATATAATACAACCAATAACTTAGAAGAAGCTGATTTAGTTTTAGTAAACACTTGTTCTATTCGCGACAAAGCGGAACAAACCGTACGCAAACGCTTAGACCAATACAACCGAGTAAAGAAAAAGAACCCAGGAATGAAAGTGGGGGTGTTAGGTTGTATGGCAGAACGTCTAAAAAGTAAATTCTTAGAAGAAGAGAAGATTGTCGATATGGTAGTCGGACCTGATGCTTACAAAGATCTTCCTAATCTTTTAAAAGAAGTAGACGAAGGTCGAGATGCTATCAACGTCATTTTATCAAAAGATGAAACCTATGGTGATATTGCTCCTGTTCGTTTACAAAGTAATGGTGTTACTGCTTTTGTGTCGATCACAAGAGGTTGTGACAACATGTGTACGTTTTGTGTTGTGCCTTTCACAAGAGGACGTGAACGCAGTAGAGAACCACACAGTATTATTTCAGAAATCCAAGACTTATACGAAAGAGGCTTCAAAGAAATTACGTTGTTAGGTCAAAACGTAGATAGTTACCTTTGGTATGGAGGTGGACTAAAGAAAGATTATGACAAGGCCTCAGACATTCAAAAAGCGACAGCGGTTGATTTCGCTCAGCTTTTAGACTTATGTGCTACAAAATTCCCGAAGATGAGATTCCGTTTTTCAACGTCAAATCCACAGGATATGCACATGGAAGTAATTGAGGTAATCGCTAATCATGACAACATTTGTAAATACATTCACTTGCCTGTTCAATCAGGAAGTACACGTATCTTACAAGAAATGAATCGTCAACATACAAGAGAGGAATACATCGAATTAGTAGACAAGATTTATGCGTTAATCCCTGATATTTCTCTTTCACAGGATATGATTACAGGTTTCCCTACAGAAACAGAGGAAGATCACCAAGATACGCTTTCGTTAATGGAGCATGTTCGCTATGACTTTGGGTTTATGTTTGCTTATTCAGAACGCCCAGGTACTTTAGCTGCACGTAAACTAGAAGACGACATTCCAGAAGAAGTGAAAAAACGTCGTTTGAGCGAAATTATCGCAGTACAAGGTAAGATTAGCTTAGAGCGTACAAAGCGTTTTGTAGGACAAACAGTAGAGGTGTTGATTGAAAAAACATCAAAGCGTTCAGATTTAGAGTGGAGTGGAAGAAATTCACAGAATACAACGGTTGTATTCCCGAAAGAAAATTATAAAGTAGGTGACTTTGTAGAAGTATACGTTGAAGATTGTACTTCTGCTACCTTAATCGGTAAGGCTGTTGGTTATTCACCAATGCAAGAAGATTAATCACCTTTTGAAAAAATAGTACGAAAAAGTTCACTACATGGAAAATGTTCAAGCGATTAAACAACGATTTGAAATTATAGGTAATGATCCTAAGCTCAACCGTGCGATCCAGAAGGCGATACAAGTTGCCCCCACGGATATTTCGGTTTTAGTTACTGGAGAAAGTGGAGTTGGGAAAGAAAGTATTCCCAAAATCATCCATTCCCTATCCCACCGCAAACACGGCAAATACATTGCTGTCAACTGTGGTGCTATTCCTGAAGGAACGATTGACAGTGAGCTATTTGGTCATGAAAAAGGGGCCTTTACGGGTGCAATTAGCACGCGAGAAGGTTATTTTGAAGAAGCGAATGGTGGTACTATCTTTTTAGATGAAGTAGGTGAATTACCCCTCACTACTCAAGTGCGTTTATTGCGTATTTTAGAAAATGGAGAATTTATTAAAGTAGGTTCTTCTCGTGTTCAAAAAACAGATATTCGCATTATTGCTGCAACCAATGTCAATATGATTGAAGCAATACAAAAGGGTAAATTTAGAGAGGATTTGTACTACCGTTTGAGTACAATTGAAATTAATCTACCTCCCCTTCGAGAAAGAGGAGAAGATATTCACTTGTTATTTAGAAAATTCGCTTCGGATTTTGCACATAAATACAAAATGCCACCTGTTCGCTTAGATGCAAATGCGGCTAGTTTTTTGATTCGCTATCGCTGGGATGGAAACATCAGACAATTGCGAAATGTAGCAGAAGAAATTTCTGTGTTGGAAACAAACAGAGAAATTACACTTCCTATTTTACAAACGTATTTACCCAACCACGACAGGCAATTACCTTCTGTGGTACAGAGTAAAAAAGCAGAAAGCGATTTCAGTACGGAACGAGAGATTTTATACAAAATTCTCTTTGACATGCGCAATGATATTACAGATTTAAAAAAACTGACCTTAGAGCTATTAAAACAAGATAAAGGACAGGTACAAGAAAGCAATCAGCACTTGATTCAGCGTATCTATGGCAGCAAAAGTGAATCGGTAGACTATCCGACAAATCCTTCGGATATTCTACAGTTGGAAAACAGTAATGCACATACTGTCCATCCTTCACAGCCCGTTCATTCCACCTATCATCCTACTATTATTGAAAATGAAGATGATGATGACAACTACCTTATTGCAGAAACAGTGGAAGATGAACCGCTTAATCTAGAAGAACAAGAAGTAGAATTAATTCGAAAATCTTTGGAACGCAACAAGGGAAAAAGAAAAGCAGCTGCCGAAGAACTCGGTATTTCAGAACGAACTTTATATCGAAAGATTAAACAATATAACTTATAAATGATGAAGTTTAAACCAGTCCTTGTCATTCTTTTTATAACTTTAGGCTTACAAAGCTGTAAGTACTATAACTTTACGGGAACAGGAAAAATTGATGCAGATTCGTTCCAAGTGAATTATTTTCAAAATAATGCACCGTTGGTTGAACCAGGAATTGAACGTACCTTCACATTAGCTCTGCAAGATTTAATTCAGAATCAAACGAGTTTAACCTTAACTAATTCAGATGCAGATTTAGTTTATGAAGGTGAAATTGTCGATTATCGAATCAGTCCGATGACTGCAACTGCAGATCAGAGAGCCGCACAAAACCGTTTGTATATTGCAATTAATGTGCGATTTACAAACAAGAGAAATGCAGAAGATGATTTTGAAAAACGATTCTCTTTCTATTATGACTATGATGCTAATGCACAATTAGTAGGAGCCACATTAAATACAGCCTTAGACGAAATTTACGAAAGAATTACGCAAGATGTATTCAATGAATCCTTAGCCAAATGGTAAAATATCAACAAAAACTAATTTGAATATAGCTACTTTACATACTTACTTAGCTGATCCAACACAAGTACAGCGTTCAGACATTCAAGAATTAAAACAATTACTTGAACAGTATCCTTATGTACAAGCGCTGCGCAGTTTGTACCTGAAAGCACTCTATTCAAATGAAAGTACTTCCTATAATCAAGAGCTCAAAAAAACCGCTGCCTATACCTTAGACCGCGATATTTTATTTAGCTTCATTGTTTCGGATGATTTTACTGTTTATACTCCTTTATCCATCGAAATGCAAGATGAAACTGAGGAGCAAATTGAGACTGTAGCAAAGGAAAAAGACAAAGATCCAGAGCAAAACATCAGCACATTGTTGCAAACTATTTCCAAAGTTGCTTACGAAATTGTACAAGAAAGTCCTGTCTTGACAGATGAACTGGAAAAAGAAATAGAAGAAGAAACGGTACAATCGGAATCTAGCACTGTAATAGAATCTCCTATTAAGGAAGAAGAAGAAAAGGCAATTCCTACTGTTGAATCACTAGAAGACAGATTAGAAATTGGGAAACCTTTAGCTTTTGAAGCAGAGGAGAAATACTCCTTTCAAGAATGGTTAAAACTTTCCAAACAACAGCCAATTGTCCGTGAATTGGATACGAAAAAGGAGGAAATACAGACTGAAAAGGAAGAAAAAGAAGAGATAATTACGGAAGATGAAAAAAAGTTTCAAAAAAGTTTGGAGAAAAAACAAGCCATGATTGATAAATTCATCGAAACAAATCCTAAAATTATCCCAACAAAAAAAGTCACGGCAAGCCCCATAAATATTGAATTATCCGTACAAGAGAATACTAGTTTAATGACGGAGACCTTAGCCAAAATTTATTTGGAGCAAAAAAAATATCAAAAAGCAATACAAGCTTATGAGATTTTAATTTTGAAATATCCAGAAAAAAGTAGTTTCTTTGCAAACCAAATATTAGATATAAAAGCGTTACAACAACATAATAGTTTATAAGCATGAACACATTTACAGTATTTTTAGTATTGATTGCTATCGTATGTTTTTTATTAATTGTGGTTATTATGGTACAAAATCCTAAAGGAGGAGGTTTAGACTCATCTTTTGGAGGATCTACTGTTGCAGGAGGTGTAAAAAACACGAATGACTTCTTAGATAAGAGTACTTGGACATTAGGAGCGGTGTTAATCATCCTAATCTTAATGTCGAGCATTAGCTTTAGTGGTGGTGCAGTTGGAGATTCTAAACTTTTAGATCCTAATGCAACAATGCCAGCACAACCTACTGTTCCTGCTGCAGCTAACACAGAAAACACGACAGAATCAACAACAGGAACTGAAGCTCCTGCTACTAGCGAGACTTCAACGCCTGAAACTACACAAGAATAAGAAAGTATTTTACTTTTCGTTATAGAATGCCAGCTGTCAAGTTGGCATTTTTTTTTGGCAATAGCTGTCAATACAAGGTTTGGCACACTTTATGACTATTTATATAGCATTTAGAACTAATATAAATAATTCAATTTTTATAAACTATAAACACTATGGCATTAAACATTAAACCACTTGCGGATAGAGTTCTTATTGAACCTCAACCAGCAGAAACAAAAACTGCTTCTGGTATTTTTATTCCTGACACAGCGAAAGAAAAACCACAAAAAGGGACAGTAGTCGCTGTAGGAAACGGTACAAAAGACCACAACATGACGGTACAAGTAGGCGATACAGTATTGTATGGTAAGTATGCAGGAACAGAGCTAAAATTAGAAGGTAAAGATTACCTAATCATGCGTGAAGATGACATCTTAGCGATTGTTTAATAAATTGAATAATAACACACAAAGTAAAACAAGACTAAATCATGGCAAAAGATATTAAATTCGACATTGAAGCACGCGAAGGTTTAAAACGCGGTGTTGACGCTTTAGCAAATGCTGTTAAAGTAACTTTAGGACCAAAAGGAAGAAACGTAATCATCGGAAAAGCATTTGGTGCACC
This sequence comes from Myroides odoratus, assembly GCF_001549985.1. Classification (GTDB taxonomy): domain Bacteria; phylum Bacteroidota; class Bacteroidia; order Flavobacteriales; family Flavobacteriaceae; genus Flavobacterium; species Flavobacterium odoratum_A. The sequence continues at coordinate 73,033 of NZ_LROZ01000006.1, read as the reverse complement.
AACTGTAACGAAAGACGGTGTTTCTGTAGCTAAAGAAGTAGAGTTAGAAGATGCATTAGAGAACATGGGAGCTCAAATGGTAAAAGAAGTTGCTTCTAAAACAAACGATTTAGCAGGAGATGGAACAACAACAGCTACTGTTTTAGCACAAGCAATTGTAAAAGAAGGCTTGAAAAACGTGGCTGCTGGAGCAAATCCAATGGACTTAAAACGCGGAATGGACAAAGCGGTTGAAGTAATCGTAAACCATTTAAAAGACCAAGCACAAGAAGTAGGTGGATCAATGGATAAAATCCAACAAATCGCTTCTATTTCAGCAAACAACGACGAATTCATCGGAGAATTAATCGCTCAAGCTTTTGAGAAAGTTGGTAAAGAAGGGGTAATCACAGTTGAAGAAGCAAAAGGTACTGAAACATTTGTTGATGTAGTAGAAGGAATGCAATTCGACAGAGGATATTTATCTCCTTACTTCGTTACCAACTCAGAAAAAATGGAAGTGGAACTAGATTCTCCTTACATTTTATTATACGACAAAAAAGTATCTTCTTTAAAAGAGTTACTTCCTGTATTAGAGCCTGTAGCTCAATCTGGAAAACCACTATTGATTATTGCAGAAGATGTTGATGGAGAAGCACTATCTACTTTGGTTGTAAACAAATTAAGAGGAGCTTTAAAAATTGCTGCTGTAAAAGCGCCAGGTTTTGGTGATAGAAGAAAAGCCATGTTAGAAGATATCGCTATCTTAACTGGTGGTGTAGTAATTTCAGAAGAGCAAGGATATACCTTAGAAAACACTACTTTAGAAATGTTGGGTACTTGTAAACGTGTGAGTATCGACAAAGACAATACAACGATTGTTAGTGGAAGTGGCGAATCAGAAATGATTCAAAACAGAGTAAACCAAATCAAAGCACAGATGGAAACAACTACATCTGACTATGATAAAGAAAAATTACAAGAGCGTCTAGCGAAGTTGGCTGGAGGTGTTGCTGTATTATATGTTGGGGCTGCTACGGAAGTAGAGATGAAAGAGAAAAAAGACAGAGTAGACGATGCTTTACATGCAACTAGAGCAGCAATCGAAGAAGGAATTGTTGCGGGTGGTGGAGTTGCTTTACTAAGAGCAAAAGCAAACTTAGACAGCATCAAAGCAGCTAATGCAGACGAAGAAACAGGAATCCAAATCATCGCTAAAGCAGTAGAGTCTCCATTGAGAACGATTGTTGAAAACGCAGGTTTAGAAGGTTCTGTAGTTGTTGCTAAAGTATTAGAAGGAAACAATAACTTCGGATACAATGCAAAAACAAACGAATACATCGATATGCTACAAGCAGGTGTAATCGACCCTAAAAAAGTAACAAGAGTTGCTTTAGAAAACGCAGCTTCAGTTGCAGGTATGATCCTTATCACAGAGTGTGCTTTAGTAGATATTAAAGACGAAAACGGTGGAGGAATGCCAATGGGCGGAGGTATGCCAGGAATGATGTAATTTCACACCCTATAATAAAAAAAGGCTTGAACATATGTTCAAGCCTTTTTTTATTATAGGTAATGAGCTGTTTTCTCCTTACTCTTTTCTTTTCTCTATTTGCTATCCAACGATTTCCTTCAAATCAGCAATTGTTGCCATCGGATCAGCAGCACTAAACACAAAATTACCTGCCACTAAGGCGCCAGCACCAGCCTCCACTAATGCTTTGGCATTCTTACTATTTACACCACCGTCAATCTCAATGATTACATTTGCTCCTTTAGCATCGATCATTGCTTTTAACTTACGCACTTTCTCATAGGTATTTTCAATAAAACTTTGCCCACCAAAACCAGGGTTTACGCTCATAATCAAAACTAAATCTAGATCTTGAATGATGTCTTCCAAAACAGCAACTGGTGTATGTGGATTTAAGGCTACTCCCGCTTGCATTCCTTCCGCTTTGATCGCTTGTATCGTACGGTGTAAATGTGTACAAGCTTCATAGTGTACCGTTAAAATATCTGTACCTAATTCTTTAAACGTTTTGATATAACGATCAGGATCTACAATCATCAAATGCACATCCAACGTTTTCTTTGCATGTTTGTTGATTGCCGCTAGAACAGGCATCCCAAAAGAAATGTTGGGCACGAAAACACCATCCATAATATCAATGTGAAACCAATCTGCTTGGCTTTCGTTAATCATTTCAATATCGCGTTGTAGATTTGCAAAATCGGCAGCCAAAACTGATGGCGCTATCTTTATATTTTTCATACTGTTGTGTTGTTTGTACAAAGATAAAAAAATCCCAAGAGGAACGTCCACTCAGGATTTTATAAATTATGTTATTGTTCTTTTATTGTCGCTTCAAATAATTCGGCAAAGTACTTGATGATTTTAGCGCGAACTTCATCTTCATCAACGTAATTTACCCCTAATTCTACATGCAAAGAGGTAACCCCTTTCCCGCGAATTCCACAAGGAATAATATTGTCAAAGTACCCTAAATCTGAATTGACATTCAAAGCAAAACCATGCATGGTCACCCAACGAGAAGCACGTACACCCATGGCACATATTTTTCTTGCAAAAGGTGTTCCTACACCTAACCAAACTCCTGTCTCCCCTTCACTTCTACTCGCTTCAATACCATAGTCTTTCAATACGAGAATCATTGTTTCTTCTAACAAACGCAAATACTTGTGGATATCCGTAAAAAAGTTTTCTAAATCTAAAATGGGATATCCTACAATTTGACCTGGTCCGTGATAGGTAATATCTCCCCCTCGATTTATCTTATAGAATGTAGCGCCTTTTGCTTTTAATTGCTCTTCATCCAACAGAAGATTCTCTATATCTCCACTTTTTCCTAAGGTATATACATGGGGATGCTCAACAAACAAAAAATAATTGGGTGTTGGTTCTTCTGTTTCCTCTCTTCTATTCTTGATTTTGATGTCTAAGACCGATTGAAAAAGTTCTTCTTGATACGCCCAAGTATCTTTATAGTCTTTTTCACCTAAATCAATTAGGGTCACTTCTTTATTCATGTTTACAAACTTAGCGGTTATATTTTGGATTATTAAGAATGACTAACGCTCCAATAACACCCGGAATCCAACCCGCTAGGGTTAAAAGAAAAACAATTAATATGGATCCGCACCCTTTATCAAACACGGCGATAGGCGGAAAAATAATAGACAAAATTACTCTCCAAATACTCATAATCACTTATTTATATCCTACAAATTTCGTCATTTTTTATGAATTATGGCTATAAATTCAACTAAACCCACGCTTGAAATCCACTCAAAAAGATCAATTGACTAATTAACTGACATTTGGCGAGATACAATGGGGACTAATTTTTAAAGATTACCTATATTTGCACTTTATAAATTAATTCATAATTCACAATTATTATGCAACTTTCAGAACAAGAAATCATCAGAAGAGAGAAGCTCGCAAAATTGCAAGAGCTTGGTGTGAATCCTTATCCTGCTAACTTATTTCCAGTAAATCATACATCCAAGCAGATAAAGAACGGTTTTGAAGAAGGTAAGAAGGTAATTGTGGCAGGAAGATTAATGTCTTCTCGTATTCAAGGAAAAGCTTCTTTCGCAACCATTCAAGACAGTGAGGGAAAGATTCAATTATACATCAACAGAGATGAACTTTGTCCAGGTGAGAACAAAGATTTATATAACGAAGTTTACAAAAAACTAATTGACTTAGGAGATATTATTGGTATCGAAGGGGAATTATTTACCACACAAGTAGGTGAAAAAACAGTACGCGTACAAGGGCTTTCTCTATTGAGTAAATCTTTACGTCCGTTACCTTTACCTAAGACAGATGCAGAAGGTCATACATTTGATGCTTTTACAGATCCAGAATTGCGTTACAGAATGCGTTATGTAGATTTAGTTGTTAATCCACAACACAAAGAAATCTTTATCAAACGTACGAAGTTGTTTAACGCTATGCGTCAGTTCTTCAATGAAGCTGGCTATATGGAGGTTGAAACCCCTGTATTACAGTCAATTCCTGGTGGAGCATCTGCGCGTCCATTCGTTACCCATCACAATGCTTTGGATATTCCCTTGTATTTGCGTATCGCGAATGAATTGTATTTAAAACGCTTAATCGTAGGTGGTTTTGATGGAGTCTATGAATTCTCTAAAAACTTCCGTAACGAAGGAATGGACAGAACCCATAACCCTGAATTTACAGCGATGGAAATCTATGTAGCCTATAAAGACTACAATTGGATGATGGAGTTTACAGAGCGTTTATTAGAGTATTGTGCAATTGCAGTAAACGGAACAACAAAAGCGACGTTTGGCGAGCATGAGATTGACTTTAAAGCACCTTATAAGCGCATCACCATGGCTGATTCGATTAAAGAATTCACTGGTTTTGACATTACTGGAAAGACAGAAAATGAAATTCGTCAAGCTGCTTTAGGTATGGGTATTCCTGTAGATGAAACGATGGGGAAAGGAAAATTAATCGATGAAATTTTCGGTGAAAAATGTGAAGGAAACTACATCCAACCAACCTATATTACAGATTATCCAAAAGAGATGTCTCCCTTGACAAAAGCACACCGTGATAATCCAGAATTAACCGAGCGTTTTGAGTTGATGGTATGTGGAAAAGAGATTGCAAATGCTTATTCAGAGCTAAATGATCCTATTGATCAACGAGAGCGTTTTGAAGCTCAAATGGCTTTAGCAGATCGTGGAGATGATGAAGCTATGTTTATTGATCAAGATTTCTTACGTGCCTTAGAATACGGAATGCCACCTACTTCAGGTTTAGGAATTGGAATGGATCGTTTAATTATGTTCTTAACGAATAATCCATCGATTCAAGAAGTATTATTCTTCCCTCAAATGAGACCAGAAAAAACAGCTCCAGCTGTGGAATTATCAGATGAAGAGAAAATCATCATCCAAATTCTAGAGAAAAATGAAAATAAAGTGGAGTTAGGTTCCCTAAAAGAACAAGCGGCTTTAAGTGGTAAGAAATGGGATAAGGCAATGAAAGCACTTTCCTCACATAACTTGACCAAAGTAGTAACAGAGGACGATAGTAAATATGTCGTTTATCAACAATAATAGAATAAAAAAGGGATGCAATGCATTCCTTTTTTATTCTATTTAAATCGCAAAATACAAGCATAAAAAAAGCACTGCTGAGCAGTGCTTTTTTTATTATCCTAAATACGTTTTCAGTATTTTACTTCTTGACGTATGCTTTAAACGACGAATCGCTTTTTCTTTAATCTGACGAACACGCTCTCTTGTTAAGTCGAACGTTTCTCCTATTTCTTCTAAGGTCATTGGATGTTGATCTCCTAAACCAAAATACAAACGAACAACATCAGCTTCACGTGGCGTTAACGTTTCTAAGGCTCTTTCAATTTCTGTACGCAATGATTCGTGGATTAACTCACGGTCTGGGTTTGGTGATTCACCTGAACGCAATACATCGTATAAGTTAGAATCCTCTCCTTCTACTAAAGGAGCATCCATAGATAAATGACGCCCTGAGTTTTTCATACTCTCTTTCACGTCATTTACAGTCATATCCAATTCCACAGCGATTTCCTCTGCTGAAGGTGGACGTTCATTAGACTGCTCTAACAGCGCGTACATTTTATTAATTTTATTAATCGAACCAATTTTATTTAATGGTAAACGTACAATTCTAGATTGTTCAGCTAAAGCAGACAAAATAGATTGTCTAATCCACCAAACTGCGTAAGAAATAAATTTAAAACCACGAGTTTCGTCAAAACGCTGTGCGGCTTTAATCAACCCCAAGTTTCCTTCATTAATTAAATCCGGAAGCGTCAACCCTTGGTTTTGGTATTGTTTAGCTACCGAAACCACGAATCTTAAGTTAGCCTTAGTTAATTTCTCTAAAGCTCTTTGATCACCTGCTTTAATTCGCTGTGCTAATTCTACCTCTTCATCTGCAGTAATCAAATCTACTTTACCAATCTCTTGCAAATACTTATCTAGTGAAGCGGTTTCACGATTCGTAACTTGCTTGGTAATTTTAAGTTGTCTCATAGTATTTTACTCCTTATTTGTCTTTGTCCTTAATGGTCTACATTAGTTATACGTATACATTCATCAAAAAGTTACAATATTTTAAAAAATATTTTCTTTTTGTTGCCTTCTAAAAATATAAAGCCTTAAAAACATGGTTTTTAAGGCTTTATAAAAACAAATTATTTCAATAATCGCTAACGATTAATAATAATTGACTTTACTCAGTTCTTTTTCATCAACTTCTACTTCATCTAAATAACGTTCTAAACTATCATCTAGTTCTTTCATCCAAATGGTATGATGCTCTTCTGCTGTTACGCCTGTCATAACAGAGGTATACACTTGGTCACGATAGGTTAGAATATCGATTTCTTTCGAATCCAAATAGCGTTTAAACATTTCTCCTACTTTATCAATATTAAACGTTGGATAATCAGTAAGACTAATCAAATCTTTAATATAAGCTGTTTGCAAATCAACTTGTTCATTACTTGTCTGCGTCAGTTCTTCCGCTTTTAACCATTTGTCGATATCCGTTTGACGTTCTTCTTTCGAAGGAAGCGTGATACGTCCTAACATATAATCTCTAGCAAACCAGGCTTGTGCGTCAAACATATTAAACGTGTAATATTGGTCTTGCATTCCCAAGAAGATTAGGCGTTCGTTGTCGTTGAATACCACTCCTTTGTATAGATTATCTGGATACAAACAGTTCTTTGTTTTTAAGCGCAGATTATCTGGTAAAAAAGGGAATTTATGTTGGTACCCTGTACACAACACAACAGCATCAAAAGCTTTTGATGTTCCATCTTTGAAAAAGGCTTTATTACCCTCAAAATGCGTAACAATTGTCTTCTCCTCTACTCCTTTCGGCCATTTTACCCCAATTGGATTCGTACGGTAAGAAATGGTTACCGATTTACTTCCGTGTTTGAAACATTGTACCCCAATATCTTCTGCTGAATAACTACTTCCAATTAACAGAATATCTTTATCGATGAATTGGTCTGCTCCACGGAAATCATGTGCATGCATCACCGTTCCAGGGAAATGATCAATTCCTTTAAAGAACGGCATATTCGGTGTTGAGAAGTGTCCCGTTCCTAATACAAGGTAATCGAAAAACTCTTCAAACGTTTCATTCTTCACCAAGTCATCAAAAATCACGCGGAATTGTTTTTTATCCTCTAGGTAATCCACCCAACGAGCTACCGTATTGAATTTAATATAATCTCTTGCGTTACTTTGTTTAATTCGTCCTTCAATATAATCAAAGAGCACTTCTCTTGGAGGATATGAAGATAGCGGTTGTTTGAAGTGGTCCATAAAAGTATAGTCAGCGAATTCTAAACATTCTTTAGGTCCGTTTGACCACAAGTATTTATACATACTTCCGTGCAAAGGTTCACCGTATTTTCCTACACCTGTTCGCCAAGTATAGTTCCACATTCCACCCCAGTTATCTTGTTTTTCGTAACATTTAATTTCAGGGATTGGATTCCCTTTTTTCTGTTCTGATTCAAAAGCTCTTAACATAGCAAGCCCACTTGGACCTGCTCCAATAATTCCTACTTTAAAATTAGTCATTATATACTACTATTTTTAGGCCCCTAACTTTCATGCGAAATGGAGCTAATTAATAAACGATATTTTCGATTTCATCAAAGAAAGAATCTTGTACGAAGACTCTTACAGACACTCTCACGGAGTGATTTGATAGGTCATCGTGAAAGACAACCTAATAATAGGAGAACCCATAGTGGGTTCTTACTAGACAAAGAGGAAAAGCCTCTATATATTACTGCCTAATTGCAAGCGATTTTAATTCATCACTTTACAGCTGATAGAGCAAATATAAGCAATTTTTAGGACATGGCCAAACTCCTCCATTTTTAACTATCTAAAAATCAATATCTAATTACAAAAATAGGCAAATACAATGCGAATAAAAAAGCCTATCTTTACTTTAACCAATACCAAAAAAACGATGAATCAAACACCGAAATTAACCTATGCCTTACATAGTAGTTCTCTCTTAAGTGCCTTGCTCATTCTCAGCTTTACTTTCTTAAGTCGAATGGGCGCTAATGGCATATATACCTATCCGTTGTTAGGTGCATTATATGAACTCCTCTGGTTCCCTCTTCTCGCAGCTTTATTTAGTATTCCTATTGTGTGGTTTGTTTTAGCCTGTAGAAAAAAAGCAGCTTGGACAAAACTAATCCTTCCTTGTATATTATCTGCAGGAACAATCGCGTACTTGATACTATCACAATAAAAAAAGAGCCTTTAATACAGGCTCTTTTTATTTTCTATACGGTATAATGACCTTGTTTTACTTTTAAAACGTCATATAGTTTCTGATAGGTATGAACATCCGTTTTCAAGCGCAGACCTTCTCGAATTAAATAACCCGCCATCACTTCGAGTTCTGTTTGGCGTTTATTACTCAAGAAATCACTATGCATGGACGTCGTAGAATCAAAGGGAATCGCTGCTAAACGCTGCATCACCACCTCAACTACATCTTCTGTTAAGTTTACGCCTTTGGCTTGCGCAACTTGACTTGCTTCCGTTACTAAAGCCTGAATAGTTGTCGTATAATCGCGCATCACAACACCAAAAGAACAATTGTAAAATGCCGTCGCCACGGCAGAAGCAGAAACTAAGATATACTTCTCCCAAACTTCTCGGGCAATATCTTGTGTACAAATAGAAGTAATCCCTGCTGCTTTGAGCAGTTCATCCCATTGTAACATCTGGGGCGTAATCCCTTCTGTACGTCCAAAAACAATCTTTTGTCTTCCGCTAGGGTTATCAATAACACCTGCTTCTTTTAGACGAGAAACCATATAGGTACATCCTTGCCAAACTTCAGCTTCTAGTTGTTGATCTAGCTTTTCAAAAGCCTCCACTCCATTCAATAGCGGGAGAATAACCGTATTTTTAGACACAATTTTCTTCAAATCGTCAATTATCCCATCTAAATCGTATTCCTTCGTACAAAGCAAGATATAATCCATTGCGGTCAAATCCTGTACTCGTTCTACTACTTGTGCAGGTTTTCCAATGATCACATTGCCTTTAGTCCATACAGTCAATCCCTGTGCTTGGATTTGTTTACCATGCTCTCCTCTTGCTACAAAATGGATTTCTACTTCTGCATCTTGTTCAAAATGATGGGCTAATAATCCACCATAAAACCCACCAACACCACCTAGCCCAATAATGCCTATATTTATTTTACTCATTGTATACTATTTCTTTTTTCCTTTTTAAAGATACTCAAAAAGCTAAAAAACACGCTACTTCCATCCGTTTAAAACAAAAAAAACACCTCGATTGAGGTGTTTTTATATGCTAGATCGGAATTATTTCTTCTCTTCTTTTTTCGGTCCTTGAGCGCCTTCAGGTTTGTTTCCTTCTGGTTTATTTTCTCTTGGAGGACGTGGTAAAAGTGCCTTTTTAGAAACTTTTGGTTTTTTCGTTTTCGGATCAATACCCATGTATTTCACTTCTAACTCATCTCCTAATTTCAATACATCTGCAGGATTTTCAATGCGTTTCCAATCCAATTCAGATACGTGAAGTAAAGTTTCTTTTCCTGGTACAAATTCTACTACTGCACCGAAATCCAACATTTTTACAACTTTCACTTTGTATACTTCTCCTTCTACTGGAGCAAAGATTGTGTTGTTGATTGATTGGATTGCTTTGTCCATTCCCGCTTGACTTGTACCTAAAACTTCGATTACTCCTTTGTCATCTACTTCGTTGATTACAATTGTAGTTTCAGTTTCAGCTTGAAGTGCTTGAATATTTTTACCTCCAGGTCCGATAACTGCTCCAATGAAATCTTTAGGAATTTCAATGGTAACAATTTTTGGTGCTTTTGGTTTCACAGTTGCATTAGGTGTAGCGATTGTTTCTTCTAATAATCCTAAGATATGTAGACGTCCTTCAAGCGCTTGTTTTAATGCTTGCTCCATGATATCATAAGCTAATCCGTCGATTTTAATATCCATTTGACAAGCTGTGATACCATCTTTTGTACCCGTTACTTTAAAGTCCATATCTCCTAAGTGATCTTCATCACCTAAAATATCAGACAATACAGCCCAACGTCCAGTTTTTGAATCTGAGATTAATCCCATTGCGATACCTGAAACTGGTTTGATCATTTGGATACCTGCATCCATTAAGGCTAATGTACCTGCACAAACTGTTGCCATAGAAGACGAACCGTTTGATTCTAATACTTCAGACACTAAACGAATAGTATAAGGACAATCAGCAGGAATCATGTTTTTCAACGCACGTTGTGCTAAGTTACCATGACCTACTTCTCTACGTGATGTACCTCTTAATGGTTTTGCTTCACCTGTTGAGAATGGAGGGAAGTTATAGTGTAAATAGAATCTATCTTCTCCTTGCTCACTTGGTAAGTCAATAATATTAGCATCTCTAGATGTACCTAATGTTACTGTAGCTAATGCTTGTGTTTCTCCACGTGTAAAGATTGATGATCCGTGTACTGAAGGTAAGTAATCTACTTCACTCCAAATCGGACGGATTTCTGTCGTTTTACGACCATCTAAACGGATATTTTGATCTAAGATCAAGTTACGTACCGCTTCTTTTTGTGTCTTTTTGAAATACGTGCTGATTAACTCCGCTTTTTCTGCTAAATCCTCTTCAGAGAATAAAGCTTTAACCTCTTCATATACCTCAGCAAATTTCTCACCACGCTCGCTTTTACCACTTGCATGAGAAGCGATTTCGTACAATTTAGCATACGCTGCATCGTAAACGATTTTCTCTACTTCTACATCCGTAGCTTCTGGTTCGTACTCACGGAAAGTAAGACCTAAAGCTGCACGCATTTTCTCTTGTGCTTCGATTTGAACTTTAATCGCTTCATGTGCAAATTTAATTGCATCAATCATCTCTTGTTCTGAGATTTCTCTCATTTCTCCCTCTACCATACAAACAGAGTCTTTAGAAGCCCCGATCATCATATCCAGATCAGAAGCATTTAACTGCTCTCTTGAAGGGTTGATAATGAATTGTCCGTCAACACGTCCAACTCTTACCTCAGAGATTGAATTGTAAAAAGGAATATCTGATACCGCTAAGGCTGCAGAGGCAGCTAAACCAGCTAATGCATCAGGCATTACGTTTTCGTCATGAGACATTAACTGAATCATCACTTGTGTTTCCGCGTGGTAATCGTCTGGGAACAATGGGCGTAAACAACGGTCAACTAAACGCATTGTCAATACCTCTTGATCGCTTGGACGTGCCTCACGTTTAAAAAAGCCTCCTGGAAAACGTCCAGCAGCAGCGAATTTTTCTCTGTAATCTACAGTTAGAGGAAGGAAGTCCACACCAGGATTTGCCGTTCTCGCAGAAACAGCTGTAGCAAGAAGCATACAGTCTCCCATACGAACAACAACAGAACCATCTGCTTGTTTCGCTAATTTCCCCGTTTCGATTGAGATGCTACGTCCATCTCCTAAATCGATAATTTCTTTGGTTACCTTAGGAATCATAATAATTTAATACTTTAGGGTTTCTGTCTCTCCGAAGAGAGACGTAAAATGTGTTGTGTGTGTTGTGTTGTGTGTTGTGTAGTATATGAAACCCAATGAAAAACCAGATCTAACTCTGCTAAAGGCAAAAAAACAAAAAGAGGCGCGCAGGCACCTCTTTCCTATATTGATTATTTTCTAATACCCAATACTTTAATGATCTCACGATATCTGTTAATCTCAGTTTTCTTTAAGTAGTCAAGAAGTCTTCTTCTTTTACCTACTAAAAGAACTAATGAACGCTCCGTGTTGTAATCTTTACGATTTCTTTTCAAGTGCTCAGTTAAGTGAGAGATTCTGTAAGTGAACAAAGCGATTTGTCCTTCTGCAGATCCTGTGTTTGCAGCTACACCTCCGTGTTGTTGGAAGATCTCAGCTTTTTTTTCTTTTGTTAAATACATGCCAATATTCTTTAATGATTTTTATGTACGAATTCTAGTTCTCTAAAATTCAATTGCAAAGTTACTTTTATTTTTCAAACCATCATCACAGTTCTATATTTTTTTTCAAAAAAATAATAAGTCCCTTGCTTACACCTTATTACACATATAAAGAGGCAATCTTTTCATTCAGTGTTTCCAAGAATTGTTGATCGTCTTGGGTGAATGCGCGAAGCGTATGGGAGTCAATATCGATTTGTCCGATGTTTTTTCCTTCCACAAATAAAGGAACCACGATTTCTGACTTTACAGTCATACTACAAGCAATATAATTGCTTTGTGCATTCACGTCGTCAACTAGAAACGTTTGGTTGCTCTCTGCTACTTGCCCACAAATCCCCTTTCCAAAAGGAATAACAGTATGATCTGTTGCCTCTCCCGTATAAGGCCCTAAATGCAACAAGCGCTTTTCTGCATCAGCAAAATAAAATCCAACCCAATCATAGTGGGGTACTTTTTCCTCCAATAAATCACAAATGGACTGTAGTTTTTCTGTCACATTACCTTCTTTGGTTAGTATAGGTGTAACTTCTTCTAAAAGGGTGGTATATAACGTATGCATATTTGATTTTTTTAGTCTACCAAAGGTACAATATCTGTTGTAGGCATTTTTTCTTTTTTCGCTCTAATAATTTATACAAAAAACTTTTTACCCTCCCGAAATAATGCTTTTTTTCTTATTTTTGCTCCATGCTAAAGAAAAAACTTGTCAGTATTTGGTTTCTCTTGATTTTCCTATTTTCAAACATAGGATGGTCAATGAGTGTACATTACTGTCAAGGTGAAGCACATTACAGTCCCTTGCGTTATACGCACACCCATCAAGATAAGGGATGTACCATGGAAATGGAGATGGAGCAAGAAATACAACAAGAAGAAAAAGCCTGTTGTTCTACAAAAGCTCCGGTTGAAAAACCCATCAAAAAATTTGCGGATAAAAAATGTTGCCAAGATGAATTGATTAAATCCAATCCTTCGGATCACAACATTCAGCATGTCTATACTCCGCATTTCGAATTCATTCTTCCAGATTATAGCTGGACTGAATGCTCTAGGCATGTAGTGGATTTTCCTGTACAAAAACAGGAGACGCTAGCCTATTACATGGAGGCCAATGCCCCTCCACTCTATCAATTATATTGTCGTCTAGTTCTTTACGCGTAACCTATTGTTGCTATATTTTCGTTTGACTTTGCCTTTGCAAGTCGAACCTTTCTATTTTGTACTAACAATTACACGTAAAAAATGATCAAACATTTAGTTACCCTTGCCGTATTGACGGTGGGTACTTCGCTATATGCACAACAAACGATTACAGGACAAATCGTAGACGAAACGCACACTCCTATTATTGGCGCTTCTGTTTTTTATGCCAATCAGTCTATTGGTGTAGCGACAGATGCACAAGGAAAATTCACCTTGCCTTATGTAGAAAAGGAGTCCTTAACCATTTCTTATATTGGATATAAAACGCAATCGCTTACTCCACAAGTAGGACAATCCTATCACCTTGTTTTACAACCTGAGGAATCCTTAGATGAAGTAATCATCCAAACGAAACAACGCAATACCACCCGTTCAATTAAAGGAACAACGAATAGTTTCACCATGAATAGTGGAGAATTGCTCAAAGCTGCTTGTTGTAATATTTCAGAAGCTTTTGAGACAAATCCCTCTATTGACGTCAATTATACGGATGCAATTACTGGAACCAAACAAATTAAAATGCTCGGTTTAACTAGTCCTTATATTTTGATTGCAGAGGAGAATATTCCTTCGGTTCGCGGAGCTTCTCAAATTTATGGGTTGACTTTTACTCCAGGAACTTGGGTAGAAAGTATTCAAGTAACCAAAGGAGCAGGAACCGTAATCAATGGATATGAAAGTATTTCAGGTCAATTGAATACGGAATTAATCAAACCCGCGACGGATCGTCCATTTTTCTTAAATCTATATGGTTCTACAGACGAGCGTTTTGAAGCGAACGTACATGGAAATTACCGTTTAAATGACAAATGGAGTTCTTCTCTATTCATCCACGGAAACTTGCGAACCGGTGACCACGATAAAAACCACGACGGTTTCTTGGATATGCCTAAAGGAGAGCAAATTAATGTAATGAATCGTTGGCAATACATCAACCCTGAAAAAGGAGTGGTAAGTTTTATCACGGCTCGTTATATGAAAGATAATAAAGTAGCAGGGCAAGTGGATTTCGACAAAAAGAAAGACAAGGGCTCTACGGTACTTTGGGGATCCGAGATTCATACAGAAAAAATCGATTTATCTACAAAACTAGGATATGTATTTCCCGATTTACCCTTCCAAAGTGCAGGATTACAAGTCGCGTATAACTACCACAAACAAGATTCTTATTTTGGATTGAATCTCTATGATATCAAACAGAATAGTTTATACTCTAATCTTGTTTTCAATTCTATTATCAACAATACGCTACACAAATTCACTACGGGAATTAGTTTCACCTTAGATCAATATACGGAACAGGTATTTGTTCCAGGTATTGATGGAAATTTCAACCGCACAGATAATGCTTTAGGGGCATTCTACGAATATACGTATGACAATACCACTGACTTCAGTGTTGTAGCGGGTATGCGTGTGGATTATCACAATCGCATGGGGGTATTTGCAACGCCGCGTTTACATTTGCGCTATAATCCATGGGAAAATGGGGTTTTACGTGCTTCAGTCGGTCGAGGAAAACGCCTAGCGAACGTATTTGCGGAAAATCAAATTTTCTTTGCGACGAATCGCTATTTTCAAATTGATGGAAACAATGGAAAAATCTATGATTTAGATCCTGAAATTGCCTGGAACTATGGATTAAGTTTCACCCAAAACTTCCATTTGATTGGTAGAAAAGGAGATGTAACACTGGATTTCTACCGCACAGATTTTGAAAATCAAATTGTGGTGGATGCAGATTATGACGCACATCAGTTGTTATTTTACAATTTAGATGGAAAGTCTTATGCAAATAGTTTTCAACTCGAAGTCAACTATAACTTAGCGCGTAATTTAAACTTCCGTTCTGCCTACAAATACTACGATATTGCTACGGACCAAAAGACGGGTAAATTTGAAAAAGCCTATCAACCGAAACATCGTTTCTTTGCGAATTTAGAGTTTACAACTAACGAACAAGACAATGGTGCACATTGGAAATTTGATTTCACTTACAATTGGTTAGGTAAACAACGTATTACCTCTACTGCAGCATATGCTACTGCTAATCAAATGAAATCAGCTTCCAATCCATATTCTTTGATGAACTTTCAAATTACAAAAGTATGCTCTCCTCGTTTTGAATTTTATGTAGGTGGTGAGAATATTGGAAACTACAAACAACGCAATCCAATTGTTAGTGCTAGTAATCCGTTTGCTACTGATTTTGATACCTCTATGGTCTATGCTCCTATTGCAGGCTCAATGTATTATGCAGGCTTGCGTCTTAAACTTTAATTAACTCAAACTCTTTATAAGATGAAAAAATTATTTTTAACACTAGGACTATTCCTAGTTACGAATGCAGCCATCGTTGCACAAGAAAAAGAACAACCGAAACAAGTAATTGGCGTGAAAGGGGTATGTGAAATGTGTAAAAAACGCATTGAAAAAGCAGCTTTAGACGTTAAAGGAGTACGCTCTGTAGATTGGTCTATAGCAGATCAACAGCTAACCGTATATTTGAATCCAAAGAAAACAACGGGAAAAGAGGTACAAGAAGCAATTGCTTTAGCGGGTCATGATACAGAATCAGTAAAAGCAACAGATGAAGCGTATAACAATTTACATGGTTGTTGCAAATACGAGAGATAGAAATAAAAAAGCACTAACTAGCGATTAGTGCTTTTTTTCAAACAACAATATGCTATTCTGTAGCCAAACTCACAAACTACAAAATATCTTTTTCTTTTTCATAGCATTTCTCCCTATCTTCTGTAAACCATCTTGAATAAGACACTAAAACATCGTTTACTAGAAAGATAAACAGAAACGTAATTTCTCTTTATAGCTGTATTTTATTACACAACAAAAGTAAGATGCTATGCGTGCATAAAATATGATTTTTATCACTTTTCAGAAAAAATAGCTTAAAAAGTGTTTTTTCTGAAAAAAAAAGCACTTATGAAATTCATAAGTGCTTTTTTATTGCGTCCGCGGAAGGGCTCGAACCCTCAACCCTCAGAGCCGAAATCTGATATTCTATCCAATTGAACTACGCGGACCAACCAAAAATTTTATTTTGTCAATAGTGTTTTTACTATTGTTGAAATTGTCTTTCCATCAGCTTTACCAGCTAATTCTTTCGATGCCATTCCCATTACTTGTCCCATAGCAGCCATACCTGCATGATTTCCATCAGCGATAATTTTAGCAATAATTGCTTCTACTTCTTCGTTAGACAACTGTGCTGGTAAAAATTGTTCGATAACAGCTACTTGTGCTAATTCAGGTTCTACTAAATCCGCTCTTCCTTGTTCAGCAAAAATAGCTGCACTGTCTTTGCGTTGTTTTACTAATTTTTGTAAAATCTTAATCTCTTCCTCTTCGCTGATTTCTTCTTTAGAACCTGATTGAGTTTGCGCTAATAACAATTCTGCCTTAACTGCTCTAAGTGCTTCTAAAGCGATACTATCTTTTGATTTCATGGCGCTTTTCATCGCATCCATAATACTTGCTTGTAAACTCATCTCTTATTTATTTGATTTTGCAAAGATATAAAAAAGCCGAGAAAACAAGACAAATTCGCAATTTTTACTTTTTATTCTCCCCACATATTCATCCTTCTTATTATAAAGCAATTCACTTTATTCCTTTTTTGAAGAAATAATTTCCTCTGTTATATTATACTTCCCTTCCCAAAAAAAATCCATAAAAGAAAACGACCAACTTTATTTCCTTTTCGGTAAAACGTTAAAATAGAGCGAGAACCCTTCATATTCCATAGAAAATTCTATTTTTACAGTCAATAAAATATTTTAGAAAACACTATTTACCCCTTCTTATAATGTTATCTTCTATTGAACTAAAATCCATTTATGGATTTGATGCTGGCACAGCCACCTATCTGACTGAAAACGATCATCTTTTTCAACAGCACAACGACGTATATCAATTGCTTTGGCTGCAAAAAGGAAAAGTTTCCGTAATCATGTCTACCAACAAAAAAGAATTGACAGAAGGCGACTGTTTATTTCTGGGTAAAAATGAATTATTTCGCTTAACTGCTGACGAGAGCTATTCCCTCTGTTATGTCCAATTTACGGACAACTTCTATTGTCGCACAGAAGTAGATCGTCACTTTTTAGATAAATGTGTCTTTTTTGACAATACCAAAGCGATTAATTCCATTACACTGAAACCGGAACAAACGACTTTTGCGCAATACTATTTTATTTCATTACTGAAATTACAAAGCAAAACGTACAGCAATTTGAATTATATGACTGCTCATAATATTATTGAGCGTGTCTTACTCTTCATCATGGCTTGTCATATTAATACCTATGTAGAGTTTAATAAGGAAAAGTTATCTCCTGCTCAACTTAAAAATGTCATTAAGTTTAATGAACTGATTAAAACCAATATTCGAAACGAACGCAATGTACAGTTTTATGCGGATCACATGAATATTTCAGTTTCTAAGCTTACCGAAATTAGCAAGGATATTTATGGAACAACGCCTAAAAAGATTATTGCGAGTGCCGTAGTGAATGAAGTAAAGTTATTATTAAAGCACACTCCTTTGACAATCAAAGAGATTGCGTATGAATTAAACTTTGAGGATTCAAGTAATTTTACTCGTTTTTTCATTAAAGCAACGGGCTTAAGTCCAAAAGAATACCGCGAGAGTTTATAACCTATCGTTTCCTTTACAAGATTATACAGGCACCAATGAGTTTCATTGGTGCTTTTTTTTTGCGTCCGCGGAAGGGCTCGAACCCTCAACCCTCAGAATTAAAATCTAAAACTACAGGTAATCACTTTTAAAATCTATCTATTTGCGACCACAAAACCGAATTAAATTCTCAAAACACGACTTCAAACCGTATTTTTAAGTAAATATTCACGAATTAAGAGAAAAATGACAATTCTTTAGCGAGATTTGACCTTTATTTAGAAGCTAACCTACTATACATTTGTTCCATCAAAACAAGAAAAAAAAAACACTTTAAAAAAAATAACAAAACGATGAAAACAACCTTCAAATTAGCATTAGTAGCCGCTTTATCTTTTATCAGTGTAACATCATTTGCTCAAGAGGGCAACAAAAAAAGTTCAAGCACTACCAACTTAAACGTTAATTTGTCAGATGTATACGAACTTAACGTAACAAATGCATCTGTAACTATCCCGATGAATACTGTTGAGCAGTTTCAAAAAGGAAGTACTTCTGGAGAATTAAAAAATCACTTAGAAGTAACAGCTACTCAAAAATACGAAATCAAAGTTGTAGCAAGTAGCGATTTAAACAACAGTGGTGTAACTATTCCAGTAAACACCGTAGAAGTAAGAATCAAAGGAAATACTAACTTAGCTGAGGGAGCAGGGCCAAACAATTTCACTGCGTCTCACAACATTGCACAATTAGCAACAACAGAAAGTACTCCTTTAATTACAACTTCAGCAGGTACTGCTAAAATGGGATATGCAGTTGAGTATGCTATTCCAGCAAGTCAAACTTCTGCTTATACAGATAAAAAAGAAGGAACTTACACTACAACAGTAACTTACAATTTATACGCATTATAATATAAAAAGCGCCCCCATTTTATCTACTGTTGCTCCTTCTTTGCAACAGTAGATTTTTTGTATCTGCTCCTTTCACTGGGTCACCATATGTTCAAACAAATCGCCTAAGTCGTGCCAAAAAATTGAGAAGTCTAGCTTCTATTTTGCATTTAAAGCCCTTATTTTAGAGAAATCTGCTTAATTAATTCGATTTTTTTTGCTAAATTTAACCTAGATAATTTGATACAATGCGAAACATATTAGCCCCTTTATTCCTGTTGTTTAGTTTTGTCCTAT
This sequence comes from Myroides odoratus, assembly GCF_001549985.1. GTDB lineage: Bacteria > Bacteroidota > Bacteroidia > Flavobacteriales > Flavobacteriaceae > Flavobacterium > Flavobacterium odoratum_A. The sequence continues at coordinate 53,901 of NZ_LROZ01000006.1, read as the reverse complement.
CTGCGCAAAATTCAGCTCAAAGTAACCTTAATGTTATTTTGAAACCCATCCAATCGATTAAAATTAACGATCAGCAACAGCATGTTAATTTATCTTTTGAAACAGTTGAAGATTATACCAAAGGAAAAATCAGTAATCAAGCAGATCACATCGAAGTGATGAGTAGTGGAACCTATGAAATACGCGTAGTTGCTCAAGCTCCTTTTATGCATGATGCCGATGAAATTCGAGTAGAACATATTGGACTCAACCCTAGCTTAGGTGCTATTGGTGATTTTAGAGATAATATTACACTTCTTCCCGTTTCGCTTTCTATGCGCGAACGCAATATGATCCAATCGAATGCAGGTGATGTAAAACGAACTTTTAATGTTTCGTACAAAATGAATGCCTCTGATGAATTATTAAATAAACCAGTAGGTACTTATAGTACTGTTATAACCTATACTATTTTATCTTTGTAACAATATACGTGTTTAAAAAAACTCTATTTATCTTAACTTTGTTACTTGCCACTTCTCCAATCTTAGCTCAAATTGGTTCTGCTAAGTCTAAAATTGTGCTCAATTTTCGAGAACAACAGTCGTTGGTAATTAGTCATCCTTCTGTTGACATAAACCTCAACAAAGGTGCTGAATACGCTAAAGGTGTAGAAACAGGTATGCTTAAAAATCACTTAATCATCCAATGTTCTACTCCTTACGAATTATCGGTACGTTCCATTAATGCCTATTTCCAATATGAAAATTCGCTTTCTGGTTTACCCGTATCCATCATTCGCATTAAACCGAATATTACCACATCTACAGCCTTGGATTTTCCGTTGCAACTACATCCCGTTGATCTAACCATTAATCCACAGCTTATGATTCAATCTAATAATAGAGGGAATAGTCAACAAATAGATGTCAATTATACAATACCCGTTCAAAATATTAGTCAAACATTAAATCAAAAAGCAGGAAGTTATCAAACTACAATTGTATATACTTTATTGCCCCATTAATTAATTGCTTTATAATGAGAAAATTATTTTATCTAGTCTTTCTTTTGAGTTCAATTGTTTCATTTGCGCAAGCGGGATTATCCATCTCACCTGGGAAAATGTATTTTCGCAATACTGCAGGTACAGTTGCTACACAAAAGGTACGTATTGCAAATCCCAATGATAAAGCAGTAGAAGTAGGGGTTTCATTAGGGGACTGGAATTATGATACCAACGGAAGTAACCACATTGCAGAAGCGAATACTTTGCGCAATTCTGCTTCTTCTTGGATTCAGGTCCTGCCTAATTCTTATTTTGTAATTGAGCCAAATGAAATTAAAGAGGTAGAGGTAATTTTGAACGTTCCTCAACAAGTAGATACTGACACACCTGTACACACAGCGATGATTTTCTTTACGCAGTTAAATCCAGGTAATGCAGTAGACGAAAACGGGGCAGCAATTAAGGTAACGGTTCGCATGGGATTAAAAGTCTATCATGCCAACCAGAATAATACAGAATCTGTAGAGATTACAAATTTAGAACCAAATAAAACGACAGAGGGCCAACGTGCGATTGATGTTTCGTTTCAAAATAATGGGTTATTGTGGAGTGATGGAAAAATCACAGCTACACTATTTGATCAACAAACAGGAGAAAAACAAGCCTTGAATACGCTTGATTTTTACAGCTTACCTGATGACTCGAGAAAACAATCTTTCCCTTTGCCGCAAGATTTAAAACCTGGCACTTACACTTTTATAGTACAATTGACTTATGGAAAGGACAATACTGTAAAAATAGCCGAACTTGATTTTACCCTATGAGTTTCAAACAAAAACTTTTTGTAGCACTTGCTTGTTGTTTGCATACTTTGATTTATGCACAATATGACCTCAATGTATATGATGGTGGACAATTAGTGCTAAACTCCTATAATGATTTAAAATTTGGCAAGTCAGAAGAACGACAAATTTCAGTTCAGTTTAGAAGAAATTTTAACGTGACTGCTCCTGCCAAATGGAAAATTACGGTTCGTCTACTCGATGATTATACCTTCGAAAATTATAGTGTTCCAGCAGAAAATTCGAGCTTAAGCATCAATAGACAAAGTGGTAATTTCAATCAAATTTCATTCAGCAGTATAGGACGAGATTTGCCTTTGAGTAAATTCCAAGAAAGTACTATTGTAGAAAGCACAACAGCCCTTCCTGAAGGGAATTATTACACCCTATCTTTTAACTTAGCCCTACGAGGAGGCGTGCATCTTTTGACCATTCCCAATGGCGTATACCGCAGTACCTATGAGTTTTCACTCTACGATACAACTTCAGGAAAAGATGTTTTACTCACCCGTAGAACTTCCTCACCTGGAGTTGCACGATTCCAAGTAAATTATGTAGGAAATCATGGGGATCAAGTGGCTGAATTGCGCAATGGAGCCAATGAATTTATTTTTAATTTTGACAGTCCAGAAGATATAGTAAAAGGTAAAAAAATCACCATTAACAATGCTTTATTTATTCGAAGCTATCAAGGGCATCAAGTACTAGTTAAAACGGCGGACAATCTATTATACAACACAACGATGTCTAATAGTATTCCTGTTTCTGTTTTAAAGCTAAGAGCCACATTAAACAATATTCAAGGCGGAAATGCTTCTGAGGTAACTTTATTTGGACCACTCTCCTTATCTGCTCAAGAACAGGCTTTGGCTTCTTTTCCGAGATGGAGTCAATCCATGTCCTACAATTTGGAATTGAGTATTCCTCCGAATACCAAAGAACTACAACAAGCAAGTGGAAGATATGAAACCTATCTTTATTTTATAATTGTTCCGAATTAATGGCTAAAAAGCTTTTTATCTTCTTTTTCTTTTTACTTGGTTCATCTTCGTTATGGGCACAGGGGGCTACTGTATTTTTAAAATTCACCTCCACTGCTTCTCAAGCGGATGAACTCGGTCATGTTACTGCTACATTAGAACTATCCAATTTAGGACAAGTTGCATGGACAGGAAATCTAGGGATAGAAAGCAATGCTAAATCCATTCGCATTTCGAGTTCGCCAACAAAAGTAGTGCGATTAAATCCGGGGCAAAAGATGTTTGTACCCGTTATTGCACAAGTAGACCAAAGTACTGCTATGGAGGGAAACTTATCCATTAAAGCTAAATTAACTGCTGATTTTGGTCCTTCTATTCCTTGGGTAGAACATCCCATTTTAATTCAAAAGAATCGACGCATACTACTTTTAAATGTAGAAAACCAACTTCAATTTCAACAAATTGGAGACAGTATCTATCTGAAAGCCTTAATTCAAAATAAAGGAAATACCACGGAGAACGTTCATTACATTCTAACTTTACCTGCTCAACTGTACAAAGACAAAACCTTAGCCTTTGATTTTGCTCTTCAGCCGCAAAACGACACGTTATTGTCCATTCAACAACGCATTACCAAAGAGGCTTTTAAACTGGAAGATTTCGATATAAGTGCAACTTTATTATATGAAAATGGCGATTTTATCGCTCGTACCAATTATGCTGTTAGTTCTCTAAAATCAAAACGACGCTATAAAGCAGAAGACCAAAATCTTGCCTATGCAGCACAATCCAACACGATAGAATTAAACCGTGTAATGGGACAAAACGTGCTGGGAGCTACACAATTAATTGGTTCAGCTACCTTACAATTTACAGAGAAAACGCAATTGGGATTAACTGGTGATTTAATCCATTGGGATAAAGAAAATAAGATGAATTTGCGTTATTTCCTCGCTGACTTTCAAACAGAAAAAGTGCAAGTACAAGCGGGTAATATTTTTCAATCGGGTGAGTTTTCTCAACAAGGACGTGGAATTCAAACGAATATTAAAGTTCGTGATTCACTTTATATCCAAGCGGGGTATTTAGATAAAACATATCTAATTACAGATCCCAATGATCGTTCTATTGGTTACAATACTTGGGTGGGATTCCAATCGCAAAAGAATCGTTGGAAACAAGCACAATTGTATTACGATGTCAACCATCGTTATGCAGAAAAGAAAATGTTAGCCTACAATAGCTTTACGTTGTGGAATAAACCAACCCTTCAAGCAGATTTAAATCAAGGAACCTCTTTGCTACAAGCGACTGAATCCAATCAATTGGGGCTTTTTGTTGGTTTAAACCTAGCTGCCAACTTCAATAGATACCAAGTACAACACAATAGTTTCTATAGCAGTCCTTATTATGCAGGTATGCGTCAAGGAGTTTCTCAAATAGCAACAACTATTCGCCGAAATTTTGACCGACACAGTGTTGGCCTTGTTCAGCATTTTATTGATTATGCACCAAAGTACAGTTATACCAATTCCTATAATGCCAAGCAACAATCCAATACGTTGGGGCTAAGCTATTCGTATCGATTTGCAACGAGTACCCTTGCTGTAAGTCCTCAATATGTCCATGAGAAACGCTATAACTACCATACAAGCGCTATGGAGGATTTGTATGCTATTCGCCTCAATACAGCCTTTACAAAAAGTAATTTTCTAAAAGGCTTGGGTTACAATGCATCTATTGATTTAGGAAATTACACGACAGAAACGGAACTACAAGAGCGCTTACATTATCGAATCAACGTAGGATTAAACTATAAATATTTCGATTTTGGGTTGAGCTATCAATACAATTACAACAACTTAAGTGAGCTTATTAATGCTTCTTATTACGACATGCAAACGCTAAACACCTATATCAACTTGATGGTTATGGCAAATTATAGACAGCGTTTTTTCAACAATCGCTTAGGCGTTCAATTCAGTAGTTACTATACGAATACAACTACAAGTGGTGATTTTTGGCAGTTTAATACCCGCATCGAATACAAGCTTAAAAAGGACTTTGATGTTTACATCACGAATTACAACAATTATGGGGGCTATTCTTCTAGTAATCAAACCAATTATGTGCAAGTAGGATTAATCAAACAATTAATTCCTTATAAATTCTATGAGAAATCCTATAATTTAAAAGTACTCGTGTACTATCAAGACGAAGACCAAACCCTAACCCCTGCGAACCATCGCATCGTGACCATCAACAACAAAGCCTTTGTTACTACCGATGAAGGAATTATTGAATACAAAAAACTACCGGCTAATACGTATACGATTCAAACACAAAATGACAAACACTGGTTTGCTCAAGTTGAAAAAATTCAATTGAATTCAGATGTGACTCATATTATTTATTTAAGACAAACAACTACCATAACAGGAAGTATTGCTTATGACTATACGGCAAATTCATTCTCCATCAACAAAAACCTAGCAGGACAACGTATAACAGCACAGAATACCCAAGGTGAAGTATTTACTACCTATACGTCTGATGAAGGGAAATACGCCTTTTATTTACCTAAAGGAGATTATATCTTAACCGTTTATCCAGAACATCAGAATCAGGTGGATGTCGTGGAAAATGCAGTTAAAATCAGTACGGCAGTAGGTGAATCGAAAGATATTTCCTTTACCTTGAAAATAAAAGAGAAAGAAGTACAGGTCAAAAAATTCAAAGCCGTTAGTTTCTAACCCTTCCATAAAGACTTTCCAACTTGAAAAGGTCTTTTTATTGCATCACGGTGTAGCATGACCCTCATTACAGTTGATCTTGTAGCTATTTACTGTTTTATCAATAGCAATCCACGCATCGTCTGCAACAATCTTAATGGAAAAAGTAATCAAGATACTTCCCTTACAAGGTTCTTCTGTTCTGGCAATTAATTCTACACCGCTGCTTTCATCGGCATTGAATACATAGGATCGCACCTTCATTTTATCTTTGCGTACCACCCATTCTTTTTCCATAAATACAAAATTCAGAATTTGATTGGGTTCGACTAACGTTGGATAGTTGTAGCGATACAAATCCGGCGAATAATTCACGCGATAACACGCTTGTGAGGTTCCATTATAACGCAGCGTTAGTCCCATGCCATCCCCTCGATTCACAAAGAAAGGCAGGATGCGATCTTTCCACAGGTAGACCTGGTATAAATACCCCCATTCCGTTTTTTGCTTTGGGTCAGCGTATTCCACAATAATAAATTCCCTTCCCTTGGTTGCGTCTGCCCAGGGTGTATGCTGATAATTTTCTGTATTAAAATCACCTGAAACTATTTTTTCTCCAAAGGTAACAGGCGTACTTGTTGTAACCGTATAAGGTTGTGTAAACTCCAACTTGCGCAAGACTTGGTCTGCTGTATATTTAGATTTCACAAGCGTTGGACTGAGCTGAGAACAAGAGGTAAAAGACATCCATACTACAAGAAAAAGAAGGTATATTTTTTTCATCATCACTATTTTATATTAGAAAAAAGAGACGACAATGTACCGAAAACCAATAAGTTGCAAAAATAAATTACGAAAGGCAATCAAACACAAACAGGCTTTTATTAAACAATTCGCATAAATATTTGAATACTGTAACGAATTTAGCCAGTATACTTATATAGAAGCATTACGCTATTACGCCTCATTTTTATCTTTAACTAGCGTATTAGGGCATAAAGATGAAACATAGACAAAAAAAAACAGTAGTAAACTACATTTACTACTGTTTTAAATTATAAGTGATAGATGATACTAGGTATCGCTTAGTCTACATTATCGTGTAAAAACGAGTTGTTTGATCTCAATTTAGGATCGTTATTCCCATCTACACCGAATGATATTCTAGACTTATTACTTTCATCATTTACATCTTCCAAATCAACTCCTTGGCGCTTATACGCTGGCTCTTTTTCTAAATCTGAATAATGAGCTGTTGAATTGTTAAACTTGTAATTGAAGTCTTTCATTTTTCTTCTTCGCTCTGCTGCTCTGCTTCTCAATGTGAATTCTTCAATACTCATTTCTGTTGGGTTCATCTCGTCATAATCTTCTGTAGAAGCTTCTACTTCCACTTTATTTACAACTGGAGTTCCTTCTGCACGTACAGAAAATTTAAATTCTTCTGCAATTTCTTCTGTGTGATTCACTACTGGTTTAGCTAAAGATAACTCTTCTTCTTTATCCATGTAGTCCTCTAAAGAAAAACGAATAATTTCTTCTTTTTTTGCCGCAGATTGAGCTATTGCATCATTTGCATGTCCTACTACTTCAGCAGCAGATACTTCCATTTCAGCTAGTTCTTCATCAAAATGGTATACAATTGGTGCAGCTACTTCTTGTTTTTTAGGCGTAACAATGACAAACTCAGGGTCAATTACTTGAATATCTCTGATGTCTTTTTGTTTGGAAGCCATCGGATCCTGTTGGTTGTGCTCTTGTGTTCTTTCTTCTGCTTTTGGCGTTACAATTTCGAAGAATACATCTAAGTTAGAAGCATCTACTGATTTTCTTTCAAATACAACCTCATCAACTTCCCCTACAGGTTGTGTGGGAGTTGTTGGTCCTCCGAAATCATCATCGTCATCTCCTTCTTCATAATCATCCTCTAACGTAAAAACTTTTCTAGTTTCTATCTCGTAATTTACTTCTTCTTTTTCCACCGCAAGCTCGCTTGTTTCTGGAGTAGAAACGCGCAAAGGTTGATCCGGTGTAGTAAATCCATAAGAAGACACAGCCGCTGTTTGCGTTAAATCGCGTACTACTTTTTGTTCTTCTTCTAAGGTGTGAATAATCACTTTTGGTTCAGATGAATTTACAATACTTTTTTGCTGCTCGTAATTAAATCCCGTAGCAATAATAGTAACTGAAATTGCTTCACCTAATGATTCATCTTCACCAACCCCCATAATGATATTTGCATTATGACCGGCTTCGGTTTGGATGTGATCATTGATTTCACCAATTTCATCAATTGTAATTTCATTTGTTCCAGAAACAATTAATAACAATACGTTTTTAGCACCTGAAATTTTATTGTCATTAAGCAATGGAGAATCTAACGCATCAATAATCGCATCTTTTGCTCTATTGTCTCCTGATGCTGTACCTGATCCCATAATAGCTGTACCACTATCAGACAATACTGTTTTCGCATCTTTCAAGTCAATATTTTGCGTATAGTGGTGCGTAATAACTTCAGCGATACCACGAGCAGCAGTTGACAATACCTCATCTGCTTTGGAGAAGCCCGCCTTAAAGCCTAAGTTTCCATATACTTCACGTAATTTATTATTGTTGATTACGATTAGAGAATCCACTTGTTTTCTCAATCGATCAACTCCTCTTAACGCTTGTTCTTGACGTACTTTCCCTTCAAATTGGAAAGGAATCGTCACGATACCTACCGTTAATATATCTCTTTCTTTTGATAGTTGTGCAATGACAGGAGCAGCACCTGTTCCTGTACCTCCACCCATACCCGCAGTGATGAACACCATCTTGGTATTGGTATCTAGCATTTTCTCAATTTCTTCTATACTCTCTAAAGCAGATTGTTGTCCAACTTCTGGGTTTGCACCCGCACCTAGTCCTTCCGTTAGGTTAACCCCTAACTGAATTTTATTAGGAACTGAACTATTCTCTAAGGCTTGTGAATCCGTGTTACAAACGATGAAATCAACGCCTTTAATTCCCTGCTTAAACATGTGATTGATTGCGTTACTTCCTCCGCCACCTACACCAATTACCTTGATAACGTTTGATTGGTTCTTAGGCATATCAAACTTTATTCCTCCGAAATCTGTATTCTCCATATACGTATCGTTTTATTATTCTTGCTTTTCAATAAATTCTTTAATTTTTCTAAAAAAGTTCCCTATGAAACTACTTTCGAAGCGATCTGCTGTACTTGTACTTGGCTGTCCTTCGCTTTGTTCTTCCTTAGGTTGTGAGACCGTTTCAACACGAGGTTGAATGACGCGCTCAACAGGCTCTTTTGGTGTATTTACCACTTCTTCTTCAGGAGAAGTATACACGACCTTTCGCTCTTCTGGTTTTGATTCAACTTTTGTTTCAACCGCTTTTAATTCTTCTACTGAAACAGCACCTCTTTTGCGGTGTTTTTCACTTTCCATTACCAATCCAACTCCCGTTGCATATAATGGACTTGAAACTTCTAAGCTTGAATCCCCAGCTAAATGCTCATTTGGATATCCAATACGGGTATCAATACCTGTAATATATTCGACTAATTGTTTAATGTGTTTGAGTTCTGATCCTCCTCCTGTTAAAACAATTCCTGCGATTAATTTTTTCTGTGGATTTTCATATCCATAACTCTTAATCTCTGAAAAAACCAATTGAATAATTTCTTCAACGCGAGCATTTATAATCTTCGAAAGATTTTTTAAAGAAATTTCTTTGGGTTCTTTTCCTCGCAAACCTGGAATTGAAACAATTTCATTATCCTTGTTTTCTCCTGGCCATGCAGAACCGAATTTTACTTTTAGAATCTCTGCTTGACGTTCAATAATCGAACATCCTTCTTTGATATCTTCTGTAATTACGTTTCCTCCAAAAGGTACTACAGCAGTATGGCGGATAATTCCATCTTTAAAAATAGCTAAATCCGTTGTTCCTCCTCCTATATCAATCAAAGCAACTCCTGCTTCTTTCTCCTCCTGGCTCAGTACTGCTTCTGCAGATGCTAAAGGTTCTAACGTAATCCCTGCTAGTTCAAGGCCTGCATCTTTGATACAACGTCCAGCGTTTTTAATTAAAGCTGCTTGACCTACAACTACATGAAACGTAGCTTCTAATCGACTACCATACATTCCTACCGGTTCTTTAATTCCCGGTTCTCCATCTATTTTAAATTCTTGTGGTAAAACATGAATAATCTCTTCTCCTGGCAACATACTCAATTTCTGCACCTGATTAATCAACTGTTCAATATCTTTATCTCCAATTACCTCATCAGGATTTGGACGACTAATATAATCACTGTGTTGAATACTTCTGATGTGTTGACCAGCAATACCCACTACAACATTCTTAATCTTATACCCTGCTTGAGTTTCAGCATCTGCCACCGCATGTTGAATCGATTGAATGGTTTGTGTAATATTGTTCACCACTCCTCTTTTCACACCCAAACTCTTTGCTTTTCCCAAGCCTAAGATTTCGAGCTTCCCGTATTCATTTTTTTTACCAATCATTGCAACAATCTTCGTTGTCCCAATGTCTAAACCAACAGCTATATTTTCTTTTTCCATACTCAATTTTTATTTTGAACACACCACTTGTTGGGTAAATTTCAGATTGATCTTTTTATAACTATCTATATCTATATTCTCATTCATCGCATACTGTATAAAAGCTTTGTAATTCATAAGTTTTCGTTCCATTTCATTGAAACTTCCAAACAAAATTTGAAACTTATTTACTCGACTTTTTAAATAAATCCCCTCATCAGGTTCAATAGTAATTCCAGTGATTTCTTGCTTTAAAAATTCATCCCCATTAATAACGTCCAACATGCTTTTTAACTCGCCTTGCATTTCATTCTTAATGTTTCCTTCAACTAGTATTACGCGTTCCGCATAATTATCAGATAAAGGCATTCGATTTCCATTTTCATCCAAATAATACGACTCTACTTCTCCCACCACGCGTCCAATCGCTTTTTTTTGATTGACTTCAACTTTTAAAACCCCATCAATGGTTACATATACCTCAGCTTCTTTGATCAGCTTATTTTGCAATACTCCTTTTTCTAAAATATTTAAATCAACTGTCGTTCGATCTTGAGCTATAATATTACCGCTTTTATTTGTTACAATATCTTTTACATCACTAGAAGTTACAAAATGTGTTTCTTCTCCTTTAAAAATAATATCTACTCCTTTTAAGTTTCGATGTGTGCTTCGGTCATTGCTAAAAGAATATAAAAACAATAAGACTCCTAGCATCATCAAAATGCGCAAATCTGACCATTTTATTTTCTTCAACAATTTTTTCATTTTTTTTTATTTTCCTTCTAAAGCTATTTTTATGTCTTGCACCATTTCTCCAATATCACCTGCTCCAATAGTCAGGATGATTTCAGCATCTGATGCTTTTAAATGTGTAATTAATTCCTCTTTAGCAACCAACTGCTTTTCTTTTGATGTTAATTGCTCCAACAATTTTGCCGAGGTTACTCCCTCGATAGGCAATTCGCGCGCAGGATAAATATCCAACAATATCACATTGTCAAATGTAGATAAAGCGGCTGCAAATTCATCCATAAAATCTCTTGTTCTACTGTACAAGTGTGGTTGAAATACAGCTACAATCTTCTTATCTCCGTGCATTTCGTGAACGCCCTGACTTGCAGCTTTGATTTCTGTTGGATGATGGGCATAATCATCAATGTAAATCAAATCTTCTCGTCTAATTTTATACGAGAATCTTCGGCGTACACCGCGGAAGCTTTTCAACCCTTCGACCAACTTTTGTGTATCTACTCCATAGTCACTCGCCATAGCAAAAGCCATTAGCGCATTGGATAAATTATGTCTTCCTGGTAGACCAAAAGAAACATTGTGAATCGTTTCCTTCGGTGTTACGATATCAAATACATACCATCCGTTTACAACTTTGATGTCTTTTGCTTGATAGCTACAATCCGATCCGAATCCGACTTGGATTCCAGCTAAGTCAACCGCTTCAGTAACAAATAATTTATTTGCTTCAGGTAAACGTTGCGCAAAATCTTTAAAAGCAACCAACATTTCTTCTGCCGTTCCAAATATATCCAAATGATCCGCTTCTGTTGAAGTGATACAGGCTACATTGGGAAACAGTCGCAAAAAAGAACGATCAAATTCATCCGCCTCTACTACTGTAACTGTTTTACCGCTTCCAATCAAGTTGGTTTGGTAGTTTTCAACTACGCCCCCTACAAATGCAGTAACATCCAATCCTGCTTGAAATAACAAATGTCCTAAGATACTTGTCGTTGTCGTTTTACCATGGGTACCAGCTACTGCAAAACAGTAGGTATCTTTGGTAATAATTCCCAATACTTCTGAACGTTTCTTGATTTCAAATTGATTTGATTTGAAATAATTCCATTCTGAATGTTCTTGTGGAACTGCAGGAGTAACTACAACTAACGTTGAAGCTACGTCTTTATAATTTGCACGAATTAAGTCTACATTATCTTCATAGTGAATCTCAATTCCTGCGGCTTCTAATTCTTGTGTCAATTGCGTAGATACTTTATCGTATCCTGCTACTTCTTTTCCAATGAACTTAAAATAACGAGCCAAAGCACTCATACCTATGCCTCCTATTCCTATAAAATATACGCTCTTAATGCTATTTATATCCATTTCTTACTTCTTCATTAATTCTACGATCTGATCTACTATATCTTTTGTTGCTTGGGGCAAAGCTAAAGTTCTGAAGTTTTGTCCCAGCTCCATTTGTTTTTCTTTATTGTTAAACAAGTCTTTGAACGTCTCGACAAACGTTTCTGCTAACTCGCTTTCTTTTATCAAAAGTGCGGCATCTTGTTCGACGATGCTTCTTGCATTTTTGGTTTGGTGATCTTCTGCTACATTAGGTGACGGAATAAAAATAACTGCTTTTCCTACCAATGCCAGCTCTGATACAGATGAAGCACCTGCACGAGAAATAATGCTATCTGCTGCGGCATATGCCAAATCCATGCGGTCTAAAAACGCGCGAACTTTTACTTCTGCCGATTCGTATTGCTTATACTCCTCGTAGTAGAATTTCCCACATTGCCAAATCAACTGTATGCCCATTTCTTTAAATAATGGCAGTTGTTCTTCGATCAATTGATTAATTCTACGTGCACCTAAACTCCCTCCTAAAACCAATAGCGTACTTTTTGATTGATCCAATCCAAAATAGGCCATGGCTTCTTCTCTTTTTGATGCCACATCAAGTAATCCTTGACGAACAGGATTTCCTGTTTTTATTATTTTGTGCTTGGGGAAGAATTGTTCCAATCCATCATACGCCACACAAATCTTATCTACTTCTTTTCCCAAGAGTTTATTCGTAATACCAGGAAACGAATTTTGCTCTTGAACAAGGGTTGGAATTCCTTTTCCTGCAGCTACTTTTACCACAGCTCCACTAGCGAATCCTCCTGTGCCAATAACGACATCCGGTTGAAATTGCTTGACAATTTTTCTGGACTTCTTTAAGCTACTTAATAACTTGAAAGGAAACATCAAATTGTCAAGGGTCAATTTGCGTTGAATACCAGAAATCCACAATCCTTCGATGGGATATCCAGCTTCAGGCACACGTTGCATTTCCATTTTTCCTTCTGCCCCTACAAAAAGAATATCGGCTTCAGGAAATCTCACTTTCAATTCATCGGCTATTGCCAATGCAGGAAAGATATGCCCTCCTGTTCCTCCTCCACTTACAATAAACTTTGGTTTACGTTCCATTTGCTTTTATTCTTCTATACTATTTTTTTCTAATCGTTCAATATGTAAATCATGTAGCATTTCTTGTTCCAATGCTTCTTCTTCTTTTTTCTTTTGTTCTTCGGCTTGTATCTCTGCTTCTTTCTTGGTTACACTCAAGATTACTGCAATAGCGAAACACGTCATCCAAATAGCGGTACCTCCACTACTTACTAGTGGTAATGCTTGTCCTGTTGTAGGCAAAAGCGAAACTGCTACGCCCATATTAATTAATGCCTGAAAGATGAGATAGAATCCCAATCCAGCAACTAATAATTTTCCAAAGAGCGTGGGGGCCTTATGTACCGCAATTAAAAAGCGATAAAACAGCAAAAGATAAATGCCTAAGATCGTTAATCCTCCGAACAATCCCCATTCTTCAACGATGATGGCATAGATAAAATCCGAAGACGACTGAGGTAAAAAATTTTTCAATACACTTTTACCAGGTCCTACTCCAAATAACCCTCCATTCGCAATGGCCATCTTTGCATTTTCTACTTGATACAAATCGCGTGTTCCATCATCAGGTCCGGTAAAGCGGTCAATACGACTAATCCAAGTATCCACACGATTGGGAAATGCCCCTGGAAAAGCTTTGGCCACTAAAACAAACAAGAGCATTCCACAAGCGCCAATTCCGATGATGGTCATTAAGTATTTAAAAGGATATTTTCCAATAAATACCAGTACACAGACCATACAAAAGATTAAAGCAGCGGTAGAGAAGTTAGCCGGTAAAATCAATCCTATGATTACTAATACGGGAACCCATAATTGCCAAAAGGATGTTTTAAAGGACACTACTTCATCTTTAATGCCAGTGAGGTATTGCGCTACATACATCAGCAAGATAATTGCTGCTGTAGAAGAAGGTTGAAACTGCCCCAATAAGGGAATCTTCAGCCATCTACTTGCATTCGCACCTCCAATTGTATTTCCTTTCAACAAGGTGTACAATAAGATCAATGCAATAATAGGCATACCAATAATGGCTATCTTCCGAAAGAGTGCATAATCTCTTTTGTGAAAATACCACATGATGCAAATTCCAATAAATAAATGAACGAAATGTCGAAACAAGTAATCAGTTGTTGCCTTTCCCGTTCCGATGGTATAAACTAGATTCGTACTTGCACTATAAACGGGTAAAAAAGAAAGCATGGCCAATAAAATTGCTAATGCCCATATAATCTTATCTCCGTGTAATAATGAAAGTAATTTTTTCATCATCTACCTCTAATTTATCTATTGTTATAATTTCATTACTTCCTCCTTGAACTGTCTTCCTCTATCTTCATAGCTGGTAAACAAATCAAAACTCGCACAAGCGGGTGATAGTAAAACAGTATCTCCCCCCTCAGCTAAAGCTTTTGCCTGAATAACTGCATCATGCATCGATTGTACTTCTACTAGATCATCTACAACCTTTTCATATGCTGCTTTTATTTTTTGGTTATCAATACCCAAACAAACAATTGCTTTTACCTTTTCACGTACTAAAGGCATCAACTCATCATAGTCATTCCCTTTGTCAACACCTCCAACAATCCAAACGGTTGGCGTTTTCATGCTTTCTAAAGCGAAGAAAGTAGCGTTGACATTAGTTGCTTTCGAATCGTTAATATATTGAACGTTTTCTAATTTCAGCACTTTTTCTAAACGATGTTCAACTCCTTGAAAATCTGACAAACTTTCACGTATTACATTTTTTCGAATTCGCTTTAACTGTGCTATTGTTGTTGCTGCCATAACATTTTTTAAGTTGTGCATCCCTTCGAGAGCCACTTCCTTAATAGGTAATACAAATTTTTCATCACTCATATTCACTATAATTTTATCATCTTCCACATAGGCCCCTTCTTCTAGTTTATGTTTAATAGAAAAAGGTAATTTATGTGCTTTTACCTCATGTTCGCTCAACCATTTCTGAATCTCAACATCGTCATAATCATAAATCAAATAATCCTCTTCGGTTTGATTCATCGTAATTCGAAACTTTGAAGCGATATAATTCTCATATTTATAGTCGTATCGATCTAAATGATCTGGACTAATATTAGTGATTACTGCAATATGGGGTCTGTAGGTTTCGATACCATCTAATTGAAAACTACTCAACTCCAAAACATAACATTTTGCAGGATCCACCTTAACTTGCTCCGCATAACTTTGACCAATATTTCCACCTAAACCAACATTTAATCCACCGCGGTGTAATACATGATACGTTAACATCGTAGTTGTCGTCTTTCCATTACTTCCCGTAATAGCAACCGACAACGCGTCATTAAAAGGATAAGCAAACTCTATTTCAGAAATTACTTTGATTCCCTCTGCTACAATTTTTTTTACGATTGGCGCTTTATCTGGAATTCCAGGGCTTTTTACAACTACATCTGCATTTAATATCTTCGCTTCTGTATGTTGCTGTTCTTCCCAATCGATATGATGATGTATAAGAACTTCTTTATATTTTTCTTGGATGATTCCATAATCTGAAACGAAAGCGTCATATCCTTTTTCAACAGCTAATAAAGCTGTTCCAACGCCACTTTCTCCTCCTCCTAAAATAACCACTCTCATGTCTTATCTCAGTTTTAATGAAATCACACAGAATACACCTAAAAGAATAGCGATAATCCAAAAACGAGTAACGATTTTACTTTCATGGTATCCTTTCTTTTGAAAATGGTGATGCAGGGGTGACATTAAAAATATTCGCCTTCCTTCGCCATATTTCTTTTTCGTGTATTTAAAATAACTTACTTGCAATACTACTGATAATGTTTCTGCGAAAAACACGGCACATAGTACTGGAATCAATAATTCCTTGCGCACTGCTATAGCTAATACTGCAATAATTCCTCCAATGGTTAAACTTCCTGTATCGCCCATAAATACTTGAGCGGGAAACGTATTATACCACAAGAAACCAATCAATGCTCCAATAAATGCGGAGACAAAGACGGTCATTTCCCCTGAATTGGGGATATACATGATATCGAGGTAATTGGCAAAAATTACGTTCCCCGATATAAAGGCAAAAATACCCAACACAAAAGTGGATATTGCAGAAGTACCGGCGGCTAAGCCGTCTATTCCATCTGTTAAATTCGCCCCATTAGATACCGCAGTTACGATAAAAATTACAATGGGAATAAAGATTAACCAAGCATAATCCTGCGCGCCCTCTCCCATCCAACTGATTAACATACTGTAATCAAACTCGTTATTCTTAAAGAAAGGAATTGTTGTTGCAGTAGATTTTACATCGTATTGACTTATCGCCACTTCACTTAGCATGTGTTTGGCTGGTACTTCACGAACTGTAACCGCTGGACTGAAATATAAAACTGCTCCAACAATAAGTCCTAAACCAACTTGGCCCACCACTTTAAATCGTCCTTTTAGTCCTTCTTTATCTTTCTTAAATACTTTAATATAATCATCTAAGAACCCAATAGCTCCCATCCAAATGGTTGTCAAAATAAGTAACAACACATAGATATTATCTAATTTCGCAAACAATAATACAGGGATTAAAGTTGCAATAATGATGATAACACCACCCATTGTTGGGGTACCTGATTTTTCTTTTTGTCCTTCTAAACCTAGTTCTCTAACTGTTTCTCCAATTTGCATTTTTCTCAAACGCGAGATAATTCGCTTTCCGTAAATAATGGAGATCAGCAAAGAGAAAATCATCGCCATACCTGAACGAAACGTAATATACTGGAACACCCCTGCTCCAGGTATCTTGAAAAAACTCTCTAAGTATTGAAATACGTAATACAACATAACTATTTTCCTTTTCTATAGTTCTAAAAACTCCTTTACTATTTCTAAATCATTAAAATGACTTCTTACTCCTTTTATCTCTTGATACGTTTCGTGCCCTTTTCCTGCGATTAATATAATATCACCCGCAGTGGCTTGTTGACAGGCTAGTTTAATCGCCTGCTTTCTGTCTTCAACCACAACCGTTTTCATTTTGTTTTGTGGTTCAACTCCCGCTTCAATATCTTCCAATATCAACGCAGGCTCCTCGAATCGAGGGTTATCTGAAGTGAAGATTACTTTATTACTCAAATCAGATGCTATTTTACCCATTTCTGGGCGTTTTGTTTTATCTCTATTTCCGCCACATCCAACAACCGTAATCAGCTGTTCATTGTTGGTGCGAATGCTGTTAATTGTCGCTATAACATTAGCTAAAGCATCTGGAGTATGGGCATAATCAACAATTGCAGTCACATGTTTAGATGAAACAATGTATTGAAAACGACCTTCCACACTTGTTAACTTACTCAAGTGTACCAATGCTTCCTCTTGTGGCACGCCTAATTCTACTGTTGCACCTAATACTGCTAATAAATTAGAAGCATTAAATGCGCCGATTAACTGTACCCATAATTCTTGTTGGTTGATTTTCATCAACATCCCTGAGAATTGACTTTCTAGAATTTGCCCTTTGTAATCTGCCATGTTTTTCAATGCATACGTACAAACCTTTGCTTTGGTATTTTGTACCATTACTGGGCCATTTTTATCATCTAGGTTAGTCAACGCAAAGCTTGTTTTTCCTAACTGATCAAAGAACATTTTTTTTGCATCGCGATAAGCGGCAAATGTTTTGTGGTAATCCAAATGATCATGAGTCAAATTCGTAAAAATCCCACCTTCAAAATGAAGGCCAAATGTACGATGTTGAACCACCCCATGAGAACTTACTTCCATAAAGCAGAAATCACATCCTTCTTCTGCCATTTGATTCAAATACGCATTAATAGTAATTGAATCAGGTGTAGTATGAGAAGTTTCATAAAGTGCTACTCCTATACGGATATTTACAGTCGACAGTAATCCCACTTTATAGCCTAAACTGGTAAACATATTGTACAATAATGTAGCAATTGTTGTTTTTCCGTTCGTTCCTGTTACACCTACTAATTTTAATTTATGCGAAGGATTATCATAGAAATTAGCGGCTATAAGCGCTAAAGCTCTATTGCTATCTTCTACAACAACATAGATGACTCCTTCTACCAAATCACTTGGCAAAACCTGACATACAATAGCCGTTGCTCCTTGATCAATTGCTTGCTTGATATATGCATGCCCATCTACTACTTCACCTACTATGGCAATAAACAAAGTGTTTGACTTCACTTGACGTGAGTCAAAAGTCAAATGGTCTATTGTTGCATCTGTCGATCCAACAATAGACTGTATTTCTACTTTGTATAATATGTCTTTTATCTTTTTCACGATAGTTCTAAAACTACTTTTTGATTCTTATCTATTTTTTGTCCTGCGAGTATTGATTGCGTTTTGATTTTTCCTACTCCCTTCACTTGAACTTTCAATCCTAAATTCTCCAATAAAGGCAGAGCATCCATAACTTGCATTCCTCTTACATCTGGCATCACAGCCTCTCCAAATTGATTCTGTGCCAAGAAGGATTGATAACTTTCAACAATACTCATAGGCACCTCATTGGAATCTTTCATTTCCTTTGTAGTAGGAACATCTGTATAAATTTTCTGCGCAATTCGCTTGAATACAGGCCCTGCTACATCTGCTCCATAATAACTCTTGGATCGATCTGGTTTATGAATCACGACGATACAAGAATATTTTGGATTATCTGCTGGAAAATATCCTGCAAAAGAAGAGGAATAGTACATATCTGAACCATACCCTTTTCCTTTTCCATAATTCACCTGTGCAGTTCCTGTTTTACCAGCCATAGAAAAGTTTGGTGAGTACAGTTTTCTACCCGTTCCTTTTTTCACTGTATTTTCTAAAATCGCTCTCGCTTGATGAATTACATCAGGTGAGGCAATTTGTGGATTCAACACAACCTTATCAAATTTCTGTATCGTTTGATCGAATTCTTTGATTTCAGATACAAAATAAGGTTTGACCATTTCACCATCATTAGCAACTGCATTATATAAGGTCAAGGTTTGCAAAGGCGTTACAGATAAACCGTATCCAAAAGCCATCCAAGGTAAAGCCAATCCACTCCATCCTTTTTTCCCTGGTTTAGGTATATACGGTACTGCTTCTCCTTTTATTTTTAATCCCAAAGGTTTATCCATCCACAAAGAGCTCAAATAATCCGTAAAAACTTTCGGATCATTTTTAAACGCTTCATCTACGGCCTGTGTAATTACCGTATTTGATGATAATTCAATTCCCCTTGCTAAGGAAACTTTACCATATCCTCCATGTTTGGAATCGCGAACTCTTGCATTATAAAAACGAACCACCCCATCATTTGTATCATAAATACGCGCCGTATCCACTTGTTTTTTCTCCAATAAGGCTAAAAGCGAGGCTAATTTAAACGTCGAACCAGGCTCGTGTTTTTCTCCCACTGCATAGTTCACCGTCTCATAGTATCCTCCTGTTTTCTCATCTCTTCCAAGATTTGAAATCGCGCGAATAGCACCTGTTTTCGTTTCCATTACAATCACACAACCGTGATCTGCGCTGTATTTCTCTAACGATTGCAACAAAGCATGATGCGCAATATCTTGGATGTACACGTCAATGGTTGAAATAATATCTTTCCCATCTATAGGTTCAATTTCATTCTCATCATTAATTGGCTTCCATTGATTCTTTGCTAGACTTTGCATTTTACGCTTTCCATCATATCCACTAAGGTAATCTGTAAAAGCGCCTTCAATTCCAACTCTCCCGAATGTACCATCTTCATTTTTTCGTTCATATCCGATAGTTCGCTTGGCAATTCTTCCAATGGGATGCTGGCGAACCGTTTTTTGAGAAGAAATAAAACCTCCACCATTTCCTCCTCGCTTAAAAAGAGGAAAATTCTTGATTCGCACATATTCTACATAGCTCAAATTTCGGGCAATAAGAATATATCGGCTTTTAGATGCTCTCCCTTTTCTCAACATATTTTCATAATATGCACTTGGTTTTCGAAACATCACAGCTAGCGAATCAGCTAATGGTTTTACTTCTTTTTCAAAGTTCTCTTGTTTGGGTGCAACCCCATCAAAACGTATTTCAAAGACCGGCACTGATGTGGCTAATAAGCTTCCATCAGCAGAATAAACATTTCCTCTATTGGCTTCTATTATTTCTTCTTTCACTCGGTTTTCACTTCTCGCTTTTTGGCGAAGTTCACTCCCTTCTACTCCTTGAATTAATAGCATCCTATAAATTACCCCTCCCGCTAATAACAATACTATTGCAGTGACGACATAAATATTGACATAAATATTTTTGTTCCCTAGGGCCATAGTTTATTCCAAAATGTTTTATTGTCTACCTCCCTCAACACCTTAATTTTCTGTGGTGGTGTTTCAGAAGGATATATTCCTTCTTCTTCTAATTTGCGAGTAATTGTCGATTCCATTTTCAGTTCCATAAGTTCTGATCGCGTTGCGACAAACTCAGCACGAAGCATTTTCACTTCGTGGGTTAATTTCCCAATTTTAAACACTTTCGACTCATATCGCTGTGTGTTTCCAATTAGTATCATTCCTAACACAATCACATATATAATAAAGGCCCACGTCTTCGCGGAATTCTCGTTAACGAGAATTTTAGCTTTTATTACATCTACTGGACTTGCTATTGTTTTTTTCATTTTTTCTCTGCAATTCTCAACTTTGCTGATCGAGCTCTGTTATTTACTGCTATTTCTTCTTCAGTTGGAACAATAAGTTTTCCCAATTGTTTCAACGGAACTTCAAATCTTCCAAACATATCGCGTTCTGGTTCTCCTTCAAACATTCCATTTTTCATGAAGCGCTTTACCAAGCGGTCTTCTAATGAATGATACGAGATTACACTCAACCTTCCTTCTGGTTTCAATACCTCAACACTTTGTTCTAACAATTCCTTCAGCACTTCAATCTCTTGATTTACTTCAATTCGAATAGCTTGATACACTTGCGCTAGTATTTTAGCTGTTTTGTGTGCAGGTAAAAATCGACCTAGTACTTGTTTCAATTGATCCGTATCTTTTATCTCTCCATTTGCTCTTGCGTTCACAATGGCATGTGCCATTGCACCTGCATTGTTCAACTCTCCATAGACACTCAACACATATCTCAAGTCTTTTTCGTCATAATCATTGACTACATGATAGGCAGACAATTCGCCTTTTTGATTCATTCTCATATCGAGATCACCTGCGAAACGAGTCGAAAATCCGCGTTCTGCAACATCAAACTGATGAGAAGAAACACCTAAATCACCTAAGATCCCATCGACTTCACGTACACCATAGAATCTCAAGTAGCGTTTCAAATGTCTAAAGTTTTGATTAATCAAGACAAATCGAGGATCGTCGATTGCATTTTTCACTGCATCATCATCCTGATCAAACGCGAACAATTTTCCATTTTCACCCAAACGACTCAATATTTCTCTTGAATGTCCGCCACCTCCAAATGTCACATCCACATAAACGCCATCGGGACGGATATTTAATCCATCCACTGTTTCGGTTAACAAAACAGGTCTATGATATGCGTATAAATCTTTACTCATCAAAACTAATATTACTCATTACTTCTTGCGCCAATGCACCAAAATCAAAATCATCTGGTCCTAAAGTAGCTTCATACAGGTCTTTATCCCATATCTCAACAATATTTACTTTGGACGCCATTACGATTTCTTTCGTAATACTTCCAAACTGCAAAAGATCCTTTGCAATTAGCAAACGACCTGCATCATCAATATCTACAAGTTTAACTCCCGCCATAAATGCGCGAATAAACGTATCTACTTTTTTATCAAAAGGATTCAGTTTGTTGATTTTCAACATCATCTTCTCCCACTCAGCCATTGGCCACAATTCCAAACACGTCTCAAACACCGATCTTTTCAGCACAAAACCATCGGACATAGCAGGTAACTGCTTCTTCAAAGAAGCAGGCACCAATACCCTACCTTTGGTATCGACCTTACACTCGTATGTCCCAATAATCGACGTCAAAATTTTGTTTATATATATATACTTAGCAAATGTAATTATTTTTTTACCACTTTTACCCACTTTTACCCACTTTGTTGATAAGTTTTCTAAAAATAGCGTATTTACTGACTTCAATAGCCGTTTTAATTGCTTATACTTAGCGATTTTCACATCAAACTCCTTGATTTGAACCTACTTATCCCTATACTATTCACTGTTTTTCACCTCTCAACCTACCATTGTTTTTTCACCATTGTTTTAACGAAAATTCTCTTTTTAAACCAATCAATATCTAATTTAATCACCAAAAACACCGAAACTACTTTCCACAAAAAACACGCTCTTTTCAGTCTAATTTCAGGCTAGTTTTAACCCAATTCCAACTCGTTTTTTTCATTACTTTTTTCAGTAAAAATGCTCTTTTTCACTTCTTTTTTAGTTCAAAAAAAATGAACCGCGTGTATCGATCAACCTTCTTATATACTTTCCAAAGAATTTTGTCTTTTGTTCGTTTCATCCTTATCCTAAACAAAAGAAATAAAGTAAAAACCGAAGAACTTTACAGCATACGACTAACAAATTCAACAACGACTAACCAACTGATACCATGTATCTTTCTACCGCATAAACGAATCATTTCATCTATTGACCTACAGGGCTCCCCTTTTCTTTTTCACCTCCACCTGTATTTTATCCTTTTATTACAATATTTGTCTCTATTAAAAATGTATATTTGTAAGAATTTAAAAATCGCAAGTAAGAGCTAATGGAGCGAACTTTAAAAGAAGACGGTAAATTCCGATATATGGAAGTTGGTGAAGGAACACCAATTATCATCTTACATGGATTAATGGGAGGGCTTAGTAATTTCGATGGAGTTGTAAATTTCTTTCCTCAAAAAGGCTATAAAGTTATTATTCCTGAACTGCCTTTATATACCAATAGCATTTTAAAAACGAATGTAAAAGCCTTTGCTAAATTTGTCAAGGACTTTATTGAACGCATGGGTTATAAAGATGTTATTTTGTTGGGTAACTCACTTGGAGGCCATATTGCGCTGTACTTTGCTAAAATGTATCCTCAATATCTAAAGGCTATGGTGCTGACTGGAAGTTCAGGGCTATACGAGAGTGCTATGGGGGACAGTTATCCAAAGCGCGGGGATTATGAGTACATCAGAAAAAAAGCAGAAGATGTATTTTATGACCCTGCTGTAGCAACAAAAGAAATCGTAGATGATGTTTTTGCTACAGTCAACGATCGCATGAAGTTAATTAAGACCTTGACCATTGCTAAAAGTGCCATTCGACACAATATGTCCAAGGACTTACCAAAAATAAATGTTCCTACTTGTTTAATTTGGGGAAAAAACGACAAAGTAACTCCACCAGAAGTTGCTGTAGAATTTAACGAATTGCTCCCTGATTCAAATCTATATTGGATTGATAAATGTGGGCATGCCGCTATGATGGAACACCCAGACGAATTCAATGAACTATTGAATAAGTGGTTCAACGAACGCAACATATAAAACAATGAAAATAAACACCGCAGCATTTGTAATGAGTAACTCTGAAGTAAGTAAGTGCCCTAATGAGCCTTTACCAGAGTATGCATTTATAGGAAGATCCAATGTTGGAAAGTCTTCTTTAATCAACATGCTTACCAATTCAAAATCTTTAGCAAAGACCTCGTCAAGACCTGGAAAGACCCAATTGATTAACCACTTTAAGATTAATTCGAATTGGTTTTTAGTCGATTTACCAGGGTATGGATATGCTAAAGTATCGAAGAAAACAAAAGGTATTTTTCAGAAATTCATTACAGAATATTTTGAAAAACGCAGACAATTGGTTTCTGCTTTTGTTTTGATTGACATCAGACATGAAGCGCAAAAAATTGATTTAGAATTCATGGAATATTTAGGAGAATCTGGTATTCCCTTTGCCATCATTTTTACTAAAGCTGATAAGGTAGGAAAAACGAAAGTACCTCAATTAGTTGCTGATTATAAAAAGCAACTGTTAAGTGGTATTTGGGAAGAAATGCCACCTTATTTTGTTACTTCTTCCGAAGACAAAACAGGACGAGATGAAGTATTGGCTTATATTGATGAAATCAATCAAGACATCTTTAAAAATCCATTACCGATATAAAAACAAAAAAACTGCCTTGGCAGTTTTTTTTGTATCTAAATATAATAGTCGTTCACGGTAATGATTCCTGCTCGAATAGCATAACGCGTCGCGTCATGTACGCTGTTTACTTCAAGCTTCTTAAAAATATTCTTTCGATGAGTAATCACGGTATGAATACTTATATTTCGATCTGCCGCAATTTCTTTAGTCATTTTTCCTGTGGCAATTTCCTTTAAAATTTCTCGTTCTGCATTAGTCAAAATTTGATCTACTTTAAAAGCGGTTGTTTTATACGAATTAAAGACTTCTTGTACACAAGCAGCAATATAATTTTCTCTGCGCCAAACCGTGGTCAACCCTTTTTTTATTTCTTGCAACGAATCTTTTTGTTGCAACAAATTAAAACCATTGACTGATTTCATATACAACATTTTCTTTAACCAAATCTCAGGTAATTCTTCTAACCACATTACCCATATGCTGCGTTCATATGTATTTTTCAACTCGTAAATACCATCTACTTGTTGCAGTAATTGATAGGTTGTCGGATTAAAAAACACATAGCCTGAACTATTCTTTTTCAAGAACAGACGAATATCTTGCACGGTTTGTAAATCATACCAGACGATTTCCTCTTGTACAACCTGCTCTGCTATCGTTTTTATCCCTAAACGAACCAATTCTTTCTCTTCTAAAATAGCAATATGCACCATATCTTACCTTTGTCGTACAAAATTAATGAAATAATATTAGGAATAAACAGCAAAAGGCTGCCTAAATAGACAGCCTTTTCCACCATTACTGATTGAATAAAATAAACAACTAATGAACCACTCACTATTATAGGTTCGGATTTTCTCTCTCTTCTACTGCAGGTATTTGGTATAAATAGTACGGACTATTTGCCACAAACGGACTTTGGTCTGGGAAATTCAATGCATAATGCCCATTAGCAGTCATTAATTTTGTTTTTGTTTCCTCATTGCCATTTACATCGCGTACTACATACGTATACTCCACTTTATTTTGTTCGTATTTTTTTCGAACTACTGCTTTTTGATTTCTTACAATATCAACCAAGCTAAATCCCTCTCCGAATAATTCTTTTCTTCTTTCGAGCCAGATTGCTTCTAGTAAATCATTTCCAGATAAGTTTGTTGCCAACACGGCATTTCTAGCCTGTTTAACTGCATTTAATTTATTTATTGCATCTCCATCATTTAATCGGGCTTTTGCTTCTGCATTGATTAAATAAATCTCTGAGGTACGCATCAATACGATATCGGCAATTTGACCTGCTTTAAATTTAAACTTACCATAACGCATCCAAACTACAGATGCTTTTGCAAGATCTGCACCAGGATCTGGCGCCCAATTAATCATTGATTTTCTATAATCTCCATCTTCAAATAAATCTTTGAAATAAGGATCTGCATTAAAGCTATAATAGTAGCTATCTTTTGATGTAACATCTAAATAATGGAATTGGTACGACGCATTACTTTGATCTGGTGTTTGCGGATGTCCCCAAATCCACTCGCGGTTATTGATATCATTAAATCCCGATTTATACTCTATTTCATTCATCAAATAATCATTCTTCGCTAATAAGCGATCCGAATATTCTTTCGCTTTTTCCCAATTTCTAGCATATAAGTTTGCTCGAGCCAATAAACCTAACACTACATTTTGATCAAATTGGAACTTTTGTTCACGTACATATCCTTCAGGAATTAATACCAATGCTTCTTCTAAATCAGCTAATGCTTGATTATACACTTCTGTTACAGTTGCTCTTTTCGCAGGTTGTGAATTTACTGTCGTTGGTTTCAGATAAATAGGCACTGCTAAAGCATTCGGATCTTTATCGATAGCAAAAGCATAGGAAGAGGCTAAATGCAGATATATGAAACCTCTCAAAGCATGTGCTTGCCCCTTTACTATTCTTTTTTCTCCGGCATCTCCTTTTGAGTCATCAACATAAGCCAAGATATTATTCATATTATTTATGGCTTTATAGGACAAATTCCAACTATGTGTATTTGTTCCCCCTTTTCCATACAAGGCATTGAATTGATAATGTGATCCAAAACCATATTTATTGGTTTGCAGCACGACATCATTCCCCATCGCATCACTGGTACGTAAAAAAGAACCAAACCCAGGATTTGCATAGGTATAATACGTTTCCATTAATTGTCCCCAACTACCGTTTAATACTTTTTCGCTCCCTTCAACTGTTTTAAACACTTCCTTCTCTTCCACTGCATCAGTAGGAGAAGTATCTAAATCACAAGAAAACAAAACAAAAGAAAATAACAATAGTAAAGCTTTTCTATATTGGATATAATTTTTCATCTTTTTATAATTTTAAATTTAACCCTACTGAAATTGTTTTCATAGCAGGATAGCGGAAATAGGTTGTCCCATCATACGTTTGTTCAGGATCTAACCCTTGTTGTTTTGCTACCGTAAATAGGTTTTCTGCTTGCAAATAAAGAGAAGCTTGACCAATATTCACTTTTTTCAACCACTCTTGTGGAAAATTATAAGCTACAGATAAGTTCTTCAACTTTAAAAAAGAACGATCTACTAAAAATCTTGTGGAGTTGTTTGTCCACACATTAGCTGTTGAAGTTGTCAATCGAGCAACATCAGCATCTGGATTTTCAGGTGTCCAACGATCTAACATATCCACACTCCACGAAGTACCTCCTCCATTTTGTTTCATTAAACTTGTCTTATCACTGTTGTAAATTTTACCTCCAATGGCATAGGAAAAGTTTGCAATTAATTGCCAATTTTTATACGATAAATCCGTTTGGAATCCTCCAGAAAATTTCGGTAGTGAATTTCCGCTTTTCACTTTGTCTTTATCTTTCAATTCACTGTAATTTTCTGTAATAAATCGTTCGCCATTTGCATCTGTTCCATACCATCTTGGTTTCCCTGTTTCAGGATTAACACCCGCCCATTCAATCAGATAAAAATCATACAACGATCCTCCTTTTATCCATTTTTTTGTACCACTATACATTTCCTCCGTTGGAAGAGATTGAATTTTATTCTTATACGTAGTAATATTCATTCCTAATTTCCATTTCCAGTCGTCTGTTAGAATAGGATATCCTTCTAATGACAATTCCCATCCATAGTTTTTCATCTTCCCAATATTTCTCAAGACTGAGTTAAAACCAAGTGAAGGCGCTAATTCTTCATTAAACAACAAATCTTTCGATGCACGTTCAAAATATTCTACTGTACCACTTAAACGATTATTGAAAACACCAAAGTCAAAACCTAAATTTAAATTCATATTGGTTTCCCAGCTTACATTAGGTGTTCCCAAACGAGAAGCCACTAATCCAGTATTTCCTAAGTTATTGTAGATATTGAATAACGGTTGGTATGCATAATATTCTACATTATCATTTCCTTGTGCTCCATAACTTGCTCGAACCATCAATTCGTTCAACCAAGAATCTCTATACGACTGCATAAAGTCTTCATCTATCAGACGCCACGAAGCTCCTAAAGACCAGAAAGTCGCCGCACGATTTCCAGGAGCAAAACGAGAAGATTCATCTCTGCGGTATGATCCCGATAAATAATATTTCTTATCATACGAATACTGTAGATTTCCAAATAAACTAAAAATACTGTATTCATCAGCTTTACCATAAAAATCAACTAATCGAGAAGCTGCATCTGGTTGTTCATAGCCTAACATTATCAACTGATCTCTAGCACCTCCAAAATAATTCGATTTATATTTATAAAACTCTTGCCCTACCATTACACCAATGCTATTTTTATCATCTAGATCTAGATCATAATTCAACACATTATTATAAGTCATGGTTACTGTACGTGTATTTCTCATACTTACCCCTCCACCTGTAGCACTAGATGGCCCAACCTCTGGATTGGTTACATTATGATTATACACACTATTGTAATCTACATTTAATGATGTTTTATACTTTAAATTGTCTAAGAACTTCACTTGTGCATAGGTACGAACAGAAGCATAATCTGTTTTATTTTCTGCTTTATCCAATGGAAGTGTAGCCACTAAATTATGACGCGCATACGAACTCGCTCTATAATTTCCAAAATCATATACGCGATTTCCTGTTTCTGGATCTAAAATATAGGCTCCTGTAGTTAAATCACGTTCGTAAATGGGATAAAACGAAGGCATATTACGTCCAAAACCAATAACGTTTCCAATGGCACTATCATCCTGTTTGGGATAATCTTGAATGGAATGTGAAGCAGAAGTATTCAATCCCAATTCCAACCAACTTTTAGCATCAATTACAATATTGGAACGGAAGTTAAAACGTTTAAATCCCGATTCTTTCACATACCCTTGGTTATTTAGGAAACCTCCTGATACAAAATATCGTGTTTTTTCTCCACCGCCTGATACACGAACATTAAGATCAGTATAATTAGCGTTTTGAGATAATGCATCCGTCCAGTCATCGTTCCATAAAGGACGTAATCCTGCACGTAGTTTTCCATCGGTTCCAACAGGCTCTGGATTATCTAATCCGTAGGGATTGATTCCTATAGAACTTACTAAATTTGTTGTAGCATATTGAGAAGCGGTTGCCCAATCTTCTCCTGCAGTGTCCATACGTCCATTGCGCATCGCCTCCCAATACATTTCCATATATTGATTTGTGTTCATCGTTTTATAATCACTACGCGCTCGACTTGACGTTCCGTATTTAGCAGATATTTCAATTTGAGGTTCTTGATTTTTTAATCCTTTCTTGGTTGTAATCATCACTACCCCATTTGCCGCTCTAGATCCGTATAAAGTTGCTGCTGTCGCATCTTTTAATACAGAAATAGATTCAATATCTGCCGGTGCGATAGTAGACAGCCCCCCTTCATAAGGCACTCCGTCTACTACATACAAAGGTCTACTCCCTGCATTCACGGAGCCAATTCCACGGATGCGTATTTCCGCTTCCGAACCAGGCTGTCCACTTGCTGCAAAAGATTGAACCCCTGCTACCGAACCTTCTAAAACTCTGGACACATTACTCACTTGAGACTGTCCTATCGTCTTAGCACTAACTAATCCAACTGATCCTGTATAGGTCTTTTTATTCGCTGTACCATAAGGCACTTGAATAATAACTTCTTCTAGATTTTCGGCATGAGCCTCTAGGTAAATATTAAGTTCCGTTTGTGTGGAAATCTTTACTTTTTGTGTGGTATAACCAATAAAAGAAAACGCAACGGTTTGGTTAGGCTCCACCTTAATGGCATAATTTCCATCAAAATCCGTAGCAACACCCTTTCCTGTTTCTACGATGGTTACACTTACTCCAGGCAAGTTTCCTCCAATATCAGAAACAGTCCCCTTCAGTGTAAACTCCTGTGCTTGTAGCTGATAAACTCCCATCAGCACAAAAACAATTTGTAAAATTTTTTGCATAAATTGTTCCTTTGATCGCCAGAAATTTCTAGCAATACATTAATAATAAAAGTGATAGAATTAAATTGATTGGAATGTTCAACTAACATCCGAGATAAGATAATTGTTGCGCTAGCAACAACACAAGTTCATGCAGCACTTCATCGACACAGAAGAAGATACTTCACGTTGACTAAGATTAAGAAAAGAAGTCGTTTTCGATAAAAAAACTATAGACTGCATACTACTACTTTTTAATTATAGGCTTTTGATTTTCACTATGAGTGAAACAACAAGCAACTATTATTTGTTTTTTGATAAGGCAAAGATAGTAGCTGCAAAAACAGAAGTAAATACCACGTATATGGTAGATTTATAAAAAAAGGTTACCTCAACAGTATGGAGGTAACCTTTTTTAAATTCTATTATGCTTATATTGATTACTTTACATGTAAAATAAAGTAATTCTTTTTTCCTTTTTGTAAGAGGATGAATTCATCATTGATCAAATCCTGTGCAGTAATCACATATTCTTCTGTTACTTTCTCTCGATTTACTGCAATAGAATTGGCTTGTAATGAACGACGCGCTTCTCCATTTGAAGGCATGAATCCGCTTTTTCCTGCTAATGCTTCAATAATTGGCAAACCAGCTTCCACATCTGCTTTGGTAATTTCTGCTTGAGGTACACCGTCAAACACTTCTAAAAAAGTTTTAGCATCCAATTGTTTTAAATCATCTGCTGATGAATTTCCAAATAAGATACCCGAAGCTTTAATTGCATTTTCTAGATTTTCAGCTCCGTGAACCATTGTTGTCACTTCTTCAGCCAATCGTTTTTGCAATACGCGTAAATGCGGTGCTTCTAGGTGTTCTTTTACTAATGCTTCAATTTCTTCACGTCCAATAAACGTAAAGATTTTGATGTATTTTTCTGCATCTGAATCTGATACGTTTACCCAATATTGGTAGAATTTGTAAGGAGAAGTATATTCCGCAGATAACCAAATATTTCCACCTTCCGATTTACCAAACTTTGTTCCATCTGCTTTAGTAATCAAAGGACAAGTTAAAGCATACGCTTTCTCACTAATTGTACGGCGAATTAACTCTGTACCTGTCGTGATGTTTCCCCATTGATCTGAACCTCCCATTTGCAATGTAACCTGCTTTGCTTGAAACAAATGCAAAAAGTCATATCCTTGTAACAATTGATAACAAAACTCTGTAAATGACATTCCATCTTGGAATTCACCATTTAGGCGTTTTTTCACAGAATCCTTTGCCATCATATAGTTCACTGTAATGTGTTTACCAACCGTTCTGATGAATTCTAGAAAAGAAAAATCTTTCATCCAATCGTAATTATTTACGAGTTCTGCAGCATTTTCTGCACCAGAATTAAAATCTAAAAAGCGCTCTAATTGTGCCTTAATTGCATTTTGATTATGACGCAAAGCTTCTTCTGACAATAGATTTCTTTCATTTGATTTTCCAGATGGATCTCCTACCATTCCTGTAGCACCACCAATTAATGCAATTGGTTTATGACCTGCCATTTGAAAATGCTTTAAAAGCATTACACCTACTAAATGTCCAATATGCAATGAATCCGCTGTTGGGTCAATTCCCACATATGCCGCACGCATCTGCTCCAACAAATGTTCTTCAGTGCCTGGCATTACGTCGTGGAGCATTCCTCTCCAAGTCACTTCTTCAATAAAATTTTTCATTTAATTATATTTTATGCAAAGATAGTCCAATTCCTTACGCTATTCGAACTTTTTTTTGTCACATTTCTATTTTTATTGCTTTCAAACGGTTCAAAACAATACACTGAAAATACGGGCGTTACTTTCAAACTTTTAGTTCAATTCTTTCACTTTCTAAAACATAACCTTTACATTTGTTCATTATGATATTAGTTACTGGTGCAACAGGCTTAGTTGGAAGTCATCTTCTATTACATCTTCTTCAACAAGGAGAAGACAATATACGTGCGATATACCGAAATGTACAAAGTATAACTAAGACGAAACATGTATTTGAAATTTATGATGTACTCACGCTATTTGAAGCGATACAATGGCAACAAGCGGACATCCTAGATTTACCTGCACTAGAAGAAGCTTTTGAAGGAATCACTCATGTTTACCATTGTGCTGCTATGGTTTCTTTTGATCCTAAAGATGAAAAAATCCTGCGCAAAACTAATATTGAAGGAACGGCCAATATTGTCAACCTTTGTCTTGCCCATTCCATTGAAAAATTGTGTCATGTAAGCTCTATTGCTGCTTTAGGCGAATCTTTGCATTACTCTACTCCCATTACAGAGCAAACAGAATGGAATCCAGCCCTCTATCACAGCGATTATGCGTTGAGCAAATTTGGTAGTGAAATGGAGGTTTGGCGTGGAACTCAAGAAGGACTTGATGTAGTTATTGTCAATCCAGGGGTCATTTTTGGGCGCGGATTTTACAGAGAAGGTAGTAGCGAATTATTTTACAAAGTACATCAGGGATTTCCTTTTTACACGACTGGAACTACAGCCGTTGTTTCCGTCGAAGATGTCGTATCCTGCATGCATCAACTCATGCAGAGCGAACATAAAAATGAACGTTATATTCTCGTTTCTGATAATCTAACGAACCGTGAGCTCCTGCACTTTATTGCTACTTTACTCAACAAGAAGCCCGCTAGTTTTGAAATAGGCCCGTTTGGACTTACTTTGGCTTGGCGTTTAGATGCTTTAGTTTCTGTCGTAACTAGAAAAAAAAGAAGCTTTACACGTGCTATCGCGAAAGCTTCCTTGAGTTCTTTTATTTATGATGCTTCAAAAATTGAACAAACGCTCAATTTTACTTTTTCTCCTTATCAAGAATTTTTAGTTAATGCTAGTAAGGGATTTAAATAATTATACTTTACCTTGAATCACTATTGATCTGCTTTTATTTGCTGTAATAGCTTTTTTTTCATTTGTGGACTAATTTCTTTAATCTTCGTTGATTTTACCTTCTTCGTCTTTGAAACTGCTTCGGTATTTTTCACCGGTTCTACCTGGCTAGTATCAGTCTTTACAACAGGCATAGAATCAACCGCAATAGCAGCAACAGGAGCTAACTCCAATTCTTTTTTAGGCAATAGCGAATCAATTCGTTCCTTGTCCTTTTTAAGTCGTTCCATAACACGGGTCTGCATATCAAAATAAACGCCCTTTTTCAATGTCACATAATAGCGATTATTTGTTGTAAACGTCAAACTATCAATTTGATATTTATCAAAAACATCTTTTATCTGTACCGTTTTTACTGTATCTGACGCAAAAGAATTTGTTGTTTGCATGCCATACAACAACGCTACATCATACAAAATATCCTCCATCTTTGATTCTTCAATAAATGGATTGGGTTTGTCTACATCTTTTTGACAAGAAAATAGCAACAAAGCCATACAACAAATTATAACTACCTGTTTCATTTTTACTATACTAACGTTCAAAAAGCAATCTTTGCCCACAACGAATTTCTTTTACTTCTTCATTTTCATACACCAAGCATCCATTAACAAACGTATGGGTAACTTTAGAAGAAAATGTCTCTCCTTCAAATGGAGACCATCCACACTTATACAAGATATTTTCTTGCTTTACTTCCCAGCTACTATTCGGATCAATTAAAACAATATCTGCATGATAGCCTTCTTTTAAAAATCCTCTTTTTTCTATTTGAAATAAAATAGCTGGATTATGTGCTGTTTTTTCTACAATTTTTTCAACTGTAATTCGCCCTTGTTTTTTTGCTTCAAATAGCGAAACTAAGGCATGTTGAACCAAAGGACCTCCAGAAGGAGCTTGTGTGTAGGCTTTTGCTTTCTCTTCTTTCGTATGTGGTGCGTGATCTGTCGCAATAACATCGATACGACCGTCTAATAAAGCTTCCCAAAGCTTTTCTCTATCACTTTCTTTTTTCACAGCAGGATTCCACTTGATGAAATTTCCCTTTGTTTCATAATCTTTATCTGTAAACCACAAGTGATGAACACAAACCTCCGCCGTAATTTTCTTGTCCTTTAATGGAATATCATTGCGGAATAACTCCGTTTCTTTTCCTGTCGACACGTGAAAAACATGTAATCTCGCTCCTGTTTTCTTTGCTAATTCAATTGCTTTAGATGAAGAGATATAACATGCTTCTTCACTGCGAATAATGGGATGGCATTGCACAGGGATGTCTTCTCCATACTGCTCTTTATGTTGTTGCAGATTTGCCTGAATTGTCCCTTCATCTTCTGCATGAACAGCAATCAACATCGAAGTACTAGAAAATATTTTTTCCAAGACATCTTGACGATCGACCAACATATTTCCAGTAGAAGAACCCAAAAACAATTTAATCCCCGCCACATTACGTGGGTTTGTTTGTAATAATTCTTCTAAGTTATCATTAGTTCCTCCCATCATAAACGAGTAATTCGCATAAGAGGCAGAAGACGCTATTTCGTATTTTTGTTCCAATAATTCTTGCGTTACTGCATTCGGAACCGTGTTAGGCTGTTCAATAAAAGAGGTAATCCCTCCAGCCACAGCTGCCCTGGACTCAGAAGCAATATCTCCTTTATGTGTTAAGCCTGGTTCACGAAAATGCACTTGATCATCAATCATACCCGGAACAACATATTTTCCTGTTGCATCAATCACTTGCATATCAGGTGTTGCTTCAATAGTCTGTGCTATTCTTGCTATTTTGCCTTCTTGAATCAGGATATCCCCTTTTTGAACGATCCCTTCGTTAACAAGGCTTCCATTCTTAATTAAATAGTTGCTCATTATAGTTTGTTTAGTAGTTTTCTAATTTTTAGATTCATTACTCCAAAAATAGCTTCTTTGATGATCCCTTTTGACATTTTAGATTCACCTCGCGTTCGATCTGTAAAAATAATGGGCACCTCTGTAATTGGAAATTGCTTGACGTAAACTCTGTATTTCATTTCAATCTGGAAGGCATATCCTACAAATCGAATCTTATCTAAATCAATATGTTCTAAAACCTCTTTTGCATAACAAACAAATCCAGCTGTTGTATCTTTTACTGGCATACGTGTAATCCAACGCACATAAATTGATGCTCCGTAGGAAAGTAATACGCGATTCAAAGGCCAATTGACAACATTTACTCCTGTTACATACCTCGATCCAATCACCATTCCTCCTTTCTCCTTACAGCTTGCTAACAATCGACTCAAATCAGCGGGATTATGTGAAAAATCAGCATCCATTTCAAAAATATAGGCATAATCACCTTGTAGCGCCCATTTAAAACCATCTACATAAGCTGTTCCCAACCCATTTTTCCCCTGTCTTTTGAGTAAATGAAGGGTATCGTACTTTTCTTGCAAATGTTCTACCACTGCAGCCGTACCATCAGGAGAGTTATCATCTACAATAAGTACGTGAAAACACTCGGGTAATTCGAGTACAGCCTCAATAATTTGCGTGATATTTTCAATCTCATTATAGGTAGGAATAATAACTAGTCCTGCATTCATTGTCTTTACTTTGGATACAAAAATAACCTTTTTATAGAAAGTTAACCCTTAAATAATTAACAAAGTCTAACAAATACATTTTTTTGCTAATTTTGCAAATGATATGGACAACCTACTATTAACTGAACGAATTGTTGCCAACAAGGATTGGGCTACCCTACTGTTTTTCGTGGGCTTTTCCATCATTGCTATTAATCGAACTATTTTTAGTGTTCGCTTTGCAGAGTTTACTCGTTTAGTAATCTCGGATAAGTATTTGAAGATTTATAAAGACAACACCAATCTGCGCAATAGTTTTACGCTTTCTTTTTTGACCATTCAGTTGTTGTCCATCACCTTCTTCTTGCAAATTGCAGCGAAGTCCTTCGGATTTATCGAACAATACACCTTGTTGTCTTATATCCAAATTTTGAATTTCACTTGTTTTTTTGTCATTGGAAAATATTTAATCGATAAGATTATTGGCATTACATTTGAGATAGAAGATTTTGTAGACCATTTTAATTTACAAAAAGCAACCTATAGAAATTACATTGGGATGTATCTTTTGGGAATAGATTTACTCTTATTTTACAACGATATAGTCAACCAATTCGCAATTACTCTACTTGGAATTGCTTTAATCTTAACAAATCTTGGTTTATACGTTATATTTATAAAAAACAATCGAAAAACGATATTAAATAAGTTGTTCTATTTTATTTTGTATCTTTGCACCCTTGAAATAGCTCCTTATTTTATAATATACTTTGCATTTAAAAACTTTAGAGCCTAAATAAGAATTAAACTATGAAAGTGAAAACAATTTTGGTTTCTCAGCCAGAACCTAAAGTAGAAAACTCTCCATACTTTGAGATCGAACAAAAGTATAAAGTAAAAATTGACTTTAGGCCTTTTATACACGTTGAAGGTGTACCTGCTAAGGACGTAAGACAACAGAAGATCGATTTAAATAACTTTACAGCGGTTATTTTAACGAGTAGAAACTCCGTTGACCACTTCTTTCGTGTTGCAGAAGAAATGCGCTATAAAGTGCCTGAAACACTTAAGTACTTTTGTCAATCAGAAGCTATCGCCTTTTATTTACAAAAATATGTGGTATATCGCAAAAGAAAGATTTATGTTGGTCAGAAAGACTTTGCTGATTTAGCTCCTTTAATTAAAAAATACAAGGACGAGAAATTCTTATTATCGGCTTCAGATCAATTAAACGCGGAAGTACCTACTATTCTAGGCGAATTAAAAGTGGATTGGACTCCAGGAACATTTTACAGAACGGTCATGAGTGATTTATCTGATTTAGCCGATGTAAAATACGATGTTCTGGCTTTCTTCAGTCCAACGGGAATCAAATCATTATTTATGAATTTCCCCGATTTCTCTCAAGATAATACTCGAATTGCAGTATTTGGTACAACAACGCAAAAAGAAGCCTTAGATCACGATTTACGCGTGGATATTATGGCTCCGTCACCGGAAGCCCCATCCATGACCATGGCTCTTGAAAAATACATTCAGAAAGTGAATAAATAAATATAAAAAAAGTCTTCCGATTGGAAGACTTTTTTTGTTATGAGTTATGAGTTATGAGTTACCTCATAACAAAAAAAGAGAGCTTAGCTCTCTTTTTTTTAATATCTATTACAACTGTGGTCCTGCTTCAACTAAAGCTTTTCCAGCGTCATTATTTGTATACAAATTAAAGTTTTTGATGAATAAAGCAGCTAAATCTTTTGCTTTATCTTCCCACTCTTTTGCTTCACCATACGTGTTACGAGGATCTAAGATATTTGTATCTACTCCTTCTAAAGCTGTTGGCACAACAAAATTATAAATAGGAATAATTTTCGTTTCTGCATTCTCGATAGAACCATCTAAAATTCTGTCAATAATTGCACGTGTATCTTTAATAGAAATACGTTTTCCAGTACCGTTCCAACCAGTGTTAACCATATAGGCAGTAGCGTTGTGCTCCTCCATTTTCTTCACTAACTCTTCTCCGTATTTTGTTGGGTGTAAAGACAAGAATGCTTTACCAAAACAAGCTGAGAATGTAGGTTCTGGTTGAGTTACTCCTCTTTCTGTACCTGCTAATTTAGCTGTAAATCCAGATAAGAAGTAATATTTAGTTTGTTCCGGAGTCAATTTTGAAACTGGAGGCATCACTCCAAAAGCATCTGCAGTTAAGAAGATTACTTTCGTTGCATGACCAGCTTTAGAAACCGGTTTTACAATATTTTCAATGTGATCAATTGGGTAAGAAACACGTGTGTTTTGTGTTACAGAACCATCATTAAAGTCAATAACACCATTTGCATCAACAGTAACGTTTTCCAATAAAGCATCACGGCGAATCGCACCATAGATATCTGGTTCGTTTTCTTTGCTTAAGCTAATTGTTTTTGCATAACAACCTCCTTCGAAGTTGAATACTCCTTCGTCATCCCATCCGTGCTCATCATCACCAATCAACTCGCGTTTTGGATCTGTTGACAACGTTGTTTTTCCTGTTCCAGATAATCCGAAGAATACGGCTACATCCCCATCTTTACCTTTGTTTGCTGAACAGTGCATTGATGCCATTCCTTGCAATGGTAAATAATAGTTCATCATAGAGAACAATCCTTTTTTCATCTCACCTCCGTACCAAGTACCACCAATGATTTGAACTTTTTCAGTTAGATTGAACGCAATATATACTTCTGAATTTAATCCGTATGCTTTGTAATCTTTAAATGTTGCTTTAGAACCATTCATTACTACGAAATCAGGCTCACCGAAGTTTGCTAATTCTTCTTCTGTAGGGCGGATGAACATATTTTTCACAAAATGTGCTTGCCATGCTACTTCCATAATGAATCTCACTTTCAAGCGCGTATTTTCATTCGCACCACAGAAAGCGTCAACAACATAAAGTTTTTTTCCAGACAACTCTTCTGCCGTAGTTGCTTTTAAAGCTTCCCACGTTTTTTGGTCAATCGGCTTGTTATCATTTGGAGATTCTGGAGAATTCCACCATACGGTATTCTCAGTAACTGAGTCCTTTACGATATATTTATCTTTTGGAGAACGACCAGTGAACTCACCTGTCATAACATTTACAGCTCCTAATTCAGTTACTTGTCCTTTTTCAAACCCCTGTAGGTCAGACTTAATTTCTTCATTATATAAAAGATCGTAGGAAGGATTATATACAATCTCTACAACATCTTTAATACCATATTTTTCAAGTGAAATTGATTGCGTATTAGCCATTTTCATTATGTTATGTTGTCTTTTTAATTAATATGCAAACTTAGAAATAAATTTAATATAACGATGCACAAAACTAGATTTTCGTACTTTTTCCCATTTTAAGGGTCTGAATTGCAGCATACACCCATGCTAAAATCATAAAAATTCCTCCAATAGGTGTAATTGGACCCAAGAATTTAACGTTAAATCCTGACAATCCATTGAACGTTAGTAGATAAATCGACCCTGAGAATAAGGTTACTCCAATCAAAGTCAAAATAAACAATCGCTTTTTCACTGCATCAGTAAAAAAGGAAGAAAGACCGACGAACAAGAGAAAAAAGACGTGATACATCTGATAACGAACACCAACTTCATAAGAAGCTACTGCCGTTTCACTGACAATCTTTTTCAAACCATGTGCTCCAAAGGCGCCTAAAATAATACCTAAAGCTCCTAATAATGTAGCTGTTATAATAATTTTTCGTCCCATTTATTTTTCTTTCGAAGATACAAATTATCCACCAAACGGCACCGAAGAAAACTTAAAAATAAATGTAGACTCCATGTCACGAAGGAGTTATTTATTGTTCTCCATTTGAGGTTTATCTTCCTTTTTCACTACTTTTTCACTCCTCTTTCATTTTTTTACCAAACAAAAAAAGGTTTCATCAAACCATCAGCGATCCTATTAAAAAACGATAAAAGCTGTTTTCTTTCTTTGCTCTTCGATTTGATCGTCTTACAATACATTCCATCTACTTGAAAACTGCTGTTTGTTTTCTTGTTTAGCCAGGAAAAGCCTTCTATATTATCTTCACTTAGACAATTCTATTCCAAACTTTTTTAGCAAAAATTTTGCCCCTATCATTATATAATTCCTTACTTTCGTAACTCGTAAAACAACCAAAAACAAAATAATGAAAGAAATATTAATCGTAGGCGCTGGCCGTTCTGCCTCATCACTTATTAAGTATTTACTTGAAAAATCTACGACAGAAAACCTTCATTTAACCATTTGTGATTTATCTTTAGCTTTAGCGGAGAAAAAAGCAATGGGACATCCAAATGCTACGGCAAAGGAATTTGATTTATTTAATACCGAACAAAGACAAGCTTTGGTACAGCAATCGGATATTGTTATCTCGATGCTACCGGCCGCTTTACACATCGAATTAGCGAAAGATTGTGTTCAGTTTAAAAAACATTTAGCTACGGCTTCTTATATCAGTCCGGCTATGGCTGCCTTGGATGAAGAAGTAAAAGCCAATAACCTTGTATTCATGAACGAGATAGGACTAGATCCTGGAATCGATCACATGAGTGCCATGAAAATTATTCATGAAGTAAAAGCAAAAGGAGGAAAAGTAATTTCTTTTGAATCTTTTTGTGGGGGATTAATGGCTCCTGAATCAGACAACAACTTATGGAACTATAAATTTACTTGGAATCCGCGTAATGTGGTTTTAGCAGGACAAGGTGGTGCTGCTAAATTTATCCAAGAAGGACAATACAAATATATCCCATACAACAAAGTATTCAGACGTACGGAGTTCTTAAATGTGGAAGGTTATGGCAAATTTGAAGCCTATGCGAACCGCGATTCATTGAAATACCAAAGCGTTTATGGCTTAGACGATGCGAAAACGATCTTTAGAGGAACTATTCGTCGTGTAGGATATTCAAGAGCATGGAACTTATTTGTTGAATTGGGAATTACAGACGATACTTATGTAATCGATCATTCAGAGACCATGTCATACCGTGAATTCATTAACTTGTATTTACCGTACCATCCAACGGATACCGTAGAAACGAAATTGAGATTGGCATTAAACATTGATCAAGATGATATTGCATGGGAGAAGTTATTAGAACTAGATCTTTTCAACCCGAACAAAATCATTGGTTTGAAAAATGCTACTCCAGCGCAGATTTTAGAAAAAATATTAGCTGATAGCTGGACATTGGATCCTGATGACAAAGACATGATTGTGATGTACCACAAGATTGGGTATGAATTAAACGGAGAGAAAAAACAAATTGACTCTACGATGATTTGTATCGGTGATGATCAGACCTATACCGCTATGGCAAAAACAGTTGGTTTACCTTTAGCAATTGCAGCTTTAAAAATATTAAAAGGTACTATTAGTACCCCTGGGGTACAAATGCCAATTGAAGAGGAAGTATATGCTCCGATTCTGAAAGAATTAGAAGAAAACGGCATCGTTTTCGACGAAAAAGAAGTAGAATACCAAGGATTCTAATACACAAAAAAGTCTAAAGCGATGCTTTAGACTTTTTTTTATTTTAAACGATCTAGTTTAAGTACTACACCATCCGATACCGCAAGTATTAACCTATCTTGGGCAATTCTCATTGTATAGCTTCCTAAATCATCGATATATAGTACTTCTTGTTGTTCCCATTTAAAATCAAATCGATAGGAATAAGATGACAGCCTCATTTTAATAAATTGATTGAAAATACCACCCTCCAAGGCTGATTTATTATTGACTATTAGCCATTCATTATAACCAAAATCATATTCTACGACCTCCGTTTCATTGAAC
The DNA here is from genome assembly GCF_001549985.1 of Myroides odoratus. Classification (GTDB taxonomy): domain Bacteria; phylum Bacteroidota; class Bacteroidia; order Flavobacteriales; family Flavobacteriaceae; genus Flavobacterium; species Flavobacterium odoratum_A. The sequence goes on along the minus strand of NZ_LROZ01000006.1, from coordinate 12,648 downwards.
ACTCTTTTTTTTCCAGTAAAATCAGAAATTTCGTATAATCTCCAAGTACCCACTAGTAATCTTTTATCCTCTTCTGAAATTTTAGGGTAAACAACATCTTTTGGTAGTCTTTTAAACACATACGTTTCTTTTCCCTCCTGACTTAAAATCAATTGGTCTTGGGTCACTTCATCAAGATCAAATGCAATAGTTGGTTGCCAAGGCCCTCGAAAATACAAGCGTTCTTTCTTTTCTATTTCATCCCCCCATTGTTTGACATAGTCAAACACATATTCCGTTGTTCCATCAGACGTTAAATACTGCGAATTATCGGTAAAGCGAATGGGTTGTGAGGAACCATTTTCGATGGTTACTATTCCTTCTTTTGTAAATGCGTAACGAACCAAAATACCTGCTGCGCTCAAATCCAATTTATCGCCTGCTGTATTGGTGTAATACGTCAATTGCCAATCGCCCACCACTAGTGCTTTTTGCTCTTTGGTTATTTGGGTGTAGGAAGGTATTACGGTATCATCTGTATTACAAGCAGTACAAAGCAACAGAAAGAAGACTAGTACACCAGGAACTATATTTCTCATGATTTATTTTCTGATTACTTTTTGACTGTTACTTGTTCCATCTTCCATCGTAAAGCGAATCAAATACAAGCCTTTTTTCAGCTGGGTAAGATTCACTTGAAACTCTTTTTGATGGTTTACTTTAGCACTACCACTTGTTTGTCCAATTTCATTAAATAGCTCCCAAAATACAATAGCTTGATTGGAAGTTACAGTCACTTGATCTGAGGTTGGGTTTGGAAATACTTGTATAATAGATTGATTTTCTTCATTTGTTCCTTGATCTTCTGCAAAACCTACTGCAACACTTGTTGCTCTAGTATTTCCAGCACATGGAAGCACTTTCCCTAAAAACACAGCACCTTCAGTTGCCTTAAATCCATTTTTTAATAGAACTGAATTACCTAAATAAACGGCCATTCCTCCTGGTTCAATAGTATTAGTTGCTGTAACAGTATTAGAAGCTTGCTTTAAATCATAAATCAAATTTGATACTGTTGAAGTAACCGCAATATTTGCCATACAATTAATTGGACAATCGTTTAAACATTTTAAAATTCCAACAGATGAAAAAGCAACTGTTGCTCTAATGCGATTCCCGGGCTGTGGTCCAAACCCCTCACTAAAACTTACTCCTGGACTTCCAGGAAAAAACTGGTCGCAATAGCTCATTATTGTTCCTCCTTGTGAAGGCAACATAGGATTATTTGCATCATAACAATAATATCCTTGGGTACTACTATTAAATTCTCCATAGTAATCAAAATAAAACGTACCACAATTATCTATTGCCGTATTATTTCCATTCCATTCGCACGCATGTGTATGAGGAGACCCAAAAATATGCCCTAACTCATGAGCGACAACTTTAACTGGTCTAGAAAAAACAGGTACCAAATTTACATTTCCCGATATACCTGAGATACCAACCTTATTGCTTTTTTTACTACATAACATTGAACTAGTGTTAAGATAAGCTATTCCTCCATTTGTTCTTTTAGTAAACAACATACTAATATTTCCAGAAAAATTTCCAGAGAGATAAGATCGATAGGAAGTAAGTTGTTCTTCACTAGCGGGATCTAGAGTAGCAAAAGGGTCTGGTGAAGTCCAAATCCTTATATTAGAAATTCCAATACGGATTCCTTCATTTTGATAGAGAAGTGCTACTTGATTAAAAAGAGTAGCCATATAACTTTCAGTACGCAAAAAATTATACTGATTAAATGTATATACATCATAAGCTACATCTAATTGTATTTTTACACAATTAGAAATTAATTCTTTTGCATTGAAAGTATTAGCAGTCATATCCTTAATAGATGTTATTGCTTTCTCTTCTTTTAATTCAACTTCTTTACAGGCCCAATCAGACTCTTTAATTAAATTACTATCTTTATAAAAGATTACTCCTTTTTTAGAAATCGTTCCAATATTAAAATTGCCATACTTATTGGATATTACTCCTCCTATTTCATCTTCGAAAAAACTTATTGCTACTAAACTCTTGGAATCATCTTTTACCACCCCTCGATAATGTTTAACGCTTCGATTTGATGGAATAATTTTTCCTTTATCCGTAACCACTTCATAGTCATAGAAACTATCATCCACGGCTACTAATTCCAAAGTTATAATTTGATTATGTAAAGGGAGATCTAGACTAAACGAGCGCTCTTTATGTGAAATTGCTTTGGCGTCAAACTGGAAAAAATCAACTTCTTTGCTATTCTTAAACTCTTTTGCTATAGCAGGATCCAATTTATCGGGCTTAAAAACCCCTTGAACCGGAGCAAATTTTTCTCCGTTCAGCTTTTCATTTTGTATCTGTTGGTAAATTAAATTCTCTTGACCTAGAGCAGATAATCCCAAACACCATACAAAGAGTATGAGTATCTTTTTCATCCGAATCTAGTTTTTTTGATTAACTGTTGCCTTAACTTCTTGTAATTGTTTATTCAATTCAATGATATACAACGTCAATTCTTCGATTTTCTCTTGTTGCTTTTTAATCATATCACTAACATGCAAACCTCCACTTTCCACTTCAGTTGCAGAAGGAATGTTGATTAAATGCCCTTTTTCGTTAATATGGCGTTCTACTTCCTCGATTGTTGGTAAAACATAAGCATCTTCAAAAACATAATCTGGCCATCCTGTTAAGTCAATTCGCACTTCTTTGGCATGCACATCTCCATTTACCGCAAGCTTTGCATCTGGAGTTTCTGTACCAATTCCAATATTTCCATTGTTTCCAATGAAGAGTTTGGTACTAGCATTGGTCTCATTTGGACCTGTTGTCGTAAATTTAAAATTGTTTAACCCATTCTTATTCTCATTAGCAAAGATGTAAGAATTAGCATACATATTTGATTTTAAAATCAAATCCCCTTTTTTAGCAATATGAGAATAGTTTTGATTTGCGATAGCAATACCCAACGTAAATATAGTTCCATTTTGTCGATCTTCTGCAAGCATCATAAAAGGATAATTATTAGTTTGAATCTTTAACGAACCATCTGACAATATTTTCGACCTATTACGTCCATCGATCTCAAAATCCCATACCGTTCCGATTTCTAATTTTCCTCCATCAATCCAAACATCTCCATCATGATTTTCTCTACCCAACTCATAAACATCAGGCTTTTTAATATGTAAGGACTTCTTAGGAGCACTAATTCCAACTCCTACTTTTCCATAAACAGGTAATCGATTATCCGTTGATACAGGTACTAGAATCTGTGCCCAAGTAAAAGAACTAAAACACAAAAACAAACCGCAAAGTAATTTTTTATTCATAATATTACATTTTAAATTTAAAACCCGAAAATTAACCTATTTTAACTTAAATAAAAAATGAAATGTTATAATTTAAAATATATTGTATTTTCTTTACTATTTATTCTAATTAACTATCTATACTTACTCAAATATGGAACAAAATACAACCTACCTCTTCTACCCATAATTCTTAGTTTCACAGTTCTTCAAGTATGTATCTTAGGAGGAAGGGCAATTATTTATAAACTCCTATCAAAATTAAACAACCTTATTTACATCCTTTTCGTTTGCCTAATAGTAGGAGGAATTCTATTTCTTACAAAGTATGTAGATCGTTATGCCTTACAGGTAGATCGTTGGTCTGCTATGGAAGTGGCCATCCGAGCCATATTTACAAGTGAATATCCCTATACTGCCATTGATCATTTAGGGGGGAGAACCTCTAATTTTCCAGGTTTGTTATTATTGGGAATCCCGTTCTATTTATTAGGTGATGTAGGGTATTTTCAGGCTTTCTCTTTTCTATTACTAGCCTATACCCTGTATACAGTATTTGAACGTCAACAAGCGTTTTATATTCTCTTACTATTGGGTATATCTATTCCTTTTTGGTACGAAATGGCCGTGATTAGCGATTTCATGTCCAATATGATTCTTGTACTGTGTTTTATTATACTTTGGAACCACTATTTCAAACAAGAAATCTATAAGAAGGAAATTGGTTTAGCCATTGGTATCAGTATTTTAGCTTTAACAAGAGGTTTTACTTATGTGCCACTCGCTTTATATTTCTTTGCTCCATTCTGTCAATTGAAACTGAAAAAACAACTCAGATTCTCCGTCAGCTTTCTTGTCACATCAATTCTACTTATCCTATTTGTGTTCTATACAGTTCCCAATTTAGAAACTTTAAAAGAATACAATCCGCTAACATTACAAACCTCGTATACTTCCATTTACAATCTATTATTTATCTTTTTAGCTCCGTTAATTTTGAGTTTTTATATCAAGAAATTTAATTATGACTTTTTCTTCTATACTTTACTTATTACAGGAACTTTGAGTATAATCTTGTTTATTCAATTTTGGAATCGTGTCGGTTTTGAAGAGCTTCTACATCATAGTGTGTTTGATTTAGCCTATCTCGCTTATATTTTTCCTCTACTTTGGATTTTACTCAGCAGACCTACTCCAAAATAGAAGCAATCAACTTTTTCGTATAAGCAGTTTGAGGATGAGCATACAAAGCATCCGCTTCTCCTTTTTCCTCGATTTGTCCCTTGTTCATCACCATCACTTGGTCTGACATATACTTGACAACTGCTAAATCATGTGAAATAAAAATATAGGTAAATTGATATTGTTCTTTCAGTTCATTCAACAAGTTGAGCACTTGGGCTTGAACTGAAATATCTAATGCAGAGACCGATTCGTCACAGATAATTAACTTCGGATGAACGGCAATCGTACGCGCGATCCCGATACGCTGACGCTGACCGCCAGAAAATTCATGAGGATAACGATTAAAGGCTTCTTCCGTCAATCCTACCTGTTGTAAAAGCTGAAGTACTTTTTGTTTTTTCTCTTTTTTATTGCCAAATAGTCCATGTACAATCATGGGTTCCATGATGGCTTGCCCAACCGTTAGTTTTGGATTTAAAGAAGAAAAAGGATCTTGAAAAATAATTTGAATATCCTTGCGCAATGCACGAAGCGCTTTGCCATTCAATTGTGTAATATCTTTTCCTTGGTAGAAAATAGCCCCTTGAGTAGCGGGGTCTAATTGTAGAATGGCATTGCCTAGCGTGGATTTTCCGCAGCCACTTTCTCCAACCAATCCCAATGTTTCGCCTTCATATACTTCAAAGTTAATTTGATCCAAAGCACGAAAAGTTTTCTTCCCCCATAATCCAACAGTAGAGACATATTCCTTTCCCACATCTTTGACGGTTAACAAAGGAGATTTAGCATAGATTTTTTCATGAAACTCTCGGCGTTCTTCTTGAGAGACAATCGAAGCACTTACGCGTTTTTCGATAAAATCTTGAATAGTCGGCAAGCGTCTTAAGCGAACCTCACCCGAAGGTCGAGCGGCAATTAAGGCTTGGGTGTAAATTTCTTGAGGTGTAGTAAAAACAGCCTGTGTAGCTCCTTTTTCCACCACTTTTCCTTGGTACATCACCATTACTTCATCCGCAATACTAGAAACCAAACCTAAATCATGGGAGATAAAAATCATCGCCATTTGCGTTTCAGCCTGCAGTTCTTTCAACAATAGGATAATGTCTTTTTGAACGGTAACATCCAAAGCGGTCGTTGGTTCATCGGCAATCAACAAGGTCGGTTTACAAGCAATCGCCATCGCAATCACTACCCGTTGTTTTTGTCCTCCTGATAATTGATGCGGATATTTGGTATAAGCCTCTTCTGGAAAAGGCAATTTCACTTGAGTAAATAATTCAATTACCTTATTTTTTAAGGCAGTTCCCCTTAAATGGGTATGCAAGCGCAACATTTCTTCCACTTGATATCCACAACGCATCGAAGGATTAAGCGCACTCATAGGCTCTTGGAAAATCATCGCGATTTTATTCCCTCGTATTTGTCGGTATTCCTCTTCCGTAAAAGCCGTTAAATCTTGTCCTTCAAACACGATTTGCCCGACAATTTTACTTTGTTTTTTAGGTAATAAACCTAGTAAGGCCAAAGAACTAACCGATTTCCCCGATCCTGATTCGCCCACAATACCTAAAATTTGGTTGGTGTGCAAATCAAAGGACACTCCGTGTACAATTGGTTTCCAATCTTTGTTCTGTTGAAAACTAATTTGAAGATCCTTTACGTGAAGTAGCGGTGTTTGTTCTGGCATAAAAATGAGTTAACGATGTCTAAAACAAAAATAAGATATTTAATTGTGATTTAATGTTGTAGAAAGAAGCTATTCGCTCTATCGTGAACATCAAATCACAATTAAAAAACTAAAGTCAGACATACTAAGCTACATTTACATGATCATATTCCTTGACCAACGTTACAATAGTTGGTGTTTGTTGTTTAAAATTAGCGAAAACAGGGCAAGCTAATTTCACTGCATCTATCCATTCTTTTAGTAGAATAATAGAAGCCGTTGATGTTGGTTTCACAATCACATCAATTTTTTTAAATACCCCTGCATCCAAATGCTTTTGTTGCAAAGCTTCATCTAACACGCCACTTACCTCAATCTGAATGGATTTCAAATCCACGTTTAACGTCGAACCAATCAAGTTTCCAATCGCATGGATACTTCCCGCTAACTTTGCTAAGATCAATTCTTCTGAATCCACTTGGGCTTCTTTGACCAACTCTTTTCCATCTTTGACAGTGAAAGAAAAGTTCGCTGTCTTGATTGCCAGCTGACTTTCTCGTACTGAAAAACCTAATACTTTTACTACTTTTTTACTCATTTTGCTTTTTATTTTTTTATTTGAATGACGACACTTTACCTCAAAAAAAAAGTCCTTTTGGTCGTCGTACGTTACCAAAAGGACTTGAAATATTACACTTAATCATTTTTTATTTAAAAAACGCTAGGATTTTTGCTTCAGTTCTGGTAACAAGCGGTTAGGCGAATGTTTAATAAACATCCACATATAACATGTTGGGTTCGATACATACTGAATTTGCTGTCTCATTGCGTTTGATTTAAAAAAAAAGCCCCTGTTTTACAAACAGAGGCTTTCGTATATCTAATTATTATTATCAATTTAAAATAACAATCCCAATCCACTCACCTCTTGTGTAGAACACCACATTGATTTATGAAAATACGATTGAATTGTTGACATAATATATTTTTTCTCTATTTTTTTACTGCTTACAAAGCTAGAAATTATTTTTTTATAAAAAGCAAGTTTTCCAATATTTTTAACTCTTTTTTTTTACACTGCTATTAATTCATCTTCTTCTAAAATCTTTTCTCCTCGCAAACGCAATAAAATTTGCGCCACTGCAACGACATCCTTTTCACAATAACGCGCAATACGGTCTATATCGTTATCTCGGTAGTAAACCTGAGCAACATCTGCGCCCGAAATATCATCCTTAGGAGAGGGAATTTGCAAAATATGCGTCAATAATTTCAGCGATGTATAATGTTTATAATCACCAAATTTCCACATTTCCATGGTATCTAGATGTGGTACTTCCCACGGCTTTTTTCCCATTAAATCTAATTTTGCTGGTACTTTTAATCCGTGGATAATCATTCTTCTTGCGATATAAGGAAAGTCAAACTCCTTTGCATTATGACCACACAATAGGTGTTCTCCTCGGTTAAAGTAAGACGTCAGTAGATTAGTAAAATCCGTAAGAATTTTTGCCTCTTCTCCGATGAAGGAAGTTGTTCTAAATTGGCGATCCCCCATTTTATACGTAAAATAGCCTACCGAAAGACAAACAATCTTGCCAAACTCAGCCCATATCCCCGCTTGCGTATAAAACTCTTCTGCTGAAATTTCTCCTTTGCGCTGATAACGTGTTTTCTCCTCATACAATAGTTGCTCTTCTGGTTGGAGTTGTTGAAAGTCTTGTTCTTGTGGAACGGTTTCAATATCTAAAAACAAGATGTGAGATAAATTAATTCGATCTAGCATAATTATTTTTTTCGTTGCGCTAACATAGCATAAGCTTCATCAATATAGGTGTACAAATCATTGCTATGCGGGTCCTCTTCTGTTTGCAGTCCTTTAATATGGCCTAAGCGAACGATGATAACATTGTCTTTTGGTGATACAATGGTAAACTGTCCTAAATGACCGCGCATATAAAAGAAATCTTGCCCTTTGTATTTTTTTAACCACCAACCATAGCCATATTCTGGGCTAGCTTCAAATCGAGGCACAATTGATTTAGCCACAAATATACTGTCTAAGAGTTGTTCTCCTCTCCATTTTCCAAAGTCTTTATACAACTTACCAAATCGCGCAAAATCTCTAGCACCGCTTGTAAAACAACAGTATGATTTTTCAATTCCGTCCCCTTTATGGTCAATTTGCCATAGAGCATCATTTTCAGCTCCCATTGGTTTCCAAAAATATTCCGACACATAAGCAGAAAGCGTTTGTCCCGTTGCTTTTTCCAATACCATGGCCAATAATTGTGTATCACCACTTTTATAGATAAATTCTTTTCCTGGCTGATCTTTTATATCCAAACCTAACATCACTGCTCGTAAGTCCTTATCAAAATAAGCTTGCGTAACTACTGAAAAAGGACTGTAATACCCTTCATCCCAATCCAAACCAGAAGCCATCGAAGATAAATCTCCGACTGTTACCTCGTCTTTGTACTTTCCTTTTAGTTCTGGAAGATACTGAATCACTTTATCCTCTAAACTCTTGATTTCACCTCGTTGTAAAGCCTTTCCTAACGCCGCTGAAACGACACTTTTTGCCATAGAAAACGAATTCGTTTTACTATTGGCCGTATACCCATCATAGTAACTCTCATGCCAAATACTATCATTTTTAATAATCAAAAAAGCAATGGTCTGTAAATCTTTATGGGTACTTGCTAAGACTTCAGTAGCTGCAACGGAATTATAATCCTTAGCCACAGGCCATGGCTGTGCATTTCCTGCAGGAACTTCACGTGTTGGGAAATAGTGATAATCATCTAAGAATGCTGTTTTATGTCCATTAAAATAAATGGTTCGCACTGCTGTAAATAAGTAATCTACCTTAAACACATAGGCTAAAACAACGATTCCCACGATGATAATAGCCAATCCTTTTAGGATTCTCCAGAGTATTTTCATAACATTTGATTCTAGTTGGTAGTTAAATTTACCATTTTTTTTCCTTGTTTGATGAATTTCTCTAGCATTCTTATAAAATCAACAAAATAGTCTCGTATTGTAAAAAGCCTTTTATCTTTGCAACTTGATTTTCTTAATTTAAATACGCTTTTTATATGCACTTTATATCCAAAGAACTAGAAGATTACGCTGCGAACCACAGTGAAAATGAACCTGAATTATTGGCACAACTTGACAAAGAGACGCATCAAAAGGTAGTACAACCGAGAATGTTAAGCGGTCATTTTCAAGGGCGTTTTTTAAGTATGATTGCTAAATTGGTTCGTCCAATGCATATTTTAGAAATTGGAACTTTTACAGGATACGCAACACTGAGCTTAGCCGAAGGTTTACAAGCTGAAGGAACCTTAGACACCATTGACGTCAATGAAGAATTATACGACTTCCAACGCAAGTATTTTGACTTGTCTCCTTATGGGAAACAAATCACACAGCACGTAGGAAGTGCTTTGGATATTATTCCACAGCTAGACAAAAAATACGATTTAGTTTTTATAGATGCTGATAAGCAGAATTACAGCAATTACTTTGAATTGATTATCAATAAAATGAACCCTGGAGGAATTATTTTATCTGATAATGTCTTGTGGTCAGGCAAAGTGATTGAAGAAATTAAAGCAAATGATAAAAGTACACTTGCGCTAGATCAATACAATAAACTTTTGAAGGAAGATCCTCGAGTAGAAACGATTTTACTTCCGATTCGAGATGGATTAACCGTTTCGAGAGTACGATAAAAAAAGGGATTTGGTTTGAGCCAAATCCCTTTTTTTATTATATCAATTGATCCTTGTATTTTCTTTCAATCCACAAAAAGATTTGATAGAATAGCGTTCCAGATAACAAACCGAAACAATATCCTGCTAAAATATCAAAAGGAAAATGCATGGTCAGATAGATTCTACTATATGCAAATACTAAAGGAAAAATAAACACCAAATAAGCATGTTTATAATAACGTCTCAATACCATAAACATAAAAAGCATATTCGCCATAGAATTTGAAGCATGTCCTGAGAAGAAACTCAAGGTTGGACTACATTTTACTACGCGAATAAACGCCTGAATATCTTCTGTATTACACGGTCTAGGACGAGCAACAGCATATTTTACTACATTCGTCATCTGATCCGTAAAAGCAACCAATCCAGCTAATACTAAAATAATAACACCTAATTTTTTCAGTGATACTTTGCGATAGGTTAAATAAACCAATAACGCAAAAAAGGGAATCCAGTTTACTTGCTTCGTAATAAACAACCAAAAGGGATCAAAAGCTTCACTTCCTAATCCATTAAAAAAAATGAGTAGTTCTTTATCTAATTGTATCAATTGATCTAACATTAATTTCTCCTTTTAATTGGCCCTGTAATATTTTCAATATCCTCTTTTTGCTTCTCAATTTCTTGTTGGATATCCTTAATCGGATTTATATCAGCCTCTATATTCAAGGCATCTTCAATATCTTTTTTAATACCAGATTCGTCAGCACTTTTATTGATTTCGTGTTTGATATCATTTGTGGCATTTTTCACTTGAGCCATAAATTTACCAAAAGCTCGAGCCATTTCTGGTACCTTATCAGAACCGAAAAGCATTAAAATGACTAATATGATAAAAAACAGTTCTCCTCCTCCTATTCCAAACATAACTCTATTTTTAGTTAAGATACAAATCTACAAAGTTTATTATTTTTTAGTTGCTTTCTGTTGGTTTAAATTTACTTGCTCTATTGTTAAATTCTTCTGCTGAGGCTCTTCCTTTATTTTATTACCTAATAAATCTAAAAATTCCAAGGCCAAAACTCCTGTTCTAGAAGAAATCTTATCTTTCTCAATAATACCTGCATTCAAATACCCTGACATGATATCATCATCCGAAACATAATAAGCAAAACCAACCACGTAGTCTTTAGGAATACTGTAATCTTTAACCAACACGTATTCGTCCATGATATTCAAGAACTTATCTTTTCTCATTTCTTGTTTTTCATACTTCAATGCTTTTTTCAACATAGCGGTACGTCCACTAATCCAATTGACAATTGCACTGACTGGGATAATTCCCGATCCAGAAGTAGCTGTATATAATCGGCGTTCTGCAGGTGTATAACGTCTAGCCCCTTCTGGGACCAATCCTAAAGAAGAAGAGGAAATATGAGTAATGACAATCTCGTTTAACTGTCGATTAAGGTCGTTAGGTTCAAGTGGAATTAAGACAATATCACGTTTAAAATCGATATCATCTAATACATAGCGATAACCAATAAATAGGGGACCTGAAAATATCAAGGTATCCTTTTCTTGTGCTTGAATTGAAAAATACCCCCCTGGCTCTGTTACCAAGGCATCACCTGTATTGATATTTGAGACGTAAATCCCTTTTAAGTCCTTGCTTCGAGATACGATTTTCCCTTGCAAAGGCACACGATTCTGGGCCCATACATTTACTCCTACAATCAACAATAAAAAGGTTAAAACTAATCTCATCTATTAATATATTAATGAAGTCCGTAAAAATATCTTATAAAAGCATAAAGCAAAATTTTAATCGTGTAAAGTTATGTTAAATATAAAATTCACCTAAAAGAAACAACTTTTTTCATTTGCCGAATAAAGTCTATTTTTGTTCTACTTAATAAAGCAATCATGAGAAATTTAATTATAGCCAGTACCTCAACTATCTACAATCAAGGATACTTGGAGTACTTATTACCGACGCTACAAAACCATTTCAAAGCAGGTTCAACACTTGTATTTATTCCCTATGCTCGTCCAAGCGGCATTAGTCATGACGACTATACAGCGAAAGTACGCGAAGCGTTTCAATCCATTGATGTGCAAGTAAAAGGGTTGCATGAATTTGACAACCCTAAACAAGCAATTCAAGAAGCTACAGGAATCTTTACTGGAGGTGGAAATACCTTTTTACTAGTAAAACAATTATATGCTCACGATTTACTACCAACCATTATTGAAGTGGTCAACAATGGAACGCCTTATTTAGGTTGTAGTGCCGGCAGTAATATCTGTGGTTTAACAATGGAAACGACCAACGATATGCCTATCACATATCCACCTTCATTCAAAACTTTTGGTTTTGTACCATTCAATATCAATCCACACTATTTGGATCCTATTGAAGGATCTACCCACATGGGAGAGACGAGAGAAACGAGAATTAATGAATTTCACACGATAAATTCTCAGCCAGTTGTAGGATTAAGAGAAGGAAGTTGGTTGAACGTTGCTGGTAATCACATTGTTTTAGAAGGATCACTTCATGCTCGTATTTTTGAACAAGGCAAAGCAGCTTATGAAGTTGCACCCAACACGGATCTAAGTGATTTAAAATAGAAAAAGCCTGCGAATGCAGGCTTTTTTATTTGAGCGGAAGACGAGGCTCGAACTCGCGACAACCAGCTTGGAAGGCTGGAGCTCTACCAACTGA
>NZ_LROZ01000056.1 GCF_001549985.1 Myroides odoratus | reverse complement strand
GGTAAGATGGAACCAAGAAATCTCCTCCAAAGCTCTCTGGTTTACCAGAAGCCACCAATTGTTTGATGGTGAAGAGGAAAGGGACGCGCTCGCCTCCAGGCAACTGGACTGTGACAGCAGCATAGTCAATTCCATCTTTCTCCTCAAACTTGATTGAACCATCAGCACCCACTTCAAAGGGTCCTTCAATCTCGTCCAGTGTGTAAGTTAAACGAGTCATGAGCTTGGTGTTTTGGAATTCTGGTGGAGAGTTCTTGTTCACTCCCTCAGCTTTGACAGTGAAAGAAGTTGGCTCAAGACAGAACTTCTTGGCTTGATATTTGCCTGGCTTGAAGGCAAATGACTCAACTCCTCCATCAATGGTTGGGCATTGGTTAGCTGTTCCAGTTCCCTTAACTTCAAGGTATGTCTTGCTCTGAATCTCATCAAAGGTGAGTCTCTTTGGCACTCCTTCAGCACCTGCTCCCGAAACGACAAGAGCGGAAGTGGCAAGAGCGAAGCCGGCAATCTTAGCGGCATCAGCGAACTTCCGAGAAACGTCTTTGAGATCGGAGTGAAGAGAGCAGGTGATTCTAGCTGCGGCGGAATCAAGACCAAAAGCTTTAGAAAGGGTCTGAGAAGATCTGAGTTGGGAGTTGGCGCTCCTTGCCGAGACGGCCAACTTGGAGGGTTGCATAAGCGTAGCCGCCGCCGCGTGCACTGAGGCCGCCATTGTTGTGGTTGC
>NZ_LROZ01000055.1 GCF_001549985.1 Myroides odoratus | reverse complement strand
TTGATCTAAGTTGATCACTTGATCTGCGCCAGTTGCATCTTTGTACAGTAAATCTGTTCCGTTGTAGGTAACATTCCCTTCTACGTCTTTGGCCACTTGTTCGATAATCTCTTTTACTTTCTCAGGATTGTTGTTGACAATGGTCTCGAAGTTATTCGCTACAGAAGCTGGAATATCAATAATCGTTTCGGTACCATTTTCAGATTTATAGGTATAAGTTCCATCGGTATTAGCAAGCAAAGTCGTAACGGTTTCATTGGCTTTAACCAGTTGGTCTAGATTGATTACTTGATCATTTCCATTACCATCTTTGTATACCAAATCCGTTCCGTTATAGGTTACGTTCCCTTCAACATCTTTGGCAACTTGTTCGATAATTTCTTTGACCTTTTCAGGGTTGTTATTGACAATCGTTTCGAAGTTATTCGCTACAGAAGCTGGAATATCGATGATGGTTTCTGTACCATTTTCTGATTTATAGGTATAGGTTCCATCGGTATTAGCAAGCAAAGTCGTAACGGTTTCATTGGCTTTTACCAATTGGTCTAGGTTAATCACTTGATCATTTCCGGTAGCATCTTTGTACAGTAAATCCGTTCCATTATAAGTAACGTTCCCTTCAACGTCTTTCGCAACTTTTTCAATAATCTCTTTTACTTTCTCTGGATTGTTATTGACAATCGTTTCGAAGTTATTCGCTACAGAAGCTGGAATATCGATGATGGTTTCT
>NZ_LROZ01000054.1 GCF_001549985.1 Myroides odoratus | reverse complement strand
GCAAGAGCTTTCAAGCACTCTACTAGCTAGCTTCTAGTAAATCCCTCTAAACTCCCAAGGAAAAGAGGCATCAATGGCTTCCTCCATCGTCTCATCCGCGGCTGTTGCCTCTGTGAACAGGGCCTCCCCTGCTCAAGCTAGCATGGTAGCACCCTTCACTGGCCTGAAATCCGGCGCCGCCTTCCCCATCACTCGCAAGAACAACGACATCACCACTCTGGCCAGCAATGGTGGAAGAGTTCAGTGCATGAAGGTGTGGCCACCACTTGGATTGAAGAAGTTCGAGACTCTGTCTTACCTGCCTGATCTTGATCAAACCCAATTGGCGAAAGAAGTAGAGTACCTTCTCAGGAAGGGATGGGTTCCCTGCCTTGAATTCGACGTGCATGACGGATTCGTGTACCGTGAGAACCACAGGTCACCAGGATACTACGATGGACGCTACTGGACCATGTGGAAGTTGCCCATGTTTGGTTGCACCGATGCGGCTCAGGTGATTCAGGAGATTGAGGAGGCCAAGAAGCACTACCCCGACGCATTCATCAGGGTTATTGGCTTTGACAACGTCCGTCAAGTCCAGTGCATCAGTTTCATTGTCTACAAGCCCCCTAAGTTCTACTCTAGCTGATTCCATTCCCAGCTTTCTTGAGGCGAATTTCCAGCATTTGCCTTTTTCCACCTCGCTTCCACATCACTTGGCTTTCAATCCAATTTCCCATTTTTTTTTTTTTTTT
>NZ_LROZ01000053.1 GCF_001549985.1 Myroides odoratus | reverse complement strand
AGCTATGACGCTTTTGGACGACTTGTTGAACTCGAAGGGCCGCAAGATAGCACCTACCAATACAACGCGAATAATCAACTGGTCAATCAAACCGTAGCAGGCGATAAGAACTGTCAACTGTATTACCGCGCAGGAGAACTAGTGAATCAGGTGCTGGTGGAAGAGGATAAAAAAGTGCGTTGGATTAAAAGTGGCGCTACCTGCTTAGCGGTTAATGATGATCAACATGTTACTTTAACGGCAAGTGGGCAGCATGAGAGCTTGTTGTGGTCGGTGAAAGACGGCGATTCTCAAGGGGAACTACATGAGTTTGGACCGTATGGACAAGGAGAAGCAGAGGAATACCTACCTGCTTTTACTGGAGAGCGAAAAGATCCCATCAGTGGGCATTACCATTTGGGCGATGGGTATCGCGCGTATAGCCCAATCCTGATGCGATTTACCTGTCCCGATAGTCTAAGCCCATTTGGAGCGGGTGGAATCAATGCTTATGCGTATTGTGCTGGGGATCCGATTAACTTGATTGATCCTTCAGGGCACAGTGCGACAGGCACAGCAGGATTGTTCTCCGGAGGGTTAGTCACTCAGGGATTAGGCCGATTAGGTGCTGGTGGAGGAATTATCTTGGGTATTATTGGAATTGTATCTGCTGTTGCTACTTTTGGCGCTGCTGCAGCAGCAATGGGAGTCGCGATGGCGAGTATCTCCTTGACCCTTAGTTTAGCGGCAGAAGCAACGGGTATTGCGAGTATTGCTGTTGGAAGTAAAGATTCGGAACTAGCAGCTAATTTAGGTTGGGCTTCGCTGGGATTGGGTATTGCGGGT
>NZ_LROZ01000052.1 GCF_001549985.1 Myroides odoratus | reverse complement strand
AAGCTCAAGCTATGGGAGATGCATCTCATATTCAAGGAGCGGTGGAAAAGATTGGAAATGAAGTTTTCATTTATCCAATAGGGGATGGCGAACGATACCGTCCTGCTCGAATTTCAGCCCCTAAAGCTGAAGGTGATATTTTCGTCGGTCAATATGTTTATAAAGATGCCGCCTTTTTCGCCTCCCGTCCTAACAAAGTTGGAGTGATCAAGGCCATCAATGACCAAGAATATTGGATTATCGATAAAGGGTCCGACAAGCAAAGTGATGTTTTGTTGACACTCACTTGGGATGAGTCGACTACTGCACCTGAAGTTTTAACCAATCCAGAAGAAGAATTACACATTGTTCGCTGGGATGCCAAGCAACAGCTATGGGTTGATGAAGGCGGTGTAGTAGATATGTCTACCAAAGAAGTGACAACTATTGGAACAGTAAAAGGCTATGGATTTTTCACCTTGGGTACAGTTAAAAAGGACTGGATTCTAGATGGAGATATTGTGATCTACAACCTGGTTACTCCTGATGGAGATGGGAAGAACGATTACTTTATCATTGACAACATCAAGAACTATCCGAACAACAAAGTTGAGATTTTCAACCGTTGGGGCGCTCGCGTTTATGAAACTAGAGGGTATGACCCTTATGGTGATGGCAGTAGCAATGTGTTTCGAGGATATTCAGATGGCAAAGCTACGATCGATAAAGGGACTAAACTTCCAAGTGGAACGTATTACTACGTGATCACGTATGAATATACGGATTCCAACGGTAGCCGCATGATCAAAAAGGCCGCGAACTTACACCTTGAAACGAACTAAAAAAGAAAGCAATGCACAGAAAAAAAACAATAAAAG
>NZ_LROZ01000050.1 GCF_001549985.1 Myroides odoratus | reverse complement strand
CCTGGGGAGTACGTTCGCAAGAATGAAACTCAAAGGAATTGACGGGGGCCCGCACAAGCGGTGGAGCATGTGGTTTAATTCGATGATACGCGAGGAACCTTACCAAGGCTTAAATGTAGATTGACAGGTTTAGAGATAGACTTTTCTTCGGACAATTTACAAGGTGCTGCATGGTTGTCGTCAGCTCGTGCCGTGAGGTGTCAGGTTAAGTCCTATAACGAGCGCAACCCCTATTGTTAGTTGCCAGCGAGTAATGTCGGGAACTCTAACAAGACTGCCGGTGCAAACCGTGAGGAAGGTGGGGATGACGTCAAATCATCACGGCCCTTACGTCTTGGGCTACACACGTGCTACAATGGCCAGTACAGAAAGCAGCTACCAGGCAACTGGATGCGAATCTCAAAAACTGGTCTCAGTTCGGATTGGAGTCTGCAACTCGACTCCATGAAGCTGGAATCGCTAGTAATCGGATATCAGCCATGATCCGGTGAATACGTTCCCGGGCCTTGTACACACCGCCCGTCAAGCCATGGAAGCCGGGGGTACCTGAAGTCGGTCGCCGCAAGGAGCTGCCTAGGGTAAAACTGGTAACTAGGGCTAAGTCGTAACAAGGTAGCCGTACCGGAAGGTGCGGCTGGAACACCTCCTTTCTAGAGAAAAAAAGGAGTTGGTTTATTTACTCTCGCTGTTTGTTCAAAAAAAAGATAAGAAGTAATATACAGAGTCTCGTAGCTCAGCTGGTTAGAGTACTACACTGATAATGTAGGGGTCGGCAGTTCGAGTCTGCCCGGGACTACTAAGTATTACAAAAGGAAATTTTAGAGGTTTTGCTAACCGTAAAAACGACAGTTCACGGTTAACTGTAAACTGTAAACGAAATTACGGGGGATTAGCTCAGCTGGCTAGAGCGCCTGCCTTGCACGCAGGAGGTCATCGGTTCGACTCC
>NZ_LROZ01000049.1 GCF_001549985.1 Myroides odoratus | reverse complement strand
CAATGACTTCAGCGCCAAGTGCGCCGCCTTCTGCCCCGATATCATCATCGCCCCGAACGTCGGCCCCATTCTTGGAGCTCCATCGATCTCCGCAACCTCCATCCCGGTGACAATCATGCCGGGAACCACCTCTCGGGTGAATCTAACAATGGCATCCTCGGCTGTGTTCATGTCAAGGGCCTTCATTCCGGGGACGCTGTCGATCAAGCCGATGCTCTTGAGGCGCTTGACTCCGGTAGCGCCGAAGGGTCCGTCGTGGCCACAAGAGCTAACAACCACCTTGGCCTCCATCACATTGGGGTCCATGCAGGACTGGGTGTCATGGTTCATGGACACCAGCGCCCAGTTGGTGACGACACCGCCGACTCTGCCGCCCTTAACGATCAAGTCCTCCGCAGCCACGGCGTTGAACAGCTTCACGTTCGGCCGGGCCAAGAGCTTGCTCATGATCGTTGAGGTGAACAGAGCTGCGTGCTTTATCACAACGTAGTCGTCTTGCTCGTCGTACTCCACACCCACCTCGTCCAAGAACAAATGGGCTGGTTTCCGTACAACCATAGCAGAGAAGAGTTGGCCGCCGAGCCATGCACCGCCACCGGGGCTGACGGACTGTTCGATGATGGCGATGCGAATAGAAGGGTTTTTGCTGAGCTCGTAAGCGCAAGAGAGGCCGGCGGAGCCAGCGCCGACGATGATGACGTCGGTATCGGCGTAGGTGATCATGTCGGTCATGTAGCGGCGGGTCATTTCCCGGGAGACGATGGATTCCTTGATGGGGTTGAATTTGAATTGGTTCAAATCGTAGGGGAGCTGAGAGGCGGAGGCGGAGATGGAGAGAGATGCGGCGGCGGCGGCGGTGGTGGATTTGAGGCGGAGAGAATGAGGAGAGGCCAAAGGAGTGCCATGGAAAGAGGAGTCAAGAAGTAAGGAAGGCCTTTGGAGCTTGGTG
>NZ_LROZ01000005.1 GCF_001549985.1 Myroides odoratus | reverse complement strand
AGCTATGACGCTTTTGGACGACTTGTTGAACTCGAAGGGCCGCAAGATAGCACCTACCAATACAACGCGAATAATCAACTGGTCAATCAAACCGTAGCAGGCGATAAGAACTGTCAACTGTATTACCGCGCAGGAGAACTAGTGAATCAGGTGCTGGTGGAAGAGGATAAAAAAGTGCGTTGGATTAAAAGTGGCGCTACCTGCTTAGCGGTTAATGATGATCAACATGTTACTTTAACGGCAAGTGGGCAGCATGAGAGCTTGTTGTGGTCGGTGAAAGACGGCGATTCTCAAGGGGAACTACATGAGTTTGGACCGTATGGACAAGGAGAAGCAGAGGAATACCTACCTGCTTTTACTGGAGAGCGAAAAGATCCCATCAGTGGGCATTACCATTTGGGCGATGGGTATCGCGCGTATAGCCCAATCCTGATGCGATTTACCTGTCCCGATAGTCTAAGCCCATTTGGAGCGGGTGGAATCAATGCTTATGCGTATTGTGCTGGGGATCCGATTAACTTGATTGATCCTTCAGGGCACAGTGCGACAGGCACAGCAGGATTGTTCTCCGGAGGGTTAGTCACTCAGGGATTAGGCCGATTAGGTGCTGGTGGAGGAATTATCTTGGGTCTTATTGGAATTTTTAGTGCTGTTGCAACCTTTGGCGCTTCTGCAGCAGCAATGGGAGTCACGATGGCGAGTATCTCCTTGACCCTTAGTTTAGCAGCAGAAGCAACGGGTATTGCGAGTATTGCTGTTGGAAGTAAAGATCCGGAACTAGCAGCTAATTTAGGTTGGGCTTCGCTGGGATTGGGTATTGCGGGTATGGCGAGTGGTATGCCTACATCCCAAAAACAACCTAGTATGAAAATGTCATCAGGATATATGGCTGCCAATCAGGAATATAGTTTAGGAACCAATAGGTCTTATACTAACGGCCTTTGGAATGTTGAATATACAATCATGTCACCTTATGATGATCATCAATCAAATGTGTTGTATATTAATGCTCATGGAAGAACTTTAATGGATGTTGGAGGTGTAGACAATACATTTGAGACTTCTAAAACACTTCATTATTATACGCCTGAAGGGCAGAATTTAGTAGGGAATTTTCAAGATTGGATTATGAATAGGGCTGATGTTTCACATGGTGCGGTTGTTACACCAGGTAGTAAAGTACGCAATATGGTTTTAGGATCACCTTATATTGGAGTTTATAAAGATCACTTGGTTCCTATTTCGCCAGAGCACGCTATGTTGTATAGAACGAATTATAATCTTTCTGCAAAAGATAGTATACTATACACAATGGAAAGTATAGATAGGCGAATGGAAAAATTTGGACATATGCCATTTCATGTATTAATGATGTCAGGCGATGCTCCTATAGATCTTAGGGCACTTTTAGAATCCTTACCTAATAATTATACAGAAATACACATATTTGCTTGTCGAAGCTATTAAAGATGGATTTGAATAGGGTAAAATATTAATAAATCTAGCTAGTTTACTAGTTTCATAACGTAGTAAGACTTCTTCGTTTCAGGATTATAATATTCTAGTAGTAAATATTTAAATAAGTAGAACAACTAAACGAGCTAAATTATTAGAAGGAATAAAAAAGCACATTGATGTTTTCAATGTGCTTTTTTGGATCTACTAACCTTAACTCATTCTATTTTCATAGCTATAAAAGCGCAGTTAGCAGTAGATTTTTTAATAGTAGAAACGGATAGATAAACTTAAGCAGACTCAACCACTTTGAATTGGGATTCATATAAGTTTCTATAGTATCCGTTATCATAAGTCAATAACTCTTGATGTGTTCCTTTTTCCACAATTTTCCCTTTATCCATAACGATAATCACATCTGCATTGACAATGGTTGCTAAACGATGGGCAATGATAATCGAGGTTTGATTGTGCGTTAAGTAGTCCGTCGCTTTTTGAAGGAGTTCTTCTGAATGTGAATCAATCGAAGAGGTTGCTTCATCGAGAATTAAAATACTTGGTCTACTTACATAAGCGCGTAAAAAGGCAATCAACTGGCGTTGTCCCGAAGACAACATCACTCCGCGCTCTTTTACGTCATAATCATATCCTCCTGGTAAGTTTTCAATGAATTCATGAATGCCTATTTTCTTTGCTGATTCAATGACAAATTCTCTTGTGATATCAGGATTGTGCAGGGTGATATTATTCAAAATACTATCGCTAAACAAGAAGACATCTTGTAAAACAATGGCAATTTGTTTGCGTAAGGACGCCAATTCAAAATCGTGAATATCAATATGGTCAATCTTAATGGTTCCAGCATTGATATCATAAAAGCGATTTAATAAATTGATAATCGTCGATTTTCCTGCTCCAGAAGACCCTACAATTGCAACGGTTTGCCCTGCCTTTATTTCTAAATCAATTCCTTTTAACACTTCTACCCCAGGAATATAACTAAAATGAACGTGGTGTAAAGAAATATCTCCTTTGAAAGCTGGCGCTTGAATGGTACCTGTATTTTCAATGGTTTCATCCATTTCCAATACTTCAAATACGCGTTCCGCTGCAATAATTCCCATTTGCATAACGTTAAACTTATCCGCAATTTGACGCAACGGGTTAAACAACATACTGATTAACATGGTGTAGGCGAATAAATCACCAAAAGTAGTCAGATTATCGCCTTGTACAATAGACATTCCTCCATACCAAATCACCATTCCTAAGGTTAAGGATGAAACGATATCCGCAATAGGGAAGAAGATGGAGTTGTATAAAATATTTTTTAACCAAGCTTGGTTGTGCTTCTCATTGATTTCTTTGAATTTTTCATATTCAATTTCTTCACGGGTGAATAGCTGGACAATCTTCATTCCTGAAATGCGCTCTTGTACAAAGGTGTTAAGATTGGCAATTTGCGTACGAACTTCTTGGAAGGCATCTTTCATTTTAATTTGAAAAATACGCGTAGCATAAAGTAGAATTGGCATGGCCAATAAAACAATGCAGCTCAATTTCCAGTTCATGTAGAACATAATCCCCAAAACCACAACCATTTTCAACAAGTCACTGACAATCATAAATAATCCTTGACTAAAAATACTGGCAATAGATTCGATATCTGAAACAGAACGCGTGACTAATTTACCTACCGGTTCATTGTCAAAATAACGCATGCGGAAAGAAATGATTTTCTTAAATAATTGTTCGCGTATGTCTTTGACAATATCTTGCCCTAACCAACTTGCCCAATAGGTAAATAGAAATTGAAACATGACCTCACCAAAGAGTACAATAGCCATTAAACCTACATAGAGCAATAATCCATTTTGATCTTGTGGTTGTACATAACTGTTCACCGTTTCTTTGACCATATACGGACGTGCCGCAGCAAAGATTGATAGCGCAATGGCAAAGAATATCACCCAACGAAATCTACTTTGATAAGGTTTGGCGTACGCTAAGGTTTTACGCAAGGATATAGAATTTAATTTTTTCATAAATAAGGGTAACCTACATTTGTTAAAAATAAGCCTTTTCCGGGAACTGAAAAACCAGCTTTTCCTCGGTCTTTGCTTTCAATGATGGTTCTGAAATCTTCGAGGGTGATTTTGTGTAACCCTACATTGATTAAAGTACCAACAATAGCACGTACCATATTGCGCAAAAAGCGATTGGCACTTATCGTGAATATCAGTTGATTGTCATTTGTTTGCGTCCATACTGCTTTGTAAATGGTGCAGTTGAACGTAAAAACGTCTGTATGCGTTTTAGAAAAACATTCAAAATCTTCATATTCAAATAGTATTTGTGCCGCTTGATTCATCAACGCAATATCTAAAGGACGATGATGATAATAGCTCAACGGATGGACAAAAGCATCTTTGAATAGGTGCATGTGATATTCATAGGTTCGATGTGTTGCATCAAATCTCGCATGGGCTTCTACATCTACGCTGTGAAATTGATAGACAACAATATCGGAAGGTAAAAACGAATTCATTTTTTGAATTAAAGCAGCGAAATCAAAAGGTAGATCATAATCAAAATGGGCGAACATTTGTTTTGCATGTACACCAGCATCCGTTCTACCTGCACCAACTAGTTCAATCGGTTGACGCAGTAAAGTTGAAATAGCTTCAGTTAATGTTTGCTGTACAGTAGGCGCGTTGGGTTGTAATTGCCATCCATGATACGCTGTGCCGTTATACGCAAATTCGATAAAATATCTCAAAATAAATTTAGTTTGTAAGGATACAAATATACTTTAAAAATGCGAAAAAAAGGAAATGGGAAAATTGAAACGTAGTGGAGATTTATTGAAGACTAAAACAAATGTAAAATCTGTGCGATAAAAGGGACAGAAGAAAAAGATGAGACGACTGACCCGTCCTAAAACAACTGTATAGTAGATAACAGGATTATAAACGAGAGCTGTACAGCTATATCAGGACGAGACAGACATTGTAGGTGATGAGTCCGTAGTGAGTCCATACTGCGTCCATAGTGTGTCCGTTAAAAAGGTGTTTTTAATAGACGTACTATGGAGGTAAACTAGACCAATTATTTAGACTTCTCAAAGGAGAACGGAAGGATAAATTACCACAAACGAAATCGAAAAGTAATGAAATAGTCCTATTTTTACTTTTTGAAAATGATTAAGACGATGAAAAAAATAAAAAAGATACTAGTAGCTCTGCTATGTAGTGCGATATTTACAGGGGCACAAGCACAAGATTTTAATCAATATTTCGAAAATAAGACCTTGCGTTTGGATTATATTTTTGGAGGAAATGCTAAAGAACAGTTTATCGTATTAGACGAATTGGTTCGCTACCCTGAATGGGCTGGAAGAACGCACCATTTGAGTGAAAATGCACTTAGAGGAAATGGACAAGTGCGTTTGTATGATGAAGCAACCAATCAATTGATTTATACCACAAGCTTTAGTACCCTCTTTCAGGAGTGGCTATCCACAGAAGAAGCGGAAAGAACAACGAAGAGTTTTGAAAATGTCTTTCTCGTTCCTTTTCCCAAGCAGAAAACCAAAGTTGAAGTAGTTTTATTTGATGTAAATGGAAAAGAGAAGAGCACATTAACGCATTGGATTCAACCTGAAGATATCTTGATTCACGATAAGGGAATTGTAGGTGTAACCCCTCATGAATATGTACATCAAGCCAAAGACAATAGCAAGGCGATTAATGTTGTTTTTGTTGCAGAAGGGTATACAGCAACTGAAATGAGTCAATTTATAGAAGCAGCTAAAGTTGCTGTAAATGAAATATTGAAACATCAACCTTTTGGTCAATTTGGTGATTACTTTAATTTCATTGCTGTAAAAAGTCCATCGAAAGATTCAGGAGTAAGTGTACCAAGAAAAGGAGCGTGGAAACAAACAGCCGTAGCTTCTAATTTTGATACCTTTTATTCCGAGCGTTATTTAACAACAAATCGCCTGAAACAGCTACACGATTTACTTGCGGGAATTCCGTATGAACATATTATTATCCTCGCCAATACGGATGTATATGGTGGAGGTGGAATCTACAATTCCTATACGTTGACTACAACAGGACATAAGGATTTTAAGCCAGTCATTGTCCATGAATTTGGACATAGTTTTGCAGGTTTGGCCGATGAGTATTTTTATGAGCAAGATGTATTGAGTGATTTCATTTCCAATCAAACAGAACCCTGGGAGCAAAATATCACAACGTTAAAGGATTTTGATTCCAAATGGAAAAGTCAATTAAAAAAAGGAACACCCGTGCCAACACCTTTGAATCAAGCGAAGAAATACCCCATAGGCGTTTATGAAGGACTGCCGGGAAATGGCATTTACAAAGGAGAATTAGAGTGTCGTATGCGCACGAATCAGCATGATAAATTTTGTGCGGTGTGTCAACATGCAATAGCAAATCTAATCCACTTTTATATTGATTAATTGTTGTAAAACAAACGAAGATTTAACCCAGTGAAAAAAATATTATTACTATCAGATACCCATAGTTGTATGGATGAGTCTATCTTGAAATATGTCAAACAAGCCGATGAAGTTTGGCATGCTGGTGATATTGGTAACCTTCAAGTGACAGATGAAATTAAGAAGTATAAACCCTTGCGCGCGGTATATGGCAATATAGATGATGCTGAAGCGCGGTTGGAATTTCCAGAAGAACAAGTATTTGTTTGTGAAGGAATGAAGGTGTATATGATTCATATAGGCGGATATCCTGGTAAATATCGAACGCAAGTAAAAAATCAATTATTGCGTGAAAAACCAGGACTCTATATCTGTGGGCATTCCCATATTTTAAAAATACAATATGATCCACAGTATAGTGTGTTACATTTAAATCCTGGTGCAGCAGGAATTAGTGGTTTTCATCAAGTTCGAACGATGTTGCGCTTTGTATTAGACCAAGGCAATATTAAAGATATGGAGCTCATTGAGTGGCCTAAAAACAAAAAAACCGAACAATTCTAAATTGTTCGGTTTTTTTTACGCACTAATAAACTAAGATGTTAGGTTTATCGTAAGCGATCCACAGATTTTACAAGATCTTCATCCTTCTTGATGGCTTTGTTTGCTAATACAAGCAACACGATAGAGACAATAGGGAGGAACATCCCAATACCTTTCTCAGAAACGATTTCTGACGCTTCTCCAGATACAGTTAGTGTTCGATAAACAAATAATCCTAATAGTATAACGTTTAATATCATAGTCAGTCTGTTGCAAACAAACTGTCGTTGTCTATTTTTGTAGTTCATGATACTTACGAGGGTCAATGCCGTACACACACCAAAAAGGATAGTGTAACTAGGAATAAACATGAAGTAAATTTCCTCTTGTTGAGCATTGTACCATAATGGAAAAACAAAGGGTAATACGCCAAGCACAATAAGGGCTAAAATCATATATACGGTTTGAATTCGCTGTAGCATGATGATTGGATTTCTGTAACTCACACAAAAGTAAGGTTTCTTTTTTATAAAAACCTATTAAATATTAAAAATAATTCGTATTATTGCAACAGTATTGTCGTAAGTACTTCATAATACGACACTTCTACTAACAAAAATTCCATTCTTATTTTTTAAGACACAACTCATTTATTTATAATCTATAAACATTTATATGTTTGACATTTCCCAATTAGAAAAAATGAAGGTTTCTGACCTTCAGGAGATCGCGAAGAAGGCTAAACTTACTAAGGTGTCGACTTTAAAAAAAGGAGAGTTAATTGAGCGAATTATAGCGCTTCAGACTCCGACAGAAGCTAAAGCACCAAAGCCTGTTGCGAAAAAAGAAAAAGCGGTTGAAGCTGAAACGATTCAAGCTGTGCCAGCAGAAGCTACTGCAGTAGAAAAACCTAAACGCCCAAGGCTAGCTAAACAAGCGACAGACGTGGATGCAACACCGATGGAAGGGAAACAACAGAAGGTAAAGGAAACAACAAATCAATCGAATAAACCTTCAAGAGAAGAACATACAGCGGATACGGAAGCTACTAAAGCTGATCAACCTGCTCAACCTCGTGATAATCGAAAAGAGTTTACCGCAAAGAAGAAAAATGACAATACAAAGCGCGATTTTCAAAAGCGCGACTTTAAAAATAATAGAAAGCAACAAGGAGAAGAACAACGTCAAGGAGTTGCTCAGGATACTACAAAAAGCGAAACTGAACCCTCAGTTGTAAGCGACCAGCCTATTGTTGAACAAGAAACGAAGAGACACCACCACAATCAACAAGGCAATAAAAATCAACAGCGAAACCAAAACCAATCCAACAACAATAACGCACAACAAAAAAATAATTTCAGAGAACCTGATTATGAGTTCGATGGTATTATTGAAAGTGAAGGGGTGTTGGAAATGATGCCTGACGGTTATGGTTTCTTGCGTTCTGCGGATTACAATTATTTATCCTCACCAGATGATATTTACTTATCTCAATCGCAAATTCGCCTTTTTGGATTGAAAACAGGAGATACAGTAAAAGGAGTGGTGCGCCCTCCAAAAGAAGGTGAAAAATTCTTCCCTTTGGTACGCGTATTGAAAATCAATGGTCATGATCCACAAAGTGTGAGAGATCGCGTGTCTTTTGAACATTTAACGCCGATTTTCCCAACGGAAAAATTTAAATTAGATGGACATAGAAGTACAACGTCAACGCGTATTATGGATATGTTTGCACCAATTGGTAAAGGGCAACGTGGAATGATCGTAGCTCAACCCAAAACGGGTAAAACCATGTTGTTGAAAGATGTTGCTAATGCTATTGCAGCGAATCATCCTGAAGTTTATTTGATCGTTTTATTAATTGATGAACGTCCAGAGGAGGTTACAGATATGCAACGCAGTGTGAGAGCAGAAGTAATTGCCTCTACTTTTGACGAACCAGCAGAGCGTCACGTAAAAGTGGCTAATATCGTTTTAGAAAAAGCGAAACGTTTGGTTGAATGTGGACATGATGTGGTTATCTTATTGGATTCCATTACGCGTTTAGCTCGTGCTTATAATACGGTACAACCTGCTTCAGGAAAAGTATTGAGTGGTGGGGTGGATGCAAATGCATTACAAAAACCAAAACGATTCTTCGGGGCTGCTCGTAATATCGAAAATGGAGGGTCGTTGAGTATTATTGCTACGGCATTAGTGGATACAGGATCTAAAATGGATGAAGTTATTTTCGAAGAGTTTAAAGGAACGGGTAATATGGAACTTCAACTGGATCGTAAATTGGCGAATAAACGCATTTACCCGGCGATTGATATCACCTCTTCGAGTACACGTCGCGATGATGAGTTGTTAGATAGAGATGCTTTACAACGTACCTGGACGGTTCGTAAAGTAATGGATGATATGAATTCTATCGAGGCGATGACTTCTATTATTGATTCAATTAAAAATACAAAAAATAACGACGAGTTCTTTGCAGAAATTCAAGGATAATTAGTGATTTTGAATATAAGCAAAAAGAGATAGTCTTCTATGAGGCTATCTCTTTTTTTATTTTTTTCAAGTAGTAACTAGATAGTTTATTATTTTTGCGCCATTAATGACGTTGAATTGAATATCCAAAATGATCAAGTTTGTATTCCTATTGTTAGTTTTAGTATTGGATTACCTTAGTTATCGCTACGGGAAGTCCCAACTAGCTATGCGGCGTAAAACCATCAAGGTCAAAAGAAGATCCCTTCAAAAAACGTGGTCAGAAAAACGAGCACAATTGGAAGAAAAGACCAAACAATTGGAGCGAGAAATCAAGGAAGAAGAGGATGATTTTGACGATTTGATTGACAAAGATACCTTTAACTTCTTATTGGCTGGAGCAATTGCAACGCTGTTGTTTTTAATTGTAGGATTGTTTACAGGAAATCCTCTGTATTTTTACCTGATTATCTTTTTGATCACGACATTAGTTTATGTGTACTATACTAAAATACAATAAGCAAGTACACTGTATTAGAGTTACGGTTTATTGTGTTTACATCAGGATGTTTACCTATAGGATAGGTAATGGAATCGCTAGCTTGTTTTGAATTTTTAAGTAGTGCGATACGATAAAATCAACTTCACTTTGAAAATATTTTTTGGAATAAATAATAAAAACTCCACCTTTTGAGATGGAGTTTTTTGTAGAAAGTCTTTTAAACGATTCACGTTAATCGGTTGAGATCTATTTTAAAATAGAACAAATTATTCTTTTTGAAAATTTTCAACTCAGCCTTTCCATATTTTGATTTTTTATGAATCTTATGGAACTCGTTTTAAATAAACAATAACATCTGTAGTATTCGTTTGTATACCTACTTCATAGTTACGTCCATTGTGAGAAAAACGGTAGGTATCTTGATATTGACTACTGCGTTCTATTGTGATACATATTTCACGTGAATCTTTGTGGTACACTAATCGTTCTCCAAAAAAGGAGTCTATGTATCCAACTTGCATCCAGGGAGTTGGTAAACCATTTTGAAGTAAGTTATGAGGGAAATTCATTTTTACAGTAGAATGAGCAATAGGTGATTTTTTTCTGTTACATCGAACTGAATAAAGAATAATTTCCCCATTTTTCCAATGATGTCTCTTTCAACATTTCTCACTGTACTTCCTGTATAATTGAAATTGAATGCGTTGGTGTTTGGATACCCTGGTACTTGAAAAGGAACTGCATTGTATGAAGTATATGTTTTTTGCTGATTAGGGTTTAGAGTAATAGCTTCTGCGGGAATGAAGTTTCCAAATTTTTTCCCGTTAGTAATAAGGTTAGGTGAATAATAAATGCTAGATGGATCAAATATCTTTAAATTATTTGAATTGTTTGAATTGTTTGGTGAATTGGGCCATAAAATGTCTGTAATATTTGGATCGAAATCAAAAGCTCCATAGCCAAAATAGGGAGTAAATGTAAAGTTTAAATCGGTTGCGTTTATTAATTTGTAATTAATATAACCATTGGGTAGGACTCCCATATCCATATAGCCTGCAGCATCCGCATAATAGGGAGAATTGTATCCAATGCCTGGATCAATTGTTTTTGTTTCTACTGCTGTGGATTGAATTTCTTTGTCTTCTTGAGAACAAGAAAATAGAACTAATGCTAGTCCAAATACTAAAATTTTTTCATAATACTATGTTTTTAAATAGGTTATGCTAAAATTACTTTTTTAAAATTGTTTGGGAATTATTAGTTTAGAATTTAATAAAAAGTATAGTTAAGCTGTATGTTTAGTTAATTTAATTTATAATAATTTTTATTAATATTTTTTTAAGTTAAGTTTGATTAACCAATTAAAATTTAATTTTATGAAAAAAATGTTAGTATTAGTAGTGTCCTTGATGCTATTTAGCTGTAGTAGTGATTCGATTTCAGAATCAAAAGAAAGTATTGATCAGTCTAGTGTAAACACTATTTTAAATGAAGAAGTTGAAAAAGCTCGAGCAAATTTTGAAGAACACTATCGTATGTATATGTTTGACAAAGAAGGTATGACGGAAGACTTATTTGTACAAATGTTATATCAATATGCTTACGACTATTTAAAGTCCTTAGATATAACTATTCCTGTAGATAAAGCAGAGGCTGTAGCGCTTGCTTTTGCAAATTTTTATGATGTGAAATCAGTGTCTTCGCCTGGGAAAATGGGAATAGCTCGATCTATTGAAATTATCAATAATACAAAGTATGATTTGCAGATTCCAGCCTTAATTACTGTGATGACGCATAATAGTACGATGTTTGATTATTTACATATTGCTAATCCTATAAAAATTGCTCCTTATCGTTCATTTGCGTTACAGCAGATTAATAATAGGTTTGATTTTCCATTTTGTTCTCCAACACATACTGTAGCATGGCATAATTTTCATCATCCTCTTCCTCATGTATTAGATATTGCTTGTAGCGATGTTTCAAGTCTTTCTAATGTTGCTGCAATATCTAACTTTATGTACATGCCTTTGTTTAAAACTGATTTCTTTTATGAGAATACAGAAAATCCTACTGGATTGGGTGGGGGATATGATCCTGTAGCGCGTAATGCGGATCGTCATACTATTAATATAGGTGAAATTACTCGTGTACCTGTGGGAGTAATGTCATATTATGGAGAACAAATGTTAGTATCAGAAGTTGCTTTAATTCTTGGTGGTTCTGATGTTCATGTGATTGAAATAAGTATTGAATAAAATAAAGTAAGAAAAAGTTCATCACACGATGAACTTTTTTTATGTCTAGATTAAAGTAGAGGGCGAATACTTTTGAGTAAATGGGCTAGAAACTTTTATATGTATTGATTATACGATGTACTTTGATTTATAAGAAAAAAACTTTTACGCTAAGCCTCTCTCAATTAATCAATTAATAAATAGCTTAAAAAAAACATCTATTTTTTCCTTGATCTAGTTTGGTTTTACAGAATATCGTCTTATATTTGCACTCGCAATAAGCAACAAGGCCACGTGGCGCAACTGAATAGCGCATCTGATTACGGCTCAGAAGGTTGCAGGTTTGAATCCTGCCGTGGTCACAAAATTAAGGCGATGTGGCGCAACTGAATAGCGCATCTGATTACGGCTCAGAAGGTTACAGGTTTGAATCCTGTCATCGTCACAAAAAGGAAAAGGTTACACATTTGTGTAACCTTTTTTTGTGGTATTTAGCCAAATTATATAGAATATTTTGTATAAACTCTGTATTTAACAAAAGTAAGTAGTATATTTGTCGTGCAATAGTCGTGCAAGATTTACCACTCTTTGA
The DNA here is from genome assembly GCF_001549985.1 of Myroides odoratus. Taxonomy (GTDB): domain Bacteria; phylum Bacteroidota; class Bacteroidia; order Flavobacteriales; family Flavobacteriaceae; genus Flavobacterium; species Flavobacterium odoratum_A. The sequence goes on along the minus strand of NZ_LROZ01000005.1, from coordinate 239,202 downwards.
CTGTTGTAAAAATATTTTGTCAAATTCAAACCCTATTAAAATGGCTACAGTTAAATTTCTTCTTAGAGGGAATTCTAACCCCTCGACTTTGTATCTAAGATTTTTACATACAAAACAAATTGATGTTTTTCATCGAATACAAATTTCGATTAATCCTGATCACTGGGATTCAAAAAAAGAACAAATCAAAAACGTTCTTGCTGTAAAGAATAGAAATGAAATCAATCTAAAATTAGGTGAGCTTAAAGTTTTTATCCTAACAGAATTCAATTCATCTTATATCCAAGGTGAAACAATTGACAAGTTTTGGATCTCTAATAAGGTGAATGAATTTTTTAATAGGCCAACTTCAGAGAGTAATTTTAAAATAAAGAAAGAGGAAATATACCTAACTTCTTTTGCGACTTGGTGGCTTGAAAATAAAGCACAAACACATAAAGTAGCTGCTAATAAGTATATGAATGAAAAGTCAATCAGTCATAATAGTAGATTACGCGATCTTTTAATAGATTTTGAAGGCAAAGACCCGATAAAGCTTATTGATGTTGATAATAAGTTCCTAGACAGCTTCAGTAGTTATTTATCAAATGAACGCGGGTTTTCTGAAACAACTGTACATAGACATGTTTCTCGTGCAAAGTTCTTTTGTGAACGTGCCGAGAAGTTAAATCTAAAAGTAAATAAAGGATATCGTGAAATAGTTTACATACAGAAAGCAGAAGTTCAGTATAAAGCCCCATATTTGAATGTAGAAGAAATTAATAGAATATATAAACTGAAGATTGCAGATAAGAAAAGAGATGCAATACGCGATAATTTCATTATTGGATTATGGACCGGCATGCGAGTATCAGATTTTTTGAATAGACTAAAAACAGAAGATATCCAAGGAGACTTTATCAGCATCAAAACTTTTAAGACAAATCACAGCGTAACTATACCATTACACCCTCAAGTAAAGGAGATATTAAAAAAATGGAAAGGACTACCGCCTAAAACGTTTGAACAAGAATTTAACCGAGAAATAAAAGCAATTTGTAAATTAGCTAAAATTTCCACTATGATAATTGGCGGAAAAATAAAAACTAAAGTTGATGGTAGTACAGGAGAAGATACTGTAAGAAAGGAAGTAGGAGAATATCCTAAGCACAAATTAGTATCTTCACACATTTGCCGACGTTCTTTTGCTACAAATCATATCGGAAAATTGCCAAACAAAGTAATTATGGATGTTTGTGGGTGGAAATCAGAAAAGCAAATGTTAGAATACAATAAACAAACGAATTTGGAATCTGCGAAAATGTTAGCAGAATTCTGGGAACAGCAACAAACTATATAATATGGAGAAAAAAATAATCGAAAGCCCAGCTGAACGACTTAAAATGTTAGCACAAGAATTCGGAATCGCTACAATGCACTTAGGAGAGAAATTAGGATATAATAACAACTCAGTGGTTGATTCTATTGTTTATGGAAGAACCGCTTCCATAACGCCTGCATTTGCCAAAAAAGCAATAGAAAAATGCCCAGAGATAAACTATTTGTTTTTGACAAAAGGGGAGTTGCCCGTATTTACTGTTGATCATACAATTAAACAGTTGCAACAAAACTTAATCGGCACAGACGTAGATATCTTAGGTAATCAGCAAATTATCGCAAAACTAGATGTCATCGCTAAAACTCAAATCCGAATACTCAAGGAACTAGAAGAACTTAGGAAAAATAAATAAGCCACTCAATCGAGTGGCTTTTGCTTTTATTCTCTTTTGTAGTTTTGAACAATGTTTTTATGTCTATCTATAATGACGTCATAATTTTCATTGGACTTGTGCAAGATTATTGATGTAAAGATGCGTGTATCATCTAACTCAATTATGTTATCAATTTTTTCGTAATCTGGAACTACCCATGTTTTATACCATTTTTCAAAAAGCACAAATCTACATATACCTTTATTATCCTCATCATCACAAGTATAAACTAAAGTGTAATTAATATTGTTTTGGAAAAAGGCAGTTACGACAGCCCTAATTGTTTCAGAGATATCCTTATCATTTGATTTAATATTTTGATCTTCCTCTCTCTTAGCTAAAACAAAATGATATATATTATCTATAGGATTATCAGCATTACCAATATTTAGATTTTCATCTTTAGTAAAGGATAATTCATACGTTAAATTTGTTGCAGTAGTAAAAGAATATAATCTTCTATGTTCATCCCATTCAAAAGGGTAGGGCATCTCTTTATATTAAAATGGTTTAACTAATTTTACTCCTCTTTGTTCTAATTGATCTTTAGTTATTTTACCATTACTATAAGACTTCATCAAAGATTTTCTTTCTGACATATCTTTGATCATTTTAATTATTTCGGCTTTTTTCATAATATACTCTTTTTAAATAGGTTACTTAAAAAGTGATTGCAAATGTAAAAAACAATTTACACTTCGCAAAATATTGTTTAATGTTTAAACACATATAAATATACTAAACGTATATGTAAGTAACAAATAAGTATAGAGATATTTAACGATAAAACGGTTTGATAAAAAATAAGCCACTCAATCGAGTGGCTTTTGCTTTTAGTAGCTCTTGTTTATTTCCTCGTCTATTTTTACATGAGGATAATATCCTTTACTAAATTTAGTTCCATTACTTTTTAAAAACTCATATACCTTCTTCTTTTTATCTGAAAGTTGATCTATAGAGGTCAACTCGCTTGCTTTAATATATGAAAATAGATCCCACATGAATGTTTCCATTATCATATCCAACTCTTCTTGGCTAATTTCGTGTTTCATAAGTTATATTTTTATTTAATACTCAATCTTACAAGGCGTTCTTCCTATTTCCTTTGCCTCTTTTAAACTGACTTTATAAATACTAGTCGAACATCTGTTTAATCCTTTACAACTACTTGATTTATGGTATTTCTTACTTGATTTACCTTTGCAAATGTAAACTTGCTGCTGACTTGAAAAAGAAAATAAAAAAATCGACAACAAACCAACTATAAACGCTTTTTTAGTCATTATTTAATTATATTCTTTTTCACAAGTTTCTTGTAGATTACTAAACATATAATAGATATAATAAAGAAAGGAATTGATACTCTCCAGTTAAAATCGAAATTATCTCCTAGAAAAAACGACTCACTCTTTAATTGTTGTAAATACAATTCTTTTTTCCACTCAGCCCTTGCATACATTAGTTCCTTTGTTAATTCTTTATTAGGTATCTTAAACCAAAAACCTAAAAAAAATGATACTATTGCCATACACAAAACAAAAAGCGTTTCTTTTTTCTTCATACATTTAAAACTAATTTTTAATTTATCTTTTACAATAGAACTATTTTTTTTTATTACAAGTGAATTTACAACTTCTTTTCTATCATTTTTATTAGTGGTTTTTATCAAAAATACTACTTTCATAACAAGAACACATATGAATAATAATATTGTAATTATTATTAGGAATATGTTTGTTTGATATTGTAAATAAAAAGGAGAATTTAATTTCAATACTTTCTCCATTAAAAAATTAACTGGATTATATCCTGCTTTTATAACATCAATATCATGCTTTAGTAATATTAATTTGTATGATTCTGAATCATGTTCACTTATTGTAGAAACTTCTCCATATAAATTTAATAGGAGCTTTTCTTTATCCGCCTTATTTAATGTGCTAATATATAATCTAAGTTGACTATCAGATTTACGCTTAATTTTCTTTTCTATATAAATTTTTTTTGCAAGATCTATTTTAATATCATCAGGTAAATTTTCACCAAAAGAACTTATAACTCCAGGATTGTCATTTTCAAATTCTTCACGTATCTTTTGATATTCATAACCAATACTTTTTGGATGGTTATCAGATAATATTATTACAATACCTTGAAAAAATAAAATGATTAAAAAAAATAAATAAAATCTCTTAGTAGATATTTGTTTCATAAGGCATTTTTTGTGTTAACAAAAACCAAATATACACAAATAAAAAATGCGATCTAAACAGACCGCATTAATTTTGAATTATTTAAAAATTCCTTTTAATTACATTAAATATTTGCTTTACACTATTTATCGGATAGTCAAATGGATTATGTTTTTTATTTCTTGAACTTAATGTTAACATGCCTTTCTCTATATTATAATCTGTAATATCTTTATGCCAAATACCTGATTCGGTAATTAAAATTAAACCATATTTAGTTTTTCTAAAACCATCTTTCCAAAGGTGATTTCCGATTTCTCTTCCTAATATTTCAGCTCCACTTGGAGTGTCGTCAATTAACCCCCCATTCATTGATTCTCCTTGACTTTGAAATCCTAAATAACTACCTCTGCCAATATGATCAACTGTAAAAGTTATTTTATCCCAATCATCTAAAGTCTTAACATCGTCAAAGTAACATTCTAGATAACTAGCATGTGCGTCAAAGGGTACTTTAGGTACTTCAATTTTAATAAGACCAGATGGATAGATAAAAAACTTATTCCCATTACTATTTGTTAATACTTCTACATCATTATCTTCTAATACATCCTCACTTTCAATTACACTCAATAGATTACTTCTTTCATTGATTGGGTTTTTAAGCATTGGTAAATCCTCTCCATTTAACCAACTGATATTAAAAAAAGTAAATTGATTGCAAAATTTATTTATTAAATTATCAGTAAGGTATTTAGGATCTCCTTTTAAAGCTCTAGATAAGCTGGATTCGCTAATTATACCTAAATCAGACAAATCTTTATTGTTCTTAATATAACTTTTGAACTTTAAATAATTAATAGACTCAATAAATCTCTCCTTCTTTACTTCAAATAAATCCATTATAAGTAATTGGTTTTTAGTATTATATATAAAAAATATCAATTTAATTGATATTTTGTTTTTATATATCAATTAAATTGATATATATTTGTAACAACAAAAATCACTATACGAGAACACTCTTTTTAAAATATACTCGTATAGTGATATCAAATGATCTTTGACATATCGGGAAACAAGCAAATTAAGTTAAACTAAATTTTAATCATCCTTAATTATGAGCAAAAGAAAGCAATGGCAGAATTACATGGACAGACTTGAAAAAGACAAATCTAAAATAGATAAGCTACTAGAAGATTTTCAGGAAAAATTCCCTGGAACTGATTTCACTATTTCTAAAAGAAATGGTAAATACATCTTAGTTGCTTCTGTCGATTTAGACCTATTTGAGGAGTCTACCAAACCTATTTAAGTCAATCTTTGCGAAAGTACTGTATGTAGATCTAATAACTCCTATTACAGTAAATTCAACTCGGCTAGGCATTGAGTTTATATAGAATTCTTCATCATCCCATAATTTCAAATATTCAGGTACTCCAATACCTGATGGGATAATAAAAAATCTATCGACCGGAATGCCTAACCGTTCCTTTTCTGATTCGCTTAAAGCTTCTAGTTTTTTTAATAACTCCTTAGCTTCTTCTATACTCATTTTTAATTTTGATATATTTTAAACTACTTTAATCGCTTTGTTTCAAAACGCCACGAGGGGCGTCAATACCTGTCAAAAATTAAAAACCTTTCAGAAAGCAAAACACAGGTTTCATAAAGTCTGATAAGCACTGCTCTATCAAACGTGTAACACAATGTTACTACCAAACGCTGTTCTGGCTTGTGTTATACATCCGCCTGTGTTAGCTTTCTTTTATCATCGTTTTTACACGATAATTCGTCTTGCAAAAGTACGGATTATATAGATATATATTGACGATGTGAATACATATATAAGTTAAATCTATCTTAAATATAAGTATTTATGAAGCAAATTGAAATAAACCATACGATGTCAAGTAGAGAAATTGCTGCGATGACTGGAAAATCTCATGCAGATATATTAAAAGCAATCCGAAAGATGGAATCTGCATGGGAAAAAGTTAACGGAGGTAAATTTTCCCTCGTTGATTATATAGACACTAAAGGAGAAAAAAGACCTGAATACCAACTATTAAAAAAAGAATGTCTTTATATCGCAACGAAATTTAATGACGAAGCGAGAGCAAAACTCATTATACGTTGGGAGGAATTAGAAAAGCAATCAGCTAAACCAAGTTTAGAATCAATCACTAAAAAAGATTTAGCAATTATGCTTTTGGAAAGCGAACAAGAAAAAGAAGCATTGCTTTTAGAGAACCAGAGAATGAAACCACGCGATGAATACATTGATAAGGTTTTTTCTTCTGATGGACTGTTAACAATGTCAGAAGCTTCAAAATCACTGGGTCTTGATATTGGACGAAACATCCTCTACAACATTTTAAGGGATAAAGGAATCCTATTTAAAGGATCCAAAGAACCAAAGCAAGAATTTGTTAATCGTGGTTACTTCGCATTGAAGCAGACGATGATACAAATTAAAAAAGGAGACTCTACTATCACTAAAGTAGAACCTCAAACAATGGTTACTCAAAAAGGACTTGGGTACATCGCTAAAATATTAGGAATCGTTAACACCGCTGCGCAATGAGTATAGCATATGAGATTAATGATCGTTTTGCTGAATCTGTCGATCATTTAATTAAAACAAAAAAAGTTCAGTCTAGGCAAGAACTATCCAGAGAACTTGGTATAGAACCAAATACATTGGCTGACTTTATATCAAGAAGGACCAATGTAGGAATTGATGTTGTTCTAAAATTATGCGATTCATTCGGTATTTCCATAGAATATCAACTACAAGGTAAAGGCAAAATGTTTCTAGACAAACGCTAGAAATAATCAAACAATTTTTAAATCAAAACAATGGCAAAAAATATAATCGACACACACAAAGAAAACATTGAGTTTCTAACACTAGACGAGGCGTGTGATTTTTTAGGTATAAAAGCAACAACTTTCTATCAGAATTACAGTCGAAAACTAACATCTTATAGAAATGCAGAAAGATCAGAGGATAAGAGGCGTTTTTACAGTAAACAAGAGCTTGTCGATATTATAGCTGAAAAAGAAGCTAAGCCTTCAAAATTAATAGCTGTATCCAAAAACGAACGTCGAAATGCTTAGTATTAACTTCTTATCCGATCTCATAACTGTACTGGGTGTTTTGGTAGCTACCCTTTGCTTTATTCTTTTAAGCCTACCTAAGCAAAAAAGAAAGTAGTTATGACTACACCTTATATCGAAGATGGACGTTGGAAATTATTTGATAAGACCTACTCCGAACAAACAGAAGCCGACAAAATTCTTTTTGACGGCTTTTTTAGTACCATTCGAAAACACATAGAGTTTATCACAAATGAACGAGAGACGACAGTATGTAGTGACAGTTTACTTCCGTTACGGAGATCACGTCAACCACGCAGATATAACTGTTTTAGCTTCTTCACCAGAAGAGGCGAAAGAAAAAGCAAGTTTACCACCTTGCTACAAAATTTACGAAAAACACATTTTTTAAACAACGGGAAATATGTCAGAAAATAAAACCCTACCACAAACATTTAGCCTTGAAACTTTTAACGTAAACACTTTAGAAGAAGTAAAGAACAAGAGAGAACAACAACTTAAAATAGTTGAAGAAAATCCTTATACAGAGATTTCCGATACAGAAAGCTATACACTTGCCAAGAAGCACCGAACAGCATTAGTAACCGCTAGGACTTCGTTAGATTCAGAAAAGAAAGTTGTAATAGGTAAAGTAAAAGAAAAGATTATTGGACCTATTTCAGACTTATATGATGAGTTTATCGAAATTACTAAACCTCATGAAGAGAAGCAACAAACGGAGGTAAAGAGATGGGAGAAGATCAAGGAAGACGAGCGCAATGCTAAACTTCAAAAAGAAGAGAATCGTAAACAAGCGCACCGAGACAACATCAAATCGATTGTCGCTACTGTTTCAGAGGAAATCAAAAATTTAGATTACGCTAACTCGCTAGAATATGAGGTAAAACCCTTGTTAAATGGAGTAGAGGTTTCTCCTGATGACTTTGAAGAGTTTAAAGGAGATTTACTAGGCGAATTGGAAAGTTTAAAATTCGTTCTATCAAGTAAAAAGGCTACTCTAAAGGAGCAAGAAGATTTGCGAGTTGAACGCGAAAAATTAGAAAACGAGCGAAAAGAAACGGAACGCATCAATAACCACAAGCAAGCGATTCAAGACTTTTACAATCGTTGGATCAATAAGATTTACTCTATTCCTTTTGAAAAATTTAAAATATTAAAAAAGGAATTTGAAGAAGAGAAAGGAATTAACGTTCAAGAGTTTCAATCAGAATACGCAGCTAAACGCGCTGAGCTAGTAAAAGAGTTTGAACAACGAGAAACTTTGCTAAATAAGCAAGAAGAAGAACGTTTAAGACTTGAAAAACAACGTCAAGAACAGGAAGAAGAATCAAAAAGAATTGCTGAGGAAAACGCTAAAAAGCAAGCGGAAATTGAAGCGAACCAAAAAGCTGAACAAGAACGTATCCAAGCAGAAAACAAACGTTTAGAAGAAGAGAAACAAGCATTACAGAAAGAAAAAGACGAGCTTCTGAAAACTAAACGTATTCAAGCTTTGAAAAACTTAGGATTCGATGAAGATTTAGTTCTAAACCTAGAACATTGCAAAATTGTCTTTCCTATTGAAGATATTTTATGTGATGAAGAAGAGTTTCAAGATTTACTAAACAATACTAAGTATAGAATAGAAAATCCACCTATTCCAGAAGCAGAAATTAAAGAAGTAGAGTACGAAGAACCGCCAACTTGGGCTACAACAGCATTTCCTGAGGATTTTATTGACCAAGAACCATCTTTAATGGATATCGAATCCGTTGACAATGATCATATCGTTTTAGTTGAGTTAACCTCAGAACAAAGAACTCAACAAACTCTTTTAAACGATTTCTGTGATTACTGTTTATCCAAACATGGACACATTGACCAGGATTTTATTGTTGAATTTTTAACTAGAACATAATGGCACTAAAAGTTGAAGTTGATTTAAGCGACGACCAACTAAAAAAAATCGCGCATTACATAGTTGCTTTCGGATTATTACCTAGTGGCGAGAATAAGGAAAAACCCTTAAACGAACAATATATGACTGTTAAGCAAGTCGCCAAATTTACTGGAGTTACTGAACCAACGATTTTGAATCACATTAAATCTGGGTTACTGAAAGCTGAACGACCAGGTAAATCTTGGAGAATTTCTAGGCAGTCATTAAAAGACTACATGACAAATGGAGAATAACGAATATTTTTTTTTAGACTTCTCAGAAGAAGTTGAGAATCACTTATTATTTAATGATTATGAAAAGCGTAAAGATGCAATTAACGAAGGAGAATTAGAGCTTTTTATAATTGTAAATAAGTCATCAAAACAGTTTTGGATTAACGGTAAACCACAGTTAAATCATGCTAAGAAAATGACACCTATTAAATTCATAACCTTTAAAGACCTACAAAAATGGCAAACGAAATAAGTACACTCCCACAATACCAATTAGCGGCAGCAGAAACAATAAACACACAAGTATTAGCTGTTTTATCCGACAAGAGTCAGAACTTCACAAATGCTTTTGCAATGGCTAATGCAATTTCAGTTATTCGAAATACATTAACCCCAGAGGTAATGCAACCGATTATGAGTTTAGCAGGATCTAAGCTTGGATTTAGAACAGATAGAGACAAACCAAGTAAAGGGCAAATGCCTCAACCATATCCATTGGAAACTGTAAAGGATTGTTTAATTGACGCTGTATTGTTAGGGTTAAATCCTACTGGAAATCAATTCAACATTATTGCGAGTAATATGTATGTAACAAAAGAGGGTTTTACTTATTTACTTAAAAAAATAAAAGGACTTCGTTACAGTATTATTTACCCAACAACAACGTTTGCTCAAAATAAAGAAACCGCCTTAGTTACTTGTGAAGTTACTTACCAAATCGGAGAAGACAAACCAATCAAACAACTACTTGAATTTACAGTAAAAGCAGGTTCTTATGCAACAACAGATTCTTGTAATGGTAAAGCTGAACGTAAAGCAAAATGTTGGCTTTACAATCACATTGAAGGTACAGATATTACTGATGGCGATGCAGAGGATATTCCTTACACAGAGGTTGGTTCAACTCGATTATCAAAAGAAGAACAGATAAAAGAAAAAGAATTAAACCGATTGAAAGAGTACTTAGATAAAGCAGATAAATTTAGTTCTCTTTTGCAGCTAAAAAAAGCCGTTGCTGATTCAGATAATATCGAACTTCAAGAGCTTTACAATTCCAAAGAAAGCGAACTTATTCCAAAAGCAATCGAAGGTATTGAAAACTTAAAAGACCTAGAAAAACTTTCTCCTCACATTGAGCAAATGGAACACATCGTTTTGCTTGATGACAAAAAGAGAGCATTAAGTGGCCAATCCTAAAATTTGTAAATGTGGCAAGGAGTTTATACAGTACAATTCTCTTGAACCATACTGCTCTTACTCTTGCAAAATGAAATACGCTAAACCTAAGCGAATCAATCAGGTTTCCAAAAAAAGACAAGAGGATAACGAAATCTACAAAGTTATCCGACTAGAGTTCCTCTCTAAAGAATACAATCAAAAATGTTTTATCGAAGGCTGTAATAAGCAAGCTACTACTGTGGAACATCTCCGCGGTCGCGTTGGCTATGCAGATGATTGGGCAAGAGAAAACGGGATAACGCTCTTTTTAGATGTCAGATTTTGGAAACCTTGTTGTTTAGAACACAATCTCGAATTAGAGAGAAATCCAGAACTATCAAAACAATATCAACTAAGCCGAATACACGGTGGTAAAAAAGAATAACCATGCAAACAGAAAACTTAATATTCACCAATTGGGAAGCTAGATGTTCTTCATTTGGTAAGTTAATGACAAACCTTCCAAGCAAGGAAGCAGCGGAAAAAAGAGAAGCTAGAATCAAGGAATTAGTCAATGAGCGAGATTACGGAGTAAATGCCAACGGTAACAAAGTTAAGTGGACTCAAAATAAAGCTGATGAACTCATTAAACTAACAGATGATCGCGAAAAAGGCGATGAACTTCCAACAGGTGCAATCACTTATTTAGAAGAAGTGTTTCGCCATGAATTTTGGAAACGCAGAAGATTCCTTGAAAACAAATATCTAAGCAAGGGAACTATTTGTGAAGAGGATTCACTTGATTTAAACTCTCAACGCGATGAGTTTTTCTACCGAAAGAATGATGAACACCTAAGCAATGGTTTTATCCAAGGAACCCCCGATAATCTTCAAAAGAAAATCAAGGATACCAAAAGCAATTGGGACATGGAGTCTTTTGAAAACGCAGAACTAACAACACTGTACGAATGGCAATTAAAAGGCTATATGTGGATTGCTCATAGTTACGATTTTCCTGAGTTAGAAACCAAAACAGAAGCGGAGCTTGTTTACTGTTTAGTAAATGCACCACTCCACTTAATTGAGGATGAAAAGAGAAGAATGTGGTTTCAGATGGGACAACCTGACGACACAGATGAAGAATTCCGTTACAAAGTTGCTCAACTAGAGCGAAACATGATTTTCGACGTAGCAAAATTCAAAAAAGAATATCCTGGTTACGACTTCTACAATCCTATTCAAGACTTTTCAATTCCTCCACATATGCGTCTTAAATCATTCAATGTAGTTCTTACAGAAGATGATATAAAACACATGACTCGAAGAGTTACAATGGCGCGTAAATGGCTTGTAAACAAAGAACGTGAAACCCTAAAACAAATCGCAGATGGCTGGCAAAGAAATAACTAAAGCACTTTCAGTAAAGCAACCTTGGGCAGAGTTAATCTGCCTAGGGGTTAAGGATATCGAGAACAGAACTTGGCGAACTAGATTCAGAGGACGTGTTTACATACACGCGCCAATGTATGGTGATAAAAATGCTTCATTAACTAATGAGCAATACACAATCATAAAATCAATACAGAAGCCAATATTAACTCTTAGTGCAATTATCGGCGAAGTTACTATTGCAGATTGTGTTCAAAACCACAAATCAATTTGGGCAGATAAAGGAGAAGGTATTTGGCACTGGGTTTTAAAAGACGCTGTTTTCTATGAAAAACCAATTCTAAACGTAAAAGGCAAACTAGGTCTTTGGGATGTAGATATTGAAAAATTATAGGATGATGGAAGATGAAAAAGAGAAAGGAGTATTAATTAATTTTTGTAATGTTATTTAAAACTACCATTGATTGTAATCATTGTGACTGAATCTACACCTAATTAATTTAATACACAATCGACTACTTAATAAATTTTCTACTCCTTTCCTTTAAAATAGTAGAAAGAGGTCTAGGTTGTATATGTTTAAAAATCTGCAATGAAGTCCCCACTTTTATAAAAACATTTTGTTTTTATTGATGCAGAAAAGTCCCTATACCCTCTTTCATGTTTTATATGAAAGCAAAGCACAGCCCTAGTAGCAATAAAATAAAATTTAGATTGAAAATTGTATTATGAAAAACAGACTGTGCTTGCTTTCTTTTGTTGAAACCTGTTTTTATGATAATAAAGTTACTGATTTTATTGAGATAAATAATTTAATTATAGTTAAAATAATACTTAAAAGTACTTATTGTTAAGTATAGTGTAAATATAATAAGTAAAACTTCCCGATTGTAGGAATCGGCAAAATAATATGAGTAAAGAAACGATTAAAAAAGAAATAGAAACTCTTAAAAAAGAAGCTAGTATTTATGGTTGGAATGATCATAAATCAAAAGAGTATGAGAAACTAAAAAACGAATGGTATAAGTGTGTTCATTATAACGAAAATGGGCAAACAATCTCACCACCAAATATTTAACCATGGACATACAAGGACGTATAAAACTAATAGGAAGCACTCAAGATATTAGCTCTTCTTTTAAAAAAAGAGAGTTTGTCGTTACAACGGATGAACAATATCCGCAAGACATCCTAATCGAAGTAACTCAAGACAGAGTGAATTTACTAGACGGATTCCAAGTCGGAACTTACGTAAAGGTAGACTTAAATCTCAAAGGCAGAGAGTGGACTTCACCACAAGGCGAAGTAAGATATTTCAACACAATTCAAGCTTGGAAAATTACTGCAGCTGTAAACCAACCGCAAATGCAAGATGGCACTTACCACGGCCAAGGTTCGGCAGCAGATGCTCATCAGCAATGGAAACAGAATCAACAAAGTCAACCTGCTCCAGGTAATCAATTTCCTCCTACACCACAGTACAACGAAGATGATGAAGACAATCTACCATTCTAAAGAGTGTATAAAATGTAAAGTGACTAAACCTATAAGTCATTTTTACAAACATAAGCAAATGTTTGATGGGCACTTGAACAAATGCAAAGAATGTTGTAAATCAGAAGCAATAAAACATAGTAGAATTAAATCACAAGATCCTACTTGGGTTGAAAAGCAGAGAGAAAGAGGAAGGGAGAAATATGAGAGATTAAACTATAAGGAAAAGCAAATGGAGGCAAATAAAAAAAGAAATTACAAGAATGCTAAGTACAAAAATCTTTCTAGGAAACTCAACACTCCTAAAGAATGTGAAATTCACCACTGGAGTTATCTAGATGAGCATTTTGAAGATGTGTTTTTTCTAGACAAACAAACTCATAGGAGAATTCATAACTATCTAGTATATGATAGTAGTAAAAAATGTTTTAAATCTAAGTGTGGTAAACTATTAGATACTAAACAAAAACATACTGATTTTTTAATAACAAAGGGATATGATTTAACAAAAAATCACATCTCTTTTTTTATTCCTAGTCAAAAATAATTTTTAACCCTATTAAAAATGACTAAGCAAACCAAAAAGAAGCGGGTTCTTGAAAAAGAGCCCCTTTCTATCTGGGAAGAACAAGCTGAGTTGAAAGACATAGCAAAGACACTTTCTCAGAAGAATGAAGAACGCGAACAGAAAAAGTTCGATAAAGGTTACACTTGGGTACAAGTGGATGGAAGGACACGTAAACTAGTTAAAAAGTGATGGGAAATTTTATAAACAAAACACAAGGAAATTTCACAATAGTTCAGAATGAAATTCTAAATAGTGAAAAACTGACTTTTGAGTCAAAGGGGCTTTATGTTTACTTGCTTTCTAAACCGAATGACTGGGAGTTTTCAGCAAAAAAAATATCTAATCAGACCAAAGAAAGCGAAGGGACAATCAAGAGAATTTTAAAGAATTTGGAAAATGAAAACCTGCTTTTAAGGCACAAAATCAAGAATGATAAAGGCGTTTTTAACGGTATCATTTATGAGATTTTATCACCCGTGGTACAAAAAACCGCCGACGGTTTATCCGCCGATGGATTATCCGCTAGCGGGTTTACCGACGTCGGTGTATCCGCTAGCGGGGAATTAGCTAATATTAGTAATACTATACTAAGTAATACTAATAAAGATATATCTGAAGATATATCTAATAATATTAGCGAATCAGATTTTGAAAAAGGCAATGAAGATATCAAGTCTAAGGTTTTTAGAATTTGGAAAATCTACAATGGCAAGAAAATGTCATTCAAAATTGATCTCGAAAAATTTTTAGAAAAAACTGAGGGCGTTGAAATTGATTTCGAAAAATTATATAAACATGCAATTCCACACAACAAAGTTTATTTCCAAACTTGGCTAAATAAATTCTTCCCAAAAAGTCAAAAAATAAATGAGACTGAAGTTTTTAGACAACATTTTCTAAGTATTGGAGTAGATGAAAAAATACTTGATGATTATATCAACCATCGAAAAAAGAAAAAGGCTTCGTTTAGTGAAACTGCTTTAAAAAGTTTAGTCAGTGAAATAAACAAAACCGATTTACATGCAAATGAAATTTTTATTGAATGTATTAACAGAGGGTGGCAAGGTTTTAAATCTGAGTGGGTGAGTAATAACAAAAATCAGAATCAGAATGGACAACAGCAAGAAAGGTTTGTCGGTCGCCAATCAATCGACACAATCCAACACAACGCCAATGTTGGTTACGAAGCAGCTGAACGAGTTAGAAAGCAGATGCTTGGCGACGCCAATTAGTTTTGTAAAAAAAACTTACCTAAGCAAAACGATTCGGGAACGATTGGACGATGAAACACTGTCTATGTTGCTTACTCAGGTTTTGACCAAATCAATTGCGTTAAGTGGGATGAAAGAAAAAACTGATCAGCTGACCATGAGTGAAATCATGAGAATGTTCATGATGGCTTATGCTCACCTGACACCAGAAGAAATTTACAAAGCTTTTGAACTAGAGCGAATGCGGATGTATGAAAGTAAAACTGAACACTATCAACTTTTCGATACAGGATACGCTGCTGAAATTCTTCAAAAATACGAAGCTTGGAAACTCGAACTAAAGCAAAAACACAACATTACTCGCGAAAGTGTAATTCCTGTTCAAAATCAACTTCCTGCCGTTTCTGAAAGCCAAAAAACGGACATCATGAATCAAGCAATCGAAAGACTGTTTGAAGAATACAAATCAAATCAGTCTTTTTTACCGCCTTTTAGCCACGTATTTCAAGAATTAGTAGAAAGAGGAGTTATCCCTTATCCGAATGAAAAATCGTCGCCTAAACTCAAAGAATGGTATTCTGAAAAAAGACGATTAGCTCAGGAATTGGTAGAAAAAGAAATCAAGGATGAAATTTCCAATCCCGAACGTACACAAAATAGAGCTTTCTTACAGCAAATCCTTTCCCAAGTACAACAAAGCGAACACGAGAAAATCGAGTTAAAACTTCAGCAAATTGTCTTAGAGGGAGTATTCCAAAAGCGAATCAACGAGAACAAATCAATCGAGGATTGGCTTAAATAAAAATCAACAAAAACTTATTGTTTAACACTATCCGAAGCAACTCGGACAGATAATCTATTGTTTAAAATGAAAGGAATTGGAGGGCATCAAGCACCAGAAGGAAAAAATGACGAGTGGTTAACACCACCTGAAATATTGGAAAAACTAGGCGAATTTGATTTAGACCCTTGTTCCCCAATAAAAAGACCATGGCACACAGCAAAAAAACATCTTACAATTCAAGATGATGGTTTGCAACAAAATTGGGAAGGTAGAGTCTGGTTAAATCCGCCATATAACAGATATCACATTCATAAATGGTTGAAGAAAATGGCAGATCACAAGAACGGAATTTGCTTAATGTTTGCTAGAACAGAAACAACTTACTTTCAAGATCTAGTATTTAATTATGCTCATTCGATATTTTTCTTAAAAGGCAGATTAACATTTTATGATGTGAAAGGCAAAAAAGCAAAAGCAAATGGTGGAGCACCATCTGTATTGATTTCTTATACAGAGAACGATACCAATACAATCATCAATAGCGGTTTACAAGGTAAATTAATCTTTTTATAAATGAACATTATTCCTATCAATAACTGTTGTTATGATTTCTTAAAAACGAAGCCTGATAAGTATTTTGATTTAGGAGATGCAGACCCACCATATTTCAAAGGTCCTGAAAAAAGAGGGTACTATGGAAACAAAGTAAATAAACTAAACATAAAAAGAAGAGATTATCCTATTACAAACAATTGGGAAGTTCCTGACTTAAAATGGTTTATTGAACTTAAAAGAACTTGTAAACATTGGATTGTTTGGGGAGCTAATTATTTTGATTTTATAGGAGTTCCTTTTAAGACACCAAGAGGACAAAAAGAGCTCCAAGATTTTATTGATAAAAATCCTAAGAATTGGATTATATGGGATAAATGCAATGGAAAATCGAGTTTTAATGACTACGAATTAGCATACACAAACTTTGATATTCCAACTACTGTTTTCAGATTTATGTGGAATGGAATGTTGCAAGGAAAATCTATGAATGAAGGGCATATAATGCAAGGTGACAAAACCTTAAATCAAAAAAGAATACACCCAACAGAAAAGCCAATCATTCTTTACGATTGGATTTACAAAAACTTCACAAAACCGAACTTTAAAGTAATTAACACACATGCTGGATCATTCAGCTGTGCATTAAGTGCTATGAAATTCAATTTCAAAGAATACAACTGTTTAGAAATTGAAAAAGTCTACTTCGATTTAGGAGTTGAAAGAATAAATAACGAATCCTCACAAACAAAACTTTTTTAAAATGAACACACAAAACGAGCCTAAATACTTCATCATCACAAAAGGTGAAGGCAGTAAAAAAACATACTACAACGGGAAATATAATTACTTCTGTGATTTAGCAAATGCTACATATGCTAACACAAACAAAGAGGCACAAGCAATTATTGTTGCTAGACAACTAGGCGAGGCAAAAGTAGAACCAATTACAGAAAGTGAGTTGATTTATTCTAAGGCAAATGCCATGACTAAAATCACGATTATGTCTGCCTCGCTTAGTGTTTTATTTGAACACACACTTCCAAACCTCCCTCTCAAAAGTCAAGTGATGAAAGGAGCCTACAAACACCTAAAGCATGCATCAGAAGCAGTAAAGGGATTGATACCTGATTACAAACATTTCGTAAAGAAAAAAGAAGAAGATGTTGACGATGTTCAAGGGTGTTTCGATGAATTTATACACGAAATCGCGTCAGTAAACTTTGTTGATTTAATCAATCTAACGGGCTTAATCCAAGCCTACAAAGAAGATGAAAAATCAATGATTGGTATTGCAAGAAAGGTTTTGAAAGAAGCGGAACGCAAGGAGAAAGAAAAGGTTGCTCAGAAGAACCAATTATCAATTTTAGACCAGATTTAGTTATGAATAGAATTAAAATTTATTGGATAGACCTCTTTTGTGGAGGGGGAGGTACCACAACAGGTATTCACCTAGTTGGAGAAAATACAGAAGTACTTGCGTGTGTAAACCATGATAAAAATGCTATTGAATCACACAAAGCAAATCATCCAAGCGCAATACACTTTACAGAGGATATACGCGATTTTAAAGTTGTACAGAAAATTAAAAACATTGTAGATAATATCCGTAAAAAAGAACCGTATGTAGTTATTAATCTTTGGGCGTCTCTGGAATGTACAAACCACTCAAGAGCAAAAGGGGGACAATCACGGGATGGGGATTCTAGAAGTTTAGCTAATCATATGAACATATATTTGGATGCTTTAGATATAGATTATTTTTATATTGAAAATGTAACTGAATTTTTAGACTGGGGACCAATTCGTTTAAAATCTGATTTACATGAATCTGGATTATATTCTGTACTATCATTAAACAAACAGGGAAAGTATATAAACATACCAGATAAAACCAAGAAAGGGACTTTTTACCATCCTTGGGTAGATTCCATAAAAAACAAAGGATATGATTATGAATATAAAATATGTAATTCAGCTGATTATGGTTCATATCAGACTCGTGAAAGGCTATTCATACAATTTAGCAAAAAAGGATTTCCAATATGTTGGCCAGATAGAACTAATGCTAAAAATCCTGAAGACAATCTATTCGACAAGGAATTACAAAAATGGAATTCTGTAAAGGAAATTTTAGAGCTGGGAGATTATGGCAAATCTATTTTTAACAGAAAAAAGCCATTAGTTGATAAAACTCTTGAAGTTATTTATAAAGGAATTATAAAAGCATTAAAGGAAGAAGAGGATGTTTTTCTTTATAAGTATTATGGGAATGGTATAAATTACAATTCTGTAAATAGCCCAGCGGGAACTGTTACAACAAAAGATCGTTTTGCAAAAATACAACTCATTTTTAACCAATATAAAACAGGATTTTGTTCATCTATTAATGAACCTTCTAGGACAGTTACAACAACGCCTAAGCAAAATTTATTAACTTTTATATTCAATCCTGCATATGGAGGTCATTCAACTTCTATAAATCGACCATGCCCAACGGTTATTGCCAGACAAGATAAATCACCTTTGTACTTAATTAATGCATTAATGACTGAACATGGCATAAGTGATATTTATATGCGTATGCTTAAAATACCTGAGTTAAAACAAATTCAAGGCTTCCCGAAAGATTACATTTTAAAAGGAACACAGGCAGAGCAAAAAAAATACATTGGGAATGCTGTTGACGTGAATATATCTAAAGCTCTTGCTACCGCAAATACTCTAGGAATTTTAAAACATTTTGAATCTAAAAAAATAGCGTAGTTATGACAATCCAAGAGAAACTATTTAGAAATGCACTCAAAGGCAGTAAAAAGTATTTTATAAAATACAGCGATGAGGTATTAAAGGTTGTAGGGCACCATAATGTAAGAATTTACGCAGAATGGAGGCTAGACATGATAAATGAAAATGAAGTTAAAGAACGTTGTAACTATGACCATTTAGAAGATTGTAACACTGATGACTTACTTTACGAACTTGAAATAAATGGTATAAAAATACGAGGGGATAGCATAGTAACAAGTGATTTGGCAATTCGATTTGCTAAAATAGTTGAATTGGATGATCCTACTAAACTAACGGCTATTATTGAACAACTAGAAAGAGAAAATAACTTACTATAACTATGCAAAAAAGACACAAATACCCATCCTTAGAAACGGCTCTATTGATTGCTTTAGCTACTGCAATCATCGTACTGAATTACATCTTTTCTTAAACCACATACTATGAAACATACCGAAGACAATTTTCTTCCTCAAGAGTTATTTGAGGAACTGCAAAACTATTGCCTAAACACAGATTTTCAACGAATCAAACTAGGCGATAAGGAGTTCGATATTTTAGAAACTCCAAAGGAAATACTTCCTCATTTACAAGTGGAAGACCACGAACTAATTACAACATTCATTAGGCAAGCAACGTCCAAATTTGATACTGACCTCAGAATTCATGCAGACAACATCATCCAAGGCGAAAAAACAGCACTTGCCAAGGTATTATACATCAACCCAAAAGACGGAACTACCGAAAACGGCACCGCATTCTGGAAACACCATATTCACGGAGAAGAACTACCAGAAGATGTTACAAACGAAGAGTTCGATCGGCTGATTACAGAAGATGCAAACGATTGGGAGAAATGGAGTATTCAGCAAATATTATTTAGCGAGCCGAATCGCTTAGTTACTTACAAATCAAATTTGTTTCACAGCAAGTTCCCTGCAAAAATTCATAACGGAAAGCGCATTGTATTAGTCGCGTTTTATAAAAAAGAATAACAATGTACTCTAAAAAAGTAATACGATATTATTCTGATTGTGGACGTGGATTTTGGAAAAAACACCAAGCTATGACACATGATGAAAATTGTAAATGTTGGAAGAATCCAAAATTTAAAACTTGCCTTACTTGTGTTAATCAATGTATAGTTAACGATAGTAATGGAATGGAAGATGAACCACAATTTTTAGAGACTTGGAAAACTAATAATTGCGAACATTCAGGACTTGGAGTACCTGCGCACAAAGACTTTGATTTTATCAGAAAAAATTGTCCTAAACATGAACCTAAAAAAGAAACAAGATGAGTAGAGAAATATTATTTGAATACGGATTTAAAAGCGTAAACGGTATAGTTAAAAAACAATACGGTTTATACGATATATCAAACATAAAAGAAAAATGTGATGTATGGAATGAATTACCACTAGTATATATTAGGCAATATACTGGAAAAGAAGACCGAAATGGAGTTAAGATTTTCGAAGGAGATATTGACCAAGACGGAGCCATTGCAATGTTTTACAATAATGCTTTTCAAATGTGTTCTGTAAAAAATAGAGAGGTAGTACAAGCAATTCCTTTTTGGCACTTCGACGATGACATGTACCCTCAAATAGAAATAGTTGGAAACATCCACGAAAATCAAGAGTAGATATGGGATATAGAACATACATAGGTTTTTTACCTAAAGAAGAATACGACAAACTTAAAGCGATGACTTTAAAAGAACTATTCGAACAAAAAGGAGAAGTGTATAATGATGAAGATCCTGATGATAACGGACATGTAGGTATTTATGATTTAGGAACTGAATTATATGAATTTGGTAAATACACCGATTTTACACCACCAGAAACTTCAGTAAAGCAATTCTTTGAAAAAGAAGATACAACAGAATATTATGCTTCGGGTAATGACTTGCATGTTGTTACAAAGGAATTTCTTGCATATATCATTGATTATTAT
Organism: Myroides odoratus; assembly: GCF_001549985.1. Classification (GTDB taxonomy): domain Bacteria; phylum Bacteroidota; class Bacteroidia; order Flavobacteriales; family Flavobacteriaceae; genus Flavobacterium; species Flavobacterium odoratum_A. Next base: position 218,075 of record NZ_LROZ01000005.1, on the reverse strand, counting down.
TCTTTAAAAGTTCAGAAATACCAACAAGATATGTTGGTTCCTTTTTTTCCTGATATCACAGAAGAAAAATACTCACGACAACATAGCGAATTTTTGAACTCTGCAAAATCGAAGTACAATACACTTCTTGAAGAACAACACACTTTTGATTTTTCTAAAATAACTCAAGAGGAGCAAAATGCAATCTATAAAATCATAGAACATCTGAAACAGATGCATTTTGATTGGGCACACGACAGAAGACCTTATAATCTTGAGAGAGGAACTGCTGTTACAAAAAGCTGTAAATACGAGTATTCAGTTTTTGAGTTAGTTAGAATTTACAAAACATTCGATTGGGAAAACAACATCATGATTTATTACGGATACTAAAAATAATTACAAACCCTATTAAAATTTACCACAATGATTAATTTATTCAACACACAGATTGAAAGCCTTTCAATCCACCAAATCAATAACAAAGCAAGAGGCGAAGGTGTTTTTATGACTGAAAACCCTTATACGTTAACAGACGAAATCGCACCTTTGCTTAAAGAGTATTTCTTTAAACCGTTCCGAGAGAAAGACGAAGACTATTTCCGATTTGAACATGATGTTGATTTAGAATTTCACACCATGTATAATATCGCAACGAGCATTTTCCAAAATCCTAATTCGGCTCATGATAAATCAAAAGAAATCGCTCGCCATCTTTACGAGCAGTCCGGACACCCTCATATCAAAAGCGGAGAGCTTTATGTTACTTACCTAACCAATGTATCGATCGACAACAATGTAGTTGACGCGATCGGTATCTTTAAAAGTGAGATAAAAACTGATTTTATCCAATTCGACAAGGAGGAATCAAACCTAAAGATGCGGCTAGAACAAGGGGTAAACCTTGGCAAACTAGACAAAGGAGTTTTAATCTTCAACTACAAAAAAGAAGAAGGTTACAAAATCTTGACAATTGACAGCAACCGTTACGATGCACGTTATTGGTTAGAGCATTTCCTTGGACTAGATATTTTTGAAGATGAAAACTTCCACACCAAAAAGTATTTGAAATTCTGCCAAGACTTCGCGAAAGAAGTGGTCCTTCCTGCTGAAGATAAAAAAGAAGAAGTAATGTTTCTGAATCGCTCAGTTGATTACTTCGCGAAGAATGATGACTTTGAAGAAACGAACTTCTTAAACGAAGTACTCGATAACCCCGACCTAATTTCCGAGTTCAAAAACTACAAAGTTGACAAAGGCGAAAAATACAGTATCGAAGATGTGAGTTCCTTCCCAATTTCAAACAAGGCCGTAACCGAAGCGCGCAAGAAATTTAAAAACGTGATCAACCTGGATACAAATATTCAGATTCGCTTAGATTTTATCAACCCTGAAAGCGCAGATAAATTCATAGAAAAAGGTTGGGATGAAGAAAAACAGATGTACTATTACCTATGTTACTATAATAAAGAAACCAAATAAATAAAAAGCCCCGATTAATGGGGCTTTTACTATTTATATTTTTTTATACTAGTCAATAAATTACTCTCTATATATGTTATTCTATCTCTAATTTCACCTTCTGATGGAAACCCATTCTTAAATTCATCTTTTCGTCTATATTCAAGACTTAAAACATACTTGTAGAAAGAATACATAATGTTATGATATTCTGTTATTTTTTCCCTAGTAGAATTGATTGCGTATACTTTATTTAGAACTTCTATTCTAGAAAATAAATATGCTATTCGATCCATTCTTTTTTGAAGAAACTCATGATAGTATGTTTTAAAATATTCATTAAGATCATAATCACGAGTTTTTACCCTTTGAACAATAGGTTCGAGTTCTTTAAAAGTATTGTAGAATTTAGAAAGTTCATAAATACATTCTAAAAGCTCTTCCAACTTTGCCGTTTGTATCTGAGATATTCTAGATTTTCTGTTTTGAAAATAAGTAATAAAAAGTGTAATTATAGAAACACATAAGGCAAGGAAAGGTAAAATTATTTCGTATTTCATGGTTAACATATTGATTTTTATTAATAACTAAAATAGTATTTATTCTGAAATTAATTATATTTGCTCTAGTCAAATTGACTACGATATTTCGTCTACTTAATAGGCATAGAATCCTAAAAACTTAATGGGAGCCCTAAAAAACGATTCTACAACACCAAGTTATGAATCACTATTAAAATCATTTAACCTTATTAGAGAGTTTAAATCAACAGATGAATTAGTTAACATCGAAAAATCGATGTCTACTTTATTCATGCAATTTATTAGAACTCAATATTTCGCAGATTTAAAATTAGAGCATAGAGATGATTTAGTTTATCATTATGAAGCTATGCAAAGGTTTCTAAAAGGTATTGCAGAAGTTTAAAAGAATAGCTCTTTAACCTCAGCGTAATTGGAATGCTGTTTAAAGATACTGTTCTAATAGTAAAAAGCCCCAATTAAGGGGCTTTTCTATTTAAGTATAATATATTAATACTTATTTATTTTCAAATTTTATAAATCTTGTAAAAATAAAACTGCATAAAAAAGCTATTAATAAAGCTACGTAAAACATGTAATCCTTATAAAAGCAATCTTTTACAGATATTAAATATTCTAAACTACGCTTAAAATAAGTCATAAAAACAAATACAAGTGTGCCAATAATAAGTATGGTTGTTTTTTTCATTTTTAAATATTAATAATTACCAAAACTATTAAAAAATGGTATTTAAAAGCAATTGTTTTATCATATAAATATTTATTTTTATGATAAAATTAATTATTTAAAACTGCATTTGTTTTTTCTTTATTTAAAGAAAAGTAATCATGCATTTTTGTTGTATTATGATAAAATATAGTTAATTATTGTTATTTATGCATATTGTAATTGTGTAATTTGCTTGTATTGAGTATTTTATAATTCAAAAGTTAATTATTATTTCACCAACTTTTCATATTCAAACCATACTTCACTATTAACCGCGCTGTTTCTTCTCTAACTTTTTTAAATTTTCTTTATAGATTGATCTATTAATTTTTTCTACATTTTTCTCAAAGAAAGTTTTAATATCAGATTTGATTCTTTCATCCTTGTAAATATTACCCATTTTATTTAAATAGTCATTGTATGATTTTTCTGATATTGGTTTCAAAGGAAGTCTCCCTGTTTGCAGATAAAATTGATAATCAGATTTAGATAGCGCAAAAGAGGTTGAAATAGCGTCTTGTATTTTAGATTCGCTCATATTTAATTTTCTGGCAGTATTAATCATATTAGTTAAATCCTTTTCTACTTTAGAATAACCCTTATTATAATCAGAAATAATATCAGTAATCTCTTCTTCATTAAAAGCTTTTTTTCTTTTTGCTTTTTTAGCTAGATCATATCTTGTTTTAGCTGCATCATCTTTTAAATCATATCCCATATATAGCATTGAAGAATAAAAGTTAATAGTGCTAAATCTGAATCCTGCTAAAGCGAGCAAAGCGTCCTCATTAGTGTACTCACGTCCATAACTTGTTATTTTTTCTCCAAAGAACTCAGGCATAATATCATTAGCTCTAGCAAATTCAGAAATATTATTATAAACACCTGGTCCAGCTCCTTTCATTATATGATTAGTTACTTTTACGGGGTCTTTAAATATTGCTTCAAATAAATTATCTGATTCATATATTTTTTGTTCATACTGATTTTTATTAGAATATAGCTCAGTCATCATTTTTACTGTTAAATCAGCATCATAGTAAGGACTTAAAAATTCATCCATACCACTAGAAAGCTGCTCTAATGCAGAATCATAATCTTTTCTCTGACCAATAGCTGTCATTATAGGTTTTAACCATACTTCTGATGGAAATAGGGCTGTGGCATCAAAAAAAGAAGGTTCCCCATCCTTTATTCCAGAATATATTAATAAACTGTTTTTCTGCCAATCAGGAAGTGTTTTTCTTAACGCTTGTTCATCATCATCACTCCAACCAATTAAGGATCTGGTATAAACAGAAAGTACTGCAGGTAATGCACTAGCAACAATCATTCCAGCTAATCTTTTCATTGCCATTGATGTTCTACCGTCTTTAAGATCTTCCAAAACATACAAGGCATTATTCTTAGTGCTTCTCACAGTCTCGTATGGAAAAGATACAAATGTTCCCATTAGAGGAAATCTTCGTAATTTTTTCATCATAGGAGATAGATAAGAATACGTAGGGTATCCACCTCTAATCCTATAACCTGCTTTAGTAGCTGCTTCTGTTTCGCTCATGCCTGACTTTACAAATCTTTGTTTCTCTGTAAGGTAACCTATAACTTTATAAAAGTCATCACCAAAAGCATATAACGTCTGAACAGATTCAGCTGATTTTTCTAAAGCATTAGTTTTAACTAATCTATCTATATTCTTTTTAAAATCATTTAAGGTTGCTCTTAACTCTCCTGAATTAACACCATCATTTATAACTCCTTGTTTAATAAGTTCTGCTCTTAATTGTTTTGCATTTGCTTCTGTAAACACTGATTTTGTACTAAAAGCTTGATTCAATGCCTTAGATACATATTTTGCATTATAAGTTAAATGACCTGAATTTACCCCTAAAAACACTCCGCTAAGTACGTTTCTAGCTGTTGTTGTTGGAGACCAAACTGTTTTGCCAACCTTTGCAATAGCCGTCAATCCTACTAATACTCTTGCCCAATCTTCCTTAATTCTTCCTTCAGGTTGTATGTCATTTAATGCTTGAGCAAATTCATTCGGCACATACAAATCTGATAAAACAGTCCAATTTTCTGAATTAGAAGATAATTTAGTATATCCTGAAATTGATTCATAAGAACCAACACCACTGTTGATTAACCCTTCTAATAATTTTTCTTGATATGTAAGACTAGAGAGATAGTTGCTCATACTATAAATAGTATTTACATAGTTGTATAAAGGCTCTTGTACTTCGCCTAGTAATTCCCTAAATTCTTTTGATAAATCTTTTCTTTTCTTTAAAAAAGGTGCTTTGGCAGCTCCATTATTAGATGACGCATATCCCTTTGAATCAAACCCTTTTTTAATAGAGTCAAGGTATTCATATATACTAGTTTCTGCTTCTTTTTTAGATAATCCTTCCTCATTAATTAAATATTCCACAGCTTTATCTATTTTTTTTCTATTCGATTCACTCATATTTGATCTAGAAACAGTAAGCCTATCTATATATTTGTTATCTAGGAAGGCTTGATATGAACGAGTAATGTATTTACCTTTATTATCTTCTATTTTTTCAATGACTTTATAGATATTAATAATAGATTCTTTTATTCTATCAGAAGTTAAAGAGTTTTCTTTTTGTTTTGATAAACTATCTTCTAATTTCGAAGCTTTTTTTAGCAATACTCCTATAATATTATTAGATAGATTATCTATTCTAGATCTGAAAAAATCTATTTGAGAAATAGTTTCTGCATCAAGAAAAGTAATGTCAACATCCATCCCAGACATATAGTCATTTACCAATCTTAATTTTGCATTTTTAACTTTTAATGTGTCTTTATTTCCTATTTTACTGAGTATTGATTTAAACTGTTTTGTTTCATATTTTAATCCATCTATAACACTAGATTCACTTCTTTCTAATCCTTTAATAATTTCAAAAAAATCAACATTTTGTTTATTAAAAGAACTTAGTCCAGCACTGCTTTTAAATGTGTTATTCCATAATCTTTTTACTTTTGAAATAACTTCATTATTTGCTTTTGTTGAACTCTCTAATGATAAAGTTAAATCACGTCCTATACTTTTATTTATTTTGTTATTTAACTTATCAAAAGAATCTTTCACTTTAGAACTTATAGAAAATTGCACCCTAGGTTTACTTGATTCTGATTTAAATTGTTGAAGAGATTCAACGACTTTCTTTTGTTCAGAAACTTGATTACTATCTTTTCCATAAACATCGTTATAGTTACTTAATACTTCCGATTCTCTAGCTATAGCATCATCTATATTTATTTTACCGCTTTCTAATTCGGACATTATATTGTCTTTTATTTTAACAGGCGAAGTGTTTTTAGTTTTAAATTCCCCTTTTTGAGCACTAGCCAAACTAGCTTTTACAATATCTTCAAGTTTCAAATTAATAATTTGCTCAGGAGAGTAATTTTTAAGTGACATTCCAAACTGTTTAGCTAACCATTCAATAGCATCAATAACTGCAGCTTCTAATTTTTCATAGAAAGACTTATCTAATTGTTTATTACCGATTTCACCAATCATTTGAACTCTTGCTTCGGCTTGTTGTTGTTCTAGTGGTTTATTCGCGTAGTTAGGGTTGTTTTGAACAGTTTCTAAATACCCATTTTCTTTTGCTAGTTTATCAAGTCTACCAATAGCGACTAGAGCATGTACGTCATCGTTTTCTGATGCTTGTTTCATCATATCATCAAATGGGTGGTAAACTTCATGTAATAGTGTTTCGGGACTTAAAGAGGATTCATTAATGTAGATTTCGCGCTGTCCTTGCTCATTTAAATAGGTTGCACCCCAGATGGTTCCATCAGGAGTTTGCATGAATTCAACACCTTGTTCATTTATAGAATTTCCGTCAGTAAAGACATTATCCACTTTAACTTCTTTTGAAATAATATCGTATTTTCCATTTAGATGGTTTTCTCCATGTCCTATTGCATATTCTTTATTAATACTTACCCAATCTCCACTGTTAATTTCGGAAACACCTTTAGGGACTGCGCGATAAACGGTAATTGTTGAATTTGGTTTATCTTTTATATCTTTTAGAATAGAAAGTGTTTTTTTATCCATTTCACTGGATATTTTATCCCCATAATAATAATGAGCCTGATTTGAATATATATCCTCCCCATAAACACTCGATAAATCATGTATTGGGGTATCGTTTTTACCAGGAGCTTCGTGTTTATTTTTATAACTTTTTTCTTCTTTGGATTTAGAAGTTGGATTTGGTTTGTTTTTTAAAGTTGTCAATTCATCTGTTAATAAGGAAATTTCTTTTAAAACAGACTTAACCCTCGTGTCTTTAGTATATTCACTGAAAGTCTTTCCTTTTTTTAATTCAGATAATTTATCTCGAAGACTATTGATGTCATTTCTAATAGATAATTCACGTGTTTTGGAATCACTTACTTGAAATTTAACAAATTCAGGATCTTGTCCTAATACTTTGGCAAGTTTGTTAGAATCACTATGCACATTACCTGCTCCAAAGAATTTTTGGAACGTTTGTACTAGTTTATTGAAAGTGGACTTTGGTAGGTTTACTCGTTCTCCTTCGGCTTCTCGGCTTCCTGAGCTTTCAGTTCCTTGATTCTCTCTTGAACCATCTTGTTGTACTCTGGATTCTCCTTCATTGTTTTTGCTATCTGCAATTTCACGTACTCCCTTTGTGCTGGCGTTAGCTGTTTCTTGCTCATATTGTTCTCTTTGGTTAAGTAAATGTAATAATTCTTCATCAGACATAAAGTCTATTGAGGTCATTTGTTCTTGAAGTTGTAATTTTCTTTCATTCTGACTTACAATTTCTTGGATAACTTCATTTGTCGCTGGCAATCCTGTTAACTCTTCAAACTTCGCTTTTAAAGAATTGATATCCGAATGAAAACCATTATTCAAAAACGTTTGTGGACCGGTTGGATTCTCAAGAATGAAATCAACAATATCTTGTTCTGTAATTTCAATTCCTGCGATTTCGCTTAGTTCTTTTGCTTTAGTATCTAGGGGAGTTCCGTCTTTACGTAGATATTGAATAGGGATGCTTCCTCCTTCTTTTGCATGTACCTCGTCAGAATTTTGAATAAAACTTTCACGGCTGACATGCCCCAAGTTCTCAGCAATTACCTTTTGCTTATAATCGACTCCATTTCTATAATCTTCAATCTCATTACCAAGTATAGTTTCAGCAATTTCAAGTGGACTTTCAGACTTTTCTGCAATGAATTTATTAGCTTCTTTTGCTGTCATGTTAGCTAGTTCGCTACTATCAGTAACACCTTCAACTTCATGAGCGCGTTTACCCTCTGTTAAATTAGTTTGTTTAGCATATTCCAATGAAAGGCGATTATGCGTTCTTTTACTAGGTAAATTACCCTGTCTGTCTTTAAACACGATTCTACCTTCTTCATTTGAAATGGAGTATTCTCGACCATTATCAGAAGCTTTGATTACTTGAGGTCGTTCAGTTGTTTCGGCGGATTGTATCTCTTGTGTTTGATTATCTCCTTTCTTCCCGTTGTTAAGTTCTCCTTGTACTGAGTCCAACTGCTCATTTGAAGGTTGAGTATTTCCATCATCAACAATATCTTCTGTTTGTGCTGTTTCATTTGGTAAACTTTGTTTTCTGTAATTTTCTAAAGCACGTTCAGAAATTTCTTTATCCTCAATGGTAATGTTTTTGGTACCATCAGGATTTTTCTCTTGCATCAATTCTCTACCTGCTTCGTCTTTTAAGCGAATAACTTCTTCTTGTGGAAGTAGATTAAGTAAAGCGTTAGAATCTCGGTTTAAAATACCGATTCTGTCGTTTTCTATTGCTTCAAACTCTTGTTTTAAATTGGAAACAATCTGGTCCTTTAAACCTTGTTCTAATTCAGAAGACTGAATCTCTTTTGCTTGTTGCTTTAAATTCGATTGTGTTTTTTCAATTCTCTTAATTGCTTCAAACTCCTGGTTAGATAAATTTGAAATACCTTTTACCTCTTCTTCAAGTAGCTCTTGGTTTCTCAACTTTGCTTTAGACAATTGACTTTCTACGATAGTTCTATTAGCTAGAGATAAAGAGCTGTCATCTAAAGCTTTTTCTAATTTTAAGATTTCACGATTAGCTTGATCAATTCTTGAATCTAAAGAGAAAGGTTTAATTGCTCTTGAAACAACACTAGCGGAAAATGGAATAATTGCTCCCATAGCAAAACCAGCTGCAGAAGCATCCAAAACATTATCAAACACACCTACATCTTTTTTATCAAGAGCGTAGATATCCATTAAATTTTGCATGATTTCAGTAGCAGCTTCATCAGAACCTTCAAAAACAGCATTCTTCCCGACTTCTTTTCCAGTATTTAAAACACCTTTCCACATTCCTTGCGCAATCATTTTTCTTTCTGGAGCCGTAGCCGATTGAATGATTCTTGCGGAATTCATCAAAACAAGACGGTCAACATAAGCGGAAACAGTTTCAGAAACCCCATATCCAAGAGGAACTAACGTTTTTTGCAAGTAGTTATAATCCACTTCGCCTTTGTCTATTTCTTCTTGCATTTCTTCCCATTGAGTACCAGTAGCAGAAATACCCAAAAGACCTATACCACCAATTCCTGTTGCGACTGCTGCATAAATTGGAATTTGAGAAGCCAAGGCAGTATTTGAAAACCACTGTCCAAAATCACCTAGAGTATTTATGTTTTCAACTGAAATAGGTTTAGCTATTCCTTCGCGTACATCTGTTGCAGTGTCAGTTAATAGTTTAGAAGCATTTCTGATTTGCTTTGTAGCATTGGAACTTTCAAAGCCATTAACCTCGTTTGCCCAATTCATAACATCAAGAAGCCCGGCTGTCAAATCTAACCCCGTTGCACCTGCATTGTCAGCAAAGTTTTTCAACCAACCATAATTACGCTTTAAAACATCAATATTATCCTTTGCTTCTCCAATATCTTTTTGATTAGAAACAAATTCTTGAAATGTGTTTAAAGATTCTTGAATTACACCTTTATATCGCGAATCTAATTCTTGTCCTCGTTGAATATATTCTTCCTCAGTAATTTCTCCCTTCTGGGCTTTACTAACTAGATTTTTTACTTCATTTTGGATATTGTCAATCTCTAATCGCTGAATGTTTTGTTGAGTAAGGTTTAGTTTGTCTTTCTCTGATAAAGAGGCGAGTTCGCTTGTTTGAAATAAATTAAGCTTGTCCTTGTCAGACATACCGAATTTGTCCACTTCTTTCTGAGCATCTTTTAGATATGACCTAACCTGAGTTTCGGATTGAGAGGTAATTTCTTTTTCAATTTTCAGCTCCTTGGCTTTAGTAATTCGCTGATCATCAGTTAATGTTTTGGCAGGTCTATTTTCTTTTTTAGCATTTGCTACCTCTTGCTTAATTTGATTGTCTACTTCTTTGAGTTCGTTAGCAAGTGGATTGGTCTGTAATTGAAACTTCTCTTTTATGTCTTGGTGGCTACTTTTGGGAATTCCAGAAAAAGAAACGGCAGCATCCACCATCGCATTAAATCCTTTTTTACCATAAGCTTTGATGTTATTCCACCAACCACTTTGATTTACTTCATCCTCAACAGACTGAATAATTTCTTGTTTCTTTTCGTCAGAAACAGTTTTAGCTGTTTGGTATGTATCAAACAGTTTGGTTATTTCAGGGGTGCTTTCTTTTATTTTTTGTTGGTTCCAAGCAAGTGTACCTTCGACGTTTCCTTCATAAAAAGGAGATTTATTAGAGGCTATTCTTCCTCTAGCATGTTTAATAGCTTTTCCAATAATTTTCTCACCTATTTCACTTCTATCATTAGGATCATTTCCTTTTAAAAGCCAATCTTTTTCTGATTCACTTAGAGTAGGTACTAAAGTTGGTATTTCTCTTTCTTTTCCATCAATATTAACTCCGATAGATATTTCAGTAGCAAAATCATTACTACCATCTTTCATTTTTAGTTCACCAAAATAGCCTCTGCCTTTTTTGGTGCCATCATTTCTGTTTCCATAATCCACAGAACCATTTTTCGAATTGGATTCCGAATTTTGCTGAGGAACAGAAGAATCGGAAACATCTTTTTTTTTTGAACCTACTTGTTCAAAGCCAAACTTAGAAATAGCCTCATCGGTTCTATCACCATATTTGTCTTGTAGTTGTGAACGAGAATATTCCTTACCATTAAATGTGTATTTTGGCTCAGTAATTACTTCTTTAAAACCAAACTTAGAAATAGCTTGATCTGTTTTATCTCCATATTTTGATTGTAAATCTGAATAGGAGTATTCTTTTCCGTTGAAAGCGTATTTTTTATTGTCCATCGATTATAAATCAGGTAGTTCATTAAAATCGGGCAATTCGTTGGTTGACATATTTTGTTTAGTGTAGTTCGCACGTTGCTTTAATTCTTCAGTAGTAGTATTAAGCATCTTTGCTATTCGGCTTTCTGTTTCTTTCGAAACAATGGTTTTCATTTTTTTGTTTTCAGTAGAAGTGCTTTTACCACCTTCTCCAAATTGACCAAGATTTACAGTGGTTTTGCCTTCTGGATAACTTCCCGTAATAATCATTCTTCCGTCTTTAGAATAGGTGAAGTTGTCAACAGTTACATTGGATAATGTTTTTGGCTTTCCATTATCTTGTAGATCGATTGCTTCTAACTTCACTTTTCCATCAACGGGAACACTCATAGCTCCAGGAGCAATTTTTTCGTAGTGATTTCCCCAAGTGTTTTTTGTTGGTTCTACGGATTCTCCAATACTCGTTTCTGTTTCTTTTGCTTTATTGTCTTGATGAATCCTTTCGCGTTGAGCACGATTCAGCGCTCCTTGCTCTGAAGTTGTATCGCGTTCACGTAAACTTTCTCGGTCCTTTGAATTAAGAATTCTTTCAGCTACATCTCGTTCTATACCTTTTAAAGTTTCTTCGTCAGGGTTTCTATGATCATAACCAAGCTCTGTAAGTCTTGATTTTGCAAAGTTTGTTAAGTATCCGTTTGAATCATACATCATGGATTGGGCTGAAGATTGAGCCACTTCAAGAGGAATTCCTTTTTCTGTTATGATATCATAACCTTCTCGGTCTTTAGTTTTTACAGTTCCCAATCCTTCCGACATCTCAGTAATCATTTTGTCATAATCCATTTTAGGCTGAAACTCCCAAACACCAATACCATCTTTTAAATTATCCCATGGCATTAAATCCATTTTTCCATCACCATCTATATCTTTAAAACCGACTAACGGAAAACCATTTTCATCTATACCTCCCAAGTAGTTTTCAAAACCATTCAATACCTTTTTTTCAAAATCGAGATTTCTGAAAAGGGATCCGCTTTTCACTCCTTCCATGTAGTCCTGATTCATTTTAGTGAAATTTTGAGTAGCCACTTTTAGGTTTGAAGGAAGATTGTCTAAGTTCATGTTTTCCATTTCGAGTTTAATCCTTTCTGAATCACTCAAATTCCCCTTGCGTAGCTGATTGTATATTTCCCCTTTACGGTTAACAGCCTGCATAATCATACGCCCTTGTAGTTCGTTTAATGAAGCTGAGCCAGTATCATAGTTCTGAATCGTTTTCATAAGACGTTCACGCAACTTCTCATCCCGAGCAAGTTGTTTGTCTCGGCGATGTTCTTCTAGTTGTTGCTCACGCATTTGTTGGTCCTTACGAGCAAGATTCAATCTTTCCTGTTGACCTATTGTTTCAGCAAGATTAAAACCAGAAGCTTGAGATGGAGCATAAACGCTAGTGTGATTTCCTGCCATAATTATATATTAATTTTATAATTCATATTTTTTTCTGTAGTAAAGGGAACTATTGGCGATAGTTGGAACCTTGAATTAAAAAATGGATCATAACCCATGTAAGAAGGAGTTATTGAATTAGATAATGAAGCTTCCATTCTTCGTCCACTACTATTTGTCATTGGGGATAATGATTGAAAACTAGGATGTGAAATAGAACCTGCTAGAGACATGTTAGTTCTTGATTGCGGTGTAGGAATTTCATTGGCCGACTGTGGGGTTGGACTAGTATTAGGATTTGAACCAATAGCACTACCTAATGAACCAGCAGCCGCAATCGCTCCATTGATTCCATTCCAAGTATTTTGTTCTCCTGCCATATATTGACTTCCAAGAGCAGCAATATTTTGATTATCTCGTTGTTCTTTAATACCCATGATACGAGAATCTTCTCCAGCGATTGCATATTCTCGTTGGATGACTTGATCATCAATATCTTTTTGAATCTGTCGATTAACTTGGTTAGTATTAGCTTGTAAAGCTGGTAATAGAGCAAGCCCTCTGCTACCTCCGCCTTGTAAAGCATCAACAATATTTGCGGTAGTTCGTTGAGCTTCTTCTCTCATCAAATTAGTACCAACTGTTGAAATACCAACTTCTTCATAAGCGTTATTTAAATCATTTCTTTCATATGAATTAAACTCTGCTTTTGCTTTCTTTTTTTGTTCTTCTCCTTGATATATCGAGTATCCTGCAGCTGCAACCCCTATTGCAGCACTAGTTATTGCGGCCATAAAAAATAGATTTTACTTATTACGTTATTCAAAGATAATAAATAAAATCTATTGTATTTTAAATTACTATAACTAAAACTTATAGCAGTTTAATCATTTCTATAGTATGAGTAGATCCTTTAATGTATTGACAATCTGAGAAGTGATTAATCAATGAAGCGTTTTTTAGATTGGTATAAGCAACTTTAAATCCTTTACTTTTAGCTATTTCTCCAAGTTCATTAATAAGCGAAACTAAGGCTTCTTTTCTATCGGATTCGCGATAGTTTGGATTCGACACAATAAACTCAATCCAGCACATTTTTGAATTAGTATAGTATATGAATCCTGCACAGATATTAACACCTTCTTTTGAAAGCATAATACCACAAGTTCCATTGTTAGGCAACATTTCTTGTAGGGGAGGAGGGAATCTCCACCAGGTCCACCAAGAAACCAATTCTTGGTAATCTTCTTCTTTTAAAACTCGTGCGTTAAACATATGATTTAATTACGTTAGCATTGATAGCAAATAATTCAACTTGCTTATCATCGTTATTTTCCATTTCTATATCGGCATAATAACCTCGTATTTCTCCGCCATCTGCTCTTGCATTTCGGCTAGAGAAAAAATAAAAACCGTTGAGGTTATCCACTAGACTGACATCTACTCGAATTGAACTATCTGTTTTTTCAATAATATTTCCGACAAAAAGTGATTTATCACCATCTAGTTTGAATAGTTGATCACCAATATTACTAAGTACAGAAACAGTTTTAAAGAATAAGGTGTCAGAATTATTACTTTGGCAAATTCCTATTCCTTGTGCATTTCCGCTAAAGTCACCTACTTGTTCATTTCCTCGCAAATAAGCAAAGTATCTACTTTCCTTTTTACTGAAGTCCGTAGCTTTTAAAGAAGTTCTTGTAAGGTTAGTCTTTATTTCAACATCCCAAGACGAGCTACCTTCGATTACAAATGTTTTGAAAATCTTGTCATCGGTTTGGACCTCATTAAACACTGTATTTATTTTTGATGGATACTTTACACCAAAAAAAGTATTGGTAATTGGATTAGATTTATCATTCTGCTGCCAAAGGTTTCCGTCTTTAATAACAAAGGCAGTTCCGCCAAGTCGTAAATAAGCGTCAGGCAAAAAACTAAAGAATGACACCCATCCAGTTTCTTTTTCTTTAAACCCTAATGTTTTCATAGTGCAATCGTTTCAATTAAATAATCAGAAGTACTATTATCAATACCTATTGTTCTAATTCTTACCTCATATTCTGACCCATTGGATAAATCAGAAATAGTGTGATTTTGCTCAGTACTATCAACATATGGAATAAATATAATTTCACTCCATTGTGTTTCCTTTGAGTTTCTATATGAGATTTCATTTCCTTTCACAATGGAATTATCCTGCTCATTTTTAAACTTAACATCGATTGAGGATTTATCTGCTCCAATTCCTAATTCAAAATAAGAGGGTGGCAACACTTTTTCATAATTAGGGTTGTATCCTCCATAATTATAGACGAAATAAATATTACCTTCAGAAGTAAAATCAAATGAACCCTCAATCTCTTTTCCGCTTGTAGTTTTTAATGGAACAACCTGGCTAATAAGTTTAGGTAGATCTGATTCTGAATAATTTTCATCTGATATAACATAACCAATAGCTAAATCAGCTATATCGTTATCACTATAACTTCTCAATGTTATAGTATCAGATTTCTTAGGGAACTTACCTTCTCCTTGGATGCCTATTTCTTCTGAAAACTGATTTATGTTATTATCTTCTATAAGTAATTGATCAAAGAATTCTGGCCCGCCATTTATAGAAATACTATGATTCACATTAAGTCCATAAACCATATCATTTGACAAGGTAATAAATGTGATTCGTTGTGAAATTCCTTCAGGGGAAAATGAGCGAATAGAATATGTCGCAGTTTCTGTTGTAGGAACTACTGTTGTTTGTATTTCTGTAGTTTCTGTTTCGTCAACATTGATAATAAGTTGTCCGATTCCGGTCACATTGGATTCTACATATTCTCGTCCAGCGTATGTTGCTGAAATAGTAGCTCTGCCCTCTGTAATATCGTATTCAAAAATAGTTTGACCAACTCGTCTAGACAAGGCTAATTCAAAAACAAATTCATCACTTACTCGATATCTTGCCAATTCAGAACCACTAACTATTTGAGAGATATAATTTGGTGTATCTCCAATTGTCAAATTAAATAGTTTAGTATAAGGATCATATCCTCCGAGTATTTTAGCATTTTGTTTATTGGTTAAATTATCTCTAAACCATCCTTCCAAACCATAGGTAATTGGGCTAATTCCATTATTTGATAAGCGAAGTACTTGCCCACGCTTAGCATCTACCCAATAACATCGATTACCTTCTTTTTCAAATGATTCTGGGTGTGACATTCCATATTCTCCTGCATAAGGAACGGATTCACCTAATACATAGGGAACTTTGGCTACATTTGAAGTACCATCAGCATTATACATCACATCTTTTCCATACATTACTTGAGAAACTTTATCTGTTTGGTAAACAAGCAAATTACCTTCTCTTGCAACGATCTTTTGAATGGGACCATTCCCTTTATCTAATTCCTTCCAATTGATTAAGGTTTGGTTGAAACTACTAATCCCATTGAACCCCGTAGATTCTATAAATGATTCGGAATAAGTCAAATCAGAATACCTAGTAACTTCCGAATAATCATCTTCACTTGTTGAAGTTGGTTGCAAATCAATATTCAAAGCATTCGCATTGAACTTATCTTTTATTTGATATGATTCTAATCCGTTGCCAAAAGCAAAACAGTTGAAGAAATCTAATTCAATTTTAGCGGCAGAATTTGATGTTTGATTTGATAAGTTACCTTGATGTAACCCATTAATGATGTCAAATGATTGCGATGTTTTGTAAAATATACCAGTATCCAAATTCTTTTTTTCCTCTGTTTCAAAAATGTAATATCCAGTATTTGTTCGGACCACCATTTTCGCATCTAAATATCCTCTTCTTCCACCAGATGAAGCACTATGAGTTCCATCAATATAAAGCCCGTCTTTACCATTCACATTAACTTTTTTTATCTCACTTCTTCTACCAGGAATCTCTTCATTATAGTTTTTAATATCATTTCCAGAAGTACCCCATAAATCCTTTCCATTTATATATTCATCAAACCATTTTTGAAGATTATAATTCTCTTTATTAATTAACCATTCCTTTTCAAATGTATTTTCTTGCCAACCTTCGTCTAAATGATTTCTAGAATACATCCATAGATAAACACTTGATCCTTCTGTTAAGTCTAAACTTCCCCAATTTCCATCAATAGGAAGAACTAATGTTACGTCTGGATATCTACCTCTACTTTTTCTAGTATCGCTTTTTGAATCTTGATAAATTTTGTAATTGTTTTCATTCATTACAAAATCTTTTGCTTTTATCCGGATATATGTACCTGCTTCTTCTATGATATCATTTCCACTAGCATCTTTATTTCCCTGAATAAAATCTTTAGGTTGGCTCTTCTTTTCAAGGATAGGGATAGTCGTGAGTTTAGTTGCTTCTGCAGAAGTATCTTTTTTTAGAATAAGAATATCACCTTCATTGACTTTGTCTTTAGAACTTCCTTCTAGTTTACACCATACAAAATCATCCTCAACATAAAACCTACTTACAATTATATTTGAATAATTTAAGGGAGCCGATTTGATAGCAAATCTATAAGAGGTTGCCCAATAAGGGGCTTTGTTTTTTATCTCTATCTGCAACTTATTAATTGATGCTGATTTGCTTGGATCAATATAAATCGAATTTTCTAAAGAAGTTATAGCAGTTGAACATCTCCCAAATTCATCAGCATAGACAATTGCTGCTTCATAATCTCGATTTGATTTTAAGGATTGTCCTTTCCCAGCCTCAACAACTGAAAAATAGGCTTCATCGGAAAACTTAGTCCATAATTGGCCTCCTCCTGCTGGTCCTTGTGTAAGCAATCCATGACTAATATTTAACAACAAATCATTGCCTAAAAATCGAAAACTCACTTTCGGGTACTCATTTATAGTATCAGTTGGACTTAGTTTCCAATTGGCAATATTTGCTTCTATATAATAATTAATACTGTTAGTAAAATCAGAAAAAGCATTGTCATTATATATTTCATTTAGACTAGAGAAATCTTTATACAGTGTAAATAAAAATGTTTCTGAAATTAAGGTAGCCTCATAGTTCGGATTACCTTCAGAATAATAATCATTCAAAACGTCTAAAAAGACTTTAATTCCGTACCCTTTTTTATATAGATTTAGTCTGTTGTTTAACTTCAATTGCTGTGTTCCTGAATTAACAGAAGTTATTAAGCCCTTATCAATTTCTGATGAAGTACTACTTAATCTAAAATCAATATTAATATCTTTTTTTTGGTTATCCTTTAAATCATAACCTTCTGTGTAGTTGCCTAATACGACACGATTACCAATAACATCAAGGGCTTTTGCTTTTCTTGGGACATTATCATACTGCTTGAAAAAATCTTTTTCAGGCAAAACCTTGTAAAGTTTATTATTTGAATAACTCAAGCTTTTCTCTTGATTGTGACCAATACTTTCTTTTTTCTTATTGAAAGTTTCAACAATATAAACATTGTTAGAATTTGATTCTTTTGCAAGAACCTGGATTTCTTTTACACGTTTATCTCCAGTATTAAAAAAAACCTTTACCGAATTAAACTTATTGATCATACTCAAGTTATCTTGAGTAGAAAAATCAATTTCCAATTCTTTTGGTTCAAAAGCGCATTCAGTAAACGGGGCCATTGCAGAAAATTCTCCATCAAGATATTTATAACGATAGGAAAAAGAGATGAATTTTTCTTCTATATTATTAGAAGAAAGTCTATCAAATGTTTTTTGTATTCTTGGTGCTTTAGTTGGCGGTTTCTTGATTAAATAAATATCTTCCTTTTGAAATTCATTTGCGTAATATGACTTTGCGCGCTGAATATTAATACAGCAAATTTCCATATTATTGTCTGTCCACAACAACATGTCTTTTGAATCATCCTCAGAAATAATCTTAGCTATCCCTGTGATTTTGGTATTCCTTTTTAACTTAAGCACTCTTGTTGATAAAGGCCTAGAATCAAGTAGTATTCCTTCAATAGTTTTTGTATTAAAATCGTACCCGAAAAGGTAACAACCTTTACTAGAAATTACCCACCAATAAAGTTTGTTTTTAGCTTCATCACTGTATGAGCCAACTGTTTCTATATTACTTCCAAGGCTAAATAAGCCTGAAAAATTTATGAGTTGCTTGTTGGACAAACACTTTTCAATTGCACCAACATCACTTCCTTCAGATGTGTTTATTATAATATTTTCAGCATGTCGGTAGTAACCATCATCTAAAAGACGTTCATCAACATCCTTATTCATTACTCCTTTTACAAATGTTCTTCTGATGTTTGGCATAATTAAAAGTTTTATAATCAGCAGTTTTTATATAACAAATATACAAATAATAGATAAAACTTATTATCTTTGATTTAATAATAGATTTTATTTATAATGGCAAAGATTAGTAATAAAGAGGTCTACCCTGAAGATTACAATGTAACTCTTGAAGATTACCTTATAGGTACTGATTCCGCTAATAAAAAAGTGCTTCAAACCAAAACCTTTTCAGTTAAGAGTTTAACTGAAGTAATTAAAAAAGAGGTTGAAATAGATTTTGAGGTACCAAAAAAAACATCTGATTTAATTAATGATGGTGAAAATGGAGTTGACAAGTTCGCTACAGCAAAGGATATTGCAGGCAAAACTTACCAATTCAGTAATTTATCTGAAGTTGTTATTCCTCATAACTTAGGTAGATACGTAGAACCAACAGTAATAATCGGAACAGAAAAGATTTTAACTACTATACATTACGAAGAAGATTTAAATATAATCATTGTCAAGTTCGGAAAGCCCCAAACTGGAATTGTATTAATCAAGTAAGAATGAGAATAGGAGACGTATTAAATGTAGATCAATATGCGGTAATTAATATACCGTTAGATCCACGCCCTCAACCGCCAGCAAATCCTGTTGAAGGTCAAATTTACACTAACACAACAGATAAAGCTATTTTATTTTGGAATGGCACAAGATGGGTTAAGTTAGGTTCTTTAGATAAGGTAGAAAACACAGATGGAGGCATCAATGTTGCTCAAGCTGATGGAATTGCAACACTAAATCTTAATCTTGATAACACTACAATCGAAATAGGATCAGGTGTTGTAAGAATAAAAGATGCAGGTGTTACTACTGCAAAATTAGCTTCGAATTCAGTAACAACAGTTAAAGTAACTGATAAGAATATCACGTTCGCTAAGATAAATGATATTCCGACAATGACCGTTATTGGTCGAACTGCTGCAAGTACCGGTGTATCTTCAGCGATTCCAATTATTAATGCAAATGATTTATCAGGAGCAAATGGAGCTTCACTTGTAACAAGTGGAGCTGTAAAAGCTTATGTTGATGCTGCAGTAGCTGGATTAGGTAAATTAGTAGGTGGTTATGATGCGGCTGCCAATACAAACTTTCCAGGGGGCACCAATACAAAGAAAGCAGATTTTTGGTATGTAACCATTGCAGGTTCTATCCAAGGAGTTCCTTTTCAAGTGGGGGATGTAATTATTGCAAATAAGGATAATCCTAGCAATACTAATGCAAACGATTATATTTTCTTGCAGACTAATGCGGACCAAGCGACTACTACTATCCTAGGAATGGTTATGCTAGCAACAAATGCCGAAGTTCAAACAGGTACAAACAATACTAAAGCAATTACTCCAGCTGGATTATCCGCTAGAACAGCTACTGAATCTCGTACAGGTCTTGCTAAGATAGCCACAAACGCAGAAGCTTTAGAAGGTACAGACAACACAACAATAATGACACCTGCTAAGGTTAAGGCTGTTGTGGATGCCTCGGTTAACCAAGGTTATACGGCTGTTTTTGGTGACACCACAAATATTAAATATCCTATAACTCATGGAGCTAATACAAGGAATCTTATAGCAGAATTTTTTGAAATGCCATCAGAACAAAAAATATTAGTTGATTATTTACCTATAAGCAATACTCAAATACAAGCTTCATTTGGACGACCTCCTGGTTTAAATAAAGTAAAAGTAGTAATCATTACAATAGCATAATAAATGAGAATAGAAGGAGATTTTATAATTCAAGGTACTGCTACTATTGAGAACTTACCTACTTCTAATAGTAGTTTCTCTGCTATTGTTCAAACTGATGGAAACTTATTTAAGCGAGAATTAGGAACAATAAGTACAGCTAGTAAGGAATCATATATGCCAGGTTTATCAGTTGCATTTCCTTCTATCTTTAATTTAAATACTGAAAGCTTAGATTACAATAATCGTAGTTTAGTTGTATCCTTAAAAAACCAATTACAAGGTACTTCATTTATGGCTCCTATTGCAATGAATGGTACACCAGCTTTTAGGAGAATAGTAAAAACAGATTTGACAGATGCAACAGTTTTATTTTCTGACGATCCTAGAATATCGAATTGGGACACTGCTTTCAATAGAGGGGATTTTAGAGATTATGGTTTAGGTACTGCAGGATTATCTGGAATTGATTCTTGGGATAAAACAAAAATATTAGTCACATCTTTACATAAAGGAGGCGACCACGGAATAACAGGTATTAGTGATAACATATATGGTACTTCATATGTTGGTAATTCGAGATATGCTTTTGATTTAGCAGGACATTGGACTGGTAGAGCATTCATACGAGGATGGTCAGCAAATGCAACTAATGGTTGGCACGAGCTATGGCATACGGGTAATGCGTCTAGCATTGTTACTAAATTGTCTGTACTCGCATCACCAAACTACGGTCTTAGGTTTAATTACTCAGACAGTACATCAAGTAATGAAACAACTAGAACTTATCTTGGAACTACTGTTATAGATACTAGAAGTACACAATCAGGATTAGAGTCAGACGGTACTGTGAATTATCTACCAAATTCTCGAATCATACCCTCATCTACAACATTTTCATTATTTCATTATATTAATAATAGGTATCATACAAGTATTATAAGTAAAGGTTGGACTTCATTATATGCTGCTTGGAAGATTTCTGGACCTGCACATACGCAAAGTACGATGAACACACCTCAAGATTTTTACTTATCGCATACAAATACTGAAGGAGAATGGGGTAGAGATAATAAGATTTATCATGATGGTAACTTGACTAATGTTTCTCAATTAAATAATGATAGTGGCTACATCACTGCTAGTACTGCAGGATTTGTTAAGAAAACAGGGGATACTATGACAGGTCCTTTAACTTCTTCAGCTTCTACAGGATTAATAATGAAAACTGATAACTATGCTCTATTAGAAAGAGATATGGTTACAATCAATGGTGCTTGGGCTAGAACTTTACACAGAACTAAGCATAACGATATATCATTAGATGTTATAGGTCATTACGGTGAAGGAGGTATATTACGATATGGTTACATTGGAGGTACTGCGTACAATCAAACAAACACTATTAGGTGGACAACTGATGGTAAAGTAGGTATTGGATTAAGTGGTACTATACTACCTTCAGAAGCTTTAGATGTTGTCGGTACTATAAAGACAAATTTACATGGAGATTCTTCTCAATGGAAACAAGCTTTTGATTGGGGTACACATATTGGAAAATATTTAAACTTAGGAGATAATAGAATCTTTAGAAGTAAATCAGTAGGTGCAGACTTAGACTTACAGAAAGATTCTGTTGTATATGCTACAGGAGCTAATAGACCAAACAATACTAATTCAACAGTGATTACATTGTCAGGATTAGCAGATTACGGTTTTCAAATAGCAAGTAGAAATGCAAATATTTGGTTTAGAGGATTGGAAGCAGGTAATTATAGAGATTGGTATTCTTTTTGGCATTCAGGTAATTTAGTAAATCCTGCAACACAAGATTGGGTTACATCTAGAGGTTATGTGACCACCGATACAACATATTCTGTGTTTACTAGAACAGTTCCTGGGTTAGTTCCTATGCCTGGTGGTACTACTGCTACAAGATATTTAAGAGAGGATGGTACATGGGTTGTTCCTACAAACACAACTTATTCAGCTGGAACATTAGCATTACTTAATGCTGGAACGGATACTTCTAATAGAGTATGGCCCACTAAAGTATTGGCTGATTATGTTGTAGCTAAGTTAGCTCAAGGAGCTGACTCGATTTGGGAACATACACCACAAGGAGGTTTAAAAATCAGAAATTATGATTCACTTGCTACTCGCGATGGAGCTATTGCGATTACAAAAGGAGGTGGGGCAACAAAAATTAATGCAATAGGAATTGGAACATCTGTTAATTCAGATGGAAATGATGGTATAGTTGTAGGTCCATTAAGCGTTAATCTTGGAACTTATGGTACAGTAGTAGGTCCTTATTCTGTAAATACAGCAATGGAAGGAGTTGTAACCGGTCCTTTTTTACAAAACAACCAAAGAGGGTGTACTGTAACTGGTCGTTATAATCATCCTATTCAAAATGCTACTACCAATACAATAAATAATTATTCACCACTATTCATTATTGGAAATGGAAAGTCAGCTTATATACGTAGCAATGCGTATGAGATGTTTTCAGACGGTAAAGGAAAATTTGCAAATGTCCAATCGTATAAAAACCAACATTCATTCGGCGATATGGATATTCCAAACTGGAAATTCATTCAAGATAATATTGGCGGTGGAGATGGTAATGGTTCGGAAGATTGGGTTTCAAATTATGGGTCACAGATAAGTGTATTCGAAGAACAAAAAGCAAACGAACAGTTAGGTAATTCTCCTTACGAGGGTACGGGTGAAATATTAGCCGATCAGAAATTCTCTAATGTTGATAAACCTACACTAGTTTATTTAGGTAATGATGGCATCTGGAGAAAATGGAATAACAGTGCAAATGCTGAACAAGGAAATCTTTCTAATAGTGCAGTTTTAGGAATTGCATTATCTGATATGAAATCTGTATTACTTAGAGGATATTATCTTGGCAAGATGTCTGTTGAATTACAAAACTTAGTTGGTGATGTTAAGAATGGAAACATGTTCCATAGTATCAATAAAGGTTCATTGATGGCAGGATCTTCAACAAGCTTTACAGAAAGAGTTTTTGGGTATTCAATTAATGAGAGCGTAGCTTATTTCAATCCTTGGATGTTTTAAAAGATAAAATATGTCAGAACTAAAGATAATAGCGACCAACAATAACCTTCCTCCTGAAAGAATCGGAGATGTACGAGTGAGAGTTGTTGTTGGGCAAACAGTAAATATCACGAGGGCAGAATTAACTAACTCAACCCCTAGTTATCTACATGAATTTGGAAGGCCAATTGCTGGGATAAAAGTACTTGCACCAGGAATAAATGTAGAGAATATTTTGCGCCCTTCAGGAACTGCTACAATTGCCACTTTGACCAATAATGGTCAAGTATTACGTTATGTGAATAACACTGTACAAAATGGAGAAATAAGCAAATCTAATTTAGACGGGAGCCTTTTTAAAGTAAAAGGAAATACAATAGGGAGTGACTATGTGGAATACACGGCATCCGCTTTCGATTCGGGTAGTAGTGCAATTTCAGATTACATCAATGAATCTGCTAAGTTATTTATTGATGTTGTATCAGGAGTCAATCAACCGCCAAATTCTATCGGAAATAACACCATAGACTGTCCGATTGGGGTGTTAGTACCTATCAATATAAATGCGTTCACGTTTGATACTACACCTCCTTATGGAGATCCTGAAAATGACGCGCCTTTAAAAGTAATTGCGCGTGTTATACAAGGAACTGCTATCATAACTTTTAATGGAGTTCGTATTAATAATGGAGATGAATTTATGGCAGCTAATTTAGAATCGGGAGAGATGAAAGCTTTTTATCCTCCAGGTACAGCAGAAGGGGTTACAACAATCATCACATTCGATGTTGCTGACATCGGAAGTGGTCAATATAGCGGATTGTAATTATGGCAGAATTAAGATTAATAGCAGTAAGAGATACATCAAGTTCAAGTATAAGAACAGGAAGCAACGTAATCACTTGGACGGACAAGGATATTACACACGATAACCAATTAGATAGTATTGTAAATGATACAGCGAAAGGTTACAATCTAACATTATTTGATGTAACAACAGACACTTTTCCACCATATAAGCCAAATCAAGGAAGAGATTTCAAAGCTTTAAAAATTGCTGAAATATCTAATATGAATGTAAGAAGTAGCGATTATGCAAGTCACCCTCACCGAGATTTGATTGTTGGCGATATCATAAAAAAAGATAATCTCGAAAATAATCAAATTGGTTTTAGTTATGGTGGTGGAGCTGGACAATATGAAACGCGCGTAGGACATGTTGACTTCTTATGGTCAGATGATGGAGTGAGATTTACAGAAGATACAAGACAGCGATTCTATTATATGTATGCAGAAGCGACAGATTATGGTTCTATAGGGCATATAGTTTTGAATTTTAATGTCCTTGCTCAATTGAATATTTTTAATTTAGAGCGAACTCAATATATCAATCATAGGGATATTTCAGAGGCGTTAAATTATAGTGTCAACAACTCAACATTGACAACCAATAGCCAAGAAGTAATTGACTTCTTCAATACGTTCTTAAATGGAGAATATCCCGCTAAAATATATATCGAAGCAATATCAGGAATTAACTGTATTCGATACTTCGAAAACTTAATACAACCTGGACAGAAGCTGTCTTTTGAAGCTTTCCGCCAAAACAAAATAACGATAGATAGAAATCTATTAAACGTAAATGATTTGCCTATTCTTCAGATATACATTGGTGAAGCTAGGTCAGGAATTTTCAGAAAAGAACCTTTAATTTAAAAATAGAAAAAATGAACAAAGAAAAACAAACACAAACAAAAACATCAGTAGAGGATAAAGTTGAAGAAACAGTAAACAAAATCTCTCCGTTACATTTGGCAAAATTGCAAGAATCTAATCAGAAGTTAGAACAAATCAACCAACAAGCCGCAGAATTATATCAACGTGAGTTTGAACTGAAACAAGCAAAAAACGTTTTAGATGGCTCCAATTCAGAAGTTCTTTTTGAAAGGCAAAAGCTCATAAACGAGTTTACGCAAACATACGGTAGAGTAAATATCAATCAGATGACTGGGGAATTTAAAAACATGGAGTAATGAACATACAACAAATCCTTACTAGAATAACATTATTGTCAGAACCGTGTGTTAAGTGGCCAGATAGGATAGATTACTACTTATCTATTTTATACAGATTAGCTCCGATTGCATTTTTAGTGGATATAGTTGGTTGGTGGTTTTCAGAAAATAAGCAATTCGGGCAGTTTATGTGTATTGCATTGTTTATAAATATGGGGGTTGGTATTGCATTCCATGTTAAGAATAAAAGCTTTAGTTGGGGAGGTTTCTTTGCTAGAAATGGGATAATGATATTAACTGTTTCTGTTGTTTATATTATGCTTGAAATGTTGAGATATACCGCAGGAAATAATATTGTAGGAGAACTATTTAAAATAACCATTCAAATTACTACTCTACTTTACCCAACATCCAAAGTTTTTAAGAATGTATACATTATGAGCAATGGAAAGTATCCACCTGAATTTATAATGAAAAAGCTTTATGATTTTGAAAAGAATGGCGATTTAAAAGCCTTCTTTGATAGTAAGAATAAAGAAGAATAATTGTCAAAACAAAAAGCCTTTCACTTTTAATCGAATTGAAATGGCAACTTATACTACATTCGAAAATTTCGCTTTAGATGCAGAAATAGAATTACTCGGTCCCATAATTGCTAAATGGGAAGGTGGGTTTGTAAATGATCCAATAGATAAAGGAGGGGCCACTAATATGGGAATTACTCTCGAAACATGGCGACACTATGGCTATGATAAAAACAATGATGGTAAGATTGATGCTGAAGACATAAAATTATTAAATCAATCCGATTTTAAATACGTGCTCCGCCGATACTGGGACAAATGGCGTGCTAATGAAATAAAAAATCAATCAGTAGCTAATATTCTTGTTGACTGGTATTGGGGATCTGGCAAGTGGGGAATCATTATTCCTCAAAGAATTTTAGGGGTTACCCAGGATGGTATTGTTGGTCCAAAAACAATTAATGCTTTGAATGCTGTTAACCAAGCAGAATTTTTCAAAAAAGTATTTGATGCACGAGTAAAGTTTTTAAATGATATTGTAAAAAACAATCCTACTCAAAAACGATTTATTAATGGATGGATGAATCGATTAAATGACTTTAAATTTAAAGCCTAATGAAGTATTCAATCATCCTACTCTCAATTCTTTTAATGAACTGCGGTTCGCGTAAAGTAGAATTACAAAAGAGAATCAATGATATCGAAACCAATCTTAGTGTAAAAATAAAAGAGCTTGAAATTGAAAGAAGTAAGATTAAAATATACGAGACTTCAAGAATTTTTAAAGCCGATTCTATAGTTGAAAAAGATGGTAAACGAACAATCTATAATCCGAGTTCCGAAGAAAAGGAAAAAGGAAAAGAAGAAAGTGTTGAAAAAGAAAATAAAAAAGAAGAGGATATTCAAGAAAGCACCAAGGATAAGAGCACAACAAAAGATAAAATAACTGACCGAAAGCAGTTCAATTGGTGGGGGATTATTCTGCCTTTAATTCTAATAGTATTTCTTATTTACATATTTAGAAAACCCTTGAAAAAACTAAGCCGATTATTAAAATAATCGGTTTTATTGTTTTGTGTGTAATTTGTATAAAATTTACATAGAATTTTTCTATCTTTGAATTAACTCGTAATAGTTTTTATCTATGAAATCAATACATGACTTTATTGTTTATACAGACATTGTCTTTAATGAAACTTTCAAAACAGAAAGTGGATTAGAACTTTTTGGAGATAACCGATTCCTACAAAAACGATTGGCTCAAAGAGAAGTAGAAATTAAAGCAATGCCATTAAACTATGAGGGCGAGGACATTGTAGGATATCAAGCTTTTATTGATCCAACAATTTATTTTCAAAACCTTTATGACCATGGAAAAGGAGTTAACAATGAAATATCAGGACACAAAGGATTCTTTAAAGTTCAAGCAAACATGATACTTGCTATCCGAAAGGATGAAAATAGCGAATGGAAAGGTTTTAATGAAAATGTAATCGTTTCTAAAGTGATGGATTCTGGAGAAGAAAAGAAATCCGGTTTAATAATTACTGAAATTTCAAAACCTAAAGCATTAAAAGGAATAGCTATTGTCGAAATTCCAAATGATGATTTGCTTAGAGATGAAGTAAGTAAAGGTGACACCATACGTTATAACGACTACTACGGAGTTGATGTGTATATCGATGGTAAAGAATATACTTGGATTAGAACAAAAGATTGTTTAGCTAAAGTTGGATAGTATGAGTAACGGAAAATTACAAGAGAAGCGAAAAAATGAGATTCCGACGCTTATTGAGAAATATCAAAAGTTAGTAGATGATACTTTTAATGCTGTGTCTAAACCACTTCCTACTTTCACTGATATTACAGATAAAGATGGAGATATACTAAAAACAGCAGAACAACAATTGTATTCTTTCTTAGGTGTGCGAGATGCTGCTTTGGACAGAGCAGATGGGATACTTGGAAAGATTAATGAATTAGAAAGAGAACTTAATGATCCTACATTTTGGGATGTTGTAGAAAATGAAGAAGAATCTAAATCAACACCAGCCAATAAAAACCCATTAAAAAGGCACACCAAAAAATAATTGTCAAAACAAAAAGCCTATTGAAGTTTAAAAGCTTAAATAGGAATGTATTACTTAGGTACTAAGATTGAAGATAGAGTTGATGAAAAACTCCGTATTGCCAAGAATAAAACAAAATCTTGGGAGTATGGTTATAACGCTATTATAGATGTTGTAATTATTTCAAAAGATGGTACTCTTGGCGAAATATTTGATGTTTATGGCATACCAATCGGGTTACCTCAAATACCTGATAAAAAAGAAATAATCAATTTTGACAAACCTCAAAAGCTTCAAAAATGGGTACGAGAAGAATTACCCAAAGGAATGAATGCTGAAAATTGTTGGGATGCAAAGTTTACTGAATTTGTAGAACGACAATTCAAGTACCGTGATGAAGGGATTTGGATTTACTTAAATGGCAATCCAGTTTACATGACTGGTACTTACTGGCATTTTCTGCAATGGTTTCGCGAAGGTTCTGATTATCCTAAGCTTCGTATTATCCAAAATGAATTAATGGTGTTTTGGGAGGCTTGTAAAGCCGATGAACGCTGTTATGGAATGCAGTACGTTAAGAATAGACGTTTTGGAGCATCCGCACTTGGTAATAATGAAATGCTTGAAAGTGGTTCTATCCACGAAAACAAAATACTTGGGATGATCTCCAAGAAAGGTAATGACGCTAAAAAGATTTTCAATCGCTTAGTACGTGCCTTTAAACGTTACCCTCCTTTCTTTAAACCCGAAACAGACGGTACCAATACTCCTAAGACCGAACTTGTATTCACTGAGCAAACTAAGAAACGTAAGCAAGGCGAAACAGTGGAAGAAGGTCAAGGTTTAGATACTTCTATCTCCTGGCATAATACTGAAATGAATGCGATGGATGGTGAGGAAATATTCCGCTCCCTTTTAGATGAATCAGGAAAATACCCTAAAGAAGTTCCATTTGATGAGTATTGGCAAATTGTAAAAACTGCCCATAGATTGGGTAGTAATATCGTTGGAAAGTCGATGGTTGTTTCAACTGTAAACGCAATGAAAAAAGGAGGTGCAGGATTCAAGAAAATTTGGGATGATAGTAATGTAGAAAACCGAAACAAAAACGGTCAAACAAAATCAGGATTATATCGAATATTTATTGCTGCTAAATATTGTTTAGAAGGTTTCTTTGATGAATACGGATTTAGTATTGTTGAGGACCCGAAAGAGCCAATTACAAATGACCTTGGGAAAAAGGTTTCAATTGGTGCAGATACATTCTTGAAACAAGAAATAGAAGCTTTAAAAGATGATCCCGAAAAAGAATATGAATTTAAACGTCAATTTCCAGACTCTCCTTCAGATGCTTTCCGTGACGAAAGTGATGATTGTGCTTTTAATTTAGTTCATCTAACTGAACAAATTGAGCATAATTCAGATGAGCTTGATGAAGATGCGAATACCTACGTTAATGATGATGTTGAAAGAGGTAATTTAATTTGGAAGGACGGAATACAAGATACAGAAGTTATTTGGAAACCAGATCCTGTAAGTGGAAGATTTTGGATTAGAAAAGGTTGTCATCCTCCGAAAGAAATACGAAACTTAAAAGAGAAGAGAATGTTTCATGGGGTTATGGCTTGGGCTCCTAAAAATACTCATATTGGAGCAGGAGGAGTCGATCCTTACAATAGAAGTAAAACAGTAGATGGGCGAGGCTCTCAAGGTTCTATACATATTGCTACAAAATACAATGCTTATTTTCCAAATGAAAAAATTATAGTTGAATACATTGATAGAGCAAAGAAAGTAGATTACTTCTTTGAAGATGTAATTATGGTTCACGTTTATTACTCAATGCCATTTCTACCAGAGCTTTCAAATGAAAAGTTTTTGCAATATGTAAAAGATAGAGGATATAGACATTTCGTTTTAAATAATCCTTTTAAGAAGTGGTCAGAGTTAAGTCCTACTGAAAAAGAATATGGCGGTGTGCCTCCTCAAGATAGTAAAATTGGAGACCAACAATTTTATGCTGTCGAGGCTTTCATTGAAGATCATATTGGAGTAGCAAGGGATAGTTCAAACAGACCAATTGGAGAAATGGGAAACATGCCTTTTACTAGGACTTTAATACAATGGAAAGATGTTGACCCAAATAATAGAACTAAATATGATGCTTACATTTCTTCCTCACTTGCATTAATTGCGAATCAAAGTAGAGTAAAAGTTCAACTAGAAGAACCCGAAAAACCACTAGATATAAATCCATTCACTACATACGATAACTCAGGTTACATTTCCAAAGCATATGAAACAAGATAACAATTTAAAACCAATAGATCCTTTTGTTCCATTTGAACAGAAGAAAGAAAAAGAGTACGGACTTAACGTGGCAAGATTCATTTCTAGCCAATGGTTTGCAGGTGGAATTATAGGAAGTGGTAATTGTGCTTTCAATACTCGACGAGAGTCCATTGTAAATAAACGAAAGTTTGTTCGTGGGGAGAAAGACGTTAATCAATTCAAAAAGCTTTTAGCGAGCAATAAAAACAGCTTAAAGTATCTAAACATTGACTTCCGATATATCAATATCGCTCGAAAGTTTTGTAACATCGTGATTAATGGTATGTCGCCAGAAAACTATTCTCTTGATATTCGTTCAACCGATAAGATAACGGTTAAAATGAATGAAGAGAAGATGAATGAGTATCGAAAGTATATGACAAGCTTTAGTCTATTAAACAAAGCAAAAAAAGAATTAGGAATCGATTTAATGCCTAATTCATTTGTACCTGAAGACGAAGAAGAACTTGAATTATTTGTTGCAATAAAAGACAGACCAAAAATTGAAATTGCTGAAGAGCTACTAATCGATTGGATTCTTAAAACAAATGATTGGCTAGAACTTGATGCCCAACTTCGTGCAGATTTAGTCAACTGTGGTATCATGATTACTCGTGTTTATACCGACAAAAGCGATGGAGTAAAATTAGCTTATGTGGACCCTGAAAACTATGTGCACTCTTTTGTCAAGAAAAATAATTTCGATGACAAGTTCTACGAAGGGGTTGTTGATACGATTACTATTTCTGATTTGATTAGAGAGAGCGGACTTAGTTTAGAAAAAGCTAGAGATGTAGCCAAAGGATATGGTTATAATTGGAATACAGGATTGACTCCTGCAGAAAACTATGACAAACTACAAGGTCATAAGGTTGATGTGCTTCGATTCGCTTGGAAAACAGTTAAAACACTCAAGTACAAACAAAATATTCGTCAAGGTAAGGTATATAAGCTATCTAAGCGAAATGATGATTTTGAAGCCCCTAATAGAATTGATACAGGAACTTTAGAAAAAACGTTTGATACTTGGTTTGAAGGCAACTATGTAATAGGTACTGATTATTTATATGATTGGAAAGAATGCGAAAATCTATATGACGATGTGATGAACAAAGCCATGTCACCATTCCTAACACATGCGCTTGATATCTATAACAATAAACTATATTCATTTACTGATGAAATAGAAGTTATCGCAGATAACATGCAACTAACTGCCTTAAAGATTAAACAGTTATTGAATGAATTGAGATCCGATGTAATTGAAATAGATTTAGATTCATTAGCAGAATTACCAAGTGAAGGAGGAACTAAAAGAGCAGCTTGGCAAGAAGCATTTGATTTATTCGAAACTAAAAGTATTGTACTTAAAAAAAGAATCAATCTTGGTGAAGATGGAATCAAAGATGCTGGAGCAGTAAATGTAAAACCTGCTGGACAAGGAAATCAAATAACTACTTTATTGAACAGTTGGGCAACTGACTACAATTTAATACGAGAAAACACAGGTATTAACCCAGCTGTAGATGGCTCTATAGGTTCAAATGCACTAGTTGGAGTTTCTGAAATGAACCGATTAGCGGGTAACCGTGCTACAAAGGATATCGTTGATACCTGGGTAAGATTCCGATTGAAATTAAGCGAATTGATTTCTACACGCATTCAATCTATCTATAATTATTCAGAAGCTTCTCATATTAGAAAATTGTACGACAATGTAATTTCAAAACACTTCAATGATCATCTATCTGTTTTAAAGAATAGACATCTTCACGAGTTTGGATTCACGTTCAATATTGTACCTGCAATGGAAGCGATGCAAGAGTTTAGAGAAGATATGAATATTGCTTTACAAGAAGGTTCTATTTCAGTTGAAGAAAAGTCCGAAGCAATGAACATCTTTAAAACTAATCCAAAACTTGCTAAACAATATCTAGCGTATCGCCGTAGAAAGAACATGCAGATAAGAGCAGATGAAAATGAGAGAATACTTCAAGTTAAATCTCAAAATGACGCAATGGCTGCACAGGCTAAAGTTCAAGCTGATACAGAAGCTTACCAATATAAGAAACAAATTGATTTGCAATTCGCTTCTGAAATGGCACAAATCGAAGTGATGAAACAGCAAGCGATGAATGAGGTTAACAAACCAAAAGAAGACGAGAAGTTTCAACAAGATGTGTATTTAGCACAGATTGCTGCTAAAGGCAAAGAAAATTTGGAAGCTTATAAGGAATCCAAGAAAGATGAACGAACCAAAATACAAGCTTCTCAACAGTCAAAAATGATTACTCAACGACATAATAATTTAGCACCAATTGATTTTGAGGAAAGTAGTTGGCTTGAATAATATTTTTACATGTAATATTTTATATAAATTACATGTAAAATAAGTTTTATTTATTATCTTTGAACTACTTGATAGTTTTAATCTATTAACAAAATTGCTATGAACGAAGGAAATAATACTAATGACTTACCAGATGTAAATGGGAATCCACCTGCTGAACAAGAAACACCAGTAGTAAATACAGTTGATGAAACAGCTGTGTTGAATTACTTTAAAGAACAAGGTAGAGAGGTTTCCTCACTTGATGACTTGTTTAAAGAACCTGAAAAGGTGATTGAAACAAAAGAAGTGAATCCATATGAGGATTTAATGGATGATGAGGACAAAGCTTTTTTTCAATACAAAAAAGAAACGGGGAGAGGCCGTAAAGAGTTTGAATCTTTACGTACTAATCTAGATGATGTTCCTCCTATTGAATTCGCAAGAGCGCAAGTTCTAAAAGAAGCTGGGATGAAACTATCTAACGATCAGATCAATGGTTACCTACAAGACAAATTAGGCATTGATGACATGGACAACCTAACTACCAATGACTTAATTGAGTTGTCAAAATATGGAAAGTCTATAAAAGATGCCCGCTTAGAAGAACAGTCAAAATACAGACAACCAATCCCTAAACAAGAAGTTCCTCAGAACCAAAATACAAATCAAGATGAATATGTAGCATTGGCCAATGGTACGTATATGAAAAAATCTGATTTTGAAATTGCTCAACAAAACAAAGTCAAACATAACCAAATGGTACAAGAAGCTGTGAACAGTGTTACAGCAACTTCATTTAAAGTTATGGTTGACGATAATGGAGAGCAAAAAGAATTGAACTATGACTATAACTATTCAGATAACGACAGGAGCAGTGCTGTGTCAATAGTTTCTGATTTAGGAAAGTATGTTCAAGACACCTATGAAAGCGAACAAGGCTTTAACCACAAGCAATTCGCTGAAGATGTTTTTTGGTTGAATCCTAAAAACAGAGAGACTGCAATTTCGTCTTTAATGCATAAAGCGAGAGCCGAAGCAATTGAAGAAGTAATGAAACAACGTGGTAACGTTAACTACCAAACTCAATCAAATACTTTGTCAAGTAAAGAAAAGCCTAAAACAATGACTATTAAAGAAGTATTTAATCAAAATAGATAATAACTATGGCTTTTGAATTAAAAGAAAATAACTTATCAGGGTTGTCTATTAATGAAAACACAAATAATGAGTTGGTGGCTACTCCATATAACTTCATCAATTTGTATGATTATGCGATGCATTATCAACCTGAGTTAATTCCTGATCTTGTTTACGCGAATGGTAAAGGATCAATATTAGGTTTTTTACGTGCTACTGCAGGAAAAACAGGACGTGGATATGAATCAGATACGATTCAGCATGCTGAAATGAATCGTTTACACAATTCCATTGCAGGTGTAACGATTGTAAACAATGAGTTTACTTGCCCTAAACCTCACAATTTACGAGTTAATGATGTAGTGAAGATTTCTGATGGAGAAAATGAGTATCAAGCAATTGTTTCTCAGATTATTTCTAAAACGAAATTTATCGGATTGAATGATGCTGTGGGGGATTTTCCTACTGTTGCTGTTACAGTAAATGCTGATTTTTCATCTCGTTTCTTAAAGGGAGATAAAGGATTTAAAGAAGGAAAACATTGGAAACCCACAATTTACACAAACCATACTCATATTTTTAAAGAATATTATGGTATTGCTGATTCAGATTTGGCTCATAAAACGTGGATAAATACACCAGAAGGCCCTCGTTGGTTTAATCTTGAAATGGAACGTACAAATACTTTGTACGACAATAAGAATGAATTAACATTCTTAACTCATGAAAGAGCAGCTGATGATGCAGATTCAACTAAAGCTGGATTTGCTCAAGGTATGAATGGAGTTATTCCTCTTATTGAAGCAAGAGGTAATGTGTCTAATGACTTCATATCAACATTATCTGACTTATCAAACATGGCTTTACGTTTAAAGCAACAAGGTACTTGTCGTGAGCTTACTTTATGGATGGGACATGAACAAATGGCCAAGATTCGAGAATTAGCTTCGGGGATTAATGCATCATTTGTAAATGGGTCTCATTATGGAGCATTTAACAATAGCAAAGAGATGGCTTTGAACTTAGATTTTGTGTCTATTTTCATTGATGGTGTTCAGTTCCATTTTGTTTCTTGGGCTATACCAGATGATCCAACATTATTAGGGGCATCAAAATTTGACAAAACATCTTTTGCTTACGTTGGTGTGCCTTCTGGAAATACTCATGTAACTGAAAATGGGAATACAATTTCTAAACCTTATTTAGAATTACGTTATCGTAAGAACGAATTAGTAAACAGAGAAAAAGAGGTTAAGTTCTTTGGTAAATTTGGTCAACAAGTAGAAGATGATAAATCTTTCGTTACTTATTTGACTGAAGGAACTGTAGATATTGCCGCAGCAAATAACTTCTTTGTGGGAAGAAAATCAGATAGTTTCTATCTGTAATATAAAATAGAGGTAGGGAGTTAGTCTCCCTACTTATTTTTTTAACTGTAAAAAATAAAAACATGTCAAATACAACAACATTCGTTTTATTAAAAGGAAGTCCTACAAGTTGGAGTGTTAAGCAAAATGGCTTAATGATTGAAAAAAAAGGAGTTGGATTAAAATTTGCTGCATACTATCCTGGACAAGATTCTATTTTTGTTGAGGATATCAAGAACAAAGATTTAAAACCACAATTGATTCCTGCTTTTGAATTCAATCCTTCAACAAACAAAACTGAATTAACTGTTCCTAATACAGATGTTAACTTAATTACCCTATTAAAGTTACATCCGCATTATGGTAAAAAGTTTGAAATCTTCAGTGAAGAAATTGAAAGTGAGAGGGCTTTATCTAAGTACAACAACATTGAGAAAGCTTTAAAACTGATTGAGTCAGCAAATGATTTAGAAGTAAGAGCTAAAGGCGTCGTTGTGTTAGGCGTAGATGCGATGCATTATTTACCTACTGTAGCTATGGCTAAGTTAAAAGAATTAGCCTTCAGCAATCCTACACAAGTTATTTCTAAAATCGAAGGAATGGATTATGAGTCTCAATTTATAGCTGCGAAAGCATTTATTGATAAGATCGTAAAAACAAACCTTGGTCATACTGCTGTAGTTTGGTCTGATACAGAAAACCTAATCTTAACATTAGGTACTGGTGAAATTGGAGTAGAGAAGTTAGCAAGATTGCTTTCTCAAAACAATGAGCAAAGTTACAACATGTTACAGATTATTTCTCAAAAACTAGGCATTGGTACTCAGCAAGAAGAACAAACCCCAGTTAACTCAGTTTCAGAAAAAGAACTTCAAGCTAAAGATGCAAAACTAGCTGAATTAGAAACAGAATCTGCAAGTAAACTTCAAGCTAAAGACGATGAAATCGCACAGTTGAAAGCTCAATTAGAAGCTGCTAACAAAGGAAGTGTTCATGAAATAAACACTCCATCTACTCAAGCAGAAGCTACTAATAAAGTAGAAATGACTTTGGAAGAAGCTACAGCAAAGTATATTGAGAAGTTTAGAAAAGAACCTGGTCCGAATGTAAAAAACGACCTTGAGTGGATTTTAAGAAAATTAAGCGAATAATAGAAAGCACTCGAAAGGGTGCTTTTTTTAACTCTATTTACTATGTATTTAATTGATTTAGTTTACCGAACTGTTTTAACTATCGCGAATTCAGAAGTCCGTGGAAATGTAAAACCATCTGATATTAGACTATTGATCAACACAACAGTTGAAGAGATATACGAATCCTATTTCTATGAACTAAACCGAATGCTCAATCGTCAAAACAAAGGTTTAGTTGGAAACGGCTTAGAGAATATTCCCGATTTGATTAGGGATAAAATAAACCACTTCTTAAAGTCAGAAGAAGTAAGTGTGTCTAGTGGCAAAATATCGCTTCCTAACGATGTTAGATATCTTGATAATGTATTTGTTGATGAGGTAGAAGTAGAGTTATTAAAAAGCCTTAGAGAGTTCCAAATAGTTAAAAATACAGCGAACAGAACATACCCAATAGGGTATAAAAGTGATGCTACTACCATTGTTATATACCCGAACGGTTATAATGAAGCAACCCTCAGTTATTTGAGAAAACCTAAAGTTCCTAATTGGACATTTTTTGTAGTGAATGACACAGAAGTGTTTAATCCGGATGCTTCCGACTTCCAAGATTTGGATATCCACCAAAGCGAGGTGTCAAACGTAATTATAAAAACACTTCAAAAAGTAGGAATAAACTTGAAAGAACAAGATTTACAGCAAATAATGGCCCAGCAACAAAACATTGAGTTCAACCAAGAAATGCAAAGCTAATGACAGATTTAGAATACATAGACAATAAAGATGGTCATGGAGCATATCAGTATGTGGCTTTAAGTAAAGTGATCAACGATATGGTAACAGAATCATTAGATGATGATAGTTATTTAAAGAACACTCCGCGTTTTAGATTTATTCAATACGCAAAAGAGGGAATCAGAAATCTAAATCAAGAAGCAGCTAATGATATTCTAGCTTTTGAAATTACGGTACCCGACAACTTGGTTGTTGTAGTTCCAAAGGATTATGTGAATTGGGTTCGTATCTCCTTAGTTACACGAGATCCAATTACAAACGGATTTGTTCTTCAGCCTCTAAATGAAAACCGAAACATAAATACAGCAATCGGATATTTGCAAGACCATAAAGGAGATTTGTTGTTTGATAACAACGGAATGATTTTGACTTCCGATTCTTCCAATGCCTATGTGCATCCACATAAGCGATATAAAGTTTCTGATTTGGGCAGTTGTGGTCAAGGTAAATACCTAGATACAAGTAAGGTTTCAAAATATGGTGAGTTTGTAATCGACGATCGAAAAGGAAATATACTATTCAGTTCCGATTTAATGGATAAGGAAGTAGTTATCGAGTATATCTCAGACGGTTTGCAAGCGGAACTAAACGAGGAGGAAATAACCATTCACAAGGACTTAAAAGAAACTCTTGAGAATTGGATTTACTATGCCTGTATTGAAAAAAGAAGAAACGTTCCTGCCAATGAAAAACAACGCGCCTTGTTGAGGTACAAAACAACACTTCACAAAGCTAAGCTAGACCGACTAAACATAAAACTGTACGAAATAATTCGACACTTCTAAACTATGAGCAAACGATTAGATTTGATGTTCAAACTTCCTCCATTGGCTAAAAAACGAATGGAGAATGATAAAACAAAAATTGTAGAGGCCTTTCACAAAGGACAAGAAAAGGAAGTATATACCAGGTTACAGTACGCGAGGATTTACAAAGGTTATGACTTACTCGAGAACTTTGGTTACGTCCGACATGCCTTACAAAGAAAGTACGATATCAGTGTTACTCTATTAGAAACCATTTTATACCTGGTTCCTAAAAACTATTTCATGACTGGCGATCTAAAAGAAATCGCTCAGATACGATATACCTACAAGAACATCGATAGCCTTATCCGAATGGGATATGTATCGCGTGCAGCTAAAGGCAAAAACAAAAACGAGCATATTTATGCCATGACTGCGAAAGCACGTCAAATTTGCCAAGAAATGCACGAAATGTTAGCTGGGGAGATAGATATACCTACTGAACTTTATAACTCAAAAGAAGCCTCTAAAAGCGATTTGATTAAAGCTGAAATCATTGAAAAGCTAAATAAAAAAGAAAAGCCCAAAACAGTGAAATTGCTTTGGGCTAGAGTTAATAATACTTAATATTTAAGTTCATCTTCAAATTTATTTCTTGCAAAAAACCACCCTTTATCAGTTAATGTGAATTTCTCTGATTTATCTAAACCTAGCTCTTCTGGTCTTAGTTTTCGTATTAAGTTAAGAGAAATAAACCTGTCTAGTAATAGTTTGCTTTCTCTATTATTAGTCATATAATTGATGTCATAAAAATTTTCACTAAACTCTTTTAATGTTGAAGAGGGAGTGTTTAGATATTCCTGTAAATAATCATTTTCAATTAATTTCTTATCAAGAAAAACTTTAATTTCTTTTTCTCGGGCATTAAAAAGACTATTTAAATCATTGTTTTTAATTGTTGAATCATTCAATTTATTTGTCAAATCATCAATATCAGCCTTATAGATATCTATTTCATTTTTCAATTGCTTAATTTGATTATTTAAATCAGATTTTTCTTTATAATTTGCTCTTTTATCTTCTAGTTCTATTTCTTTATCAGCAATAGTGATTTGTCCTTCTATATCAACAGTTTTTGAATGATATAAGTGTTCATTTCTTTTCTTAAATGACTCAAATGTATTCTCATCTATCCAACACATTATTTTTGGTAAAAAAAGAACATAAAATAAAGAAAGAAGCAAAGGGAGCACTAACAAATAAGCAACGTCTGAATAATTATTAGAAACATAAGAAACCCTATCTTCAATTGGAATGTTTGAGAATATAACTATTAGTATAGGTTTCCAATTGAATGCGATAAAGGATATAATAAAAGACCCAACAAACGGATTTTTGAGCCTTTCTTCAGTTGTTTTAAATATTGATCCGAGAAAATCTTTCATAATTAACAGGTGATAAAAATAATCACCAAACGTAATATAATTATTTGAAAAGTTAAAGTTTCGGGAAAAAGTAAATCGAACTGATAGATAATTTTACAATGGTATTTTGTGAAAAATGACCGTATTGAAATTCTATTTATATTTGCAAAGTGAATGTTTCAGATTTACAAAATCAAGATAAACCCATACAGACTCAATAGTGTAAAAGTTATTAACAAAATTTGATAACTTAATCTAAAAAAGAGTTGATATAGAATAATCTTAGTAGTAAATTAGCGGTATTCAGTTTAAGAAATTAATGATAAACAACAAAAAAAGTTGAAGGCCTAATTTCAACTTTTTTTTTATTATCAAAAAACCTCGCTTCGGGTGCTGAGCAGTTTATGTTTAACAATCAAATTCATGGCAAAATGAAGAAGAAGAAAAACATAATGGAACACCTAAGAAACTTAGTGATGTTTACATATTATGCTATAAAAACGATAATAACTGTAGCTGATTTGTAAACATAAAAAAGTAGTGTGAATAATAGTAGCACTACTTTTTTCTTTTATTCTACTTGGACAAATGTAAAAAATAATTTACACTTGTATGTTAAAAATATGTTAAAACAATATTTTTTTATTTAATTGATTAAAGGTTAATGTCTTGTAATTCAGATTGTTGTTTTATAATATCAACATCATCCTTTTCACTCAAAACAAGATACTCAATACCATCAATAACACTTTGAACCCCATCCGAGTATTTAAACTTTCTAACGCGATCACCTGGTTTGATATGTTTCACTTTTACCCCGATATCAACTACTTTGTATTCATCTTCACTTTGGTAGTTTGTGGGTAAGATTAAACCGCTTGTGGTTTGTTTTTCTTCAACTATGCGAGTGCATAAAATTCTATCTCCTAATAGTTTCATTTCTCTATATTATAAATGATTACTCTATATTTTGCATTGAGTGTTAATTTTTTCGTTTCACCTAATCTGTGTTCACTTCTAAGTCTTTTAATTATAGTCCAAAAGAGTTGTTCTTGAGAACGCCCTTTATCCCAATCAGGATCTACTATGTAGTTCATGTTTTTCTTAATACTACCAGAGTCTTTTATATTTTTCTCTATGTGAGTTTTTGTAGGAATATAAATACTTCCTTTTGTAAATAGCACCTGAATAGCTTCATCTACCATTCTGGTTGTTTTTCCACTTGCCCTCATAATTAATCCGTTTAGTTACTTAATAATCTTTGCGAACTCGCCCTGTTTCCAAAAGCAGATAATACCAGAAGGACTTGTTACTGTATCTTCATCCGGATTATACTGCAATCGAGGAACGTTGCTTATGTTTACTTCTTTGTTCAGCTTCAAACAGTGAATTGCTTTGGCCTTGGCAAAGTGTTTTTCTATTTTCTTTAATTCTTTCTCGTTCATAACATTTCAAAATAAAAAAGCTGGCTTACGAGAAACCAGCCTTTACAACACAACTAATCTTACTTATGATTCAAAAAGCGATTTAACAGCCATCATGGTACCTTTTTCGATATCTGTGATTGCAGCAGCTTTTCTTCTTGGATCCTTTCCGTATTCTTCAATTAAGTTTACTAATTCAGAAGCTTTTTGTTTAATCAAATCCACGGATTCTCTATTCTCGTTATTAAAACGACCTATAATCTGTTCTCCTTTTGATCTTGCGTCATGAACAGCTGGAGCTGTAGTTTCTTGTTTCATAGCAATTTTACTTTTTAATTATTCCACAATATTCCAGTCTTCTGCGAGAATATCACTTACACTAGGAGTCCAAGTAGCAATGTCATTATCAACAGTTTTTAAGGCCAAGTAAGGTCTATACTTAACTTCTTCTCCAAATGTATTTTTAATTACATCTGTTTGAGATTTATAAACACCTCCAGGAACATAATAAGCAAACATGCCTTTTCCGTTCCATCCTTCTCTTGATACTTTTTTTCCTTCTTTTAATGCTTCTAAAGCTTTTCCAAAATTTAAACTATCCATCTTGTATATGTTTTGAAATTATATCTGTTACATTCAACACTTCTTCATCAATTAAACTTAAATCATGATTTTTCACTATACATTCCTCACACATCCATTGAGGGTCTTTGCTTCCTTTTTCAGTTGTTCTATGTAGGGGTTTATCAAAAAAACTAACTCCACATTCAATACATTTAACTTTCATTTTTAATTCGCTCAATTATCGTATTGTATTCTTGAATCCATTCAGTAGGAATAGCCATTTCTGATTTTCGGTAGCGTACAATCGCGTCAACTATTTCGGTTAGACGTTCGTTGTATAATTCGTTCTGCGTTCTTATTCCATAAGGAGGGGCTTGCTCTAACATACCTACTCAATTTTAAATTTTCGTCTTACATATTCCGCTATCAAAGCAGCATCGATCATTCCATCATTATAATTCTTGCTTTTAGAAAGCTTATTTGTTACCTTAAAATTTACAGATGCAAATAAGCTATTAGCCGCTAAAGTAGAAGTAGCCTTTGTATCAGTTTTTTTCTTACCATCAGAAGTTAGTTTGGTTTGTTTTTTTACATTTTCCCAAACTTCATTCTGCCATACTTTAGGATTCACAAGAGAATGAGAAATACCTAATCCCATTAACAAACCTTCAAACATTCCAACACATTTAAAGAGGCTGGCAACAGATGATTTAGAAACTGAAACAATAATGCTTGGATTTTCTAATCCAATGTGTACAAAATCATATGATCTTAAAAAATCAATAATAGTTTTTTTATCATATTCATTACCTATCAAAGGCATGCCTACCATTTCAACTACTTTTGAGTCTTCATCTATTACAACAAGTGCACCTTGTTTGCCAGGATCAATACCTAAAAAATATCTTGATTTCATAATTAAACCTTTTTACCTAATCCATCGGAATATGCACCCTCTTGATAAGCTTGTACCTTCCAACCTTTACTTTTACTAATCGGCATCATTTTTTCATATTCGG
Source organism: Myroides odoratus (assembly GCF_001549985.1). Lineage (GTDB taxonomy): Bacteria > Bacteroidota > Bacteroidia > Flavobacteriales > Flavobacteriaceae > Flavobacterium > Flavobacterium odoratum_A. Next base: position 175,669 of record NZ_LROZ01000005.1, on the reverse strand, counting down.
CAAGTGTCATAGTTTTTCTCATCACAACCTCGACAACTGTGTTATCAGGAAGCAATGTTGTTTTTGTCTGTTTCGCCATGATACATTGATTTAAAAAACACTTCAACATTCAGTTTTTTATAAAATATAGCTACGTATACACTCACTATATGTAACGTTACACGATCTGAATTCTCAAATATCGCCTGCTTGAATATTTAGTACTATGTTGGGGATGTTTCCTTAAACCCTTTGCAGATACTTGCTGACTTGGCTCAGCGTTGAAGTGTTTTTATGAAAAAAAGAATGTCGTTAAGTAGTCAGGATTCGAACCTGAAATGGTATTGAATATCTTTCTGAAATTATCTGACAGGCGGCATAGAATTCCACTTCTATGTCTCCTAAATACTTATTCAATTATCGTCTAACCAATTCCGACACTACTTACCATTGCTTTTTACAGAAACAATAAACTGGTTATTAACCAAAAAAACCATAAAATATGAATTGCAGTCTATACGAGACTCGAACTCGCGACCTCTTGCGTGACAAGCAAGCACTCTAACCAACTGAGCTAATAGACTAAAAGTAAAAATGAAGTGTTTGTTTAAGAAAAAAAGCCTTTCTGTAGAACGTCAATAAAGCATATAAATACTTAATGATTAGAAAGGCTTTTAAGTGGTTTGTTGTTTATTATAAAAGCTAGGTAATCCTAATTTTGTCGCGGATGCAAATAATAACCTTAGATTGCAGCGGTTCCAAATTTAGCGAAATAATATAAGTAGAAATATGTTTTTTATCAGCCAACACACTGGGGACGGAAAAAACATACTGACTACCTACATCAGCTTTTAAATCAACTGAAGCGAAAACCGCATCAACTTTTACTACATCAGAAAAAGAAGCAACCTCTGTTTTCTGTTTTGAATTTTCGCTCAGGTCTATTGTAGTCTTACAGATTCCCGCAATACTGAAACAAAACAGCATTGTAAAAAGCATAAACAAACGTTTCATAGTTTGTAGGATGAGCAGGAATCGAACCCGCACGAAAAGCCATTTTCAAATTAGATTTATTAAGACCTGATACCCGAAGGCATAAAACACTACTTAGTCAGTATCCATCGCTTCTCTTAAATCTACCCTTTATCAGCGTCTACCATTTCGCCATCATCCTATGAATAAAACCACCCGCCAGCCGTGCAATAAAGACGTCAAAAAGCCCGTTCAAACCGTCTACGCGTATGCTATTATTACGCCACGTTGGGTTGTCATTCCCTCAGCTAATCAAGTTAGCAGCGAATGGTTTATATATTTTCTATACACAAATGCCAAAAATGTCAATGATCTATTTTAAAAATTCCAAAGCCAATCGGTCATATAATTCAGAAGCAGTTTCAATTAACACATCTCCATCTTTTTCAATTCTTCCAAAATTGCAGAAGAAACAATAGTGATCAATTTCACTCAAAGCTTCCGCTTGATTATTGAAATGAAAAAGCATTATATCCTTGATTGCTTTCAACAAAAATGAATTGTCATAAACAGGAACTTGTGTTCTATACACCTGCGCTAAACTGTTTGAGATTTCATAATCTCTTGTCGTTTGCTCTTTGATCGATTCAATTACCGAAATAAAGATTGCCTTGTTCATATTTTCAATTTTGTTACATGACAAATATATAAAATATTCTATACGATTGTGTGTAATTTATATAAAATATTCTGTATTGTTTTTTGGTGGTAGAAAAAGAGTGTTGGCAATAGCCTTTTTTAAACAGAAATAAGCTTGTTTTAAGCCATGAAATGAATCAAATGATAATTGGGTTATGAAAAAAAGGAAAAGCTTTAAAAAGCAAAGAAAAGGGTATTAAATAATAAAAGTGAGATATGGTAGTGTGTTTGGGATGGTATACATGTTTCTGAGCGAACGGACCACAAAAGGAAAACGCGATTCAAAAGGGTATTGGGGGGCGATTTGCTTTTCAGTTCAAAAACATTTTAGCTTTTTATATCCAGGCATCCGGAACTCGTTTCAATCAGCAACTAATTTGAGGATTAGTCTTTTGGCTTTATTGATTTTCTAGGAAGTAAACTACTTCAAAAGGAAAGTGTAATCTTAGTATGATTTGAACTACTGAGTGTAATTTACTGTAAAACAACGCGTTGAGGTTTGCTTGTATGAATTCTGCACGACCATTGCACAACGCATCATAAATTGTGGCGCTTCTTCCAATACTCTAAAAGGTCGTTAAGTTCTTGAACTGCTGCATTGTACTTCGCTGGTACTTTCTTTTTTCTTATCGATTGATTGTTGCCAGATAACACCTTGCTTAGTTCAGTTACATTGATTAATTCGTTTATCATAATATACAGATTTATGTACTTTTTATCCGTGCTAAGATACAGAATTATGTGTATTTATTCCTTAGTGTATATAAACAATAAAAGAGATCTACACGACAGCGCGTTTGTGTTTGTTTTTTTATCACCCTTCCCTCACGTCAATACGACTCATTCCCTATTAAATTTTACCACAGTTCAATTATTTATCTTCTTCTAACATTGTATGCGTAAACTTTAATTAAAGCCTTTAAAACAAAGGGAAATTAATAACTATAACGATTATCTATTGCATTGCGTTTTACTATAGAAATTACGTATCAAAACTTTTTAATTAATGCTTTTTTATATAAAATACTTGTTATACATTTGTGTAACACAAAAGAAAGGAAGTAATACTTCTTTTTTTGATTCCCCCTTGGGGGTGTTCTTTGACTTACTGTCTGCTTTATCTTATATCTTGATTGTAGTTCTTAAATTATAACTAAGCGAATCAGGCTTGATAATTACCACTATGCAAGCCGTTACCACAAATATTAAATAACCCTATTAAAAACTTATAAGATGGATACAACCTATTTTACAACATGCAAAACCTTAGACGAAGCTAAGAATTTATTTAAAAAGCTTTGTTTTGAGTTACACCCTGATACTAGCGGCTATAACTCACAATCTGAATTCGTAAAAATGTTTAAAGAATTCAAATCTTTAGAAAATCGTTTCAGCACTTCTAATACAGAAGAAAATACAAATACCACATTTAACGCTGATCAGTTCTACAATATCGTAAAGATGTTTGAAGGGCTTCAAGGAATAAATATTTCTTTTGTCGGTTCTTTTATATGGCTCACAGACTTAACACCTGGGGCGATGTACTCACAAAAGGAAAGAATTAAATCTATCGCGATTGATAATTATAACGCTCCCTGCTGGGCGGGACAAAAGAAGTCTTGGTATTTCTCCCCTAGTGATTATGTGAAGAAGGGGAGATCTAATAAAGACCTAAGCGAATTAAAAGATTTATTCGGCTCTACAGATTTTCAAACTAAGTCAAACTTTAAATTAGCAATATAATGACACCACATCAATACCGTCTAAAAACAGAATCATTTTGTAAACTAAGAAGTACAAAAGGATTAAACAATGATTTAGATATAAATGACCAAATCTGGAATCAAAGACAAATACTAAAGGTTGTTGCTTACGATAGAACTAATTCTTTATTAATTGTTGAAAACGAAAATGGTTTTCAATGGAAAACAGATTTGAAAAAAATGGAATTCTGTTGGGAAGATGGAAGAAAAGTAAATTACTAATCATTAATAGCCCTTACAACTTACCACAGCGTAAGGGCTTTCTTTAAACCCTATTAAAAATGAAAGACAATCTTACTCTCGTCCTTGTGGCGGTATGCTTGGTACTTACTGTATCGGCTGCTTTTACTTTCCATAGTATAACTAAGCAAATCGAAAAATTAGAACAAGCCAATGAACAATACTACATGTTCATTTGGAATGATGACCCAGAGGGACTTCCTTCAGCTGGGACCAAAATTGTTATCGAAGAGATTGAAGGAAACATAATCTATCTAGGCAATGAGTAATGCTAAACACAGCAAGCGCCTAAGCTATCAATTGATAGTATTCGCACTCGTTTACTTCACTTTTCAAGTATCAAGAATATTTTTTTAACCCTATAAATTTTACCACAAATGAATACTTACAGTAAATATGTGCCAAATGTTTTCTTGGCCAAAACAGAAGAACGTCACGAAAAAGGCGACATCATCGCATTAACAACTAAATACGGAAAAGAGAATGAAGTAATTATACACAATCTGATCTATACTAAGGATGGTTTTTACTTCTATTCTTTTGTTCGTGCTGATGGTTTTAATATTCAGGAACGCGCCAAAAACAAAGCTGCTAAATATGAAAATTGGGCAGGTTCTGCAGAAAAGAAAAGTAATGAGTATTACGAAGCTTCTCAAGAGGGTAAAGATTTCTTAGCACTTGCCGAACCGATTAAGGTAGGTCACCACAGTGAAAAACGACATCGCGCACTCATTGAAAGAAATTGGAATAGAATGGGGAAAAGTGTCGAATTTTCTGATAAAGCAAATGATCATCTAAATAAAGCAGAATATTGGGAAAGTAGAGCCAGCGAAATTAATCTTTCTATGCCTGAAAGCTTAGAATACTATGAATACAAACTAGAAGAAGCTAAAGAGAAGCACGAGGGACTTAAAAGCGGGAAGTATGTAAGAGAACATTCCTTTTCTCTTACATACGCTAAGAAAGAAGTAAACGAACTTACTAAGAAGCTAGAAACAGCAAAAAAACTTTGGGAATAACATTAAGACCTGGGGCACGTCGTTAAACTGCTCTATTTATTATGAATAGAAAAGTAAATATATTTCAAGACAGCAAATCAATTAGAAATACTATTGCCAAAACATTAGGATATAAAACACCACAAGAATATAGTTGGTATACAGAAAATATATTTTTTGAAACATTTTTTTATCTATCAAAAAGATTTGGTATGCCTAAAGTATGGGACGAATATAAACAAGCTGGTGTATGGAGTTTTAGTGTAAAACATTATACGATAACTGTTGAAATGAATTCAAGTTGGGTAATCTTCATGATTTTTGGAGATAAAAAACATTATAGGCATTCAACTTTTCCTACTTATTGGATTAAATACAATCGAGAGGCAAATAAAAAAAGAGAATTGTTGTTAGATACTATGAAAGATTCTGAAGATAGGACAAAATATGAAAAGGATAAATTACAACAATTACTCAATGAATTTCAGGAAGAAAAAAAGATTCCTGACAATATAACTGTAGAAGACTTTCATGAAATATATGGTTCCGAATTTTTTAGAAAAATAGACGAATTTAACAACAAGGTTATAGGTGTTAATTCTAAAGACTTTGATTTAAATGTTGAATACATGAATTCAAAAAAAAGACATGCTTTAAAAACAATGGAGCAATTTATAAAAAATATGCTCACACCAATATATGTTAGGGATGTACCGTATAATATAAAAGGGAGAATGACAGACAACGAAGCACACTATTTAAACCAAAATATTAATAACATAAAAATTGATTATATATCTGATTAATTATGAAAACTACATATTTTAAAACGATTGTTCAAAAAACGACTGAAACACACAGTGTTTTAGTCGCTGTTATTCCAAACGAAATGTTAGGAGATTTACCCACTATATGTGAAATGGAAGCTTTCAAAATGCCTTCTACAATATACACAGGAACTTATCCTCAAATCAAACTAAACACGGATACAATCAAAGAAAGAGAAGACTTAATCGGGATAGGTATTAACAATATTTTAATGCAGCCTATTTGGTTTACCAAAACAACAGAAGAAAAAGATTTACTTGGTATTAAAATATAATCTTTAGATTTACTCAATAAAAAAATCCCGTTGGGTTACCACACACCAACGGGAAAATATGTCTGCATTTTTTTAACCCTATTAAAAATTTGCAACTACAAAATTATAGAAATTATGTCGTTAAAAGAAGAAATAGCTCAAAAATTAAAAGCTCGTAGGATTGAACTTGGCCTCACTATGGAGGAACTTGCGATACTTGTTTGGGGAGATCCTGCCAAGAGAGCTCAAATATCAAACTATGAAAATGGGAAAAGAGCTTTTTCCTTAGATACTTTGGAGTTGTTTTTGGAAGCTTTGCAGATGAATTTAATTTTGCAAAACAAGTAAATAAATGAATTGTACTTTGTTTATTATAGTTAATCAACGTAAAACACCATAAAATAAGCTTTATCTTTGTTGTGCAACAGTCGTGCAAAGTGAAGCTTTTTTACTTGTAATATATTGGTTATGACTTGATTAATTAAATTAAAAGTAATCCTGTCATCGTCACAAAAATGAAAACCCTACACATTTGTGTAGGGTTTTTTTATACCATTCAGTTAACGGATATCTCATCGTTTATGGTGGACAGCAAACGGCTCGCAGTGAATCTAAAAAAAGATGTTCTTTTTATCTAGCCCTTAACTTTGACGCCTAATCATAAAAGTCAAGCTGCTTTTCTATAGAAACACTTTAATTCTTGTATTTTTGTTTACGAAATAACAACAAGAGTACACATGATTTTCGATTACCTTCAATTCTGGTTTTCTGCTTATAATGAACATGGCATTCATTCGCCTTTTGTGTTTAATTTATTAACCCGTGGACTTTACCCTGCGGATACCCGTTGGAAGGGAGTATCAAGAAAAAATCAGTTCATCGATCGGTTGTTGACCTACTTTATGCCACAACAATTGACTACGTTGGATGGTGAATGCCCAAAGGAACTGAAAACAGCTATTTTGGTTGAATCCTATCATGCCAATCCCATCAACCTTTACGATTGTATGCTCTTTCAAGGAAAGGAAGCGATTTCATGGCCCACTGTAGAAGAAGTGGCGCAAACCATGCACAATGATTCGCTTTGGATAATTGATCGCAGAAGCAAGGCTGAATCGATTGAAAAATATTGGCAAGACGTGGTAGCATCTAATGAAATGGTTGTAACTTTAGATTTCTATTATTTTGGCGTTGCTTTTAAGCGAAAAGAGCAGCTAAAGCAGCATTTTAAACTGCGTTTGCAACCAGATCGTGTATTCCGCTTGCTTCGCGTGTAACAAATGGACGGATTGGGACACTTATAAGAAAGAAAATACGAGGATTATGTCTAGAGAATTAATTATTGATATCAAAGCAATTAAACGCGATTTTAAAATGGGATCCGAAACGGTAAAGGTTTTAAAAGGCGTGGATTTGCAAATTGAAAGAGGAGATTACGTCGCGCTGATGGGACCTTCTGGATCGGGTAAATCAACATTAATGAATATTTTAGGTTGCTTAGATACACCGACTTCAGGGTATTACAGCTTAAATGGCAAGGATGTCAGTCGATTGGATGACGATCAATTGGCAGAAATTCGCAACAAAGACATTGGTTTCGTCTTTCAAACTTTTAATTTGATGCCACGTACTACGGCTTTGGACAACGTAGCTTTGCCTATGATTTATGCAGGACGATCAAAAGAGGAACGCAACCAAAGAGCTTCTGATGTATTGCATATGGTGGGATTAGGAGATCGCATGGATCACCATCCTAATCAATTGTCAGGTGGGCAAAGACAGCGCGTGGCAGTTGCACGTGCTTTAGTCAATAACCCCTCAATTATCTTAGCGGATGAACCTACAGGAAATCTAGATACTAAAACCTCTATTGAAATCATGGGGTTGTTTGATGAAATTCACCGCAAAGGCAATACCGTTATCCTCGTTACCCATGAAGAAGATATTGCGGAACATGCTCATCGTATTATTCGCCTGCGCGATGGAGTAATTGAAAGTGACGAACGAATAAAATAAAAAGAAACGATTGCATTCTGCCTAAAGTATTGTATTTTGCTTCATCAAAACAAGACGGATTATACAGGCAACGATGAAAATATATACTAAAACAGGAGATCGAGGTACTACAGCTTTATTTGGCGGTACACGTGTACCTAAAAATCATGTGCGAATAGAAGCTTATGGAACGGTTGATGAATTAAATTCCTATATCGGATTGATTCGAGATCAGGAAATTCCAGCATTGGAAAAACAAACTTTACTTGCTATTCAACATCATTTGTTTACAGTAGGTGCTATTTTAGCTACAGATCCACAAAAAGCAGTGTTGAAAAATGGCAAAGAGCGACTGAATATTCCTAAAATCACCCCAGACACGCTTGTTTTTTTGGAAAATGAAATTGATCGGATGGAAGAAAATTTAGCTCCGATGACACATTTTATCCTGCCTGGCGGACATACGACGGTGTCATTCTGTCATATTGCACGTTGTGTTTGTCGTAGATCCGAGCGTTTGTCAGTACAATTAGATCAAGAAGAACCCGTAGAACCCGAAGTTTTGATGTACTTAAACCGACTTTCTGACTATCTATTTGTATTGGCACGAAAGTTGACTTTTGATTTACAAGCGGATGAGGTTAAATGGATACCTGAAAAGTTGAAATAACCCACTAAAATCAGCCGTTTTTTGTTGTGATTAAGCAAGACGTTCTTTAATGTTAGTGAAATACTATGAAAAAAGCTTGCTTATTTCATAATAAAATTTATTTTTGCAATAAAATTTTAAAAAGGTTAAGAGATGTATTGGACATTAGAATTGGCATCTTATTTAAGTGATGCTCCATGGCCTGCGACTAAAGATGAGTTGATAGATTACGCTATTAGAACAGGTGCACCCCTTGAAGTAGTAGAAAACTTACAATCCATCGAAGATGAAGGAGAAATCTATGAATCTATGGAAGAAATTTGGCCAGACTATCCTACGGACGAAGATTATCTTTGGAACGAGGATGAGTATTAATATAGAAAAAAGCCTTCTTCAAGGCTTTTTTTTGTTTATTTTAGCAAGTAAAAAAGAGTAAAAATATATAAACCTATGAGTCTTATAAATACCATATTAAAGGTTTTTGTCGGCGATAAATCTGAACGAGATATCAAAGAAATAAAACCTCTAATTGAAAAAATTAAAACGTATGAATCGTCTTTATCTGGTTTGTCAAATGACGAATTAAGAGCAAAGACTATCTATTTTAAAGAGAAAATTCAACAATCTAGAGCCGGTCAAGATGCTAAGATTGCTTCGTACAAAGAAGAAATCGAGAAGACTCAAGATATCGATAAAAGAGAAGCAATCTACGCAAGTATTGATAGCTTAGAAAAAGAAGCGTACGACAATACTGAAAAAGTATTGATGGACATCTTACCAGAGGCTTTTGCAGTAGTGAAAGAGACAGCAAAGCGTTTCAAAGAAAACGAAACAGTGGTGGTATCAGCTTCAGAAAAAGACATGGAGTTTGCACAAAACAAACCGTATGTAACGATTGCTGACGGAAAAGCAAGTTGGGCAAATAAATGGTCTGCTGCAGGTAAGGAAGTGACCTGGGATATGATTCACTACGATGTTCAGTTAATCGGGGGTATTGTATTGCACCAAGGAAAAATCGCAGAGATGCAAACAGGGGAAGGTAAAACATTAGTAGCAACCTTGCCTTTATACTTAAATGCCTTAACTGGAAACGGAGTACACTTAGTTACAGTGAATGACTACCTTGCTAAAAGGGATAGTCAGTGGAAAGCGCCTTTATTTGAGTTCCACGGAATGACCGTAGACTGTATCGATAACCACCAACCAAACTCTCCAGGTAGAAGAGCTGCTTATGCTGCAGATATCACGTACGGAACAAATAATGAATTTGGTTTCGACTACTTGAGAGATAATATGGCACATACGCCAGAAGAATTAGTGCAACGCGTACACAACTATGCTATTGTCGATGAGGTCGATTCAGTATTAGTGGATGACGCTAGAACACCGTTGATTATCTCAGGACCAGTTCCTCAAGGAGATCGTCACGAGTTCAATGAGCTAAAACCAAAAGTAGCTAACCTAGTTGAAATCCAACGTAAATTAGCGAATAACTTCTTGGCAGAGGCTAGAAAATTAATCCGCGAAGGAAATACAAAAGAAGGTGGATTCTTATTATTAAGAGCGTACCGAAGCTTACCTAAAAATAAAGCCCTAATTAAATTCTTAAGTGAAGAAGGGGTAAAACAATTGCTTCAAAAAACAGAAAACCACTACATGCAGGACAACAATAGAGAAATGCATAAAGTGGATGAAGCGTTGTACTTCGTGATTGAAGAGAAAAACAATCAAGTGCAATTGACAGATAATGGAATCAAATTCTTATCGCAAGATACAGATGAGCATTTCTTCGTTTTACCAGATATTGGAACAGAAGTAGCTCGTATTGAAAGTCAAAATTTATCAAGAGAAGAGGAAGCAATTGCCAAAGAGCGCTTATTCCAAGATTTTGGGGTAAAGAGCGAGCGTATCCACACGTTAAATCAATTGTTGAAAGCTTATACTGTGTTTGAAAAAGATACAGAATATGTTGTCATCGACAATAAGATTTTAATCGTGGATGAGCAAACAGGTCGTATCATGGATGGACGTCGTTATTCAGATGGATTACACCAAGCGATCGAGGCGAAAGAAAACGTGAAAATCGAAGCAGCTACACAGACATTTGCAACGATTACGTTACAGAACTACTTCCGTATGTACAAGAAGTTAGGAGGTATGACAGGTACGGCTATTACAGAAGCAGGAGAGTTCTTGCAAATCTACAAATTAGACGTAGTTGAAATTCCAACAAACAGAGGAATTGCTCGTAAAGATAAAGAAGATAAAATTTTCCGTTCAGTACGTGAAAAATATAAAGCAGTTATTGATGATGTAGTAGAATTATCACAAGCAGGTCGTCCTGTATTAATTGGTACTACTTCAGTTGAGATTTCTGAGTTATTGAGTAGATCGTTGAAAATGCGTGGTATTCAACACAACGTATTGAATGCGAAATTACACAAACAAGAGGCTCAAATTGTTGAAGAAGCAGGAAAACCTGGTATTGTAACAATTGCAACCAACATGGCAGGTCGTGGTACGGATATTAAACTTTCTCAAGAAGTAAAAGACAAGGGAGGTTTAGCGATTATTGGTACAGAGCGTCATGATTCAAGACGTGTTGACCGTCAGTTAAGAGGTCGTGCAGGTCGTCAAGGAGACCCAGGAAGCTCTCAATTCTATGTGTCATTAGAAGATAACTTAATGCGTTTATTCGGATCAGAGCGTGTAGCGAAGATTATGGATAGAATGGGATTAGAAGAAGGGGAAGTGATTCAACATTCGATGATGACCAAATCAATCGAAAGAGCACAGAAAAAAGTAGAAGAGAACAACTTTGGTATTCGTAAGCGTTTATTAGAATATGATGACGTGATGAATGCACAACGTGAAGTAATTTACAAACGTAGAAAACACGCGTTGTTTGGAGATCGTCTAAAAGTGGATATCGCCAATATGATGTACGATTTATGTGAGCGTATTAGCGAAACAAACAAAATGGCGAATGACTTCAAAAACTTAGATATGGATATGATCCGCAACTTCGGTATTAACGATGTTGTAACAGAAGATCAATTCAATAAAGAAGATGTTGTTACATTAGCCAATCGATTATACGATAAAGCGTTTACTTCTTACCGTGAAAAAGGACAGCGCAGTGCTGCTGAAGCATTCAAAGTAATTAAAAACGTATACGAGAATCAAGATAATAATTTCGAGCGTATTGTTGTTCCATTCACAGATGGTATGAAAACAATGAACGTCGTGACAAACTTAGAAACAGCATACAGCACACAAGGAATGAGTCTAATTGACGATTTTGAAAAGAATGTGGTATTGTCAATTTTAGATGAGGCATGGAAGAAACACCTTAGAAAAATGGACGAATTGAAACAATCTGTTCAGTTAGCTGTTCACGAACAAAAAGATCCTTTATTGATCTATAAGTTTGAAGCATTCGAATTGTTTAAGAAAACAATTGCTGAAATGGATGCAGAAATAACTTCATTCTTGACGAAAGCGGACTTACCAGTTCAGCCAACACAAGAAGAAGTACAAGCATAATTTTTAGCTTATTCCATACCATAGGGCTCTTACTATAAGAGCCCTATTTTTTTATGGTAAGAGGATGTTAAGACTAGACTTCTTATGTTCTAGTGCTTAATTAATTTGTAAATTTATAGAACAAATAAAAATTAGATTACGATGACTATTTTTAGTAAACCATTTACAACAAAATACGGTACAGCACCTTTCTCACAGATAAAAATTACGGATTATAAACCTGCATTTGATCAAGCCATTGCACAGTCAAAAGCAGATATTGATGCCATTACATCGAATCCGGAACTTCCAACATTTGAAAATACAATAGAAGCTTTGGCATTCTCTGGTATGGAGTTGGATATTTTAGCTAGTATCTTCTTTAATTTAAATTCAGCAGAAACTAATGATGAAATGCAGCAAATTGCACAGGAGGTAGCTCCTTTACTTGCTGAATTAGGGAATGACATTTTGTTAAACGAGCAATTGTTTTTGCGTGTTAAAGTAGTTTATGAGCAATTGAAGCAGTTGGATTTGACTACGGAACAACAAACCTTGTTGACTAAGAATTACAAGAACTTTGTACGCAATGGAGCGCTGCTGTCAGAAGAGCAAAAGAATAGGGTACGAGCAATTGATGCAGAATTGGCAACGACTGCTTTAAAATTTGGAGAGAATGTATTAGCAGAAACACACAATTATCAGTTGCATATCACGGAAGAAGCTGATTTAAAAGGATTGCCAGAAGGAGCGATTGAGGAAGCACATGCATTAGCCAAACAAGAAAATCGAGAAGGATGGATTTTTACTTTGGACTATCCGAGTTATATTCCGTTTATGACGTATGCAGAAAATAGAGCGTTGCGTAAAGAATTGGCGATTGCAGCAGGGGCAAAAGCGTTTAAAGCAAATGAATTTAATAATGAAACGCATGTGTTAACCATCGCAAAATTAAGACATGAACGCGCTACTATTTTAGGATATGCTACACATGCTGATTTTGTGTTAGAGGAGCGTATGGCACAATCGCCAACGAAGGTAAATACCTTTTTAGAAGACTTATTAATAAAGGCAAAACCTGCTGCGGATAAAGAATTTGAAGAGTTGACTGCTTTTGCTAAAGAACTAGATGGACTTGATCATTTAGAAAAATGGGATGGGAGCTATTATGCAGAGAAATTAAAACAAAAACGCTTTAATTTAGATGATGAAATCTTAAAACCGTATTTTCAATTAGAAAATGTATTAGATGGTGCTTTTCAAGTAGCAAATAAGCTGTATGGCCTCATTTTTACAGAAGTTTTTGATATTGAAAAATACCACGATGAGGTGCGTACGTTTGAAGTTACTAATGAAGAGGGGGACTTTATCGCTGTTTTTTATACTGATTTCTTTCCGCGAAAAGGAAAGCGCAACGGAGCTTGGATGACGTCATTTAAGAATCAATATATCAAACAAGGAGTGAATGAAAGACCACATATTTCAATTGTGTGTAATTTCACTAAACCAACAGCAACTAAGCCGTCTTTATTGACGTTTAATGAAGTTACAACCTTATTCCATGAATTTGGTCATGCGTTACACGGCATGCTTGCTAATACAACATATCCGTCTTTATCGGGAACAAATGTATATTGGGATTTCGTAGAGCTACCAAGTCAGATTTTGGAGAATTGGTGCTATGAAAAAGAAACCTTAGCCTTGTTTGCAAGACATTATCAAACAGGAGAACTGATTCCGATGGAATTTGTAGAAAAAATCAAAGAAAGTGCTTCTTTCTTAGAAGGAATGGCAACTGTACGTCAATTGAGTTTTGGTTTGCTTGATATGGGATGGCATGGACAAGATCCAACTAGAATCACCAATTTAAAAGCATTTGAAGTAGAGCAGTTTAAAGCTACTCAGCAATATCCAGATGTAGCAGAAAATGCAATGAGTACTTCTTTTTCGCATATTTTCCAAGGAGGATATTCTTCGGGTTATTACAGTTATAAATGGGCTGAAGTTTTAGATGCAGATGCATTTGCTTATTTTAAAGAAAAGGGAATTTTCAATAAAGAAGTAGCTACAGCATTTAAAGATCATGTGCTATCACAAGGAGGAACAGATCATCCGATGACACTATATATTAAGTTTAGAGGACAAGAACCGACACCAGAAGCTTTATTAAGACGAGCGGGCTTGTTAGCCTAAGTGCTATAAAATGAAAAAGAGTTCCTAAAATAGGGGAACTCTTTTTTACACTTAACAACATCACTTTTCTTTTTCAACTTATCTTTTATCCTGAAGGGATTTTTTTTGCTTTAGTCCTCTTGTTAAAAATGCAACGAGGAAGAAGATTTAACGAGGTAAATACCTTTTTAGGTTAAATCTATAAATCAAATATAAGTAAAAACTAATTTATTAACAAATAAAAAAGAAAAAAATCATCAATTTTGAGTTGAACACTTTTATAATGAATTGTAAATTATAAAAAAATAGTTAAATGATTTCTATTTTTAGAGAAAGCATTCCTCATTATACACATAAGTGTCAATAGTAGTAGGTAAATTCTTTGTTTTTCTAAGTTCTTCTTGCAAAAATGACAATGACTCTTCTTGATCGTCGGTTGGGTTAGCTTTTAGGTCAGCTATTTCTTCTTTCAAACTAGCTTGTGTACGCTGTTTGTTTTCTACTAATAATTGTTCCGCTAATTGAAGAATCCCTGTAAAAGTTAATCCATTTACTTTTTTACAATAAATAGCATGCCATTCATCAAAATTAATTTCATCGTCTTCCGTATATAAATCTACGGTTTCTGCAATTTTGTTGGATATAATTTGAATTGCTTTTTGCAAACGTTGTTGGTCAGGTTCATTTAGCATATTCAACATTTTCTCCTCTGAAGCTGCGTATAATTCAGGATTCGTACCGTCGAGTTTCAATTCTTCCTGCTCTTCTGTTTTGGTTTCAACTTTCGCTGTTTCCTTGTTTTCAACGCTTACTTTGTTGGTTACAGGCTGTTCAGTTATTGTGTTTTTGGAAGTACATCCCACACACAATCCAAGAAGTAAGCTTATTGTTGCGATTCTTTTGTGCATAGTTTTTATTTGCAAAATTAGGAGAATTCACAAAATGAGAAAATAAAATACATAAAAAAAAGGTGCTGCTCAGCAACACCTTTTCATTATTAATTAATTCCAAGTTCCGAATTTACCTGTGTTAAAATCGTCAAAGGCTTGTAGTAATTCTTCTTGTGTATTCATTACAAAAGGACCATAATGCGCAATAGGCTCTTTGATTGGCAGACCTGCTAAAACTAATACGATAGCATCTTCCGTTACTTCAATAGTGAATTGGTCTCCATCATGAGCCATAACAGCGACGTGATCTTGCTGCACATCAGATCCGTTTACTTTGATGCTTCCTTCTAGTACTAACAATAGGGTGTTATAGGTAGTAGGAAATTCATACGTTACCTCTGCGCCTGCTTTTGCTTTTAAGTTAGACATATGGATTGGCGTAAAGGTCGTCGCAGGGCCTTTTACTCCTTGATATTCACCTGCGATTACTTCGATAAATCCTCGCTCATCTGCAAGCGTATAATGAGGCATTTGCGCATTTTCTATCGCTTGGTATTGCGGCTGTCCTTTTTTTGCTTCTGCAGGAAGATTGACCCACAATTGAACCATCTGAAATTCACCTCCTGTTTTACTCCATTCTGTTTCGTGAAACTCTTTATGCAAAACCCCTGATGCGGCTGTCATCCATTGTACATCACCTTCTCCAATGATTCCACCACCACCGCTGCTATCGCCGTGCTCAACACGTCCTTTATAAGCGATTGTTACGGTTTCAAAACCTTTATGTGGATGGACACCTACCCCTCTTGGAATTTCACTTGGCCCAAAGTGGTATTTGGAGTTGTAATCTAACATAATGAAGGGATCCATGCGTTGCATACTCATTCCTGGAACACCTGGAATAAAATTGTGTACTCTGAAACCATCTCCTACAAAATGTGCAGGTTTTGGTGCTACGATTTGTTCAATATTTTTTGTTTTCATATCCTTTTATTTTATACTCAAAGTTACTTCATTGCGAATGAAAATGACTTAATCTAAAACAAGAACGGAAGTGGGAGATAGGCTTAAGAGCGAATGGTGTTTGCCTTTGTATAGGAGAAGTTTGTTGAAAGGAGAAGACCCAATGAAAATGCACGAGGATTCAAAAATAAAAAGCGAAAGGCTTGCATCTGCAAGCCTTTCGCTTTTTATCAAGAAAGAAATAAGGTTAGAATCGATAAAATTAATCTATTTCCCATTTCTTTTTCTTATCACTTATTTAGTAGAGCCAATGTGTCGCATTGCATCTCGAACCATCTGAAAGAGCTCAGAAGAGTAAACGAAATCAACGACATCTTCATTGTCTGTTTGAATAATTTCTTTATTGTTTCCAGACCAAGCCAATACCCCATTTTTCAAGAAGACGATGTGTTCTCCAATTTCCAAGACTGAGTTCATATCGTGTGTGTTAATTACAGTTGTAATATCGTATTCGTGGGTGATTTCTTGAATCAAGTTATCAATGACGATTGCTGTTTTGGGATCTAATCCTGAGTTTGGTTCGTCACAGAACAAATATTTAGGGTTGTTTACGATTGCGCGTGCAATGGCTACCCTTTTTTGCATTCCTCCAGATATTTCCGAAGGTTTCTTTTTATTGGCGTTGATTAATTTGACGCGGTCAATTACCTCATTTACGCGATGCATGATTTCTTTATCGCTTTTGTTGGTAAACATACGCAACGGAAAAGCAATATTTTCTTCCACTGTCATGGAATCAAAAAGAGCACTTCCTTGAAATACCATTCCAATTTCCGTACGCAAATCACGGCGTTGATGTTTATTCATATCGGCATAATCCCTTCCATCAAATAGAATTTGTCCGTTGTCATGGGCGTGAATACCCAAAAGTGTTTTCAAGAAAACCGTTTTTCCTGAACCACTTTGTCCTATGATTAAATTGGTTTTTCCCGTTTCAAACGTCGTGGTAATTCCCTTCAAAACCTTATTGCCATTAAAAGACTTTTCTATGTTTGTTACTTCAATCATCTTGCTAATTACTTAAAAGGAGAGAGGTTAATATATAGTTTGTTAGGATAATAGCCACACTGGTCCATACGAAAGCAGTTGTACTTGCTTTTCCTACTTCTAGTGCACCACCTTTCATGTAGTATCCAAAGTAAGAAGGAATAGTTGCTAATAAAAAACCAAAAAGAGTCGTTTTAATAAACGCATAGGTAATGTGAAATGGAATAAAGCTATCTTGTAATCCAGTGATGAATTGTTCTGAAGATACAAAATTACCCATAACACCACCGAACCATCCACCTAAAACACCTAGGAACATACTGATACCAATAACAAAAGGATATAACAAAACAGCGACCATTTTAGGGAAAACAAGGTAGTTCAATGAACTAACTCCCATGACCTCTAAGGCATCAATTTGTTCCGTAACACGCATGGTTCCAATACTCGATGTGATAAAAGATCCCATTTTTCCCGCCATAATGATGGAGATGAAAGTTGGAGCAAATTCTAAGATAACCGATTGTCTAGTTGCGAATCCGATAAGATATTTAGGAATTAAGGGATTGGTTAAGTTTAAGGCAGTTTGAATTGCAACAACACCTCCAACGAAAAAAGATAAGAAACAAACAATACCCAAAGATCCAATAATTAAATCGTCTATTTCTTTGAAGATGAGTTCCTTCATTACTTTCCACTTAGTCATTTTGCTAAAAATTTCTTTTAGCATAATAAAGTACTGACCAATATTTGTTAATCCAGTTTTTATCATAAAAAATAAATATCGGCTAAATTACCAATTACAAATGAGTTTTTAGGTTTATAAGGTCAAAAAATGTACTAAAACAACTTGGACTTTATTTTAGCCCAACGGTATTGACGAATAAATTTTCCTTGTTCTTCTGTGACTAAATAGGGTTCTTGCTTTGCTTTTGCTTTAAAATACCCTTTGATATAATCGAGAAACAACAACGGTTTTCCTTTTTTAGAGGCTAATTTTAAACTAGCGATAAGCGTTATCAATAAACCGTAGTGTAGGCGATAAAAGGCTTCTCCCTGTTTATAACGTGCAGTTTGATCGTATTGTGCCCCTGTTGGTTTGAGATGTTTGATTTGTAAATCTTGGCGCACAAGGATTTCCCACTGATAATATCGGCAGAGTAATTCATCAACGGTATCCCATCCCATGGCTGGTTTGAGTCCCCCAATTTGTTGAAAACAAGCCTTTCGGTAGGCTTTGAATGCGCCGCGAATATGGTCTTTATCCGTTAAGTTTTCGACAACCCAATGGTTGTTTTTCTCTATTAATGCAATACCTCCAGCCATACCGAGTTTAGGATTGTCTATAAAGGCTGCTAGGATAGAAGCAAAATAATCAGGAGGAAGAATTAAATCTGCATCCAATTTTACAATGATATCATAAGTTATAGATTCAGGTAGAAGGGATAAGCCATAATTGAAGGCTTGCACTACTTTACTTCCTGGTAAATGAATGGCTGCTGAAGATTTAGTGGTTAAGTGTAACCAAGGATATTGAGCGGTAAATGTTTCTACAAGTGCTGCTGTTTGATCCGTTGAATTATCATTGACTACAAGAACCCATTCCGGAAGTACGGTTTGAGCCGCTAAACTGTGCAACGTCTTTGCAATATAAGAGGCTTCATTGTAAGCGGGAATAATAACAATATACTTCATGGAATAAGACATTTACAACTGCCACTTTTTTTAAAATGAAAACTTTTAGCATGCAGTCACACAAAAATATAAAAAAATGTAGTTAAGCATCGAATAGCCAGTATATTTGTAGATACAAATCAAGGAAATAAGTACAATGGGGAATGGTATTTCAACCAAACAAGCTTTTTTATTTACGCTAATTAATTATTTAGGCGTATTGATTGGCGTTGTTTCAACGATTTTAATCTACCCTCAAGATAAAGAAATGCTAGGGATTATTCGTTTTGTTGATGCCTGTGCTCAAATTATGTATCCTATCATCGTTTTGGGAAGTACCCATGCCTTGATTAATTTCTATCCCCAATTGACCGAAAAATTACAGCATAAACTCTTTAGTTATAGCTTGATTTCTTTGGCAAAATTGGCTGGTTGGGTCGGAATTTCTTTACTTGTTATTCGATTTTTTTACGCAGATGCTTCGTTTAACTATGTAGCTTTTGCCTTTCCATTAGCTATTGCAATGGCTTATATCGAGTTGTTCCGCAGGCAAGCGACAAACCTGCAAAAGATATCCTTTCCTACTTTCTTTGAGAAGATTATTCCCAAAATTACATTACCCAGTATCTTTTTGTTAGCGCTGTATACCACAACGACGATTGATCAAGGTTTAGTGTTGTATATTGTAAGTTATGGGCTAATCACTGCGGTGATAGGAATCTATATTTATAAGTTATATCCTTATCACCTGAGCAAAAACTATGAGGACTTATTCGATAAGGTAAAGAAAAAGGACTATTACGCCTATAGTTTATTTGCTTTTGCGGGGAGTTTTGGTTCTTTTTTTGCGTTTCGCGTGGATTCGTTGATGATTCCGTATTTCATTTCGTATGAGGCGAATGGAACCTATAATATTGGGGTAACTTTAGCTTCCACCTTAGCAATTCCAGCTACAGGTGTCTTTGCTTTG
Organism: Myroides odoratus; assembly: GCF_001549985.1. GTDB lineage: Bacteria > Bacteroidota > Bacteroidia > Flavobacteriales > Flavobacteriaceae > Flavobacterium > Flavobacterium odoratum_A. The sequence goes on along the minus strand of NZ_LROZ01000005.1, from coordinate 156,052 downwards.
TATGCTCCTGTTATTTCAGATTTAATTAAAAATGTACAGCTCAAAAAACTCAATGAGAAATACAAAGAAGTAGCCCGTGTAATGTTTTTTATCGGAATGTTGTTGTTCTCTTGTGTAGCAGTGGGGATTGATCCGTTATTTCGTGTCTTGCCCACCTATGATAAATTAGCAGCTTCTATTCCAATTATCTATTTGTTAGGGGTCAATGGGGTAATTAATATGTCGACAGGATTTAATTCAGAGATTATTTCCTATTCCAAATACTACCGTTTTAATTTAATTTCTATTCTGTTTTTAATGGTGCTGAATGTCGGTATGAATCTGTGGTTTTTGACTCAAACTGATTTTGGTATTTTTGGTGTTGGGTTAGCTTCATTAATTAGTTTAACCCTGTTTAATGTAGGAAAGGTCATTTACATCTACTTAAAAATGAAACTATGGCCTTTTGATTTACAGTTTGGCAAGTTATTCCTTTCTATGTTATTGGTGTTGGGGATTGGGTTTTATATCCCCGTTCTCAATCACAGCTATTTGCTTACGTTAGTTGTTCGCGTGGGATTTGTCTTGCTTTGTGGCGGGGTTTTAATTTTTAAAACGCCGTGGGTATTTTTAATCCAACAGCGTTTTATTTTATTGTTGAAGCGTTATTGGCATTAATGCTCTGGAATTTCCTTTTTCTTTATTTTCGTCAGTAATAAGATGGTGAAAATAATACAACTACTACCTAACCAATCTAGAAATTCAAATTGAACTCCGAAGTAAAAAACGGCAATTAAGGTTGCTGATAAAGGCTCAGCACAAGCGAGTAAACTGGCGCGTTGTGGACCAATATTGTTGATGGCATCTAAGAAGATATAGAAGGAAATTAAGGTTCCAAATAGAATAATAAAAGCAACGGCCCAAAAGGTTTCCATATCCCATATTCCAGGAAAATGCGTAGGTGGATATACAATTGCCATGCCCGTACCTGCAATTAACATACTCCATCCAATGATGACAATAGGGCTGTATTCTTTTAATAGGTGTACGGGTAAAATCGTGTAAGCTGCCAGTGCAAGGGCAGAGATAATTCCCCAAATTAAAGCTGTAGGGGTAATCGTTAAACTATTGATATCTCCGTGTGTAACCAATAAAAAGGTACCTAACATAGCTAAACCAATCGCTAATATTTCAATAGGCTTGGGCCACTTTCTCAAGCGAAGGGCTAAGTAAATAGCAATAAAAACAGGACCAATATATTGAAGTACGGTAGCTGTTGCTGCATTCGAGTGAAAGATGGTAATAAAGTAAGAGTATTGTACTAATAACATACCCAAAAAACTAAAGACAATCAATTGAGAGGCATGTTTTTTATTTTTCCAGATATGCCATACATCTTTATCGCCTTTTAGGATACCTAATGAAAGCATAATGCTACCTGAAATTAGAAGTCGAACAGTAACTAGCCATTCCGCATTAAAATGTTTCTCATTGAACAAAAATTGAGCAAATGCTCCCGATACACCCCAAAGTGCAGCAGCAAAGATAGCTGCTGAAAAACCTAGAAACTTATTGTTTAGTCCCATAATAGGTAATACAAATTATTTAGATGATAAAACCGCTTCCTTCAAGCTGAGGGAAGCGGCGGCAAAGGTACATATTTCGATGGAAATTGACTTCTTTTTTTAGGGTTGACTAGTGTGTTTTTTTATTGAGTTGAACGATGTACAAAATCAAGAATAAAAGACAAAGAATCAGTGCGGTATAACGAGTACTCAATTGAAATTGAGTATTGATGGCTCCAGACGATGAAATGATGAAACTGGTTAAAGAGGTAATGACATAGGTTAATCCCCCCATCAAGCCTCCTGCTGTTCCTGAATTATTGGGAAAAGCTAACATCGTAGAGGTGAAAAAATTGTTGAATAAGGTACCTGAACAGATATGGATGAAGAATAAACCAACCATCAAAAGGTATAAGTTGTCAATGTAATAGCTCGTTGCTAATAAAACAAGAGACAAGACCAACTGGATATAAATTGGTCGTGTGGTGCGCTGCTCAAAAGAGAGGTGCATTCTTCTTTTGCCAATAAGTCCTCCTAACATCCAAGAAAATCCCAAGAGCAAGGTACAGTAGCCAATGACGATGGAATTTTGATTGAAGGTATTTTCAATTAAAAATGGACCTGCAATATTGAAAATCATCACGATGGAGTAACTCATACCAAGAATAAATATACCCATGATAAAGTTTTGGTTGCTCAACATGGTTTTGTACACCTGAAGGGTTTGGCTCAAGTTGAATTTTTTCTTTTCTGGAATACTTTCACCACTGATGGCAAGATCTAAAACAAAAAGTAGTAAAGCATAAATCGAAAGAAAATAAAAATTGGCATGCCAAGAAAACATAGCATCGAGGTATCCACCTAAGAAAGGAGCAAGAATGGGGCCACAGGACCAAACGACAGTGAAATAACTCAAGTAATGGACCCGTTGTTTTTCTTCGTAGATATCCATGAAAATGGCTCGAGTTGCTACAACTAAAATAGAAATAGCAATTCCTTGAATAATGCGCAACAGGCAAATCAAGAAAATATCATTTGTAAGCGCGATTAACGTACTGGATAAAGCAATAAAAAGCAACGCAATTAAACGGGGTTTATAACGTCCAATACTATCGAGAACACTACCAACAAAGAGTTGTGAAATACCATAACTCAATAAATAGCAGGTTAAAGTAAGTTGTACTTCTTTTTCTGTAATGGCTAAATCATTTGCCATGGAAGGAAAAGAAGGTAAGTAGATGTCCGTTACAAATCCAGATAGGGGAATTGAACTAAAAGCCAGAATAGTTGCTAGCTTTTTTCTTTGGTTTGTAGCTTCTCTAAGCATAAAGTGAATTGTTGTTTTATGGACACAAAAGTAAAAGAACAACGCAGCAGCTATCTTAAAAAAGACAAAGATATAATTGTATAAATCAAAGAATTTTAATTGTGGTTCCTAAATTGTAAAGGAGTTTGTTCGAGGTGTTTTTTAAAGAAATGCGTAAAATGAGAAGGTTGATCAAAACCGAGCGTATAGCCCACTTGTGCAATATCCCAATCTGTGTTGATGAGTAAATTTTTTGCCTCTAATAAAATGCGATCTATAATGTGTTGTGACGTTGTTTTTCCGGTTGCAGACTTGATGGAGGAATTCAAGTGATTCACATGTACATTGAGTTTCTTAGCATAATCAATAGGGCGACGTAATGCAAGTGGATAAGCAGGGGAGTCTAAGGGGAATTGTTTGTTCAATAGCTGATCAAACAGGCGAAATAGACGCATAGATGCATTTTGTTCCTCGAGGGAAATATCTTCTACTTTAAGTTGTAAAGCTTGATGAAGCAACAGGGATAATAGATTTCGAATTACCTCGTATTTTAACGGATAATCGGACTGTGCCATGGTATACATTTGCTGAAAATAGGTATGCGCAATATCCAATTGAGCCGGAGTTAAAAAGATTAACGGTTTGCCCCATTCTTTGAATAAAGACGTCTTTTTAAAGGATTCTAAATTTCTGTTTTCTGTAAAAAACTCGTAATTGAATAAGCAAAAATACCCTTCTTGTTTTTTTTCAATACACGTCCAAGAGTATGGTGTTGTTGGACAAGGTAAAAACAGCGCAGGTCGGTCAATCGTGATGGAATGCGTACCATAATGCAATTCCCCTCGACCAATGATTAGTCCTACTTTATAAAAATCACGACGATTATAAGGCGTTGTAAAACTACAATATTTGCGCATATTGATATTAAAATGCGAGGTCCCTGTCTTGTATTCGTTAATACTAAACGCATAATTTTGAGAAAGAGAAGAGGAAGATCTCTCTTTGTAATAATCAGCAATGGTTTCTAAATCTTTACTCATGAAGGATGATATTTGAGGAGGTAAAATTACAAAAATCAAATAAAATTAAGAAATAAGAATAGCATTAACAGTTCAATAAGAAACCTACACGATTAGAGAGGTTTGACTTTCCATGGACCTCCTTTTTCTCAAATCATCGATAAAAATAGTGAATTTGCATTTTTTTTCCATACGCTGTATTTTAAGAATTGAGGTGAAATAATTTCATTTTATGGGTTATTTTGATTTAATCTTAACGTTTTTCTGATTTGGATTGTATTTCGTTGGACGTATTTGTTCTAATTTTTGTAAAACTATATTAATCAAGGAGTTGATTCTGGGAAGAGTTTTTAAAAGTGGAATGTTTTTTGTGAGTATAGGATTGCGAATGGATTGAATGTTTTTTAGTCATAGAACAAGTAGCATTTAGATTGATTCTTATGGTAAAAGTTAGCTCAGATAAAGGGGAAATTAATTTCAAATTTTATAAAAATGGATAAATTAGTTAAAGTATTGGTGCTTGTAACCACCTTGGGACTTGTATTGAATTTGTTTGATTTTTTTAGTTATCGTCATGCAGATTTAGTTTGTTATGCACTCTTAATTTTAAGTGGAGTATATTTTCTAGTTAAGAAATATCGGTTTAGAGATGAGTCGAATGGTTAAGGATACTCCATCCATCGAGTAGCGAGTATTTTCAAATATTACATTCACAAATCAATTTATTTTATATTTTTTCGTTATAATATCAAGTATTTTAAAGGATGACTAGGTAAGCGTATTTCTTTTTTGCTTACTTTTATTTTATCGCTAGGGAAAAAGCAATTAGATTCTCCCATTTTTACCAGTACACATAGCGGTTACTGTCAATAGACAGTTTTCTATTCGATATCAAATAGTTTTGCTCAACTACGTTAGTTGCAGATATAGCTCTTGCACTTTGTAGTTTATCTATCTCCCAATCAGAGCAATCGTTGATATCATTTACACCAAAAAAAACAATATTTCGTTCAGCCAATTCATTGTGTTTGCTCTGTTATAGGGTGTTTATCATTTTTGGCTCATCGTAAACAATAACAATTGAAGAGGTTAACCTCGAACTAGTATCTTGATCAAGAAAAGACCAAGACTCACAAGTAATGTCTTAAAACTAGGCTTGTATTTAATCAACTAAATTTTATTACACATGAAACAATTAGAACTTACAATTGAAACAATTGAAACAAAAGAAGTATCCTCTTTAGGTATCCCAATGTCTCAGGAAATGGATGTTTATGCTTGTTGCAGTTGCTGCTGTTGCTGTTAGTAACTCAAATTAGTAATATCAATTGAAAGATTGGTATTACTAGTTTTTAAATTATGTCTTTATGAAAAAGAAAAAATGGAAAATTATTCAAACGAATTCCAAGGAATATATCTTAATGTCTGATTCTAATTCCATCAAGAAGATTACAGGTAAAGATGCTCCTGATATGATTGCCGTTCTTGCATTAGTACAAGAACAACTGCCTATTCCGCCAGATTTACTTCTTTCCGATACCGCTATCTTACCGCAAAATAGAGTAGAAGAGCTGCTTTCTTGGTTGACGCTACATCAATTTGTAATACCTAATATGGAACTAAATACACCTTTATATCTAGATATTATTGGTGAGTTTGGAACTGATTTAACCTTATTGGATGCGTTTATTACGGGTTTACCAGAACAAATTAAGGTTTCAACTGTTTATAATCTATCGCGGGAGGAACAGCCTGTGTTTCAATCTTCGGAACATCCCGTTGCATTAACACTCCTTATAGGACCTTATTTTTACAATACAACTACGATTCAACAGATAAGTGCGTGGCAACAAACGAAATCTTCTGATTTTTTATTTGTCGAACTATATGAGAATGGTTTATTGTTAGGTCCTTTGATGAATAGTCATAAAGGAACGGTTTGCCTCAATTGCATTGAAACTAGAAAAATATTCAATACCACTGCCCCAGATGTACTTATTGATCATCTTTGGGATATAGAAAGGGTTAAAGATCATGCGCTGTCTGTACTAGAAATAGGAGCCTTTACAATTAATGTCGCTTTGCTCTACAATGAACTGTATAAGGTTATGGTTCAATGCGATAAATCGCTGTATAACAAAGCTGTATTTATTGATTTTAATCGGTATCACAACCAGTATTTCTCTGTGTTAAGTTCTCCTTCTTGTGAATTTTGTGTGAACCTTGCTATTTACAATCCACTATGATGCGTACGTTACATGGAGCCTTTGGTTTTTTGAATAAGCCCCAATTAAAGGTACCTCGAAATTTGTATCTACCTCGAGATCTACGTGAAAGGGTCTGTTTTTCGGATCACTTACATGTGATGCAAAACAATAGGACAAGTATTCACGGTGGAGGGATTGCTTTTAGTGAAAGGGAAGCGGATTTAGCAGCATTGGGAGAGTATATGGAACGGTATGCGTCTAGTTTTCAGCTGAAGCATCAATTGTGCTATGGTTCGTATGAGGAGTTAAAACACACCCGCCCTTGTTATCCTCCCCATCGTATTCGTTATTTTACTGAAACGCAATATCGCAATCCCAATTTTAAACTTCATCGTTTACAAGAAACTAGTCCGACACATTGGATTAAGGCATGTAATTATATTACACAAGAAGAGATTTGGTTGCCTTTTTTTATGGTAAATGTTGAAAATATTAAAGGAGATGGATTGTACCACAAAAATACTTCTACCGGGACCGCCTCTCACACTAAGGTAGCACAAGCTATTCAAGGAGGATTATTAGAATGTATAGAACGGGATGCTTTTGCTACGTTTTGGTACTTTCAACATCGACTTCAATATAAGAAATATGCACAGGCTTTTATTCTTGAAAAGTTTAAGTCAGACCAGCAAATTCAGCAGTTGTTTGCAACTAACAGGGTGAAAATTACAACCTATGACCTAAGTGAATATGCTTTTTGTCCAACTTTTGTGGTTTTTATTTTGTTTAAAAAGGGAGATACAGTATTCCAAAGCGTAGGATCGGCGACTCGATTAAACAAAAAAGAAGCCTTGGTGAAAGCCGCAATTGAAGCATACCAAGGCATCGAGTATACTGCTTTTGCCTGTGAACAATATAAGGAAGTGCTTACCCAAGAAAAAATAGAGGCTTTTGATTTCTCGGAGATTGACTCGTTTAAGAAACACTATGCACTGTATAATCTTTATCCCGCCTTGGTACAACAGGTTCCTATTCTCCAAGATGTACGAAGTGAGACAAATTATGCCACAACTTGGGAAGCGTATCACCCGCATCATCTGGTGAATCTCACTGCCCCTGAATTGATAAAAAAGGGAATAGATGAGGTGTATTATGCGCGTTTGAGTACGATAGATACGTTACAATTAGGATTTGAAGTGGTCAAAATTGTCACACCTCAACTTAGTTTGTTGACTGGAGATTTTAATTACCCTTATTTGGGAGGATTTGATTCACATGAAGATTTATTTACTTCTTTTCCTCATCCTTTTCCCTAAAAAAAACAAGACAATGAAAACAAAACAACTCATAAAAATTAATGTATTACTCAGTATGGTTTGTATTCAGGTATGTTGTAGCCATACCCCTCAAAATAAGAAGGATAAAGAACCTGTCTCAGGGACTTTATCTGAGGAATACTGGGACAGAATAGCATCCAATACTGCTGTCAAACAAACCTATCAAGTTCGAATAGATCGCATTGTTGAACAGCTGTTTAAGGATAAAAAAATGCAGGCTGTTGAGGAGGAATTGAAAAATATTGCCCAAGTGCATACTGATTTTTATGCGATGTATTGGAAAGCGTATTTACTCTACTATACGGCTGTTTATTATAAAATGATAGTAGCTGATGAAGGAAAAGCAACGGAAGCTATAGCTGAATCACTGGCAGTAATACGCGAAAAAGAATATGAAAACTCAGAATATTATGCGCTATTGGCTCAAGCTACTTCTTTTTCCATTCAATTTGCCAATATTATGCAATTGGCAAAAATATCGATGGCTGTAGAAACTGCAGCTCAAAAGGCGTTGGCACTCAACAAAGATAACCTCCGAGCTTATCTTGTATTAGCCTCGCATAACTTCCATACACCAAAAATGTTTGGAGGTATGCAAAAAGTAGAAACCTATGCCGTGGAAGGGTTAGCTTGTCCTGATGCTTTGACATCAGAGGATTATGCACCTACTTGGGGACGAAATCAACTGTATCAGTTGTTGCTTCAATACTATAAACAAGAAGGTAAGCAGACACAGTTGGAAGAACTTCGAATAAAATACGACCTTAATTTATCACACAAATGACACAAGAAGAGCTATTAAATGTATTATCGGAGCATCGGATAAGTGAGGGGACCTTAGACTTTTTGGATAGTATAAAGTTTAAAAAATACGACAGGGAGTCTTTGGATAAATTTAAGCGGATTGCTTATATTAATAAGAACCCGAAGTTGATGAAGAAAATACTTGAATCTCAGTATGAAATGGGATTCTGTACCACGTATGCGTTGGATACAAACATGCATTGTTCGGATTGGGCGAGGAGTTTAGTTCAATTGAATCAACGCAGAAAAAGTGTACGTAAATTTGCTGAGGTTCCACTTTCTTTGGCTGATATTAGTGCGTTTTTTCAGTTGTGTTACACGTTAACAGGACAAGAAGAATTGAATTTGGATGGAACAAAACTCATGCGAAAGAGGAGAAACATTGCCTCCGGTGGTTCGTTATATCCTACAGAACTCTACCTAATCAATCATCATATCAATGAACTCCCCTTAGGAGTATATCGCTATAATGTATTTCACTTCAATTTAGAGTTGATTACAACCTTTGACACCCCCGCAGATTGGGCGAATTTTTATGAGATTATCATGAAAACACCAGCTGCTTCTATTGATTTTGAACGAGCTTCTGCCTTTGTGGTTTTTACTTCGATTTTAAACAAGCATTCCTTTAAATATCAGGATTTTGGTGTGGCTCTATCCCTTGTTGAGGTGGGAGCTTGTATACATGCTGCTTACTTAGCTGCAGCTGCCCTAGATTTAGGATGTTGTGCGTTTGGTGGATTTCTCAATAAGGAGATGCATCAGTTGTTAGCATTGAAAAATACGCTGCATCAACCCTTGTTTTGTATGGCTATTGGACACCAACTTAAACCAGAATTATGAAGTTAAATCACATTATTTGCATAGAAGAGCAACAAAATGATTTGCTTTTAAAAATTAAAGATGCGGATCATTTGGTGAAACTATCTAAACTTGAATATGCCATTATCTCTTACTACTGCCAAGTGTTAAACAAGAAAGCCGTTATTGTTTTTTTTAGTACACAAGTAGCAATAGGAGAGGAGCAATTGGATTTGCTGTTAGAGTTGGCGGTACAAACGAAAATTATTGTTCCAGAAGAAGGGAAAAAGCATCCCTACATCGTGCAGTTGCGACTGAAGAGGCGAAAAGCTATACTTGAATTATTTTCATTGGATTTTACAGGTACCATGTTGGAGCGTCTCTTTGAAAAAAAGAAGCTGCTTCTCGCGTTCGTTATTCTGGGAATTGGTTTGTCTGTAGGCGCATTAGTTTACTTAAATAGTTATCTTATAGCATTTGTAGAAAATTACAAGGCAACGCTATATTTGGTACCTTATTCGTTGAAGCAATTGATTGCTTTTATTTATATTGGAGCGTTCTGTAGTATTGTTATACATGAATGGGGACATTATTTATTTTATAAATTATATGGTGGCAAATGTTCTATTTTTGGAATTGGATTACTGCTTTATATGATTCCTGTATTTTATGCTAGATTGTATATCCAACAAATTCCAAAGAAGAAACACCGCTTGGTAACGTATGCAGGAGGAGCTATTTTTGACGGTATAACGGTACTGTTCCTACTTGTGGGAACGGTCGTTTGGAAGGATACTCATCCCACTCTTGCCTTTATAGGTTATGCGATGCTTATTTCCATAGGTATACGATCGATGTTTAATGTAAATGTATTTCTTCCTTATACGGATGGTTACTTTATACTCAACGAGTTGGTGGGTAAGGAAAGTCTTTGGCAGGAATCTTATTCCGTTTTTAAACGTTTTTTCGAAGAAAAAATAACGGGTAGGCGATTGTTGTTGTGTTTATACTTTTTACTCAGTTGTCTAGCAGTCGTTGTCGCCTGGTCTTGTTTTGCTATTCCCCTGTTTTTGTTGTTGATGTATGCCTTTTCCTTTTAAATGTTTAGGGCTAGTTTTTAGCTTTAGTATCGTCTCTACATTGGCCTATACACAAGAAAGAGAACAGGACTCTACAAGGCAAGCACTACATGAAATTGTTATTGTGAGACAAGACCCCATAGCAGAAAAATTTTCAAGTAGCAAGATGAACCGATTGGATATTTATTTTAATCCAGCTTCAAGCGGTGATCCACTAAAAGCGATTAATCTTCTGCCTATGTCTACTTCTAGTTCAGAAACCGCCAATCCTGTACTTCGAGGAGGATTAGCCGATCAATCCAAGGTATATTTGAATGGAGCACCTATTGTGAACCCCGTGCGAAATACGCAAGATAATGGTCTAGGTAATTTTTCTATTTTCAATGCGGAGATGCTTGATAAGCAATATGTCTATGCTAGTAATCCTCCATTAAATTACGGTAATGCTACTGCGGGAATCGTGGAAATAGAAACGACAAAACAACTGGAAGAGGATTCGTATCAAGTGGCTCTGGGGTTATCGAACCTGGGGCTACAAGTCCATAAAAAACTAGGCAAAACGGCTTTTGTTCAGTATTATGCCAATCTTCAGTTTTCGGATGCTTTGCAAGTGATTAACCCCAATAGTTTGAAAGATTTGCATCGGTTTGAGTCGAAAGATATGGGGTTGCATTTTCGAATGAATCTGACAAAGAATATGAGCTTTACGAGTTACAGCTATTACATTGATGAAGGGTATGAATCCCAAAACTATCGCTTGCAGTATACAGGAGAGGCTGTTGCGAAGCAAAAGCGTTTTTTTACTATTCAATCTTTGGAATATGCTCAGACACATTCTATTGTTAAATTGACTGCCTTAGTGGACCAAAGTGCTAGGGCTTATACTTTTGCAACGATAGATGCTAAATCGAATGCTACTCAATATTTTTTAACTGCTTCACACAAGTATAAATTAGCTTACGGTTGGCAGGTACAATATGGGGTGGATTTTTCGACCACACAGTATGAGAATCGAGAACAACGACCTCAGTTTTTTTATGCTATGCATCCACAGCATCCTGTGGTTCACGATAAAACAACCAAGCAATTTACCTATACGGAAACATATGGGTTTACAACATATAAATTTGCCAATGACTTAGGTGTTTCCTTGGGGATGCGAAAAAGTATTTTTGCACCAAGTGGTTCATTTGATTTTTTAAGCACACAAGGGGCTGCTTTTTACAAGATGAATCCACAACATCGCTTTATTTTTGGCCTGGGCAATTACCATAGCTATTCCACACCGAATTATTTTAATTCCACTGTAAGCTTATTGAACAGCAAACAGATAGCTTTAGATTACTACTATGAAAATACACAAACAACAATAACAGGTGCGGTGTATTACAAAAAAGATCGAGGACATTTAGCGCTATCCGCTTTGGAGGAACTTGCGCAGCGACACCTCATTGGAACGGAGTGGTCTTATACGCATTATTTTGGACGCTATTTCTCCTTGGTGGCATCTAATACGCTGTTACATCAAACGGAATATATCAACAAGAGCCCTCATAAACGATGGATGTATTTTTTTAAAACACAATGGACTTATAATCATCCGAAGTATTTTACTGCATCCTTAGTGGGAACGACTCACCCTGGGAGTTCTTATATGGCAGTAAAAACTGCTATTTGGGATACAGAACAATCGGTATTTATTCCTGTGGTAGAGCCAAATACCAGTGCGCATTTGAACTCATATTTTAGAGTGGATTTTACCATCAATAAGATTGTTCCTATTCGACGTTCTTATGTGGTTGTCTATGCCTCTATTATCAATGTATTGAATCGGAAAAATGAACAAAAACCGTATTATTCAGCAGATTATACCCACGTATATTTTCAACATTTTCAACGAAGGGTTTTTTATTTTGGTTTACAATTTAAATTGTAAATCTGCTTGTATTGCATCACAAAATTACGTGAAAAAAAAACGCCATCGATTCGATGGCGTTTTTGATGTATGTACAATGAATTAATTTTCAAGGTAAGCTTCGATTGGAGCACAAGAACAAACTAAGTTTCTATCTCCGTATGCATCGTCAATACGACGAACCGTAGGCCAGAATTTATTCTCAGCTACGTATGCTAATGGATAAGCTGCTTTTTGTCTTGAGTAAGGTAAATCCCAATTATCTGCAGTTAATAAAGCTAAAGTATGCGGTGCATTCTTTAATTCATTTACAGGGTTCTCCATTGTTGCGTTTTCAATTTCTTGACGAATAGCAATCATTGCATCACAGAAACGATCGATTTCTGATAAGCTTTCACTTTCTGTAGGCTCAATCATTAATGTTCCTGCAACAGGGAAAGAAACTGTAGGTGCGTGGAAACCGTAATCGATTAAACGTTTAGCGATATCTGTTACTTCAATTCCTTTTTCTTTGAACTCACGAACGTCAACAATCATTTCGTGTGCAGCACGTCCTTTTTCGCCTGTATATAAAATAGCATAGTGTTCTTCTAACCTAGCTTTCATATAGTTTGCGTTTAGGATTGCTGTTTGTGTTACTTTTTTCAATCCTTCAGTTCCCAACATAGAGATGTAACCGTAAGAGATTAAACATACTAAAGCCGAACCATAAGGAGCAGATGAAATAGAAGTAATTGCATTTTTACCTCCTACTTGTACCAATGGGTTAGATGGTAAAAACTCTACTAAATGCTCAGCCACACAGATTGGTCCAACTCCAGGTCCACCACCTCCGTGAGGAATAGCAAATGTTTTATGTAAGTTTAAGTGACATACGTCAGCACCAATAGAAGCAGGGTTAGTGAAACCAACTTGTGCGTTCATATTTGCACCATCCATATATACTTGTCCTCCGTTATCGTGGATAATTTGTGTAATTTCCATGATTGCTGATTCATATACTCCGTGAGTAGATGGATAAGTAACCATTAAACAAGAAAGGTTGTCTTTGTGTAATTCTGCTTTTTCTTTCAAGTCAGCCACATCGATATTTCCTTCAGGTGTAGTTTTTGTAACAACTACTTTCATTCCAGCCATTGCTGCAGAAGCAGGATTTGTTCCGTGAGCAGAAGCAGGAATTAACGCGATTGTTCTTTGGAAATCCCCTCTTGAATGGTGGTAAGCACGAATAGCCATTAATCCAGCATATTCTCCTTGAGCACCTGAGTTTGGCTGTAATGTTGTTCCAGCAAATCCAGTAATAACATTTAATTTATGTTCTAAATCTTTCAACATTTCAATATAACCTTGTGCTTGATCTAATGGCGCAAAAGGGTGGATGTTGTTCCATTGACCGTTGCTTAAAGGAAGCATCTCTGCTGCCGCATTCAACTTCATCGTACAAGAACCTAAAGAAATCATCGATTGATTTAACGCTAAATCTTTACGCTCTAAACGCTTGATGTAACGCATTAATTCTGTTTCAGAGTGGTAGCTATTGAATACGTCATGCTCTAAGAATTTAGAAGTACGTTTTAATTTAGCTGGGTAGTTTACTGCTTCTTCATTTAATGCAGTAATGGTAAAGGCTTCTTTTCCTACTGCTTGAGCGAAAATAGCAATAATCGTATTGATATCATTTACATTTACGGTCTCATTTAAAGAGATTGAAATAGTATTGGCGTCAATATAGAAGAAGTTTACGTTATTTGCTTCAGCGATTGGTCTCACTTTAGCAGCATCAGCTTTTACAACGATGGTGTCGAAGTAAGCTGTATTTGTTTGCTCAATACCTAATTTAGCTAAGTTTTCTGCTACTGTATTTGCTTTTGCATGTACTTGGTTTGCAATAAAACGAAGACCATTTGGTCCGTGGTAAACAGCGTAGAAACTAGCCATAACAGCTAATAATACTTGAGCTGTACAGATATTTGATGTTGCTTTCTCGCGTTTGATGTGTTGCTCACGTGTTTGTAAAGCCATACGCAACGCTCTGTTTCCGTCTGCATCTTTAGAAACTCCAATGATACGACCTGGCATACTGCGTTTGTACTCTTCTTTTGTCGTGAAGAAACCAGCGTGAGGTCCTCCAAATCCTAATGGAATACCAAAACGTTGTGTTGTTCCAACTACTACGTCAGCTCCCATCTCTCCTGGAGAAGTTAATGTTACTAATGACAGGATATCTGCTGCAACTGCAACTTTAATATCTTTTGTCTTAGCTGTATTGATGAAGTCAGCATAATCATATACTTGACCGTATTTACCTGGGTATTGTAAGATTGCTCCAAAGAAATCTTCTGAGAAATCAAACGTTTGGTGATCTCCTACAACTAATTCGATTTCGAAAGGAACCGAACGAGTTTGTAAAACTGAAAGTGTTTGAGGTAAAATTTCTTCAGAAACGAAGAATTTTAACGCGTTGTTTTTCTTTTGATCTCTTGTACGAACATCGTATAATAACATCATTGCTTCTGCTGCTGCAGTACCTTCATCTAATAAAGATGCATTGGCAATTTCCATTCCAGCTAATTCAATTACTGTAGTTTGGAAATTTAATAAAGCTTCTAAACGACCTTGTGCAATCTCAGCTTGGTACGGAGTATAAGCTGTGTACCAACCAGCGTTTTCAAATACGTTGCGAATAATAGGAGCAGGGCTAACAGATTCGTTGTATCCTAATCCAATATAAGAACGAAAAATTTTGTTTTTGTTGCCTAAGTTCTGAATATAAGATAAATACTCATATTCCGTCATTGCAGGAGCAAGATCTAGATCTTGTTTTAAGCGAATTGAAGTTGGAAAAGTCTCATCGATTAATTGTTCAATGTTATCAACTTTCACAGTTTTAAACATTTGTGCCATGTCCTCAGCACGAGGGCCAATGTGTCTTAAAGCAAATGCATTTGTTTTCATTTGGGCAAAATAATAAGTTGTGTATAAGCATACAAAAATAACCATAAATCTGAGATAAATTAAGTATATTCCTAGTAATTTTGTTAATGTAAATTTCTAGCGGATTTAGGTATAAAAAATTAGCATGAGAAAAGTCCTAGGTAAAGTATTTGATTTTTATCTGAAAGCGAGTATTCACGTTTCTTTCGCAGTTTTTGCATTGGTGCAAATGACGTTTTATTTCTGTCATTTACCCTTCGATTGGACGGTTTCCCTTTTGGCATTTTCAGGAACGTTGTTTTCCTATAATTTCATTAAGTATGCTGATTATGTCGTAATCCACCGCAAAAACTTATCTCCAAAGATGAAAGCAATTCTCGTATTGAGCGCGATTGCTTTAGTCGTTGGTATGGTGAGTTTCTTTTTTTTAACCACAGCCGCACAACTAGTCACTATCTCTTTACTGGTGCTAGCTGTACTTTATGCCGTTCCCATTTCCAAGCGAATTCCCAATTTGCGCAATTGGTCCGGACTAAAAGTGTACATTGTCTGTCTGTGTTGGGCTACAGTGACGCTAATTATTCCTGTTTTCAATGCTGGGATTGATTTATCCTTGGATATTTGGATTAAATTCTTACAGCGATTTATCTTGGTGTTGATTTTAATAGGCATATTTGAAATCGTTGATTTGCAGTATGATGAGAAGTATTTAAAGACAATACCCCAATTGCTTGGTACCCGCCGAACGAAAATCTTATTAGCCCTATTATTAATTCCTTTTTTTGTTATTGAATTTTTTAAATTGGGTTTTCAACCCATCCAAGCGTGGAATAATCTCATTATTGTAAGCATTACCTTGCTTTTTATTCAATTAGCATCACCGAAACGCAGCTCTTATTTTAGTTTGTTTTGGGTAGAAAGTGTCCCCATTTATTGGTGGATCTTAGTGCTTCTTGAAGGATAAAAAGAGATAAAATATCAGAGAATGCAGCAATCTTTTTGATGTCAATTTTTAGCTATGTCTAAAAACCCGTATATTTGTGAGTATAAAAACAACAAAAATGATACAACTTATACAAGAGGTTCAATCCAACGGAAATATAGTTTTCGTTTTAGGAAATGATAATACAGTAGGAGTTCCTGCTCTTTTAAATGATTTTGTACAAGCTTTTAAAACAGGAGAAAAAGAAGAAGATTTTGCAAAAATTGGAAATCAATATTTCTTTTTTGTAAAAGAGAACACGAATTTAGAGAAAATGCGTTTGGCTGGATTCAACATCCGCAAACAATTAGATAAAAAAGCAGATAACCTGACAATTGTAGGAAATGGAGATTCTACCTTGGCTTTGGTGGAAGGAATTGCACTTTCAAACTACCAGTTCTTGAAGTATTTCAAAGAAGCTGAAACGATGAAATACGCGTTGGAGAACCTTGCTGTAAAAGGAAATTTTGAAGCAAAGCAAATCAGTGATTTAAATCATACAATCAAAGCGGTTTATTGGGCGCGTACCATGGTAAATGAACCTGTGAGCTTTTTAACGGCTACACAATTAGCGAAAGAAATCGAACTTTTAGGAGCCGAAGCTCACATTGCAGTAAAAGCATTGGGTAAAAACGAGATTGAAGCGTTGAGAATGGGCGGGTTATTAGCTGTAAATAAAGGTTCTGTAGAGCAACCGACTTTTACAATCATGGAATACAAACCTGAAAATCCAATCAACAAGAAACCAATTGTTTTGGTTGGTAAAGGAGTGGTTTATGATACTGGAGGTTTGAGTTTAAAACCAACAGCGGGATCAATGGACTCGATGAAGAGTGATATGGGAGGAGCTGCTTGTATGGCTGGAACCATTTATGCTGCTGCTTTGAATCAATTGAACGTTCACGTAATTGGGTTAATTCCAGCAACAGATAACCGTCCAGGTGGAGATGCTTATGCGCCAGGAGATGTAATTACAATGTATGATGGTACAACCGTTGAAGTATTGAATACGGATGCAGAAGGACGCATGATTTTAGGAGATGCGATTGCTTATGCCACCCAATATGATCCTGCCGTTATTATTGATGCAGCTACTTTAACAGGAGCAGCTCTAGTGGTAGCAGGAGATACAGCTTCTTGTATTATGGGGAATGATGAAGAAACAATGCAAGCGATTGTAGCGTCAGGATACAAGGTACACGAGCGTTTAGCTCAATTGCCATTCTGGGATGATTACAAAGATTTATTGAAATCAAGTGTAGCCGATATGAAAAATATTGGAGGTCGTTTCGCTGGAACCATCACAGCAGGAAAATTCCTAGAGCATTTTGCAAAAGCACCTTATGTGCATATTGACATTGCTGGTCCAGCATGGATGGATGCTCCAAGAGATTACAAAGGAAACGGAGGAACAGGAACGGGAATTCGTACTTTAGTTGATTTCTTAGCTAATTATAAAGCATAGTTTTGTATATTTGACGATATAAAAGCAGTAAACACAATGTTTACTGCTTTTTTTATTTAGAGATGGGAGATGAGAAAATATTGTATTTAAATCAAATTTTCAAAAAAGCAACCCACAAAAAAGCAACTCACAAAAAACAAAGAACAAAAAAATGGAAAATATAGCAATCGAATTTCAAGCCGTTACCCCAGAAAACATGCACCATATCCGTCCCTTAGCGGATAAAATTTGGCAGAAAACATACGGACCTTTATTAGATCCAGCACAAATTGAATATATGTTGCCGATGATGTACAGTCCAGAACGCATTACGAATGAAATAAAGGAAGGGTATATTTGGGAATTGTTTGTGGTTGAAGGACAGGTATTAGGTTACTTAGACTATAAATTAATGGAAGACAATCGCGTGTTTTTGTCTAAGATTTATTTAGATACAGATCAACAACAAAAGGGATTAGGTAAGATTATGCTACAGCATGTGGTCACCTTTGCCCAAGAAAGCAAAGCAGATGCGGTATATTTAACGGTGAATAAATACAACGCCAAAGCCATTTCGTTTTATGAGCGCAACGGATTTCAATGCATGGAGTCTAAAACATTTGATATTGGAAATGGCTATGTGATGGATGATTATATCTATCAATTGAGCATATAAAGATGAGAGGTGCATCATACTTAGCTGCTTTGATTGGTTGGTTCTGCTGTACAACAGGTCAAGCGCAGGAAATGATCTCATTTAAAATGAATGGGCATTACAATATTTTAGTTGAGGGAATCATTAATCAAAAAGATACGGTTGATTTAATGTTTCAACTTGCAATGCGAGAAGCTTCTTTAGCGCCTAATCGAACGCATCCAGTGAAATCTGTGGTCTTTGATACGACTGAGTTTCCAGAAGGATTGAGTAAGTCTAATCGCATTCAAGTAGGTGGAACTGTAGTGGAACCCATTTGGATTTGGGACAATGAATACACAGGGAATGGAGCAGAAGGTAAAATTGGTACCCAACTATTTGGCAATCAAATTGTAAAAATCAATTATGATCAATCTCAGTTTGAACTATATCCTGCACTTCCAGATACAACGGGATTTATAGCTTTACCTTTAGAGCAAAAAAACGGACAGTTATTTGTTGAAGTAATTAGTATTGTGGGAGAAAAAGAAATACAGGCAAAAGTATTGTTACAATCTGGTTTTTCTGGTGCTCTTTTGTTTAATAATCAACTAGCAGATGAATATCATTTAGCAGAAGTACTTCCTCGTTTGGAGGAAAAAACAATGATGAATTCAGCAGGTCAACAATTGACGAGTTTAGTCTGCGAAATACCAGCTATAACGGTAGGAGGTATTCGCTTTGATATAGCTCCTGTTCAGGTTTTTACAGGAGAAATTAAAAACCAAACAACTAGTTATATGGGGGCAGATCTCATCCATCGCTTCAATTGGATTATTGATGTAAAAGGTGGAACTGCTTATATTCAACAGAATAAGCATTTTGCTGATGCATATTATTTTAATTCAAATAAAAAGTAAGTTATGTCAGGTGTTGTCTATTTTGTGTAAACCTATTTTAGGATGGGACAACATTGATATAAAAAAAGCCTCAACGATAAGTTGAGGGCACTGAAAAACTATATTAATTACAGGAAAAGAGCATTTTTACAGTAAGAATGCTCTTTTCTTTTTTTATCATCTTGTTGATTATTAATAAGATGTGTTTTAGTGCATTCTAAATAATATTAGTTTTTTCTAAGAAAGACTTTTTCAGCGCGCTCCGATAAGTTTGAGGCTTTTTTTATATTTAAAAAGTAGCAAAGAATTCAAATGCACTAGGACTTATATACCTTACATAAGAATTATCTTTTACCTCTGTATAGATTTTGAAGAAATTTTCAGTAGATTCTGGGCTTACTTTGATGTTATCTAATAGTAAATTTCCTTTGTAGATGTATTCTATATTTGACATGAAATCAGAATGCCAATTTTCCATTATGTATCCACTTAATCCGAAAGGAATATTTGGATTTAATCCATCTGTTAAAGTATAATTAATTGCATTATTCTCATAATGACTTTTGACATCAGTATAGTTAAAATAATATTTTTGTTGTTCTTTGTTATTATTTTCGTAAACTAAGAAATTTAAGTTGTTATTGTTATCAAAATTAAAATATCGAATGGAGTTGAAATGTTGATTTTCTGCGCTCGTATAAAGTGTTTGTATACTAGCTAATTGCCCATTTGTTGTATAGCGTAGAAGAGATTCCTTAGTATCTTCTTTAATTGATATTATTTGAAGCAATTGATTATATTGGAATTTTTTAATTTGAGTTCCTCTTTCACTTGTTGTTTTTTCTTCAAGTAGTAAGTTTGTTTGCTTATCATAAGTAAGCATCTTTTGCTCTTGAATTTTGATAATTTTATTTGCAAATTCACCTGTCTCTTCAATACTCCAATTGTCTCTAAAGGTAATAGCTGAGCGAATGATACTTGGTTTATTTTGCTTGTTGTATTCAAAGTCAATAGTGGCATCGTAAAAGAAAGCAAATTCTGGCAATTTTTGGTAATCTCCGTCTTCCGTCTTAATGATTATTTGTTTTACAAAATCATTATCAACGTTTGGTGTAGTGTTGTCATCCGATTTATTGCATGATAAAAAGGCAAGAGAAAGTAAAAGGGAAATTGAAGTATTTATTTTCATGTTTGTTGGCTTAAATTTTTGCAAAATTAACTATAATAAATAAAGTAACATAGTAAAAAAATGATACGAAATAAAAGATGTAGTATGTCGCTTATTTTTTTAAAAATAGGAAAACAAGCACATGTATAAAGTAGTATTATACACGGAATAGAACCTTTGATTTGTATCTATTCCGTTGGGAAATTAGTAAGATACTGTAAGAGAAAGAAATCATTTGCATCCCTTTTACTAAACCTTATTATGGTTATTGGAGTTGAAATGGTTGAGCAATCTATAGAACAGAGGAGGCGGTGCAGTCTTCACAAGCACTGATTGGGAACAAGAGTTGATTTTTTTAGACACAAATGTAAAGTTTACTTTGCATTATTGTAAAGCTTGCTTTACATTTGTATCAACTAAAAACAAAAAAATATGAAACAATTTCCTTTATTTCCTCGTTATTTTCGATGGATTGCCTTAGCTTTTGTTGTATTAGCTCTTGTCTTAAGCATTGCCTTGTTGGGGCATGTACAAGATTTCCGAAAAGAAGTAAGCTCTATTTTGATCAACCTGCTGAATGTAGCCTTGTTTATTTACTTCTTTACTCGACGTCAAAATGACGATGAGATGTTTATCGATATGCGATTAAAGGGCATAGCAGGCGGGGTTCTCTTTATGATTATTGGCATATTTTTTACAGCAATTTGGAATATAGTTGATCCAGAGGGATTATATGATAAAGGAGACGCTGGACGAATTTTAGAGGGGATGATACTAGTTAATCTAATGTTTGAAATGCAATACCGAAAATTGAAACAAAGTTTAGATGAAGAATAACGTAAAAGCGGAACGGGTACGTTGTTATTTAACCCAACAAGAGTTAGCAGATGCGATTCAAGTATCTAGGCAAACGATACATTCCATTGAAGCAAACCGGTATGTGCCTTCTACGATATTAGCTTTAAAGCTAGCGCGAACACTAAAAGTAAGCGTCGAAGATTTGTTTGAATTGGAAGAAATAGATTGATGTATTATTTTTATTTAGTTTAAATAATTTAGTATCTTAGCGCAACAATATAAATACAATTACAATGAGTACAGATACAATCAATCCAAACTTCGACCAACATAAAGTAAAACCAAAAGCACCGAAAGTAGAGGAGCTTATTAACGAGTGTAAATCAGTGATGATTGCGTCGTTAAATGAAGATGGTTCACCTTTGGTAAGTACAGCGCCTTATTCAAGAGTAGGAAATGATTTTCAAATCTTAGTTTCGTTTATGGCTAAACACACAAAGAACTTGAGAGATCGTAAAAAAGTATCTTTTATGTTTGTAGAAGATGAAAGTACATCGAAACAATTATATGCAAGACACCGTTTAACAATCGAAACAGAAGCTGAATTGATTGGAAAAGAAAATCCTTTATATGATCAAGCCATGGTTGATTTAAGAGAGAGACATGGAAAAGTAATTGAAGTTTTAGGAAACTTAGAAGACTTTATCATGTTCAACCTAAAACCAATCAAAGGGTCTTATGTAAATGGATTTGGAAGTGCTTACTTTATTGATGAGAATTTACAAGTAATGGAGCACAGACATGGAGCTCACGGGCAACACAATGTAGATGTAAAAAAATAATATACCTTTCTTGTTGAAATAAAAAAAGTCTTTGGTTACAACCAAAGACTTTTTTTGTTGGTATGTGATACTAGCAAAGCGATTGAACTATTTCTTCTCTTTTATTGTTTTGGCTAAATCTTCTATTTCTACTCTTTTAGTAGCAATCATATACACATACTGTATAAAAGAATAGGTTTTTTCGATGATTATATCTTGTTGATTAACAGTATTTATTTTTAGTGATTTAGCTAATTTAGTTTTTCCATCAGCTAAAGTATATACATCAAATAATTGAAGTTGTTGTTGTACTTTGCTTCCTACTTTATCATAGTCAACTTCAATTAAACGGTGGATTAATTTTCTTTTTGTTTTAAATAAGATTTTATCTCCAACATCAAAAAAATTTGCGTCTAATGTGGTGCTAACAAATTTACTGACTCGATTTTTAGTTGTATTAATTTCAAATAACCAATAATTGTCCCAACGATCATCGTAAACATAATAGTCTTTATCTATTTTTTTTACTTTGAGCTTTTTTAGAATTTTTAATAAAGTACGGAATTGTTTTTTGTGACTAAAAAAGAAGTAGTGTAAATGTTCACCAGCTATGGGACTAGTTGCTATAGGGTCAGCTATTTCCATGTAATTAGCGAATTGATTCGCATAATAATAGTTGGTATTGTAATAGGTAAAGTTTTTATAATAACTTTCTTCTTGTGCCATAATGGATCCTAACGTATCATTTTCATAGATTGTTCCTTTGTAGTAATAATACTGATCTTTAAAAGGATCTGCACTATATTGTGCATAGGTATTTTTTAGTATAGCTAGGAGTTGTTCTTTAGCGTCTGCTTTAACTTCAATAATAATATTATTTAAAAGCTCATCCATGCAAATGACTGCCTGATTTATGGTTGGGATTGAACCATACTCAGGATGTACAAGAACAATATCAGTAATTGTAGCAGGAAGGTTAATTTTTCCCTGTTGATCTGTTGTTCCCAGTATTTGATTGTTCGAAGCATTGTAAATAATCGCATTGGATATAGGTTGTTGAGTTTTACAATCCTGTAGTAGGGTTTGAGCATATAGATTGTTGATTCCTATGCCTAAGAAATAGAAAAAGAGGTACTTTTTCATGTTGTTATCATGTTTATGTAAGAGAGAAAATAATTTTATTTTCTCTCTTGTTGATTTCAATTCATTAAGGTAAAAGAGTATAGTATTTGATACCATATCGCAGTGTAGCCATTTTGAACAACAAAGCATCTCTCATTGTAGATGCTAAATCTACGTCGTCCATAAGCTGTGTTTCTATAGTTGTTGAATAAGCGATGAAAGCATCTAAATCTTCCTCCTTAGTTGCTTCGTATGCTCGTTCATATAATTGTGAGATTTCAATGAATTTCAAGTCAGATATATTATCCTTGAGCTGAAACACTCGGCGGTAATAAGCATCTCCTTCAGTATAACTTTCTCCTTCTTGAAGTTCTAGTGTTTGGTTGAGTATTCGAATATCTATTGAAGAATCAAAGCTTTGTGTGGGATAAAGGATAGACAATTCTTTACGTATAGCGTCCTTAAGAGCAATATATTGTTGCTCTGGATCGGTGATTACCTTGAAATTTGACATCTTGTTTAAGATGTTATTGATTACCACATAGTGATTATATCCAGCTAAATCAAATGTGTTTTTAGAAAAGGCTACTTCTTTTAGTATGGCAAGATCACCAATACCAGTTGTAAATTCATCTACTGTAATTTGATCTAAGGGTTTGAAGATTTCTACGACAGAAGCTCCTACAGCTCCCCATAGCGCCCCGTTTAAGTTACCTGTAGAAATTCCTCCATTAATTCCTCCATTAGCATCTTTGTGAACAATCTTCTTTACTTTCTTCCATAAATTTCCCCAAAAACCTCGGGTACTGTAAGAATTGAATGTGTCTTCCTGTTGAATACTCACAAGATATTGGTTTGTTAGCTGTTCATAGGAGGATTCTGTTTGTTTGATAGTACCTGTTGTTGATTCGTTTTCTTTTTCACAGGATACTAGTAGTAAAACGAATAGTATGGGAATGATTTTATTAAATTTTTTCATGGATTCTGATTTTTGTATTAAAAATAAACACCAGTTTGAAGTCATTGGTTGCTCTGGGACTTATCTTGCAAGATGTTTATTAGTATTACAAGTTTTAAGCCAATTTTACCATAAATTTGAATCTTTGTAGTAATTGATAATTATATTTTATAATTGTAATTTATTGATTGTTAGTATTTTTTTTAAATTCATTTGTTACCTGAAAGCAATAGTTAATGAAAGAATCAGAAAAGTAGATCTCGTTTTTTATCTGAATAAAGAGCAAAAAAAAAGACCCATGTTGAGGTCTCTTTTCTTATTTTATGTAGCATTTTGTTTACTAAAAGTAATCACCAAGGTGACGGAGAGCAACACAAAGAGCAAGCCGAGTGCAGACATCCAATCAAAGTATTCTCCAAAAAACAACGTTCCAACTAATACAGCCACTACAGGTTCCATTGAACCTAGAATGGAAGTAATCGTAGATCCTGCATGTTTGACAGCTAATACCAAACACAAATCAGAAATAAACGTTGCGAAGAATCCCAATAAAATTAAATTCATCCAATCGGCTTTTAAGGTGATTGTATCAATACCCGTAGTCAATAAGGCGTAAAATAAAAAGATTAAACACCCCATGAGCAAGACATAAAAAGTCAACGAATCAAAGTTCATATTGGAAATTCTTGACTTATTCAATCCCACGATATAAAGCCCATAAGTAAAGATGGTCAAAGCAGATAAAATCAATCCTCTGAATAATGCAGGAGAAGCTTCGCCATGCCAACACATCATACCTACTCCTAATAGAGAGAGAAGTGAAGCAATAAGCAGCACCATTGATTTTTTTTCTTTAAAGAATACAATCATTACAATGCTGACAAAAAGCGGATATAAAAAATGGACGGTTGTCGCTAGTCCACTGGCAATATATTCGTAAGAGTCAACTAGAAACTTGGCGGTAGCGGCATACAATAGAGCCAAGAAAAAGACGACTGCTAAATCCTGAATCGAAATTTTTAAACTTGTTTTCTTGTACACACAAACAGCTCCCATTGTAGCTGATGAAAACAAAAATCGATAAAATAGAAGGGTCGGTATGCCGATAGCCGCCACTCCTTCAGGTCGCAAACTCGGTACAAGTAGAGGTAGCGAAAACAACGGAACCAATCCAAAAGTACCAGAGGAAATCAAGGCGAACAAAATTCCTTTCAGGTTTTTCATTGTAAATAAAAAATATAAAAATTCTGCGCAAAGATACAGCTTCTGATTGGGGAGAGATAGCTGTATGACATTATTGCCAACATCGTAATTTCAGATGACTTTGCTTAAAAATATCCACAGTCATTCCGTCAAATCAAAAACAACGCTTTAATTTGTTTTGCAATTAAGTTCGAATCAGCTAATAGAAGGCCTCTTTTTCTGTTTACTTTTTTAGTAAAAAACGTATTTTTACTGCGTTAGTTAAAAAAACAACGATTAACTTGAGTTTTATACACCTATAAACGATGATGAAATACTACCTACTCCTCTTTTTTGTATTGTTGGGATTGAACCAAAGTCAGGCGCAAGTTTTGACGGATTGGCAGACGGAAAACCTCAAGGGAAAAGTAAAAACCCTCATAAGTATAGATTATTCTAGTGAAGGAAAAGAGGCAAAAAAACAAATTGTACATTTTGATGAACGCGGTTTTTTTACTTTGAAAGAGATTTATGTTGGCGTACAGGAAGGAGATGAGGAGACTCCTATGGTGTATACCAAAATTGGAGAGCTTCAGTTTTTTGAGTATCAAAATAACAAACGCCATAGCATAAGTTTAAATGCGGATGGAACAAAGGCTACTGAAATTATGCAACAATGGCCCAAGCCTACGACTTGTGAGTTTACATACACCTATTTTAATAAACCGAAGAATAAAGGAACAATGCAATTGTTGTTTACTCCCCAAGCGCAAGTGAAAGAAATACATCTTATCATCAAAAATAAAGAAGATGGGACTATTGAATTTGAAACGAAATCTTTCCATCAATATGATGCAAAAGGATATGAAATTCAATTTAAGCAACAAACCCTTCAGCCTTATGGAGATACTCAGGTACTAACCTTTAAAAATAAAATCTTTGATTCTCAAGGGAATATTTTGGAAAAAGAGGTACGTGATGAATACAATCAAGGGTATAGTACCACCGTTTTTGATTATGTTTACTATGAGTAAAACGGTCGGTAGAAACGACTAAAACTTAACAGTGAATTAAAATCCAATGCACGCATTACACCTACATTTGTTTGAATAATTTTTTTAATTCAAACACAAATGGTAAGTCATAACCATGATTTTGATCAGATCTTTCAAAAACACTGGGCTGAATTATATAGTTTTGCCTATAATGTAATGCGGGACAAAGCCAAAGCAGAGGATATTGTACAAGAAGTATTTATTGACTTCTGGAAGAGACAAGTTGCAGTTGAATTACCGCGAGCGTATTTGTTTCAAGCAACGAGAAACCAATGTGCAAAGGCCTTATACAACCGCCGTTTTGACGCTGTTCAGGTAGAAAAACTAGCTACTATAATTCCCGATTTAGAAGAAGTACAATACGATGAAGTCAAAGCCATGCTTTTAGATGAAATCGAAAAAACAGCTTTGGCTATTCTACCCGATCGATGCTTGTTGATCTTTAAAATGCGTTTCTATGAACAACGCACCTATAAAGATATTGCCCAATGCTTGGGAATTACAGAGAGTACCGTTGAAAATCAAATCAATAAAGCTTTACGACTCCTAAAAGAATCTACGCCTTATAGGGTTGATCAGTCTGGAGCGATTTTATTGTTAGTATGGCTTAGTGTTATCTAAATGTTTTCTATTTTAAGGAATGATTAAGCCTGAATTTTAGCATAGGGGAATGTTCCTTTTTTGGGTACTTCATTATAGTATTAGATCACAAGACTATAATGTATAAGAAATTCAAAGCCCTATTAGCGCAATACCA
Organism: Myroides odoratus; assembly: GCF_001549985.1. GTDB lineage: Bacteria > Bacteroidota > Bacteroidia > Flavobacteriales > Flavobacteriaceae > Flavobacterium > Flavobacterium odoratum_A. The sequence goes on along the minus strand of NZ_LROZ01000005.1, from coordinate 129,286 downwards.
CAAAGGCACAGCTACACCTACGGAGGAAGCTGTTGTAGATCAATTTTTTAATGCTCTACAGGTTGGTGGAATCACAGAAGCGGAAGTAAAACGCAATAAGGCGTTATACAAACGTTTACATCAATCTATTTCATCTAAAACCAAACCTTCTATTTTTAAGACGCATGTAGTCCGTTATGCTGCACTAGCTGCTTGCTTGGCTAGTGTAGGCTTGTTGAACTTTTTTCTTTTTGTAAAGGCAGACCCTAAATGGGTGAAACAACAAGCACAGCAAGGAGAACAATTAGTTTTTCAATTAAGCGATTCCACAGTGGTTTACCTTAGTGGAGGAAGTTCAATACAATATCCTACTCATTTTGATGCAAAACAACGAATCGTTCATTTACAAGGGGAAGCTTTCTTTGAAGTGAAACGAACCCACCCTCAACAACCTTTTAGGGTGGAAAGTGAGAATCTACAGGTACAAGTGTTGGGAACAAAGTTCAATGTAAATGATGTAAAAGGAGAAACCATCAGTGTGAGTGTACATGAAGGAAAGGTACAGGTCAGTGATGTGCAGGGAACGAAAAACGTCATCTTACAAGCCAATGAAAAAGTAGATTTTCAAACGAAACAACAACAATTTGTAGCCTATACCCTAGAGAAGCAAGATTTAGATCAATGGCATAAAGGGCATTTGAAATTCAGAAAGGCAACCATCCAAGAAGTTATTCACGTACTCAACAGAAGGCTAAACACAAAAATTAGTTGGCAGGGAGAAGCAGTACCAACATTGACAATATCGGGGGATTTTAAATATAATTCTATAGAGGAAATACTCAATAGCTTGAACTTTTTATATGGTATTGACTACGTGAAAAAATCAGATGGAACAATAGCAATAAGTCAAAAATAAGAATAAAAAAACCTGCTTATAGTTGCAGCTATAAACAGGGTATCAATTAATTATCCAAAATAATATTGATTAACTAAAAACCAAAGATAATAAAATGTACCGAAAATTAGTAAAAAGTAGGAGAAAATCCTATCCTAAATGGATGTATGTCGTTACGTTGAGCAGTACGTTCAGCCTTGGTGTACACGCACAAAAAGAAGCAAAGTTTCTTCCGGGTTATGCTGATGGATTATCGATTGAAGAAGTATTTGAAGATGTGAAGAAGCAAACCAATTACACCGTGGTAGCTTCTGATGAAGTATTGAAAACCAATAAGAAGATTGCCATTGCCGTAAAAGACAGAAAGATTACAGACGTATTAGATGAAGTTTCTACTGAATACGGCTTGACGTATCAAATTTCAGGAACTACTATTTCAGTGAAAGAACAACAAAACCACCAGCAAATAAAAGGGGTGGTAAAAGATAAAGAAGGCTATACTATTCCAGGAGCTACCGTTACAATTAAAGGAACAAATAAAGGAGTGGCAACAGATAGCAATGGAGTATTTAGTCTGACAGCAAATGTTGGAGTGGATGATTTAGAAATCTCATTTATTGGTTTTAAGACACAAATCGTTCGAGCAGCACAAAATTTGGATATCATCCTCCAAGAGGATCATACCAGTTTGGATGAGGTTGTTGTAACTGCCCTGGGAATTAAACGGGAAGAAAAGCGATTGGGGTATGCGCAAGAAACAGTAAATGCAGAAAAACTAGCCACTGCTGTAGCAAATAACTGGTCGAGTGGATTAAAAGGAAAAGTAGCTGGATTGAATATTGCCTCTGGAGGAACAGGGCCAATTAACTCACAGCGCATCCAATTGCGTGGAAATACTTCATTAGATGCAAGTAAAAACTATGCGTTGATAGTAATCGATGGTGTACCAATGGATCAGGAAATTAATTCGAATGGATACAATACGGCAGCATTTGGTAATGACTCTCCAGTTGATAATGGAAATGCAATTTCAGATTTGAATCAAGATGATATTGAAAGTGTAACCGTTTTAAAAGGGCCTACCGCTGCGGCACTCTACGGATCTAGGGCTGCGAATGGAGCCTTGATTATTACGACAAAATCAGGAAAGAAAAATGATCGTTTTGGTATTACCTATAATAGTTCTGTAGCTTTTGATGTAATTAACAGATGGCCGGATTATCAATATGAGTACGGGCAAGGATCGGGAGGATACTTTGACAAGAATGGAAATCCATACTATTCTTTTGAAAACTCTGCAGATGGACCGGATACAGGAAACCATCCAGAAGCATGGGGACCTAAGTTTAATGATCAGTATTTCTATCAATATGATCCCACTACCCAAGGGCAAACGCCAGAACGAACGCTATGGAGACCCTATAAAAATAATAGAAAAGATTTTTTTGATACAGGGATAACCGTAAATAATGCTATTGCTTTTCAGGGAGGAAATGACAAAGGTTCGATGCGATTGAATATTTCACACACCGATAATAAGTGGATTGTACCCAATACAGGATACAAAAAATACGGGGCTTCTTTTAATGGAAATTATCAGATATCGGATCGTATTAAACTATCTGCAGTGATGAATTACAACAACCGCAAGAGTGATAACCTTCCTGTGCTGGGGTATAATAATGGATCCTTGGCCTATTTCATGATGTTTCTTTTACCTAATGTGGATATCAATTGGTATAAACCGATGTGGAAAAATGGAAAAGAAGATAGAGAACAATTAAACCCCTTCTCTCCTTGGTCTAGTAATCCCTACTTTATTACCAATGTGGATCAAAATACGTTAGATAGCAATCAATTTATCGGAAACGTAAAAGCAGATATTAAATTGACGGATAAGTTAGACTTCATGGGGCGTTTAGCCATTAATAACTTGACACAGTTCAGAGAAACGAAACGCGGGTTTTCAAGTAAACGCCATGCAGAAGGATTTTATGCCCGTCAAGATATATCAAGTAGAGAAATAAATGCAGATTTCTTACTGACGTATAAAGATAAAATCTCAGAAGTATTGGATTATCAAGTGATGGTGGGAGCAAACCATATGTCTTACACCCATAGAAACTTAAGTACTTCTGTAGATGCTTTAGTGGTACCAGGTGTATTTAAACTATCGAATGGAGTGAATAATCCGATTGTCAATACATCAGATGCGTTGAAAAAAGTAAATAGTACCTATGGAATGATGACTTTTGGATACAATAATTTTTTATTCTTAGATGTAACGGCAAGAAATGATTGGTCTAGTACATTACCTAGTGGGAATAATTCTTATTTCTATCCTTCTGTAAGTGCCAGTGCCATTCTATCGGATATGTTTGTGATGCCAACAGTGATTGATTATTTGAAATATAGAGTGTCTTTTGCTAAGGTAGGAAGTGATACAGATCCCTATCAAGTATCGAAGTATTATGCACAAAGTAATTTTCCTAGCTCAGCTATTATGCCAAGTACGTTGTACAATGCCAATCTAAAACCAGAAATTACCTCAAGTTGGGAAACAGGTGTGGAAATGAAAATGCTACAGAATCGATTGGGATTTGATGTTACCTTCTATAATTCTGATACGAAAAATCAAATCTTAGTACTGCCGATGGATATTGCTGAAGGATTCAGTTCTCAGGTCATCAATGCGGGGAAAGTGAGAAACAAAGGGGTGGAGTTAGTGTTACACGGAACGCCAATCAAACAAGGAGATTTTACATGGAATGTTTCAGCTAACTGGTCTAAAAACAAAAATGAAGTACTTGAATTAAAAGACAATTTAGAAGAACAAGTGTTAGCTACTGTCGTAAATGGACGATTGATTGCTAAAGTAGGAGGAACTACAACGGCATTATATGGAAGAAAATTTGTTCGAAGTCCAGAAGGGCAAGTAGTTTATAGCAATGGAGTTCCTGTTTTAGGAGCGGATCCAGAGTATATTGGCGACGTTGCTCCTAAATGGAAAGCGGGATTGGTCAATACCTTCAAGTACAAGAATTGGAGTTTTGGATTGACGGTTGATGGATCCTATGGAGGAAAAATATACTCCCATACTCACCATAAAGCAACAGAAGCGGGGCAGCTGAAACATACATTGAAAGGACGTGAAGAAGGAGAATTGATAGGAGAAGGGGTAGTACTGAATGCAGATGGAAGTTATACCCCCAATACAACACCCATTCGCGTAGACAATTACTATAGAAAATACTATGAATACCAAAATGTGGAATCGAACACGTTTGACGCTTCTTTCTTAAAAATTAGAGAACTCTCTTTATCCTACTCATTTACCAAAAAACAATTGAAACGCATCGGGTTAGAAAGTTTAACACTAACGGTGTACGGTCGTGATTTAAAAACGTTTACAGACTTCCCAATTTATGATCCAGAGGCAGCAACAATGAATGGAAGTGTCATTGTACCTGGTATGGAAACAGGTCAAATGCCTTCTACTGCTTCCTATGGTTTTAATTTAAAAGTAGAATTTTAATACGCTTTAACTCTCATGAAAAGAATCATTTATATAGCCGCTTCGGTTTTCTTCTTCCTTTCTTGTACAGAAAACTTTGAAGAAGTGAATACCAACCCCAATCTTATTGATCAAATTAGCCCAGGTACACTCTTGAATGAGATTATCTATAATATGGCAAATAACAACGTGCGAAACTACTACGATATTACAGCCGAATTAATGCAAGTAAAATTGCCTTATCCAAGTTTTTATGGAGGTAGACATCGCTATGAAATTCTAGATAATACCGGAAACTCACAATGGAATGCCAGTTATAAATGGGCAAAAAATATCCGAGAAATGTTAGCAGTTTCAGAAAGCAATCCCAATGATTCAAATTACAAAGCCATTGGATTGACTTTACGTGCTTGGATTTATTCCAACTTGACCGATTCGTTTGGAGATATCCCTTTTTCTGAAGCATCAAAAGGAGATGAAGGGGGATTAAAACCAAAGTATGATACACAACAAGAGATTTACATGACGTTATTACAAGATTTAGAAGAGGCTAATGCCTTGTATAATCATGAAAATCCCATGTTGTATGGAAAAGAAATCTTATTTGATAACAATACCAAAAATTGGCAGCGATTCACCAATTCTCTTCACTTGCGTTTGCTATTGAGAATCTCCAATGTATATCCAGAAGCTTTTGGAGCTATGGCGACGATGTTGAATCAAGAAGATAAATACCCCATTATTACTGATTTTACGCAAAGTGCAGCGTTAAAAGTAACGGGAATCACCCCCAATTTATCTCCTTGGTCTAGAGCGCTAGATTTTTCTACGAATCAAGCTACAGCCGCTTTTTTTGTCGATCATTTAAACGAATTGAAAGACCCTCGTCTACCTGTGTATGCAACAGAAGCTAAAGATTTAGAAGGGAAATCAATAGGATACGTCGGAATTCCAAGTGCTTATGTGGGAGATAATTCTCAATTTAAATTCTCTCCTTCTTATATGAATAACAAGCAAGTGGTAGCGCCAATGAGTATTCCCATCTTAATGCACTCAGAAGTCGAATTTATCAAAGCAGAATTGGCACAACGCGGATACTATAATAGCAGCAATGCAGGCCAATATTATATGAATGGAGTAAAGAGTGCTATTTTCTTTGTAACAGGAAAAGAAGTGTCTGCATCCTATTTTGAGCAAGAAAAAGCAAAATACAAGGGCAGTTTAGCGCAAATTATGTTGCAAAAATACGTGTCGTTGTACTTCACAGATTACCAACAATGGGCGGAATATAGACGTACAGGTTTACCAGTATTGCCAACAACTTCCTCTATGTTAAATGAAGGAAAAATGCCATATCGACTGTTGTATCATTCGGATCAAAAAGTATATAATCCAACAAATTATACAGAAGCGAGTCAGCGCATAGGAGGAGATAAAATAAATTCAAAAATTTGGTGGATCAAGTAGTAAGATGAAAAGAAGTGAGTTTTTACGGACGGTTGCTTTAGGTACATTAGCTACGGCAATTCCTTTTGATGTTCAGGCCGATGCAAGCAGTTTGCTAAAGAAAAATGAAACGTTGAGTTTTGGAATTATTACCGATTTACATCAAGATTTGACCTTTGATGCTCCTCAACGATTACAAGCTTTTGTAGATGAAATGAACCAGAAACAAGTCGATTTTATTATTCAATTGGGGGACTTTTGCGTGCCTAAAAAAGAAAATCAAATCATTTTAGATATCTGGAATTCCTTTCAGGGAGATGCTTTTCACGTGATTGGCAACCATGAGTTTGACGAAAATAAATCATTGGAACAAATCATGGATTTCTTTGAACTAAAGCAGCATTACTACAGTTTTGATTGCAAGGGATATCACTTTGTGGTATTGGATGGCAATGGAAAAATACCAGGAAATGATGCAGCACGTTATCCATCCTATTTCCATCAAGCGCAATTGGAATGGATGGAGCATGATATCAATAGTTCTCCTCTACCAACAATTGTGTTTATTCATCAAGGACTAGATCACAATGGGGTACACAACAGAGAAGCTGTACGTATTTTGTTCGACAACTGTAATAAAAAAGCTGGATATACGAAGGTGAAAGTTGTTTTTTCTGGACATCATCACATGGATTATACCAATGTTATCAATGGAATTCACTATGTGCAAATCAATAGTGCGGTCTATCGTTGGTTGGGAGAACCTTATAACAATACGTCATTTCCTCCCGAAGCTTATAAAAAGTATCCCTATTTGCGCAATATGGGATATTACAAAGAACCACTATGGGCACAGGTGCAAATCGCATCGAACGAATTGAAGTTGACGGGAAAAGAATCACCTTGGTATGGAGATTCTCCTGTAGATTTAGGTGAACCAATCGTATCATGGAACTATGTTTCAGCAGCCAAAATATCAGATCGATTAATTAAGTTATAAAAAATATGAGAAATTTTATAGTAAGTATTGTATGCTTGTCTACCTTGGCATTAAGTGCTCAAAATAAAGTAATGGGCTATGTTTTTGAGGATAGCAATGCCAATGGAAAAAAAGAGAAGAAAGAAAAGCCAATAGCCAATGTGGCGGTAAGTAATGGAGTTGAAGTCGTGTTGACTGATGCACAAGGGAAATATGAATTGCCCGTATCAGAGGATAACCCCATATTCGTAATTAAACCAGCGGGTTATGGTTTTGTATTAGATGAATACAATTTACCTCGATACTATTATATGCATAAACCCAATGGGTCACCCAAGCATTTGAAGTATAAAGGGATTGACCCTACAGGGAAATTACCTAAAGAAGTTAATTTTGGCTTACTCCCACAAGTAGAAAACGACGAATTTAAGGCTTTTGTTTTTGGTGATCCACAACCCTATACGATGGAAGAAATGGAATACTATAAAAGAGCCATTGTAGATGAAGCAAAACAGCAAACAACAGGGATTTCTTTTGGAATTAGTTTAGGAGATATTGTAGGAGATGACTTAAGCTTACATCAACCATACAAAGAAGTAATGAAAGCCATGGGCTTGCCGTGGTACAATGTGTTAGGGAATCACGATATGAATTATGATGCGGAAGAAGATCGTTATTCTGATGAAACCTTTGAACGCAATTTTGGTCCTGCAAATTATGCCTTTAACTATGGAAAAGCACATTTCATTGTATTAGATGACGTGCTTTATCCACATCCAATTACCAAAAAAGGATATTGGGGTGGGTTTCGAAAAGACCAGTTGGATTTTGTTCGAAACAATCTGAAATTGGTAGATAAAGATCGCTTAATCGTAGTTTCTTTCCATATTCCATTGTATGTAGGAGAAGAAAAACACTTTGATGCTCAAGCTAGACAAGAGCTTTTAGACGCCTTGGCGGAGTTTGACAATGTCTTGTTGTTATCTGCTCATATGCATACTCAAAGTCATCAGTTTTATGGAAAAAAACAAGGCTGGGATAAGGCTAAATTGCTCCATGAATACAATGTAGGGACTACTTCAGGGGATTGGTATTCAGGAGAATATAATGAAGAAAATCTACCTGTTTCAACCATGCGTGATGGTACACCAAAAGGATATGCTATTTTAACCGTAAAAGACAATAAATACGAGTTAGATTATAAAGTGGCGGGGAAACCGGAAGATTATCGTATGGAAGTGTTTTTACCTCAGGTAGTTGCAGATAAAAAAGGAGGAAATTCTTTTGTGTATGCCAATGTATTTATGGGAACTGAATTTGATGAGGTAGACTATCGCATTGATGGACAAGAATGGAAAAAAATGAATAGAGAAGTGACGATGGATCCATCGTTGTACGCAAAAGTGCAAAAATACGATCTATCTCCAACATTAGTAGACGGAAAAAGACCTTCCAATCCAGTGGATAGCCCGCATTTATGGAGTGCGAGAATCCCATCTAATTTAAGTGTGGGAACCCATCAAGTGGAGATTCGAACCAAAGATATGTTTCAACGTGTATTTTCTACAGTAAAGACATTTAGAGTAGAAGCTCGCACGCAACAATAAGTTTAAGTGAAGAAGTAAAAAAGTGAAGTGAAAGTAATTTCATGAAGTAAATGTGTTAATTTAGTTCAGATAGGCGAGATTTTTCTCGCCTATTTTTTGTTGATAAAGGAGATGAAAAAATAGTTGTGTGACAGCAGATATTCGAGTATTTTGCCAGAAACAAATGAAAACCAAATAACCATGAAGTTTACCACCTCGCTCAATCAAGCGCTAAAGTATAGTTTTATAGGAATTGCCCTTATTTCGAGTAGTTTCACGATGGCTCAAAGTCAAGATCCGATTGTAGATGCGATCATCAAAGAAGGAACCTCAAATTCACAACTCAAGACCTATGCGTTTGAATTATTAGATGGAATAGGGCCTCGTTTGGTAGGAACCCCACAGATGATGCAAGCACACAATTGGGTCAAAGACACCTATCAAAAGATGGGCTTGGAAGCGCGTAATGAAGCATATGGAACATGGAAAGCATGGGAAAGAGGAACCTCTCAAATCACCATGACTAGTCCTCGCCTGAAGTCTTTAGAAGGAACCCAATTAGCTTGGAGTCCAGCAACAAAGAAAAATGGAGTAGAAGGAGAGGTAGTTATACTCGTTGATGCTCAATCGAAAGCAGATTTTGAAGCTTGGCTACCAACAGTAAAAGGCAAATATGTTATGATTTCTCAACTTCCTCCAAGTGGGCGCCCAGATTACCAATGGAAAGAGTATGCCACACCTGAGTCGTACGAGAAGATGAAAAAAGAAAGAGAAGCAATTGAGCAAGCGTGGAACCAACGCATAGCCAATACAGGATATACTACAAAAGAATTGCCTAAAGTTTTGGAAAAAGCAGGGGCAGCAGGTGTAGTGATGTCTTTTTGGACAGGTATAATGGGAGCAAATAGAATTTTTGGCGCACAAACAACACAAGTACCAACCATTGATATTGCTTTAGAAGATTATGGTCTATTATATCGTTTGGCAGAAGGAGGAAAAGCACCGCGAATTAACGTAAATGTACAATCGAAGAATCTAGGAACTACACAAACCTATAACACCATTGCAGAATTAAAAGGAACAGAAAAAGCAGATGAATACGTGATTTTATCTGCTCACTTAGATAGCTGGGATGGTGGAACAGGAGCAACAGATAACGGAACAGGAATTATCACCATGATGGAAGCAACCCGCATCTTAAAACAGGTGTTGCCGAATCCAAAACGAACCATCTTAATCGGAAATTGGGGAAGTGAAGAACAAGGATTAAACGGATCTCGTGCTTTTGTTGCTGACCACCCAGAATTGCTAGAAAAAATACAAGTTGTTTTTAATCAAGACAACGGAACAGGACGTATTGCCAATATAACAGGTCAAGGATTTTTACATGCGTATGACTTTTTAGGGAGATGGCTGTCTGCAGTTCCTGATGCGTACAAAAAAGACTTAAAAACACATTATCCAGGTTCTCCATCAGGAGGAGGCTCGGATCATGTGTCTTTTGTGAGTCAAGATATTCCAGGATTTATGATGAGTTCACTCAGCTGGGGATATGGAAATTATACCTGGCATACCAACCGCGATACAGCAGATAAAATTGTGTTTGACGATGTACAAAGTAATGCAATTCTTTTAGCAATCATGGCCTATAAAGCAAGCGAAGAACCTGAATTGGTATCTAGAGAAAAAATTGTTCTACCAACAAATGACAAAGGAGAACAACAGCAATGGCCAGTGTCTAAAGAACCACAACGTAATTCAGATCAGTACTAATAGAAAAAGGCTTTTACCTAGTGTAAAAGCCTTTTTTTGTGCGATTCTATAAAATGATGTTAAGGGTTCTATTCGTTTTTTGATAACGTCGTGTTTTTTGGTAAGGAAATAACAGATATCATTGCGAATAGTCATATATTTATGCACCCAATTTATTATTTCTTATGAAAAAATTAAATATGTATTTAATGATACTTGCTCCCATCTTAGGTTTTGCTCAGCAACCCAATAAAAAGATACAGGAGTTATGGAAGAGTATCGAACATAAAGAGCAACAACAAGAAGTAAGAAGTCTGTTGCCCGAAGTACAAGAGGTGATTTCACTTTCTCGTCAATCCAAGGCGTATGCTAGCCTTTTAAAAGGAATGTTTTATGAAGCAAAAATCAATATTACAGTCCAAGAAGATAAAGACTACGATATCAATCAAGTACTCCAAGCTTTTGAAAAAGAACTAAACACAGCGACAGGAGAGTATAAAGCGATTGTTCAAGCTTATATGGCTCATTTATACCAATTATACTATGAAGAGAATGCGTATAAAATTAGCAATAGAACAGCTGTAGAACAACAGAAAGGAACAGATGTTCGCTACTGGACAAAAGAAGATTTTGAAAGAGAAAGTACACAATATTGGGAAGCAGCTTTAGAAACAGCTAAGAAACAAGCATCGGCTACAGTTGGAGGATGGAATGAAGTATTCCAAACAACTGAACAATATAATTTAGACTTTTCAAAGTTTTCGGTCTATGATGCGTTGCGCATGGATTATGCTCTTTTCTTGAATAATGGATTTTCATATCGTGCTTCGGCTGAACAAAGAGAATTAAAAAGAACACAGGCCAAAGATTTAATGAATCAGGTTATCCAAGACCTGACGAAAAAAGGGCAGACTGAATTGGCAGCGTATGTTCGCATCTATACGTTGAATAGTTTTGAAGAACAACAAGGAGAAGCAGAATTGAATAAAATTTATCAAGAACTCCTTAAACAAAACCCTAAATCTGTTTTGGTACACGAGGCGGTAGCACAATTTATGTACTATACGTATCGCGATACTCAAGATAAAGAATTAGAAAAAACAGCAGGCGCAACGTTATTAGCTTTTATCAATCAAACGGCAGAGAAGTTTCCTGAAACAGAAACGGCACAACGCCTACTAGAATTAAAGAAAGTAGTAGAAGCTCCTGGATTAGAAGTGAGTTATAATTCGTACGAATTACCTGACTTAAGTTCTATTGTGGCAGTGACCCATAAAAATTTAAATACCTTACATTTTAAAATTTTAAAATATGAAGGGGATGCTAAAATATTCGAGGTGAATCAACCGAGTACATTAGCAGGATATAAAAAGATTGCATCTGATTATGAAAAGGTGACCGATTATACGATTGCCCTTAAACCGTTTACAGATTACCGATCTCATACAACCAATGTAGAGTTAAAACCTCTTGCCCCAGGGCGTTATATTGTGTTGTTGTCTAATCGAGATTTCGATTACCTAACAGAAGAACAAGATGTAGTGAGCATGGCTTTGATTAATGTTACATCCAATGCCTTTTTAACAAGTGGTAATAAGTTTCGATTATACGACCGTAAAACGGGACAACCAAAAGCAAATCAATCTGTGTTTTTGGCCAATGGACCACAGAAAGAGCTGAGTAAAGCCTATTGGGAAACCATCGTGAGTACAGATGCAAATGGAGAGTTCTCGACTGATTTCGTCAAAGAAAATACCAATTTATTTTATGGCGTAAAAGGAGAATCAATTTACTATTCAACTTATACTTATCCTAAAAATAAAGGTACAGAAGAAGGAGTAGAAGCGGTAAATTGGAATGCGAAGGTGTTAACAGATCGCGCTATTTATCGTCCAGGTCAAGTGGTGTACTTCAAGTCGATTGTATTCCGTCAAAAAGGAAAAACAAGACAAGTAGGAGCAAATCAATTGGTAACAGTTAAATTAATGAACCAAGAAACTCAACAAGAGGTTGGGAATTTAACGTTGAAAACTAATGCTTTTGGATCAGTTCAAGGCGAATTTATTTTGCCTACAGCAGGGTTGTTGGGGAATTTTAATTTTGAAGTACTTTTAAAAGACAGCAATATTGAGGAATACGCATCGATTTCGGTAGAAGAATACAAACGCCCAAAATTTGAGGTGACAATGGATGCAGTAAAAGGCGTGTATTATTTCAATGAAAAAGTTGTAGCGAAAGGAAAAGCAATAGATTACTCTGGTGCCACTGTTGCACAAAGTAAGGTAAGCTATCGCGTTGTTCGCAATTCTGGATATCGTTATGATGTACGTGGGTATTATGGATGGCCACGTCCAGATCAAGCAGTAACAATTGCTCAAGGAGAAGTAGAAACAGATGCAGAGGGAAAATTTGCTATTGATTTTACAGCTATTCCAGAGCGCAAAGAATACAAAGCAGATGCGCCACGTGTAGATTCTTATACCGTTTATGTAGATGTGATGGATATCAAAGGAGAGACCCACAGCAGTACACAAACGATTTATGTAGGTGATAAAAACATCAGTTTACAATTGCCAATTATCACCAATGAAATGGTGTCAACGAAGGAATTGGAAGGCATCAAAGTAACGACAACGAACCTGAACGGAGAAACTTTTGCCGCTAAAGGAGAAGTGAGTATTGTTGAATTAGAAGCACCTTATGCCCGTAGAATGCTACTCCCTTATGATAACTATAAAAGAGAGGATTATGAGTTGTATTCATACGAAGAATTTACTGCGAAATTCCCTTATGTTGCATACGGAAATGAAAATGACCACACCAAATGGAAACAAGGAAAAGTAGTGTTTTCAAAAGCATTTGATACAGCGAAAGAAAATACAATTACTTTTCCAAATGCTAAAATTCTAAATTCTGGATTTTACTTGTTGAAAGGATTTGTTTGGGAAAAAGATGAAAAAACAGAGGTTGAACAGTATTTCTATTATGACAATACCAAAGAAGAACCAGGCATCATTTACCAATTGCTTTCTGTAAAAGCAGATAAAGAAAAATATAAAGTTGGAGATTTAGCAAAGATTCGATTACAAAGTGGTGAAAACCAAACAACCGTAATTGCCTCTGTATTTGTAAATGGATACTTGAAACAAAAGAAAACGCTTGAAGTAAACCGAAAAGCAAGTTATTTTGAATACCCAATGAGTGGGGAAATGGGCGATGTAAGAGTTAGTTTTACAGCCATTAAACACAACTATGCGACACAAAAATCAGCACAGTTACTACTAGATGCTTCACAAGAAGATTTGAAATTAGAACTAGTTACATTCCGTGATAAATTAACTCCAGGACAAGAAGAAACTTGGCGTTTAAAAGTATCGGGAATGTCGAAAGATAAATTCGCTGCTGAGGTAGTAGCCGCTATGTATGACGCCTCTTTAGATCAATTTAGAAGCAATACCTCATTCCAAACGAGTTTTGATTATAACTTTAGCTATGGTCAAGATTCAGATTTTAGTACGTATAATTTGAGTAGAAAGAGTTATGCTCAAAATATTCTGTACAGTAGTACATATCCAAATTTAGTTTCATATAATTCACCGATTGAATTGAATCTATTTGGATTTAGTACTTCGATGTATGGAAATGTAAGAGCAACGTTCGGAGCGGCTCCTAGTATGGCAAAAAGAAGCGTGAATGCAGCTGTAGAAGGTAAAGTCATGGGACTTTCGGTAAACAATGTAGTGGAGGAAAGTGCGGATGCCTTGAGTGAGGAAGTCATTTCCACAAGTAAACAGGATGCAAAAGGCGGAAGTGATAAAAAAGGACAAGGAGAAGTTCAGATTCGAACGAATTTAAAAGAAACAGCATTCTTCTATCCTATGTTAAATACGGATGAAAAAGGAAACGTAAGTTTCTCATTTACTTCACCAGAAGCGTTGACACAATGGAAGTTTATGGCATTTGCACATACAAAGAACTTAGAAAGTAACTATGTAGAGCAAGTGGTTCGCACCCAAAAAGAATTGATGGTTCAACCGAATATGCCGCGTTTTGTGCGTGAAGAGGATCAAATTATTGTATCCATGAAAATTGCCAACCTAAATGATAAAGCGTTAAGTGGAGAAGTGGAAATTCAATTCTTTGATGCCTTAACTTCAACGCCAATTACGACTATTTTAGATAACAATAGTGCTGCAAAACAAAACTTTACTGTTGATGCTGCAGCTAATACAGAAGTAGCTTGGACCATCAATGTACCGAAAAACATCGTGGCTTTAGGTTACAGAGTATTGGCCAAAGCAGGATCATTTAGCGATGGGGAAGAATCGGCAATTCCAGTATTGTCAAACCGCACGTTAGTGACTGAAACGATGCCGTTGTATATCAAAGAAGGACAAAATAAAATCTTCACCTTTGAATCACTAGAGCATCCAGGATCAGCACTGCGCGATAATTACAAGTTAACACTAGAGGTAACAGCCAACCCAATGTGGACGGCTCTTTTAGCGTTACCTTATTTGAAAGAATATCCGTATAACGGAACAGAACAAACATTTAGTAAAGTGTTCGCTAATACAATTGCCAGTCAACTACTAAACAGCAACCTGCGCATTCAATCGGTGTTTGAATATTGGTCTAAACAAGGAGCCATCCAATCAAAATTGGAGCAGAATGAAGAATTGAAACAAGTGCTAATTGAAGAAACACCTTGGGTTCGTCAAGCAGCTGATGAAACAGAGCAAATGAAGCGTTTAGCTATTTTATTTGATTTGAATAAAATGAAAACGGAGCTAGAAGCTGAATTAGAGCGTTTGAGCAATCAACAAAATAGCGATGGAGGTTTCCCATGGTTTAGTGGAGATCAGTCCAATGTGTACATTACACAGACGATTGTAGAAGGATTTGGTCAAATGAAGCAAGCAGGATCACTACATCCAACAGCAATGGCGATGTTGAAAAAAGCAATAGCGTATTTAGATGAACAACATTATGTGAGTTACCAAAAAGACAAAAACAGCACCACCTTACCAGCATTGGATATGCACTATCTGTATGTGCGTAGTTTGTTTAAGGATGATTTGAAAATACAAGAGAAATACGCGAAAATGATGGCGGATTACCGCAAAGAATTAGCCAATCAAAAAGCAATTGACAATTTATATGTAACAGCAATGAAAGCTGTCACTTTACAGCGTTTTGGTGATAGTAAAGCAGCAAATAACTTGGTGAAAGCAGTGATGGAATTGGCGGTGAAGAGCGACGAAATGGGCATGTACTGGAAAGAAAATGCAGCAGGATGGTTGTGGTATAATGCACCAATTGAAACTCAAGTGATGTTGATTGAAGCAGCGTATGAAGTAGATCCAGTAAAATATGCCAATGCTATTGAGGACATGAAAGTGTGGTTGTTGAAAAACAAGCAAACAGTAGCGTGGAACTCAACCAAAGCAACAACACGTGCAGTATATGCCTTGTTGTATTTAGGTAAAAATTGGATGAATACCGATCAAGGAGTAGAGGTGAAAGTAGGCGGATACCCTGTTACTTTCACTAAATCGGAGCAGTTCAATACCGGATACTATAAAAAAGTATGGGAAGGATCAGCCATCCAAGAAAAAATGGGAATTGTTGAATTAGATAAAAAATCCACAGGAGTTGCTTATGGAGCGATGTACTGGCAGTATTTCGAAGACTTGAATAAAGTATCAAAATCAGGTTCAGGTATTACGTTTAATAAACAATTGTTTATCAAAGCCGCTACAGATAAAGGACAAGTATTGCGTGAAATCACGAATGAATCGCCAATTAAAGTAGGCGATGTAGTAACTGTTCGCTTAGAACTTAACATAGATCGCGATATGGACTATGTACAGTTAAAAGATATGCGTGCAAGTGGATTTGAACCCATCAATGTTCGTTCAGGATATAAGAGAAAAGGAGAATTTGGGTATTACGAAGAAACACGTGATGCCGCAACAAACTTCTTTATCACTCATTTGCGCAAAGGAACTTATGTGTTTGAATACGAGGTTCGCGCAAATAATGCAGGATACTTCTCAAACGGAATAACCTCTTTGCAAAGTGTGTATGCTCCAGAAATGAAAGCAAATAGCGCAGGTCAAGATGTAAAAATCTTGAGAAAATAAGAGCGTTTAGAAGAAATATGGTATAAAAAAGGCTTGGGATATCCCAAGCCTTTTTTATGCTATATCACGCCTTAGAGAGCTTTTTTTTCGAATAATCAACAAAGGCTGAGCAGATGCTCAGCCTTTGTCTTTTGTTGTTGTTTCCTTGTATGTAAAACTCTTTGTGAGGTTTGTTATTTGTG
The DNA here is from genome assembly GCF_001549985.1 of Myroides odoratus. Lineage (GTDB taxonomy): Bacteria > Bacteroidota > Bacteroidia > Flavobacteriales > Flavobacteriaceae > Flavobacterium > Flavobacterium odoratum_A. The sequence goes on along the minus strand of NZ_LROZ01000005.1, from coordinate 112,807 downwards.
AGGTTTTCAGGAATAATCTCATCATTGTCACCATCTCACCACCTCATCATCTATCTCACCTATTTTATATTGGTTTTGGTATTCGATGAATCTACACTTCGCTTCGATTTTCACTACGTTTCGATTTCACCGCCTCACCATCTATCTCACCTATTTTATATTGGTTTTGGTGTTCAATGAATCTTCACTGCGTTCCGATTTCACCGCCTCACCGCCTCATCAATCTCATCAATCTCATCTTCTCACCGCCTCATCATTAAAGCATTTCCATGCCTTCCATATCACCACCTTCAGGGTTTGCTGGTGTCATGTTTTTTCTATCTATTTTTTTGGTTTGATTGAATCGGTAGGTAAACGAAAGATTAATTTGTCTTCCTCTCCACTGCATTTCACTGTGTGAAATAGATTGAGGTAAAACTAAATCCTGTTCTCTTTTTCTTGAATTAAAGATATCACTGATGTTGAAGGTAATCGTTCCCTTATCTTTTAAGATGTCTTTGCTCAACGCTACGTTTCCAGATAAATTACCTAGTACTTTCCCTTGTGCTGTGTTATAAGGTGCGCGGTACATCCCGTTTAGCTGCCAATCAATTTTATAAGGCAATGTGATTTTAGATGAAATACGCGTAAACCAAGCGTAAGCATCCTGATCAAAATTCTGCGTTTCTAGTGTGCCATCTAAATGAGTAAACGTATAATCTCCTCTAGTTTCTGTTCGATAAAAGTTGAAGTTACCATTCAATCTCCACCATTTGAAAGGAGAGTAGTTTAAGGTAATATCTACCCCATAACGGTGCTCTGTTGCAAGGTTAATAGGAGAACTAATTGAAATAGGAGTTCCATTTTCAGTCTCTCCAGCAATTCTACGCACAAATTGGAACGTATCATCCGTTTTGTTGTAGTAAGCTGATGCATTCAACGTAAAACCAGTCCAACGCTTCATAAAACCTAAATCGACTGCATGTGTTTTCGCCGGATTTAAGTCTGGATTTCCTTGGAAGAAGTTGATATCACTTGTGTAATTTGAAAAAGGATTCAAGAAGAAACCACGCGGTCTATTTACACGTCTACTATAGCTAATACTAGTACTTGTACTCTCATTCCACTCATAGTTTAAGAATGCACTAGGAAAGAAATCATTGTACTTTTTGTTGTTGTAACTTTTGGTGTCGATTTGATTCACATCAATAGAAGAATCCTCCCAACGCAATCCAACCATAAAACTCAAGTGAGAAGTAATACGATCTCCATATTGTGCATAAAGAGCATGAATATTCTCTTTGTATTCTAAAGTATTAGATAAGCGTGAATCTACATTCCAACTGTTGTTATTTAAACGTTGAAGATTAAAAGCCGTATTTGTTGATTTAAAAGTTCCCAAATAACCAGCTTCAAAATTTCCATGTTCTCCAATAGGTAACGTATAATCTAATTTCGCTAATCCGCTCTTTTCTTTTTCTTTATTGAATGTACGCTCAAAAGAAGTTTGATTTAAATGATCATTGATATCATCAATTCCAGCACTTTCATTGTCCTTATCTTGAGCAATATTTCCTTCAATGGTTAATACATGCCCTTCTTTATTGAATTTTTTCTCAAAAGTAGTTGTGTAATCTACGTTGTTTCGCGTGCCGTCTTTCTCTTCATTTCTATAACGGTTGTATAAAAAAGAATCAGCTGCATCATAGTAATCGTAGCTCACTCTATTGGGATTGTAACTTGTATTGCGACGTGCTGTTACCGTATTCGTCCAAGTGATTGAAGGAGTTAAGTACCACTCTAAACCGAAAGTACCATTGTAGCCTTGTCTCTCTCTATTGTTGTCCTTGTACTCATAAATGCGTTGTGTAGGCTCTCCTGTCGTTGGATTAAGGTAGCGGTTGTCATTTAAATTGTACCCTTCCGATTTGGAATCTCTATACCCCAAAGAGGTGAAAAAATTGAACTTTTCACTTCTGAAATTGAACATTGTATTCACTTCATAGTTGCGTGGATCTCCAATTGTACCCGTTACACTTCCGTTAATACCCAATGCTTTTCCTTTGCGCAAGATAATATTGATAATACCAGCACCACCTTCAGCCTCATAACGAGCAGATGGATTGGTAATGACTTCCACGCGATCAATAGATTCAGCAGGTAAAATACGCATGGCTTCTTGGATGTTGTTTGCTAATCCCGTCGGTTTACCATCAATCAGAACTTTTACATTTTCATTCCCTCTTAAACTGATTGTCCCTTCACTATCTACAACAACAGAAGGTACATTGTCTAATACATCTGCTGCTGTTCCTCCTTTGACAATCATATCTTGTCCGACATTGTATATTTTCTTGTCGAGTTTAATATCAACTGTTGAGCGTTCTGCAATAACAGTCACTTCTTCTAACATTTGAGTATCATCTTGTACTTTTTGAACCCCAATGAAGGTATCGCCTTGTACCGAAATATTTTTTAATTCTAATGTTTTAAAACCTAGAAAATCAATCTTGATATAGTAGTTTCCGTCGGGAACATCAAAAGAAAAATGACCTTTTTCGTCAGTCATTGCTCCAGAAACAATATTGGAATTGCTCTCATTTTGAGCATAAATACTAGCGTATTCTAAAGGGGTGTTAGTCGCTGCTTCAATGACAGTACCCGTTACAGTACTTTGAGCGCGGTTCTGAGCTGCTGTTGTTAGTGCCGTTAAAAATACGAACAACAGCAGAAGAACTGATGAAGGCGTTTGTTTTTTCATTTATAGTCGTTTAGTTTACTTTTCTTAAACTTAGACTATAATTTGATCCTTTGGTTTAATATCTTATTTGTTAAAATAACGTTAATTAGAGGATCTGGTAAATTTTTTCTGTTGGTCTTGCTACGATTGCTTTTGATCCATTTACAACTATAGGTCGTTCTATAATCTGTGGATAATCAACCATCGCTTGAATAATTTCATCATCAGAAAGTGTCTTAGCTGCAAAGTTTTCCTGCCAAAATGCATCTTTGGTTCGTACTAGCTCAATAGGGGAGTAGTTTAACTTTTGGAGTAACGCTTTAATATCGTCATAACTAAGGTTTGCATCCAAATATTTTATAATTTTGTACGCTACACCTTGTTGTTCCATAAATGCAATACTTTCTCTTGATTTACTGCAACGAGGATTGTGATAAATTGTAATCATAAGTGTTAGGGTTTGTTCTCAAATATAGCAATTTTTTTGAAAAATGAAATACATCGATCAACTACAACATCAAGTAAGTAAGAGACAAATACTGTATTATGTTCCGTTTACCTTCTTTTATTTGATGATTATGTTTGTAAACTGGTTAGTTACAAAATATTCTTCGATTTCCACTAAAGAGTTATTGAACTCTCAAATTGAGATTTTAGGAAAAAATATGGCGTTTTTTCAATTAATTGTTCCATTTTCTGTTTTTTTGCTATTATTAGCCTTATGGGTGTTGTTTGCCCATAAACAATCACTAGTTAGTTTAACTACATCCCGAACAAAAATTGATTTGAAGCGCTTTGGATTTGCCTTTGTTTGCCAAACAATATTGATTCTTGTGAGTTTTTCTATCAGTTATTTTTTAGATCCAACAAACTTTGTTTTTAATTTTAATCTGCCCGCTTTTCTCGGATTCTTTGTTATTGCCTTAATTTTTATTCCCATCCAAACCAGTTTTGAAGAGTATTTTTTTAGAGGTTATCTGATGCAAGGAGTAGGATTAGCAACCAGAAATAGAGGAATTGCTTTAATTGTAACCTCTGTTATTTTTGGTTTATTGCACTTAGCGAATCCCGAAGTAGAAACTTTAGGTGGTGGAATTATGGTATACTATATTGGTACTGGTTTTTTCTTGGGGATTATGACGTTGATGGATGATGGATTAGAATTAGCACTAGGGTTTCACGCAGCTAATAATTTGATAGGTGCACTATTAGTTACTTCAAGTTGGACCATTTTTCAAACAAATTCCCTATTTTTAAATATTGCTGAACAGGATCAGGTATCCGTTTGGGAATTTATTTGGCAAGTATTTGTTTTCTACCCTATTTTATTGGTGATTTTCGCCAAAAGATACCAATGGAAAGATTGGAAAAATCGTTTATTCGGTAGAGTTGCTTAAATTTTTATGATGTTTTAGTGTATGAATAACAACTATATTCACCCCCGATTTAAATTAAACGGAGTGACACATACGGTGGATTCTCTTAAACAAGAAGCCTTAATCCTGCTGCAATCGACAGAGGAGTATCTTCGCGATTTGGGACAATTGATTTGCGCTTGGCTGGATGATAAGACTTATATGGTGCAGCGTACATCCGGTACTACAGGTCCACCAAAAGAAATCCAATTAGACAAAGCAGCGATGCGGGCCTCAGCGGAAGCAACGGTTCGCTTTTTTGATGTAAAAGAAGGAAGTAAAGCACTTTTGTGTATGTCAACGCAATTTGTTGGTGGGAAGTTGATGTTTATTCGCGCCCTTTTATTTGGATGGGAGTTAGACGTCTGTAAACCCACTGCACGTCCCTTAGCTGAGACCAATACACAGTATGACTTTGTTGCAATGGTGCCCATGCAAGTGGAAAATAGTCTAGAAGAAATGGATCAGATTGAGACGCTTATTATTGGCGGAGCTAAAGTTTCCCCTATCTTGGCACAAAAGTTACAAGAGAAAAGAACACAGGTATACGAAACCTATGGAATGACGGAAACCATCACCCATATTGCAGCAAAAAAAATAGGAACTCCTTATTTTGAAGTTTTACCACATGCAGCGATTCAAACAGATGAACGCGGTTGTTTGGTGATTGATGTACCAACAGTTAATCCGCATCCCGTTGTGACCAATGATTTGGTTCGATTGATTAGTGCCAAACAATTTGAGTGGTTGGGACGTTTTGATCATGTGATTAATAGTGGAGGAGTTAAATTATTTCCAGAACAAATTGAAGAAAAATTAGCAACTAAAATAAAGGCGCGTTTTTTTGTTGGAGGTAAAGCAGATGATTATTTTGGTACTATTGTTGTACTCGTTATCGAAAGTCAACCTTATGCCTTAGCAGAGGACGTTTTTGATGGATTAACTAAATACGAAAGACCCAAAGAAATTCAATTTGTAGATCAATTTATTGAAACAGAATCAGGCAAGGTTATTAGAAGTAAAAATATAAACTAATAAATGCTTTTAAGAAAGATGAATATAGTAAGAATACAAAAAATAGTACTATTGGTTATGTTGGTAGGAATCAGTCAGGTGAATCAAAGTGTAGCGCAGAAAAGTCAAACAAAATTAGATCAGCAAATTACTTTAGAGCTGATGCAACAAATAGTAAATCAAGATAAGCCCTATTATAAAGAAGGAAAAGTAGCAGATTATATTCCTGAATTGGGAAAAGCAAATCCACAAGCAGTGGCTTTTTCTGTTGTTAAATCCAATGGTGAAATCCTCAATGTAGGAGATGTAAAGGCAAAGTTTACCATCCAAAGTATTTCAAAAGTAATTGCGTTAATGATTGCAGTACAAGAAAAGGGGGAGAAAGCATTATATGATCGCATTGGATATTATGGAACTGAAAAAGCGTTCAATCACTATGCTAATCTAGAAACGGCAGGCAAACCCTTAAATCCCATGATGAATGCTGGGGCAATATTAACTACTGCTTTCATTGAAGGAGATGGCGAGGTTGCTTATCAGAAAATACTAAACATGCTTCGATATATTACGAAAAATGAATCGATTGTGATGAATGAAGCGGTGTATCTATCTGAAAAAGAAACAGGACACCGTAATAGAGGTATTTTTTATTTATTGAAAAACAATGGTTTAATCGAAGGAGAAGAAAATAAATTAGACAATTATTTCAAGCAATGTTCTATTGAGGTAACTGCAGAAGATTTGGCTAAAATTGGATATTTTTATGCCAATGGTTGCACGCGTTTTGATGGAGATAAAACGTATTACAATCGCGATTTAGCTCGATTAATCCAAGCGCAAATGTTGATTGCTGGAATGTATGATTTTAGCGGTGAATATGCGAGAACAGTGGGTTTACCTAGTAAATCCGGTGTAGGTGGAGGAATTGCTGTTAGTGTACCTAATAAAATGGGAATTGGAGTCTTTAATCCGGCTTTAGATCAGCATGGAAATTCTGTAGTAGGCTATCGCATCCTCTATGATTTCGTGAATCAATTCGAGTTGAGCCTATTTTAATGGAAAGAAAACCCCTTGCAAAAGGAAACGGTAATACAAAACAAAAGCCCCAATAAATGAATGTGTTTATTGGGGCTTTTTATAGTGGTTTAGTGTAGTTGTTTGGTTGCATGTAATTTTCGGATACGATATAAAAAGCGCAGGACGAAACCTATCGTTAGGATGAATAATAGAATCTGAATGGAGTAATCTTTCTTGGGAATCATTAAGATAATAAGAATAAAACTACCAATCGAAGCCCACATACGCCCTTTGTAATCTCCTAAAGCAACGTTGTTTTTCTCAAAAATCAAAATCAATAAAGAAACGATGGTTCCACCGCTCAATAAAAACAATAAGGCACTCCAGGTCGTTTGCGCATAAATGGCATAGAGTAAGCTGATTACGCCAATGAGGAGGCCAATGTAAAGAATCGGTCGATCTAGTTTGGCAATAGGAAGCCAGGTTTGCTTATTCGGATAACAGGCCGCTTGATTACTTTGTTCAAATTCCACTTGTGAAACAAGCGTACCTTGAATGCATTTGGATTGCCAGGTTTTGAAATAAGGTTGTATAAACCCTTTTCCTAAGTCCATGGATAACACTAAATAGATGCTATCTTCTTCGGGAAGAGCAATGGAATTCTTAAAATGACTGAGTTTCCAACGGATGGAGGTTGCTTCTTGGGGAAGTTGAATGATGATGGATTCATTTGGCTTGACCGAAGCAAGAAGTGCTTGCTCGTAATAGATTTCTAACTGCTTGGTTCGATTCCAGTTTTTGGGAAAGAAGAGTTTGATGTGTACCGTTTTCATAATAGAAAATTTTGATTAAACGTAGAGTAGAATAAAAATGTACTGCAACGCCTTCATCAAAAAAAGTAGCTAAACCCACTCAATTAGAGTGCATAGAGGTAAAAGCCTATCTGGACTTTGAAATAAAACACATGCAGTAAGAATATTTTTGTTTCATTGTAATTAATTGTAAAAATGATAAATCAGTCTAATATACGGATTTGACCTAGTATATAGTAACTTAAAATGTTAAAATATTTTATTTTTAACATTTTAAATTGTATCAGGTTGCTTTATGCGTATTTTTAGTATAAGGCGACTGTTATTCCCGTCTACTTTGTTGACCAAATGACGATACGGATAAGATTGAGGTTGGAGTAAAAAATAGGGAATAGGAGTTTGATCAAAGAGTAGCTCTGTTATAAGAATGGATGAGTTTAGAATCAATCACGAGGCTATAATGACTAAATAAAGAACAAAAAAAAACCACGAACCATGTTCGTGGTTTCTTAATTTTTTAGCTTCTAAATGAATTAGAATTGCTCTCTACCAGAGAAATGGAATGCACCTTCGATTGCTGCATTTTCATCGCTGTCAGATCCGTGAACAGCATTTTCTCCAATTGATTTAGCGTATTTTTTACGGATTGTTCCTTCCGCTGCCTCAGCAGGGTTAGTTGCTCCGATTAATTTTCTGAAATCTTCAACAGCGTTATCTTTTTCTAAAATAGCTGCTACGATTGGACCTCTTGACATGAATTCAACTAATTCACCATAGAAAGGTCTTTCAGCGTGTACTTCGTAGAATTTTTGTGCGTCTCTAACTGTTAATTGAGTTAACTTCATAGAAACAATTTTAAATCCTGCTTCTGTAATCATGTTAAGGATTCCACCGATATGACCAGCCTCTACTGCATCTGGTTTAATCATTGTAAAAGTTCTGTTCGTTGCCATTTGTTCTAAAATTAAATTTTTTGCAAAAATAGACTTTTATGTCTAATATAATATGTTTTAATTCAAAATATTCACGTTCAACGTGAAGTAATTGTATTACGTCGTTGGAATATCCAATAAACGCTGTGCTAAATCAATCATTTCAGGTGTTCCCGTATGTTTTTTAGGTTCATCTGAAAGTTTCACTACATCGGTCCAAGGTCCACCTTCTGGAAAGGCCTGAGACATTTTGATGACAATATTCAAGGCAGGTAATCCTGCATCATTCGTGAAATCGGTGCCAATTCCAAAGGACATACCAATGCGATTTTTACAATACGTTGCAATGCGTTCCACTTTTTCAGGGTTTAATCCGTCCGAAAAAATAATGGTTTTGGATAGCGGATCGATATTCATCATCTTGTAATGAGCGATGGTTTGATTGGCAAATTCAATCGGATCTCCACTGTCATGGCGTACCCCATCGAAAAGCTTAGCAAATTTTTTGTCAAAGGATTCAAAGAACACTTTGCTTGTATACGTATCCGTTAAGGCGATTCCTAAATCTCCTCTATACGTGTCAACCCAATGTTCCAATCCCATGGAATTAGCCATTTTAAAGCCATATTTAGCCGCGTGAAACATAAACCATTCATGTGCATGTGTTCCAATAGGTTTCGTGCAGTATTTCATCGCTAAATGAACATTACTCGTTCCGATAAATGTTCCTCCACCATATTGTTGTAAGGTTTCCACTACCACTTGGTGAACCGCATATGAATGCCTGCGTCTCGTACCAAATTCAGCAATGGTAATTCCTAATTTTTTATAATTTTCAATTTTCTCTTTCGTCTTTGCTCGAATGATGTCGTCTGATTCTCTCTCAGATCCTGTCAATTTGTAATACAGTTCACAAATCATAGACATCAACGGTACTTCCCAAAGAATCGTTCGATACCAATAACCTTTAATGGCTACTTCTAAATCTTCTCCTTCTTGTGTGATTTCCACTTCCGATGGATCAAAGTGATACCCTTGTAAGAAATCCAAATAGGTGGGATCTAAATAGGGACAAGTCACTTGAAGAAATAATTTTTCTTGTTTGGTCAACTTGAGCTTCGCCATTTCATCTACAGCTGCTCGTAACGCTTCTGCAAATCCAGGAGGGTATTTATGTTGCCCGCGGTTAATAAAAATATACGATGCTTTTGCATAGGGAAATTGCTTTACCACTGCGTGTTGCATGGTGAATTTATAGAAGTCATTGTCTAAAATAGAAGGAATGACTTGAGGAGTAGTTGTTGTTTCCATAGCTTTATTGGGTTAATCGATCGACTTGTACATCAGATTAAAGCGCAAGCATACAAGGTACGAAAAGTCGTAAGGATATATCTTAAAATAGAGATAAAAAAAACAAACCCGCTGTTAAATGAGATAAAAGCGGGTTGAATTTTGATTGTTTATTCAAAGGATTGTAAAGAAACGAGTTTCATATACGTTCCATTTTGTTTCATTAATTCTTCGTGCGTTCCTTGTTCTACAATTTTTCCTTTTTGCATCACAACGATTAAGTCCGCATTTTGAATGGTAGATAAACGGTGGGCAATCACAACAGAAGTTCGGTTCTTCATCATGTTTTCCAATGCGTCTTGTACCAGTTTTTCGCTTTCTGTATCTAAAGCAGAAGTAGCCTCATCCAATACCATAATCGGCGGATTTTTCAATACTGCTCTAGCAATCGATAAACGCTGTTTTTGTCCACCAGATAACTTACTACCTGAATCACCAATATTCGTATTAATACCTTGCGGTAAATCTTGAACAAACTCATACGCATTCGCTACTTTCAAGGCTGCAATGATATCTTCATCGGTTGCATTCTCATTGCCCAAGAGCATATTGGCTTTGATGGAATCGTTGAATAAGATGCTATCTTGGGTGACTAAACCAATTAAATTGCGCAAGCTGTGTAAGTCCATATTGCGGATGTCTTCATTGTCAATCTTAATTGATCCCTCATTGATATCCCAAAAACGAGTCAATAAGTTTGCCAATGTACTTTTACCACTTCCAGATTGTCCAACTAAAGCGACCGATTTTCCTTTGGGAATCGTCAAGCTAAAATCTTTTAATACAAGATCATTCTCATACTTAAAGCTGATGTTTTCAATAGAGATCTTATCGTCAAAGCTCTCTTTTTGAATCGCATGCTCCGGACTCATAATAGGGTTGTTTTCTTCTAAAACTTCCAATACACGTTCTGCAGCTGCGTTTCCTCTTTTCAAGGCATAAGACGCTTTAGACATCGCTTTGGCTGGTGTTAATATATTATAAGCCATACCAATATAAGCAATAAATGATGCCCCTGTTAGGGTGCCTTCACCTAATACTAAGTGTCCTCCATAAACCAATAAGACTGCAATCGTAACAATTCCTAAGAACTCACTCAACGGAGAGGATAAGTTTTGGCGATTTAAAATTGTATTATTCAATTCGTAGAAAGATTGCGTCGAATCTTGAAATTTTTTGTTGAATCTCTGCTCCGCATTAAAGCTCTTAATAACTTTTAATCCAGACAAAGATTCTTCAATAATAGAAAGAAAATACCCTTGTTCTTCTGATGCTTTTTGTGAACTTTTCTTTAGTGTTTTTCCCACTTGAGAGATGATGATTCCTGCAATGGGTACAAAGACAAAAACAAAGATAGTCAACTCTGTACTAATAGCAAACATAGCAATAATCGTGAATACAATGGTCAACGGTTCTCGTACTACAACTTCTAAAATAGATAAGAAAGAGTGTTGAATTTCCAATACATCGGACGTCATTCTAGAAATTACATCTCCTTTGCGTTTTTCAGAGAAAAAAGCCAAGGGTAAATCCACCGATTTTTTATACATCGCATTGCGAATGTCTTTTAAAACTCCATTGCGCAAAAAGGTGATGAAGTACATCGCCCAATAGTTGAATAGGTTTTTAAGTAAAAATATTGAAATTACGACACAGGCCATAACCATCAACGTATCTTGAGCGCCGTGTTCAGCCGTATATTGGGTTAGAAAAAACGACATATAGTCTTCTAAATAATTCTTTAAATGCCCAATACCCGTATAAGTAGGTTCTTCAAGTACTTTTTTACCATCGCCAAATAAAATAGTCAGCATGGGAATTAAGGCTAAAAAACCTAAAGCACTAAAAAGCGCGTATAGAATGTTGAAAAAAACATTGAGATAAGCGTATGATTTATACGGCTTAGCGAAATAGATTATTTTTTTAAAATATTCGTTCATATTTGTTCAATATAAAAAGCAAAAAATAAAGAAAAAGACTGGTATAACCAGTCCTTTGATGCTGTTTAGTTCAGTTTCATTTCATCAATGATTGCCTGAATCTTATCGGTTAAGAATTGTTCTACTTCTTTGATATCATCCAAGCTGTCTAGCCACTCATTGACACTGAAATAGAATTTGATCTTTGGTTCCGTTCCACTAGGACGTGCCGCTATTTTTGTGCCATCTTCTAGGTAGTAAATCAATACATTGGATTTCGGAATATTAATCGATTCTGTATCGCCTGTGATTAGGTTTCTCGCTTGACTGGTTTGATAGTCTTCTACGCATACCACACGTTGTCCGATAATTTCAGTTAACGGGTTTTCGCGTAATTCTACCATCATTTGTTTAATCTCTTGTGCACCTGAAATTCCTTTTTTCACAAGGGAAATCAAATGCTCTTTGTAGTAACGGTGATCGATGTATAAATTCATCAACTCTTGGTAGAATGAGCTACCTGCTGCTTTAGCAAGGGCCGCAATCTCACAAACAAGTAGGGCAGAAGCTACTGCATCTTTGTCGCGTACATTATCGCCAACCATATAACCAAAACTTTCTTCACCTCCACCAATAAACTGTTGGTTTGGAAATTCTTTGATGAATTTGGCAATCCATTTGAATCCAGTTAATCCCACTTTGCATTCTACACCATAACTCTCCGCTACATCTAGCATCATCGGTGTAGAAACAATCGTAGATCCGATAAATTCATTGCCTGTAAAACCGCGGTTTACTTTCCATTGTTCTAGTAAAAAGGCAGTCATCATCACCATGGTTTGATTTCCATTAAGCAAAATCATTTGTCCATCTAAATCGCGAACACCAATACCAATACGGTCAGAATCTGGATCGGTTCCAATAACGATATCCGCTCCTTTTTCTTCTGCTAAAGCCATTGCCATCGTTAAGGCTTCTGGTTCTTCTGGATTTGGTGATTTTACCGTTGGGAAATCCCCATTCGGTTCTTCTTGTTCTTTAACGATATAAACGTTGTTGTATCCAGCTTCTTTTAAGGTTCTAGGAATCAATTTGATTGAAGTACCATGAAGCGAAGTATAAGCAACTTTTAATCCATCTTTAACGGTTTGAGGCGTATTAAAACTAGCATTTTCAATGGTAGATTGAATAAATGCCTGGTCTAATTCTTCTCCAACTGTTGTGATCAATGCATCATTTCCAGTAAAGTTGATTTGCTCATAGGTCAATTGATTGATTTCATCAATGACTGCGACATCTTCTGGTGGTACAATTTGCCCTCCATCAGACCAATAGACTTTGTATCCGTTGTACTCGGGTGGGTTGTGTGAGGCTGTTAGAACAATTCCTGCTTGACAACCATAGTAGCGCACAGCAAAAGACAATTCAGGCGTTGGGCGCATATCTCCAAAAAGGTACACATGGATTCCATTCGCCGTAAATACATCTGCTACAACTTTGGCTAATTCCTTACTATTGTGACGGCAATCATAGTTGATAGCCACTTTTAATTCTTGATTAGGAAAGGACTGTTTGATGAAGTTGGATAAACCTTGGGTGTTTTTTCCTAGTGTGTATTTATTGATGCGGTTGGTACCTACACCCATAACACCACGCATTCCACCTGTTCCAAATTCTAAGTCTTTGTAAAAACTATCTTGCAATTGAGCAGTATCACTGTCAAGTAATTGTTGTACAATAGCTTGCGTTTCAGCATCAAAGGGTTGTTTCAACCACTGTTCTGCTTTTGCTAAAATTTCTTTTTCTATTTGCATGTCCTTCTAATTTAGCGTTCGTTTAAACCACTGTATTCAGCAATTTTATATCTATTTGTATTCGATTTCGTTTGTAAAATAAGTTCGCCTAAGAAACCAGCCAAGAACAATTGCGTTCCCATAATCATAGTTGCTAGTGCGATATAAAACCAAGGATCTTGGGTAACCAAAATTGCTGGTTTATTCTGGTACAATTTGATTAGTTTACTTGCGCCAATTCCAGCAGCAGCTAAAAATCCAATCATAAAAGTAATCACCCCTAAGGTACCAAAAAGATGCATCGGTCTTTTACCAAATTTAGATAAAAACCAAATGGTGATTAAATCTAAAAAGCCATAAATAAAACGACTCATCCCAAATTTGGTTGTACCGTATTTTCTCGCTTGATGTTGTACTACTTTTTCGCCAATTTTATCAAAGCCCTCATTCTTGGCAAGGACAGGAATATAGCGGTGCATTTCGCCTGATACATCAATATTTTTGATGACTTCCTTGCGGTACGCTTTTAATCCACAATTGAAATCATGAAGCTGTACCCCTGAGGTTTGACGAGCAGCCCAATTGAATAGCTTAGAAGGTAGATTTTTTGCAAGTACAGAATCGTATCGCTTTTTCTTCCAACCGGATACCATATCAAAGCGCTCTTGGGTAATCATGTGATATAATCCTGGAATCTCATCTGGGCTATCTTGTAAGTCTGCATCCATCGTAATAACAACATCTCCTTCCGCCTGTGCAAAACCAGCATGTAACGCCTGAGATTTTCCAAAATTGCGCTGAAACTTGATTCCTTTTACAGCAGGATGTTGCTGTGATAAAGTCGTGATGATGTTCCACGAGTTATCCGTACTACCATCATCCACAAATAAAACCTCATAGGTAAAGTTGTGTTCTTGCATAACCTTACTAATCCAAGTATACAACTCAGGTAAGGATTCTGCTTCATTCAGCAAAGGGATGACAATCGATATATTGATACTCATGTATTAACTATTTTGATCAGTAGCCGTTGTTGCTTCCTGAGCTTCGTCATTATTCATATTGGTGAACTCCGATTTATTCTTGAAAATTGCAGCCAATAATAAACCTAAAATAGACATACGTAAAATACTACCTGCCCACATAAAAAGTTGAGACTTAGGTTCAAACTGATTAAGCTCTTGTGATTTGCTTAGCTGTTCATTGATTTGCTCTTGTGGTAATCCTGAATTATTTAAGGTATCAACCAGCATATCGTGTAAAGCGATATTAATCACTTCTTTCGCAGAAGGATCAACCAGGTTAAACAAAATGTTGTACATCAGGTAATTCACCGTTACACCAATGGCAATTGTAATTAAATAAGGCGTAAAAGCCTCTCGAAATGTTACATAACCGCCCACTTTTCTTCTTGCAATAAATACACATAATACGCCAATGATTATGATAACGGCCATATTAAAAAAGCCTACGAATTTGTTTGCAAAAAGGGTTTTGTCTGTAAAAAATAAGGTACAGTTAAATAGGACGTAGTAAATCGCTAGTACAATCCCGAATGTTATGCCTACTTTATTGAGTGGGTTCTTCATCAGTGTGTTTTCAAAAAAATGTAAGTTACAAATATACTAAAATACCCTTTTAGTTTGCTGTGATAAGGGAAGAAAGGTAAAAGATAGCGAAATGTGTAACTATTTTAGAAAAATAGCATTCGTTTTACTTCTTGTTGATTTCGTGTAGGAAGAGGAATCGCTTTCTTTCTTGCCTTGTTTTTACTATTTTTACAACAAGAGCGGAAAAGCAAATTCTTGCACAAAAAATAAAGTATGAGTGTACTGTTTATCAAAAATATGGTGTGCAATCGCTGTACATTAATGGTTCAAAAGGAAGTTGAAAAGCTGGGTTTGACGATTAAAGAGATTAAACTCGGAGAAGTTGAATTGGAACAAGAACTAAGCGATCAACAAAAAGAAGCCTTGAGTCAGGCTTTGGTTGCTTTGGGATTTTATCTAATTGACGATAAGAAGAGCCAACTTATTGCGCGTATTAAAACGAGTATTGTTGAACTGGTACATTACCAAGACAATGATTTAAAAACGAATTTATCTGATTTCTTGAGCAAGGAGCTAGGACATGACTACAACTATTTATCTAATTTGTTTTCTGAAATTGAAGGCAAAACCATAGAGAAATACTTTATAGCACAGAAAGTGGAGAAAATTAAAGAACTATTGGTGTATGATGAATGGTCTCTGAGCGAAATTGCTCATCGACTCAACTATTCAAGTGTTGCTTATTTGAGCAATCAGTTTAAGAAAGTAACAGGGTTAACCCCTAGTCATTTCAAGAAAATACGCGAGAATAAAAGAAAACCACTTGACGAGGTATAAGTAAAAGTTACAAATCAAACCCGAAATTACATAACAGTTTACCCATATATAGTTGCCAAATTTGCATCATACAAATACCAGTAGAATTATGACGACGAATAGTAAACATAAAGTAGTATATCTACCGTTGGAGCAAGTTCACAGCGAACATTGTGCTTTAATTGTAGAAAAAGGATTGACTCAAGTAAAAGGCATTGAGTCACCCAAGGTTGAACTGAATAATGAACGAGTAGCAATTTCAATTGCCGATTCTGAAATTATTGGGCAAGCAGTAAAAAAAGTTCGCGATTTGGGTTATGAAGTACCAACCGTAAAACAAACCTTTCCTGTTTTGGGAATGACTTGTGCTTCTTGTGCGGGTAGTGCGGAAAGCATTGTTAGTTTTGAAGAGGGTGTGGTAGAGGCTTCAGTGAATTTTGCTACAGGCAATTTAACGGTAGAGTATTTACCTACTTTGACAAATGCAGCACAACTTCAAAAAGCGGTACAAGGTGCAGGGTATGATTTACTACTTGTAGATGAAAACAAACAACAAGAATCTTTAGAGGCGATTCACGCTGAAAAATTCAAACAATTAAAACGAAAAACGTTTGGGGCAGTAATCCTGTCTATTCCTGTGGTTGTTATTGGGATGTTTTTTATGGATATGCCGTATGGCAATGAAATTATGTGGTTATTCTCCACGCCAGTTTTGTTGTATTTTGGAAAAGATTTCTTCGTTAATGCATGGAAACAAACGAAAAATCGCTCAGCCAATATGGATACATTAGTAGCATTGAGTACAGGAATTGCGTATATTTTCAGTGTATTCAATATGCTTTTTGCCGATTTCTGGGCGCGTAGAGGATTAGAAGCACACGTTTATTTTGAGGCAGCAGCGGTAATCATCGCTTTTATTTTACTTGGAAAATTATTGGAAGAGAAAGCGAAAGGAAATACGTCTTCTGCAATTAAAAAATTAATGGGACTTCAGCCGAAAACGGTGCTCGTTATTCAGGCGGACGGAACAGAAAAACAAATACCAATTGAGGAAGTAGAGGTTGGTGCTGTACTTCTTGTTAAACCAGGAGAAAAGATTGCAGTAGATGGGATGGTATTGACCGGAAATTCGTATGTGGATGAAAGTATGCTCAGTGGGGAACCTGTACCTGTATTGAAAAAAGAAGGGGAAAAGGTTTTTGCTGGAACAATAAATCAAAAAGGAAGCTTTCAGTTTGAAGCGGTTAAAGTAGGCAAAGAAACGATGTTGGCGCAAATTATCCGCATGGTACAAGATGCGCAAGGAAGTAAAGCACCTGTACAAAAATTAGTAGATAAAATTGCGGGAATATTCGTTCCTGTTGTATTAGGAATCGCCGTATTAACTTTTGTCTTATGGTTATTACTCGGTGGAGAACACGGGGTTGTTCAAGGTCTATTAGCTGCTGTAACGGTATTGGTTATCGCTTGTCCATGTGCCTTGGGATTAGCAACGCCTACGGCGATCATGGTAGGAGTTGGTAAAGGAGCAGAAAACGGAATCTTGATTAAAGATGCAGAAAGTTTAGAATTGGCGAAAAATGTATCTGCTATTGTATTGGATAAAACAGGAACCATCACAGAAGGAAGACCTCAGGTAACAGGAATGAAATGGCTGGAGGATAACGATGCGAGAAAAGAGGTTTTACTCAGTATTGAAAAACAATCGGAACACCCATTAGCAGAGGCGGTAGTCGCTTATTTTAAAACAGAAGAACAAACGACAATTACTGCTTTTGATAGTATTACAGGAAAAGGAGCAAAAGCAGATTATCAGGGTGAAACCTACTATGTAGGAAATAAAAAATTATTACAGGAACATCAGATTACCATTGCGAATAGCTTACAAGAACAAGCGATTCAATGGGGGGCAGCTTCTAAAACAGTGGTTTGGTTCGCGGATAGTAAACAAGCGTTGGCTGTTATCGCCATCTCGGATCAAATCAAGCAAACGTCAGTGCAAGCGATTCAAGAGTTACAAGCAATGGGCATTCAATTGTATATGCTTACAGGAGATAATGAAGCAACGGCACAAGCTATTGCTAAACAAACGGGAATTCAACATTATAAAGCAGAAGTACTGCCACAGGATAAAGCTAATTTTGTAAAAGAATTACAGCAACAAGGAAAAGTGGTAGCCATGGTTGGGGATGGAATTAATGATAGTACCGCTTTGGCAACAGCAGATGTCAGTATTGCTATGGGTAAAGGAAGTGATATTGCGATGGATGTTGCAAAAATGACAATCATCTCTTCAGACTTGACTAAAATTCCACAAGCGATTCGATTATCTAAACAAACGGTGAGCACCATCAAACAAAACTTGTTTTGGGCCTTTATTTATAACTTAATAGGTATTCCGATTGCTGCAGGAATCTTGTATCCAGTTAATGGATTTTTATTAAATCCAATGATAGCAGGTGCTGCTATGGCATTAAGTAGTGTAAGCGTTGTGAGTAATAGTTTGCGCTTAAAATGGAAAAAATAAAAATGTAGTACAGTTTGATTCATCTATAATTTGTTTTAAAAAGTGCCTCTTTAAACCAGAGGCACTTTTTTTATTGGTGTGATGGACAGAACTAGGCTGAAAAAGAAAATAGAAGATAAAAAGGATAACGGAGCGTTTATACGGTTGTTCGTAGGGGATGATTAATAGATACTGAGGTCTTCCTTCGAGTTTCCTTCGACCTTTCTTGGACTATCCTTCGACAAAAAGGGCTTTTATCGAATAAAACTCGAAGAAACCCCCAAGCAAACTCCAAGTAAACTTCAATCTAAGGAGTAGTAAATTTTAAACCAAGGTTAGTAAAGAAAGAATAAAAGCAGAGCGAAAAGCTTTATTGTTCAACGCGTAAATAAGAAATGAAATAAAGAGAGAAAAACAATAAATCTCACAAAATATACTGAGAATAGTATAACAGATTATCGCAGAAAAGGAAGGATATTTGCTTTAGTAATAATCATTTAAAAAGATATAAAAATGGACAATACAAATATTCAATTTAAGACCAATTTAAATTGCTCAAACTGTGTAGGTAAAGTAACAGCTGATTTAAATGAAGCAGTTGGAGAAGGACAATGGACAGTAGATACTACAGTCAGTGATAAAATTTTAACTGTAAAAAACGATGCTTTAACAGCAGAGGAAGTAGTAAACATCATTAAGAAAAAAGGATTTAAAGCAGAAAGCTTGTAATAAGAAAGGTGAGGTGGTGAGACGATGAGAGGGTGAGACGATGAGACGATTTGAAGGTGAGACGATGAGACGATGAGAAGCAACACACCACCACACCACCTCACCATCTCACCACCTCTATATCTTCACTACGACACCGTCTCACCTCAAATAAAAAAACAATAAAAAAATTTGTAGTTTCAAATTAAATTGTAAATTTGCATGCTTAATAAAATAAGTATAACCCAAAAGTTATTCGACGTTTACACCTTTCTTGAGAACAGGAAGCTTCGAGATAGAGAATAGCTCAATTTTTTAAACAAGATTTATCATGAAAAAAGGTATTCACCCAGAAAATTACAGATTAGTAGCATTTAAAGATATGTCAAATGAAGACGTATTCATTACAAAATCAACAGTTGATACAAAAGAAACAATTGAAGTTGATGGAGTAGAGTACCCAGTGTTCAAAATGGAGATTTCTCGTACATCTCACCCATTCTACACAGGTAAATCTAAACTTATTGATACTGCAGGACGTATCGATAAATTCAAAAGCAAATATGCTAAATTCAACAAATAGTCTGAATTTATTTAAGATAACGAAAACCTTCCAAGCAATTGGAAGGTTTTTTTGTTTATATCTAATCAAAAAGTGCTGTTTTTTTTATAGATTCGATTAACTTTGACTAATCTATGAATTGATACAAAGTGTTATGAATTATATTTTATTTGATGGAGAGGTAAGAAATGCCTTATTGCCTTTCACTTTTACAAGACCCGTAGCGGATATCCGTGTAGGAATTTTGACCATTCGCGAAAAATGGGAGAAACACTTGGGGTATACCACAACTACAGTAACGGAGGAATACTTAGAAGCTAAGTATCCTATGGTTGAAGCGGAACAAAATATTATGATTAATAGCGCGTTCTTGCCTAATGAGCAATTGGTGGAGTTGATTCAAGAATTACAACCGAATCAAGCGATTGGATACCAAGAGGATATTGTCGCTTTCTTTACAGAAGAAGAACAAGAAGAAATTGATTTTGATGCATATGAAATCCTTGATTTTACAGGTTCACTCATCAAAATTGCACATACATGGGATATTTTTCAATACAATGATGCGGCTATCCGTCAAGATTATGCGCTGTTGACAGAGGATCGCATTTCAGAACCTATTCCAGCAACAGTTCAAGTACTTGGTCGTGAGCAAGTATTCATTGAAGAAGGAGCGGTATTGAACTTTGTGACCCTAAATGCTACTACAGGTCCTATTTATATTGGAAAGAATACTGAAATCATGGAAGGGGCTATTATTCGTGGACCTTTTGCTTTGTGTGAAGGTGCTCAAGTAAAAATGGGAGCTAAAATTTATGGGGCTACAACCATCGGACCAGAGTGTAGAGTGGGTGGAGAGGTGAGCAATGCTGTGATGTTTGGTTATTCTAATAAAGGACATGATGGTTTCTTAGGAAATTCAGTACTTGGAGAATGGTGTAACCTAGGAGCAGACACAAATAATTCAAACTTGAAGAATAATTATGCACCAGTAAAATTATGGAGTTATGAAACCCAAGCGGTGGAAAATACAGGTTTACAGTTTTGTGGGTTGATGATGGGAGATCACAGTAAAAGTGGAATCAATACCATGTTCAATACAGGAACCGTAGTTGGTGTAGCTTGTAGTATTTTTGGAGGAGGTTTTCCAAAAACGTTTTTGCCAAGTTTTACTTGGGGAGGTAAAGATTTAGATGATGTGTATGATGTAGATAAAGCCATCAAAACGATGCAAATCGTAATGAGCCGCCGTCATGTTGAATGGACCGCAGTAGAAGAAAAAATTATTCGCCATTTGGCTGAAGAAAATAAATTGGAACGCTTTCAAGCGAAATTAGGAAGATAATAGTGGAGAAGGAAAAATGGAAATCGGAACGAAGTATTGATTCAACGGACACTAAATACATGTAAACGCCTGTGAGGTGAATGGTAAGAGGTGAATTTATTCAAGACAAAATGTTTTCTTTCAAATAAAAAAGGATGACTTACAACAGCAAGTCATCCTTTTTTTATTAGTTTATAAAACTCGATGCTCAAACGACAGTTTACAATCTATTTTATTTTAAAAAGAAAATAGGTCTAAGGATTGAAAAATCACTCTTTTCCTCTTTCTAATCTCGCCTTTCTATTACCTAATAATAAGAAACCGTTTGTGGTCTGTCATAATTGAAATTAGGTAGATCCATGTTATATTGGACGGAATTTGCGCGGAATACACTATTTCCAGAATCAGGCATTGTTGGATAATATACCAAAGACACAGTTACTTTGCTAAATACGAGATAATCGTTATTTGCGACTAAACCTAAACTAAAACGAGAGTAAAGCTTAGGGTCAAGCAAGCGATTACTGCTATCACCGATGAAAGCGCCTTCAAAGCTAAAATAGGGGTTAAAGCGAAATCCCTTCCACTCATAAGGAGCGTAAGATTGCCATTGATAGGCAAGAGAAAGTCGTTTTGTTCCTGTAATTTTTTGTGCGCGTATTCCTTGAATAATACCTTCTATTTTTAGTTCATCACCAATGTGGTCATAGCGGTGTGATCCGATAACGAGTTGTGGAACAAAGAAGTGACGGAACCTCCAATCGCCCCATACGAAGAGTCGAGTGAAATAGGTTCCTTCCAATCGGAAGGCTGCCTGCTCTGTTTTTCCACCGTGAAAATGACCGCCCCATTCAATATTACCCGCAAAATACCCTAATTTAGTATAACCACCCATTGCAAATCGAGCGCCAAAATAGGCGCGTCTTTTATTGTATTTATCGCGCATCCCACCTGTTAGAGCTAATATCTTACCAACTTGAACGTCTTCAATGATATCGTAGTTGAAAATGAAGCGATCTTGGATATAATTAGTTGAGGTTAAGCTGACAGAAGCTAAATACAAGCGTTGATCGCGGTAATAATCGTAAGGATCATATTCTTTTCCTGGTGTTTTGTGGTAGTTTTCCTTGACAAAACGGAGGGAAGTGCGCAAATTCGTTATGATGGGACTCTTGGTTGCTACTGGAATAGAATACCCTGCCCAATAATCATAGGTGTTGTATTTAACAGACTCCAAGCTGTATTTCATATTTTGGTCTGGAAGTGAATCACGCCTAAAGCGCTGTTGTGCACTTACACCTCCTGCCCATTTGGCATAAGGAGAATAGAAAGGACGATTGAGTGAAACTCCCTTGACATAATTACCCCAAGCATCTTGATTGAACAAAATATTCGAGCGAATAAAGGTATTTTGAATGTTATTTACCGAATAACTAAAATAAGCTCCTTGTCTGTTTTCTTTGAAGCGCGTAATAAATTGCACGGTTACATCATGTCCAAAACCTCCGAAGTTTCGATCGGTCAATTTAAGGCGCATGGAAGACGTTGATATAGATCCACTAGGGTAAATAGTCCAAGAATCCAATTCTCGAATGGATACATCTACTGAATCGGGTGAAGAGGTTGGGACAGCAGTAATCAATACACGGCGAACATAGCGCTGCGTACGAATTAAACGCTCCGATTCTTTTACTTTTAAGGAGTCGAAAACATCGCCTTCAGTAAAGAGTAAAAAGTTGCGAATTGTAAATTTCTTCGTCTTCAAGTGCGCGCGATTCCCCCAAATTTCCAGCGATTTTGTTGGCTTTTTGAGTGAGTCTTTTTCGGAATAACCAAAAGGATCTAACGTCGTAATATTGATGTTGCGAATGATTTTTCCCTCTCCGCGATCCAAGTGTCGATTGATCTGGACTTCTGGCGCATGTGCCACTAATCGCTTGTTACTTTTGTATACTAACCTGTTGAATAAACGACCAATCTTACTTCCTTTGTTTTTCTCTTTTAAATTAGAAAAAATTTGTGTCGTATCTTTTTCTACTTGAAAAGGTAATTTTTTCATTTGAAGACTATCTACTTTCGGTATGACAGTATCTACTTTCAAAACAGGTTTAACCTGTGCAAAACTGACTTGCAAGGCGAGACAAATGAAAACGAAAAACGAGATAAATCTTAGCATGGAGTTTTTTTCGAACGAACTAGTATTGTAACGGAAAAGTTAAGTATTTATTTCTAAATCTCGGATATAATCTTCGTATTCGTAAAAGAAAATTTCGAATGCTGTCATTTTTTCGTTGAAAAATTCAAAAATATTTTCCCAAGTCTTTGGATTATTAATAGAAACATGGTCCAAAGAAACCCAAATGCGACTGATTAATTTCCCATTTTCGAGGTAGTAGTTGCGTTCAAATAGGGCATCAGGCAGATGCTCCTCCAATAGGATTGTTCGCAGCGATTCTATTTTCTCGTAATAAATGGTTCTTTTCTCTTCATCTCTTGGTTCAATATCAAGGAGTACTTCTGCTTTTTTATTGTCTGCATAAAACTTAAAAGAAACATCTTTAATTTTGGTATTGTGCAACAACCACTTTCTAGGATATTCAGCGGCAAATTGAATCCAAAATTCTTTTTTTATTCTTTTAGCATCTTCTTTACTATACATGATTGATAAAGTCGTAAATTTAGGTACATGTTTATTTGATAAAGCAAATCTATGACATTTGATTCTTTTTTGCATAAGATCGAACAAATTAAAGGTGCAACCCCTGCGGGGATTGATGCGCATCGCCTAATGATTCCCGTAGAAAGGATCCCGTATTTGTATGCAGATGATTTTGAGGAACGCAACCCTAGAGAATCTGCTGTGATGATGTTGTTGTATCCCAAAGGACAGAAAACCCATGTACTCCTCATAGAACGAGCCACCTACAAAGGCGTTCATTCGGGACAAGTAGGATTTCCAGGAGGAAAATACGAATTAGAAGATGTTGATTTAGAACATACGGCTCTGCGAGAAACACAAGAAGAAGTGGGGATTGTAGACCGAGATATACAAATTATTCAACCGTATACTAAAATTTATATTCCGCCTAGTAATTTTTATGTACAACCGTATTTGGGGATTTCACAGAAAGAGTTGTCCTTTACCCCGGATGACTTTGAAGTAGCAAATATTATTGAACTGCCCTTGGATGTCTTATTACAAGATCAATTGATTCAAGAGGTGCAAATGAAAACAAGCTATGCTTCTTGGACGCATGTACCTGCCTTTATTTACAAGAACTATACTATTTGGGGGGCTACAGCGATGATGTTGAGTGAACTTAAAGAAACGCTGAAAATAGCGCTTAAAACACCAAGCTAAGACGCAATTCGCAAATTTTAACCATAAGCAACACGGAAAAGCATTAAATTTGCTGTTCATTAATCAGGATGAAGGAGTATGGGATTATTTAAGAGGAATCCATTTGGACATATTTTATGGCTAAAAAAATGGATCATTAGAACGTTTGGATTTTTAACTCATCAACGTTATAGAGGGTTTAACGATTTACAAATTGAAGGTTCAGATATTTTACGCCGTTTACCCGATAAAAATGTATTGTTTATCTCCAATCACCAAACCTATTTTGCAGACGTAGTAGCGATGTATCACGTATTTAATGCAAGCTTAAAGGGGCGTGATAATTCGATTAAAAACATCATGTATATCTGGAAACCCAAATTAAACTTGTACTATGTAGCAGCAGCAGAAACAATGAAGTCGGGTATTTTGCCGCGTATTATGGCTTATGTAGGTGCAGTAAAGGTGGATCGTACGTGGAGAAGCCAAGGTGTGGATATAGAGGAAAAGAGAGAGGTAGATCAAGGTCAAGTGGAGAATATTAAAATAGCCCTAGATGATGGTTGGGTGATTACGTTTCCACAAGGAACAACCAAATCGTTCAAACCTATTCGAAAAGGAACAGCTCATATTATCAAGAATTATAAACCGATTGTTGTACCGATTGTTATTGATGGTTTCCGACGATCATTTGACAAGAAAGGATTACACCTGAAAAAGAAAGGAATATTGCAGTCCATGGTGATTAAAGAACCTTTGCAAATTGATTATGAACAGGATAGTATTGATCAAATTGTTGAACAAATTGAAATGGCTATTGAACAACATCCTTCTTTCTTAAAAGTTCTGCCTCAAGAATTCATCGAAGAAGAAAAAGAACTAAACGAAAGAAGAACCTATGACTATTATAATTCATCAAAGAATTATTAGGGTATAGGAGTAAAGGGAAGGTTTTTTTGCCCTTTGATTAACTTCTCAATCGAACTTTATGTATTCTTAGAATAGAAAATCGTCTTTGCTATAGGAGGGATTGAACCAAAAAAGCAAACAATAAAAAACAAAAAAAAGAGGCTATCGAACGATAGCCTCTTTTTTTTAATATGCCGTATTATTATCGTCTGGATAAAGATTTGTACTGTCAATCTTATTTTGGAAAATAGGATTGTCTTCCATTTTCCCTTTTTTAAGCTTGCTCGTTAATTCAAAAACAACTTTGTTGGTATCCTTCGCTAAGCGTTGGATGGTCATGCTGTTTTTGTTAAGTGTGCACACAAAATAAGTACTCTCATCATAGTCGTAGTAGCTATAGGGATCTCCCCATGTTTTTAATGCAACTGTTCCTTCTACAAAACGACCTTCTTCAAAGGTACTTTTGTATTTTACTTTCCCATTTTCATAATAAGTACAAGTGCCATGTAATGCATAATCTTTTAAACCATATTGGTACACTAAAGATTCGCTTTCATCATAAATATTTTTTTGCATCGTACCATCTGCAAGTACCTTTTCTTCAGATAGTAGTAATCCTGTCAACGTACTAACCGTTTTTTCATAGGTAATTAACCCATTTTCATAGGTTGTGTACACATTGCTTTCATATCCATAGGCAATAGAAGTTCCTTGGTGCGCATAGCCCTCTTTGTATTCTAACGTAGCAACTAGTTCTCCTTCTTCATCGTAAAATTTTGCTGGCCCGTGTAATTCGCCATCTTTATACACTTTAGATGATTGTAAATAGGTATCAAGATAGTTTTCTTCTTTTACAATTTCCCCTGCTTTATAGTAGGTTTTTGTTGCGATATAATCAGTATAATCACTTTTGAAGGTCTCGATTCCATCTTTCAATCCTTTTTCATAGGTCGTGATTGTCGTAGCATAACCATCATAGGTACTCACTGTTCCAGTATATGGTTTTCCTGCTTTATAGGAAGCTTTTGCTATTTGATTCCCTTCCATATCATAGAAAACCCCTTCTTTATTATAATTGATTTCAGATGCTAAATAAGGATCTATTTCTGTACTATATGATCCATTTTTATTTGCATATTCTTTTTTGTAAATCAATTGACCTTTGCTATATGTACTTGTAGATTCAATGGCATCATTGTCAAAGAATGTATAATAGGTTCCTTCTTTTTCAATGTTGTCAAAAGTACCTGTTACCTTACCTTTAGCATCAAAGTAGGTCACTTTTAAGATGGTTTCGTCGTAGTCATTCTTGTTGAATAACTCTTCTCTACTTTTTACTCCTTGTCTGGTATAAAATATACGTTTTGAAGTTCCATTCGACGGTGTGTATATTTCCTCTCTTAGTATTGGTTTACTATCATAAGAAGGATAAGGTTCATAAGTTGCTGAATAAACAACTCGACCTAATTCATACTTGATTTTTGTGCCAATTTCGTCATTGCTCAATGTAATGAAATCCCCTTGGAAAGGTTCTGTATAGCCGTACGTTCCTTTTTTAGATTGTAATTTACCAATGACTGCTCCTTTTTTGTTGTAGTAAGTCGAAGTAAACTCTGTTGCATCTTCAAAAATTTCTCCCGAAGAATAAAACGATTTTTTCTCCACTAAAACACCGTCTTTATAGGTTGTAATTGACTCATCATCATATAAAACACCATTTTGAGGCGTATAACCATCTTCATTGTAGACTAACTCTCCTTTTTTACTTCCATTTTCGTTGAAGTATTCAATTTTTTCAAGGTAATAATCACCTTTGTAGAATTTCGTTGATTTTGGAGCAAATGGCGCTTGTGTATAGAAAATAGTTTCCTTAACTAAGCTTCCTTTTTTGTATTCAGATTGGCTTGTTGGTGTATCTGGAGTTTCTGTATATTCATTGTAGAATAAATAGATTCCCTCTTGATTCGTTTCTGATCCATACGCATCTAAATCTGCTTTGTATGTACCTGCTACTTTGCCTTTTTCATCATAGAAAACAGTCGTGGTTTGAGTAGATGTAGCCGTTGTTTTATATTTTATTTGCCCTGATTTAAAGTAGTAAATCGATGCTGTATTAACTCCATCAACGTAAGTATTTGTAGCAAGAGGACGGAATGTATCATAATCTAAAATAATGGAGGTTCCATTTTTAACTGCTCCACCTTCATAAGTAGCGGAGTAAACGATTTCTCCTGCTGCATTGGTAAATTGTTCATCAATGATATTGTTGTCTTCATCAAATGTAAACAAGTACTTTTCATTTGCATTGTCTTTGTTGACATAGATGTAAGATAAATACAAGCCTTCATTGATTGCATAGTAGAAATACGAATTTTTATACAACTGAACCATCGTTCCATCGTAAGGGTAACCATTTTCATAGGTTAACGTATATTCTTCTTGTGTAAAAGGATCAGTAGAAGTAATTTTTATTGCATTTCCTTCTTCAAAAAACATATCGAAATTAATCGATCCATCCGCATTATAGTAGGTAACTTTCCCATCATAAGAAATCGTTTTATTGGAATCAATACTACCGATTCCTTTGATTTCAATTGCTTTTGTTTCTTTGTTGTAGGTTGTAATTTCTTCATATCCCTTTTTTTGTTTGAAAGGTTTCGAAACTCTAAAGGAAGAAGCCAATGCTTTTGTTGTTGTTTCATCATAAGCATTTACCCATAAGGTGTCTTTTGCTGTCTGGCTGTAGATAGCAGAAGAGAATAACAAGGCAATAGGTAATAATCTTTTATACATCGTACTATGTGTTTTTATTGTACAACAAATGTAGATAAAACCACAGAAAAACAATATCACTACTTTTAGTGAATGTAAAGTAGTGTACGATATAAATAAAAAAAAGCCTTTGTATTTGATACAAAGACTTCTATATATTTTTTCAGGTGTATAAAGACTAGGTTAAGGCTTGTTTTTTCTTGAAAATTAATCGACTATTCATTAAGAAAATCGCACTTAAAATCAGTAAAATCCCCAACCATTGAATTAAAACTACTTGTTCTTGTAAGACCATAAAGGCAACGGTTACGGATACGGGTAATTCAATAGAAGCAACAATACTTCCTAATCCCACTCCGGTATGAGGGAATCCCATATTCAAGAAAATAGGAGGAAGGATGGTACCAAAAAGAGCTAATAATAATCCCCAAGAGTAAAAAATACTCCAATCAAAGTCGCGAATCCCTGTGGTATTGTCTGTAAATAGCTGATAAAAAGACAGCATCGCTTTGGAGTTATTGGGCCCTATTTGCGTAATAAAACAGAAAATTAAAACGACGGTTGTTGCCCCACACAACATGAATAAGCTGCGTTTAGGAGCCGCTAAATGGTTGGCTACAATATTAGAAGAAAATAGGGTTGCTGCAAATGAACACGATGCGAGAAAGCCAAAAATAACTCCTCTGTAATCTAATTCAATTTCATTGGCTAATACATTGGTTGCTAATACCGTTCCAAATAAAATGAGTGCAACAGCTATAATTTTAAGTACGCTTGGAAATTGTTTTGTTACCACACTTTCTATGACTACGCCAATCCATACCGATTGCATCAATAACACGACAGCGATAGAAGCATCAATATAACTCACCGCCATATAGTATAATACCGAAGTGAACCCCATTGAGGTACCCGCTAAGATTAGATTGCGGATGTCTTTTTTGGTTGCGATTGCTTCATTGGGTTGTTTCTTGCGAATCAGATTGATGATAAACATACCAATTAACCCTAGTAATACTTGAGATAGGGTTACCTCGGCCGTGGTATAACCGTGAGAATAGGCTAATTTTACAAAAGAAGCCAACATACCAAAGCTAGATGCTCCAATGGCTACTAAAAATACACCCTTTATCAAATTTTGTTCTTTCATTGCTCTACTTTTAACGGGGCAAAGGTAGGTATTATTTTTTTGGAGATATAGGACAAATGTCTAGGGGAGGGGGATGAAAATTATGTTCTATTTGGTGTTAGTGACGGAGAATTTTTCACCTTGTGATAGGTCATCTTTACAAAAAGGAAAGTATCTTTAGTATGACATAAAAGAAAGTAGCTAAAATTGTATCTAACTTTTAGAGAATAATATAGGAGTGAAAAGGATTAATACCTTAGGTAATTCTGAAAAAAATCAAACTTACTAATGAAAATAGAACATGAAATCGCAGTGAATAAGTATGGGCAAGGGCTTGCTGAAGTAGAACAACTCTTGGATTTATTTCAACGTTTTGATTTTGATTTCCAGCAGGTATTTTTAAATGAGATATTATTTCTAATTCTTCAATCCAAGCCGAAAGAAGAAGATATTGAATCTGCTATACTACATAGTGGACTGAAGTCTACGTTTACGCCTTGTGTTTTGCTAAAAAAAGGTATTGCAATGCATAATCTAGAAAAGCTTATAAATCTTCCCGAAAATGAACGAACAAAAGTGTTTGTATTACTATTGAGTTTGTTCAAAATCGCGTACAAGAGAAGGTTTGTATTGGAAAAAAATAATCCTGATAAATGGTGGTATTGGGATTTATCTGATGAAACTAATATTAATAGGATATTACAAGATAGATTATAACAAGTAGTGGGCTATCTCATTGCAAAATGAGATAGCCCTTTTTAATTAGTTATATTTGAAACTGGGTTTACAGTTTTTTTTAATTTTTTCTTTACGAAAGGCATAAGGTTCTCAGTAATTAGGGTATATCTTCTTGATTTGGTTTTAAAGCGAATGGAGTCAAAATTGTACCTTTACGTGCAGTTGATGGTGGGATTCAAGGAACTATTGTTTTACCTCTTTGTTTTTTATATTGTTACAAAAAAATTTAAGACGTTAAATGATGAAAAATATAAAATATAAACCTTCAGTATTAGTATCTCTTTTTATTAGAAAGGGGGGAGAAGGCTTATTTACCAAAATATTGAGCACGAATGAAAGTTTAGCGTTGAGTTTAGTAAAACTACTCAAAGAAGATGAAAAGGCATTAATCTTGTTTAAACAGCATGAAGTAAATCTGCTATTGATAACTGATTCAAGATTGATAATGAATAGAGGAACAGCATTAGTTGCTATTGAATTTTTTGATATTATAGAAGTAAGAATTGCCTTGGAAGAAGAATTTAAAGAGCGCATTTTAAAAAAGGAAGAATTTACTCGGCTGTTAGTCAAAGTTAAATCTGGCATTGACTATATTATACAAGTAGAAAAAGGAAAACCATTTCAAGGCTTGTATCAAGTTTTGAGTTATATAAGTACAGTGAATCGAGAATAAAGATTATTTAAAATTATAAGATTTACAACTAATAATGGGCTACCGAAAACCGTAGTTTTTATTCAATCTTTTGCCTGATCCAAAAAAGATATAACCATTACGTTTTTGTGTCAAGAAAAGGAAGAAGGAAAGGGATGGCCCAATAGAGAAGAGGCATTTGTTGTGGTTGAAGTACAATTTTTAAATTGTACGCAACTTAAATTAAATGTTGAAGGAGATATTTTACAACCAGCTTTTGGGTTTGATATCCTAGATGTTTCAGCTAACGGTTGGGAGAACATCAATTTTCAAATTGAGGAATATGAAAATGACTGCATTGGTTTTTACTGTGAAGTAATCGAAGTTTTACCTGTTTTTTCAAAAACAACACTCAAACTGTATGAGTAATAAGAAGAATAAAAAGCATGCTTGTCCATGTTGTGGATATTTTACTCTGAATAACAATGTAGGTAATACATTTCAACTATGTCTTGTTTGTTATTGGGAAGATGATGGTATACAATTTGAAGATCCTTCATATGAAGGTGGAGCAAATCGTGTTAGCTTAATTCAGGCAAAAGAAAACTTCAAATCTTTTGGAGCAAGTGAACGGGAATTCTTACAATATGTTCGACCGCCTTTGAAAGAAGAGAACTAATTTTTTTGTGGAGATAAAAGGATATTAATTGTCATAATTAATGGAAAAAGACAAAGAAGTAGAGCCGAAAATCAGAAATAGAATCGCTCAATTAGTAAAAAAAGTGGAGGATGTTCCAGAAGAATTTATTCCTCAAATCAATGTATCTAATGATTTTGCATCCCCTTATATTGATATTGGTTTTGGAGGGGCGGTGTACTTGGTTGTTAGAGAAAGAGGAGTAGAATATGAACGAACATATTATCCCGAAGTAGATTTGCTTATTAAGGAAGTGTTTAGAAGAATAGCTTTTCAGTTAGCTGTTCGTGACGAAGCGGAACATAGAAAAAACGAAGCGGCTTACTCGTTTGAAAAAATAGAAAAATTACAACTGGATTATTTGAATAAATTTAATTTAGGGTAACACTTAAAAAAATAAAACCCCGTCTTTTTTGAGACGGGGTTTTTAATGAAGTATACTTAAAAATAGTTGGTATCAACTACTTACAGTTTTTCAAAATTTCTTTTCACGAAAGCCGTAAGTTCCTCTCCTTTCAACAACCCTTGCGATAATTTCGCTAAATCTAAGGCTTGACTGAAAGCCGTTGTACGTTCTGCTTCATTGGTATTGTTCAAGATTTTAGAAGCAAATTCCGAGTTGGTATTCACCACTAAATTGTACATTTCTGGGAAATTACCCATACCGAACATTCCACCACCACCAGATTGACTCATCTCTTTCATACGACGCATGAATTCGGGTTGAGTCAAGATTAATGGAGCATCTTGACTATCCATTGATTCCAGTTTTACCGTGTATTTTTCTTTTGGTACTACTTGTTCAATGAAAGATTGCAATGTAGTTTGCTCTTCTTCAGATAACTTAGAAATGGAGTTTTCCTCTTTCTTGATTAAGTTATTGACGTGATCCGCATCCACACGAGCAAAAGTCATTTTCTCATTCTCGCTCTCTAATTTTTGAATCAAGTGTGAAACAATAGGAGAGTCCATAACGATTACTTGGTACCCTTTTTCTTTGGCAGCACTGATATAGCTGTGTTGCGCATCTTTGTTTGAGGTATATAAAACAACAAGGTTACCGTCTTTGTCTGTTTGTAAGTCCTTCGTTGCTTCTTTTAATTCTTCTAGTGTATAGTAAGTACCATCCGTTGTAGGGTATAGCATAAAAGCACCTGCTTTCTCAGCAAATTTTTCCTCAGATAACATTCCATATTCCAACACCACTTTAATATCATTCCACTTGCTTTCAAAGTCAGCTCTATTCTCGTTGAATAATGCTTTTAATTTATCCGCAACTTTGCGTGTGATGTAGTTCGAGATTTTCTTTACGTTTCCATCTGCTTGTAAGTACGAACGCGATACGTTT
Source organism: Myroides odoratus (assembly GCF_001549985.1). Classification (GTDB taxonomy): domain Bacteria; phylum Bacteroidota; class Bacteroidia; order Flavobacteriales; family Flavobacteriaceae; genus Flavobacterium; species Flavobacterium odoratum_A. The sequence goes on along the minus strand of NZ_LROZ01000005.1, from coordinate 80,806 downwards.
AACGGAATATCTGGCGAATCGATTACCCCTTTCAACATCGTTAAGAAATCAGGAACAATTCCCTCTACATTATCCGTTACAAATACCTGGTTTTGGTACAGCTGGATTTTGTCTTTTTGCATTTGCATATCCACACTTAACTTAGGGAAATACAAGATTCCAGTTAAGTTGAATGGATAGTCCACATTCAAGTGAATATGGAATAAAGGCTCTTCAAACTGCATTGGATACAATTCACGGTAGAAGTTTTTGTAGTCTTCATCCGTTAAATCAGCTGGTTGTTTCGTCCAAGCTGGCGTAGGGTTATTGATGATCGTATCAACTTCTACTTTGTCATCGCCTTCTCCTTCTTCATGTGTTCCAAATTTAATTGGCACAGGCATGAATTTATTGTATTTTGTTAACAGCTCACGGATTTTATACTCCTCTAAGAAGTCAAGCGAATCTTCTGCAATATGAAGAATGATTTCCGTTCCTCTTTCTTGCTTATCTGATTCTTCTAGGGTGTACTCCGGACTTCCATCACACGTCCAATGAGCTGCTGGCGCATCTTTGTACGATTTTGTAATGATTTCTACCTTATCTGCTACCATAAAAGCAGAATAGAATCCCAATCCAAAATGCCCGATGATTCCCGTGTCTTTGGCGCTGTCTTTGTATTTTTCTAAGAACTCTTCTGCACCAGAGAAAGCAACCTGATTGATGTATTTCTCAACTTCTTCTTTCGTCATCCCAATCCCTTGGTCGATGAGGTGAATTTTTTTGTTGTCTTTGTCGATTTTAACCTCAATAATAGGATTGCCATATTCTACATTCGCTTCACCAATACTTGTTAGGTGTTTTAACTTCAATGTAGCATCAGTTGCATTTGAAACTAACTCTCTTAAGAATATCTCGTGATCACTATACAAGAACTTTTTAATCAGAGGAAAGATATTCTCTACAGTAACATTAATTTTTCCAGATGTCATATTTATTTTGGTATTATTATTTTTAATAAATTTATGTACATCAAAATAGGCAAAAAAGATACCAACCTAAAAATAGATGTCAATTTGTCATTTGATTCTTTTTTAGGCAGTAAAATCTGTTAATACCTAGAAAGTTTGTATTATTGTAAAAAATAGAAGAATTATGAAAAAGTTAGTTTTATTAAGTTTTGTAGGCTTGGCATTAGCCTCTTGTAAACCGACGATGGATAAACAGTCGCAATACGGAATTAAAGGAGATTGGACACTTACTTCTGTTTCTCATATCGGAGGAGAATTTGTGAAGGTTACTTCTTTTAATATTGCTGATGCTCATTGCTTCAACGGAAGTCAGTGGAAATTTGTTTCAAACAACAACTCTGGCGTAGTGAGTTTAATGGGAGGGAATTCATGCCCGATGTTTGAAAGTAACTTTAAGTGGTTCGTTAATCCCAATGGTGAATTTGAATTTAAATTTGTCGATGCTGGATTAAAAGCGAAAAATGTAACCACAGGGTATAAAATGAAGGTTAAAAATCAAACCGCTACTAGTTTTGATTTGATTGATTATTTTTACGTAGATGGACAAGGGTATGATGTAACATATCACTTTGTAAAAAATTAAGAATCAACAAGAAGGTAATATTATGAAAAAAACAACTACAACCTTATTAGCAGGAGCTTTGCTAGTAGGTTCTTTATCGTTGACAAGCTGTGAATCTGTCAAAAATGCGAATAATACACAAAAAGGAGCTACAATTGGAGCTGCTGGAGGCGCTATCATTGGAGGAATATTAGGAAATAATATTGGAAAAGGGGGAAATAGTGCTTTAGGAGCTGTATTAGGCGGTGTTATTGGTGGAGCTGCAGGGGGTGTTATTGGAAACAATATGGACAAGCAAGCGCGTCAAATTGAACAAACTGTTCCTGGTGCTCAAGTAGAGCGTGTAGGAGAGGGAATCAAATTGATCTTAGGAGAAAGTTCAGTGAACTTTAACTTGAATCAAGCTACTTTGACAGACAAAGCCAAACAAAATTTAGATAAGTTGATTGTCGTATTCAAAGAAAATCCAAATACGAATATCAGTATTTTCGGATATACTGATAATACAGGTAGAGAAGAATATAATTTGAAATTATCAAGACAACGTGCAAATGCGGTGAAGACGTATTTAATGCAAAATGGAGTTTCAAATAAGCGTTTAGCTACAGAAGGAATGGGAATTGCTGATCCAATTGCAAGTAATGATACAGATGCAGGAAGAGCAAAAAACCGCCGCGTAGAATTTGCAATTAAAGCGAATGAACAAATGATTATCGATGCTCAAAATGAAGCAGCTACGATGTAGATAATGGTTTACAGTTGACGGTTTACAGTTAACAGTATATAAAAAAGGGAGTTCCACGGAACTCCCTTTTTTTAGTTGCAATCAGTGCAATGTAAATTAAAATCATCTTTCATCTCATACCAATGCGTACCTGCTTGTATACTCGATTGGGTTTGATGGGAAACATACGGTTTTATTTTGTCGCTAAGCATAACCTTTTTACCCAACGGCAGATATAGTGTAAAAGTAGGATCCAGTTTTAATTGTTCATCTGTGATGACAAGAGTAAAGGCTGTATCGCTTTCTTTGGTTTGCACAACGTCTTTATATTGATCTCCAGTATTTCCTAATTTTCCATAAGCCTCTTCTTGATAAGACGGAACAATTTCTATCTTTTGCATCACCTGATCCGTCTTAACAATAGAATCATTTAGCTGTAACACAATATCCTTACTTGTAGAAAACAACGTAACATCTTCTGTGTTTTCGGATGCTTTATCGTCAGAAGAGTACGTATAGGTGTATCCATAACGCGTTTCGTTTCGTATAAATTTGTCTGTATTTCCATTAATAATCATAAAGGATAACCCAATTAAACTACCAATCCACAGAACAAAAATAGAGATGGCGGTAATCCAAATGTATTTCATATTGGTGTAGAGTAATTTTAATCCTAACAACAACATAATGATAAAAGGCAAGAACGTAATCAGGCTGATAAAGGTATGCAGCAACCATCTTGGAATGTTTGGATCTATAAATTCAGATGGAATATCGAATTCATTCATCATAAAACTCGTATTGACAATAATCATTAGATTGACAAAAAAACTAATCAACATACCGATGACAGAAACAATGATGAAACCAATTCCCAAGATGTAACGGATTACTTTAGTCCCTTGATTCGTTGCTCGTTGCGTTTGCGTTTTGAACTTATCATAGTCAATAGAATTGATTTTACTTGTCGTATAGTCAACGCCTTCTCTTATTTTGCGCTCAATGGTCTCTATGTTGACTGGCTCTCCCATCATATCCAATTTTTCACTGGTTGTTTTTGCACTGGGAATGATAATCCACAAGACAAAATACAATAAGATTCCTGTTCCATAGAAGAAAACCAAAAAGATAAAAATCAGACGAACCCAAATGGTATCGATTTTAAAGTAATGAGCCAATCCTGCTAAAACACCACCTAAAATACGATTATCTGTATCTCGAAATAATTTCTTCTCTCTGTAATAGGTTTGTTCCGTATGTTGATAATTGTTCTCATCATCGATGGAATAATCTTCTGGACGCCCCATGATTTGAATAACTTCATCCACATCTTCGGAAGTGATCACTTGGTTCGTAGCTGTTATTTTAGAGTTGAATATTTCAGCAATACGCAATTCAATGTCTTGCACTACTTCATCTTGTTCTTCAATAGCAATCGATCTGCGGATCGCTTTGATGTATTGATCCAGTCTTTGATAGGCTTGTTCTTCAATGTGAAAAACTAAACCACCGATATTTATTGTTAATGTTCTATTCATTGTCTTGATTTTTTGTGGTTATCTCTTGAACAGCATTTGCTAATTCTTCCCATGTTTCTGTTAGTTCTCCTAAAAAAAATTCTCCTTTTTCGGTTAATTTGTAATACTTTCTCGGTGGTCCTGCGTTGGACTCTTCCCATCTATAGGTTAACAAATCCCCATTTTTGAGTCTTGTTAATAAAGGGTATACCGTTCCTTCTACCACTAAAAGCTTTACTTTTTTAAGCTCCTCTAATATTTCAGAGGTATAATAATCGCGTTCTTTTAGAATGGATAGAATACAGAATTCCAAGATACCCTTGCGCATTTGAGCTTTTGTATTTTCACTATTCATAGGTTCAATGATTTATCTTATGCAAAGATATAGCTAAAAGCATGTACTATGTATTGCAAAGTACTAATTATTAACTTTAATTTAACAAATAAAGGTTTTGAAAAGTACATTTGTATAGATGTAATTGTCTTGTTTTTAGTGGTTTATATTGTTTTTTTTATTTTGTTTGTTAAATTGAATGAAAGGAGTTGTTTGGAGGGGCAAATAAAAAAGAGCAGGCTATATTTTGATTGAAATTTCAATCAACCGTATAATTTTGTATCTTTAGAGGAATTAAAAAACAGACATACTATGGAATTTTCGGTTTCATCCATCAATAAGTTTTTATTCTTTAAGTTGCCATCTGCCTATTGGACAGGCGTGCGATTAAGAAGTATTTCGGACACTACTGCTACTACTACAGTGCGACACAAATGGGTCAATCAAAATCCATTTCGCTCGATGTATTTCGCTGTACAAGCCATGGCAGCTGAATTGTCTACGGGTGCTTTGGTCATGAAGAAAATTAGTGAAAGTGGTCAGCGTATTTCGATGTTAGTGGCACAGAACAATTCTGTTTTTGTGAAGAAAGCTACTGGGAAAATTTCATTTACCTGTAACGAAGGACATTTGTTAGATGAGGCCATTCAAAAGGCAATTGAAACACAAGAAGGTGTGACAGTATGGATGAAATCTGTTGGAGTAGATGAAAAAGGAGATGAGGTTTCAGTATTCAATTTTGAGTGGACGTTAAAAGTTCGAGTAAAGCAATAAGTATTAAAGTATAGGGTATGAGAGTTTTAGTTACAGGAGCCACGGGATTAGTTGGAAGTGAATTGCTGAAGCAATTGCAGGCAAAGGGAGATGAAGTGGTGTTCTTGACTACAGCCCAAAATAAATTAGACGCACAACCCAACTGTCAAGGGTTTTATTGGAATCCACAAACACGTCAAATAGATCCTGCTTGTTTAGCAGGAGTGGAGGCCATCATCCATTTGGCTGGTAGCTCTATTGATGGTTCTTGGTTAAAAGAAGGCAAGAAAATGATTATCAATAGTAGGGTAGAGGCTTCTCAAACCCTGTATCAACTCCTCAGTGAACATCCCCATCAAGTTAAGCAAATTATTTGTGCTTCCGCAGTAGGTATCTACGATACGTTAGACGATATACAAACAGAAGAAGACTATACACCCGCAACGAATTTCTTGGGTAAGGTGGTTCAACAATGGGAAGGAGAAAATAGGCGTTTTGAAAACTTAGGCATACCAGTAGCGATTTTACGCATTGGCTTGGTTTTGTCACGAGCAGGAGGTGCTTTACCCCATATCGAACAGATGGCAAAATATTATCTCGCCTCGCCTTTAGGTAGAGGAACGCAGTATTATTCTTGGATTCACTTGCAAGATTTGGCACGAATCTTCCTCTTTGTCATGGATAATCACTTGCAAGGTGCATTTAATGCAGTTGCACCTAATCCAGAAACCAATAAACAATTTACCAAACAAGTAAGTCAGGCTGTAGGACGTAAAATGCTATTGCCCGCTGTTCCCGCTTGGGTCTTGCGCTTAGTATTAGGCGAAAAAGCTATGTTGGTAACTGAAGGACAGTATATAAGCTGTAATAAATTGTTGAAATTAAATTTTACTTTTCATTTTTCAACTTTACCTCAAGCGCTTGAAAATCTTTATGAGTAAGGGGGGATATGGGGGATTTTGGTGAGATGGTGAGGTGATGAGATGGTGAGGTGATGAGATGGTGAGGTGATGAGATGGTGAGGTGATGAGACGGTGAGGCGATGAGACGTGAGCAAACCCCACGAAGCACAAACTTCACCACCTCACCTTCTCACCACCTCACAAAAAAAACAACCTACAACTTCACAAATTAATTGGAGAGAGGAAAAGGGAAAAGGGAGAGAAGTAAATTTTCTAATTAAAATAGAGTTCCTTCTTTAATCGGCCTTTTTACCAATGTTACCCCTTATTATTTACCTATAATCTCACACTTTACCAATCCGCTATTTCATAGCGTGGCGTCAGCGCAAGATGCGACCCTTCTCCTTCCTTCGTCAGGATGACAAAAGTAGAATAGACCTTTTATTTTCAGGGTGATTACTGGTCGTGGATTTGCATGCCCTGCTGACGAAGGAACTACCCTCTCACCGCCTCACCAATCTCACCCTCTCACCGCTTCACAAAAAAGCAACCTACAACTTCACAACTTAATTGGAGAGAGGAAAAGGGAAAAGAGAGAGAAGTATATTTTCTAATTAAAATAGAGTTTCTTATTTAATCGATAAATTCTACGACTTCATAAACCTCACGAAGCACAAACTTCACGAAGCACAAACTTCACGAAGCACAAACCTCACGACCTCACCTTCTCACCACCTCACAAAAAAGCAACTTACAACTTCACAAACCTCCCCACTGTCACTATTTCTGTCATTATGACACAAAAACACAGTTGGCAAAGGATTTGATTAAAAGAAAGCAACATAAATAGTATGCGATCAGTATGGAAAATAAAGATATAAATAAGGAAGAAGTGGATTTGAACACAGAAAATACGCAAGAAACTGAAACGACGACTGCAGATACAGCGTCAGTAGAGGAAACGTTGAATGCTAAAATTGCAGAAGAGAAAGACAAGTATTTGCGTTTATTTGCTGAGTTTGAAAACTACAAGCGCCGTACTTCTAAGGAGCGTTTAGAATTGTTTAAAACGGCAAATGAAGAAGTTATGTCAGCCATGCTACCGATTTTAGATGATTTCAGTCGTGCTTTATCAGAATTAGAAAAGCAAGGAGAAAGCGAGCATCTAACGGGAGTACGTTTAATTTCAACGAAATTAATTGACACTTTGGCGGCAAAAGGATTAGAAGAAGTAGTAATCCAAAGTGGAGATGTTTTTAATGCGGATTTATCAGAAGCTATTACACAAATTCCTGCTGGTGATGAACTAAAAGGAAAAGTGGTTGACGTAGTAGAAAAAGGGTATAAATTGGGAGATAAGATTATTCGTTTTCCAAAAGTTGTTATTGGTCAATAAGACAAATCGTTGGACCAATTTATTAATAGAAACTCAGAATCCAAATGAAGAAAGATTATTACGAAATATTAGGTATTGATAAAGGAGCAGATGCTGCTGCTATAAAGAAAGCATACCGCAAGAAAGCGATTGAATTTCACCCAGATAAGAATCCGGGAGATAAAGAAGCGGAAGAAAAATTCAAAGAAGCTGCAGAGGCATATGAAGTATTGAGTGATGCTGACAAAAAAGCGCGTTATGATCAATATGGGCATGCTGCGTTTGAAGGTGGCGGTGGATATGGTGGCGGTCATATGAATATGGACGACATTTTTAGCCAATTTGGAGATATTTTCGGAAGTGCTTTCGGTGGCGGAGGTTTTGGCGGTTTCGGCGGATTTGGTGGAGGCCAACGCAGAGCCAAAGGAACAAGTTTGCGTATTAAGGTGAAACTTACTTTAGAAGATATTGCTAATGGCGTAGAAAAGAAAGTAAAAGTAAAACGCAAAATAAAAGCGGCAGGTGTTACTTATAAAACGTGTGCTACTTGTAATGGAACGGGACAAGTAACAAAAATCGCGAATACTGTATTTGGTCGTATGCAAACGGCATCTCCTTGTCATACTTGTCAGGGAACAGGTCAAATGATTGATCAAAAGCCAGCAGGATCAGATGCAGAAGGAATGATTCAACAAGAAGAAACCGTATCAATTAAAATCCCTGCAGGTGTAGCAGAAGGCATGCAATTGAAAGTTGCAGGTAAAGGAAATGAAGCACCTGGAAATAATAGTGTAGCAGGAGATTTATTAGTGGTTGTGGAAGAATTAGAACACGAAACACTAAAACGAGAAGGAGATAACCTACATTATGACCTTTATATCAGTTTTTCGGAAGCTGCATTAGGAGGAAGTAAAGAAATTTATACCGTAACAGGAAATGTGCGCATAAAATTAGAAGAAGGAATCCAATCTGGAAAGATACTTCGTCTAAGAGGAAAAGGATTGCCACATTTAAATAGTTATGGCAGTGGCGATTTACTCGTTCATATCAACGTGTGGACGCCTAAAAAACTGACAAAAGAACAAAAGGAATTTTTCGAGAAAATGCAAGAAGATGGTAACTTCAAACCTACTCCTGGCAAGGGAGATAAATCTTTTTTTGAAAAAGTCAAAGAAATGTTTTCATAATTAGAAAAGAAGTCATACATTTGATGCACACTTATTAAACAGTGGATTTTCTTTTTCATAGCAATTTTTCCCAACCTTATAGCAATATAAGGTTGGGTTTTTTTATGCCTATTTGTGATCAAAATATACCTTGTTCTTCGCAAGTTGAAATAAATGATTTATTTTTACAAGAAATATAAAAGATCGATTGATGCAACCTATCTTAGAAGTTAAGAATGTAGAAAAAAGATATTCTGATAAAATAGCTTTAAATAATGTTTCTCTAACCGTGCCGAAAGGATCTATCTACGGTTTATTAGGCCCTAATGGAGCTGGAAAAACATCCCTAATTCGAATTATAAATCAAATTACATATCCTGATCAAGGGCAAATCATTCTCGATGGTCAGGCACTAAGCCCTTATCATATTAAAGATATTGGTTATATGCCAGAAGAAAGAGGATTGTATAAAACCATGAAAGTGGGAGAACAAGCTCTTTACTTAGCTCAATTAAAAGGATTGAGTAAAGCGGAAGCCAAAGAACAATTGGATTACTGGTTTGATAAATTGGATATCAAAGGATGGTGGGATAAGAAGATTCAAGAGCTATCGAAAGGAATGGCACAGAAAATCCAATTTGTGGTAACTGTTTTGCACAAACCTAAATTGCTGATTTTTGATGAACCATTTTCTGGTTTTGACCCTGTGAATGCTAACATCATTAAAGATGAAATTCTAGAACTTAAAGAAAAAGGAGCAACTATTATCTTTTCTACACACCGCATGGAAAGTGTGGAAGAAATGTGCGATTATATTGCCTTGATTCACAAATCGAATAAACTTATCGAAGGACGCTTAGTAGATGTGAAACGCGATTTTCGCACAAATTTATATCAAGTAGGAATCCTGTCTAGCGATGTACACCGATTAATGTTTGAATTATCCCAAAAATTTACTGTTCAACCTACGTCGTTTAAATCTTTAAATGATGAATTGCAATTAGAAATTGATTTGGGACAAGCCATGCCAAATGAACTGTTGCATATTTTATCAAACAATGGACAAGTGACTCATTTCGTCGAAAAATTACCAACGGCAAATGATATTTTTATTCAAACTGTAAGTCAATAACTATGGGTGTTTTAAAATTAATTATAAAAAGAGAATTTATCGCTAAAGCTCGTAATAAAGCTTTTATTGTCATGACTTTTTTAGCTCCTCTTTTTTTCGTAGCTATTGCTGTGCTTATTGGATATTTAAGTACAATGAAGTCCACAACCAAAGTAATTGCTATTCACGATGAAAGTGGCATCTTTAGTGGAGATTTTGAGAATTCAGAAGAATATGAATACCAAAATTTATCCGCTGTACCTATCGCTATTTTAAAAGATAGCGTCTTGGCAGAAAAATACGATGGCTTGTTGTACATTCCTAAGCAAGAGCAAATTACGGCATACGAAAAGTCAATTTATTATATTTCCAATGAGAGCCCAGGTATAGCATTTATCAGTAAAATTGAATCGACAATTGAAAATAAAGTGTCGAGTTTAAATTTGATTGCCAAAGGAATTGACCCTCAGGTTATCAAAGAAAATCAAGCCGAAGTAAATTTACATTTGGAAAAAGCTTCTGGAGAACAAACGGTGAAAGGACTGAATGAAATTAAAATATTCATAGGATCTTTATTTGGATACTGCATCATGATGTTTATTATCATTTATGGAAATATGGTGATGCGCTCTGTGATTGAAGAAAAAACGAATCGAATTATCGAGGTGATTATTTCTTCTGTGAAACCTTTTCAATTGATGATGGGAAAAATCATCGGTACTTCTATGGCTGGTTTACTACAGTTCTTAATTTGGGGAGTAGTTGGAGGGATTCTGATGCTTGTGGCTACTTCTGTTTTTGGATTAAATGCAGGAGCTGCAAATATGGAAGCTGCTCAAGTTGCAGCAACGATGGATCCAGGTGTAATGAGTAATATACAGAGCTACATGACAGAAATTATGAGTTTGCCTTTATTGTCTTGGTTTGTCTATTTTATCATCTTCTTTATTGGAGGGTATTTCCTTTATAGCTCATTATATGCTGCTATTGGTGCTGCTGTAGATAATGAAACAGATACACAACAGTTTTTATTCCCTGTGATGTTGCCCTTGATGTTAGGGGTTTATATCGGTTTCTTTACGGTTATAAAAGATCCTCATGGAACAGTAGCTACGGTATTTTCAATGATTCCGTTTACTTCTCCAATTGTAATGCTAATGCGTATTCCTTTTGGAGTTCCTATTTGGCAAATTATTTTATCTATCGTATTATTGTTTGCAACTTTTATCTTGACAGTATGGTTGGCTGCAAAAATATATCGAATTGGTATCTTGATGTATGGGAAACGCCCCTCTTGGAAAGAACTGTATAAGTGGTTAAAATATTAAGCTGAGGTGCTAAAATAAAAAGATTATGAGTAAAGAATCTAGAATATTAATTGTAGAGGATGAAGCTGCGATACGCCGCGTTCTAACTCGTATATTAGAAGATGAATCTCCCTCTTATAAAGTAGATGCAGCGGCAGATGGTGAAGAAGGGTTGAAAATGATTGCTCAAGAAGATTACGACTTGGTTATTTCTGATATCAAGATGCCTAAAATGAGTGGAGATGAACTTTTGGTAGAGGCTAAGAAAATTAAACCAGAGACAGTTTTCGTGATGATTTCAGGACATGGTGATTTGGAAACAGCCATCAATACAATGAAATTAGGAGCTTTCGATTATATCTCAAAACCACCAGATTTGAATCGTCTTTTGACTACCGTTCGCAATGCTCTAGATAAGAGTCATTTGGTAGTTGAAAATACCATTTTGAAGAAAAAAGTTTCAAAGAAATACGAGATTATCGGAAAAAGTGAGTCTATTGAGCAGATTACAGCGATGATAGAGAAAGTGGCACCGACTGAAGCTCGTGTATTAATTACGGGACCTAATGGGACAGGAAAGGAATTAGTAGCGCATCAGATTCACGCCCAAAGTCCACGATCAGTAAAACCATTGATTGAAGTGAATTGTGCAGCTATTCCGGCAGAATTAATCGAAAGTGAATTATTTGGCCACGTGAAAGGTGCTTTTACTTCAGCAGTTAAGGATCGACCTGGAAAGTTTGAATTAGCAGATAAAGGAACTATTTTCTTAGATGAAATTGGAGATATGAGCCTGCCTGCTCAAGCAAAGGTATTACGTGCTTTACAAGAAAATGTAATTACACGTGTTGGAGCAGAGAAAGATCAAAAAATAGATGTTCGCGTATTAGCCGCAACCAATAAAGATTTGCGCAAGGAAATTGAAGAAGGACGCTTTAGAGAAGATTTATACCATCGACTAGCGGTTATCTTAATTAAAGTACCTGCTTTGAATGACCGCAGAGATGACATACCTTTGTTGCTGGAACACTTTGTCAAACAAATTGCTGCTGAACAAGGAACAGCCCCTAAGAAATTCACTGCGGAAGCTATAACCCTACTGCAGCAGTATGATTGGAGTGGGAATATACGAGAGTTGCGCAATGTCATTGAACGACTAATTATCTTAGGAGGAAACGAAGTAACATTAGAAGATGTAAAGCTATTTGCTACAAAATAATATGAAATTAAAAAAAATACACCCGGTTCTACAGAACAATTTGAGTCAATTAGGATTTGAAGAACCAACTATATTACAAAAAGCTACTTTTGGACGTATTAAAAGTGGACAGGATTTTGTTTTGATTGCACCTCAAGAAGAGGGGAAAACAACAGCATTAATTATTGCTGCTTTACAACGTGTAGAAGCACCTGTGGATGATATGATCTCTACACGTGTTTTGATTGTTGTGAAAGATAAATTTGAAGTAGAACGCTTAATGGAGGAGTTTGATCGCATTGGCGATAAAATGAATATCCGAGTATATGGCGTTCACGATTATACCGATTTAGATGATGACAAAAACCAAATGTCATTAGGAAACGATATTTTGATTGGAACGGCAGAACGATTAAACTTAATGTTTAGCGGTGCTGGATTTGATGTGAATCAATTGAAAATGTACATTATTGATGACGTGGATCAACAATTGAGAAACAGACACGAACCGCGTTTATATCGTTTATCAGAAAGTATTGGAAAAACACAACGCATCTACTTGGGGAAAGATTACGTAGAAGCTCTAGATATGTTTGTGGATAAAACCATGGCAGAAGATGTAGAATGGCTTGATTTTTACGAAGAAGACGAAGATTAGGTGGTGGTGAATGGTTTACAGGTTATAGTTTTTGGTTAGCATTTTCTATTAACAGAAAATCTAACAACGAACAAAAAAGCAAATCAACAAAAAACGCTTTTTCCCATTTAACAAGATGTACACCAACAGAATCTCACATAACATTAGGGCGTAAATAATACTAAAAAATAGAAAGGAAGGCTGATAGCCTTCCTTTTTTTATTTTATTTTTTTGGATTCTTTTTTATCAAAGCAAAAAATATACTTATTTCATTCTGTGTCACTTTACCATAAAAAATAAATGGTAATCATCGTTACAGCATATACGATGGCTAGTACAAGTAAAGGTGCTTTCCGTCTTTGGAAGGCCTGCTGAAAACGGTGCTTGTAAATGAAGTAATCTCGGCAGAAACGCAGGAAAATAATCAAAAATGCAACCCAAAAGCAGAGGTGTAACATAACCGTAATGGTCTGTAATGAAGCGAGGGGTGTTCCTAGGGTTGTATGTACGAGCAAGTATGACAGCATAATAGTTTCGATTTAATCTACTATTGAGTATATAAAAATATTTAATTTTTTTTATCAAACCTATTGATATAAAAAAAATAGTGATGTAGTCTTAGAACTACTTATTATTCCTAGAGGTCGTTCGATTCATAAAGAAATAAACGAAACTACCGAATAAAGGGAAAACTAAAATTAGTACACAATAAATTATTTTTCGATCCCAAGAATTGTCAGATTGGGCTACTTGGTATAAACTGTATAGAATAAAAACAAGTAGACTGAGAATGAATAATTGCCAGATGAATGGATGCATACGTAGTATTTTATTGTTGAACTGAATAAGCTTGAAGTAATGAAGATAGAGAATTTAGATCAAAAAGAGGGGATGAACCGAATGAAGATTAGATGCTGTAAAAACATTAAGTTGTAGGACAGTGCAAGTAGTTTCTATGCTTTTTTCTCCATTGTACTGAAAAACAAAGGTGTTACAGAAATAAAGAACACGATTTTTTTATAATACCTCAGATTAAAAGCTGATTTTGTTTAAATATATGATTAAATTTTATACTATTTTAAGTAATTTTATTTTAGTATCGACTTGATGTTTAAGTAAATAATCAATTAAAAGGAATTAAAATATAGAAGAGGTAAATACGCAATTTTTTTCTTTCAAATTAGAATAATCTTTACATCTTTGTGAGACAAACTAAATCGTTCAATTTACACTCACTTATAGCACATATGGAGTTACTAGATTTTATCTTTCACATTGACCAGTACTTACACACGTTAATCGAGAGCTACGGAGCTTGGATTTACGCCATTTTATTTTTAATCATTTTTGTGGAAACGGGCTTGGTCATTATGCCTTTTTTACCGGGTGATTCCTTGCTTTTTGCTACGGGAATGCTCGTGGCTCAATCATCAGAATTAGATATTACTGTGGCTATTGTATTGCTTTTGATTGCCGCCATTTCAGGTGATTCACTCAACTACTACATTGGAAGAAAAGTCGGAATGCGTATGACCCATATTCGCTTATTTGGCAAGCAGGTAATTAAACAAGAACACTTAGATAAAACCCATGCTTTTTATGAAAAATATGGAGAGCGTACGATTGTAATTGCGCGATTTATTCCTATTGTTCGCACCTTAGCTCCTTTTGTTGCTGGCGTGGGAAGTATGCGTTACAGCATATTCATGACGTATAATGTGATTGGTGGTATTGTCTGGGTAGTGGGATTAACTTTGGCAGGATATTTCTTAGGAAATTTACCTATCGTTAAAGATAACTTTTCAAAAATAGCCTTACTCATTATCTTTATTTCTATTTTACCTATTATTTTCGAATTTATTAAAGCTAAAATAAAAAAACAGAAATAAGAGTATTTCGCTACTCTGATATTTATAGTATCTTTATTACATAGACGATATGAATATAAAAATTGGCGGAAATACGGTTGTTTTAGCACCTAAATATCAAGTTTTTGTTAGCCTACTAGCGGGATTGAGCTATGCTCTTGCTCATGGTCTATTCCGATTAGTATGCGACGAACCTATTCAGGTAGGACAACTCCTTTTTCAAACTATTTTCTTTAGTGGATGTTGGTACTTCATATCTTTTAAATTAAAAGGGAAGAAAGAAGAGCAACCGACTGATTTAGTAAGAGATTCATCTCTCGCTTTTTATGGAGCAGCACATCAACGGATTCAAAAATCAACGGTTGTAGGAATGCTATATGCTACAGATAAACAATTGATCTTTGAACCTAATGCCAAAGGATTTGTATCGAGTCCATGGGGAATTGATTGGGTAAATATCGAACGTGTGCAGTACTATACATTTTTAGGTTTATTTAATCATGGGCTTCTGATTCAGACGAAAGGAAAAATGGAATATAAGGTAATCGTGAACCAACCACAAGTGTGGCTTCAAGCGATCCAAATTAAAATTGAATCCTAACAACACCTTGATTAGTATAATTAAGGTTTAATAATACGATTTACATGAGTATATTAAAAAATATTTTTGCTAAAAAAGAAAATCCTATTCACACCATCGCCGATTTTTGGCAATGGTTTCAGGAAAATGAACAAACGTTTTTTAAAGTGGTTCAAGGGCGTGATGCTATTGAAGAGCAGTTCTTTGATCGTCTAGCTCCTAAATTACAAGAATTAAGAGAAGGCGTCTACTTTCTTTCTGGTATGATGAATGAAGAAGTAGCAGAATTAATCTTTACACCAGATGGAATGGTGAAAAATGTTGCTTTTATTGAAGATCTCGTACAAGCGGCCCCTCAATTACCTCATTGGAAGTTTACAGCATTAAAACCTGTAGCGGATATTAATCGCTTTAATATTCGAATGAATAACTACGAATTTTCAAAAGAGAAAATCAATTTCTATGCTATTGAACATCCTCAGTATCCAGATGAGGTAGATTTGGTTATTGTATATGACGATTTTGTAGAAAGTGATAAATCCGTTATTGCAAATGGAATCTATATCTTTTTAGATAACTTCTTAGGGGAATTAAATGCGATTACAGCTATAGATAGTTTGAAGGTTGTGGGACCTGATCAAGCAGAAGGCGAATTAATTTCCATTTTGAAACTCAAGGATTACTTGATCTGGCGAGAGAAAGAGTTTATTGAGAAGTATGAAGGTACACGCTATAATACAGAAAATGACTCTTATGTGGGATTAGAAGCTACGTTAGAAAATGGTATGCCATTAATTGCAATGATTAATAGAACACTATTGGATTGGGATGCTAAGGCTTCACATCCTTGGATTGTTCGTGTAGAAATTGCGTTTACAGCTAATCACAATGGTTTCCCAGATGAGGCAACCTATCAATTGTTGAATCAATTTGAAGATGAATTAATTGAAGTTTTACCAGATGATCAAGGGTACTTAAACATAGGAAGAGAAACGGTAGATGGCAATCGAGATATCTTTTTTAGTTGTAAAGATTTTAGAGAACCAGCAAGGGTTCTTGATCGAATGAAGCAACAGTATAAACAAGATTTTGCTGTAAATTATGCAATTTATAAAGATAAATATTGGCAATCTTTTGAACGCTATAAAGGATAAAAATAAAGCGCTATTCCCTCGAATAGCGCTTTTGCTCTTAGCTTGTTTGATGCCAATGGTAAGTGCCATCTAACCAATATAATAATCCACTTCCGCAACTTTCAGGTACACTTAAGTGTAAACTTTCATAGGGAAGTGTCGTTTTTTCGTCTTCAGGAACATCTTCTTCCGAACGCAAATCGCCATTTTCATCTGTTACTTCATAGATAACGGTATGTTTATCCGCTACATGTACATCTTGAGCCCAAATTAAATCTTCCATATCTTCTGGTAGTACACGATGGGTAGCGCCTACTAAGGGGCCAATAATGTCAAAAGCACCATTGCCTTTTTTTACGGTGATTCCATATTGGTCATCTACGGTCGATTTTACAATTTCAAAGCGATCGGGCTGACCATCTCCATCAATATCCAATATAATGCTGTTGGTTTGATGATCTGGGGATAAAACAAAATCGGGTTGTTTTTTTTCTGTAGTATTTGTTTCTTCTTCCCTAAAAGTAACTTCGGGTGCTGTTGGTTCTTCTTTTTTATCTTGACAACTTGCAAAGGCTAAGAAGCTAGCAACAGCAAGAAAGGATAGCGGTTTATGCATAAAATAGTTTGTTTTTGATGTTATTCAATTTCAAAAGGATAATTGGCTGCTAGTTGAGGATGAATTTGGTTTAAAGCGTGATTGAAAGCAGAGTGAATGTGTTTTATTTCGTATTCACCTTCATACCAGTCGTCCAATTGTTGGGTTAAGAAAGCCAACTGTAACCATTGTTGAAAGCTAATATCTAACGGGTGTAACTGCATGGAGCATACATCGTGATCGCCGAAAAAGACGTGCCCTTTTTCATCCATTAGCCAACGATCTCCTTGTCCGTTCCCTGCAAATATCCAATAGGAGGGATGATTACTTGCTTTGTTTTCAAGTGAGGCTTCTACTGAACCATATAAAATTGCTTCTGATGATAAGGTTACTGTAGGAATAGTGGTCACTAAAGTTTTGTACAGGACAGGAAATGGAAAAGAAACAACAGAAGGAAAATTTTGTTTGATATGTTCCTCGTGTTCAAGTATCGTTTGCATTTCCGCTATAGTCAAGAGATTGAATGTGATGATGGAAGCACTTTTGTTTAGTGCTTTGGCTTCATCCCAACAAGAAACACAAACTAATTTGTGTTGACAGTTGATGAACCATTGTTCTCGATCTGCTTCTGTTTGGGTGTGGTTCCATGCCTCTTCACAGGTATTGCACCACGCATCGGGTCTTCCTGTATCTTCAGCATCGTATTCAAAGAACCCAACAGGTGTTCGGTGGTGTAAACTATGTGCTAAATGCGTACACAATAAAGCCATGGATTGTCGACCATGTATAGCGCATTCGATGTGTTTTTCTTGCATAAGTTAGAATTCAAATAATCAAATGAAGTATTAAGAGTAGGAAAAACAGATAACTGCTTTTTGAATGTCTTTTTGATAGAACAAAGCGATAGCATCTGCAGCATGTAATTGAAAATCATAGCCTTCAATATAGCCAAGATAATCCAGTACTTGCCCTTGATAAGTAGGGATTTGCAGCAAATCTGTTCCATCAAATGAACATTGATCTAGTGGTAATTGTGCCGTATTCAGCTCTTCGAAAATGCCTGCTATTTTTTGCTCTATTCTTTCTTTTGCGTAATCACAAGGGGTGTCTTGTACCAAGTCATCTGCTGTTAATTTACGCAAACGCTCTAGTCTTCGAATATCATTGACTTCCAGCCCAGGTCTGTATTGGTCACGGTCATATAATGTTCCTTGTTTTTGATAATAGGCTTTTTTTAAAGTATACATAGCATCATTCATCGCAAATTCAATTTCTTCTGCTGTAAAATCCTGATCATATTCATTTGCTTCAATGAGATGATGCTGAGAGAAAAAATTCCAATCACCTTCAAATTTGTATTTTCCATCAATGATATCAAATCCAATACTGTCTAATTGAGTGAAGTGACGATGATAGGGCGTAGTATTTTGACCGATACAACCATCATAAATTTCTTTGACCGAAACAATGTGTAACCATTGGTCTAAACGAGGATCAATTAATTGTAAATTAAAAGAGCAAAGAGGTAAAAAATAAGTGCGGTGTTTTTCAATTTCATCAAAAAACACATCTTCATAATCAGGAAATAGTCGAACGAATGTATTCAATGGTTTAGTGTATTAGTAAATCTGCTCCCTACTTTTTAAAGGTAAGGCACTTGATTTAATATGGAAAAATAGGAGTCTATTGGGGTTAGTTTTAGTGTGAATTTGAACAAGGTGCTGTTGCTTCTTGTTTAAATTTAGAAAGATATAAATAACCAATACTATAACCAATACTAGGAATAAGGAATGAAATTGTTGTATTGATTAATAAGAAATTAAAGTCCGATAGTGTGGTGGCTTCTACGAACATATACCAATGCGAATTAAAACCCATCAAGAGGAAAAAAATCGTTAAGGCTGCATTATTAGAACCAAAAAAAGGGACATTTCCTATACCTCCATTGAAGATAATGAAAACAAAGAGTAAAAGCATATTGAGAAAAAAAGGCCATAACACTGTGCGATAACGTTTGAAGGTTAAGGCATTAAAACAACTTGCTGTTAGTATAAATATAAAGGCTAAGGATAGTAAGATATACATATATCGGTTATCCGCATTGTTGTACAAAAAAAGTAATATTCCCGTACATGCTGCAAGAAAATAGGCTAATAAAGAATGGTTTATTCGGACTAGGTAAGGCTTCATATCGATTGTGTTGTGTTAAGGTGAAGATAATAAAAAAAAGAAAAAACAAGGATGTTCTCTTGTGTTTTACTTGATTTCTTTTGCTGATTCGTTAAATTGATAGCAATTATCATGCACTATTTCCTATTGTATACTAGGGTTGAAAGTAAATAGAACGGATTTATTATCTACAACATTTAGATTTGATTTTGCATCTGTTCTAAATTGAGTTGCTTTTCTTCGCATATCGAGGAGTAAGGTGTGTTTTTTCATGTCTATATGGGTTGACCAATCTAAATTCGTTCTTTTTTGCTTAAGATTCTTTATCCACTAAAGGTACTGTTGATTTAAAACTTAACACTTCTTGTTGTGTTAAGTTTTGTTCAATTAACTTAAAATGCAATTGCTTGATTTCAGATGGAATTTTAATTTCAACCATTTGTCGATAATTGTACCCATAAATCAAATTACCTTCCTTTCCAAGACCTCCTTTTGGTTCTACATAAAAGGTCAAGGTTAATTGATCGGCATCCATTTCCTCTATCATTTGGATATGGTTTAATCTTCTGGCGTGAAGCCCAGAAGAACTATACCAACCTTGAACATCTATTAGAGCTTTACGCCCCCAAAAAGATTTTTTAATTGTTCTTAGGGTAATAGTCGGTTCTAATTTTGGGTTTTCTTTGTCGAGCTGTCTCGTTCGTTCTTTTCCACTGTATGTATATTGTGTAGGAGTAAGCGTTAAGGGAGAAGAGCTACATCCGATAAGCGACAAGAAAAAGAAAGAAATGCAAAACAATTTCATGCTGTTATTCTTTATTTTCGATCTAGATCCGTAATTAATAGCGGATTGTTTAGACGCAAGTTTGTAATTAATTTTTCTGTTTCTGATAATTTGGGATTTTCCCATAATTGATCTAATTCTTTTTGTGTAATCCCCACCATTTGTAAAAAATCAACACGTCCGTGTGGGGTGTCGATGAAACCTAATTCGGGATCTTGAACAAATGCAATACCAACTAAATCGGTGTCGTATTCTAATCGAATGGGACTATTGGTAGGAATGAAGTGAAATTCTTCAAACCATTTACCAGAATCAAAAACGTATTTAGCAAGATTCTGCATCAAGTTCATCGCCCAATGGATATTATCATCACCCTGCTTTTTAAAGCGAAAGGTCAATTCAAAACCAAAACCACTGTATGCCGCATCTAATTTGCTTTCATCATAGTACAAATTGGAAAATCCATAACTCACTAAGTGAAAGTGATTTTCTTGTTGGGTACTTTGGTAAAGGCTTAAGCCATCTAAAGGATTTTCTCCTCCCAAAGAAAAAGGCAACAGATTGCCAAAATGTTGCGGTTCTTGATCTCCATATAATTGCTCTAATGAGGCTGTAATGCAATCCCATCCAACAGCATCTTCTTCGTTGTATCGTTGTTTATATTCTTCTATAGTCATGATTCTATTTTTTGTTGAGTATAAAATTACTTTAAATTATTGGGTGTACTTATCCCTAATTATAGGGGAATTTTATAGGGTTTGTTGTCCACAAGGTTCGTGAAACGAGAAGTGATTCTGTTCATCTAAGGTAGAACAAAAAAATCGCTCCTAGTAAACTACGAGCGATTCAGAACAAAATTGTAAGTAATAATATAGTTTTTTTTCAGCGCAATTTTTACTTCATCTTACTTAAGTCAAAATTCATTCATTTTCGCGAAATGCGAAATCCCCAATTATAGTTATTTTTTGCCTGAACTTTTGAAGAGATAACCTGAAAAAGGCTAGAAATGAAAAACAGGGGTTGATTGCAGAGAGAAGATAGGACTAAAATAAAAAGAGAACTTAGCGAGGATAAAACATCGCTATTTGTTGCGAAATAGATTATAGAACTGTTATTAAATCCTTATTTTTGTGCACTTAGTATTTGAAAAATAACCTATGAATCTTAATCTTTTTCGAAAAACAGTCCTGAATGGATTGCGATATTTTTTATTTTTTGTTTTATTGTTTGCACTTGGACGATTGATATTTTTAATCAGTTACGGTACTTCTGAAGTTTTTGAGCATGAAAAAGGAAAGATTGTCGAGGCATTTATTGTTGGAGCTCGTTTTGACGTATCAGCGATCTGTTATGGCTTTTTGCCTCTTGTACTTTTTTGGTTGAGTTCGCTGTTTATTCCTAAAAAATATGAACTAGGTTTTAGTAAAGCTTATGCGGTTTTTGCTCGTTATTATTTACTATTTGTAACCGTTGTCTTTTTGACGCTGATTATTATTGATTATTTCTTTTACCAATTCTTTCAATCGCATATCAACTTGTTGTTTTTCGGTATTTTTAATGATGATACCCAAGCAGTGTTAACTTCTGTGTGGACGGATTATCCTTTGTTTTCCATCGCTTTGGTGTATGCTACAGTTGTAGTTGCTTGGTTGTTCTGGAGTAAACGCGTGAAACGCAAAGTGATAAAACCTGCTCAATCTCGTGCAAAAGTTTATGGGTTGATAGGCTTGCTGATTTTTCCTTTGTTTTTTATAGGAATGAGAGGAAGCGTAGGGGTATTTACTTTGAGAAGAGAGCATACGAATATTTCTAAAAATGAATTTGTTAACTCATTGTGTTATAATGCGTTGTATTCTTTGAAGTTTGCTAATTCAGAGCGAAAAGAAAATGCCATTAATCCAGATATTGAACGAGAACTACAAGCCAACGGTTTTGCGAGTGCTGAAGAGGTACAACGAAGCTACCAAGAAGAAAGCGAAAGAGAATTATTTGATTCTAACTTATTTACCCGTACCAAACACAAGGAGTTCTTAGCACAAAACCCGCCCAATGTGGTTTTTATACAAATGGAAAGTATGAGTAATCACTACTTTGATTTGAATAACGAAACGCTAAACTTACTAGGAGATTTAAGTAAGGAATTGCCTAATCTATATTATTTTAAAAACAGTTTATCTGCATATAATGGAACGATTCAAACGTTAGAGGATTTTATCTTGGGTACTCCAAAAACCATTATCTCTCAATCTGTTTATTTTGATACTCCTTTTGCTAGTTCAATCGCTTTGCCTTTCAAACAGAGTGGATATGAAACTTACTTTTTAACAGGTGCTAGTATTTCGTGGAGAAATATTGACAACATGATTAAGAAGCAACAGTTTGATGTGATTCAAGGGAAAAATTTTATCCAAGAGAAATTCCCAGGGGCAGAAGAATTTGCGTGGGGTGTTCACGATGGTTACCTTTTTGATTATATTCAAGCGACATTGAAAGAGTCAAAAACGCCTAAATTTATTTTTGGATTAACGATCAGTAATCATACCCCTTTTGAAGTACCTGCTTATTATCAAAAGCAAAAAATTACGATGAGTGAAGAGATGAAGAAAAAAATTAGAGTCGATGAACAAACAGCCTATGCTAATTTTTATTCTCACCAATATGCTGCTTCAGAACTCGCTCGTTTCATCAAAGAAATTCGCAATTCCCCTTTAGGAGAAAATACCATTATTGTCGCTTCTGGAGATCACAATATCCGTCAAGTTTTTGAGTATACACCAGAGGAAGGGTTTTTGAAAAGAAGTGTGCCAATCTTGATGTATATTCCAGAAAAGTATAAACCTGCCTTTTTTGATGCCAATGTATTGGCTTCACACAAAGATATTTTTCCAACTATTTTCAATCTAGCGTTGTCTGATGCAGCTTATTTTTATACTGGAGATGATCTGTTTGACCCAGCAGTAGAACATCGCTTTGCATTGAATGATTATAGCTTTATAGCCGATGATAAAGGGGCTATTGCTATTGAAAATAATCAACCCTATTATTATACTTGGGTAGATCAAGAAAGACGAAAATTAAAAGTCGGAGATCATACATCTAGCCATGCCTTGTATTTGCAGCATAAGATGCAGGCCTATACCGTAATGAAAACAGTAGAAATTTACAAAAGCATCAATCAACATCAAAAGTCAAACTAGATTCTGTAGTTTCTTTTTTTAATTTTTCTTTGGTTTTTTAGTTGTAAATAATTAATTTAAAGCGAATTAAAAAACATAACCGATGAAAAAGTATCTATTGTTACTTGTGTTTTTCTTGTTAGTAGGGACACAAGCTTTCGCCAGTTCTGGTGGAAATGCAGGAATTTTGGGAGGTGTTGGATTAGGAACTATTATTGCAATTGTAGCCTCTTGGTCACGGAATAAATCTGTACTTTGGGCTATTATTCACGGATTGTTAGGGTGGATTTATGTAATCTATTTTATACTAACACCGAGTAAAAATAAATAAATAACAAAAAGAGATTTGGACAGAACCCAAATCTCTTTTTGTTTTTAGAGTAGTACCACCATAGAAAAATAAAAAGGATACTCTTTTCTTGGGGTTTATACGGTCAGTGGTTCGTTTTTGAACGAGATTCTTTTTTGATACAATTATAAAAATGAGTTAACGAGATGACTGAAAATAAAGCTTTTACAATAATTAATTGACGAAATGAGATTTGTTTAGAGTTGATGTTTAAATAATGTATAATTTTTTTATTTTTTATAATATAATATGTAGATTAGGTAGTGTTAATTCGTTGAATTAATATGTTTTTTAGGAATTGATTTGTGTTTTTTATTGTTTTTTCACTATAAAATACATCAGTAGCAATACTAAAAACACACAAGATAATAGAGGTTTAATTTAAAAGAAATGGAAAATGAAAACGAAACTTAATGACCTATTAAAAGAAAAAAAGACTACCGTTAAAGAAGCATTCAAAATATTTGATGAATTGGAACCTGCTACAGTAGATTTTATGATTGGACAATGGAAAGGATCTTCCATTTATACAGAAAATCAATTAGATGGTGAGTTAGAAAAGACTGGATGGTATGGAAAAAAATTCATCACGTTAGAAGAGGTACATCCTTTGCTTTATTTTACTGAAGATGGGAAGGGGATTTTTTCTGTCAACCCAACTAGTTTAATGGGAAAAACGAAAGAGGAAAAGAAGAAATTTAGTTCTAAAGAACCAACAAAAAAATCCAGAGCGCGTTTAAGAGCTACGGAATATAGAGGTAAATTATGTGCAACTATGATTTACGATGAACTAGCTATATTGGATATATTCGTAAAAATTGACGAAAATAAAGCACTAGGAGTAATGGACTTAAAAGAGGATCGTACCCCTTTCTTCTTTCTATTAGAAAGAGATGATCACTCCACCTTGAAATTAGAAATATAAACAGTTGAAATTTTAACTGACAGTCTTCAAATAGAACAAATATTAGAGTTGTTTATTCCTTCATATTTTGTTGCATATTAAGTAAGTAATACTGAGGTGACTCATAGGGAGTTACTCTCATTTTATTGTGATTCTACTCAACGGCTTTTAGGCTGTTTTTGTAGAGTTAAAACACAATTCATGTCAACAGATAGCCGGAAGACACATACGAATGAAAACAAAAAATAAACCAACTAAAAAGGAGAGTTATGAAAATAAAAGCAGCAGTTTTACCTGAACACAAAAGTAAATTTACGGTGAAAACGATTGATTTAGAGGAGCCGCGTGCAGATGAAATTTTAGTAAAAATAGTTGCAACAGGGATCTGTCATACAGATATAGCAGTAGCTAATCAAGATATGCCTTTTCCAATACCTGGTATTTTGGGACATGAAGGGGCGGGAATTGTTGAGAAAATAGGAGCAAATATAAAGAAAGTAGCTGTAGGTGATCATGTTGTTTTAGCACCAGGATCTTGTGGAATATGTGAGGAGTGTATTTCTGGTCATCCTTCCTATTGTTTAGAAGCCTTTGTATTGAATTTAAGAGGTACAAGAGCAGATGGAAGTGCACCCTATACTGATAATCATCAAAAAGTGCACGGTTTCTTTTTTAATCAATCTTCTTTTGCTACGTATTCACTAACCAATGAAAGTAGTGTGATCAAAGTTCCTAAAGAAGTAGATTTAGCACTTTTAGGTCCCTTGGGCTGTGGGATTCAAACGGGAGCAGGAACGGTGCTTAATGTAGCTAAACCGCAAGCGGGAGATAGTATTGCCGTAACAGGGGTTGGTCCTGTAGGGATAGCAGCTATTATGGCAGCAAAGGTCGTTGGATGTACAACAATTATTGCTATTGATATCAATGAAGAACGATTGGCGTTTGCCAAAACATTAGGTGCCACGCATACTATTAATAGTAAGCAAATTCCAGCAGTTGCTCAATATATTCATGAAAATTTGCTTCCCAATGGATTACATCACGCCGTTGATACTACAGCAATTAGCCCGGTTATAAATGAATTGGTAAAGGCCATGAGAAAAAATGGTACCGTGTATACTTTAGGCGTAATGCGTGCAGGAGGAAAGCTAGAAGTTGATTATTTGCCTTTCTCGAAGGGCGTGAGTATTAGGTCAGTGATTGAAGGAGATAGTATTCCGGATTTATTTATTCCAAAACTGATTCAGTTGTATGTAGATGGTTTGTTCCCTTTCGATAAAATGATTAAATTTTATGAATTAGAACAAATTAATCAGGCAGTAGCTGATGCTGAAAATGGAATCACATTAAAACCTATTATTCGCATGCCACATTAAAAATCGAAAGAAGATAAGATGGATAGGGGGATGCAAGTATGACTTCTATTAAGCATGATGAACAAGTTCGCTTTTACAGCGAATAATAATAAAAAAAAGAGATTTGGAAAGGGCCCAAATCTCTTTTTCGTTATGAAATATCTCAGCATATTGCTGTGATTTTTTCTGTCTACAGATTAATGATTGTGTAAGAATGCTTGTCTGTTTAAAAGTGTTTCTTCACTTTCTACGTGATTGTCGTCTGGAATACAACAATCAACTGGACAAACGGCTGCACATTGAGGCTCTTCGTGGAAACCTTTACATTCCGTACATTTAGAAGGAACGATGTAGTAGAACTCATCTGAAACAGGATCTTGCGCAGCATCTGCGTCAACTTCTGTACCGTCAGGTAGAACAACAGTTCCTCTTAAGGCTGTACCATCTTTATATCTCCAATCGTCAGCTCCCTCGTATATCGCATTGTTTGGGCACTCAGGTTCACAAGCACCGCAATTTATGCATTCGTCAGTTATAATGATTGCCATAGCTTATATTTTGTTTTATATGTATTAACTTTGCTACAAATTTACACCCAAAACATTTCAGAAACAAATCAATATGGATTTAGAAGCTAAAAAAAAAGCATTCGTAGCGTTAGGAGATTTTTTAAGACAATTTGCTACTAATGAATTTGTAAAAAGTGAAAAAGTTGAACATAATGATGCTTTTTTCTCCTCATTTGAAGCTTTAATTGAAACATCTGTACATTATAACGGATGGTTTGTAAAAGAACAAGTTCTTCTTGCCGTGCAATCTTGGGCAGATGCCTTGACGGAAGAAAATATTGCACAATGGTGCTCTGCCTATGATTTTTCTAGAGAACCTCTAAAAAAGGTAGGACTAATCTTAGCCGGAAATATTCCATTAGTAGGATTTCACGATTTATTATCCGTTTTGATTTCTGGAAATATCGCTTTGGTCAAATTATCATCAAACGATCAAAAACTTTTGCCTTTCCTAGCGAAATACTTGCAAACCGTTGAACCACAATTCCAAGATCGATTGATTTTTATTGATGGAAAAATGGAAGGATTTGACGCTGTAATTGCAACAGGAAGCAATAATACGGCTCGTTATTTTGATTACTATTTTAATTCAGTTCCACACGTTATTCGCAAAAATAGAAATTCTGTTGCTTTGCTTACTGGTGAAGAGACGCCTGAACAATTAGTGGAATTAGGAAAAGATATTTTTACGTTCTACGGGTTAGGCTGTCGCAATGTATCGAAATTGTTTGTGCCTAGAGGCTATAACTTCGATGCTTTTTTTCAAGGTATGTACGAACAAAGAGACGTAATTGAATATGAGCGCTATGCAAATAATTACGATTATAATAAAGCCGTTTTCTTGATGAGCGAGTTTAAGCTATTAGACAATGGATTCTTAACCATAAAAGAAGATGCTTCATATGCTTCACCAATCTCTTCCATCTATTATGAGTATTATGATGCTATTGATGAGGTGGTTGAACGATTGCGTAAGGACGAAGATAAAATACAGTGTATCGTATCTAATGAATTAACGGAGGATAGTATCGCTTTTGGACAAACGCAACATCCACAACTTTGGGATTATGCAGATCAAGTAGATACGCTTGAATTTTTACTAAAATTATAAAGGGATGAAAGCAGTACATAACTTTTGTGCAGGACCTAGTTTGTTGCCTCAAACGGTATACGAACAAGCAGCTCAAGCTGTTCTCAATTTTGAAAATACGGGAATGTCGATTCTCTCTATTTCACATCGTAGTAAAGAATTTATTGCGGCCTTAGAAGAAGCGAGGCATTTGAGTTTAGAGCTATTGGGATTGGACAAGAAAGGGTATGTCGCTTTGTTTTTACAGGGAGGAGCAAGCATGGAGTTTTTGCGTATTCCCTATAATTTAATGCAACAAAAAGCAGCTTATATTAACACAGGTACTTGGTCTAGTAAAGCAATTGAACAAGCTCAAATGCTGGGAGAAGTAAAGGTAGTAGCGAGTTCTGAGGATCAGCATTTTTCCTATATTCCGAAGAAGGTACGAGTAGAGGAGGAGGTAGATTACCTTCATTTTACCTCGAATAATACGATTTATGGAACACAGTTTAATTACCTCCCACAGACAAATGCACCGCTAGTGTGTGATATGAGTTCGGATATTTATTCGCGTGAATTTGCTTATGATCAGATTGATTTAATCTATGCTGGGGCACAGAAAAATATTGGCTCAGCAGGTGTTAGCTTGATTATAACCAAAGAGGAAATTCTCGGAAAAACAAAGAGAGCTATTCCGCAAATGCTGGATTACCAAGAACATATTGCTAAAGATAGTTTATATCATACAGCCAATGTATTTGCTGTTTATACGTGTTTGTTAAACTTGAGATGGCTGAAACAACAAGGTGGAGTTGCAGCTATAGAAGTCATCAACAATAAAAAAGCAGCGTTGTTATACCAAACGTTGGATGAACTAGATTTTGTATCGGGAACAGCAGCAATAGAAGATCGATCGAAGATGAATGTTACATTTGCGTTCAAGGATGAACAGCTGAATGCTATATTTGACCAACTGTGTACGGAA
This sequence comes from Myroides odoratus, assembly GCF_001549985.1. Taxonomy (GTDB): domain Bacteria; phylum Bacteroidota; class Bacteroidia; order Flavobacteriales; family Flavobacteriaceae; genus Flavobacterium; species Flavobacterium odoratum_A. The sequence goes on along the minus strand of NZ_LROZ01000005.1, from coordinate 52,673 downwards.
GCTCAAATTACCAATATTAAGGGACATCGTTCGGTAGGTGGATACCGCGCCTCTTTGTATAATGCTGTATCTCTTTCAAGTGTAGAGACATTAACTGCTGTATTAAAACAGATGAAGACTTTAGTCTAACTTACTAAATTAGAATACAATGAGAGTATTAGCCAATGATGGTATACCAGAAGATAGTAAACAAAAATTAGAATCATTAGGATTTGAAATAAAAGAAGTACGTGTAGCGCATGAACAACTCGTAGCTTACACGAAAAAAAATGACATTGAGGTTTTGTTAGTACAGCAAGGGACTTTGTTGAACAAAACGATGATTGACGAATTAAAACATGTAAAGGCCATTGTTTTTGCGGGGGTTGTAGTAAATTTAGAACTTATTGATCACATAAAGAGTAATGGAATTACTGTAATCTGGGCAGAAGAATCGTTGGCCAATGCAACGGCAGAAATGGTGTTGGCTCACCTATTCAGTGGAACAAGGTTACTGCAAGAAGCAAATCGAAATATGCCATTGGAAGGGGATACGATGTTTAAATCATTACAACAATCGTATAGCTCTGGTATTGAGGTGTCAGGGAAAACCTTGGGAATTATAGGGATGAACCTAGCAGGACAGTTTTTAGCACAGAAAGCGCTAGGATTGGGTATGCATGTGATTTATACGGACAATTCGACACCAAAAATTAAAACAGAGTTTGAATTACCTAATGGAATCGTGTTTCCAGTAGCGATGGAATCTATTGCAATGGAGGAACTACTTGAACAAGCTCATTTTATCTCTGTACATACCAAATATTTTCAACGCTATGTCGTGAATAAAGAGTCGTTTGAAAAAGCAGAGAACCTTATAGGGGTGATTAATTGTGCTTATCCAGAGGCGATTAATGAAGTTGATTTAGTAGATGAGGTAAACAAAGAAACCATCCTTTTTGCAGGGTTAGATCGATTCGAAGAAGAGCCACATCCCGTGATTCAAGTATTGATGCAACCTGCTTTTTCGTTGTCGCCGAATATCGCAACAGCTACCCATGAAAGTCAGCATGCTGTTTGGTCTGAAATAACTGTTAAAATAAAAGATTTGTTGAATTAATTGATTAGTTTTATTAGAAATAATAAAAACTATGGTAGAGCAAATTACAAAATTAATTGAGCAAGTAAGCGCGAAAGAAATCAGCGGATCAGCGATTTCAAACGATTTAACTTCGGCTGTTACAAAAGAAACGGGAGATAGTATTATCAACGGATTCAAAGACAGCATTAGCAGTGGTAATATCAGTGGATTAACTGATCTTTTGAGCGGAGGTGTTAGCAATTTAACATCAAATCCAATGGTGTCAGGGATGATTGGAAACTTAGTTTCTGGTTTGACAGAAAAAATAGGATTGCCCGAAGGAGTTGCATCAAATTTTGCAGACACAGTGATTCCATCTGTAATTGAAATGATTGTTTCCAAAGTAAAAGGAGGAGAAAGTGGATTTCAACTGACCGATTTAATTGGTGGTTTGAGTGATGGAAATGGAGGAGGAATCAAAGATATGCTAGGTTCTTTAACAGGAGGAAAAGAAGGATTAGGAGGCGCGATTGATGCGTTGAAAGGATTGTTCTAAAATGAAATAAAAAATAATAAAGAAAGGTTATTCTGAAAAGAGTAACCTTTTTTTATTACCTTGAAGAGTTGTAAAGAAAAGAATATGTCAACAAAAGAATTACTACAGGATTTTCTATTGTTTTTGAGAAGACCTCATACCCAACCCTGGGTTCAATATAAAAAGCAAGCGCTGTTTTTGTCTTTTAGGCTTTGGTTATGCCTTTTTGTATTTATCATCTTTGGAGGGGTGTTTTTAGATTCTCTTATTGATATTCCCATGCATGATCGTTTTGACGAAGTCATGGAACAAATAGGGATTTGGGGGTTTATTGGTTTTGCAGTGCTACTCGGTCCATTGCTAGAGGAAGTTGCCTTTCGATTAGCGATGCGTTTTCGCTTGCGAAATGTGATTATAGGTGTCATTGCCTTTACGGCTTATATGACGCAAGCTGCTTTTCCGATTGCAGAAAATATCAGTCCTCAAGGACCAATGTATCTATATATTTTTTCGGGACTGCTCTTGGTTTCATTTCTCCTCTCGTGTCTGAAATATCATACAACTATTGCCCATTGGTGGACCGCCCGTTTTCCTTTGGTTTTTTATATTGCTTCGATTGCATTTGCTATGATACACATTTTTAATTTTGAAGAATTTCCTTTGCGTGTCATACTGTTAGCCCCACTTATCACTTTACCACAATTTATATTAGGATTGGGAATGGGGTATTTGCGCATGCGGTTTGGTTTTTGGTATGGCTATTTCTTTCACGTTTTGAATAATGGCTTTGCTGTAGGAGTCTATTTGTTGCTGCCTCAATAAATGACGAACCGCCTTAGAAAATGGGATAACATCCTACCGGAATACTTATATTTTTTTTACTTTTGTTCTATAATTAATTAAGTTATGAATAGCATTCATTGGCATACAAAAGCATTTGAAGAATTGACGTTGGATGAATTGTATGATATCATGCAATTGCGTACCAATATTTTTGTGGTGGAACAAAACTGTCCTTATCCAGAACTAGATGGAAAAGATAAAAATTGCTTACACGTATTTGCTACACAACACGGAAATGTAATTGCTTATGCGAGAATTGTTCCTCCAGGGTTGAGTTATAAAGAAATCTCAATTGGAAGGGTAGCGGTTCATCAAGAGTATAGAAAAGATGGGTTAGGAAGAGTTTTAATAGACCTAGCATTAGAGAAAATCGAAGAGGAGTTTGGGGCACAAGCGATTCAAATCGGCGCACAATCTTATTTGAAAAAATTTTATGGATCATTTGGATTTGAACCTGCCTCAGAAGAGTATTTAGAAGATGGTATTCCACATGTAGATATGGTGAGAAAAGGGTGATGAATTAAACAGAATTTTCTCGCAACAATAAAAAAGGGAAGGCTTGCAATTGCAAGCCTTCCCTTTTTTATTTTAGTTTCAGTCAACTGTGCTAGTAAAAAAAATTTGGGTAGTAGTTTGAAAATTGTTTATTTTCTATGAATCACCCTTTATCTCACCTATTTTATATTGGTTTTGGTGTTCAATGAATCTACACTTTGCTCCGATTTCATCTTCTCACCAGCTCATCGTCTCATCATTTCATCTATATTAAACTTGTTTCAACTTCCATTTTCCTCTTCTAAAGGCAATAAAAGCCAAAACTGCAATTAGTGTTTCTGCTGCTGGAATGGCAATGAATACACCTTCTGCCCCCCAGTTAAAATAGTATACTAGCGCGTAGGCTAGGGGAATCTGGAACAACCAAAATCCGACAAAGTTTAAAATAGAAGGGGTTAAAGTATCTCCTGCTCCATTAAAAGCATTCATTAACGTCATACCTATGCCGTAAAAGATAAAACCACTAGCCCCAATATACATGGCTAAAATAGCAACAGATTTAATATCTTCTTGTGTGGTAAAAATAGAAGCTAGATAATCTGCCATAGTAAAGAAGATGACGGTGACAACTAGCATATAAATGGCATTGTATTTTAGCGTAGTCATGACAGATTGAGCCGCTCGTTGCGGATCTTTATTTCCTAAATGTTGTCCTACTAAAGTAGAAGCAGCATTACTCAACCCCCAAGCAGGTAAAATAAAGAAAATCATCAAACGCATGCACGTCAAGAAACCAGAGGATCCAATTTCTCCACTACTTTGAGCAACAATACGAGCCAAAATTACCCAACTACATGTTGCAATCATATATTGAATCATACCAGGAATAGCAATTTTCAAAATGTGCCAAACCTTTTCTCCTTGCATTTTGAAATAATGCCATTTGAGTTGAATTAAGGAATCTTTTCGCGTGAGATAGTAAATCTGATATAATACCCCTACACTACGTCCAATCGCTGTTGAATAGGCAGCTCCATCTAAACCCATTTCAGGGAATATCCACCAACCACGCACGAGGATGGGACAAAGAATAATATTGAATAAGTTACCAAACCACAAGCTTTTCATGGCAATGGCTGCATTTCCAGCCCCACGAAAGATCCCATTGATCAGAAAGAGCATGATAATAGATATACAGCTGACAAGTAAAATGCGCGTATAATTATAACCATATGCTGCCGATTCTTCTGAAGCGCCCATCCAAATCAACCAATCTTTGGCAAAAATAAAGCCCAAAACACTCAAAACGACAGTGATGATGGTGGCAATAGAAATTGCTTGGGCTGCGTTAATAGAGGCTTGTTCTCTATCTTTTTCTCCAATACGACGGGCAATAATAGCAGTGGCTGCCATACTAATACCAATGCAAATAGCATAGATGATCGATAATAACGATTCAGTTAACCCTACGGTTTGAATCGCAAAAGCACTTTCTTTCAGATGCCCCACAAAATATAAGTCAACTAAAGCAAAAACGGATTCCATCAGCATTTCAAACATCATGGGAATAGCCAAGAGCAAGACTGCTTTATTGGTTGGAATTTTCGTTAAATCGATTGTTTCATTGGAAAAAGATTGTTTAATAAGAGCAAAAACACCTTTTTTCTGAGCTACTTGAGTTGTCATATATGATGTAAAAAAGTATGCAAATGTATTGTTTATTTAAAAATGGAGATTATAAATTATACCAATGGCTTTGGTAGTAATCCAGTTGAAGTATCTTTGCACCATGTTAGAAATTTTGTATCAAGACGAGTACCTAGTTGCAATTAATAAACCCCGTGATTTATTAGTGCATAAATCCTTTATTGCAAGTGATATTCAAGAATATGCCATTCAAATTTTACGCGATCAAATTGGACAATATGTATATCCTGTACATCGATTGGATCGCAAAACTTCAGGCGTGTTGTTATTTGCTTTGAATAAAGAGGTTTTAAAACAACTCAATGAAATCTTTGCTACTCGACAAGTGGAGAAAAAATACATTGCTATAGTGAGAGGATATACGACAGAGGAAGAGACCATTGATTATGCACTGACAAATGATAGCGGGCAATTACAAGAGGCAAAAACATACTATAAAACGTTACAACGAGTAGAAGTCGCGATTCCTTTTGGTAAACACGAAACTTCGCGTTATTCTTTAGTAGAAGCGTATCCTGAAACGGGAAGACAACACCAATTGCGCAAACATTTTAAACATATTTTTCATCCCATTTTAGGGAGTAGACCACATGGATGTAATAAGCAAAATAAATTGTGGTTGGATCAATTTGGTCTTTCTGCTATGTTGTTACATGCTGTTGAGTTAACTTTTGAACATCCTGTGACAAAAGAGCAAATTCACCTCACAGCAACGATAGATGAACAGTACGAAAAGTATAACGCATTGTTGGGATTTGATCTTCAAGCGTATTATAAAAAATAAAAGCTCAGCCTTAGCTGAGCTTTTTTAGTATCAAGAAGCGAAAATATTAAATTTCGCTTAATTTATCTAACGTATAAAGAATCAATTGATCTACGGCAGCATATGGGTCTTCTGAGAAAGTACCATTTGCTCTATTCGCAATAATTGTATTCAAGGAAACAGCGTGATGTCCTAGCAATTTGGCTAATCCATAGATAGCTGATGTTTCCATTTCAAAATTGGTAATGCGGTAGTCGCTGAACTTAAAATTGTCAATTTTGTGATTCAATTCTGGGTCTTGAATCCCTAGACGCAACACACGACCTTGTGGACCGTAGAATCCTCCAGCAGTACCTGTAATTCCTTTGAATGTTTGATTACTGCTCAGTTTTTCTTCTAACCAAGGGCTATTTTGAATGAAGTAAGGACGTCCTTTTCTCAAATCCCATTGGGTATGAGCAATAAAGGCTTCTTCCATGGCATAATTCGTAATATCCTCTATTAGATAGGAGCGCATCATATTGTCCAATCCTAAACCATATTGAGATAAAACAAAACTATTAACAGGAATATCTGCTTGTAAAGATCCCGAGGTACCAATACGCACAATATTCACCGAAGTCAGTTCTTTTTTAATTTCTCTAGTATCTAAATCAATATTGAATAAAGCATCAATTTCGTTGATTACAATATCAATGTTATCAGGACCAATACCCGTTGAAATTACGGAAAAACGCTTGCCTTTATAAGTACCTGTTTGCGTTTTGAATTCTCTTTTTTGTGTAGAAAATTCAATAGTATCAAAATGTCTCGAAATTCGATCTACTCGATTCTGATCACCTACGAAGATAATATTCTCTGCCAAGTGCTCAGGTCTTAAATTCAAGTGGTAGACACTACCATCAGGATTTAAAATAAGTTCAGATGATTTTATTTTCATATTATTCCTTTTTTATCCGCCTACACGTTTGACTTTGTAGCCTTTTTTTTGTAAATACTCCATGATTTTATCACGAAAATTCCCCTGAATGATAATTTCCCCATCCTTAGCACTCCCTCCAACTCCACAAAGTGTTTTTAAATCTTTGGCTAATGTTTTTAAATCCTCTTCGTTTCCTTCAAACCCCTTGATGATTGTGGCCACTTTGCCACCTCTGTTTTTCTTGTCCAAATGAGCTTCCAATCGTTGTTCATTAGGAGATAATGTATCAATTACTTCTTCTTGACTGAATTCAAAGTCCTTATTTGTTGAAAAAACAAAACCACCTAAGTCTTCTAAACTACTGATTTTTTTTGTCATTATTTTAAATTGGATTTATAGATCTACTTGTATTTGGTATTACTCAAAGATAGTAAAAAAAGGGAAAATGAGTAAGGAGAAAAGGGAAAAGGGAGATGAGAGAATGTAAAAAGAGTTTATCCCACTCATCTCCAATTTCCAATAATTATTTAATCAAACCTAATTCAACCAAGCGTTGGTGTAAGAATTCACCTGCTGTGATATCCTCAAATTTTTTAGGGTTAGCTTCATCAATGCAATTGTCTAAGCAATTGAGTGGCATTTCACTAATAGGGTGCATGAAGAAAGGAATCGAATAACGAGAAGTACTCCATAATTCTCTAGGTGGGTTAACCACTTGATGAATGGTAGACTTCAATCGGTTGTTTGAATGTCTAGACAACATATCTCCAACATTGATTACTAGTTCATCTTCTGCAGCGATGGCATCGATCCATTCGCCCTTGTGATTTTGTACTTGTAATCCTTTACCTTGTGCCCCCATAAGAAGAGTAATCAAATTGATATCTCCGTGAGCAGCTGCGCGAACTGCATTTTTAGGTTCATCTGTAATCGGTGGATAATGGATAGGTCTTAAAATACTGTTTCCATTTTTGACAAATTTATCGAAGTAAAATTCGTCAAGTCCCAAGTAGATGGCTAATGCACGTAAAACGTAAACCCCTGTTTTTTCTAACATTTGATACGTTTCTTTTCCAATGGGATTGAATTGAGGTAATTCTTCAACGGTTACGTTGGCAGGATAGCTTTTTTCTAATTCAGGATTGTCTTCAACATACTGCCCGAAGTGAAAAAATTCTTTTAAATCTCCTTCCGATCTTCCTTTGGCATGTTCTTTTCCAAAAGATACATATCCTCTTTGGCCTCCAATGCCAGGGATTTCGTATTTCTTTTTGGTCTCTAAAGGAAGGTTGAAAAAATTGCGAACTTCTGTGTACAGATTCTCAACTAATTGATCATCTAAGAAGTGTCCTTTTAATGCTACGAATCCAATTTCTTCGTAGGCTTGGCCGATTTCATTTACAAACTTTTGTTTACGTACCGGGTCATCCGATAGGAAATCACGTAAGTTAACACTAGGAATGTTTTGCATTTTCTAAGTTGTTATGTGCTCTTACTGTTTTTAGATGAAACAAAAGTAGGTAAAATAGCTTATACTATTAGAATATAACATTTATTTAATAGTATAAAACAAATGGAACATTGACCAATATATTCTTTTTAAGAATGCATTTTTATTACTTATTAAATAATAATGATGAAAAAAAGTGAATTAAATTTTAGAAGTACTATTTTATCTGTGTGTTTTTAGTTGACATTAAATAAGATTTTTGATAATGAAATATGAATTGTCTGAAATTTTTTTTAAATTTCGATAGAATTAAAAAATGAGATATATGAAATTACCAATTGTATTAAAAGCAAACGAGTTCGTGGTATTGGTTACTGTAGATATAGATCCAAAGTATGAATTAAAGGAAATGGATCCATTTTATGCTAGTTTACCAAAAAGTTTTAAACCTATTTTTCAGAAAAAAGACAATTCAACAATACGCGTGTATTGTATAAGTAATAATGAAGAAGATTTAATGTTTTGTCTTCGCCAAACAGGATATAAAACAGCTTTATTGTAAAGATGGACGTAGTTCACAACTTCACAATTACGAGTCTACTCATGTGAAACTGTTTCCCCTTTTGAGGTGTAAACAGTTTTTTTTTGCCCCAAAATGAGGAGGTTAACCTCAGGTCTTCCTTTATTTGTAGACTGAAGAAAGGAATTTAAAAGAAGAATGAAGACAAATGTTTTTTTGTTTTTTGTTTTTATTAAGGGGTTTGAAGTTAAGAGGAGTTAAAAATGTTAATTGGTCTCAATGTAAATATTTTATCTCAGTCTATGTCTGTTTGTTAATTTATTGATTTTACCACTGTTTTTTAAGCGATATTATTTTTTTGTTCCTATTTATTTATTTAATTTTATAATTGAAATTCTAAAATAATGAGTAATAAACGTTAAATTATTACTAAATAAAAAAAGTTCGTTTTTTTTGGTATGTTGTTTGGGATTATCTTTGTAACGTAAAAGATTGAGAATATGATATTGGCTTTAACTGTTTCATTGTTTCCCTCTTGTGGAAGTGATAATTTAACTGAAAAGGGACAAAAAGAAAATGATACAAAACAACTGGATCTCTTGAAGAAAGAAGATTCAGAAGGCGTATTTTTTAAAATATTAGCACAAGATTCTTTACAAACAATCACGATCAGTAAGAAAGGAATTGTTTATGCTAGTATGAAACCTAATGTAAAAATCGTTTTTCCTTATGAAGAACCTCTAATTGAAGGGGAAGGAAGAGTATACCGATCATCTACTGCAAATGAGAAGATCGAAATCGTTATTTATAAAGATGACAGTGCTCGTTCTTTTTTAGATGGAAGATTTGATCATTCAGTTGCTGTAAACTTGAGTAAAAAAGACGGTATTGAAACAGATTTCGCATGCTTTGGACATTACCTATACGATAAGAAATTATCTGGAAATTGGGTATTCAAAGCTTTTGAAAATAAAAGAATAGAAGAGTTGGGAATTAATCAAATTCCTTTGGTGTGTATTGATGTGAATACACGTAGCTTTTCTGGAAGTGGTGGAAATCACATGATTTATGGTGATCTTCGTTGTGAAGGAGAAAGTATTACGTTTAAAATTGTATTGTCTCCAGATTACGTTTCGTTGAGTGAAAGCAAAGAAAAAGAATTGTTAGAAATTCTTGAAGAGTGCGATCGTTACGAATTAGATGAAGATGATTTGAATTTGTTTATAGGGGAAGAATTAAAATTGCAATTTTTCAGAGATACCTATAACGTATAGCATTGGGAGTAAATAATTGAATATTAAAAAAAAGGGTGAAAACTTAATTGTTTTCACCCTTTTTTAAATCATCTGGTTTGATTGTATCTCGTCTGTCCTCTACAATTTTGTAAGCATTTACAATGCGTTTTACTAATTTATGGCGCACAATATCTTTGTCATCCAAGTAAAGCATTCCAATGCCTTCAACATCTTTCAGAATTTCTATAGCCTCTTTTAGTCCAGAAGAAACTTTGCGCGGCAAGTCAATCTGCCCTGGATCTCCAGTAATGATAAACTTGGCATTTTTTCCCATACGAGTCAAAAACATTTTCATCTGAGAATGGGTGGTATTTTGTGCCTCATCTAGAATTACAAAAGCATTGTCTAATGTACGACCTCGCATAAACGCTAGGGGGGCAATTTGAATCACGCCTTTGAATAGATAGTCTTCTAAGGTTTGTGGAGGAATCATGTCCCGTAAAGCATCGTACAAGGGTTGCATATAAGGATCTAATTTTTCCTTCATATCCCCAGGCAAGAAACCTAAGTTTTCACCAGCTTCTACTGCAGGACGTGTTAGAATAATACGCTTGACCTCTTTGTTCTTTAACGCGCGAACGGCCAAAGCAACACCTGTATAAGTTTTTCCAGTACCCGCAGGGCCTATAGCAAAAACCATGTCGTTTTTCTCCACAAATTTGACTAATTTATGCTGATTTTCCGTCATGGCCTTGATTAGTTTTCCTCCAACACCATGTACCAAGACATCGTCTAAAGCAGTGGTTTGTTGGATGTCACTATCCAATATAATGCGCTCAATCGCATTTTCATCAATCTTATTATATCGAGTGAAGTATTTGACCAAACGGACAAATTTTCGTTCAAATTCATCTAAAACTTCTTCTTCTCCATATATTTTTAATAGAGATCCTCTTGCGATTATTTTAACACGAGGATAAAGCTTTTTTAAAACGTCTAAGTGGATGTCTTGAGGTCCCCAAAACTCTTTAGGGCTAATTTCCGATAGTTCTATTATTCTTTCGTTCAATACTAATACGAATTAATTAAAAAAATAGTCTAATTTTGTATTTCAAATCTACTATAAAAAATTGATTTTTCTTATAAAAATAGAGACTAAAAAATAATGCAGAGAATAATTACATTAACAACTGATTTTGGATATACGGATTATTATGTAGGGGTTTTAAAGGGGAAGATATATTCTAATATTCAAAATTGTAATGTAGTTGATATTTCTCATGGAGTGAGAAACTATCGAGTGGCAGATGCTGGTTTTGTGCTTTCTATGGCTTATAGCCATTTTCCAAAAGGAACCATTCATATTCTATCTGTGGCCTCTGCTATCTTGCCTTTCTCGGCTGCTATATGCGTGAAATATCAAGATCATTACTTTATCGGAACGGATAATGGCGCCATTGCAGTTGCACTTGGTACGCATGAGTTTGAAGAAGCTGTTGCGATTAATCACGTAGAAGGCATGAGTACAAATGATGTGTTTGTCTACTGTGCTTACCAATTGTGCGAAGGAAAGGAGCTACAAGCAATCGGACAACCCATTGATTCTTTGTATAAGATGAATCTATTGCTTGAAAATCTCACGGTTAAACCTAATCTCATTATTGGAACATACGTGTACGAAGATAAATTCGGAAATTTAGTGACGAATATTTCGAGAGAATTGTTTGAACAAGTAGGAAGGGGAAGAAACTTTGGTATTCGAATAAAAAATCGTACAATTACAAAAATAAATGAATACTACGCCGATTTTAATGTCAATGATCCAAGTGAATTGCTCAATAAAGCTGGAGAATTACTCGCTTTGTTTAATGAAGTTGGACAATTGGTCGTGGCGATTATGTATTCAACAACAAATGAACCTGGTGGTTCTATCCGAACGTTATTAGGCGTGCATTTAGAAGATCAGTTGTTTATAGAATTTAGTGAAGAGTAATCTAAAGTAAAAAAATATGTTTGTACGTATCGTGAAACTTACCTTACAAGAGGATAAAATAGATGATTTTTTAAATCATTTTGAAAAATACAAAGACCAAATTCGAAACTTCCCTGGTTGTCAATTTCTAGAAGTATACAGAGATAAACATCAACCTAATATCTTTTTTACTTACAGCTATTGGTCTGAAGAATCAGATTTAGATACGTATAAAAAATCAACGTTGTTTGGAGAAGTTTGGCCTTATTTCAAGAAATTATTCAAAGAAAAAGCTGAAGCGTGGAGTGTGGATAAATACGCTACGTTAAAATAAACGCATTTACTCTATGAAAGCACTGTGTTTGCGCGAAATTAAATCCTTTTTTGGATCGCCAATCGGTTATTTAGTAATCATTGTCTTTTTAATTGTCAATGGAGTCTTCCTTTGGGTTTTGGATGGAGATTATAATATCCCTCAAAGTGGATTTGCCGATTTATCTCCTTTTTTCTTTTTGTCACCTTGGGTATTTTTGTTTTTAATTCCCGCGGTGACTATGCGAAGTTTTTCGGAAGAAATTAAACAAGGAACCATAGAATTGCTTTTAACTAAACCTTTGTCGCCTTGGCAAATTGTTTTAGGTAAGTTTTTTGGGGTACTTACGCTTGTACTCTTAGCGATCTTACCTACCTTGGTGTACGTTTGGGTGTTGCAAGAGTATCTCTTAGCAGGACAAACGTTTGATTTAGGAAGTGTTATTGGTTCATATTTAGGACTTCTCTTTTTGGGAGCAGCCTATGTAGCCATGGGACTTTTTGCTTCTTCCTTGACTAGTAATCAAGTAGTCTCTTTTATCTTAGCGGTCTTGTTTTGTCTGTTCGCTTCTTATGGATTAACTTTATTAGATACTGTACAAGCCTTACACGGTATTGGCAAATTGGGAATACATGCTCACTTTAGCAGTATTTCTAGGGGAGTAATTGATACCAGAGATTTACTTTACTTCATCTCCTTTTCTGCTTTATTTTTGAGTTTGACTGTATTCCGAATTAATCAATTGCGCAAATAATGAAAAGAGAGACAAAGAAAAATATTGTTCAGCTTGGTAGTTTTATTGCTGGAATTGTACTGTTAAACGGTATAGGAGCATTGGTACATCACCGTTTTGATTTGACTCAAGACAAGCGCTATACGCTTTCTCCAATTACCAATGAAATTATTGATCAGGTAGAAGAGCCTATTTTAATTGAGGTTCTGTTAGAAGGTCAATTTTCTCAAGAGTTTGTCAAACTACAAGGAGAGACGCGTCAATTACTAGAAGAATTTAGTGCTGAAAATTCAAATATTTTATTCCGTTTTGTCAATCCTTTAGAAGAAGGGGGCGGAACAGAAGATCAAATTGTAAGCAACCTATATGGATTAGGGGCGAAACCTGTTACCTTAACGGTTAATGATAAAGGGATTCAATCTCAATCTTTAGTATTCCCTTGGGCTTTTGTTAGCAAAGGAGAACAAATGGTAAAGGTTCAATTGTTGAAAAATATGATTGGAGCGAATACTGAAGAGAAAGTATTGACTTCTATTCAACATTTGGAATACGCTTTTACGGAAGCTATTGCAAAGATTAATACACCTAAATCGAAAAAGATTGCAATCTTAAAAGGCAATGGGCAATTAGAAGATCAATATATTGCAGATTTCTTAATTTCGGCCAAAGAAAATTACCACATCGCGCCTTTTACGTTAGATTCAGTTGCTAAAGCACCAGAAAAAACGCTAGCTCAATTGAAGGAATTTGATTTGGCTATTGTTGCAAAACCAACACGAGAATTTGATGAAAAACAAATAGAGGTTTTGGATCAATTCATTATGAATGGTGGAAAAACCTTGTGGTTGTTAGATCAAGTGCAAGCGGATTTTGATAGTTTACGCGCCAAAGGAACGATGTTGGCCTATCCAAAGGATCAATCTTTGGGAGAGATGTTGTTTAAATATGGTGTACGTATAAATCCACTTCTGGTAAAAGATGAGGTGGCAACTCCGATAAAATTAGCATTGGGGCGTCAAGGCAGTGAGACACAATATGGAGAGTTTATTTGGAAATTCGCTCCATTTGTTTATCCCGAATCCAATCATCCTATTGTGAAGAATATTGAAGGGGTTCGCATGGATTTTGCTTCACCAATTGATACCTTGAAAAATGGTATTCGAAAAACAGTACTCTTACAATCTTCTCAGTATTCATTGACTGTTGGTACTCCAGCAGAGATAACCTTAGATATGCTCAATGAAGAAACCACTCCTGAACTATATAAAGGAAAAGGAAATTATGTATTGGGTGTGCTGTTAGAAGGACAATTTAAGTCTGTTTTTGAAAATAGAGTATTGCCATTTGCTTTACCAAATGCGAAGAAACAAAGCGAAGAAACGAAAATGATTGTGATAAGTGATGGAGATATCATTAAAAATCAATTGGATCAGGACTATCAACCGATGGAGTTGGGCTATGATAAATGGACCAATAAGCTATACGGAAATAAAGAGTTTTTGTTTAATGCTGTCAACTATTTATTGGATGATTCTGGACTGATTAACCTTCGTACTAAGGAAGTTAAAATTCCAGTTTTAGATAAGATGAAGGTTTTTGAAAAGTATGCAACCATCCAATTTATTGTGTTAGTTGTTCCGATTGTCGTTCTGTTGGTGATTGGATTTTTATTTTCTTTCTTTAAAAGAAAGGCTTTTGTTAAAAAGTAGTGCAAATTCTGCTTTTATTATTGAAGTTAATCGAATATATTTGTAGGTGTAAAGCCTTTTACGTATAAAAATAGTTTAATATGAAATTTATAGTATCGAGTTCCTATTTGTTGAAGCAATTACAGGTATTAGGAAGTGTTATTAGTAGTAGTAATACCTTACATATATTAGACAATTTCTTGTTTGAATTGGATAATAATATCTTAAGAGTTTCAGCGTCTGACTTGGAAACAACAATGTCTGCAAGTCTAGAGATAGAATCAACTAGTCAAGGAAGTATTGCTGTTCCTGCTAAGTTATTGTTGGAAACATTGAAGACATTTCCTGAGCAACCATTGACTTTCTCAGTAAAGGAAAACAATACGATTGAAATTAGTTCAGATGTTGGAAAATATGTTTTAGCTTATTCTGCAGGAGATGAATTCCCTAAAGCAGAGAGCTTAGAAGATCCGTCAAGAACAGAAGTGTCAGCTGGTGTATTAGCAACAGCGATTAGCAAAACAATTTTCGCAGCAGGTAACGACGATTTAAGACCAGTAATGTCAGGGGTATTTTTCCAATTTGCACCGACAGGATTAATTTTCGTTGCTACGGATGCACATAAGTTAGTTAAATATTCGCGTACAGATATTACTTCACCAAGTGAAGCTAGTTTTATCATGCCAAAGAAACCATTGAATATCTTAAAGAATATTTTAATGGCGTCTGGAGCGGATGTAGTAATTGAATTTAACGATTCGAATGCAAAATTTACGTTTGATAATTATGCATTAACGTGTCGTTTAATCGACGGGAAATATCCAAATTACGAAGCTGTAATTCCAAAGGAAAACCCGAATAAATTATTATTGAATAGAGTTCAATTCTTGAATTCAGTTCGTCGTGTGGCTATTTATGCAAATAAAACGACACACCAAATCAGATTGCGTATTGCAGGTACAGAGTTGAATATTTCAGCAGAAGATATCGATTACTCAAACAAAGCAGATGAGCGTTTAACTTGTGATTATCAAGGAGACGATATGCAAATCGGATTTAACTCAAGATTCTTATTGGAGATGTTGAACAATCTTCAATCAGATGAGATTCAATTAGAAATGTCATTACCAAACAGAGCAGGTATCTTAACTCCAGTAGATGGTTTAGAAGATGGAGAAGCAGTAACAATGCTTGTAATGCCTGTTATGTTAAATAACTAATACAAAAAGGACTATACAATAGATCTTTTTTGATTAAATTAAGCTACGCATACCTTGGTATGCGTAGCTTTTTTATAGCTATATTTGTTTGTTATTGATAATAGATAAGCGAATGAAATCTTCAAAATGCATTTTAATTACTGGTGGGGCAGGCTTTATAGGAAGTCATGTTGTACGCAAATTTGTGATGGCTTACCCGGATGACATAATTGTCAATTTAGATGCACTGACGTATGCTGGAAATCTAGCTAATATCCAAGATATAGCAGATTACCCCAATTATCAATTTGTACAAGGAGATATTCGAGATGAATACTTCATCCAGCAATTATTTGAAGCCTATCAATTTACTCATGTTATTCATTTAGCAGCAGAATCGCATGTCGATCGTTCCATTGCTGATCCGTTGGCTTTTGTAACAACAAATGTGATGGGAACAGTTGTACTACTGAATGCTTTTCGCCAATTATGGGGAAACAATTGGGAAGGAAAGGTGTTTTACCACATTAGTACAGATGAGGTTTATGGTACCTTAGGGAGTGAAGGTTTATTTACAGAAACCACAGCGTATTCGCCTAATTCGCCTTATTCTGCTTCTAAGGCAAGTGCTGATCATTTTGTTCGCGCTTATGGAGAAACCTATCAAATGCCTTATTTAATTAGCAACTGCTCTAATAATTACGGGCCTAATCAATATCCAGAAAAATTAATTCCTTTAACGATTCAACATATCTTACAGCAAAAACCTATTCCTGTTTATGGAACAGGAGAAAATATTCGCGATTGGTTGTATGTTGAAGATCACGCAGAAGCCATTCACTTCATATTCGATCATGGAAAACAGGGTGAAACGTATAACGTAGGTGGTTTTAATGAAGTGAAAAATATTGAATTAGTGCATCTTTTATGTAAACTATTAGATGAAGAATTAAAACAAGAACCAGGAACGAGTCAACAATTAATTTGCTTTGTAGAAGATCGAAAAGGACATGATTTCAGATATGCAATCGATGCAACAAAATTACAAGCGCTCGGGTGGATGCCTGCTGAAAATGTGCAAGAAGGCATGCGAAAAACCGTGGCTTGGTATTTAGCTAATCAAGATTGGATTACTGCCATTGGGCAAAGAAAGTAAGGGATTTAATTTTGCAAGAAGCGAATATTGTCTCGAATATAGTCGTAATACTCTCCTTTAAAAGGGGCAATATGTTCTGCTAAGGTATCAATAGAAATCCATTTTTTGTATAAGGCAATTTCTTCTAAACAAGCAATCTTAAGTCCCGTTCTCTTTTCTACTGTTTTTACAAATTCAGTAGCCTCTACTAAAGATTCGTGTGTTCCCGTATCGAGCCAAGCAAAACCGCGCCCTAGAGGTTGAACGGATAAATTGTCTTGTTGCAGGTATAGGTTATTCAAACTTGTTATTTCCAGTTCACCACGAGCAGAAGGTTGTAATGTCTTAGCATAATTTACAGCACTATTGGGATAGAAGTATAAGCCAACTACAGCAAAGTTGGATTTGGGATTGGTTGGTTTTTCTTCAATGGAAATGGCCTTGTGTTGCGCATCAAATTCAACAACGCCATAGCGCTGTGGATCTTTAACTGTATAACCAAACACAACGGCTTTTTCTTCTTCTTGTACAGCAGTTATCGCCTGTTGTAATTTATTTTTTAAATCATTGCCGTAGAAAATATTGTCACCTAAAATTAAACAAACCGGATCGTTTCCAATAAAGTCCTCTGCAATAAGTAAGGCCTGTGCAATTCCTTCAGGTTGTGGTTGTACAGCATAGGAGAGTCGAATCCCCAATTGTACACCATTTCCTAATAATGATTCAAATAAAGGTAAATCTCGAGGTGTCGAGATAATGAGGATATCGCGAATTCCCGCTAACATGAGCGTGGATAAAGGGTAGTAAATCATTGGCTTATCGTAAACGGGTAAAAGCTGTTTCGATATAGATAAGGTAAGAGGATGTAAACGTGTTCCTGAACCACCGGCCAATATAATTCCCTTCATAGTATTGCGTTTTTTTAGAACTCAAGGTAAAGTGAGTACCAATGAGAGTTGAAAGATAAGTAAAGATTTTTGTTTAAGGGGAAATTGAATCAAAAACTTTACATGGAATTAGTAGAGTCAGCAGTAGAAAATTGAAATAGCATAGAGAAGCATTGCTTTATACGACAAGAAAGGGGGGAGGTAAACTTTGAAATTGGTAAAGGTATAAATATGTGGTTTTTATAATTAAATTTGTATAAATCTGCGCTGTGAAGAAGCTATTAGGACGATCTTCAAATATTACACAAGACAGGTAGGAGTAAAGTAATTTTAAATAGAATTAAAATGCTAGATATCAAAGTTCGATCGCATGATGCGTATACTTTAGAAATGAAAGTTGGCTTTATTAAGGGGGAAAATCCGCATAAAAGCGATTTTACAATTAATACGTGGATTTTCATGCCTAATACGTTAGATTTGAATAAAATGACGTATTCTAAAGATCAGTTTTATTCGGATGTAAAATCTAAAGTACGCTTCATTACGCCTGTGTATAAGCTCGCTGCTATTGTGGATGAAGGAGCGATTCCTTACAATAATTTGAGTGCCGCTACCCAGAATTTGTTGAGAGAAGAAACGGAGATAAATGTATATGAAATAGAGTTTCAGCTGAAGATGTTCATGGCTATTTTTAGAAGTGCCTTGCGCAATGCGGTTACTGAATTCAAACAAGTGACAGAAGATCAACATGCGGATTTAATCCAGACCTACGTCAATTCGAGTATATCCATCCGCGATAAGTATAGAGCATTAAAAGAAGAATTACACCAAAATGAATCGGTAACAGGGAAGGAATATTTGAATTATTTCAGTTTTGCAGATGAATATTTATCCTATACCTTATTGCGCTATAGTTTTTTATTGTTAGATCAATTGATGCTCGTAGCAGATGAGCGTTTTCAATTGTTACAGCAGCAAGTGAAACAATTGATTTTATCAGAGCAGGCCTATATGAAGAATATGGGGTATAGTTTCATTAAAGCCAATGAAAAGGCAACCAATCAAGCTGTTATTTACCGCTATGCCATGCTAAATAAATACGTAGAATCCGATTTAATTTTAGAATCAAATAAAAAAAAAGATAGTGATGGAGTTTTTGTACAGCAGGTGTATTATAGTCTTGCTGCAGGAATATCCATGGTTTTTGCAACGGTTGTCGCCTTTTCTTTTCAACAAAAATATGGCAACTTCACCATGCCTTTATTTGTTGCTTTGGTTGTGGGGTATATGCTCAAAGATCGAATAAAGGAATTGATGCGCTTTTATTTTGCAGGTAAATTAGGAGGAAAGTACTTTGACAATAAAACATCGATAAGTATCAAGGGAAAACAAATAGGATGGATTAAAGAAGCGGTTGATTTTATTACGGATGAAAAAGTGCCTTCTGAAATTCTCAATATTCGAAATCGCTCCGTTTTATTAGAAGTTGAAAATAGAATTCACAATGAAAAAATATTGTTATACCGGAAGAAAGTCTCTTTAGACCGGGGAGAAATGATGAAGAATAGCACCTATTTTTTCAAAGGTGTTCACGATATTTTTCGATTTAATCTAACGCGATTGTTACAGCGCATGGACAATCCCAAAGTTTCGGTGCTGAGCTTAGATGAGCAAAATGATCAAGTGATTGGATTTTATGCAGATAAAGTTTATTATATTAATTTTATCTCCCAGATTGAATATGAAGATCATACGGAATATAAACGTTATCGTATTATTTGCCAGCGTGATGGTATTCAGAAAATAGAAGAATTATTCACTTAAATAAACAACCTGAGATTGGAGAGTAAAAGGAACCTACTTTTAGTGAGCTTTAGCTTGCTTTGGTGCACTTGTAGTTTGGCTCAAGTGGATTCGTTGTATATTGGAAAATACAAGCATACCTATGGAGTATCGACAAGTTTGACACAGGAGTATTTGTCTTTAAACTATCAAGAAGAAAAAGAGGAGTTTACGTTTGAACCTAATCGACCTTTAAACATTGGATTAGCCTTTTCTTGGAAAAATTCTTCTTTGAGTTATCGCCATGGTTTTTCGGGAATGCGCGATAAAGAAAAAGGAAAAAGTAGTACGGTTGATTTACAATATCATTTGGTTGGCAAAAAATTTCTGGTCGATTTTTACTTTCAGCAATATAAAGGGTTTTATCGTTATGATGAAAATAGTAAGACCTATCTTAGCTTTAATGATTTGAGAATTAATATGTATGGAGGAAGATTTACATATGTGTTTAATTCAGATAAATTCTCAATCGGAGCGGCGAATAACAAAAATAGCATACAGAAAAAATCGGCAGGAGCTCTATTAATCGGAGCAACTAGTTTTTTAACTGTTATTAAAAATACGCCTGAATTGTTTGAAGGAATACAGGGAAATGACAGGCGAAGTTTTAGTTTTGGTCCAACTGTTGGCTATGCTTACAATTGGGTTCTTTGGAAAAAATTTTTGGTTTCTCCCTCTTTCAGTGTGGGTATTAATGGCATTTTTGATGAAAATCTTCAAACAAGAAATACGGTGTTTTATGTGAATGGGCAAATAGCGAGTACACTCAATCTCGCTTATCAAGGAGAAGGATGGGGAATAGGAATACGATCATCCTTAAGTGCAATGTACTTTGATAAAGTAGAGGGCTATACCACCCAGTTGTCCAATAAGAGTTTTTCCTTGTTTTTGACTAAGCGTTTTTCAATGAAAAAGGATCCAAAAATCTTGCAATATGACTTGATTGATTTGTTGAATCCTTCTACCTATTAGTTTTATTCCTTGATGAAATTGATAGCTTTGGAATTTAGCTCTTGTTCTCCACTGTAACGATAGCAAACCAGATGACCATTTTTAGCTACGCTATAATCTAAGCAACAAGTGTTTGAAGTTAAGATTACAGGTGTTCGATTTGGATTTATTTTCATCCAATAATGCCCAAAGAATACAGGCTTAGCTTCTTTCGTATAGAAATTCACATCTTGAACATCTACTGCTTCATCAGTGAAGTGTTTAATTACAGAAGCACTTACCGTACTTAACGTATGTGGTTTTTGAGGTTCTTCCCACCATTTTACCCGGAACGAATGGCGAATGATTCCATCTTTATCAATAAAAGATTGATTGTTGGGTAAGTTGATTTCTTTTCCTTTCAATACAATTTCTACGGCATGATACAAAGGAGTATCTGCTGTATTGGCTTCTTCGAGAAGATCCGTTGTCAAGCAATTATCCAAGAGACGCGTTTTAAGATAAGCTACGCTATCTTCATCCCAACAAGCGTGAATTGCGCGAAAGGAATCATTCTCATAATATAGTGGAAGTGTTTTAAACCATTCAATATACATTTTATACAAGTTGGGTTTTTGCATAAAAGCAGCCATGGTAATGGCGTGTTGATTAAAATTTTTCTTGCTGTGTTCGCGCAGATAACTTCCATCCGCAGTTAGGGTATTGTAACAAATGGCATTGTATTCGTGATTTCCCATTAAAGCGATGGCTTCTCCATTGTCTACCATATTTTTGATAATCTCTAGTACTTCAACAACATTTACACCGCGGTCAATATAATCGCCTAAAAAGAGTACTTTTCTTTCTGGATGCTGGTAGCAGTTGCCTTTTAACTTGTAGCCTAAGGCACCTAATAAATTTTTTAAATCGTTGCTGTGACCATGTATATCACCGATAATATCAAAATTGTTAAAGTTTTTTTGAATTCGATTCATAGTTTAGGTATGTATGAAAAAAATGGTTAGTAGTTGGTTTAAATAAAAGAATAAAATACTAATATTCTTAGAAAGAAACAAATAAATAATCTTCTAATTTTAAAGAAAAAAAGAAATAAAAAAAGCCACTTGTGTAAACAAGTGGCTTTTATTACTATTAAGAAAATGATTATTTTTTCATTTCTTTCATTTCTTTTTCGATCATATCATAGAATTGATCGATTTTTGGCATCAAGATGATTCTAGTTCTTCTGTTTCTTGCTTTGTTTTCAGCAGTATCATTGTCAACTAGAGGCACATATTCTCCACGTCCTGAAGCTACTAATTGTTTAGGATCTAATCCTAAATCTTTTTGTAATACTCTAACGATAGAAGTTGCTCTTTTCACACTTAAATCCCAGTTATCTTCAAACATTGTGTTTTTGATAGGCACGTTATCTGTGTGTCCTTCAACCATTAATTCAAAATCAGGTTTGCTTTTTGCAATTTTAGCTACTTTTGCTAATACAGCTTTCGCTTTATCATTTACTTGGTAACTAGCAGATTTGAATAACAATTTGTCAGCAATTGAAATGTATACAACTCCTTTTTCTACGTTAACTTCAATATCTGGATCGTCAAACCCAACTTCTTTTTTCACGCTTTTTACTAAAGCTAAAGTCACAGAGTCTTTCTTAGTAAGTGCGTCTTGTAATCTTGTAATTTTTAAATCTTTTTCTTTTAAACTTTCTAAAGATTTTTCTAAGTTGTCAGCCCCTTTTGAAGATAACATGGTTAAGTTACCTACGTTGCTAATCAAATCAGATGTGTTTTTCTTTAAATCATGTACTTGGTCTGATAAAACTTTTTTCTCAGCAAGTGCAGAGTTCAATTGAATTGTACAAGTGTTTAACAAATCTTGTACTTCTTTGTTTTTTGCTTCTAAATCAGCAATTTTTTGTTTTGTACCACATGACGTAAGTGCAAGAGCCAAAACTGATAAACCTAAAACTACTTTTTTCATAAATAAAAAAATGATTGAATTTTGAGTCAAATATACCAAAAGCATTGAGATTCTGGCATATCTGAGTAAAAATTATTTATTGTTTGTTTCGAATTATAATGAAATTCTTTTTTCTAAGTACAAAGTACGAAAAAATTACGGATTTTTCTGTGAAATAATTGTTAATGCTTGTGAATTCTACTTTATTTTTGAGTTTTCGAATGCGTTTATAGAAGGCAAAATGCGATCGAATGATCGCCCAACAATGCTTGGGTTTGAATTGCAACAGAAAACGAATGCCTGCAATACCGTCCAGGCAAAGGCGAATGAATATCGTACTAAACTTGTGATGAGCTGGTAAATTCTTGTACAACATCATCAAGGAATTGCGAAAGTTGAGGTAGGTTTTTCTTGGATTGTTGTAGTTTAACGTTGCCCCACCTACATGGTATACAGTTGAGAAACCACAATATTGAATGCGATAGCCTCTATTTTGAGCACGCCAACACAAGTCGATTTCTTCTTGGTGTGCGAAGAAATCTTCATCAAAGCCATTTAAAGCCTGGAACACTTCATTTTTAATGCACAGACAAGCTCCACTCGCCCAAAAAATATCGACTACATCATCGTATTGTCCTTCGTCTTTTTCAATAGAATCAAAAATACGCCCTCTACAATAAGGGAAGCCATATTTGTCAATATAACCTCCTGCCGCTCCTGCATATTCAAAATACGCCTTGTTTTTGTAATCGAGTATTTTGGGTTGTACAATCGCTAGGTCTGGATTTGCATCAAACAAAGCTGCAATAGGAGTTAACCAGTTTGGGGTTACTTCAATGTCTGAGTTGATTAAAATGAGTATGGGTTCAGTTATATCTGCTAATCCTTCATTGTACCCTTTTGCATAGCCATAGTTTCCGTTGTTTTGGATGATTTTTACCGTAGGGAATGCCTCCTGAATAAACGCTTGACTCCCATCCGTAGAAGCATTGTCAACTACGTACAAGTTAGCTTGTGGTGAAAATTGCTCCATGGCAGGTAAAAATGTTTCTAAAAGTTTTTTGCCGTTCCAGTTTAAGACAACTAGTGCAAATTGTTTCCCCATAATCCTCTTTTATTCAGTTGTAAAGGTAGTGTAGTTCGGTAGCGATGGCAAAAAGAAATAACTTTCTTTCTCATAATCCATCTGGCAGAAGTAGTGATTCAATCCATTGGTTACGTACAAATGTTCTGCGCGCAGTTGAAAATTGTAGCGCGCAATTTGGTCAAAAGTCTGTTGGGTAATGGCAACCGAAGGAGCCTTACATTCAATGAGAATGGCAATTGATCCATTGGGTTTAAAGACTACAACATCGTAACGCTTGTTCATTCCGTTGATCTTGACAATTTTTTCGACACTAATAAGCGAAATAGGATATCCTTTATGCTCCATTAAATCGTGTACGACATGTTGTCGTACCCACTCTTCAGGAGTTAGAAGAATAAATTTTTTACGGATCACATCAAAAATAGCTACCTTATTTTCACTATTTTTGAATCGGAAATTAAAAGCTGGAAAGTTTAATCTTTGCATAATACAAAGATATTTGTTTAAGCGAATAGTACAATTTTAAGTAAATTATATTTTGGAACAACTCAAAGAAATCGTAAAGAATATTAAGAATAAGACCATTGCCCCAGTGTATTTTTTAATGGGAGATGAGCCTTATTACATTGATAATGTTGCGGATTATATCGAAAGTAATGTCTTGACTGAAGAAGAAAAAGGATTTAATCAGATGATACTTTACGGGAGAGATGTTACCATTCAAGATATTGTATCGAATGCAAAACGCTTTCCTTTGATGGCAGAAAAACAAGTGATCATTGTAAAGGAAGCCCAGGATTTAGCCAAAACTATTGAGCAGTTGGATGATTATGTCAATCAACCCCAACCATCAACTGTATTGGTATTTTGTTATAAGTATAAAACAATTGACAAGCGCAAAAAGCTATATAAAAGTTTGCAAAAACATGCGGTGCTTTTTGAAAGTAATCGCTTGAAAGATTATAAGCTAGAAGGGTGGTTGCAACAAACAGTAGCCAAACGCGGCTATAGTATTGATCCAAAATCGGCTGCGATGCTGATCGAGTTTTTGGGGAATGACTTATCTAAGATTGTCAAAGAATTAGATAAATTGACTCTTGTTTTACCCAAAGGACAGCCTATTACGGCTGAGGTGATTGAGAAAAATATTGGCATCAGTAAGGATTATAATAATTTTGAATTGATGAAAGCGATTGTCGATCGAAATCAATTACAAGCGTATAAAATAGCAAACCACTTTGCACAAAACCCAAAAAATAATCCGTTTGTTGTCACAATTGGCATTGTTTATGCTTATTTCTCTAAGTTGCTATTGTACCACGGACTGCAAGATAAATCACCGCAGAACGCGATGAGACAGTTAAAAATCGTACAGTACGCAATAAAAGATTACGAATTGGGTTTTAAAACCTATCCGATGAGGCGAGTAAGTCAAATTATTGCTCACCTGAAAGAGGTAGATTTAAAAGGAAAAGGAGTAGGAGCAGCACAATTGCCACAAGGCGATTTGTTGAAAGAAATGTTGATGAAGATCTTTAATTAAAACAGAGGAAATGGCGAATAATTTGAATAAGAATAAAATATTAGGGTATGCAACCTTAATTATGATTTTGATGGGAATTGTATTGATTGCCCTGGGCACATTAAAATACTACGAAATAGCAGGCTGGGGATTCGCAGCAGTTGGAGTTGGCTTCTTAGCCATTGCTTGGGTATTTAATGCCTTAAAAGGACGCGTATAAGTTTTTTTGACTGATGTTTTGTTCAACGTCAAAAAATAAGAAAGTGTTCTTTACTGTCTAGCTTGAATTAAAACTACAAAAGCTAGTTAAAAAGAAGAAAATAGTTAAAAATAAAAAATCTTGTAATTGATTGTTGTTTTTTTGTCAAAAACGAATAATCAGTTACAAGATCCTATGTGCTTAAATTCCAAGGTGCTCTGCGTACTCATCGTAATAATCTATTTCTTCCTCTTCTAAATCTACGTACAGTCCAGCTGGCATATCAGCCTCACTTAGTGGATAATTTAAGTTTTCGCCTACCGATTGGGTTGTATCAACATCCTGCTCTTGTAGGTCTTTAAAACGGATCGTTCTAAAAAATCTTTCCATACAATTTGTGTGTTTTTATTACTTTAAATATACAAATAAAAATTTGATTATTTTGGGTGTTTTTGAACGATTAATTACTATTTTTAAAAACTTTAACATATAGTGAGTTTTCAATTGTATAATAGGAGTTGATTTAACCGTTTTTAAGATTTGAGCAATGAAAAGAAAGACGCATTTAACTCTCCAGTCGGGGTATAATCATGTTTGATATTAAAAATAGAAGATACGTAGTTTGGGGATTGGTCGCCATTCTCTTTGCAGTCAGTATGGTTTTTGTCGATTTATTCTTGTTTCCTTATCAGGAGTCTGAGGAAACAATAGTGGCCTATAGCCTCATCAAACAAGGCAAAAGCAACACGGTTACCGGTTATCATTTTTATACCGATAAGGGAACGGAGTTTTCTTTAGACCAGGATTTTGTCAAAGAAGATGTTGTTGTTTTAAATCGAACGACTTTGTATAAACAAGTGGTCCGTGTGAAAACGGAAAAGCGCGATTACTCCTCCCTTTTGTCATCTGGATTTAATGGATTTAGTCTCGTCTTGATTGTTGTATTGACTTTTTCAACGATTATTGGATTAATCAAACTCTCGGGGACTGAACCCTTAACTGTCAATCAGTATCAAAACTATGTTTTGTTTACGGGCTTTATGTTGTTTTGTGTGGTGTCCATCTGGATCATTTTTAATTAGAAAGAAGCATAAAAAAAAGAAGCTACTAATGAGCTTCTTTTTTAGAAATAGATTAGAATCAACTTACATTTTTTTCAAAATTAATGCACTCGATTTTTGAGGGAATAAAACATATTCAAATAATGTCGCTTTGATTTCATTTGCATGGAGAAATTCCTCTATTGTTAAGTAATACGTATAGGCACCGTTGCGGTTTTCTAAAATAAGCGTATTAGCGGAATATTTTTCGTATTTACTCATGTACTGTACCGTTTCCATATTTGCAATCCCTGTGGTATTCTCTGCTTGAATTACGGAACATGAACCATTGTCGTTGAAGGTAATGGTAAAAACTTTTTGCCCATTGAGCTCTGCTTTCCAAGTACCAATCATTTGTTGTACGTCTAGGACAACATCTTCTTTTTGGCGAATTAAACGGCCAGCTTGCCCTTGCTCATGAATACCTGATACGGTTAATAGTACATCTAATTCATTAGTAGAAATGTACTGTTTAACTTCAATAATAGAATAATCCGTCATTTTCATACCAGAAGAAATTACATCCAAGTGAACTTTATCCCCAAGTATTCTGTATTCTCCTTGCATTAGCGTACCGAAGTATACAAAGTTAAACGTATCATCAGCATAAAAATTATAAATGATATCGTGTGAAGCTGCATTCTCTAATTTCCATTTTCCACGGATTAGTTGAGCTAAATTGTGTTGTTCCTGCTCTATTTGAATGGCAATTTCATTGGATTTAATGTTTGTTCGCTCTGCGTAAACTTTAAGAAGAGGGATATCTGTTGCTTTAACGGTGTAAGTATTGCCTTCAATAGGTTTGGCATTAACATAAAAAATAACCCCTGTTGTTAGGTCTTTTTGTTCACTGTTAAGGGCAGAGAATGTAAGAGTCTCATTCACCTTAGCCACTTCTTTATTGGCTTTTATGTTTAACGTTTCTTTTGCAACCGTAAGGGTAATAGGAGCACTGTTTTGATAGTTGCGTTTCGTCGCTACCACTTGGTATATAGCAGCTGCAGGTGCTTTATACGTATAGCCTACAATAGCTTTGTTGTCCACGAGGATGGTAGCGTCTGTGATTGTTTTCCCCTTGTTGTCTAATACAACAAAAGAAACGTCTTCTCCTAATAAAAGTCGTTCAGTACTCGCTTTAAGTGTTAAGGTTAGTTCTTCTGTCGTTGAGTCGTCACTACTACAACCGAAAACAAAAACGCTAAGCAGTAAAATCACTGCAAAATTGGTGAATTTTTTGGTAAACATAATTGATTATTTAATGATGGGGCAAATGTAATATAACTTATTTTTATTTAGATTAAATATTGATAAAATAACATAGGGTTGTATGTTGTTGTTTTTCAGTTGCTTGTTTTGATTTTTATTTGTTTGAAGTAAAAAAGAGTACGTGAAGCTTTGATAAAAAGGGTGAGGTGGTGAGGTGGTGAGGTGGTGAGGCGGTGAAATCGGAACGCAGTGTAGATTCATTGAACACCAAAACCAATATAAAATAGGTGAGATAGATGGTGAGGTTTGTTTTTTATGAGGTTTGTTGTTTGCTCTTTGTGAAGTCGTAAGATTTCTCGATTAAAGAATATGATTGCAAAAAAGCCTTTTGCAAAAAAAACGAAAAGGCGTCCCATAATTTATCTTGTTACTTGGCAAATTGCCATTTGGTACTACGAGATTTTACCTATCATCGACTTACAACCTCACCGTCTCACCCTCTCATCGCCCCACCCTCTCACAACAAGATTATTATTTTTACCCTATTGAAAATTATTTCTTATCTCCGTAATAATGTGTATTTTTGGGGTATTCGATGCTATTGTTCGTACTCAGGGTGAGTGATAACAAGAGCATTACATCATTATTCAATCAATTTTTTACTTTATGTCAGACGATAAAAAGGTAATTTTTTCCATGTCGAAGGTGAGTAAAACGTACTCATCAACAAACAAAACAGTTTTAAAAGACATTTATTTGAGCTTCTTTTATGGGGCTAAAATTGGTATTTTGGGTCTTAACGGTTCAGGTAAATCTTCATTATTGAAGATTATTGCTGGTGTTGATAAGAATTACCAAGGGGATGTTGTATTTGCTCCAGGGTTTACTGTGGGGTATTTAGAGCAAGAACCAGAATTAGATGAAGAGAAAACGGTAATCGAAATTGTAAGAGAAGGTGCTGCTGAGATTGTAGCCGTTCTTGATGAATTCAATAAGATTAACGATATGTTTGGTTTACCAGAAGTGTATGAAGATGCAGATAAAATGCAGAAACTTATGGATAGACAAGCAGAACTACAAGATAAGATTGATGCTGTAGGAGGATGGGAATTGGATACAAAATTAGAGATTGCGATGGACGCTTTGCGTACGCCAGATCCAGATACACCAATTAAAGTATTATCAGGAGGAGAGCGTCGCCGTGTGGCTTTATGTCGTTTATTGTTGCAAAATCCAGACGTATTGTTATTGGATGAGCCTACCAACCACTTGGATGCAGAATCTGTACATTGGTTAGAGCAACACTTACAACAATATGCAGGAACTGTTATTGCTGTAACGCACGACCGTTATTTCTTAGATAATGTTGCAGGATGGATTTTAGAATTAGATAGAGGAGAGGGGATTCCATGGAAAGGAAACTATTCTTCTTGGTTAGACCAAAAAGCAAAACGATTAGAACAAGAAGAGAAAACAGCATCTAAACGTCGTAAAACGTTGGAGCGCGAGTTGGATTGGGTTCGTCAAGGGGCAAAAGGTCGTCAAACGAAACAAAAAGCAAGGTTACAGAATTACGATAAGTTATTGAATGAGGATCAAAAACAATTGGAAGAAAATTTAGAGATTTACATTCCAAATGGACCTCGTTTAGGAACGAATGTAATCGAAGCTAAAGGTGTTGCAAAAGCGTTTGGTGATAAGTTGTTGTATGACAACTTAAACTTTACGTTACCTCAAGCGGGTATTGTTGGAATTATTGGACCCAATGGTGCTGGTAAATCAACTATTTTCCGCATGATTATGGGAGAACAGACACCAGATGCAGGAACATTTGCTATTGGAGATACGGTGAAGATTGCTTATGTGGATCAGTCGCATTCTAATATTGATCCTGAAAAATCAATTTGGGAAAATTTCTGTGATGGACAAGAATTAATCATGATGGGTGGTCGCCAGGTAAATTCTAGAGCGTATTTAAGTCGCTTTAATTTTGGTGGATCAGATCAAAATAAAAAGGTAGCTACCTTATCTGGAGGAGAGCGCAACCGATTACACTTAGCCATGACGTTGAAAGAAGAAGGAAACGTATTGCTGCTAGATGAGCCTACGAATGATTTGGACGTTAATACACTACGTGCATTAGAAGAAGGTTTAGATAACTTTGCAGGATGTGCAGTAGTGATTTCCCACGACCGTTGGTTCTTAGACCGTATTTGTACGCATATCTTGGCTTTTGAAGGAGATTCACAAGTGTATTTCTTTGAAGGTTCTTTCTCTGAATATGAAGAAAACCGTAAGAAACGTTTAGGAGATGTTGCTCCAACGCGTTTGAAATACAAAAAATTAGTTCGATAATTCGATATTTTTGATAGATAAAAGGGATGGCTTACAACTGTAAGCCATCCCTTTTTTTTTAGAGCAATTTCTTTTTACTTCAAACGAAATTTACTCTTAGCTCCTATTCTTCATTTACTTAATACATTAATAACTATTTCGTAAGGTTAAAAATAAGGAATTAACATTTTTACCGCTTAACTTTAAATAAAAGAAGTAAGTCTATGGAAATCCTTTATGTTATTATAGCGCTACATGCCGAAAATAAGCAAGCTTTTACAGCCGAGTTAAGTGCTTTATTTCCTTTTGCAACGATGGATTATGTTGTGCATAAAGATGATTCTTTACTGCTGTTATCCGTTAATATTGATGAAATATGTTGGACGAATTTTGATCTTTCGGTCTTGTTCTTGGAGGATAAAATTATTTCTTTTAGCCGTAAACATCCTTATTTGAAAGTAGGTGTGATTAATAAAATAGGACAGTTACACACGTGTTTTTACGATGGATATATCATGAAAAATAAGCAAATTATTTTTGAGTATGCTGAATTATATCAAGGATATGTTCCCGTATTGAAACAATTGTTAGGGCAAAGTGACGATACATCACTTGCTGTTTTTGATGTGATTTTTTCCAAACAGTATTAGGGATGATTCATTTGGTTATTTTTCTGTGCGAATCTCTTGTAAAAAGGTTAAAAAAGAGCAATTTCAAAGTTTAATACTTACCTTTGTAGGATTGAGTACAATCAAAAAAATATACTTATGCTATCATTTAATAATGAGACTAAACAACTGATTATTCAGGATAATTACAAAGGAAGGTTAACTTCTTCTCGTTTGATGTCTGCTATTATTTTGGGGATGTCTTTGGTGCGTTTATTTATGGCGAATTGGGAGAGTCCGAAAGAAATGGATTACGTTTTTTGTATTATCGCAGCGGTGTTTTTGTTTTTGGTTTATAAAAATTTTCTGACTAAAACAGCCGCTGAACAGTTAGATAAAGTAGCCATTAAGTATGTGAAAATGCCTAAAGGTTTGGCTACAAAAGCAGTGGTGAAATTAAATAATGGCAAAGTAAGAGAGATTTTTAACTTGAAGACGAAGGAGCAACAAGGAGCGTTGAGAAAAATCTTGACAAATGCCAAAATAACAATGAAATAAGGCTGATTAACAGCGTATAATGTATAGCATGCCAAAGAATAAAGAAGGGATTTTATCCCTTTTTTCCTTTTAGTAGAGGTAGGGTTTGGCAAAACCCATCAGAAAGTTTACTTTTAGTGGGGTAATTCTTTGACTAATTAAGAACATAAATGGATGAATAAATCATTTGATTTAAGAAGTGTAGTGGTTACACGTTATGTCACTCCTTTGCGAGAAGGAGGGTCTTTGCCTGCCTTAGCGGATGCTGATGATGGTTTTAAATATGTCATTAAGTTTCGAGGTGCAGGACATGGTGTAAAGGCTTTGATTGCAGAGTTACTGGGAGGACTATTGGCCAAAACTCTAGGGTTACCAGTACCTGAATTAGTTTTCGCCACTTTAGATGAAGCATTCGGTAGAACAGAGGCGGATGAGGAAATACAAGATCTATTGAAGTTTAGTCAGGGACTAAACTTAGGACTGCATTTTTTATCAGGCGCTTTGACATTTGATCCCCAAGCGTATGAAGTCGATGAAAAATTGGCTTCTCAAGTGGTTTGGTTGGATGCTTTTATCACGAATGTCGATCGTACGTTTCGCAATACGAATATGTTGATTTGGCATAAAGAATTATGGCTGATTGATCATGGGGCTTCTTTTTATTTTCATCATTCTTTTACCAATTGGGAGAAAAGTGCTTTGACCCCTTTCACGCTGATTAAAGATCATGTGTTGTTGGGAAAAGCGTCTCAATTAGATGAAGTAAACGAGGCGTTTACTCGTATTTTAACGGATGAGGTTTTACAAGATATAGTACAACAGATTCCAGTTGATTGGTTGATTTGGGAAGAGTCAGCATTAAATCCAGAAGAAATTAGAGCCGTTTATTATCAGTTCTTACAACTAAGACGAGATCATGCAGCGCTCTTTGTTAATGAAGCAAAAAAGGTACGTCATGTTGGTATATGAGTATGCAGTGATTCGATTCGTTCCTCGTGTGGAACGTGGAGAGTTCATTAATATTGGACTTTTACTTTTTTGTAAACAAAAGCGAGCACTGCGCGGACAGTATTTTTTAAACCGCGAAAAGTTAGCCTGTTTTGCCACAGAAATTGATCTGGATGTTTTAGAAAAACATATTCAAGCGTTTATTGCTATTGCACAAGCAGAGGCAAAGGCAAGTCCTATAACGGGATTTGATGCTGCTGAGCGCTTTAGATGGCTAGCCGCAACAAAGAGCTCCTGTATTCAAGTTTCACCGACCCATTGTGGTTTGACAACAGATGCAGAGCAAACGTTTAATCAACTTTTTGAAGAATTAGTCTTGTAGCTATGCCATTATTTTACCTCAAGGATGTCGTTGTGAATAAAATAAAGTATTTTTTAGTTCGCTTGCCGTTCTTGCTTAGTTTTATTTCTTTGTTTGCTCTGATTTTTGATTTGGGTTTCAATACGTTGAACGATTATCACAGCCATTTGCACCATTTGTACAATGTGTGTTTAACCTTTGGTATGGTAATTATTGCGTATCGGTATTATAGCGCTTTTCAAAAAAAGAAATTCCCTAGTTTAGGCGTTAAAATCTTCGATATTTTTAGCGTACTTTTATTTTTGACATTGGTTGTTGTTCGTTGGCAGCCTGAACATACCATTCGCTTTTTTGATAGTAATGCGGTAATTTTCTTTGCTGTATTTATCATGCTTGTGCGTGAGTTTTCCATGTTACAGCTCAACTTGAAGAAAACAAAACTCACTCCACCTCAGTTGTTTATTGTTAGTTTTTTACTGATTATCTTCATTGGAGCCTTTATGCTTTCTTTTCCAAAAGCTACGGTTACTCCAGGGAGTTTACGCTATATTGATGCGCTATTTACCGCGACAAGTGCCGTTTGTGTTACAGGATTATCAACCGTTGATATAGGAAGTCAGTTTACTCTTTTTGGAAAGACGGTAATGATCTTTTTAATGGAATGTGGAGGATTGGGAATCATGACTATTGCGAGCTATTTTAGCTATTTCTTTAGAGGAAAAGCATCGTATGGCAATCAATTGGTGTTAAAAGATGTTTCGTCTATTGATAAGTTAGGGGATGTTTTCGGAACCTTGAAACGCATTATGATTATCTCTGGAATTATCCAATTAATTGGAATGATTGCCATCTTTATTAGTATTCGAAATCAAGTATTTGATTCGATATACGAGCGAATATTCTTCGCCATTTTTCATGGAGTATCTGCCTTTTGTAATGCGGGATTCTCTACTTTACCTGAAAATTTATATACCCTAGAATATCGATTCAACTACCCGTTGCAATTAATTATTGCTGGTTTATTTATTATGGGCGGTTTAGGCTTTCCCATCGTTTACAATGTGTACAAATACGCCAAGCATCTTATCGTTAATCGAATACTTCCTTTTAGTTTGAAGCAAGCAAGTGTATATGTACCTCGAGTAATTAATTTGAGTACTAAGATTATTCTCCTTACAACAGCTAGTTTGATTGTAGGAGGAACTGTTTTGGTTTATTTTTTAGAATACAACAATACCTTAGCTGAACATCATGGTTTTGGAAAAGTCGTAGTGGCCTTTTTTACAGCAACTTCTCCCCGTACTGCAGGGTTTGCTTCTGTAGATAATAATTTGTTTACTGTGCCGACATTTTTAATTCTGATGCTTTTGATGTGGATTGGAGCTTCTCCAATTTCTACTGGAGGGGGGATTAAGACTACAACATTTGCTATTGCACTATTGAATATATGGACGTTGATGAAAGGAAAGACAAGAATTGAGGTCAATCGAAGAGAAGTAGATGAATCTGCTGTTAGACGTGCATTTGCTATTATCTTTTTATCTTTGTTTAGTATAGGAGTTGCATTATTTGCTTTGACCTTTTTTGAACCTAACATAGATATTATTCGCTTAGCTTACGAGGCATTTTCAGCGTATAGTACAGCAGGATTGAGTACAGGTATTACAGCAAAATTGGCAGATCCGAGCAAAGTAACCCTCATCATGTTGATGTTTGTGGGACGAGTGAGTATCTTGACGATTTTAATCGCAATTAGCAAAAAAGAAACGATAACCAATTACAGGTATCCAACAGAAGAAATTTTGATTAACTAATAGGAAAGTTAGGATGAAATATATAATTATCGGTTTAGGAAATTTTGGTGCTTCTTTGGCTCAAAAGTTAACCGAACAAGGAAATGAAGTCATCGGAGTCGATAAAAATATGGCTCGTGTTGATGCAAATAAAGACAAAGTATCGCATACCATTTGTTTGGATTCAACAGATCAATACTTAGTTGCTGGCTTGCCCTTGGCTAATACCGATATTGTTATCGTTGCCATTGGAGAAGATCAAGGAGCTAATATCATGACAACAGCTGTTTTAAAAAACTTAAATGTTAAGCGTTTAATCAGCCGTGCAATTACTCCGTTACATGAAAATGTATTACAAGCTATTGGGGTTGATGAAATTGTACACCCAGAAGAAGAAACAGCAGAGCGTTGGGCAAAGAAATTATGCATCAAAGGGGTCGTAGATTCGTATGAGATTAATGGGCGCTATAGTATTGTTGAAATTACAATATCGGATCGTTTTGCCAATAAAACACTTGGAGAAATAGGTTTTAGAACCAATTACAACTTGGTGGTTTTGACTACTTTGAAGGTAAGAGAAGAACGTAATTTCTTTGGTGCACAAAGAAAAATTCATGAGGTGCAAGGCATTGCTTCTTATGATACGGTTTTACACAAAGGTGATATTATGGTGATTTACGGCGATAATAAAGATATTAAGCGCATATTGAATGACTAGAATTGGGTTTTGGTTATGAGTTATGAGTGCAACCAAGCAATTCTAGCAAATTAAGATATATAAAAAAGGCGAGGGATTTAATCCCTCGCCTTTTTTATATTGTTTTTTTAGATATTGAACTGTCTTATTTCTAGGATAACTTACTCATATCTCATAACACCCTACAACTCTACATTTCCGACAGGATAATCTCCTAAATAATGAGATAAATCAATTGTCTTATAGGTCAATTTCGAATACTTGTTTGAAAAGAGAATGATACAAGCATTTGAATCCGCTAAGCGGATATAAGAAGAAGTATTTCCTCTCCACCAACCGTTGTGGTAGGTATAGTTTTTATTGTTCTTCATTTTGATTAAACGCATACCTAAGCCATAGTTACGCGTACCTTTGCTCTCAAAGCTATACCCTTCTGTCATTTGCGCTTTTAAATCAGCACTTAAAAAGTCATCCGAATACATTGCTGTGTCTAATTTGAGCATATCTCTTGGGGTAGTATAAATATTTTTATCCCCATAGGTACCATCCATATAATCCCAATGCATTTCGCGGTAATTTGAATTATAGGATTGAGTGACTTCATTTTTATGTGTAATGTCATCAAAGACAAAACTGTGGTTCATTTCTAGTGGATCAAAGATTAAATCACGAACTACTTGTTTGAATTTTTTACCTGTTACTTTTTCTGCAATAGAAGCAAGAACCACATAATTGGTGTTGCTATACGTAAAACGCGTATTCGGTTTGAAGTCCAAAGCAACGGTTTGACTATTGATTACTTCTAAAACTTGGTCATTGGTAATTACATTTTGACTGGTCCATTTGTTTGGATAGTAGCCATAATATTTTAAACCACTGCGGTGACTTAATAAGGTACGCACCGTAATATTTTCATACGGAAAACCGTCGATAATTTCTGAAACAGGTTGATCTAGGCTCAATAAATCCTCTTGTACCAAGCGCAAAATAGTTATTGCTGTAACTACTTTACCCACAGAGGCTACGTGAATAGGTGTGTTTTCGGTAATGGCTTCATTTTGTCTTTTATTCGCATAGCCAGAATAATTTTCATATAAAATCTTGCCGTTTTGTGCGACCAAAAAACTTCCTGTGTAACCACTTTTCTTGATATATTGATTGTAGAAATCTTCGATTTGTTGTCCTTTTTCAAGGATATACTCTGGTTTTAGTTCTTGAAATGAAGTTTCATAAGGCTTATCAACAAAAACGTTATGTTCTTTGATGATAGGCATATTCAAGGCTAAATCCATAGTAGCTTCCTGTTGCTGTTTGCAAGAAGCGAAAGCTAATAAGCTAACTAAAGAGATTGCGAGTTTGGTATTCATTAGTCTTACTGTCTTTGTAGGGATTTTTTAAAGAAAAAACCAAATTAGTAAAAGTTATCGAATATCAAAGAAATTTATTCCTAAACTTTCAATTTACACATAAAAAAAATAGGAAGTACGCAATCCATCTTCTTTTTTTAAACGATAAATGCAAGATTGGCGATTTACTTCTATGGAAATACTTGAGGAGTGGATTCTCTTGGTCATTGTTTAGATATGAAGTAAAAAAGCAGTAATTTTACTCACAAATAGTAAAAGATATGAGTAAAATAGAATGGAAAACGGCGATCGAGTTCGAAGACATTACCTATAAAAAGTGTAATGGAGTAGCTCGTATTGCGTTTAATCGACCAGAAGTTCGAAATGCTTTTAGACCTAAAACAACGAGTGAGTTGTACCGTGCTTTTTACGATGCGCAAGAAGATACTTCTATTGGTGTTGTATTACTTTCTGCAGAAGGACCTTCGCCAAAAGATGGCGTGTATTCTTTTTGTAGTGGAGGAGACCAAAAAGCAAGAGGGCATCAAGGGTATGTAGGAGATGATGGAATGCATCGTTTGAATATCTTAGAGGTACAGCGTTTAATTCGCTTCATGCCTAAAGTAGTTATTGCTGTAGTGCCAGGATGGGCTGTTGGTGGAGGTCATAGTTTACACGTAGTTTGTGATATGACTTTAGCGAGTAAAGAACATGCTATTTTCAAACAAACAGATGCGGATGTAACTAGTTTTGATGGTGGATATGGTTCTGCGTATTTAGCTAAAATGGTAGGACAGAAAAAAGCGAGAGAGATTTTCTTTTTAGGAAGAAACTATTCGGCTCAAGAAGCTTTTGAAATGGGGATGGTTAATGCGGTAATTCCACATGCGGAGTTAGAAGACACAGCTTATGAATGGGCACAAGAGGTATTAGCGAAATCACCGACTTCTATTAAGATGTTGAAATTTGCGATGAACTTGACAGATGACGGTATGGTTGGGCAGCAAGTATTTGCTGGAGAAGCCACTCGTTTAGCTTATATGACAGAAGAAGCGATTGAGGGACGCAATGCATTCTTAGAAAAACGCAAGCCAAATTTCCCTAAGAAATGGATTCCATAATAGATATAAAATAAAGTAAATAGTTTGTTCGCCTTTGCGCGGAAAGCTGTACTTTTGCAAACTTATGCAGATCGCCTTATCGCTGGTTTAGCAATAAACGAGAGGAAAGTCTGGACACCATAGAGCGGTATAGTGGGTAACACCCATCCGCGGAGCAATCCGTGAGGACAAGTGCAACAGAAAGGATGTACAGGTAATGCTGTAGTGAAATCAGGTAAACTCTATACGGTGAAATGCCATGTATATTTAGCGTTCGAGGGCTGCTCGCCCGATGCTTTAGGGGTAGGCAGATAGAGCCATTGAGTAATTGATGGCCTGGATAAATGATAAGGGTGCATTTCGGTGCATACAGAATCCGGCTTATAGATCTGCATTTATTTTTAAATCAATGTATAAGAATAAAAAAATCCACACCTAGGTGTGGATTTTTTTTATTCTTCTTCTATATCTTCGTCCTCTTCTTCTGATGCGTATTCAAAAAAAGTAAAGACAGATCCGCCGTAGTTCTTTTCAAAAGAAAAATGAGGCAGATGCTCTAGTTTCGTGAATTTAGAGTGTTCCACTACTAACATGCCCTCTTCGTCTAAGAGGTTATTGTTTAAGATATCTGTTACAATTTTCTCAAATTGCTCTTGCGTGAAATCATAAGGAGGATCCGCAAAGATAATGTCATAGGTTCCTTGGTGTTTTTCAAGAAATTTGAATACATCCGATTTGTAAGGAACGATATTTAAATCAAAATCTTTTGCTGTTTTCTTAATAAAATTGACACAACCATAATCAGCATCAATGCTGACAATATTTTCCACGCCTCTTGAAGCAAACTCGTAGCTAATACTTCCTGTGCCTGAAAATAAGTCTAAGACTTGTAGCTCAGAGAAATTGAAGTGATTGTTTAAAATATTAAACAAAGCTTCTTTACTCATGTCTGTAGTAGGGCGAACAGGTAAGTTTTTAGGTGGACTTAGTTTTCTTCCTTTTAATTTTCCTGAAATAATTCTCATAGATGGAATAAAATATAATGTTGTTTGGGTACTTGATAATGTAATAGAAGGGAAGGAGCAATAGTGGCTTGTTCCTCCAAAATTTCTACGTGTCGGATGTAGGTATAGGCCTGTTCAAATAAGCTGTCGTCTTTTTCAATTCGGCTTAACAGTTTTAACGGAACCGTTTCTGGATCCAGTTTGAGCTGTTCGTATACAAATAATAGATAGTAGATGAAATCTTGTGCGGTATTGTATAAGAAAGAGTTGAATAAAATTAATTGTCCTTCTTGTACAACGATGAGTTCGAAGTGATCTTTTTGCACATAGGCATATACTTCGATTGCTGTGTGTTTAGTTGAAAGATCTAGAATATGATCAACTAAAGGGGTATTAATATGTTGATAGGTAAATTCCCCAAGTTGATCCAATAAAACATTGTTGATTTGTACATAGGGAATATACACGTTGTTGATATTTTTAGCTGCTAACTCATCAAAAGCAAAAAAGTCAGTAGAAAATACTTTGGTGTTATATTGTAGATATGATCCGAGTGCCTGCTCATCAAATAAGGCAAGTGGTACGAATGTATTGAGATTGTTATCGTGTAAAACTAAAATATCTTCAAATGGAGAGGTTAAAACTTCATGTTTAGCAAAAAGACTGTGCAACTGATCTTCAATTGGTCTATTTTGGTTGAATCCTTCTGAGGCAAAATGGTGAATTTGTTTCGATTCAATGTCTTGAATGATAAACGTAAATTTCTGAAGGGATACCTGAATGATAAGTTTGTTTAAGCTTTGCTCCATCGTTTTTGCACTAAATTTCTAACTGCGAATGCGAGAGACAAATTTAAACAATTTTAAGGGAGTATATTAGTCTTGGGGTAAAAAGCTTAGTATCTTTGGTGTTTTAGGTGTATTTAGGAGAATAATAGCATGAGAGGAACTGAATTTTACAAGGTGTTACGACATCAATTTCCGTATGAACTGACGTTAAAACAAGATATTTTTTTACAAAAGATAGCTGAGTTTATTACCGCAGATCAGCAGGATGAGTTGTTTGTTTTGAAGGGATACGCGGGCACAGGAAAGACGACCTTGCTATCTGTTGTAGTCAATCAATTGCGTTCGATTCATAAATACGCCGTGATGTTAGCACCAACAGGACGTGCTGCTAAAGTGATTAGCAGTTATGCTCAGCGTCCAGCTTTTACCATCCACAAGTATATTTACTATCCTAAACCATTAAAAAATGGAGGAGGAATGCAGTATACCATGCGTCAAAACAAGCATAAAAACACCATTTTTATTGTGGATGAGGCTTCGATGATTGGCGATGGTTCTGCTGGCGATAGTAGTATGTACCCACATGGTTCTCTTTTGGATGATTTGATTTACTATGTATATACGGGACAAAATTGCAAGCTAATCCTAATTGGAGATGTTGCACAGCTTCCGCCAATTAACATGACAGTAAGCCCTGCGCTCGATACAGATCAATTGAGTTTTCACTACAATATGCCGATTCAATACATTGAATTAGATGAGGTGATGCGTCAAGAAGAGGATTCTGGAATTCTCTATAATGCGACGGAATTACGCATGTTGTTGGATTCACATTTTATGGATACGTTCCAATTTAACTTATACGGATTTAAAGATATTATTCGCCTAACAGATAGTTACGATATTCAAGATGCTATTTTTTCGTCCTATTCTAATGCAGGGCCTGAAGAAACAATGTTTATTGTGCGTTCGAACAAACGCGCCAATGCCTATAATCAGCAAATACGCATGCGTATTCTGGATCGGGAGAGTGAAGTATCCGCAGGGGATTTATTGATGGTCGTGAAAAACAATTACTATTGGTTGAAAGATTCTACGGTGACAGATTTCTTAGCTAATGGCGATATTATTGAAATTCTGCAAATTTACAAAACCGTAGAGCTTTATGGTTTCCGATTTGCTTCGGTACGCATTCGCATGATTGATTACGATCAGATGGCACCTTTTGACACGGTAATTTTGTTAGATACCTTGACAAGTGAATCACCAGCTTTGACGTATGAAGAGAGTAATCGTTTGTATCAAGAAGTATTGTTAGACTATGAAGATGAAATTTCGAAGTACAAAAAGAATCAAAAGGTAAAAGAAAACGAATATTTTAATGCCTTGCAAGTGAAGTTTTCATATGCAGTAACTTGTCATAAATCACAAGGTGGGCAATGGGATACGGTTTTTATTGAACAACCGTATTTACCTGAAGGCATTAATCAAGACTATGTGCGTTGGTTGTATACTGCCATGACACGTGCGAAAAGCAAATTGTATTTGATTGGTTTTCAGGAGGAGTATTTTGAAGAGCAATTGGATTAATGCCAAGTAATAAATCAGGAATTTCTATAGTAAGAAAATCTTGAAATCCCTTATCTTTGATTGAAATTAATACAACCCATATGAAAGTAATTGCGGTAATTCCGGCTCGTTATGCCTCTACGCGTTTTCCTGCTAAATTAATGCAAGAATTAGGAGGAAAGACAATTATTCGAAGAACCTATGAAGCTACGGTAGCAACAGGCTTATTTGATGATGTTTTTGTTGTGACTGATTCACCTTTAATTTTTGATGAGATTCAAATGCATGGAGGTAAAGTCGTTCGCAGTATAAAAGAACACGAAAGTGGTAGTGATCGTATTGCAGAAGCCATTGCGAATATCGAAGCTGATATTGTAATTAATGTTCAAGGAGATGAACCCTTCGTCAATAAAGATAATCTAGAACAGTTGATTCAGATTTTTAAAGAAGATTCTACACAACAAATAGATTTAGCTTCTTTGATGACTCCGATTCACGAGTGGGCTATTATTGAAAATCCCAACAATGTGAAAGTAGTGGTGGATGAAAATAAAGTAGCGTTGTATTTTTCTCGTTCTGTTATTCCTTATCCTCGCGATAAAGAAACAGCCGTACAGTACTACCAACATATTGGAGTATATGCGTTTAGAAGAGAAGCTTTGTTGGAATTTACCACGTGGCCAATGAAGTTTTTGGAAGCGACAGAGAAATTAGAGCAATTGCGCTATTTAGAATATGGTAAACGCATCAAAATGGCAATTACTCACCATGTAGGAGTAGGAATTGACACACCAGAAGATTTAGAACGAGCAAAAGCCTTATTGGCTAGTGGACTATAAAAAAAAAGAGAATCTATTTAGATTCTCTTTTTTTTTATTCGTTGTTTTCCTCTTGTCCTATGATGGTTGTGGTTGGAGGTGTGTCTGTTGCCGTGTTATGTTCTTTTGGCATTCCGTAAGGACGTGTATAAGGTCGTCTAATACTATCATATACCGTTGTCGGTTGTTGATTTTGTATAACCGGAATCAATATTGTTGTTTTCCAAGAAGATGGTAAACGGTTATTGAAGGAAGATTGATTCAATTCGATAATCATTTTTCCTGTTGGATTATTTGTAAATACTTCTGATTTACTGATGATGGGTCTAATTTCTCTCAATGCTTTTGGCAAATGAGAATAATATCCTGAAACAGTGCTTTCAAAGTAGGTGTTAGCCTCTAAAGTAGCTGTTTTAAAAAGTTCTTCTTCGTTTAAAAAGATAGCATCGTGTATTTTAAAACCATATTGAAAGGACAGCGTCTGTGTTAATGGAGTATTGTCAAAAATCAGCAGTGGAGTAGCATCTACTTTAATATTATTTGCTGTACAAAACTCTGTTAATTTGGTGTGTAAAACTTCTATTGAAGGTTTGATATCAGTATAGTCAGCAGTTCCGTTGAGGTAGATATAGTTTAGCGGAGCTTTATTAACTAGGCCTGTAGTAGTTAAGTCGTATTCCTTATATTGCTTAATAAAAAATACAATAAGTCCGTTGATGCTATTGTCAATTGCTTCACCAACAACTTTATTAGGAGATCCTGAGAAGAAAGTAAGGATTTTTGTTTTGAGGTCAATCGAACCTTCAAAAGAGAAATCTACTTTTGTTTTTTGTCCTTGCGTAGAGAAGCGCCAAATGATATTAGACAATTTATTGTCGTATAAAATATCTTGAGAGATACTATCATTGAGTTTTTCGTATTCTTTACGAATTTGGTAAGAACCTATATTTGGGAGTTCAATAGCATATACACCATTGGACATTTTTTCTGTCGCAATCCAGTCGTTCCAATTGTTTAAATCTTGAATGTATTGGTAAACAATGGGTTGGGGAGCATCTAATTCAAAGGATTTCGTGATTTTGAAATTACCACTTTGTGTTAATACAAAAACAATAAGCGAAACGCATAATAAGGTAATAAGCAGTAGGAAATACTTGAGAATTTTCATAGTAAGCAGTCGATACCCAGGATTAAAAATTATTTAAGCACGTTCTTTAAGATGAATAATGAACCAATAAAGGCAAGAAACGCGAGTAGGATCCACAATCTATTTTTGTAGTATTTTCTATGAAGGTTAAGATCTTTACGATACATGATGATTAGTACAATCGTAAAGACAACAATAAAGAAAAGCGCGAATTGAATTTGCCCTGGTGTAAACATAATAAAGATTTTAGCAAAAATAAGTAAAAAGCTTCAATATAGCGCATAAAAAAACGGCAGGATGTCTGCCGTTTTTGAAATAGTATCCCAAAGGGATATTTATATTTTTTCTGTCCAGTTGAAAGTATCTTCAATTGCTTTTTGTTGAATACCTTGTAGGTTTGTTTTCAACATAACTGCATAAGAATCTTCATCTTTTACATTTGGTAATTCGTAGTATTTTTGTTGGTAAGCAAAACCTTCAATTTGCCCAATTGTTACTGCAGTTCCAGCACCAAAGATTTCTAATAGTTCACCTTTAGCATGCGCATCTACTAATTCTTGAATAACGATAGAACGAACTTCAACGTTGATTCCTTTGCTTTTAGCGATGTCAATTAAACTTTTTCTTGTTACACCATCTAAGATACGCTCACTAGTAGGTGCTGTAATTAAAGTATCTCCAATTCTGAAGAATACGTTCATTGTACCAGCTTCTTCTAATTTTGTATGTGTAGCATCATCAGTCCAAATAATTTGTTGGTAACCTTCTTGTTGAGCTAATTGAGTAGGATAGAACTGTCCACCGTAGTTTCCAGAACATTTCGTGTATCCTACACCTCCGTTAGCTGCACGGCTGTAATGCTCAGCAACTTGTACTTTTACTTTTCCTGAGTAGTAAGTACGAGCAGGAGAACAAATAACACAGAACATAAATTCGCTAGATGGTCCTGCAACAACACCTTCGTGTGTACCAACCATAAATGGACGTAAGTACAAAGAGTTTCCTTCTCCTTTTCTAACCCATTCTCTATCTAAATTTAAAAGTGCTTTTAAACCATCAATAAATCTTTCTTCATCAATATGTGGCATAGCCATACGTTCTGCAGATTTATTAAAACGAGCCCAGTTCTCGCGTGGACGGAATAACCATACATCGTCGTTGTTGTCTTTGTACGCTTTCATTCCCTCGAAAATAGCTTGTCCATAGTGGAAAACATTAATTGAAGGTGCGAAACTCATCGGTCCATAAGGTTTGATTTCCACTTTTCCCCATTTACCATCTTTATAATGACAAACCAACATATGATCCGTGAAAATAGATCCAAATTTTACATTCTCGAAATCAATTGAATCGACTCTAGACTTTTCTATTTTATCGATAGAAAGTTCAAATTTTGTTTCTAAACTCATTTTATAGTGTTTTTTTAAAAGTTGTTGTTGTATTAAATAAAACGTTCAAGCAGTTTTTTTATTCAACTGCCTTACAAAAATAGCAAAAAAAGTCGCTATTTATCAATTTAATTTAAAGAATATTTAT
This sequence comes from Myroides odoratus, assembly GCF_001549985.1. Lineage (GTDB taxonomy): Bacteria > Bacteroidota > Bacteroidia > Flavobacteriales > Flavobacteriaceae > Flavobacterium > Flavobacterium odoratum_A. The sequence goes on along the minus strand of NZ_LROZ01000005.1, from coordinate 8,767 downwards.
GTAGCTGAATAAAATATTATATTATCAAAAAAAAACTTGAGAAAATTTAGAATACTTTGAATTTGTTTGTGTAAACCATTCGTTTTTAGTTTATTTTTTTGATTTACTTAGACCTACCTTTATTCGCTACTAAAAAAGAGGATTTTTATTATCGCTGCATGGTAAAGATGAAAAGATTATAGTTGTTTTTTCTTGTCTACAAGAAGAAAGAGGAAGCCGATTCGAAATGGTTTACTTGTATTTATTTTCAGTTTATTTTTTAATTATCTTTGATCCAACTATATATTAACACAATCAAATGAAATATCTCGTAGTAACCTTAGGATTACTTGCTTTGGCAACGACTAGCTGTGCAAAGAAGCAAGAGCAACAAGCAACACAAGAAGTAGCAGCAACACCTGCTAAAGTGTATGAAACTTTTGGACAAGATTTGGACGCTAAATTACCTGTTTTGTCTAAAGAAGAAATGTGGAGCAAATTTGACCATTTAAAAGAAGGAGATACTTTACAAGTTGCCTTTACTTCTACAATTAAAGAAGTATGTCAGAAAAAGGGGTGTTGGATGCAAGTCGACTTGGACCAAGATAAAAGTAGTTTTGTTCGCTTCAAGGACTATGGTTTTTTTGCCCCAATGAATGCAGCAGGACATGAGGTAGTGATGCAAGGAAGAGCTTTTGTGTCGGTTGTATCTATTGATGAATTAAAACACTACGCTAAGGATGCTGGTAAAAGTGAGGCTGAAATAGCAGCGATTACTGAACCTAAAATTACCTATGCATTTGAAGCAGATGGAATTGCAATTGCTAAATAAGGACGGTATGATGCGTTTGGGACTCATTGCGTTATTTCTTTGTTTGTGTGTGAGTTGTAAAAAGGAATCCAAAGTGGAAGCACAACCTGCGGTAGAACACAAAGAAAGTACGTTTCAACTGTATGAAATGTCCGAAATGGCGGCCTTGATGGAACAGATGTATGTCGATAATCAACGTATTCGAGCGCGCATTATGGAAGGATTATCCATCGATAATACAATGCCTAGTTTGCATCAGCGTCTATTTTCGGCAGTCATGACGGATCCTTCAGATAAAGATTTGTTTTTTGAAACACAAGCACAAGCGTTTATTCAAGTAGAAGAAGCGTTTTATGCTGATCCTAATCAACAGACAAAAGAAAAGTTCAACGCTATTGTTGAGGCATGTTTAAGTTGCCATCAAAAGAAATGTGGTGGACCTATACCGAGAATAAAAAAATTATTGATTCCTTAATAGTATAATGAAGAGAAAGATTATAGTCACTTCAGATGGTTCTCATTCGCTAGAAGTAGAAGAGTGGGGAGAAACGTATCACTCTATTCACGGAGCGATACAAGAATCTAACCACGTTTATATTGAACAAGGACTGATGAAGTTTATGGACCAAGACGAAATAAAAATAGTAGAGTTTGGTTTAGGAACAGGATTGAATGCCTTTTTAACCATGGCTAACGTTGTACCAAAGGAAAAAAAATTAGTTTACCACACTATTGAAGCGTTTCCATTGACAGAATCAGAATATAGTGTATTGACTTTTCCTTCGCTGGTATCTGACTTTACGGAAGGAGAAGCATTGTTTAAGGCTTTGCATCAAGCCCCTTGGGATGTTGAAGTAGCTTTACATCCACAAGTAGTAGTACAGAAGCTACAAGCAACATTTGAAACTGTAGCCCTACAACGAGCTGATTTTGATTTGGTCTATTTTGATGTTTTTGGCTATCAATTTCAACCCCATTTATGGTCTGAAGCTATTTTTAAAACCGCCTATGATAGCTTAAAAAAAGGAGGAATGTTGGTGACTTATGCTTGTCGAAATCCAATTAAAAGAAATATGAAAGCCGCTGGATTTACGATTGAAATTGTAACAGGTCCACCTGGCAAAAGAGAAATGCTTCTCGCATATAAAAATTAGAAAACTTTCGTTTTGAAAAACCACTAGCAAACCACTGGGTATCTAGTGGTTTTTTTGTGGATTAACGTTAAGTTATTGATTTTGATAGTTCTCTATTTTAAAATAAATGAATTTATTATTTTTTAATAAAAATAAAATTATCATAAAATCATTTTTTAAATCAAAGAAGGTGTTTAAATGTTAAGATAGGTGTTATTATGGTTTATATGGTTATTTTTTTTGTTAAAAATTACTCATATGTTAATGTTATTGCTAAATTAACTTTACTTTAATATTTGTTTTAATTTGGTTTTGATTCATTTTTTTATTTAAATTTATGTAAATTTTAATATTTGTGTATTTAAATTAAGATATGTTTTAGTGATTCAATATATTGGATAGTATAGTAATACTGAGCAATAGAAAGGAATACCAACCATTTAATAAAACTTATATGAGTCAGAATTATTTCAAATTAACCTCCTTGCTGCTTATTTGTGTTCATACCTTATCTTATGGACAAGACGAATCGGAGCATATTCAGTTAGTGAATACAGGTTTATTCAGTGTCCGCCCAGAAACCATTTTATCTACTCAGCTCGATTTTACAAATACAGCTTCTGGCACTTTTGTGAATGATGGGAGCGTGTATTATTATAAGGATTTTACGAATGATGGGTATTATGGGATTTCTTCTTCGATGAAGAGTTCTTCTACTTTTTTTATTTTATCTAATTCTACCCAAGCAAAGCGAATCACAGGAAATAGTTTGGCTTCTTTTTACAATATTGAATTTGACAGCGAACTAAATGGAAATGCTTTTGACTTAAAGAACAATATTGATATTTCAGGTTTGGCTCATTTTAAAAATGGAATTGTAAAAGTAGATCCAACAAAAAATACTATTACTTCAGTTTCTAATGGGATGGTTACTTTCCTTGCTGGGGCTCGACATGAGAATGTTGGCAATCACAGCTATATTGAAGGAGCAGTGGAAAAGAAAGGAAATGATCGTTTTGAATATCCTATTGGACATAAAGAATATTTTCGCCCAGCAGTGATTAGTGCACCGGATGATGTTTTAGCCACTATTGTAGGGCAATATTATTTAGAAGATGCTCCGTTCTTTACAGCGCATAAAAAAACAACAGGGGTAATTAAGGTCTTAAACGAGAAAGAATATTGGCGATTGGAAGGGAATTTAAAACAACCGAATATGGTTGTCTTGAGTTTGGATTGGAATGAGGAAACTACACCTCCGGAATTACTTAAAAATCCAGAAGAAGAATTGCATATTGTCCGCTGGGATGCCAAACAACAACTATGGGTGGATGAAGGAGGAGTAGTGGATATGTCTCTCAAAAGAGTAACGACAGTTGCAGAAATTAAAGATTTTGGTTATTTCACTTTAGCTACAGTAAAAAAGGATTGGATTATTGAAGGGGATGTAGTGATTTACAATCTAGTCACACCCGATGGAGATGGTAAAAATGATTACTTCATTATTGATAATATCAATAAATATCCCAATAACCGCGTAGAGATTTACAATCGTTGGGGAGTAAAAGTGTATGAAACTACGGGATATGATCCAAAAGGAGATGGAAGTACAAATGTGTTTAGAGGATATTCCGATGGTAAGATTACAGTGGATAAAAATAAAAAATTACCAAGTGGAACATATTACTATGTAGTGACTTATGAATACAAAGATGCAAATGGCAATCGTATGATTAAGAAAGCAGCCAATTTACATGTAGAGACCAATTAAATCCCAAAATAGATGAGACTAAAAAACACAATAAAGACTTTTGTTCTTGGAGGGGTAGGCTTGTTTTGTATGGAACAGTCCTATGCGCAACAAGATCCACAATATACGCAGTATATGTATAACCACTCAAACATCAACCCTGCCTATGCAGGAAGTAGAGAAGGGTTGAATATTTTTGGTTTATATCGCACCCAATGGGTGGGGTTAGAAGGGGCTCCTAAAACAGCAACTTTGTCTGTCAATACTCCTTTGGGGGAATCTGGATTGGGATTAGGGGTGAGTTTTGTCAACGATCACTTAGGGGTGATGGACGATAATACCTTATCAGTTGATTTATCTTATGCTGTGAATTTGAACTACAATTATAAGTTGGCTTTTGGATTGAAAGGGTCAGGAAATTTACTAGATGTCAATTACAGTAAGTTACATATTTACAACCCGACAGACCCAGTAGCAGAAGATGATATTAAAAATGAATTTAATGCCAATATTGGGGCGGGATTATTCTTGTATTCAGATAAGGCTTATGTAGGTGTTTCAGTACCCACATTACTAACTCGTTCGCGTTATGACGATAATAATGTCAAAACAATGCGTGAAAAGATGCACTTATATGTGACAGGGGGATACGTGTTCGATCTAAATAACGATATCAAATTTAAACCAGCTGCTATGGTGAAAATGGAGCAAGGATCTCCCTTGCAGATGGATGTATCTGCTAATTTCATGTTTGTAGATAAGTTTACTGCAGGAGTTGCTTACCGTTGGGATGCAGCAGTGAGTGGTTTGGTTGGTTTTCAAGTGTCAGAAAATATCTTTGTTGGGTATAGTTATGATGCTGAAACTTCTAAATTGGCTCGATATAATTCAGGATCTCATGAGATTTTTATGCGATTCACTTTGTTTAATAGCTATAAGCGCATTGCTGCGCCAAGGTTCTTCTAATCAGTACAAGTATGGTGAAACAAATAATTCAACTTGGAATATTAAGTATAGCCTTGGGCTTAAGCACAACAGGTTATAGTCAAATTAAAAAAGAAAAACAAGCAGATAAAAGTTTTGATCGACTGGCTTATGTTGACGCTATTAAAGTGTATGAACGCATGGCAAATCAGGGCTATGTCAATACGTCTATTTTGCAAAATCTTGCTGATGCTTACTATTTTAATGGGAAATTAGTAGAGGCAAATAGATGGTATACCGAACTCTTTGAAGGACATTATGAGGACAAAGAACTTGCAAAGCTACCCTCAGAATACTACTATCGCTATGCACAAACTCTAAAATCAGTTGAAGATTATACCAAATCTAAACAAATGATGGATCAGTTTGCCGTATTAGAACAGCGAGATTCTAGAGTCGATTTATACAACAAGAACCGCGATTATTTAGCTCATATTGAAAATCGTTCGGATCGCTATGATATTAAACATCTAGATTTAAATACGGAATATTCAGATTATGGAGGAACCCTTCTTGGGGATCAATTTATATTTACTTCAGCACGTGCTACAAATCAGCAACATAGTAGTAAAATCCATTCTTGGACAAATGAAAGCTATACTAGTTTATATAGCGCTACGATTGGTCAAAATGGGTTTGGAGAACCCGCGCTTTTTGCACCAGAAATTAATTCAGCAGTTAATGATGCAACGGCTGTCTTTACACAAGATGGCAATACGATGTATTTCACGCGTAACAATTCGAAAACCAGCGGAAAAAGCAAACAAAATAAAGATAAAACCTCTTTATTGAAATTGTATAAGGCAGTAAAACAAGCGGATGGAAAGTGGGGAAATGTTGTAGAATTGCCTTTTAATTCGGATAACTTTAATACAGCCCATCCTGCATTAACACCCGATGATAAGTGGTTGTATTTTGCTTCTGATCGACAAGGTACAATTGGACAATCCGATTTATTTCGCGTGGCTCTATACGAGCATGAAGGCTATGGTCCTATTGAAAATCTAGGAACATCAATCAATACAGAAGGTAGGGAAAACTTTCCTTTTATAGCCTCCGATTATCAGTTGTATTTCTCTTCTGATGGGCATCCAGGTTTAGGTGGATTGGATGTGTTTGTAACCAAACTCTATCCTAATGGAAGTTTTGGCCCTGTGGTAAACATGGGAACACCAATCAATAGTAGCATGGACGATTTTGGATTTTATTTAGATCCCAAACAAAATAAAGGATTTGTTAGTTCAAACCGCGCAGATGGTAAAGGATCTGATGATATTTATTTCCTTGCTGAAAAACCATGCAAACAAACGATTGAAGGTACAGTATACGATAAAGATACGAATGAAATCGTAGCGAATGCCTTGATTGTTATTTCAGATGCATTCTATCAAAAATCAGATACCCTTTACACCAATAGTAAGGGATATTATATCACTTCACTTTTAGATTGTGGATATAAGTACCGTATAAAAGCAGAAAAAGAATCCTATAATACGGTGGAAGTTGCTTTTAACGTAAATCGCGAACCTGGAGTTAAAGTAGTGAATATCGGATTAGAAAAGGCGGAAAAACCTTTGGGCTTAAACGATGATTTATTTAAAAGACTCAATTTGCAACCTATTTATTTTGATTTTGATAAATCTAATATTCGTAGAGATGCTTCGATTGAATTGATGAAAGTAGTAGAGGTAATGAAAGAATACCCTTCCATGAAAATTGATGTTCGCTCTCATACAGATAGTAGAGGAAATGATGATTACAACATGAGTTTATCTGATCGTCGTGTGAAATCAACCATTAAATGGATGATTGAACAAGGAATCGATCCGAGTCGCTTGACTGGACGAGGATATGGAGAAAGTCAGTTGCTAAACAAATGTAGTAATGGTGTACCGTGTACTACTTCGGAACACCAAGAAAATAGACGCAGTGAATTTATTATTAAAGAAATATAAAGTCTAGTTGGACATGTACAGGTTTATCAAGGCTGTGTTTATGTACTAAAAGTAAGGAACACAGTTTCGATAAAACCGAAATAGAACTCTTAACTCAACTAGTTGAGCAACATTGTTGTTCATGAAAGTTTGAAGTAATCCTATTTTGAGCATGGATCATGCTGGAAATATAAGTTTAATAATAAGAGAAGCAAGGTAGCTTGTTTCTGGCGAGTAATGAATATGTACTTCATTTACATCCGAAGTATTGATGTTATTGTTCGTCTTTTTTAAAGTTAGTGTGTTATTAATTAATCTACTGAGAGAAATTATGATTAGAAAAGTTATTCCTTTATTATTTTTATTTTTAGGAAATTTCGTTAGTGCTCAGGTTGGTATAGGTACAAGAGAACCCAATCCTGCTTCAGCATTAGACATCGTTGCTAAAGATAAAGGTATTTTGCTTCCTAGAATTCAATTATTTAGTGAGCAAGATAAATCAGCTATTGTTAATCCTGAAGAAAGTTTGCTTGTTTACAATACAGGAAGTACATCACTTGTTGCAGGCTTTTACTATTGGAGCAACGAAAAATGGACGCAATTATTAGCTGGAGATACTTACATAGATACAAAGAATCGGGCTTTTACCATTGAAAAAGATAATAATGACATTGAAAGTTTAGTAATCACAGATACGCAAGGAGGAAAGGTATTTCTTGCCATTTCAGCGATTGCAAAAAATAATACGTTTGTGACAAACTTGGTGGAAAATCAAGATTTCATTACTAAGTTGGGTGATAATATCGAGTTTGTTAATCACATTACCAACAATGAAGATTTTATTACCAATATCGTCAATGAATTAAAAGGCAAGTACGGAAACGTCAACTACAATGCTACAACCAATATTTTTGTTTATTATGATGAGTATGGAGTAGAGCATGATGTTGATTGGAGTGATTTTAATACAACTAACGTTAGCTTTACCTTAGTGAATGACAAGTTGGTTGTTACTGATTCAGAACAAAATAAAATCGAATTAGCGGTAACAGATATTGCTTCTAACAAAACATTTGTAGAGCATATTGCTATGAATCAAGATTTCATTACCAAGTTGGGTGATAATATCGAGTTTGTCAATCACATCACCAACAATGAAGATTTTATTACCAATATCGTCAATGAATTAAAAGGCAAGTACGGAAACGTCNACCAATAAATTCGTGTATTATGATGAGAATGGAGTAGAGCATGATGTTGATTGGAGTGATTTTAATACAACAAACGTTAGCTTTACCTTAGTGAATGACAAGTTGGTTGTTACCGATTCAGAACAAAATAAAATTGAATTAGCGGTAACAGATATTGCTTCTAATAAAACATTTGTAGAGCATATTGCTACGAATCAAGATTTCATTACCAAGTTGGGTGATAATCTTGAGTTTATCAATCACATCACCAACAATGAAGATTTTATTACCAATGTTATCAATACGTTAAGAGGTAAATACGGAAATGTCAATTACAATCCAACAACCAATACTTTTGTTTATTACGATGAGCAAGGAGTAGAACACGAGGTAGATTGGAGTGTATTAAATACAACCAACGTTAGCTTTACCTTAGTGAATGACAAGTTGGTCGTTACCGATTTGGAACAAAATGTGGTTGAGTTAGCGGTAACGGATATTGCTACCAACAAAACGTTTGTGGAGCAGATTGCTACGAATCAGGATTTCATTACCAAGTTGGGCGATAATACTGCTTTCATCACAACAATTGTCGATATGTTAAAAGGCAAATACGGAAATGTAGGATTTGATGTATCAACTAATTCATTCTTCTACTATGATGCAGACTACAACGTAGTGGACATCAGTTGGGAAAGTTTAGGAAACACCAAAGTTAAAAGTTTTGCTATTGATGAGGTTAATAATGTGTTGGTTATCACCGATACTGAAAATAATCGTTTTACAGTAGCGATTGATGATCTAGGAAGAGTTATTGCGAATAACGATGTTTTTGTAACTAATTTGGTTGACAATAAAACGTTTACAACAAAGCTGGGTAATGATGAGCATTTTGTAACGACTATCACCAGTAATGAAGATTTCATTACCAATATCATCACGGAATTAAGAGGTAAATACGGAAATGTCAACTACAATCCAACAAC
>NZ_LROZ01000048.1 GCF_001549985.1 Myroides odoratus | reverse complement strand
GGAGTCGAACCGATGACCTCCTGCGTGCAAGGCAGGCGCTCTAGCCAGCTGAGCTAATCCCCCATTTTTTAGTCTACAGTGAACGGTTAACTGTTTACAGTAAAACCGTTAACTAGTAACTGTTAACTATATTTCAGGTAAGCTTTCAACTTCTAAAATTTCCTTCGTAATACTTAGTAGTCCCGGGCAGACTCGAACTGCCGACCCCTACATTATCAGTGTAGTACTCTAACCAGCTGAGCTACGAGACTCTGTATATTACTTCTTATCTTTTTTTTGAACAAACAGCGAGAGTAAATAAACCAACTCCTTTTTTTCTCTAGAAAGGAGGTGTTCCAGCCGCACCTTCCGGTACGGCTACCTTGTTACGACTTAGCCCTAGTTACCAGTTTTACCCTAGGCAGCTCCTTGCGGCGACCGACTTCAGGTACCCCCGGCTTCCATGGCTTGACGGGCGGTGTGTACAAGGCCCGGGAACGTATTCACCGGATCATGGCTGATATCCGATTACTAGCGATTCCAGCTTCATGGAGTCGAGTTGCAGACTCCAATCCGAACTGAGACCAGTTTTTGAGATTCGCATCCAGTTGCCTGGTAGCTGCTTTCTGTACTGGCCATTGTAGCACGTGTGTAGCCCAAGACGTAAGGGCCGTGATGATTTGACGTCATCCCCACCTTCCTCACGGTTTGCACCGGCAGTCTTGTTAGAGTTCCCGACATTACTCGCTGGCAACTAACAATAGGGGTTGCGCTCGTTATAGGACTTAACCTGACACCTCACGGCACGAGCTGACGACAACCATGCAGCACCTTGTAAATTGTCCGAAGAAAAGTCTATCTCTAAACCTGTCAATCTACATTTAAGCCTTGGTAAGGTTCCTCGCGTATCATCGAATTAAACCACATGCTCCACCGCTTGTGCGGGCCCCCGTCAATTCCTTTGAGTTTCATTCTTGCGAACGTACTCCCCAGG
>NZ_LROZ01000047.1 GCF_001549985.1 Myroides odoratus | reverse complement strand
ACAAACGAAAGTTTATGGAGATACTGATCCTGTGTTAACTTACACTGTATCTGGATTAAAAAACAATGACCAACCTACTATTCTTACAGGCAGTTTAGTTCGTGAAGTAGGAGAGTCTGTGGGTACCTATGAAATTCAACAAGGTAGTTTAAGTGCACCTACAGATTATACCTTAGTTTATCAAGCGGCTGATTTAGCTATTACTCCTGCTGTACTAACAGTAAAAGCGAATGCACAAACGAAAATCTATGGAGATACCGATCCTGTTTTAACGTATACGGTTTCAGGATTACAAGGGACTGATCGTGTTACGGGCAGTTTAGTTCGTGAAGTAGGAGAGTCTGTGGGTACCTATGAAATCCAACAAGGCAGTTTAAGTGCACCAACTGATTATACCTTAGTTTATCAAGCAGCTGATTTAACAATTACTCCCGCCGTACTAACAGTAAAAGCGAATGCGCAAACGAAAATTTATGGAGATACTGATCCTGGTTTAACCTATACGGTTTCTGGATTAAAAAACAACGACCAACCTACTATTCTTACGGGTAGTTTAGTTCGTGAAGTAGGAGAGTCTGTGGGTACCTATGAAATCCAACAAGGCAGTTTAAGTGCACCTTCAGATTATACCTTAGTTTATCAAGCAGCTGATTTAGCAATTACTCCTGCTGTACTAACGGTAACAGCCGATGTGCAAACGAAAGTTTATGGAGATACTGATCCTGTGTTAACTTACACTGTATCTGGATTAAAAAATAATGACCAACAAACAAGTATTTCAGGTGTATTAGTTCGTGACAATGGAGAAGAAGTGGGTTCATACTCTATTACTCAAGGGACCATACAAGCATCTACCAATTATACTTTGGCTTTTCAATCGGCAAATCTAACCATTACACCTGCTTTACTAACGATACAAGCAGAAGCGAAAACCAAAGTATATGGTGATGCAGATCCTATATTAACGTACACTGTATCTGGATTGAAGAACAACGATCAACCTACTATTCTTACTGGCACGTTAACTCGTGAT
>NZ_LROZ01000045.1 GCF_001549985.1 Myroides odoratus | reverse complement strand
GACGATTTTCGAAATCAACGTTTCGTTTTCTGTCAAGTTGGTGATAAACTCATCGTTATTCGTCAGTTTCGTAATAAATGTCGAATTGTTCGCGATCTCTTTAACGTCAAGCTGCACTTTGTTTCCATCAGAATCGGTAACGGTTAGCATATCAGCATCCAATGTAAAACTTACGTTGGTGGTATTTAACGTTGACCAGTCTACTTCTCCTTGTGTACCGTCATCTTTAATGTAATAGAATTTGTTTTCGGTTGCATTGTAGATGACATTACCGTATTTACCTGATAGTTTATTGACAATTTTCGAAATCAACGTTTCGTTTTCTGTCAAGTTGGTGATAAACTCATCGTTATTCGTTAGCTCCGTAATGAATGTCGAATTATTTGCAATCTCTTTAACGTCTAATTGTACTTTGTTTCCATCAGAATCGGTTACTGTTAGCATATCGGCATCCAGCGTAAAGCTTACGTTGGTGGTATTTAATGTTGACCAATCTACTTCTCCTTGCGTACCGTCATCTTTGATGTAATAGAATTTGTTCTCGGTTGCGTTGTAGATCACGTTTCCGTATTTACCAGATAGTTTATTGACGATTTTTGAAATCAACGTTTCGTTTTCGGTCAAATTGGTGATAAACTCATCGTTATTCGTTAACTCCGTAATGAATGTCGAATTGTTCGCGATCTCTTTAACGTCTAATTGTACTTTGTTTCCATCAGAATCTGTAACGGTTAACATATCTGCATCTAGCGTAAAACTTACGTTAGTCGTATTGATGGATGACCAGTCGATCTCTCCTTGCGTACCATCTTCTTGGATGTAGTAGAATTTGTTTTCTGTTGCATTGTAAACAACGTTTCCGTACTTGCCTTTTAACTTGTTGATTACTTCTGTAATAAAGGTTTCGTTATTGGTGATTGCCGTTACAAATTCTTCATTCTGTGTTAGTTCGGTAATAAACGTAGAGTTGTTGGCAATTTCTTTAACGTCTAATTGTACTTTGTTTCCATCAGAATCAGTTACTGTTAACATATCGGCATCTAGCGTAAAGCTTACGTTAGTCGTATTGATGGATGACCAGTCGATCTCTCCTTGCGTANTTTTCTGTTGCATTGTAAACAACGTTTCCGTACTTGCCTTTTAACTTGTTGATTACTTCTGTAATAAAGGTTTCGTTATTGGTGATTGCCGTTACAAATTCTTCATTCTGTGTCAGTTCGGTAATAAACGTAGAGTTATTCGCGATTTCTTTAACGTCAAGCTGCACTTTATTTCCATCAGAATCGGTTACCGTTAACATATCAGCGTCTAGCGTAAAGCTTACGTTAGTCGTATTGATGGATGACCAGTC
>NZ_LROZ01000044.1 GCF_001549985.1 Myroides odoratus | reverse complement strand
AGAAGCTGGAATATCGATGATGGTTTCTGTACCATTTTCTGATTTATAGGTATAGGTTCCATCCGTATTGGCAAGTAAAGTTGTAACGGTTTCATTGGCTTTAACCAATTGATCTAAGTTGATCACTTGATCTGCGCCAGTTGCATCTTTGTATACCAAATCCGTTCCATTATAAGTAACATTGCCTTCAACATCTTTTGCAACTTTTTCAATAATCTCTTTTACTTTCTCAGGATTGTTGTTGATAATGGTCTCGAAGTTATTCGCTACAGAAGCTGGAATATCAATAATCGTTTCGGTATCATTTTCAGATTTATAGGTATAAGTTCCATCGGTATTGGCAAGTAAAGTTGTAACGGTTTCATTGGCTTTAACTAGTTGATCTAAGTTGATTACTTGATCATCTCCATTTCCATCTTTGTATACCAAATCCGTTCCATTATAAGTAACATTGCCTTCAACGTCTTTGGCAACTTGCTCGATAATCTCTTTTACTTTCTCTGGATTGTTGTTGACAATCGTTTCGAAGTTATTCGCTACAGAAGCTGGAATATCGATGATGGTCTCTGTACCATTCTCAGATTTGTAGGTATAGGTTCCATCGGTATTGGCAAGTAAAGTCGTAACGGTTTCATTGGCTTTAACTAGTTGATCTAAGTTGATTACTTGATCTGCGCCAGCTGTATCTTTGTACAGTAAATCCGTTCCATTATAGGTTACATTCCCCTCAACATTTTTGGCCACTTGTTCGATAATCTCTTTGACCTTTTCTGGATTGTTATTGACAATCGTTTCAAAGTTGTTCGCTACTGAGGCTGGAATATCGATGATGGTTTCTGTACCATTCTCTGATTTATACGTATAAGTTCCATCGGTATTAGCCAGTAAGGTAGTTACCGTTTCATTGGCTTTTACCAATTGATCTAGGTTGATTACTTGATCATTTCCCGTAGCATCTTTGTACAGTAAATCCGTTCCGTTGTAGGTAACATTCCCTTCAACATTTTTGGCTACTTGTTCAATAATCTCTTTTACTTTCTCTGGATTGTTATTGACAATCGTTTCAAAGTTGTTGGCTACTGAGGCTGGAATATCAATAATCGTTTCTGTACCATTCTCTGATTTATAGGTATAAGTTCCATCGGTATTGGCAAGTAAAGTTGTAACGGTTTCATTGGCTTTAACTAGTTGATCTAAGTTAATCACTTGATCATCTCCATTACCATCTTTGTATATCAAATCTGTTCCATTATAGGTCACATTGCCCTCAACATTTTTGGCCACTTGTTCAATAATTTCTTTTACTTTCTCTGGATTGTTATTGACAATCATTTCAAAGTTATTCGCTACAGAAGCTGGA
>NZ_LROZ01000043.1 GCF_001549985.1 Myroides odoratus | reverse complement strand
TTTGTTGAAAACATAGCAATGAATCAAGATTTCATTACCAAACTTGGAGATAATAACGAATTTAAAACAAAAATAGAGACAATCATCTCAAATAGTATAGTTGATTATTCAAGTACAGAGACAATCAAATCAGAAAAATGGATTAATGGTGAACAAATTGCTCAGCGAGTGTTTAATGTTGTATTAACAACTAATACAAATATCATAAGTATTAATAGTGATTTTGCTAAATTGATTTTAAATGCTCGTTTGATAAGTAAAAGTACTAATTCAATTACTGAGGGAGTAGTTGATAAAGAAGTAATAGGTGGAAATACAGTTATCACTTTAGGTATACCTGGATCATTTACTTCTCTTCATCCAAACGGGGAGTATTATTTAATATTAGAGTATGTTAAGTAATAATTTAATTAGATCTATTTGTTTTCAATTAAATTTTTAAAGACAAGTAGAATTAAGATGTTAAGTTAAAATAAAAATTTATCGTATTTCGATATAACATAAATGATTATAAATGAAAAAAAAAATAATTGGAGTACTTCTTACTCTTTTCTTTATTCCTTTAGTTTATTGTCAAAAATATTCTATAGTTGTTAATGAGGGTGAATTAGTTATATCTCCAAATGATTTAGTTTCATTTGAAGGTTCTTTTGAAAATAAAGAATCGGCTTATGTTATTAATGATGGAACAGTAATTTATTTACAGGATTTTATTAATAATGGATATTATGGTATAACTTCTAATAGAAAAAGTTCAAAAACAATTTTTGCAACTAATACTAATAATAGAGTAAAACAAATTAAAGGAAATAGACTGGTTTCTTTGTTAAATGTAGAATTTAGTAGTATTGATGTACCTAACACTTTTTTTGAAATAAAAAATAACTTAGATGTTTATGGTATAGCTGATTTTAGGGAGGGTATTGTTAAAATAGATTCTATAATAAATCCTGATACTAATGTTAGTTATGGGATGATTACTTTTCAACAAGGTTCAGATGCTATAAATTCTAACGATTATTCTTATGTTGAAGGAGAAGTGGAAAAGATAGGAAATGAACAATTTAAATATCCTATTGGAGATAATGGTACTTATAGGTATGCTCGTATTTCAGCCCCAAAAGGTAAGGAAGATGTGTTCTTAGCAAAATATATTTATAATGATAATTCATTCTTTAACTCCCATTTTAATACTGTTGGAGTAGTTAAATTAATAAATACACGAGAGTATTGGTTGATTTCTAAAAGTGATAAAAATCAAAGTGATATTTTATTAACACTTAGTTGGAATGAAAAGACAACTTTACCGGATTTGCTAAACAATCCAGAAGAAGAATTACATATAGTTCGCTGGGATGATATACAAAAGATTTGGGTTGATGAAGGAGGTGTTGTTGATATGTCTCATAAAGAAGTTACTACTATCGCTAATGTTAAAGGATATGGTTATTTTACTTTAGCAACAGTGAAAAAAGATTGGGTCTTAGACGGTGATATTGTGATTTACAATCTAGTTACTCCTGATGGAGATGGGAAGAATGATTACTTTATCATTGACAACATCAAGAACTATCCGAACAACAAAGTTGAGATTTTCAACCGT
>NZ_LROZ01000042.1 GCF_001549985.1 Myroides odoratus | reverse complement strand
TTGAAACACGATCATAGACATATTGGACAACAGCATACAAAATAAAGAGAGTAAGGTGATTTTAGGATCACGAATAAACTAGCTAACTTTTTACAATATTAAAAATATACGATGAAGAGTTTGATCCTGGCTCAGGATGAACGCTAGCGGCAGGCCTAACACATGCAAGTCGAGGGGTATAGAGAGCTTGCTTTCTAGAGACCGGCGGATGGGTGAGTAACGCGTATGCAACCTACCTTTTACAGGGGAATAGCCCGGAGAAATTCGGATTAATGCTCCATGGTTTAATTGAACGGCATCGTTTGATTAATAAAGATTTATCGGTAAAAGATGGGCATGCGTATCATTAGCTAGTTGGTGTGGTAACGGCATACCAAGGCTACGATGATTAGGGGTCCTGAGAGGGAGATCCCCCACACTGGTACTGAGACACGGACCAGACTCCTACGGGAGGCAGCAGTGAGGAATATTGGTCAATGGAGGCAACTCTGAACCAGCCATGCCGCGTGCAGGATGACGGTCCTATGGATTGTAAACTGCTTTTGTACGGGAAGAAATGTAATTACGTGTAATTATTTGACGGTACCGTAAGAATAAGGATCGGCTAACTCCGTGCCAGCAGCCGCGGTAATACGGAGGATCCGAGCGTTATCCGGAATTATTGGGTTTAAAGGGTTCGTAGGCGGTTGAGTAAGTCAGTGGTGAAATCTTATAGCTTAACTATAAAATTGCCGTTGATACTGCTTGACTTGAATAGTATGGAAGTAATTAGAATATGTAGTGTAGCGGTGAAATGCTTAGATATTACATGGAATACCAATTGCGAAGGCAGATTACTACGTACTTATTGACGCTGATGAACGAAAGCGTGGGTAGCGAACAGGATTAGATACCCTGGTAGTCCACGCCGTAAACGATGGATACTAGCTGTTCGGTTTTCGGACTGAGTGGCTAAGCGAAAGTGATAAGTATCCCACCTGGGGAGTACGTTCGCAAGAATGAAACTCAAAGGAATTGACGGGGGCCCGCACAAGCGGTGGAGCATGTGGTTTAATTCGATGATACGCGAGGAACCTTACCAAGGCTTAAATGTAGATTGACAGGTTTAGAGATAGACTTTTCTTCGGACAATTTACAAGGTGCTGCATGGTTGTCGTCAGCTCGTGCCGTGAGGTGTCAGGTTAAGTCCTATAACGAGCGCAACCCCTATTGTTAGTTGCCAGCGAGTAATGTCGGGAACTCTAACAAGACTGCCGGTGCAAACCGTGAGGAAGGTGGGGATGACGTCAAATCATCACGGCCCTTACGTCTTGGGCTACACACGTGCTACAATGGCCAGTACAGAAAGCAGCTACCAGGCAACTGGATGCGAATCTCAAAAACTGGTCTCAGTTCGGATTGGAGTCTGCAACTCGACTCCATGAAGCTGGAATCGCTAGTAATCGGATATCAGCCATGATCCGGTGAATACGTTCCCGGGCCTTGTACACACCGCCCGTCAAGCCATGGAAGCCGGGGGTACCTGAAGTCGGTCGCCGCAAGGAGCTGCCTAGGGTAAAACTGGTAACTAGGGCTAAGTCGTAACAAGGTAGCCGTACCGGAAGGTGCGGCTGGAACACCTCCTTTCTAGAGAAAAAAAGGAGTTGGTTTATTTACTCTCGCTGTTTGTTCAAAAAAAAGATAAGAAGTAATATACAGAGTCTCGTAGCTCAGCTGGTTAGAGTACTACACTGATAATGTAGGGGTCGGCAGTTCGAGTCTGCCCGGGACTACTAAGTATTAC
>NZ_LROZ01000041.1 GCF_001549985.1 Myroides odoratus | reverse complement strand
GGTGTATCCCGAACCAGTATTGTAAACCATCATACCGTTAAAAGCGGTTGGAAACGTAATACCATCCAAATTCTCGGTTTTAAACATCCACTTGGTTAAATCGGTGCTTGGAAAGTACAAACCTTTGTTTTGATTGTTGGGTGTACTATTGGTATATTCAGACGCATCTAAAAATGGATGGTCACTTATTATAGTTGTATTAGGTACCATTGGTGTATTGATTTGTGCAAACCCTTTACTCATCAGAACTAAAAACACAACTACAATGTATTGGTATATCTTTTTCATTTCTTATTTTCTTTACTCATTAATAACTACATAAAAAACTAATGAATAGTATTTTAAAAAAATTTGTTATAGATAAATATCCCATAATATGAAAATTATCTTTCATAGTTTATAATGTAGAATAAATTATAGCTTTATTCTACATTTATTTTTATTAACCCGTACAGTGAATTATTCCTAAAATCTACTAAATAACAAATCAAAGCATTTAAATCTCATTATCTACTGCGTAAAAATTGTGTACCTTTATATACTACGGGTTTTTAAAATATTATCTAGATCCTATTGGATGCCAGTTGGTACCATCAGAAATATAGGTATACCCTGAACCGCTTGCAATTGAGCCGTTATTTAAAGGCACCCCTGGTAAATAAGCGCCGTTGAATGCTACCAAACTACCTGTGTTGTTTCTAATCGCAAGGATACGACCTGTGTTTAGTGCCGGGTCTGGCATAGATAATACTCCACTAATACTATTATTTGTAAGAACAATTGCATAATCACCATCTTTCCAATCAACATTTGTTGCTAAACTATGCGTTCTTACATTTGCATAAAGAGCCCCTCCCAGTTTTAACGGACCGTTTACAGTGGTATTAGATCCATCATAATCTATATTACCTCCTCCTGCTTGGTCTGCGATGTATTGGTTTAAAATATCCTGAACTGTTGTGTTTTGTAAAATCTCTTCAAACTTATTAATCACAGATGCGGGTACATCTATAGTTACAGCAACACTAGATTCGTTCGTATAAGTATACGTTCCATTGTTATTGTCTACTAACGTTGTTACTGTTTCAGAGGCTTTTACAATTGTTTCTAAATTAATTGTCTGTGTAGCTCCTGTTCCATCTACATACGTAAAACTAGATCCGTCAAAACTTACATTCCCTTCTGAATTATTCGTGATGTATTGGTTTAAAATGTCTTGTACATCTGTATTGTTGATGATTTCTTGGAACTGATTAGTCACAGATGCGGGTACATCTATAGTTACAACATCCCCAGATTCGTTCATATAAGTATACGTTCCATTGTTATTGTCTACTAACGTTGTTACTGTTTCAGAGGCTTTTAGGATGTTCTTCACATTTGCATTATTAATAATATCTTCAAAATTATTGATTACATCTGCTGGTACATTAATTATATCAGGTTGTACCCCATTTTCAGCTACATAAGAATATACACCATTATTATGAGGGAAAATCAAAGTAATTGTTTCGTTTGCTTTTACAATCGCATCGAAATTAATTGTCTGTTTAGCTCCTGTTGCATCTACATAGGTAAAACTAGATCCGTCAAAGCTTACATTTCCTTCTGAATTATTGCTGATGTATTGGTTTAAAATGTCTTGAACTGTTGTGTTTTGTAAGATCTCCTCAAACTGATTAGTCACTGATGCTGGTACATCAATTACTACTTCAGTTCCCTTTTCATTGGTATAAGTATACGTTCCATCTCCATTGTTAACCAACATAGTTTCTGTCTCGTATCCTTGAACAAGAGACTCTAGATTAATTGTCTG
>NZ_LROZ01000040.1 GCF_001549985.1 Myroides odoratus | reverse complement strand
ACCCAAGATAATTCCTCCACCAGCACCTAATCGGCCTAATCCCTGAGTGACTAACCCTCCGGAGAACAATCCTGCTGTGCCTGTCGCACTGTGCCCTGAAGGATCAATCAAGTTAATCGGATCCCCAGCACAATACGCATAAGCATTGATTCCACCCGCTCCAAATGGGCTTAGACTATCGGGACAGGTAAATCGCATCAGGATTGGGCTATACGCGCGATACCCATCGCCCAAATGGTAATGCCCACTGATGGGATCTTTTCGCTCTCCAGTAAAAGCAGGTAGGTATTCCTCTGCTTCTCCTTGTCCATACGGTCCAAACTCATGTAGTTCCCCTTGAGAATCGCCGTCTTTCACCGACCACAACAAGCTCTCATGCTGCCCACTTGCCGTTAAAGTAACATGTTGATCATCATTAACCGCTAAGCAGGTAGCGCCACTTTTAATCCAACGCACTTTTTTATCCTCTTCCACCAGCACCTGATTCACTAGTTCTCCTGCGCGGTAATACAGTTGACAGTTCTTATCGCCTGCTACGGTTTGATTGACCAGTTGATTATTCGCGTTGTATTGGTAGGTGCTATCTTGCGGCCCTTCGAGTTCAACAAGTCGTCCAAAAGCGTCATAGCTTAGGTTTCTCCCTGCTTCATCCACTGTCATACGCCCACAAGTGTCGTACTGTAAATCAATAGCAGAAGGATAGGATCCATGGGAATGCGTCACACGGGTCAACTGCGTCGGGTCTTCGCTATTGTCGTAGTGATATTGCGCTACATCGACCTGCTGATTTTCCAAAGTAGTTTCCACTCGAGTCATATTATTTAGCGCATCGTACTGATACACTTGTTTGCGAAACGCCTGTCCATAGCCATCTTTTGGGAATTCACTTCCCTTGATGGTATATTCCACCAAGCGATTGCGCACATCATAGGTATACTCCTCTTCTTTGATCTTGTTGCCATTTAATTGGGTGGTTTGCCTGGATAATAAACCATTCTGAAGCCAGCTGCGCTCTAAACGCAGTTGCGTTGCTTTACTGTCCTTGATGATTTCCACCACCGGTTGATTGAATGCATTGTATTCAAACTCCGTTTCTATTTTGGTGGATGAACCGTTATCTTTTACTGTTTTTCTGTCCAGACGTCCTAGGGCATCATAGTATAAATCAGCCGTTACATCCTGATCGACAAGGCGACTCACCCTGCCGTGCTCATCGCGTTCATATCGGGTTTGCGCACCTGTAATATCGCTATGTGAAATGGGTTCCCCTCTCAGGGTCCACTGATAATCTGTATCATACGTATCGCCATTCACCGTTAGTGTTTCTGTTTCAAGCAATCCGTAGTCGTTCCAATAATTCTGATTGGAAGCCATTCCCTCTGCGGATTCAATTAATTCTCCCGTGGTGTGATCGTATTCAAAGACTTGGGTTAAATCATCCGCCTGGATTTGAGCAATGGCATTGCCCAGCTCAACAATATACGCGTAGTCTAGGGTGGTTCCATCGGGTTGAATCACCGTGGAGGGAACAGGAGAAGCATCCTCATAGAGGTATTCGGTGGTACGACCACCGGTTTGTCGCTCAAGCAAACGACCTAAACTGTCAAATTCTTGTTCGCCCAATACCCAATTTCCATCAGCGCTACTCACTTCAATTCTCGCGATTTCACTTCCTGTTAAATAGGGAACATAGGAATATGCTAGCGTGGTACCGTCTTCCAGGGTTTGGGTAAGTACCCGTCCATAGGCATCATAGGTGCGTTTCACGCTATGCCCTAGCTCATCTACTTCTTCGCGTAAACGCCCCAAACCATCCCAATAGTATAATTTGGTTCCTACCACCTGTCCTTGCAGGTCGATGCGCTCTTCTTTTTCCAAGAGCTGACTCTTACGATACATGGTTTTTTTCCATTGTCCACTGCGCATACTCCCGCCACTTTGCCATCGCGAGGAGGTCAACCTAATGGGATTGTCTTCTTGATGCGCCTTGATACCATTGGTAAAGTGAAGCATCGCCATT
>NZ_LROZ01000004.1 GCF_001549985.1 Myroides odoratus | reverse complement strand
CTCTGTTGCAAGGCCCTTACCCCAATATTCCTATGCGAAGTAGTATGTTATAGCTTGTATTTTCTCATTATTATTTTACTTTTTTAACCTTTGGCGAATCATCGGATTTGTAATCAATACATTAGTACCAACCAATGAAACAAACGTATGTTCCTTGCGATTGGGGTCATAACCTACATCGGTCGGAGTCAGTAAGACCGCAGGTCTAGATTTTTCCTCTAGGGGATGATTACTTCCCTCTTCTATTCCTTTAACTTCAGCTTGATTATAAACTCCTTTATTATCAAGATCCAATTGTGTAATCACATAGGTTTGGTTATAGGTCCATACTTCATTTACATCCAAGAAATCATCTTCATTCATACTCTTTTCGGGTACAGCGGTAATGACCCCTCCTAGCAGGAAATCGGTCAACACTAAATTCGTTAACTTAGTTTCTCCTGTATTGGTTAATTTGAAGGTATAGGTAATTGTCTCTCCAACTTGAGGACTTCCATTATTGTTTGCATCTCTAAACACGCCATGCTTGATTAACTTAAGTCCTGCAAGGGTATAAATAACCTCTTGATTTTTTTTGATATTATTACACGGTGTACTTAATCCATTATTTTCACATTCATAATGCGCATCAGTAGGCGGAATCGCTGGATTAGGGTTCGTCGCATCGGGATCATAAATATCATCTGGGCGCAAGATTGTTGCTTCTACTTTAACAGGTCCTACTACTGGGTTGATTGCTTTAAGCTGGATGGTGTAAATTACTTCACAAGCAACAGGTAAATCTAACTGAGAGGTATAAGATTGATTCACTGCATCATACACAATACTCACGCGCTCTGTACCACAAGTATTTCCAAAAAACTGTGCTTGAAGAGGTTCAAATCCCGAGGGAATATCAAACGTAAATTCCGCACCTGCTGCTGCTGCTGGTCCATTATTTTTAACCTTTACGACATAAGTAATAGTGTCATTTTTACGCACAACTGTTTGATCTGAAGTAACAGCAACGATTTCTAAATCAGCCACTTTCATCTCCACCTCTACTGTATCTAAAAAAGTTCCACCTTCAATAAAAGCCCAAGTATCCATGAATTTATTGTAACCAAAAACTGGAGCTCCCATAACATTATTCCCTTCTCCCCATCGATGCCCATTAATTCTACTTGAAGTTCCTGCAGGATTAACAAAATGACTCGCATTGATTGGATGCGATCGACCGATTACATTTGAACCCGTGCTTTGATCAATTAAAGTATCATCCCAATACACTCGGTCTGAACGTACTGTTTGAAAATCTTCAGATAGAAGTTCAATAATCATCCCGTTTTTATTGTAGGTAAAGGGAGGTATCATGAAATGCGTCTCCTGTCGAGGACACTTTAATGTTAGCTGTATGTCTACTTGTTTTGCCGTTACAAAATGCCCAGTTCCATCTTTTCCATCCCAATAAATTTGATTTTCACCTGACGTCGTCGTTCCGCTTAGTATACGCTGGGGAAATGGATGTAATGTTCCCGATTTCGGTTTAATCACAATTTCATAATCGTTTCTTCCATGATTATGAAATTTAACATACCCTCCTTTACTTCCTATTTTATTAGGCGTCCCATCTGCACCAACAACAGTAACTACTGTATTAGGATCTGGTGCCCGCTGTTCTGATTCCTTCAACCAAGTGTCCTGTCCCGTCTGTGCCCATCTAGCTTTAGTAGGCATATTTTTATCGGGTAGATTGTAAAAAATTTTGGCTGTAGAAATAAATTCTGTATCGGGTAAATTCGGATTGTGATGCCTTCTATCAACCTCTGCTGTAGTAGAAAATCTTGGCCAACTTAAATATGAAGGTACATTTGATTGCCCATCTTTACTGATTCCAATATTATTCACCCAAAGCCAAAATCCACTTCCCATCATATCATTGGTTTGTACATTATAGAGATATCCCGCATGCGTTAACATTTTAAACTTGAAATCAATTAAATAAGACAATGTTCCTGAATACTGCCCCCCATCTACAACAAGGTTTAGGGTATTCATATATGTACGCCCATTCACCCAATTCCAACTGGAACCTACCTTTCTAGCAACCGAAACATCCCAGGCAACAACATTCCCTGTTAAATTCGGTTGATTGGCAATAGGCTTTGGAGGCCACTGATTAGCAGGAGTATGCTGATAAACTTGTGGAGGAGTTGCATCAGGATTATAGTATCCATGAAAATCTACCTTATAAATTCCTGCTCCTCCAACAGGAACTGTATAATAAACAGGTAAATATCGATTGTCACCTGCCGCTTGGTCAGGAAGTCTAGGTCCTGCTAATTCAGCGGTTCGATTGGGAATTGTACCACTCTGTCCACTCAAAGGAAGTACAATTTGAACGCCATCCGGTGCGTATAAAAAAATCTTTCTTGTCCCATTCTGTTGTACATCCGAAGCAATCGCAATTTGCTCCCCTTCTTCTGCGTAAACAAAATGCGTTCCGTAATTATAATAAGAATAATTTATTGTACTCAGATGCAACCGTATCCCTTTTGCATTTAGAGGATACAAATCTTTAGACCCTTCAGCCCAGGAATTACTCAAGCCCAACAAGAAATACAACAAAAAGGCCATTAATACCCATCTCTCCTTTCCTATATTATATTTACTATGTAGCATATTTATCACTTATTTAATTACAAATACAATATTCATATAGGAACTCACATCTGCTCCTGCTCGTACCGTATAATTCAACTTTCCATCTGCCGTAATCGATAAATTTTCAAATACATTCTCATCATAGTACGTGATATAGTAGTATAATTCATTCTTTTCAAACACAGTAATATCTGCGGGTGCTCCAGTACTACCAACAAGTCCTCCACTATAGGATATTGGTGTTGTACCAGCTGGTCCATGTGAAATCGGATAAGGTATAGCATTGGCAGAGGTTGCAGAACCTCCTGTAAATTGATTGACATAATCTTGGTACAAATCACGTGTGGAAGTACCTGTAATAGAAGTATCAAAAATAACAGCTGGCATGTAAAAGAAATTAGGTATTACCTTTGCTTGATCTTTCCATATTGGTTTTTTATCTCCTCCAGTTATCAAGATTTGATTGCTTTCTGCATCTGCTAAATCAATCGGTTGGATCGTTCCATCTTTAATATGAGCACTTGTTACTTTATTGTTGTTCAACGATAAGATAAGGGATTTTAATACCGCTTGCTCCGCTTCTACTCCTAAAGTTCCATCTACAGTAACCCCAATTACCCCATCTGTCACTAATGATTTACCACTGTTTTGAATGACCGTTGTTAAGTCAATGAGTCTTTTTTCAATTCCTCGATCAACTTCTTTTAAAACATAAAAATTGTTGTTTTCATAAACTACATTGCCATAAACTTCTTTTAACTCGTTGATGATGTTGGTGATAAACTCCTCCTCACTAGTTAGCTGTGTAATGAACTCTTGGTTTTGAGTCAATGCTGTAACAAACACGTCATTCTTGGCAATATCTTGAATAGCTAAATAGACGCTATGATTTTTAGTATCTGTAATAATTAAAGATTCTTCATCTGCTTTTAATGGATTAGCTCCTATGGTAAATGTATTATTCTTGCGGTCATTTACTACGTCTCCCGTTAACAACCTCACCCAAGCATTTGATTTCCAATAATAAAAACCTGATTCAATTGTATTGTTTCCAATATGGTAAACCAATAAGCTCTCCACTCTTTCCCCAACTATAGGTGAGTAATCTTGTAGTGTTTCGAGCTCCACTCTAGGAAACAATACTCCCTTGTCAGATGAAACCACGTCCAATTGAGCTGAACTCGCTGCCGTTCTCGTTCCTATTCCCGTCTGAGCCATTGCTGAACTACTAACCATCAGTACAACAAGTGGAATTAATCTTCTTATCATATTCTTTTCTTTTTTGTGAAACAATTAATATTACTTTTTACCTATTCATTTTAATTATCAAAATAGAATAAACAAATCTCAATATTTTAAACAAAAAATTAAACAATATAACAATATTTAACCTATATTGATTAAAAAATAAACATAAAATAAAAAAACAAAGGAATTAGAAATAATACAACAATTTGCACAAAATTAGTAGTAGGAAACGAAAAAACGCTCTGTTTAAAGTTTATACTTTGACACTTTTCTCTCACATCACAATAGAAGAATCTCAATTTGTATGGACTAAAAATTTAACAAATATGCGTTTTCAGCTCGCCTAAAGAGATTTTATAACATAAAATGAATTTCATTTTTTAACAAAAGAACAACAAGAACAAAAAAATGTTAATTATGAGCCATTAAAAAATAGAAAACAACCCAATTCTTTCTTAGTAACCCCTTCTTTTGAAAATATACAGCTTCTTTATATGCTTGAATACTTGGAAAATCGATTGCATTGATTGTGCTCATACTTTTTTTGAAAAAGGAAGTAGTTTAAACCGCTAGAGACAATGGATATAACTGAGAAAGGAGTGGGTTTTTCAAAGGATTTTAGCTTACAAACAAAATCATATTTTACAAAAACTCAAAGCATAAACTACCTAAATTGAGTACATTTACAGCTAATTGTAAACCGTAAACCGTAAACCGTAAACTGTAAACTGTAAACCGTAAACTGTAAACCGCTCCCCATGCAATCACTTCTTACCCATCTCTCTGAAAAATATACTATTGATGCAACTGCTTTAACGGTCTTGCTTTCCAAAATGGAGCACATTACATTTGACAACAAGCAAACCATTTTAGACCATACCAACAACAAATCCACCTTTTATATTCTTTCCAAAGGCATTTGGAGAGCCTATAAAGTAGTCGATGGAGATGAAAACACGCTGTGGTTTGAGCGCTATAGCGATGTGATTTACAGTGAAATTGCTCCAAATTACAGTCTTGAATCTGTTGGAGAAAGCGAAGCCTATCGCATGGATAAAAAGGACTTAGATGAACTTTGTTTAACTTCTCATGCCATCTCCAACTTAATTCGCATCTTGATTGAAAAATTCTATTTCGACGTCACACGCATCTCGGTTGATCTATCCCATCAATTGGCAAAAGAACGCTATCTCTCAATTTTAGAAAATGACCCTGAACTTTTTCAACTTGTTCCTCAAAAATACATCGCCTCTTTCTTGGGATTAACTCCCCAATCCTTAAGTCGACTACGCAGAAAAATTTTGGATAAATAACCGAAGTTACCAAATGGTAACGTAGCTCTAGGGATAAACTTTTATTCTTGCAAAAAAAAAGTTTTACCATGACGCAGGTTTATGATGTACAGCATTGGAAACAGAAATTTATTTTAATTTGGACAGGGCAAACCTTTTCCATCTTAACGAGTTCAATTGCCCAATTTGCTCTTGTGCTTTGGATTGGAATGGAAACAGGATCTGCTAAAGTACTAGCTTATGCTACGATTGCAGGATTATTACCCCAAATTCTTTTAGGCCCATTTGCCGGAGTATTTGTAGATCGTTGGAACAAAAAAATAACCATGATTGCTTCAGATAGTTTTGTAGCTATTTGTTCTGCACTAATTGCTTTGCTTTTTTACTTGAATCTACTCGAACTTTGGTCAATATATCTACTCTTGGCACTTCGTTCAATTGGAGGTGCCTTCCATTCTCCAGCGATGAAGTCAACGGTACCTATGCTCGCACCAAAAGACCAATTGGTTCGCGTTGCGGGTGTTAATGAAGTCATACAATCCATTTCGTTCATTAGTGGCCCAGCATTGGGAGCTTTCTTACTTTTACACTACAACATGACCCTCGTCATGCTATTAGACGTGGTAGGTGCTTTTATTGCCTGTATCATGTTGTTATTTGTTTCCTTTCCTAAAACTAAAAAAGGAAAGGAAACTACAGCAACCGTCTATAAAGATATGATAGAAGGCGGTCGCGTTATTCTAAAAAATAAGCCCATGTCTTGGTTGCTATTTTCTGAAATTATTGCGCGATTCTTCATCTTTCCCGTTATAGCTGTTACACCTCTGGTTACCTTAAATTATTATAAAGGAACGCCTTATCAAGTGAGTTTGGTTGAAATATTATTTGGAGTTGGATTGTTATTAGGCGGTGGTTTACTCGCCGTCCTTAATCAGCGTTTTAGAAAAATATCGCTGGCCATCGTGGGGTATATTATTCTTGGACTTGCCCTTTTGGTGTGTGGTTCACTTGCCCCGCATTTGTTTATTGTATATGCCGTACTCACCGTTTTTCAAGGTATTGCAGTTCCACTTTATGAAGGTTCAATTACAGCCTTGATTCAAACGCAATTCGAATCGCAATACTTAGGTAGAATCTTTGGTTTAATTGGTAGTATTTGTCAAATACCTGCTATCATAGGGCTCTTATTTACCGCAGAATTAGCCGATCAATTTGGAGTTCAAAATGTATATGTAGCTGGTGGTATTGCCTTGTGCTTCTGCGCGGTATTAGTGGGGAGTATTAAACGCGTTCGACAACTGGAGGGGAATAGTAAATGATGAGGTGGTGAGGTGGTGAGAGGGTGTGGTGGTGAGATGATGAGGCGGTGAGATTGGTGAGGTGGTGAGAAGGTGTGGTGGTGAGGTGGTGTGGTGGTGTGGTGGTGAGGCGGTGAGGCGATGAGATTGGTGTGGTGGTGAGGTGGTGAGGCGATGAGATTGGTGTGGTGGTGAGGTGGTGTGGTGGTGAGGTGGTGTGGTGGTGAGGCGGTGAGGCGGTGAGACGATGTGAAAGTGAAATAGGCACTATCTCAGCACTATCTCTTAAAGTCTGCAAATTCCTAAAAATAAAATTAGGGTTAGGTTTTAATTTAAAAAACCTAACCCCTTTCTTGTTATAATCTAGAAATTTATAAGATAATGAGACTAAAAAACTATTCCTTCATGTTTTTTTGTAAACCGTGAAGTTGATTTGTGATACATTCTAATTTTTCACTTAGATCAAGATATTCTTCTTCTGTAATTAAATTTAAATCCAAGCATAGTATTAAAAAATTAATTACTTCGATGGCAGAGGAATATGAGATGTTTAATATGCGTTTTTTCTCTTTAGTCGATAATCTAGACATCCCTTCCGCAATATTTGCTGTAACACTTGCCATAGCTCGTCTTAATTGAGAAACTAAACCAAATTTTTCTTCAGAAGGAAATTTCCTTGTAAGTAAATAAATATCTTTCGTTGCATTTCTAGCGTTTTGCCAAACGGTTAATTTTTCAAAGTAATACGTATACATGGAATATATTGAGGTTAAAAGTCTTTGCCCCAATCAAATTATATACCAAGATTTTGTTTTTTATGTCTCACCCTCTCACCCTCTCACCTTCTCACCGTCTCACCAATCTCACCACCACACCTTCTCACCAATCTCACCACCTCACCCTTTCCCTATATACAACAAGGTATCATATCGAAATATTACTTTTCCATCTTCCTGATATTTAGCAAAAAGTTCTGTTATTGCTTCCATGACTTGCTCGTAATTTGCATCTCCTTCTTTCGGTGCATAAGAGGATGACTTCAATCGTCCTTTTAGTTCTTCTAGGTCAAAAACTTGTTGGTTATACAACATCTCTGTTTGCAAAATACGCGGAGCTAAAAAGGAACGAATATTTTCGAGATCAATATTTCGATGGGTGACTTTCTTATACTCTGGAATTAAATCAAGCATTAACTGTTCATAATCTTGTTGCAGTGGATCAAGTTTACTGCGTTCATTCCAAGCAAGTACAACAACTCCTGTGGGTTTCAAGATTCGATTAAATTCTATTTGTGTCTGCTCGAAATCAAACCAATGATACGCTTGTCCACAAAAAATCAAATCAATAGATTGCGTAGCCAAGTTGGTTTGCTCTGCGGTCCCCTCCAGTGCTTTAAAGTTCTTAGCACCTTGGAAGAACACCTGACTGGCTTCTCTCATTTCTTTATTGGGTTCCACCCCATAAACAATA
This sequence comes from Myroides odoratus, assembly GCF_001549985.1. GTDB lineage: Bacteria > Bacteroidota > Bacteroidia > Flavobacteriales > Flavobacteriaceae > Flavobacterium > Flavobacterium odoratum_A. Next base: position 247,948 of record NZ_LROZ01000004.1, on the reverse strand, counting down.
GCATCTGCTTCAATAAAACGCTGAGATGAAAACCCTGTTCCACTGCCAATATCTGCAACAACAAATTGAGAAGTGAAGCCAACCTCCTTTTCCAATTGGTCAATCATCTCTACTGGATAAGTTGGTCTATAACGAACGTAATCGGCTACGCGATCTGAAAATCGCATCGTATTTGATTTTTGGGTATGCATTACAACAAGTATTTAAATGGATATCTTATAAAGATACGACTTCTCTTTTCGCATTCCTCTATTTTCTTCTTTTCTTTTAGTTTATAATCTACTATCAGCTAAAATTATTCCGTTTCTACTGAAAGCAACAATATTCCAAACGAAGCCAACGAAGATATCCCTCATCCTTTTTTTTTTACCAATGCTTTACCACATGAGGTTTCCAATCTGCCGGTAATAGTGACTCCAACGTTACAATGGTATCTTCATTAATCATTACTTGTGTGAGGTTGTTTTCTTGTGTGAGCTGACTCATCAATTCACGACAACGCCCACAAGGGGGTACAATGGTTCCCGAATCTGTTACGGCAATTACTTTTTCAATTTTTACTTCTCGATACTTGAGCATCTCAGCCACAGCCCCATGCTCAGCACAAAATCCCAAAGAGCAAGCGGTATCAATACTAATGCCAACATATACCTTACCTTCTCCTGTTAAGATTGCAGCAGCCACTGAACCACAAGTAACAAAATTATTAATCTCTCTGTGCTTCGCATAAGCTAAAGCCTGTTCTTTTAAAACACTAAATTCCATAGATCTATTTGTTTATGATATTTCTTGATTAATCATGCGCTTTGTCCCCCCTTAAATACTCCTCTTCCAGGACGTAATTCAATTACTCAAATGAATAAGCAACTAATTGTGGATAGTACATCTTCTCATTTTCACCAGCTGCTTCTTGAAGCAAATCTTATACCGAGTTGTAGTACAGCCTGTAGGCCCCAATTCAAGACTAATTCAATTATGTCTATCGATGTAAAAGGTAGAAACAATAGCAGCAAGTGAAAGAGATTCTTTTACTTGCTGCTCCTCAAAAATAACAAAAAAAATTGCGATTAGTTGATGGTGGTTTAGTAAAAATAATCCAAACACAGCTGCATATTAATCGCGGCTCCTGCTTGGGATCCAGTTGCTATAGCAGTCGCTAAGGATCTAAAACTACTCATATCACCACAAGCATAAATACCAGAAACACTTGTTTCTTGATTTGCATTCACTTGAAGTAAACCTTGTGGTGTTAAGGTACATCCTAAATGAATGGGGATTTCACAATGTTGCTTCACATTAGGTCTAGCATAAATCACTTCTGTAGCTACAACTTGACCTGTTTTTAATACAACACGAGTAATCTGTCCTTGATTATGAGTTAACTCCACTATTTCTTCTTCAATTATTCCAATCTTATTCTTGGTCAATGCTTGCAATTGTTTGGGCGTAAAACTAGCTTTCCCTTGGGTTACAATTTGCAAATCTGAAGTGAGATTATGGACTAAAATAGCATAGTGAAAAGCGAAATCTCCATTACCTAAAATCAGCGTTTTTTTGTTCTGGACTTCATAGCCATGACAATATGGACAATGCGCAATAGAAATTCCCCAACAAGCCTCAAAACCCGGAATATCAGGCATAATATCCGTTAATCCTGTTGCAAATAGTACATACTTGGCGCGAAAGGTTTTCCCTTCTTTACTTTGTACGGTGAAACTATCGTCTTCTTTCTTTTTAACGTCCGTTACTTCATCCAAGTCATAATGAACAGTGTCATAACGCACCACATCTTCTTTCGCCTGATGGGCAATCATGACTGGGGACTTACCATCTTGCGCCAATAAATTATGTGCATGCTTCACCATTTTATTGCAGGGGTTCTGTGTATCCAAAATCAATACCTTGCGATTGGAACGTCCCAAGGCCAAAGCTGCTGATAAGCCCGAAAAACTCCCCCCTACAATGACAACATCAAAAAAGGTATCGCGCTGATCGGGGGCTAAGGGAGTAAATGACCACAAAGCATCGGACAATAATAAACCTGAAGTAAACAAGCTACTCTTGAGTAAAAAATCTCGTCTTGAAGTCATATCATCATCTTTACTTTATTGAGCTACTTGTTTTAAAATATCAGGCACAGGCATTACACCTGTATGTTTCCATAAGATTTCTCCTTGTTGGTCGATTAATACCATTGTAGGTACCGCACGAACAAAAAACTCAGCAGCCAATTGAGGGTCGTGATCCACATCAATACGCTGTAATTCAACTTTTTCTGTTACTGCATCCAATGATTCATCAATCATGCGCGATAACATTTTACAGGGTCCACACCACTCAGCAAAAAATTGCAATAAAATTGGTTTGTCTGACTTTCCTAATAGGTCTTCTACTTTCATCTTTACCTTGTTTTTAATTTACCTCAAAAGTAAAAGACTCTATAGCAAAGGCCGTTGCACAAGTTGGAGTAAAAATCGGATAAATCACAGCAAGGGGAGTTGTGAGGTTTGCTCTTTGCTCGTCGTGAGGTTTGTTTTTTGTAGGGCGGTGAGACGATGAGAGGGTGAGTGTTGTGCTTTGTTATTTATGAGGTTTGTTTTTTTGCAACAATCCTCTTTAATCGATAAGACCTGCGATTTCACAAAGCACAAACCTCACAAAAAACAACCCTCACAAAAACCAAAAAAACCATGTAACTTTACATTCCAATACATCCAATAACCGTATGTTTAATCCAGCGCAAATTCAAAATCAAATTCTCGACTTAGCATCCAACGATACCAGAATACGTGCGGTGCTATTAAATGGTTCAAGAGCCAATCCTAACGTAAAACCCGATGTATATCAAGATTTTGATCTTGTATTTGTTGTAGAAGATTTGCCTTCCTTCTTGGATGATCACAGTTGGTTTTTAGCTTTAGGAACACCGATACTGCAACAAAGACCCGATGAGATGGAATTGGGCAGCGATCCCAATAATCCCCCTGTTTCCTTTGGTTTTCTCACCTATTTTGAAGAGGGGTATCGCATTGACTTAACCTTGTTTCCAAAAGAAAAGCTGCATCAAGCCTACCAAGCGGATAGTTTAACTGTAGTTTGGCTAGATAAAGACAAGTTATTCACTGCCATTGCAGTCGCATCAGACCAGGATTACCTTGTTCAACGACCGACACAGCGCCAATTCTCCGAAGTGAGTAATGAATTTTGGTGGTGTATTGTCAATGTAGCCAAAGGATTGACAAGAGGGGAAATCACTTATGCCAAAGACATGATGGAAACAGTAGTTCGTCCTGTTTTTATGGAAATGATAGCATGGAATATTGGTCTGCAAACCAATTTTGAAGTCGCTTTGGGTAAAGCAGGAAAATTTATGAACCGATACCTTACCACTGAAGAATATCATACGCTCTTACAAACTTACAGTGATTCGGATGTTGCGAATAATTGGAAAGCCTTATTTACCATGATGCAGTTCTTTTTAACTCAACAACAAAAACTAGCCGATGGACTTCAGTATGAAATAAACCTAGAAGAAGCTAAACAAGCCAACCAATTGGTTGCAAATTTACACAACGCTCAATAAGAAGAAAGGATGACCTTAGCTTCTTATTGATTCATTCTTTACTCAAAACAAATAAAAACAAACAAATAATAAACCAATGAAGAACGCGATTCTCGAATTTGAACACCTCTTAGAGCAATTTCCAACGGAGGTGTTAGCAATTCCCTTGGAAGATCTCCAATATAAATTATCGGAAGAAAAATGGAGTAAAAAAGAAATTATAGGTCACTTAATAGATAGTGCCACAGTTAATTACCTGCGTTTTATTAAAGCACAATTTCAAGAAAACCCACAGCTTTTTTATGAGCAGGTGGAGTATTGTACAAGTGCGAATTATCAAGAAACGGAACTCAATCAACTGCTATCGCTATGGCAAAGTCTAAACAGACAATTAGTATTTCTATTTCACACCATACACACCCGTAATCTAGGGCATCGATTATGCAATAATCAAACACTCGCCTATTTAATAGAAGATTATGTGCAGCATTTTAAACATCATCGTGCACAAATTCTAGCTTAACAAAAGCAGATAAATTAGGTTGTTATTTTATTCCCATCTCCTCCACTACATGATAAAGCCTACCTGATGATTTTACTATATCTATTATTTTAGGTAAATTTACAAGAAGAAAATCCAAAAGAGCCATGAAGATTTTAGTGATTGAAGATGAAAAAGAACTGCGTTCCATTATAAAAGAATCTTTAGCAAAAGAACACTATGTGGTTGAAGCAGCAGAAAACTATAAAACGGGAATAGAAAAACTTATTGGATACGATTACGATTGTATCCTATTGGATATCATGCTTCCCGATGGCAATGGAATTGATTTACTAAGAGAAATTAAGCGCATGGGGAAGGATGATTCTGTTATTATTATTTCAGCCAAAGACTCCATTGACGACAAAGTATTGGGATTAGAGCTCGGTGCAGATGATTACCTGACGAAGCCTTTTCATTTATCAGAATTACTCGCCCGCATAAAATCTGTTTTACGACGAAAAAATCAGCAAGGCTTTCAGAGCATTAAGTGGAATAACGTAGAGATCTTTGCAGATGAACGCACAGTATTGGTGAATAATACCCCTATAACGTTGAATCATAAAGAGTTTGAATTGTTGTACTATTTTGTGGTGAATGCCAATCGACTAGTGACTAAATCTTCTCTTGTAGAGCAAATATGGGGTGACAATATGGATGAGGCAGACAGCTACGATTTTGTGTATTCTCAAGTTAAGAATCTTCGAAAAAAATTAAAAACACACCACGCAGAGGTGAATATACAATCGGTGTATGGCATGGGGTATAAACTTGTACAAGAATAAGATGAAACTACATCATTATATGTTGGGCTATTTATCGGTGGGAATCATTGTGGTTTTAACCGCTTGGGTTGTTATTTTCTATGCCTTCATGACAGATGAGGTCTATGATAATATAGACGATGGATTGAAAAATAGCAAAACTGAAATCATCAAAAAAGCGTATACCAATCCCCAAGTGGAAAGCTTCTTGCCTTTTGGCACCAATGGTTTTCGCATTACTCCTTTAGCCCCAGGAGAATACTCACGAAAGAATGTATTCACCACAGAGATGATTTACATGGATTCAGATGATAATGATGAACCTGTTCGCATGTTAACCACGACTTTCGTCGATCAAAAAGGGAATCCTTACAAGCTGGAGATTCGCACTTCTACTATTGAGGCAGATGATTTATTGCGCGACTTTGGCTTGGCGGTTTTTATCTTATATCTCGCTTTGTTAGCAAGTATTTACCTTATCAATCACGTCATTTTACGCCGTGCTGTTTGGAGTCCGTTTTATCGCCTACTCAATAACCTCAAAACCTATACCCTAGGGCAGAAAATTATCACCGCAGATACAAAAACCCCTATTAAAGAGTTTACAGATTTACAAAGTGAAATCAACAAGATGATTGGCCGCATTGAAGATATGGTAGAACAACAAAAAACCTTTGTTTCCAATGCCGCTCACGAATCTCAAACTCCTCTAGCTATTATCAATAACAAACTTGAATTATTAGTAGAAGCAGAAGAATTAAACGAAAATCAAATCAATCAAATTCAATCCATCCACCAGAGTTTAACGCGATTAATTAAATTGAATAAATCCCTTTTAATGCTTGCAAAAATTGAGAACAAGCAGTTTGTTCAAGTGCAAGAAGTCCGCTTCAATCAAATCGTCAACGATCTTGTGGAAGACTGGGAGGATATATTTGCTTATAAAGACGTGGAGGTCATCATACATGAAATTGCTCCTTCCAATCCAGTTTCTATGGATAAAGGGCTAGCCATTACTTTGGTGCAAAACCTATTAAAAAATGCCATCGCTCATAATATCCCACAGGGAAAAGTTATCATTGACTTAGCAGCTAATTCCTTTTCAATCAGCAATACAAGTGCATCAAAGGCTCCTTTAGATGAAAAACTGATTTACAATCGCTTTTATAGGAGCACCACCAATGAAGAATCCACGGGGTTGGGATTATCCCTTGTACAGACAATTGTTAGGGTTACAGACGCCTTGTCTATTCGCTACGAATACAACGGTATGCATTGCTTTACAGTGAGTTGGTAGGGAGTTTTGCTCTTTGTGAGGCGGTGAGAGGAAGAGGCGGTAAGGTTTGCTCTTCGTGAGGCTTTTTTGCAAATCCTCTTTAATCGAAAATTTACTTCTCTCCCATTTCCCTTTTCCCTTCTCCAGTTTGTGCTTTGTGAAATCGCAGGTCTTATCGATTAAAGAGGATTGTTGCAAAACAACAAAAAAGCAATACTCTAATCAGTTGCTCCGCTCTGTATGCCACCCTGACGAAGGAAGGGTCGCATCCGTTATTCAACTGTGCTTTGTGAGGTTTGCTCTTTGTACTTGGTGAAATCGCAGGTCTTATCGATTAAAGAGGATTGTTGCAAAACAACAAAAATGCAATACTCTAATCAGTTGCTCCGCTCTGTATGTCACCCTGACGAAGGAAGGGTCGCATCCGTTATTCAACTGTGCTTTGCGAGGTTTGCTCTTTGTACTTTGTGCTTTGTGAGGTTTGTGCTTTGTGAGGCGGTGAGAGGAAGAGGCGGTGAGGTTTGCTCTTCGTGAGGCTTTTTTGCAAATCCTCTTTAATCGAAAATTTACTTCTCTCCCATTTCCCTTTTCCAATTTGTGCTTTGTGAGGTTTGTTTTTTTGTAAGCTGTTAACTGTCAACCGTAAACCATCAACCGTAAACCATCAACCGTAAACCATCAACCGTAAACCATCAACCGTAAACCAAAAAACACACCCCATAAACCTTGTTTTTTGAGGTGTGTTCTACTTAACATTACATAAAATTGAGTACAGCCAGTTACGGCAAACTTGGTTTTTATTTTGCGTACTGTTTTTCGCCTTGGATGTAAAGTACACCTTCTTTAGCGTCAAACTTGTACGTATCATCTGCGTAAATATTTTCTTCTTTTCGATCTAAAATAAAGCTGGTCTTCTCTTCCTCTGGCACAAACAATTCCAATTTAGATTGATCGTCATTATACACAACAAAAGCACTGATAACTGCACTTTGTTCTGTAGATATTGGGTCTAGGCGTACACCAACTTCAAACAAACGCAAGCACGTTTGCTTCAACGTACTCCACGTTTCTCCAGCACCAACAAGACAGCCGTGGTCATCTTTATCCCCTCCTACTTGTTGTACTTCTTTAGATAGCTCTTCCTCGCTATTAGTTGTACTTTTGGGTGTATTGTTACAAGCAACCAACGTAAATAATCCTAAAATTAATCCGATTCCTTTCTTCATCTTTTCTATTTTTGATTTAAAATTTTTATCTGATAAAACTTGTACTCTATTCTATTGATTAAAAAAATTGTCTTCTCAAATTGGCTCTTCCTAATAACTTACAAGGTACAAAAAATAATTAAAGCCGACTAAACCCATACTTCAATCTTAATAAAAAATTAGCATACAAACCTGTATTACAGCAACATAACAAAAAAGACACAACCAACACAATCCTTTTTTAAAAAAACACAAAACAACCTGCTTTCTTTTTGGATTCCCAATTCATTCCAGATTCTCTATGTAAGTTTGTACTATAAATTTAAAAATAGAAACCGTTATGAAAACAGTAAGAACATTATTTTTAGGAATTATCAGTGTATTTGCTTTAGTTATGAGCCAACCTGTACAAGCCAAAGACGTTATTATCACAAAAAATGAACTTCCTAAAAAAGCACTTGCTTTTATGGATACGCATTTCAACGGTAAAACCATACAAACTATAGAGAAAGATGCTGATTTTTTATCTGTATCCTATAAAGTAACCTTTGCCGATCGCATCGAAATAGAATTTGACAAAGGAGGGGAATGGGATGAAGTAGACGGCAACAAAAATCCACTGCCTACTAGTTTCATTTTAGAACCGATTGTAACCTATGTGAAAACCAATTATCCAGATGCTCATATTGTCAAAATAGAAAAAGAAACTAGATTATTTGAGGTAAAACTGGACAATGGACTTGAACTAGAGTTTGCTAAATCAGGAGCATTTAAAAGAATTGACAACTAATTAAGATAAAAAAAATGAACAAGAAAATAATCGCTATCGCTTTATTTGCAGCACTGAATTTGAGTTTCACTGCTTGTAGTAGTGACGATTCCAATGCTGTTGAAGTAGAACAAGTAACATTAGAGCAGTTGCCTGCCAATACCCAACAATTTATAGCAGGTATATTTCCAAATGCTGCGGTATTACAAGCTAATAAGGTAACAAAACCAAATTATTACGGTTCTTATTATAAGTTAAGATTAAACAATAAGATTGAAATAGATTTCGATCAAAATGGAAATTGGACCGAAATTGAAACAGAAGATCGTTCAGCTATTCCTGCTGACTTCCTAGCCCAAGAAGTTCCACTTATCCAAGCGTATGTAGCGGAACATTATAAAAGCAATCACATCATTGAAATTGATCGCGATCGCAAAGGGTATGAAGTGACATTGAATAATGAGTTGGAGTTGATTTTCAACGCGTCACAGGGCTTTATTGGGATAGATACTGATTTAGATGAAGAGGAGCAACTAATTGATTATGCAGCATTACCTGCAACTGTTCAATCCTTGCTAAAAACACATTTTACAGCTTCTGAAGTTGTATTGATTAAACAAGAAACAGAGGCAAAAGAAACAACATATAAAGTGTATACCCAGGATGGATTTAAGATTGAGTTCAACCAACAAGGAGATTGGACCGAAATAGAAAGCAAACAAGGAAAAACAATCCCTTCTGCCCTACTTCCTACTCCACTAATCACTTATATCCAAACGAATTACAGTGATTTCAACTTCACTGGAATCGAGAAAAAAAGAAATGGATTTGAAGTAGAATTGAAAAAAGGGAGACAAGAAATTGAACTTCACTTCGATAGAGAAGGAAATTTCCTTCGATTAGATACTGAATAACCTAAACCACTTTTTAAAATTTGGGGGTTGCCTTAGCTAAGGCAACCCCCTCGTTTTAGGTAGGCGCTGTTGGTTTTATATCCTACAGCAGGATAGTGAAAAAATTATTCGGCTACTTGAATATTTTTTCGTTTTTACTTGCTTGTTTCTTTTGTTTTTTCCCTCTTGATGCACCTGTAAACACACAAAAACAGATACACTCGCTCCGCAATTTTCAAGGCAATACTTAGGCCAAAATTTCGGATGGTGCAAAACCATAAACATCGACGAATGCTCGATAAAAAGACAAACGCGTATTAAAACCACAAAGCAAGCTCAATTCTTCAACTGTATAGCTTTCTTCTCGTTCTCGAATTAGTAAAATCGCATATTCTACCTTCAATCGATTGATGTATTGCTTAAAGGTTAACGCCTGTGATTCCTTGAAAAAACCCGTTAAATCACTTTTGGGCAATTGAAGGATATCAGCCAACTGATCTAATGTGAGTGTTGGGCTTAGAAACAACCGAGTATCAATTAACTGTGTACTTATGATTCCCCGAATATCAACTGTTTTAATTGGTTCGGCGGCTAAAACTTCCTGTACTACGGGAAAATTGGCAACGGCAATCTGATTGAAGGCATGATGATTACCTAAATCAATCTGCTGTGTTTTTAATCCAGATACATCCAAGACAATTTTTTCAAATAGTCGTTGATCCACACTCGGTAATTGCTTTATATCATTTGAATCTCTCCTTTTCTTCTTCGTGTAAAACAACAAGCTTACTTCATAAAAGAAGGCCCCTACAAATAGACAACCACTGAGCAATAGAAATAAAAATCGGATGTATTCAAAAAAAGATTCTTTATAAAAATAAATGATTAAAAATACAATAGCAGTACAATATAACGTCGTAACGTAGAATGCCGTAAACTGTCGTAAAGTTTTATAGAATTTTCCCTTAATTAAACACCAATACCCATAATTAGCATAGCAAAAAGACAGTATTCCAATCAATACTACTCCTTCTCGATTCAGCGTATATAAAGCGACTAACGTCCAATCAAACACCGCAGTCAATAAGTATAAAAGACCAAATAAAACAAAGGGAATTATATGTAAATAACGGTTCCATCGACTAATCTTAAGCAGCTGTACTAAACCAAATCCTTGAAGAAAAAAAAACGCAATACTCAATTGAACACAAGGTCTATCGGGGTAAAAGAGTTCAAATCCATACAAGATAACATTCAACACCAAAATACCACAACACATCCCTAACATTTTTCTTCCCCCCTTATATCTTACATTTGTGTCTAAACACAAACAAAAATAACCTAAAAAAATAATCAAAATCCAAAACATCCTTACCCTCTTTTTCTATCTAAAATAACTCGATACTCTACAGGAGTTAATCCCGTTAAATCCTTGAAATACTTATTAAAAGTATTAATTGATTTAAAACCTACACTTTCCGCTATAGCTAACACGGTCCAATCGCTTCGTTCTGCAAGCAATTTCAACGCATATAAAATTCTATGATATGCTACAAGTTTATAGAACGTAGAATTTAAATGATGATTAATTACGAAGCTAATCACCTGAAGATTGGTATTTGAGATACCCTGTCCTAATAGCTCTAAGGTAAAATCATGCTTCAAATACACATCGCTTGTTTCGAAAAAATCCAGTATCTGTTCCATCACTTCTTGATATTTATAGCTAACCTGATGGGAAACAGTCATCTCTTTTTGAAGAATCAGCTTGTTCTTTTGTTTCTTTCCTACCTTCAGTGTGCGATCAGCAACCCCAAAAAAAGCATGGATCTTTCTCAATCGCAAAATTCTACTATAAAAAAGATAGCTGGTCAAGGAGATAATCAACAAAATAATCTGAAGCCCAACTTGAAGATAACTCAACAATAGCACAACTGGTATTTCGCTTTTATTAAACAACAGCACTTGTAAATTAAGCGTAATGAGATAAATAATATAAAACAGGTGTACCAGACTAACATAGGACCTGATAAACCTATATCTCTGTTTACTTTTCTTGCGATGGAAGTGTAAAAAGATAAAATACACCAATGCAAAAAAGTTATTTACAGTAACGATAATCCACAGAGAAACTGGTAAAAAACTGAGAATCAAAATAAAAATCCCCATACTCATCAACTGTACAATTTGCTTCTTCAATAGGCGATCAGCTACATCTGCCATAATACAAAACAGTTTGATACTAAATATAATCGCAAAAAAATTCACAATGTAAACTGTTTTATGGGCTATCATGGCATAGTAATAATTCACCATGAGTAAAAATGAAAAACAGATAAAAAACATAAAGAAAAAACGCTCCATTTGAACATTTGCATTCCAATCGTACAACTTCATGATCTAATATTATTTAAAAACCAATGTGCTTTTCTAAAGCTTTTATTTCTTCCCTTTGTAAGCGTGCAAGCATCCGAAAAAGTACTTTTCAAGCCATTGATTTGTATTTATGTATCCACTTTATTCTTTCTTTTCGTCACGCTTTGAAGCAACAACTACATTTTGTTAATATTTAATGAATTATCATTTTACTCCTCATTTTATTTCATTTTCTTGCGTAATTCATTTAAACAAATTTAACTTTTGGTATGTTAATTCCTGTATCAAATCCTATTTAACATGGTCAAGGTAATTTATTGAAACACGCTTTAACTACGCATTAACAAAAACAAAAATAAATACTATCATTTAACAAAAAACAGATTTAATTAATTTCTAAAATGTGAAAAATAAAAATATTACACATAATTAAAACAAAAAAAATACGTTTAACTAACAAACAAATAAAGCCCTTATTTTGATTTTTTAGGTAAAACCCTTAGCTATTTTGTACAATACCCTTGAAAAAAACACGAATAAAAGAGGAAAAAGTCGTTTTAAATTAATCGCAATAAAATAACATCTTCTTTAGAAAAAGAGTTCAATACAATTAGATTCACCACTCCCAGAAACCTTTGCCCAATGCTAGGTACCGGTTTGCCGAGCTAAAAAAGACAGGAATAGACAAATCAATTGCCCTTTAGGTCCTTATAAGAAAAAAGAGACGGGGTATGCTTGTGAAAGAAAGGGGATTAAAGTAAAAAGAAGAAACAATTGAAAATTAAATCCAATTTTTTATTTGCTAAACTATTAAAAAGCTTATTTTTGTGCTACAATTAATAATACCCAAAATTTAATACTGTGGAAAACGCAAACGCAATTAAACTAATTAAGTTAATACAATCTGATTTAGTTACTAACGGTCTTGTAGTGGATCAAATAGTTCCAAACCTTAAGAAATTAAGAGAATACGCTTTACTAGAAGAGGTTCCAACTTTAGTAAAAGCGATTAGACTTACGTATGAACACATTGAGAACAACAATGGTTTTTTCATTGCAATTCCAAACGATGAACCAATTGAAGAAGAAGGGGAATCTGTAGCGGAAGTAGTTACTCCTACAGTTAATGACATTGAGAGCTTACAGTATCTATTGTCTCTTTTTAAAGATCCAACAAATAAACACAACATCGTTGATTTGAAAGAATATAATGCTAAGTTCTTAGCATAGTGAAAAGGCCTAGTTTGACTAGGCCTTTTTTTATGATTTATTTAGCATTAATCCGATTCCAAATATTTGAATTATTAATCATTAACCCTATTTTAGCCTCTTTAAATTAAAGACTCAAAAATTATGGTTAATCTATTTAGGATTATAGCTTTTCTAGAAGGAGTTTCTCTCCTTATGTTATTGTTTATTGCAATGCCATTAAAATACATATGGGACAATCCTTATATGGTACAAAAAGTAGGTATGGCACATGGAGTATTATTTATTGCTTATATCGTTATCGCTATTTTGATAAAAAATGAGTTAAAATGGTCGAACAAAACACTATTTTTAGCATGTATAGCCTCAATAATCCCATTTGGTACCTTTGTAGTAGAGAAAAAAATAAAAAACCAAATTAGTTAATAATAGAAAGAAACTTTATATTTTTTTCAACACATCGCTAAAAAAACAACATTTATACAAAATAAAGAGAACCCTCACTGATTTTATATAATTCAGTTATTCTTTAAAAAATTGTATTTTTCTTGTAAAAAATGCATATTTAAAAACTTTATAGTATATTTGCCAAGTAAACGAAACAATAGTAGCTATTACGATAGCACACAAGTGAAAGTAAAAATTAAATTATGAAAAAAATCACATTATCTTTATTAGCACTTACGGTAGGTATCTGTGCTAATGCGCAAGACAAGCCATATAATAAGTGGTCAGTTGATTTAAATGCAGGTTTTGCAAAACCAGCAAGAACATTAAGCTCAGGATATTCTGCTGAGACTTTCAAAAACTTACATTTAGATGGTGGTGTTAGATATAGCATCAACAACAAAATTGGAGTTAAAGCTTCATTTGGTTATGACAAAATTGATAACTGGACAAACAGTAATTTAAAAGCTCAAAGTGATTACTACAGAACAAGTTTAGAAGGAGTAGTAAACTTAGGTAGAGTTTTAAACTTTGAAAACTGGACAAACACTTTAGGATTACAAGTTCACGCGGGTGGAGGTTACTCTTGGTTAAACGGAGACAACTTTACTAGTTCTGACAAAATGGGTCACTTAATGGCTGGTTTAACAGGACAAGTTAAATTACACTCTAGAGTAGCTTTAAATGCTGACTTTACTGTAATTCAAAATACACAACAAGACAGAAACTGGGATGGTGCTTCTGCAACAAACCGTTCTGTATTCCAAGGAACAATGTTTAATGCTTCAATGGGTATCTCTATCTATTTAGGTAAACATGGTCAACATGCTGACTGGTATTCTGAAGAATCTCAAACTAAAAATGAAATCAATTCTTTAACTAACAGATTAGATCAAATCGAATCTATGTTAGTTGATTCAGACAACGACGGAGTAGCTGATTACTTAGACTTAGAGCCTAACACACCAGCTGGAGCTTTAGTTGATTCTAGAGGAAGAAACATTGATAAAAACAACAATGGTATCGCTGATAACATTGAGGCTTATTTCCAAGAAAAATACGGAAATAACGAAACAATGAACGCTGATGACGCTGCTTTGGTTAAAGAATTAATCAACAAAGGTTATGTAGCTGTTAACTTTGATTTCGATAAAGCTGAGCCTACTACATTAGAAGGTATTAACTTCATCGTTTCTTACATGAAAAACAACCCTTCTGCTTCTTTAGAAGTTGGTGGATATGCTGACTCAACAGGAAACAAAGACTATAACCAAAAATTATCACAAAGACGTGCAGACGCTGTGAAAAACCTTTTAGTTAAAGCTGGAGTTCCTGCAGGTAAAATTACTGCTAAAGGTAATGGTATCGATTCAACACAAGCTAAAAACGTTGCTAGAAGAGCAATTTTCAAAGTAAACTAATTAGTACATTAATTATACTAAAAAGCACAAGCGTTATGCTTGTGCTTTTTTTGTTTAAATGCGTACCTTTGCATTTAAATAAGTAGTTATGAAATTTGATTTACAATCTGATTATAGTCCCACCGGTGATCAACCGGAAGCGATTAGCCAATTGACCCAAAGTATTTTGGACAATCAGAAATATCAAACACTTGTGGGGGTTACGGGATCTGGTAAGACATTTAGTGTTGCCAACGTAATTCAAGAAGTACAAAAACCAACCTTAGTTTTAGCACACAATAAGACGTTGGCTGCACAATTGTATTCGGAATTTAAAAGTTTCTTCCCCAACAATGCTGTAGAGTATTTCGTTTCTTATTACGACTACTATCAACCAGAAGCATTCATTCCCGTTACTGGACAATACATCGAGAAAGATCTATCCATCAATGAAGAACTTGAAAAGCTACGTTTAAGCACCACCTCTACCCTATTATCAGGTCGTCGAGATGTTTTAGTTGTTGCTTCTGTTTCTTGTTTATACGGTATTGGAAACCCTATTGAGTTCCAAAAGAACGTTATTTCCATCGAAATAGACCAACAAATTAGCCGCACACAATTGCTACACCGATTGGTGCAAAGTTTATATGCGCGTACAGAGGCAGATTTTACACCTGGTTACTTTAGAATCAAAGGAGATACCATTGAGGTATTCCCTAGTTATGCAGACAATCCTTACCGCATTCACTTCTTTGGAGATGAAATTGAAGCCATTGAAGTATTTGATGTAACAACTGCTCAAGTTATTGAGAAATTTACACGCCTTAATATCTATCCAGCCAATATGTTTGTAACTTCTCCAGATGTATTAAACAATGCCATTTGGGAAATACAACAAGATTTGGAAAAACAAGTTACTTATTTCAAAGAAATCGGCAAGCATCTGGAAGCGAAACGCCTAGAAGAGCGAACAAATTTCGACCTAGAAATGATGAAAGAATTGGGATACTGTTCTGGAATCGAAAACTATTCTCGCTACTTAGATGGTAGAGAACCAGGAACACGTCCTTTCTGTTTATTAGACTATTTCCCAGATGATTACTTGATGGTCGTTGATGAAAGTCACGTGACCATCTCTCAGGTTCACGCCATGTATGGCGGAGACCGTTCAAGAAAAGAAAATTTAGTTGAATACGGCTTTCGATTACCTGCAGCCCTAGATAACCGTCCCTTAAAGTTTGAGGAATTTGAGGCTATGCAGAATCAAGTCATCTACGTCTCTGCAACACCTGCTGATTATGAGCTTCAAAAAAGTGAAGGTGTAATTGTAGAACAATTGATTCGCCCAACCGGTTTACTGGATCCAATTATTGAAATACGACCTACTGAAAATCAGATTGACGACTTAATTGAAGAGATTCAGCAACGCGTAGATAAAGATGAACGAACCCTCGTAACCACTTTAACTAAGCGTATGGCAGAAGAATTAGCCAAATACTTTACTCGCATGGGTGTTCGTTGTCGTTATGTCCATTCTGATGTGGATACCCTAGAGCGCATCGAAATTATGCAAGACTTGAGAAAAGGACTCTTTGATGTACTGATTGGAGTGAATTTACTTCGAGAAGGTTTAGATTTACCAGAAGTATCGCTTGTAGCGATTTTAGACGCTGATAAAGAAGGCTTCTTACGCAGCCATCGCTCCTTGACGCAAACTGTAGGTAGAGCCGCAAGGAACGTCAACGGGAAGGCAATTATGTATGCGGATAAGATTACAGCCAGTATGCAAAAAACGATAGATGAGACCAATTATAGACGCAGTAAACAAATCGCCTATAATACCCAGCATAATATTACACCGAAAGGATTAAATAAAAAGATTAGCAACGACCTCATTAAGCCAACCTATGACGAACTCATGACGGAACAAGTGAAGAAAGTTGCAGAAGAGCAAGTGAAATATCACACCAAAGAGGAAATACAAAAACTGATTAACAGCAAGCGAAAGGAAATGGAAAAAGCAGCCATGGAACTCAATTTTATGCTAGCTGCCCAATTACGAGATGAAATACAAATATTAAAAGATAAATTATAACTATCGCCCATGACTAATAACGATATTTTAAAGAAACTGAGAGTTGCTTTACAACTAAGAGACGAACAAATAGTAGAAATTCTTGAACTAGTTGATTTTAGGATTTCTAAAGGAGAACTAGGTAATTTCTTTCGAAATGTCGACCACCCAAAATACATGGAATGTGGTGATCAAATCTTGAGAAACTTCTTAAATGGATTGGTCATTTATCTTAGAGGGACAAAAGAAGAACCTAAAAACCCAATGGAGGTTTTACAAAAGAACAAGGAAAATATGGTCAAAAAGGTAAAGACCGATCGACCAGCTGAACCAAAAGCTTTTGGCAACAAACCTAAAGCCGCAGGATCCGCAGGTAAAAAACCATTTAGTAAATCAGATAAACCTAAAAACCCACTGGGAAACATTAAGTTTAACAACGGAAAGAAAAAATAGGTAAAAGATGAGAGGGTGAGGTGGTAAGAGGGTTAGATGGTGAGAGGTTGAGAGGGTTAGATGGTGAGACGGTGAGACGGTGAAATCGAAACGTAGTGAAAATCAGAATGCAGTGAAGATTCATCGAACACCAAAACAAATATGAAATAGGTGAGATATATTCATCGAACACCAAAACAAATGTAAACGTAGTGAGATAAAAGGGAGAGAAGTAAATTTTATAAATACTATGAATTTTTCTTTAATCGATAAATCTTACAACTTCACAAAAAGCAAAAAAGGGATGAGTTTCAATACTCATCCCTTTTTATCTTATTTTACATCAAAGTTTTTTTTATTTTCTGATTGATCAAACCTATGGGCAAATTTTCATTTGTCACGATTAAATTTTACATCACTCCTAACCCTTAACCCATAACCCTTAACTCCTAACCCATCACACCCCTTTCCCAATCAAACATTACCTCTAAAATACTCAATCTTACTCAGAAACATCGCTGCCATGCGTTCCGCACGCCATTTGGCCTCATCTGCAATTTTACCTTCAAATAGCTCATCTACTGTACGGTTAAAAATTTCCTTCCAACGCTCAAAATGCTCTTGATGAACGGGTAATTTTGCGTGAGGCGGAAAAGGCCTTCCTGAATACGTATGTTCCTCTAGCAAAACAGTCTGCCAGAACGCGTACATCTTCTCTAAATGATAGTCCCATTTACCTGCTAAACGCTCATTAAATATGGGCCCAATCAAGTCATCTTGTTGCACTCTACCATAAAACGTATTGACCAACAATTGAATATCTTTAAGGTGTTCTATATCTTTACTCATACTATTATTTCTTTTGATTTCCTCCCCGCTTTACCGTTAAAATCAGTATCTTTACCTTATGGTTACAATAACAATTTTAGGTTCGGGAAAAGTTGCACACCACCTGATAGGAAACATCCTAGAAAGTGATCAGTTGACATTACAACAAATATACGCAAGAAATACGAATTCAGTTACTGATTTAGTACCTGAAAACAGGGTGGTCAATGACATAAAAGCGTTAAAACCCGCTGATATTTTTATTATTGCTGTTAGTGATATTTCCATTGAGGAAGTTTCAAGCCAAATTCAAATCCCCAACCAATTTGTTGTCCATACGTCAGGGACTATCCCGATGTCTGCCATACAGCAAGAACGCAAAGGAGTGATGTATCTATTACAATCGTTTTCGAAGGACAAAGAATTGGACTTCTCCTCTATTCCTTTTTGCATTGAAGCGAATCACCAAGAAGATTTTCAACTGCTTGAAAAAATAGCCGTTAGCTTTTCAGAACGCGTTTATAAAATCTCATCCGAACAAAGAAAAGCCATTCACTTGGCTGCAGTATTTGTCAATAACTTCTCTAATCATATGTTTACGATGGGAGAAGACATTTGTAAAGAATACCAAGTTCCTTTTGAGATTCTTAAGCCGTTGATTTTGGAAACCGCCCATAAAATCATGCATCTCTCTCCCTTTGAGGCACAAACTGGGCCTGCATCGAGAGGGGATCAAAACACCATCAATCAACATCTAGAGATGTTGACAGATCCAACTAAAAAAGAAATCTATCAACTTATTACAAAATCAATACAAAATAGATAATGTCTAAACACTTTAAAGAAATCATGAACGATATCACTACATTCATATTTGATGTAGATGGAGTCTTAACAGACGGAAAAGTTCACGTTACAAACAATGGAGATTTATTGAGAATCATGAGCATCAAAGATGGTTATGCTGTCAAAGCTGCTTTAGAGAATGGTTATCGCGTGTGTATCATCTCTGGCGGAAGTAACGAAGGTGTAAAAACAAGATTAAGCAATTTAGGTGTGAAAGACATCTATTTGGGTGTTTCCAACAAAGTGGAAATTTTCAAAAAGTATTGTGCAGACCACAACCTACAGCCGGAAGAAATTTTATATATGGGGGATGATATTCCAGATTATCACGTGATGCAACTCGTAGCCCTTCCTACGGCTCCTCAAGATGCTTCACCTGAAATTAAGCGTATCTCTCGTTATATCTCGCATAAAAATGGCGGTGAAGGTGCTGTACGTGAAGTTATTGAACAAGTGATGAAAACCCAACAAAAATGGTTCCAACACTTTGATGCTAAATACGATTAATCGATCCACTATGCCCTATCAAGTACTAAATGACTATGCCCTTGTACTGGGATCTAACTCTCCCAGACGCAAACAATTTTTGACTGATTTAGGTTTAACTTTTGTGGTTCGAGCATCAGATATAGAAGAAAATTATCCTCCTGAACTACAAGGTGCAGCTATTACGGATTTTATCGCTAAATTAAAAGCAGATGCTATCGCGTTAACGCATGACAAAGAGATTCTAATCACCAGTGATACTACCGTTTGGAGTGAAGGTCAATCACTAGGAAAACCTGAAGATAGACAAGAAGCTATTGCAATGCTTCAGCGCTTATCGGGAAAAATGCATGAAGTCATTACTTCTATATGCCTAAAAACAACGCAAAAAGAGCATGTTTTTCACGTAGTAACAGAAGTACACTTCAAGCCATTAAGCCTTGAGCACATTGAATATTACATTGATCAGTATCAACCCTATGACAAAGCTGGGGCTTATGGTATTCAAGAGTGGATTGGTTTAGTAGGAATCGAACGTATTAACGGATCCTACACCAATATTGTGGGTTTACCAACCACAGAACTTATGGAAGAATTAATACAGTTTATTAAAGCATAAAACATGCCTGAAGGATATTTATTTAAAGCTATAATTACAGCAATTGCCATTGTTATCTTTTTAATATCTAGAAAGATAACAACAAGCATCATTCACTCTTTTTCCAAGAAATCTGAAATGAAAGAAGGCCGGGAAGCTGTCGTTATTCGCTTGTTTAACTTGCTGTTACTTGTCTTATTGTTCGTTATTATCTTTACGATATGGGGCGTTGAAAAAGACAATGTATTATTGACCTTAACCTCTGTATTTACAGTAATTGGCGTAGCTATGTTTGCGCAGTGGTCTTTATTGAGTAACATCACAGCGGGTATCTTGCTTTTCTTCTCTTTTCCTTTCCGCATTGGAGATATTATCCGCATCCAAGATAAAGATTTCCCAACCGAAGGGCGAATTGTAGACATCAAAGCCTTTTATCTGCTGTTAGTAACAAAAGATGGTGAGCAGATTTCCTATCCCAACAACCTTCTTTTACAGAAGGGGATTGTCATCCTGAGTCCGGATCACTTTGAAACACATGAAAAAAATACATTACAAGAATAAAAAAAGATCTTCCTAGGAAGATCTTTTTTTATTCTTGTAAATGGTGATATTATTTTTTCTGCGGTTTGAGTAAGAAAAAGAGTTGAAGTTGCAATTTAATACTACAGTAACTAACTCAAAATCTCAGTTCGCACCATCTCAAACACCCTGCGATGACTCCACAAACAAATCATCCCTTTCCTACCTCTTGTGCAAAAGGCAAGCTCCATTTATAGCGAACAGCAAATAAACGAAGGATTATAATACTTCCTGCTGTTGTAAGGTAAATCACTTCCTTATTGACGTTATAATGGTCCAATAAATAGTACACACACCCTCCAAAGATACAGGCGGTAGCATAAATCTCCTTTTTGAAAATAATAGGGATTTGATTAGCTAAAATATCGCGAATCACCCCTCCAAAACAAGCGGTGATTGTACCTAAAGCAATACAAAATACAGGATGCAAGCCTACGGACATCCCTTTGGCAATTCCAATTAAAGTAAACACAGCGATACCAATGGTATCAAACAAGAACAAGGAATAGCGTAAAATCGTAAAGCGCTTATAAAACACCAACGAAAGAAAAACACCTAAAAAGGTTACATAAAAGTAACTTAAGTCGGTTAACCAAAATACAGGGGTAATTCCAATCATCATATCCCGTATGGTTCCACCACCCACTGCTGTGGCAAATGCCAAGATAACCATACCAAACAAATCTAGCTTACGCTCACGCCCCGCCAATGCTCCGGAAATTGCAAATGCCAATGTTCCAAGCAAATCTAAAATCTCAAAAAAACTAAACATTTAAAAAAAATATATTACTCTTTACCTGTAAAATGACTATAGTCCTTTAAGACTAATTCTACAAATTCTTGGTTATTTAACGCCAATTGCCCTTTGTCTATACTCAATTCAGACTCTAGTTTATTGGCCAATGCCTTGATTAAGGAATAATCTCTGCTTTTGATGAATCTCAAATAAATCTCTTTGACTACGCCAATATCCGCATCAGATAAGCGAATAACTTGAGGAAGTAAAGGACTATACTCCTGCTCTACTTCTTGAAAAATCGTAGTGGATAAACTCATCCTTGTTTTTGTACTAATGACCGTGGTTCCAGCAAAGAAATCGCCTAACCGCTGGCTTTTTGATGTACATAAAATAATGACTACTGCAACAAGTCCATTACCAATAAAAAGATCGATGACTCTAAATATCCACCGCACAAAATAATCAACTATAGAGGCCTGGTATCCGTCAATCTTAATCACTTTGATGCCTAGTATTTTCTTCCCTGGTGTATATCCTTGCATTAAAATCTCAAAAATAACAGTATAAAAAATAGCAGGAATAGATACCAAAATCCAATATCCTTGGATTGACCACATATCATCAGGTACATATTGATAAAGATGAAAGGTTTGGTCTATAAAATAAAATACAATAAAATAGAGAATTTTAAAGATCATATCCAGTATGAATGCTAAAATGCGCTCTCCTATCGAAGCAGCTTTAAAATCAATTTCTATGTTTTGTGTTGTATTTATTGTTAATTTAGCCATAAATATACTTTTAATCAATCACAGCATGAGAGAAGTCGCGTTTATTAAAAAAAATAAAGAACACTGGCTTTCCTATGAAAAGGCCCTCTATTCCTTGCAAACGCAAAAACCAGACTATCTTGCATCCATGTATATGCAGATCATGAACGATTTAGCATATGCCAAAACTTTTTATCCCAATAGTAAAATTACACAATATTTAAACAGTTTGGCGATACAAACTTACCAAAAAATATACAAAACAAAACGAATTGAAGAAAATAGAATTAAACGCTTCTTTTTATACGATGTTCCCTTAGCAGTATATCAACACCGACGCAAATTAAACTTCACCTTAGTTGTCTTTGTACTATTCGTTGCAATTGGCGTTATCTCAACCCATTATGACCCCAGTTTTACACGAAATGTACTCGGCGATTCCTATGTCAACTCCACCATCACCAATATCAAAAACGATGATGCTATGGCGGTTTACCAATCGGGAAGTAATTGGGGGAGTTTTATAGGAATTACAGCCAATAACCTATACGTTGGTTTGCGTTTCTTTCTCTTTGGAATAAGTGCAGGATTGGGCACCCTACTCTTTCTGTTCTACAACGGCATCATGTTGGGAACCTTCCAATACCTGTTCGTACATGAAAATGCATTTATGGAGAGTGTACGCGGTATTTGGTTGCATGGAGCGATAGAAATAACCGCCATGGTAATTGAAGCCTTTGCAGGGTTTGTCTTAGGTGCGAGCTTGCTCTTCCCTAAAACCTTATCTCGTGTCAATTCACTTAAGCTTGGTTTTAAAGATGCATTAACCATTTTTATTGCCACCATTCCCTTTACCATTTTAGCAGGATTCATTGAAGGATATATCACCCGTTATGCGAAAGCAATGCCCGATGTACTTAATTATGCCATCATCTTAAGTACGTTTAGCCTTATCTTTTTCTATTTCTTCCTTTATCCTAAACGATTAGTAAAAAAACTAAACCATATATAAACAATTGCTATGTTTTTATTATTTCAAAAACGCGACTTCAGTGCGCTTGTTAGTGACACCTTCACCTTCTTACGCTTAGAAGGAAAGAACTATTTCAAACACTTTTTAAAACTGTGTGGAATCCCCCTATTTTTAGTCCTTATTTTCGTCTATTTATTGGCTGATATTGGAATTTCTTCTGCAGTAACAGCATCACGTGCATCAGGTTTCAGTGATGAAGATTTTTTTAGAACAGTTTTTGACAACCATTTAGGGGTAAGTATCCTTGCTCTTATTGGTGTATTCGTGGTGGCATTAATCATGGGAATCATCTGTTACACCTATCCCGTATTCTACATGAAAAACTTAGGAGATGCTACAGTAACACAACCAGCAGATCAAAATCAAATTGGCAAACAAATCACAGGAAAATTAGGTGCTATTATCGTCTTCTTTTTGGGGACTACCTTTATCATGATGCCTTTAGCCATCATCTTATTTTACATTTCTGTTCTTTTGGCATTTTTATTAATTGGAATTCCAATTTTAATCTTAATGATTCCTACGTTTTATTCTGTTTTTACCCTTGCTCTTTATGAATACCTGATTAAAAATAAAGGATTCTTTACAGCATATGGCAATGCCTTCAAATACGTACGCTACAACTACTGGACCATTATTGGTAATACCTTTGTATTTTACATCATTACTTCATTGATTACCGTTATTCCATCAATACTCATTCAGGTACTTGCTCTTGGTGGTGGTGCTTTTTTTGACACACAAAACATGGAAGACCAATTTTTTAGTTCAGCCCTTACTTGGGGGATTGTATTACTCTATTTTCTCTATATCTTATTGGCTACTTTAACTCAAAATATCATGTTTATTAACCAAGGAATTATCTACTATAGTGAAAGAGAAAAAGAAGAAAATTTCTTTACCAAAAGTAAAATTGACAGTATTGGTTCAAATAATGAATAAACGTTCGACGATTTCTTTTGTAACGATTTTACTGCTTTTCTGTTGTATTGCCCCTATACAAGCGCAAACGACAGAAGAAGAGGACTGTGAAGACTGTCCAACGGAAGTAGCCCTAATCTTACCTGCCACTATATCTAAAAAGGTAGTGGCAACGGATTCGCTTTATCTTTTACAAGATAAGAGCAGCGAAGTCTACAACAAGAAATTCAGTACGAAATACAAAGATAAATACAAGGGAAAACAAGAATTCACCTATGTAAAAGTAGAGAAAAAAGAAGGCTTATTTCAGCGAATCAAACAAGCCATTCGAGCTTGGTATTACCGCAATTTCGTTCAAAAGGTTGGAACAGAACTCAACAATCACTATTATGTAGTCATTTTACGTGGGCTAGGCTTTCTTATATTTGGACTTGTAGTCTATTACTTGGTGAAAGCGTTTATCCAAAAAGATATCTATTGGATTATCAAAAAGAAAGGAAAAAAAATCAGTGCCTTGGAGCATATAACAACTGAAGACTTCAAAACGACTAATTTTGAGCTTTTGGTTGCGGATGCCTTGGAACAACAACAATACCGTTTGGCTATTCGCTTGTATTACCTTTGGTTATTACAGCGTTTACAAGAACAAGGAAAAATCACCTGGGCCCCTGAAAAGACCAATGCGGATTATAGTTATGAACTAAAGGAAGAAAGGGAGCGAGAAGAATTCACTTACCTCTCCTATCTCTATAACAACATCTGGTACGGAGAATATGAACTAACATCGGAAGATTTCGTCAAAGCGAAAAACTCTTTCGATATCAAACTTAAAACCAAGTAACGATGAGCAGCTCTTTAAAAAAGTTTGGCATTGCCCTATTGGTTTTAGTCACCTTTGTTTTCATTTATGAAAGTGGAAAGCAGAAGCCAGTTAATTGGAATGAATCCTTTAACAATACGGACAAAAACCCCTATGGTTTATACATTCTTGATCAAGAAATTGATGCCTTACTACAAACCGATTTTTTGACGCGTTTTCACTCTTCTATTTACGAGTTTTTAGAATATGAGGACTATGACACGCTTTCACCTAGTACATTAATTGTCATTGGCTCCGAGGGGATTGATTTAGATCAATATACAGCAGATTATCTCAAAGCGTATATAGAAGCAGGAAATACAGCACTTGTTCTCTATACCAACCCTAATATCGCCTTTTTAGAAGCCTTTGGACTTTCTAAAGAAGAAGCAGCATACAATGACATAAATAACACGGAACCGAATACTGTTTTAGAACTTACGAATGAGCACCTAACGAAGCAAAAGTTTCGAATCAAAAATGACTACTATAATGTCAATTTACAAATTCTAGACAGCACAAAGAGCAATGTTGACGTTTTAGGATACAAAACAGTTAATGGAGCAACGAAACAAGTAGATTTAGTACGGGTAAAACAAGGAAAAGGTCAATTAATTTTAGGGACCTCTCCCATTATCTTTACCAATTTCTATTTACTAGAAAGTAATAACCACTTATATGTTGAAAGTGTATTCTCTTATTTACCTGAAAGTCAAAATCATTATCTTTATGTCAAATCCTTAGGCACACCCGAAGAAAGCAGCTCTTTGTTGCGCTTTATCTTTGGCAATGTCGCCTTAAAATGGGCGTGGTATTTCTTCTTGTTGGGGCTACTTGTCTTTACCTTGTTTACAGCCAAGCGAAGACAGCGTATTATCCCTATTATTTCTCCGGTTAAAAACACGACCGTAGAATTTACCAAAACCGTTTCAAACTTGTATATTCAATCCAAAGATTACAATGATTTAATACAGAAAAGCATCATTTACTCCTTAGAGAAAATCAGGCGAATATATTATATTGATACCACGATATTGGATGAAAAATTTGTGCATCATTATCAATTGAAAACCAACAAAAACAGAGCAGATATCCTTGCTTTTGTCAACCTAGTCAATGAATTCAAACAGACTAGCTTTTTGGCAACACAAGAAGATCTAGTTCGATTACATCAAGCAACAAAAAAAATATTAGACTAGCATACTATGGAACATACAACAGAACCTATCACACCACAACCGGACAATTTAGCATTTGAATCGCGTTTAGATTTAGGGCCATTGACGGAAAAAGTCACAGCCATCAAACGCGAAATAAGCAAAGTCATCGTTGGACAACACAAAACGATTGACCGTTTACTTGTAGCGCTACTAGCTAATGGGCACATTCTTTTAGAAGGAGTACCAGGTGTAGCCAAAACATTAACAGCAAAGGTTTTAGCTCAAACCATCGATACGACCTATAGTCGCATTCAATTCACTCCGGATTTGATGCCTTCTGATATTTTGGGAACATCGGTATTCAATATGCAAACCTCTGCCTTTGACTTCAAGAAGGGACCTATATTTGCCAATTTAGTTCTGATTGACGAAATCAATCGCGCACCGGCTAAAACACAAGCGGCTTTATTTGAAGTGATGGAAGAAAGACAAATTACCATTGATAACCTTCAGTTTAAAATGGATCAACCTTTCTTAGTGATTGCAACACAAAATCCAATTGAACAAGAGGGAACCTATCGTTTGCCAGAGGCACAATTGGATCGTTTCTTATTCAAAATTGAAGTAGAATATCCAAATTTGGAGGAAGAAATCAATATTTTAGTTAAAGAACACGCCTTTTTAGGTCATCAAAAAGTAACCCAAATTGAGAAGGTTGTATCACCAGAAGAAATTATCGCTTTTCAACAGCTAGTCAAACAAATTGTTGTAGAGGAAAAAGTAATGGAATACATCGCTAAAATTGTTCACCAAACGCGTACAAATCCGATGTTATACCTAGGTGCTTCTCCACGTGCCTCTATTGCTATTCTAAATGCAGCAAAAGGTTATGCCGCTTTGAACAATCGCGATTTTGTTACACCAGAGGACATTAAAGAAGCAGCCTATCCTGTTTTAACACACCGCGTGATTGTAGCACCAGAACGCGAAATGGAAGGAGTTACAGCCAAAGATATCATTCAACAAATTGTAGAAACCATCGATATTCCAAGATAAAAGAAGCCTATAATGAAACATCTTTTTTTACTTCCACGTGTTTACTACGGATTCGGTATCATCTTTGTCCTGTTTATCCTATCTTTTCTATTCCCTGTTTTATATTTCATAACATGGGGACTTGTAGCCGTGGGGTTTATTCTTCTTTTAACCGATTATATGGTTCTATTTCAAGGAAAAAACAAGGTAATTGCTCAACGTTTTTTACCCGAGAAATTATCCAATGGAGACGAAAATCCCATTGACATCCAAGTATCGAATCACTATTCTTTTACAATTCACTGCGCAATCATTGACGAGATTCCGTTCCAATTTCAAGAACGCGACTTTCTCCTTGAAGAACAATTACAACCTGGGCAAACCAAACGCTTAACCTATAACTTATCACCTAAGTTTAGAGGGGAATATCACTTTGGCAAACTCAACATATACGCGCGTTCTCCCCTACAGTTGGTCTCCAAGCGCTATATTTTTTCAGCAGGTCAAATGCTACCGTGTTATCCCTCTTTTATTCAAATGAGAAAATACGATTTAATTGCTTTTGCCAAGAACAAGTATGCCTTTGGGTTAAAAAAACTACGCAAAATTGGAAACACTACAGAATTTGAGCAAATCAAAGAATATGTTTCAGGGGATGATATTCGAACTATTAACTGGAAAGCAACGGCCAAGAAAAACGATTTAATGGTCAATCAGTTTCTCGATGAAAATACAGAAACGGTCTATGCAATTATTGATAAAGGTCGCTTAATGCAAATGCCTTTTGAAGGAATGAGCTTACTCAACTACGCCATCAATTCTACACTTGCTATTGCGAATGTCGTGTTGAAAAAAAACGATCGCGTTGGGATGCTTTCGTTTTCAAAAAAGGTAGAAAATAGAGTTGCCGCTTCCAACAAGCGAACGCATTTACAACAAATCATCACCAATCTATACAACTTGCAAACTGATTTTAGTGAGAGTGATTTTGGGCACCTATATAGTGCTGTCAAACAATCCATTACGCATCGCAGTTTATTGTTGCTTTATACTAATTTTGAATCACTTTCTAGCTTACATCGACAATTGCCTTATTTGCGTGCCTTAGCTAAAAGCCATTTGGTAGTCGTAATCTTTTTCGAGAATACAGAGCTTAAAGCCCTCACAGAAAAGAACGCTAAAAATACAGATGAAATAATAGACAAAATTATTGCAGAAAAATTTAACTTTGAAAAGCGTTTAATCGCCAATGAATTGACGAAATACGGAATACAAAGTATTCTGACAACTCCTCAAAATCTATCTATTGAAACGATTAATATGTACCTCAAAATCAAGGCAAAAGGTTTCTAAACTATGATTACAAAAAAAATAGAAAGTACACAAAATCCCTTAATAAAGACGATTCTTCAACTACAAGATAAAGCAAGAGCACGCAAAAAAGAAGGTTTATTTATCATTGAAGGCCTACGCGAGCTCGAGCTTGCACAAGCAGGTTCCTATCAATTGAACACCTTGTTATTTTGCCCTGATATCTTGCCTTTTGAACAAGTGCAACCTTTTATTGGAGCACAGACAACGTGTATTGAAATTTCCAAAGACGTCTATCAAAAATTAGCGTATCGCGATTCTACAGAAGGCGTATTGGCGTTAGCACAGCCAAAAACACATGCTTTAGATCAATTGCAATTACCTGAAAACCCACTTATTCTCGTTGCGGAAGCGACAGAAAAACCAGGAAATATTGGCGCGATGCTGCGTACTGCCGATGCCGCTAATATCGATGCTGTGATTATTGCTAACCCACGAACAGATTTATACAACCCCAATATTATTCGCTCGAGTGTTGGTTGTTTATTTACCAATCAAATTGCCGTGGCGACCACAGAAGAAGCTATTGCCTTTCTAAAAGCTCGTGGCATTCACACCTATGCAGCTACCTTACAAAACTCTTGCAGCTACCACACCCAAGACTATACCACACCTACTGCTTTTGTGGTTGGAACGGAAGCAACTGGATTAACAGAACCATGGCGAGCAAGCAGTACACAGAATATCATCATTCCCATGAGTGGTACCATTGATTCCATGAATGTCTCTGTTGCAGCCTCTATCTTGTTATTTGAAGCCAAAAGACAACGCGATTTTAAATAACAGGAATAAATCCACCTAAGTCTAATGATTTCAACCCTAATAAAATAGGAAAAAAATCACAATATATTCAACAATAATACGCGCTGACTGACGTTTGATTAGAATAATTAAAATGTTAATCTCGCGTTACAGCTTGCATATTTTATTTATATTTGATTTTTATTAATTTTTCCTTAACAAAAAACTTAAACAGACAAAGCGCTATGAAAAGAAGCAACAGATTCTTTAATTTATTCACCCTTACTATACTTCTTTCTTTTACCACTGCAGCAATGGCTCAATTTAAGCCTAAATACAACTACGAAGAACGCTTGCACTATAATTATCCGTGGAAAGTAAATCTTCAAATGAGTATGCTGAACAATAATTTTGATTGGGATGATCCCACAAATTTTGACGAATTAAAGGCAGCTTCTTTACCGAAATTATCCGTAGAATATTACGCAGGTAAAAATGTTAGCTTTAAACTAGGTGTATTATCGAGTGAAGTCAAAGCGGAAGATTTAGTGAACGGTAGAGTGGCGCATGATAAATTTAACGTTTTTGCAGTAGACGCGACCATGATTTATAGCTTGGGAGGTTTATTCAATATTCCAATTGTTGATCCTTATATTGAAACAGGATTAGGCTATACCAAATTCAACAAAGATGACAAAGCGATGTTTAACTTCGGTGGAGGTGTGAATATCTGGTTATCAGATACTGGATTATTTAGCGTTGGACAATACAACCGTGATTTATTCATCAATCGCTTTGGGTTAAACTTAGAAGTTCTAGGTAAAAAGAACTTGAGTGGAGGACCTGGAAGTAACGTTCAAATCAACGGCGGGGTATTCTTTGTATTCTAAAGTAAAAAAGATAAATTGGCAATTTTAGTAGCCACAGAAAAAAAACAACAGTAGGGGTGTATTGCGATACACCCCTACTTGCATATACAGGCTTTTTTTCTTACATTTAGTATATCTTTATCGATCAATAGTAGTATGACAGAAGCAGAAATTGAATTAGAAAATAAGGCAATAGCAAAAGAATATAAAGAGTTACTGAAAATCAGTTACCAAACTTTATCTGATGCAGATAAAAAATTAATTAGAAAGGCGTTTGACGTTGCCGTTGATGCCCATAAAGATCAACGCAGAAAATCGGGAGAAGCTTATATTTTTCACCCCATTGCCGTTGCAAAAATTGTCGCTTCTGAAATTGGATTAGGTGCAACCTCCATTGCGGCAGCTTTAATGCACGACGTAGTTGAGGATACGGATATCACCGTAAAGCAAATTGAAGAGTGGTTCAATCCCAAAATAGCGCAGATTGTTGAAGGATTAACGAAGATGGCCCTATTAGAGCCCGATTCTCACATTTCGATGCAAGCGGAGAACTACCGCAAAATGTTACTTACGCTAAATGATGACGTTCGCGTAATTCTGATTAAAATTGCCGACCGTTTGCACAACATGCAAACCATGGAAAGCATGGTGGATTACAAGCAAGCTAAAATAGCTTCAGAAACCTTGTATATCTATGCTCCACTTGCCCATCGTTTAGGTTTGTTCAACATCAAAACCAAACTAGAGGACCTCGGTCTGAAATACACGGAACCAGAAGTGTATAAAGACATTGTCCTCAAAATGAAAGAAACGAAAGAAGAGCAAGAAGCTTATATCAAATCCGTTTCAGACATTTTGAAACAATCCCTAGATGAAGAGCATATCCAATATTCAATGAAGGGTCGTCCAAAATCGATTTATTCGATTCGACGCAAAATGAAGGCACAGAATGTAACCTTTGATGAAGTATACGACAAATTTGCCTTGCGCATTATTTATAAGTCTACCCCACACGAAGAGAAGTTCATCGCTTGGAAGATTTATTCGATTGTAACGGACCACTTCCGCCCTAGCCCGAGTCGATTAAGAGATTGGATTTCCTCTCCTAAATCTACGGGATATGAAGCCTTACACATCACCGTAATGGGACCTAAAGGACGCTGGGTTGAAATACAAATCCGAAGCGAACGCATGGATGAAATTGCTGAGCAAGGGTATGCTGCGCATTACAAATACAAACAAGGCGTTACAGAAGAAAATAGCTTAGACCTTTGGTTGAATCAATTGAAGGAAGCACTTGAAAATGCAGAAACAAATGCCGTTGATTTCGTAGAAGACTTCAAGCTAAGTCTTTATGCAAAAGAAATTTACGTCTTTACACCTAAAGGAGAGATTAAATCCCTTCCCAAAGGAGCTACTGCCCTCGACTTTGCCTTTGCTATTCACTCGGAGATTGGTTTAAAAACAAGAGGAACTCGTGTAAACGGACGATTGGTACCCTTAAATCACATCTTGTCTAGTGGAGATCAAGTAGAAATTATCACATCCGAAAATAAAAAACCGAATGTCAACTGGTTAGACTATGTTACAACCAGTAGAGCTCGAAATAAAATCAAGAGTTCATTAAACGAGAATACGAAGAAGATTGCCGATGAAGGAAAAGAGCAATTGCAACGTAAACTGAAACATTTAAAAATCAATCTAGACGAAACAACAGTCAATGAAATGGTCAACCATTTCAAACTCAAAACCAGTCAAGATTTGTTTTATCGCGTTGGTGCTGGTTTAATTGATAATGCTCAATTGAAAGAATACGCATCGAAACGCAACAATACGTTGTTCAACTTTTTCAAGAAAAGCATCAAGCGAACTCCTTCTACTCCAGTAATTCAGGAATCAGAAGATAAAAAAGCATTAGATTTACTCGTTTTCGGAAAAGACAAAGAAAAGTTAGATTACAAATTAGCCACTTGTTGTAATCCGATACCTGGAGATGATGTTTTTGGATTTGTAACAATTAACGAAGGAATAAAAGTACACAAGACTGACTGTCCTAATGCACTGAGTATGCGTTCAAACTACGCGTACCGCATCATGCAGGCGCATTGGGTTGCTTCTTCTACTTCGTTGAACTTTGAGGCAACGATTAATATTACAGGACTAGACTCTGCCGGTTTAACCACGGAAATCACCAAGATTATTATGGAGAGTAAAGCCGTAAATATTAGAAGTATTGCCTTGAGTGAAAATGCAGGGTTATTTAAAGGATCCATCACCGTCATCGTTCCAAACAATGATATTTTGAAGAAAATGATCGCCAATATTAAGAAAATCGAGGGCGTGGATAAAGTAACTCGAGTGAACACCAATTAAGCACAGCCATTACGCCTGTCTTTAATTTAAAAAAAGATAATCAATCAATTAATTTTCTCACAAGAGAAAATACAACTATATTTGCATTTTAGTATTTAGTTATGGGAAGCGAGAATAATCAAGAAATAGTAAAAAACGTTTTTACGAAATTTTTAGAAGAAAGAGGTCATCGAAAAACGCCTGAACGATACGCTATTTTACAAGAAATTTACGATAGTGAAGAGCATTTTGATATCGAGTCTTTGTACATCAAAATGAAGAATAAAAACTATCGAGTAAGTAGAGCTACGCTGTACAATACTATTGAAATTTTATTAGAGTGTGGTTTAGTTCGAAGACATCAATTTGGACAAAATCAGGCACATTACGAGAAGTCATATTTTGACAAACAGCACGATCACATCATTTTAACTGATACAGGAGAAGTGATTGAATTTTGCGATCCTCGTATTCAAACCATTAAAAAAACAATAGAAGATATTTTTAATATTGAGATTCACAATCACTCGTTGTATTTCTATGGCAATAGAAAAACGAATGAAGAAGAGTCTGAATCCTAACACAACTAATTTAAAACTTTAACAACACAAAAGAATGGCAGTAGATTTACTACTTGGCTTGCAGTGGGGTGATGAAGGTAAGGGGAAAATTGTGGATGTCCTTACTTCAAAATACGACATTATTGCACGCTTTCAAGGTGGACCAAACGCAGGACACACCTTAGAATTTGACGGAATTAAACACGTTCTTCGTACAATTCCTTCTGGTATTTTTCATAAAGATTCAATCAACATCATCGGAAACGGTGTAGTAATTGACCCTGTTGTTTTCATGAAAGAAATTGAAGGTTTAGAGCAATTCAAAATTGACTTTGTTAATCGTTTATTGATCTCTAGAAAAGCGCACTTAATTCTTCCTACGCACCGTTTACTTGATGCTGCTTCTGAAGCTGCAAAAGGAAAAGCAAAAATCGGTTCTACATTAAAAGGAATCGGTCCTACTTATATGGATAAAACGGGTAGAAACGGTCTTCGTGTTGGTGATATTGAATTAGAGGATTTCGAACAAAGATATCGCACATTAGCAGACAAACATGAATCTATGATTCAATTCCACGATGTGGATATGCAATATAATTTACCTGAATTAGAAGAAGAATTCTTCCAAGCAGTTAAAGAATTACAAAAGTTAACTTTCATTGATAGCGAGGAGTATTTAAACCGCGCATTGAAAGAAGGAAAAACAATCTTAGCAGAAGGAGCTCAAGGGTCATTATTAGATATTGACTTTGGAACCTATCCTTTTGTAACTTCTTCAAATACTACAGCAGCTGGTGCTTGTACAGGTTTAGGAATTGCGCCAAACCGCGTACAAGAAGTATTTGGTATTTTTAAAGCGTATACTACACGTGTTGGAAGTGGACCATTCCCTACAGAACTTCATGACGAAGTTGGAGCTACAATGGCTTCAGTTGGTAGAGAATTTGGATCGGTTACAGGTCGTGCAAGAAGATGTGGATGGTTGGATTTAGTTGCATTAAAATATGCAGTTGAAGTGAACGGTGTTACTGAACTTTACATGATGAAAGCAGACGTTTTATCTGGATTCGAAACATTGAAAGTTTGTACCAAGTACACGTACAAAGGAGAGACAATCAACTATCTTCCATACAATATCGAACCTGAAAACGTAGAGCCAATCTACGAAGAAATCAAAGGTTGGAATGCAGATTTAACAGGAATGACATCCTATGATCAACTTCCTACTGAATTAAAAGCGTATATTCAATTCATTGAAAATTACCTTGATGTTCCAGTAAAAGTTGTTTCTGTTGGTCCGGATAGAAAACAAACCATTGTAAAATAATAAAAGTCCCACTTCTTGAGAAGTGGGACTTTTTTCTTATATGACAATAGAAAAAGAACACCTTCGCCATTGGTTCGATGATACCTTACCTTCCTCTCGATTTCCTATCCATAAATCACTTTGCGATGCCATTCTTTGTTATTCGGTGCATTGATATCCCATGGTGCTAAACTAAAAGATTGATAGACCATCCCCTCATTAAGTTGTTCTAAATCCGCTGAAGAACAAGCCGTTCTTATTGTGTCAATTTCCTGAAATAAGAGCGCTGGACTAAATGTATTCACCTCTTGATTAAACTGTACGTCTATCTGGTTGAGAACTCCATAATTAGAAGAAATATGGGTAAATGCAGCATAATTTGCATAGGCAAAACAAGCCCCTTTTAGTGGAACATTCGTCTGTAAGTAAGTATATAAACTATCTTTCAATACTTGCAAATCCGCAATTGTAACAGTAGAAGTAACCTCAAAAGCATCCTGCTGTAAGGAGAAGTTAGAATAAGCAGTCATGACTTCAAAATACACCACAGGTAGATCTACTTTCACGTTGTTTCGTTTTGATTCCAAATTATATCCACCAGAAACGGGTTCCAATACGACAGATTCATTTAAAAGATTACTCCAAATCGCTTGTGAAGAAGAACAACTAAAAAAATCCACTACTGTACTTCTAATTATCGTTAGCTCATCTCCTAGGGTATCAGAGGAAGCTGCTCCCTTGCGCAAGAGCACATTTTCTGCTCCTTCTGCATATCCTCCACCTACATCTGCATGAGCCCCAGGCACAAAAACCTCTTTTACTTTGGGTGTGTAATAGTTTTCAATCGCAAGTAATCCTTGTGCTCCATTCCGTTGTTGAATACTGGTTAGAGGAAAATAATTTCGCGCTTCATTAATGGCAGTTAAATGCAAAATCTGATCAATTCTTTCCATATCCTGATTGGTAAAGTGAATCTCAGGAGTTGTTAATCGCAAGAGCGAAACTACGGTATCATAAATACCTAAGAATTGAATCCTAACATTTGAATAAGCTAAGGCTCTTTTGGCGAAATCCCGAGCTAAGGCCGCTCCTCTACTAAAGCCATATACAAGGAGATGAACCTCTTCATTGGGTACGGTTTGTCGAAAGGTTGCTAAAAAGTTGAGTCCCTTGCTCAATTTATCATCATACCCATACCCCGAATAACCAATAGGATTGTTTCCCGTTGCTTTCGCCCATTGAGAATCATCCTCATTATCCAATGTGCCAACACCTTCCACATATAGTTTATCTGAGACTACACAGGCCTCAAATAAACGAGTAATGTTCGTTATTACACCAAATTTATCTGGGTCTCTTCGGGCATTTACTTTATTGTTTCCCGTACCATCAAAAAATACGGCTGCCCTATATGCCTGTCTTTCTTCGTTTTTCATCATAATTAATAATTTACAGTTAGTCAATACACAAGATCTCCCCATCACCGGCAACTACTCCATGATGTACTTTTACCACGATTCAACGGAATAAAAAATAAGTATACACATCAACTTCCTTCCTAGTATAGAAGTTGATTTAGGTGTACAGTCGCTTTCTTTATGGGCATTAACCAAAGGCAACAATAGCGCATACAAAAAACGAAGCGGAAGCCTGCAGTCTTTCTCTTCTCTTATTCTTTGTTCGATTTTTTCTCTTGTACTTGCCTCCTTAAACCCTTATTGACAGCCCCATAAATGAGGGGGATTCTTTGCGTTTAAAATATAAACGGTTTATCTTTTGATAGCGCTGTTAAGAAATAGCCTATCACTTTTTTGGAGTAACCCATGCATAGGATGCTATTGTGAGTACGTACAAATTCTATACCAAAAAAAGGTGAGGCGAAGAGGTGGTGAGAGGGTGAGATGGGTGAGGTGGTGAGATGGTAAGAGCTGTGCTTTGTGAGGTTTGCTCTTTGTGAAATCGTGGGTTTTATTGACTAAAGAAAGAACTCTGTTTTAATCGAACATTTACTTTGCTCATCGCCTCGCCCCCTCACCGCCTCTTCAATTGATTGGTGAGATTGGTGAGGTGGTGAGGTGGTGAGATGGTGAGATGGTGAGATGGTGAGAGCTGTGCTTTGTGAGGTTTGCTCTTTGTGAAATCGTGGATTTTATCAACTAAAAAAAAGAACTCTGTTTTAATCGAACATTTACTTTGCTCATCGCCTCACCCCTCAACGCCTCTTCAATTGATTGGTGAGGTGGTGAGATTGGTGAGATTCGTGCTTTGTGAAATCGTGGGTTTTATCAACTAAAGAAAGAACTCTGTTTTAATCGAACATTTACTTTGCTCACCCCCTCACCTTCTCACCGCCTCACCTTTGCTCACCCCCTCACCACCTCCCCCTGTCGCCCCCTCTCCCATTGATATTCCTATAATTTATTCTTAAGTCAAATTGAACTTCGCATATTTTGTTTAAATTTGAAAAAAATATAGACTTGAGAACATTATACTTCTTTATCCTATTCACGTTAATTAGCATTCCTAGTTTTAGCCAAGATAAAAACAAGATTATCATTCACCATGCGGATTTATCAGATCGAAATCAAGCGGAATTGCCTGATGCGACCTTACTCAGGGGAAATATCACGGCAGAACACAACGGAATTATACTCAATTGCAACAAAGCCTATTACTTTGAGAAAGAGAATTACATCAAACTTTTGGGTGATGTAAGAATGAATCAAGGAGATACCTTATTTCTGGATAGTAAATATGCAGAATACAATGCGATTAATGGATTTGCTTATGCAGAAGGAAATGTAATTGTACGTTCTCCCGATTCAACATTAGAAACAGATACGTTGCGCTTCAACCGCAATGAGAACTTGATTTACTATAATACGCCAGGAACGATTGTAAACAAAGGCAACATCTTAAAAAGTAAATCAGGAAAATACTTGATGTCCGAAAAGAAATTCCAATTCTTTACGGCAGTTACGATTACAACCACACAAGGAACAATTGTCAAATCCAATCACTTGGACTTCTATGAAGTTCCAGAGCATGCGTATGTATTTGGTCCATCGACCATTACAAATAAAGATGACTACATCTATACAGAAAATGGCTATTACGACGTCAAACACGACTTAGGAAAAATGGTCAAAAACTCGCATATCTGGTATAATCAACGGAAAATAGAAGGCGATTCTATCTACTATAACAAGCTCAATGAATTTGCTTCTGCGACTAATCATGTTCGCATTACTGATACCATCAATAAATCAAGAATAACCGGGCATTATGCGGAGCTTTACAAGTTAAAAGACTCCATGTTTGTCACGCAAAAAGCGTTGGTTAGTATGCTGACAGAAGAAGGAGATTCGGTTTGGTTTCACGCCAAGCGTATTGTATTGACAGGACCAGAGAAAGATCGAATTATCCGCGGGTATCACGATGCTCGAATCTTTCGAGATAGCATGAGTGGAAAAGCCGATTCAATTCATTCAAGTGAGCGATTGGGGTTAACCCAGCTAATTGGACGTCCTGTTTTGTGGAATGGCGATAGCCAAGTTACAGGTGAAGTCATGCATTTAATCAACAATTTACAGACGAACCAAATGGATTCCATTAAAGTACTCAACAATGCGTTTATCATTGAAAAGGACACCATTGGTACGGGATATAATCAAGTCAAGGGAGTCAATCTCTACGGTAAATTTAGAGATAATAAGCTTAGTGAATTAGACTTGGTTAAAAATGCGGAGATGATTTACTATGCGTACAATGAGAAAAATGAATTTATCGGTATAGATAAAGGGATTTGTAGCCACATCAACGTAGGCTTCAGTGAAAATGAAATTAGTACGGTCACCCTATTTGTTTCACCTGAAAGTGAGCTCTATCCCGATGAGATGTTACCCCAAAATGCAAGGTTTCTAAAAGATTTCCTCTGGCGGGGGGATGAAAAAATCAATTCCTTAGCGGAGATTTTCAGCGACGAAGAAATTCAAGAAGAAGCCGATAAGAAAGAAGAACGAGAACAAAAACAAAAAGAGGCAGAAGAACCGATAGAGATTCAAAAGGAAACTTTAAATCCAGAGGCGGAGCCTCAACAGACAAAAGAGAAAAAAACCTCTAAATAAAATGAAAGAAGATTTTTTTAAATACCAAGCACAGACTTCACCCAATCCTTTAGCAATGGAGATTTCCCACGCAAAAGGCTCTTATATATACGACAAAAACGGAAAAGCATATTTAGACTTCGTAGCGGGAGTTTCTGCTTGTACCCTAGGGCATCAACACCCGAAGGTAAACAACGCGATTAAAGATCAGCTAGACAAGTATTCACACGTGATGGTATATGGAGAGTATATCCAAGACCCTGCAGTGGAATTCTGTAAGATTTTAGCCGAAAATATCCCTGCTCCATTAAATAAGACCTATTTAGTCAATTCAGGGACTGAAGCAACAGAAGGAGCTTTAAAATTAGCTAAACGCGTTACAGGAAGAAGTCAGTTGATTTCTTGCTTCAATGCTTATCATGGAAATACGATGGGTTCCATGAGTGTTATGGGATTTGAAGACCGCAAGCGCGCGTTCCGTCCCCTACTTCCAGATGTAGATTTTATCCACTTTAACAGTGTAGAAGATTTAGAAAAAATCACAACACGTACGGCGGGGATTATCTTAGAAACCATTCAAGGAGGAGCGGGATTTGTAGAGCCTTTTGATGGCTTTTTAACCAAAGTAAGAAAACGCTGTGACGAGGTGGGTGCATTGATGATTGTCGATGAGATTCAACCGGGATTTGGGCGTACAGGAACCCTATTTGGCTTCCAAAACTACGACGTTGTTCCAGATGTTATCGTAATGGGAAAAGGAATGGCAGGTGGAATGCCTTGTGGTGCGTTCACCGCTAGTGATGCTCACATGGATTTGTTATATGATAATCCTAAATTTGGGCATATTACGACCTTTGGAGGACATCCCGTTATTGCTGCTGCAAGTTTAGCTACGCTCAAAGAGCTGGTAGAAACAGATCTCATGCAACAAGCCTTAGAAAAAGAAAAACTATTCAGACAATTACTTGTCCACCCTTTGATTACAGAGATCAGAGGAAGAGGATTAATGATTGCTCCTATGACGCTTAGTAGTGATATTACTAACCGCGTTATCTTAAAATGTCAAGAAAAAGGTTTAATTTTGTTTTGGCTTCTATTCGAAGGAAAAGCAATTCGCATCACCCCTCCACTAACAGTTAGTGAAGAGGAAATTGCAGCGGGTTGTGCAATGATTATAGAGGCTTTAAATGAAGTTCAAGAAGAGTTAGGCTTATAACCTTTTTCACTAACGCACTAATAAAAAGCAATGGATTTCAATAAAAACGAAGAAGAAGAAAACAACTTATCACTTGCTCGTTTTGAGTCAATGCTCAAAACGAATAAGATTTTGTTTTTTGATTCTGAAGAATTTGAGAATATCATACTTCATTACCTGGATTCAGGTAAAATCAACTTGGCCAAGAAAGCATTAAAATTAGCTTTGGACCAACACCCTACTTCTATCGGTTTAAAACTCGTTGAAGTAGAAATATTAATTTTTCAAAATAAATTAGAAGCAGCAGATCGCCTGCTAGATGAAATAGAACAAGTAGAGCCACAAAACGACGAGGTTTACATCCATAGAGCGAGTATTTACTCTAAAAAAGGAAACCACCTCGAAGCGATTAAAGCCCTAGAGAAAGCCTTAACCATTACGGAAGACTTAGCAGATATCTATTCCCTTTTGGGTATGGAATACTTGTTTATTGACGAAATTGAAAAGGCCAAACAAAGTTTTATCCTTTGTTTAGAAAATGACGATGAGGATCAATCAACGTTGTATAACATCATCTACTGTTTTGATTTCTTAAATGAAAACGAAGCAGCAATCACTTATTTGAATTCTTTTATTGATAAGAATCCCTATAGTGAGATTGCATGGCATCAACTTGGAAGACAATACTATGCACAAAAGAATTACGACAAAGCCGTTTGGGCGTTCAGCTATGCAACACTGATTGACGAACAATTCTTAGGTGCTTACTTAGAAAAGGGAAAATCACTTGAAAAGCTACAGCAATACCAAGAGGCTATTGATAACTACATGATTACGCTAGAGCTAGATGCTCCTTCGTCTTATGTATTATTGCGTATTGGAATCTGTTATGAAGCCTTAAACAACTTCCCTTTAGCGATTCAATATTACAAGAAAACCGTGCATGAAGATCCAATGTTAGACAAAGGATGGATTGCTTTAACGGATATTTATATCAAAGAGAATCAATTTGACAAAGCATTAGTAACCTTGCAAAAGGCTATTAATATTGATGAGTTAAACGAGCGCTATTGGATTCGATATGCGGTATTGAATCGCAATTTACTGCAATTCAAAGAAGCAGAAGTTGGGTACCGCAAGGCTACTGAACTTGGAGAATACATCCTCGATTACTGGATGGATTGGGCAGATATCCTCTATCTTTTAGAAGAGTATGAAAGCGCCATTGATAAACTGCTGCAAATTGAAGAAACTCATCCGCATGCTGTGGAAATTTACTATCGCCTAGCAGTCTATTATTTCGCCACGCACCAAAATGAGGAAGCACTAACCTGGTTAGAAAAAGGGTTTGCTGCGGATTTTGACAAAGTATCGATCATTGAAACTTTATTCCCTGCACAATGGGAGAATCCCCTCTTACAACAAGCCATTAAAGATTACACCCCATAAGAAAATAGCTATTCATTTGCGTGAATAGCTGTTTCATTTTAATACCTTATGCTATGATTAAGAAACAATACGGTTTAATTGGGAAAGACATCGCTTACTCCTTTTCTCAAGAATATTTTACCGAGAAATTCAAACAACTTCAACTCACAGATAGTCAGTACAGCAACTTTGATCTT
This sequence comes from Myroides odoratus, assembly GCF_001549985.1. GTDB lineage: Bacteria > Bacteroidota > Bacteroidia > Flavobacteriales > Flavobacteriaceae > Flavobacterium > Flavobacterium odoratum_A. The sequence goes on along the minus strand of NZ_LROZ01000004.1, from coordinate 207,021 downwards.
GCTAAAATCAGCGAATTTAGCGACATTTTAGAGCGTTTTGACAACCTGAAGGGACTCAATGTCACCATCCCTTATAAACAGGCTATTATCCCCTATTTAGATAGCTTATCTAAAAAAGCGGCAGCTATTGGTGCGGTGAACACAATTCGCATTACCAGAAAAAACAAGCTCAAGGGATATAATACAGATTGGTATGGCTTTTACCATTCATTAAAACCCTTATTAAAAAAACAACATACCCATGCCTTAATTCTAGGAACTGGTGGTGCTAGTAAGGCTATTGAATACGCCTTAGCTAAATTGGGAATTGCGTATAAGTTTGTCAGCCGTACCAAACAAGATACGGAATTGACCTATGAAGAATTGACCCAAGCAATCATGACACAATACACGGTTATAATTAATACAACTCCACTGGGGACTTTCCCTGATGTAAAGGCAAAACCCAATATCCCATACCAATACTTGACCAATCAGCATCTGGTTTATGACCTGATTTACAATCCGGCGCAAACCACTTTCTTGCGTTTGGCGGCAGAACAGCAAGCAACCACTAAAAATGGGCATGAAATGTTAGTTCTACAGGCAGAAAAAGCGTATAAAATATGGTCTAAGCGATTTGAACAAGATTAAATTCGCCAAAACAAGATTATTTATTGCGTATTAATCGTAATAATTCCGCTTACATTAGATATTTTTTATTAAATTTGAGAATATTAGAAATATCCTAAACGAGGATTATTGTTGTTAATTATAAGATTTTTATACCTATGTTAGAACAAAAGAATGAAAACCTGCACGAGCTAGCAGATGGACAAAATCCGGAATCAAATACGCCAAATTCTGCACATCTTGCTGAAAGAGAGAAAGCTCTAGATTCCATTACTGCATCAAATGCCGAAGAAGGCGAAGACAATGATGTACATGAGAAAAATGACATCACCGTCCTTGACTACGAAAAGCTTGATATGGAACAACTCACCGCTGAGTTACAAAAGCTTACTCAAGGCTATAAAATCACAACCATTAAAGATCTTGTAGAAGACATTAAGAAAGAATTCTACAGACAATACAGTGATTTAATAGAAGAGAAAAAAGAAGCTTTCTTAGAGGAAAATCCCGATGCAAATGCAAGTGATTTTGAATACAACCTCCCTTTAAAAGCTACTTTTGATGCGTTTTACAATGACTTTAAAGCGAAGAAAAATGCGTATTATAAGGAATTGCAAAACAACTTAACGACAAATTTAAACAAGCGTCTCAACATTATTGATCGCATTAAAGATCTTGTTGATACGAGTGAAAATAAAACAGATGCTCTTAAATTATTAGGTGATTTAAGAGATGAGTGGAAAAATGCAGGAGCTATTCCAAAAGATAAATACAATCACGTTTGGAATAACTATCATTTCCACATTGAGCGTTTCTACGATCAATTACACCTAGATAGAGAATCAAGAGATTTAGATTTTAAATACAATTTAGATCAAAAACAAAAGATCATCACACGTGCTGAAGAATTACTTCAGGAAGATGATGTAATCAAAGCCTTTAGAGAACTTCAAACCCTACACCGTATTTGGAGAGAAGAAATTGGGCCTGTTGATCGTGAAATCAGAGAAGAGATCTGGGAGAAATTCAGTGACTTAACGAAGCAGTTACACGATAAACGCGAACTATTATTCGAAAACTTACGCGAAGGGGAGAAAGAAAACTTGGGATTAAAAGTTCATGTTATTAGTCAAATTGACTTTTTATCAAGACAGGAAATCACTTCACACAGCCAATGGCAGAAAGAGATTAAAAAAGTAGAAGAACTTCGCAATCACTTCTTCTCTATTGGTAAGGTGCCTCAAGAGAATAATGAGGAAGTATGGAACTTATTCAAATTGGCAACGAGAAATTTCAATGCAAACAAGAATAAATTCTACAAAGACTTAAAGAAAGTTCAACAGAAAAATTACAACGAAAAGCTTGCTCTAATTGAAAAAGCTTTAAAATACAAGGATAGTGAGGAATACGATAAGGTTACTCCTATCATGAAGCAAATACAAGAAGATTGGAAGAAAATCGGTCATGTACCAAGAAAATACTCGGATCAATTGTGGAAAGACTTCAAAGATGCTTGTAATTATTACTTTGATCGTTTGCATACCGTTAGAAATAACGAAAACCAGGAAGGAAATGAAAACTACAACAAGAAAAAAGAATTCTTAGAAGAGTTGAAATCTTTTACGTTAGTTGGTGAACACAAAGCAGATTTAGAAGCGATTAAAGAAAAGATTAATACGTGGAAAAGCCTTGGAAATGTACCACATAACAAGCGCTTTATCGAAGGGAAATTCAACAAAATCCTGGATGTATTATTCGATAAGTTAAGTTTGAGTAAAAGAGAAGCTGAAGCGATGAAATTCTCTAATAAATTAGATGATTTATTAGAATCAAATGACAAGCGCAAATTACAACAAGAGGCTATCTTTATTCAGCGTAAAATTGAAGAAATTACAAGTGGAATCTTACAATTAGAAAATAACTTAGCATACGTTTCTAATGCAACGAAAGACAATCCATTGGTAAAAGAAGTAAATAAAAATATTGAGAAATACAGAGATGAGTTGAAAATCTGGCAAGATAAATTACAACAAATTAGAAATCTCGATGCATAATAAAAAGGAGCTGGTTTTATACCAGCTTTTTTTATGCCTTACGGTTGACGGTTGGCAGTTTATGGTTGGTCTTTACCATGAACTAAAAAACAAACCACGCTAACGGGTAAGAAAATAGAAAACCCAAATAACAGTATAAAACTGGTTTCTGCGTCTAGCCAAGTAACTCGAAAAAACTGCTGTGCTCCTTGTATAGCCAGTATCCCTTCCGTGCTACTAAAGCCTAAAAGCAAACAGCAGATTCCTACTTTTGTCCAAATTGTAAGAGCTAGTTTTCTCTTTTGAATCAGCAATAGCAAACCAAGAGCAGTAAAAAGGCCAAGCATATTGAGGTGAATAAAGCTAACAATCCAGCTGCGTATTCCTTTTAATTCCTCAGCAAAGGCCGCATTTAAAACGGCAAATTGCGTAATCAGACGAAGTAGTAGACATATTCCTGCAAAAACAGCTAAAGCTAGGTTGTAATTTGCTTGATGGTCTTTGACTTGATTTCTTTTTTCTTGTTTTAATTGCTGATATAGTGGTTTTATCCCATATCCGAAAGCTAGCGTTTGCAAGAGTACCGCTACTCCATTGATATAATATAAACTAGGTGCTGCTATATACCAACTGGCAGGTAAGGCATAAGTCAGTACAACAGAAGTAATCCACAGCGTGTAAAAACGCTGAAACGGTTTCTTTTCCATTCCTTTCGGAAAGAATTGGGGAAGTAATAACGCAATAAAAGCAGTAAAGAACCAGCCATCAAACTGAAAATGTAGAAAAAACTGAATGCACAATTGAAAAAAGGCGCTTGCCTTTCCCATCATGCCAATCGCAGGTCCTAAAAACCAGACTCCAAGTGTTGAAAACACCATAAAGAAGAGGGCCGTTTTGACCCAAAGGGCTTGTTGCTTATTTGTTATGCGATGATACCTCCATAAGCGATAGACAAAACAATAAGAACAAATAATATGCAAGGTTGAAAAGAAGATGGATGGTGCAGCATAGCCTTGAAAAGGAAAAGTGACTGCCATCCCCAACACAGCAACCTGTGTTACCCAAAACAAACGGCGATAAAAGCGTTCTTCTCGAGGATTTTGCAGGGCAAATTGATCAACCAATAGCAAGTAAACCAAGAGATACAACCAACCCAATAAAGCAACGTGCGAATGCCCATGTAAGACGTATAAAAAGGTCATTCCTTCGATTGGAAAAACAAAAGCGCCCCTCAACAGTAGCCCCAATAAAGCGGCTATTAAAAAATTGACGAACAGAACACGATACTGGATGGGTTTCATCGATAAGGTATAAAAAGTAACCTCTACTAAGGTAAGGTTCTTCTGTTGGAACTAAAAGTTTTTGGGTTATTTTCTCTGCCTTTTTACCTATATCTTTTAGCTAAAATAGCGCTCTATAGAGCCAGTCATAGAAATAAAAGCAGTGCCTAAAAAGAAAAAATAACAACCTGTACAGTAATAAAAGGATTAATAAAAATCTGTACAGTATTAAGTAGGATTATTAACTATAGCTGTACAATTATAGTAGGACGAGACATGGTATGTCCATAGTGACTCCATAGTGCGTCCATAGTATGTCCATTAAAAAAAGGTTTTTTATAGACACACGATGAATGCACTAGGGGCAATATTATATTGCCATACCAAAGGAAACGATTGAAAAAAGTTGATTTCCCTTCGTGGTGGATGGTGGTAGGACCTAAAAAAAGTGGGTGACCCAAAAGATCACCCACTTTACAATTTAAAATCTAACGTTTCAACTTACAATTGGATTTTACTCACAATATCTCCATTCGTATCCACTTGAGGCTCTTTTCCTTCCTCTTTAGGCATACGCTTTGTTTTATTCGTTACATAAGCCGTTCCTGTTTTCACATTAACTGCCACTGTATTTGGATGGGATCCTGTTTCTAATTCTGTTACAACCTCGTATGATTTACCATCGACAATCGCTGTTTTACCACTTTCTCTATTCGCTAGAACAATTTTATTTGCTGTTGGTGCATATTTTACACCTAAAGACCCCCCTTTAAATTTTACTACTTTTAAAAGCTCACCTGAATCAGCATGTAAAATGGTAAGTCCTGTAGAGGAATTCGTTACAAACAATCTTCGGCCTACCTCATCGATAGCCACATTGATTGGGCTCTCTCCACCAGAAGCAAATTTCTTCACTACTTTCTTCGTTTTTGGGTCGATAATCGCAACTTCATTTGTTCCCATATTGGTAACGTATAGCTTATTTGTTTGACGGTCAAAAGCCAAACCAGCAGTGAAAATTCCCGTATTTTCAATATATCCTTCTAAGGTATCTTTGTTCCCGTTAATCACCCATATTTTCCCTTCTTCTTGTGTATCAGAAGCATAAATGGTATTGGTACTTTCGTCAATCGCAATTTCTCTATTGTGTCCTTTTTCATGTGTACCAGGAATGACCTTTACCTCTCCTGTTTTCAGATTGACCACAGTAATTGCATTGGTAATAGTATTGGTTCCGTATAATTTTTGTGTTTTCTCATTCACAGCAATACCAAACACTGGATTTCCTTGTACATTAATTTCTTTTTCTACGGCTAATGTATTGCCATTCAACTTGTAAATGATTCCTTCTTTATTTTTGAAATCAACAACTGACGCTACATAAACCCCGTTATCTCCGCTGTTATACGTCAATTCATACAATCCTTTTCCAACCGCTTGACTCTTATCTATAGTTTGTGCAAATGCCGTTGTTGATAGCGCCAATAAACAGGCACCTGCCAAAGTAATTTGTTTTGTGTATTTCATAATTATTTGATATTTAATTGATTATTTAATTCTATCATCCACGAGAAAGCTTGTTGCCAATACCAAGCACCATGTTTTCCCATAGGATCTATTTTAACTTCTTTACGCAGCTGAAAACGCACTTCTACTTGTTGAACAAAAGCTTGAACATCTTCATCCATGTGAACCACTTCGCCTTGTCCTATTTTTCGATTTTCTCTTCCACCAGCATAAAAGAAATAGTATTGTTCTTGCAACTGCTGAATATGTTCTGCAGTAAACCCATCCATATACGCTTGTAATTGCTGTTGATCTTGCCAAAGGGATGGTGAAAAAACGCCAACTTTACCAAATACAGTTGGATAGGTCAATCCGCCATAAAGGGAAATTAACCCACCTAGAGAACCTCCAGCAATACCGGTATGTTCTTTGTCTTTTAAGGTGCGATAATTCGCATCGATATAAGGTTTTAAGGTCTGAACAATAAAAGCCAAATACTGTTTTCCTTCTGCAATTGGTGTTTGAATTGTAGGAAAAAAAGCATATTCTTTTTCTCTTCTATTTTTCTCATATTCATGGTCAATACCCACAATAATATACTGATCACCTAAGCGTTCCACCGTTTCATCTATTCCCCATTCTACCGGTCCTAATCGCCCTTCTGAACTAGCTTCATCAAATAAATCTTGGCCGTCATGCATATACCAAACGGGATAAGCTTGTTGCGTAGTTTTATAATTTTTCGGCAGATAAATGCGAATCGCACGTGTTCGATGTAGCTCTGGCATAATAAAATTTTCCAACACAATAAGGTGTTCTGGTGCTGTGGAGGCAGGATATTGATCTCGCCAAGCCACTATTGTTTCTTGAATCGTTTGATCGTGTTCAATCACATAATCGTGTAAATTAATCAACCGACCTTGAGGCGAACATTCCAACGTATGCCAAGAACCGCGGGTAAATTTATATTCCAATACTCCTGCCGGGATATCCTGTAAGGTTATACTATACTTCCCTGTTCCCTCTTGTTGGGGTTGTAGCTTATAGCGTTCTTCTTTGGGGTTCCATCGATTGAAATTTCCCGTAATATAAATTGCATCCTGGGTAAGGGCCTTTCCATCAACCTGAAGGTCAATTTGTATGGTATATCCCTTTTGAGCCTGTACATTCATGGTTATCATTCCTATAAGTATTAGTACTAATACCTTTATCTTCATTCTTTTACTTTCTATTCACTTTAAATAATCCTTGAGGTTTGCCTCCTTTTCCAATGGCAATTGCTGGTTTTGCAGTCAAGAAATCACTAGACAGCTCATAAAATCCCAATTTGGATTCGCTAACCACACGGATAAAGCGCTTTGCATCAATTTTCGAAACCCCCAATGCCGCAGCTGGTGTTTCTACTAAGGTTACTCCTTCAATGGAGATAGGTGTAACTGCTTTCGTTTGAATATCAATCACTACGTATTTCCAGATGGGTGTTAAGTTGATAGACTGAGGATCAGCCAAGGTTACCTCATTTACTAGCGTAATGATTTTTCCCTTTTCAACAAAAATCGTAGAGAATTTCCCAGTAGCCACTTGGTCAAACATCGTATTAAAGTCTAATTCCCACGAGGTATCTACTTGATTAGATCCATTTTTAATTCGCGCTATTTTAGATTGATCGCCTAAACCACCTGATTTAATACCCTGTGTAATCAAGTATAGATCCCTATTCTCATCAAAATAGTAGAGGGGATTTTCATCTACAAAAGCAATATTACCCGTATTCTTCACCGCGGTATGCGAAATCCAATTTCCTGATTTTAAATCAATCACTGCGAGGTGTACGTCTGGAGCAACTCCATCAAACATTCCTCCCTGAGCGCCTTGATTTTTACCAAACGTGATATCTGCATATAATTTATCGCCATTTACAGCTAAGAAATGTTGTCCAATGGCACGGAAATTCACTCCTGTTAATTGTAAATCGGTTTCTAACTGCTGAATTTGCGTGCTATAATCGCCCAATTGTCCTTTTTTAGTCATCGTAATTGGATCAAAAAGCTGAATTGCAGTAGGACTAGCCCCTTCAAAATAATAACCCGTTTGATTGTCATTCGTTAAAGTGAAATTACCCGAACCTGCAATTTTAGGTTCTACAGCAATCGATTTTGTAGTATAAAACCCTTGATCATCAAAAATAAATTGCCCTAAATTTCTGGCATTGTTATCATCAAACATGCGATAAACACGCTCACCATACTGACGATATCCTCCCATTCCACCAGCTGCCGTGGTATTTCCTGTTGCATTGTCGATACTTCCTGTTGGAAGGTCTTGATAGCTTTTAAGAAAACCATTTTTAATGGGTCCTTTCCCTTCCGTCAAAGTCATGACAAAATAGTGTGCCTCGTTTCCTGTTGGTGGTTCAGGATTATTGGGTGTAGTATCATCTGATGAACATCCCGTCAAAACTAAAGGCAAGATAAAAGCCAAGGATACTATTCGTTTCATTGTTTGCATAGATTAATTGAGTTTATAATTGATTTTCAGGTAGAAGCTTCTCCCTGCTTTTTGGATTTTGTAATAATCATACAGCGCTTGGTTCAACAGATTTCGTCCTTCTACTCCCAATGACCAACCATGCGCAGGCCATTCATACACCAAACCAGCCGTTAAAGAAGTTTGATCGGGAACCACATTTTTCACGTCGCCTTTACTTTTTCCAAAAAGCCCTAAAAAGCCACTGGGTTCCATCGACTTATCAATGGGTTGAATATAAAATTCACGCACAAAATTGACGTGTGCGTACAGTAGTAAAGCATCTTGCTTGGTAAACAATTGCTTGAACTTATGTTCGCCGCCAAGGTTGGCAAAGAAATAGGGAATATTGGGTACGCGATTGCCTTTGAGCCATTGATCTGCTAGGTTGTCAAAACGACCATAGCGAATACTCTGCCAAGTAAAATTGCTGTAGAGTTTTGTAGTGGGTGTTAATGCAAAGGTGAAATCTCCTTCAAATCCATGACCTTCTGCGCGTTCTTTATTCACGAAAAGAGATAAAGGCGGACTGCCCGCAGTAAGTACGATGATATCTTTGGTTTGGCGATAAAAAGCATGTACACTAGCTTCCAAACGTCCAAATTGTTGCTCTATACCTAGATTAAAGTTTAAACTCTGTTCTGGTTTTAAGTCAAAATTTGAAGCAATAAAGAGATTATCACCAAAAAGTTCACTGTACCCTGGTAATCGACGCGCCTGTTCAATAGAAAATCGGACGTTCATCTTGTCATTTGCTTGATATTTTGCCGCTAGGGCCCATCCCCAAGCTGTATTACTTGTGGCATGTATATCTTTTGTACGCCAATCTACTTGATACGCTGTATTGAGTCCTTCACTTGTATAGTTGTAATTTTTCAACAAAACCGTCGTTTCCAAATGCTGAGTAAACCACTGACTCGTTAATCCTAAAGCCCAAACATTCTTCTTGTAATAGGAAGGAACTTCGATGATGGGTTGTTGTGTATCTTCAATTTTCTTTCCGTATTCATCTGTACCTACTCTTTTTGTATAGGTATAGGTATTATTAAACCACAACTGTTGGGTTTTACTCCACTGAAATCCAATCAACGTTCGACTAGTAAAGAAGGTCATATCAATCTTGGCTTGCGTTGGATGATCGCCTTCTCCTCGAAATCCTCTAGGAGAAAATTCTCCTAACCAAGAATAACGACCTTGAAGTGTATCATTCACCCTACTTTTCACCACATTATAGGCTAAAAACTGATCGACAGAGAGCTTTTCTTGTGCGAATTTCTTCTTGTAACGCAACGTAGGCACCCAACTGTGTTGACGATCCTCAATCCCTCCAAAAGGCGTAAGCATAGTTGTAGGACTGTGTTGAATCTGTTTATCCAACGTGTAATAACTCAAATCAAACTGCAAAAGATCTGCCACCTTTAAATGCTTCGCACCAAGGTATACATTGGAATAATATTGTCTGTATCGATTGTGAAATAAGCGAACCTTCGCCACTTCTTTGGCAAGTTCAGGATCTGGGGTATCGATTTTATAATTATTATCGGAATAATTGGAGAAGAACTCCCCTCCCACATAGAAGTAATCATTGAGGTTGTAATGACCACGTACTGCCGTTCGCATGGTATTGAAAGATCCATATTCGGCAGAAGCTCTTAAGGTATTGGCTTGATTGCTATTGGAAACTAAATTAATTGCGCCTCCTAATGCATCACTTGCTAGATAAACGGGAATTACCCCTTTATACACTTCTATCTTCTGTAGTAAATCAAGCGGTATCGTAGAAAGTGCATAAGCATTTCCAAGGTAATTTAAAGGAATCCCATCTTTAAAATAGCGAATCGCTTGTCCTTGAAAACCATTTAAATTTACACTCGCTTCACCTCCTAAACCTCCACTTTCTCTGACGCGTACTCCTGTTGTTCGATTCATCAACTCACTTAAAGAAGCTGAACGCAACACTTGACTTTTAGTATCTACTACTACGGCACGCATAATGTCGCGATTTACTTCTTCCTGTTCGGCTGCTTTTGCAATTTGAATATCCTCTAGTAACGTTATTTCCTTGGTTAATCGCAAGGTATACGAATTTCCATTAACCAAGTCTAAGGTTTGTTGCATTGGCTCATATCCTTCTACATACACCACTACATTGCTTTTTTTCTCTTCTTTAACTTCAAGATTAATATGCCCCCATACATCCGCAGGATAAGCCACTTGATTGAGGTATAATACAGCACCCGGCAAGGGTTGATGCTCTTGATCTTCAATTGTCAAAGACACCTTATGCTGTGCAAATAAAGCACTACTAGACACGAATAAACTGTATAGAAAAAGTTTGCGTAACACTCTTATTATTTATATTTAGTTTAAATAAAAACAAAAGTATGCTAAAAAAGTTTATTAACAAGAATAATTCTAAATAATAATTTGAAGGGAGGGGATAGATGGTGAGGTGGTGAGATTGGTGAGGCGATGAGTAAACCTCACAAAGTACACCCCTTTCTTTTTTAAAGGGTAAAAAAGAAACAAAAACCCCTTCAACTAACCCAAATAAAGGTCAAATTAGTTTTTAAGTCTGAAAATAAAAGAACTCGCTACGCTCAAACACCTTTTATTTTTACAGCCTTTTCAAACATTTGACGCTCTTTATTTGACTTGCGTTGGGGTTAAATTGTCTTTTGTAAAGATGTTTTTTGCTTTTAAGTAAATTGGTTTTCTATTATAACTTATATGATATGTAGGTTGCTTTTTTTTGTAAAGTTGGAGGTTTATCGATTAAAGAGGATTTGCAAAAAAGCCTCACAAACACCCCGCCTCACCATCTCACCATCTCACCGCCTCTTCCTCTCACCGCCTCACAAACACCCCGCCTCACCATCTCATCAACACACCCCCTCACCGCCTCACCCTCAAAAAAAACCTAAGCTACCAACTTTGTTCTTCTAAAAAAGACAAAGAGCAAAACAAAGAAAATAAGATAAGCGATATTAAATCCAGCGGCGCTAATCCACGATTTTACTAATGAATCAGGCAACATCATTTTAATTGGTTGTTGGTATAGCGTAATAAATACAGGAGAGATAAACCCAACCCATTTAGGTAGTACTGTTTTTCCTGCAAATACTAAAATTGAAAACAACAGCCATCCCAAAAGCAACACAGCAATAGCCGTTCCCCAAGCAATGTATAGCACTGTAGTAAAACTAGATGCCATTTCAATAAGGTATGGATGTGCAACAGCATCGGTGTGATAAATAGCTTTGAACAGTTCCCCACTATAGAAAAAATCTGCATGTCCCAAAGGCATTAAAACCACGCTAATCACTAAGATAAAATGCGTAATCCAAGCGTGGGGTTTCGATTTATCTTTAAAAAATTGGTACGCCAACCAAACAGCAGGGAGGAATAAAAAAGCAGACATGGAAGCAATTAACGCTCCCCACATGAGACGTTGCGTAGACCCCTCTATCATCAAGAGCGCTAATGTGGTGTCTAGCTCATTCGCATACGTAGTTGTAAATAAAGGGTATTTTTCCGGATCGACATAAAACCCTACGATGAGAATATCTCCAATAACCCAAAGCAATGAGGCAATAAGAGCTGAAACAAAAGACCACTTAATTTTCGTTGAATAATTCATGTTTATTTATATTATATAATTTGTTATACTTCTATGCGAGATTCTCTTACTAAGAAGAGGTATTTTTCATTTTTAATTTCGTTGTACTTTTAGCTACTGCATAAAGAATAAGGGCAAAAATGATCCAATCAATGGCCGCACTAGCCCAATAAATGCTACTGATTCCCATTTTTCCAGGCACAATTAACATGATGGGGATGTAAAACACCACTTGACGAAGCAAGCTAATAATCGTTGCGGGTTTCGCATCTTCAATTGCTGGAAACCAGACCATGGCCATGAATACAAAGGGCAAAACGAGTAATACGCTCATATAAATTCGAAAATCGAAAAGCTGATGAGCGAAGAATTCAGTATGTGGAATCATCACGGCCAACACACCCGAAGGATAGGCCATAACAAACAACCAAAACGGCAAAAGGATTGCTAATCCGACGAGAGAAAACAAGCGATAAGCTTGAATACTTCGCGTATATTGTTGAGCGCCATAGTTCATCCCTGTAACGGGTTGTAAGGCACGCATCAATCCCCATAAAGGAGTATTCAAAAGAATATAGAATCGATTTACAGCTGTAAAAAAAGTAATATCGGCCTCATTGCCATATTTTGCTAGAGCATTAAAGACAACAATATTTTGAATGACAATCATCACCATCATAATAAAACCTGGCATCCCTAGAGCGAGTGTTTCTTTTATGATGGATGCCTTGCGCTGTAAGGACCAGAATTTGGTTCGAAAAGAAGCCTTTCCACTTGCATAATACCATACCCCAAGCAGCGTATAGATCATCATGGAAATATTGGTTGCCCAAGCAGCACCTGCTACCCCACAACCTAGTGTATCAATAAAAACAGGCTTAAGTGCTAGATCAACAAGGAGTCCAATCGCAATCATCCAAGCGGCCGTTTTCATTCTTCCCTCTGCTCGTATGATCATATTCAAAGCCAAGCCGTGAATCCAGAAAAAACTCCCCAAAATTGTGACACGAAAATATTCCACTCCTAAGGTCAAGATTTCCCCTCTGCCCCCCATCATGTATACCAATTCTTCAGCAAAGACATAACAAGGTAAGGTCAAAACAATAGAAAACAACAAGGTAAGGTAATTTACAGTTCCCATGGATTGCTCCAATTTGGCTGTATCCTTTCTTCCAATCCAAATACTAATAGCAGAACCAATTCCCGTACCAATCAACGTACCAAAACCTTGAGCAAATTGCGCTAAAGGATAAGCAACTCCTACAGCAGCTAATGCGGTATTACTAATCAGATGGCCGACAAAGAGCCCATCTAAAAAATTGTTCAATCCATATAAAACCATGGCAACCACAGCGGGCCAAGCCAGATGCCACATTACGTTGGGCAATTTCCCTTCTAAAATAAGTTCCTTTTGTTTCTCCATCTTTTTAATCTAAAGTGATATGTCCTTTCTTTGTCTAGCTTCAGCGCTCTAACGCATCCGTTTCTTCCTTTTTAGAAAAAAAACCCTCCTTATTAAGATTCATTCTAAACAATTGATATATTTGCAAAGATAACGGGCACAACATTGCCTCATGTCTCAAATACGGATAAAAAAGTCCGTCAAAAAAACAAGGAGATTTAGCTTATGACTTTACGACTATATGATATTAAACACAAGCATACGATAGTAGAAAAAGAGTATCCAACCTCCTTTTTTGAACTAGAAGGAGGTACTGTACAAGAAAGCGTTACGTATTTAGATTCTTTTATGGGACGGGGCTACTACAAAGAGTTATACTTTGATGGAGTTCATATTGGGATTGGAAATGTTAAGCTAACCCAGAAAGTGCTATTGGGGTTTGAGAGTGATTTTGAGACCATTGAGATGCATTTCACCATGAAAGGTAAAAGCACCGCGCGTACTTCTCAATTTGACCAACCTGTTTGTTTTGAAGCACATTCACATAATATTCTATACACCAATGGATTGGGAGGGCACATGCAATGGGAAAGTGAAGATTTCCACCTCTGTGAAATCAATTTAAGACCCGAATTCTTCAAGCGTTTCCTTCCGCATGACCATCACTTATTTGATCGTTTTCGCAATGCAGTTGAACAGGGTAAATCAAGCTTGTTACATCCTGAACACTATCCCATTAATCATCAGATGTATGAAATTTTACATCAAATTATCTATTGTGATAAGCAGGGTATTTTTAAACGGTTGTTTTTAGAAGCCAAAGTTATTGAGCTTTTACTCCTACAATTGGAACAGTTTTACGGTGAATCCCCCTATCAAGGATCACTGAAGAAACAAGAAATTGACAAGATTTATGCCGTACGCGATTTCATGCTCCAGAATCTAGATAGTACCTATTCTTTGGTGGATTTAGCTCACCGCGTAGGGACCAATGAATTTATATTGAAGAAAGGATTTAAAGAACTTTTTGGAACGACAGTCATCTCCTTTTGGACGCATGAAAAAATGGAACATGCAAAAACATTACTCGCCGATCAAACACTTAATATCAGTGAAATTTCTGATCGAATTGGGTACAAGAATCAGCGCCATTTCTCGACTGCTTTCAAAAAAAAATACGGCGTATCACCTAGTGCACTCTATAAGTAAAACGTATATTTTGATCATAAAAAAAACCTCTTACGAGGCTTCTTACTTCTTCTTTTTTTATATTCTTCCCTAAAATTCAACTAAGTTTTTGACACTTGGTAAAAAGACACCTCGAATACTAAATACAGTTCGAATATCTTCAATGCTCAAGGTCATACTTTCAAAAACGGGATTATCACTTACAAACAAGTATTCACCATTTTCCATCTTTCGCTTGAAACGATAGCATAAAATACCTCGGCTCTCCACAACTAAAACATAAATATGCCAAGGTTTCATCTCTTTTATTTCAATAGGCATTGACAACAAATAAGAACTCACTTTTAAAGTAGGATACATATTCTCAACTCCGAGTTGAAATCCAATCGTAACTTCTTCTTCCGTTGGAAAAACACAAGTAGGTGACGTCGCTAAACACTTCTCTGGATTGAGAAAATACTCAATATGATGATCCACTGAAATCATTTTTACTACACGATCCTCTAAATCACCTTTATAAACAGTATTGGGATGAATCAAAAATAGCTCATTCAAGTCAATTTTATGTTGCTTGCATACCTCAATAATTTTATCATAACGCAACGTCTCCCGTATCTTCCAAGAAGATAAGGTATTGGGTTTAATCTCCAATAAATTAGCTAGTTCTAAATCCGTTTTGAATCCTAGCAATTGTTTTAATCTTCTGATAACATCATTTGCGTTTAACATCGTTTGATCTGTTTAAAAATTAAAATTGTAAATGACTCTTCAGCCATTCGCTGTTACAACCATCATCCATACATTGTTCAAAACCTCACTCAATCCCTATTAAATAAAGAAAAGCACATAAATAAGTACGTTATTTCCTCCTAATAGATAAAAAATTTTTAAATATTTACACTTACCTTAATAAATTAACAATTTATTTCCTTTCATAAAAGTACAAATTATTCGCAAATAATAATACATAACAAGTTAAAAAATCACATTATGTGAATTTAAATAATTCTATTTTAGTTAGAGTGGACTTATTCCTATACCCTTTCAAGAAAATAAAGGCTTAAAAAAGGGGTTGTACTGTCGATAGCATATCAAAAAAGTCCCCGATTTGGGGACTTCTCAACGTTAACAAAGTATTCCTCATACTAACAAATCAGTTCTACTTTTCCGCTTACGACATCATAATATCCTCCTACGACACCGATTTGACCTTCTTCAATTAATTGGGTTAAAGAAGGACTTACTCGTTGAAGTTGTTCTACGATGGAACGAACATTTTCCATCGTTACTAACTCTACTAATTCTGTTTGACTTAATTCTTTTCCTTGATTTTTCTCGCGTACTTTTTCTACAATTGGATGAATACGCGCTAAAATAGTATCTAGTTTACCTAAACTAGTGTGGTTACAAGCCCCTGTCACCGCTCCACATCGACTATGCCCCAAAACGAGAATCAATTTACTTCCAACCACTTGGCAAGCGTATTCCATGCTTCCAATTACCTCATCCGTCAATACATTCCCTGCAATTCTCAAGCTAAAGATATCTCCAATTCCTTGGTCTAATACGTGTTCTAATGGCGCACGACTATCCATACAGCTCAAAATCACCGCATGTGGATGTTGACCGTCTTTTGTTTCTTGAAGCTGATGTAAAAAATTTCTATTGAATTTTAAATTATTGACAAAGCGATTATTTCCTTCTAATAATAAGTTTAAACTTTGCTCTGGTGTTGTATTTGCTAATATTTCTTTTGTAAATGAGTTCATAGTTATATCGTTTTACGATGTGATAAAATAAGATTTGATTGCCCTTGGCTAATTTGAATGGATTTATGAAAACCCGTTGTGGTAATTGCTATGTTCTTTTCTCTGGCTTTTTCGTTAATAAACGATTGAATCATTTCGAGAACATCCATGTGGATATACCCCATTTGTTTGGCTTGAATCGCCAAATGGCAGTTATCAGGCAGTTGATGCAATTTGTTTTTAATGGCTGTTTTATTAAAGAATGAGACTTCTTGTGCTAACGTAAGCGTATACACAAGTTGCTCATCTTTCACAGTATGCTGCATCGAAAATGCTTTGCGTACGTTGCCCAGCAATAGAAAGGCAATACTTACAACCATCCCAGCTAATACACCCATCAATAAATCTGTAGCAACAACCATAACGAGTGTCACAATAAATGGCGCAAATTGCGTATAGCCTTTATGCCAGAAATGAAGTAATACGGCAGGTTTGGCTAAGTTATATCCCACTAAGATTAATACAGCCGCTAAAGAAGCTAACGGAATCATATTTAATACAAAAGGAAGTGCCACTACAGCAAGTAATAAAAACACTCCATGTATAATTGCTGAGGCTTTGTACAATCCACCAGCGTTAACATTGGCAGATGAACGCACAACTACAGAAGTCATCGGTAAACCTCCAATCAAGGAGCTGATAATATTACCTATTCCTTGTGCTTTCAGCTCACGGTTCGTATCTGTATGTCGTTTTAATGGATCTAAGCGATCTGTTGCCTCAATACACAATAGCGTTTCGATTGAAGCAACAATAGCAATAGTACCTGCTACAACCCACACAGTAGGATTCGTCAATCCGGTCCAATCGGGAAAAACCAATAAAGAGCCGATAGATGATAGTCCATCTACTACTGGAATCGCTACGACTTGTGAAGCATCAATTGCCCATGAACTACCCGTATACAACCACAATTGATTCAATACAATCCCAACCACTACAACCACTAAAGCCGCAGGTAAAAAGGCAATTTTCTTCAATCTTTTACTCTTGCTCCACGCAATTAAAATAGCAAGAGAAAGCACTGTCATTAATAGCGTTCCTTTGTGAATTGCTGCAAAATTCTGTACGTCACTTAATGCACTTACCCCAAAAGCTAAGGGCAATTGCTTGATAACAATAACCACTCCAATTCCTGCAAGCATCCCTTCAATCACACTAGAAGGGAAAAAATTGGCAATAGCACCTGCCCGCAAAAATCCCAATACTAATTGGATAATACCCGCAAGAATTCCCGCTGTAAGCAAGAGTTGAAAGGATCCTAACTCACTGATAGCAGCTAAAATAATGGCAGCTAATCCCGCAGCGGGACCGCTCACACTAACGTTGGAATTACTCATAAATCCAACAATAACTCCCCCTACTACTCCAGCGATAATTCCCGCTATTGGAGGTGCACCTGAAGCTAGCGCAATTCCCAAACAAAGCGGAAGTGCGACTAAAAAGACCACAAGGCCTGGAGCAACACTTTTTTTCCATGTTGCTACTTGTATATGATATTTCATTTTTGTTTACTTAAAATTAAAACAGTCTACTGTTGATGTGAGGCTGTAAAGTGGTGTAGTTGCAAAATCGTGAAGTCGTGAAATTGTCAATGCTCGATGAAAAAAACAATATCATCTAGAACATTTATTCTTCACTTATCTTCATTAAAAAAAGTCAATAGTCAACCTGCACACCTAACACAGCATGCATCACTACTTTGCCTAACGCATTACGCATTACACATCAGTCTAACTAAGCAACAAAAACTTCGGGAGGGGGGGATAAAACGTCGAATTCTAATGATTCGTACACTAATTTTAATTGTGCATAATGAAGTTCTGATTCATCTCTATCTTGCAATAGAAAATCCTCTTGAAAAGGATGTAACCCATGAAAGTGACCTTTTTCTTCTTCCTCTGCATTTGTAATGGGTTTTTTATTTTCTTCTGAAATCGTCAGCATAGGGATATCCAATTCAATACCCGCTAACACCGCGATAGTGGGTGTAGCGATAAAATTGACAAAGAAAAATAAAACGACTATTGCTGCGTATTTCATGCAACAAAAATATTTTTTTTTCAAAAAACACAAGCATTTATGGTGTTAATTTTATTGTAAATCGTTAGAGGGGGGTGTGATGAGAGGGTGTGGTGGTGAGAGGGTGTGGCGGTGTGGCGTTGAGTAACGGATGCGATGCTTCCTGCGTCAGCAGGACATACTAACTGGATATACAGAGTGGAGAATTGTTTTTGCAAAAAGGCTTTTTTGCAAATCTTCTTTAATCGATAAAACCTACAACTTCACAAAAAACAAAAAAGCGACCTACGACTTCACAAAGCACACCTCACCTTCTCATCGCCTCACCCTCTCATCGTCTCACCTTCTCAACCCCACATAATACAGGAATAACAAGCGTTGAGTAACGGATGCGATGCTTCCTGCGTCAGCAGGACATACTAGTTGTGCAAAGAACACCTCACCCTCTCATCGCCTCACCTTCTCCCCCCGCAAAAAACTCAAAAACCTTCAACACCCCTGGAACGGGAATTTGATTGCGGATGTATTCTTCTTTTGTAAAATACTGTATTCCACCGATTTCATTAGCAACCGTAATAGTATCTTCTTCTAATTCATAATAATAGCAATCTTGCTGCATGAGGATATTCTTTTTTTCTCCGTAGGCAGGGGCTACAATATGTGTCAAATAGGACAGTCGCTCGGGTTGAAGAACCAAAGACAGCTCCTCTTCAATCTCGCGTCTAAGTGCCTGTTGACTATCCTCTCCTGCATCAATTTTTCCACCTGGTAGATACCACGCTTGTTTATTCTTACTAAAAGCCAATAAAAGTTGCTTGTCTTTCACACAGACTAACCCTGCAGTAGGAAGATCAACCCACGGTTGTTCTATCACAGTAAGGTAATACTCCACCGCATCTGCTGCATTTTCCAATACGCTGGACGGTTTAGCTCCTTGTTTTTCAAACCATACTTGCCTGGCAGGTGCAGCGATAACGGTTAAATAATTAAAGGATAATACCTGTGCTTGTTTTTTGACTGCTTCTAACAGCCTGTTCCATTTCAGTTGTGCCCTCTCTTGGTCTCCTTCATTTTCATCCGGCAAACAATAAAAATACACCAACGCTGCTGCGTAACCTTGAGCATTAAATGCAAAGCATCCACAAAGTATTTCTTCTTCATACACCAAATACATCTCTTTTTGGTGAATTAATTCTGCTATATTTTTATTCTTTTTTGTATTTTCGTGTGATGATGTATAGCTAAGCTGCGTTGCGTGGTGAATCAAATCTTGAATTTGAGGTACATGTTGAGGCGTTGCTTGTACAATATGCAATTGAGTTTGTGGAGACATGGCTTTTTAACTTTACTTTCGTAGACAATGAAGATTCGAAATTAAAAAGAAAAAGCAGGACAATAAAACATCCTGCTTTTTCTTTTTCATAAATTTTTCTTGTGTACTAAAAACAGGTTGTTTTTACTACGTGTTTTTAATTTGAAAGTATAAGGTACTATTTCGAAACAACAAACAATTAAACAGAATTCCTATTCACCCTTTTCAAATTAAAAACTTGAAACGCATTACTCGTAAACCACGATTTCCTATTTTCTGCCTTACTAAAAAAGAGGAGTGATCGACTTAGAAATGAATTTCTACTCATTTATTTAATTCCCTAACAAAGGAAATAACATTCTACGTAATAAGCAAGAAAAAAATACAAGGTTATGCTTTTTTAATTTTAATTTAATACAATAAAAAAAACAGATGAAATAAATTCTCATCTGTTCTTATAATTTTAAACATAAATCACTAAAAACCAAAAAAAGATGTTCTTTTGATAACTTTTTTTGACTCAAATTCCTACTAAAAAGGACTTTTCTTTATATTTTTCGTGTATTCTTCTTCTTTTTATAAGCAAATAGTAGTAAAACTACTATAATTTTATAGCCTTTTACCTTTTTCTGTACCATTACTTATTGAGTTACCTTTTTTAAGGTTGTTGATCATGCAATAAAATTTCTCCCCACGCATTGAGTTGTTTTAAAACTTCTATTAGTTGTAATCCTAAAGGTGTCAACGTATATTCTACCCTTGGTGGAACTTCATCAAAACGCTGTTTACTCAAGATTCCGACATCCTCTAATTCTTTTAATTGTTGATTGAGTACCCTGCGATCCACGGTAGCAATTCCCCTTAAAAATTCGCTAGGTCTCTTCTCCCCTTCATTAATTCGCCAAATAATAGGAATCTTCCATTTGCCACTAATTGCTTTTACCGCAAATTCTAAGGCACATACTTTGTCTGTAATTACTTGTTTCTGCATACTGTTATCACTCTTATGTACAAAGATGTCATTAAAAATTTAAAAATCTAGTATTCTTTTCTCTTTCCTTCTCCCCTAATGTGGTTAAAAAAGGCCTATTCAGCTCCTAAAAACAGCAATAATCGCATCTATTTTTCTCTTTTTAGAGACTTAAATTCACTATATTCTTTTATAAAAAGCACATAAATCACATTATTTCATTCTTTTCATTTATTTTTTGAGAAATTATGCAAATCAGACTTGTTTTGGTTTTTATTTAAAATTATATTTAATACTTTTAGCTTGAATTTAACCTTATAAATACATAATATATATGAAGAAAATTACTATGAGCCTATTGGCTATTTTCGCTTTCAGCGGAGCTGCATTAGCACAAACTCCAGATATTAAAATTGGAGCAAAAGCAGGTTTGAACATTTCTAATCTTTCTGGTGCAGATGATACAAAGAGCAAAACAGGATTCCATGTGGGAGCGTTAGCAGAGATCTTCTTGAATGAGAAATTTGCTATTCAACCTGAGATTTTATACTCTTCACAAGGAGCAAAAGGTAAAGGAAGTGACAGCTCAAAAATTAATTTAGATTACATTAATGTGCCTATTATGGCTAAATACTATGTAATGGATGGATTAAGTGTACAAGCAGGTCCACAAATAGGATTTGTTGTGAAAGCAGAACAAGGAAGTGTGGATGTAAAAGACAATGTAAACACAGTAGATTTTGGTTTAAACTTTGGTGCAGGTTATGAATTACCTCTTGGATTATTCTTTGATGCTCGTTATGATTTAGGCCTAACCAAAATAAATAAAGAAGGTAAATCAGTCAAGAATGGTGTATTCCAACTTTCAGTAGGATACAAATTCTAAAAAAAATGAAAAGAGGGTAATTTACTTTATCCTCTTTTATATAACATCCAGCATTTATTCTCTTTGAGCAGAACAAAATGCTAGCTATAAATTACACCTATACAAATGAAAAAAATAACAACTAGCCTATTGGCTATTTTCGCATTTAGTGCAATTTCTTATGCACAAACACCTGAAAAATCGGACAAACAAGACGTTCGATTTAGAGTGAAATCAGGTTTAAACATTTCAAATGTCAGCGACGACTCAGATAGTAAAAGTAAAGCAGGTTTCCATATTGGAGGGGCTGTTGAGATCTTTGTAACTGATAAGTTTTCTATCCAACCTGAACTTCAATATTCAATGCAAGGAACTCAGAGTAAAAACGATCTTATTATAGATGGTATGATTGCCTCTAATATTAAGGTTAACACGAATTATCTTAACATCCCGGTTATGGCAAAATACTATGTTGCGGAAGGCTTTAGTATTCAAGCAGGTCCACAACTAGGATTCTTAGTAAAATCAGAGTTAAAAACAGATCTTAGTAATGGATATGAAAAGATATCCGTAACAAGCAACATTAAATCCAATACAAATAAAGTTGACTTTGGTTTAAACTTTGGTGTAGCGTATGATCTTTCTTTTGGATTATTCTTTGATGCTCGATATAACCTTGGTTTAACCGACATTTTGAAAAACGCTGATGGGCAACACAGAGTATTCCAATTAGGTGTTGGGTATAAGTTTTAATGTATTGCAAATAAAGCATTAAATTTTACATAGAAAAAACGCTTGGGTTTACTACTCAAGCGTTTTTTATGATGTTACACTAAAAGTGAAATGAACTTCTCTGAACAAGATGGACTTTTTTTAAGCCTTATCTTCATTAGTCTCACTTTCAAAAAACACCTTTTTTAGTATTGCATGATGCAGTAGATTCGTTTTTTAAATTGTGTTACTCCTCTGAAATCCTTGACTTCCACTTAGCACCAATGGTTTGATTGCCTTCTTGAAGCACAACATCGGAATGTAAGAACGCTGCAGCTGCGGCTGATCCTTTTACTTTTGCTCTACTTCTATCACTTACTTCTGCTTCGTATTCGCTTAAGATTGCTTGGCGTAAATCTACGGTTTTCCAATCTGAAACAGCCTGACAAGCGGCTGTCAATTTATGCACTAAACTCAAAGCATCTAACAACGCTTGGTTTGCCCCTTGCCCTTTAAATGGACTCATAGGGTGCACAGCATCACCCAACAAACTTACTGGCCCCGCTTGATGCAATAGCCTTGGATCAAATAAACTTCTGTCGTATACGGGATAACCCGATATGGTTGCTTCCTGTGTGGCCTCTAGTATTTCGGGAATGGGATTATGCCATTGAATGCGTCTACAGGCTTCTTCTTTTAGCGCTTTTGGTCCAGCGAGACTCAAGGCTTTCGCTTCTTCTTCGCCCATCGGAAAACTCAATTGCCACATGATGCTATCTTTGGTATACGGCATCATATAGATACGCTCAGTACCATTCGCGGTTTGAAATACGGTTTCGCCATCCAATAAGGACGACTGTACGTTTTTTACATTGGTTAAGGGGCAAATTCCCAATACAACCATACATCCTAAATAATGCAATGGAGTTTGATCTTCGCCAATTAGCTTACGACGCACCGTACTTCTAATTCCGTCTGCTCCTATCACAAGGTCGGCAGTAAAACTACGAAGCTGATCGTCAACCTGAAATGTCAATTTGACTTGAGAAGAGTCGTATTGCAAGTCGATGAATTGATGTCCCCATTGAATCCACTGCTCTCCCCCCAATTGTTTGACTAAGGCTTGTCGCAAGGCTTGTCGGGGAATATGGATATTATTTCGCTTTGCGGTGCTCTCATCTTCAGTTCCCAGCCATTTGCGCTTTCCCCACTCACCTAGTACTTTTCCATCTGCTGCATGTACTACATGTTTGGTAGAAACGACGCCATCTTCTAATGTTGTGATTCCAAATGCACGCAATGCTTTGCTGGCTTGTTGTAGTGTAAGTCCATACCCTTGTGCTCGTTCATCAAAAGCATGATCTCTTTCAAATAGGGTAAATGGAATACCGCGATGTAAACACGCTACTCCCAATGCGATACCGCCAATTCCACCTCCAATAATAGCAATATGTGGATATTTAGACGGATTACTAACCGGTGCTGTATTGCTGCGAACGAGTCCTGTCCCCAAACAATTCTTGCATGGTTTCTGTACCTTTTGAGGAGTCTTTAGAGCTTTGTTTTGCTCATGTAAAGCAGGTGCTGTTGTTCCGTGTTTCCGCTGTTGTTTGCTTATACCTTTGCTCTTTTTTCCCACCCCCAAACAAACTTCACAACCTACCCAATTTTCACTTTTTTCTCCAATTTGGTTCTCTTTCTCGTACTCCATCTAAAAATATCGTATTACTCCACTAGGTTTCAAAAATATCCCCCAAAGATACAATTTGTCTTTGGGGTATAATTCGCGTATTCATACAATATTTTACTTGTATTTCATATTGAGTAAAGTCAACTCTATTTAGAGGTACTCGCTCATTTTTCTTCCACAAACGGTTAACTAAAACAAATCCCTCTAATTCGTTTTGGAAGGTTGGGATTGAGTACATAATCTAACTGTAGCAATTTATTTTACTCCATAACCACTACCTCTTTTTTTATTTCCTCAAATATTCTATCTAAATGAACTGAATCACGCTTTCCATGCTTATTATAATAGGTATACATAATTTCATCTTCAATTAATACTAAAAAAAGATACTTCCCTTTTTCTTTAAATCTAATATTTCCTAATGTAAACAACTTATTAGGGATATAAACAGAGTCTTTTAGAACAATATCCTCTTTTAGAATCTCAGTTTTTATTTTTATAGGTTCATAATAAGACAATTTTATTGTTCTAAATTTAATACTATCTGACACCATTGGAGCTACAATTGTATCAAAGGGGCTATCAAATTTAAAAATAGCTTGATAAGCTTGATTAACTTTTAAGGTATCGGGAAATTCCAAGGTATAACTAATATTACCTCCTAAAGATTTAGAAAACGATTCTGTTAATTGAATTCCTTTATACTCTTCAAATTCCTCCTTTTTTCCTTGTTTTCCTTCACAAGAAGACAATAATATTATTACAAAAATTAAACTTACTATTCTCATTCTAAATTATATCTATTATTCCACGTTTTTGCTCTTCCTGTTTCTATCAAAGAATCATTTCTTTTATGTCTACCCCAATATGCAACCTATCTCACCTATTTTATATTGGCTTTGGTGTTCGATGAATCTTCACTACGTTTCGATTTTCACTACGTTTCGATTTCATCAAACGATAAGTACTCAAGGTTTGGTATCCTGTGAGCGCGAGATGCGACCTCTCCTACGTCGAGGTGACATACAGGCTGGGTACTAGAGACAGCATATGAAACAGAACTACAACGACTGTTTAACTATACAGAAACTCACACACGCACATGCCGAACAGTATGTCATGCTGACGAAGTAAGCATCGCATCGGTCACTCCATGTAGTTCTATTTTTGTGTTTTTGTTGGTTGCTTTTTTGTGACAACTACAACCCTTCATCCACTCCGATTGATTACTATACATGGTAAAAACAGCTTAGATTCTCTTTGTATTGAATAATACCTCCATGAACCGTAAACGGTTTACTAAAAAGGGAAATCTTCTTTCAATTTCACACTACTTTCCTTATGCTTTTCAATGTAATCTAATAGCAATTGAAAATTACTGAGTTTACCAATAAACTTATTGTTGACTGAATAATTACCAAAGTAATCGATACAAATAATCTTATCTTCAAATTCAATTCGATACCTTATATCTAAATCATCATTCGATTTCACAATATCATCTGTTTGCCAATCCGTTAACAACAAATCTATAAACTCTTTATCATCTATTTTAAAATAGGAAATCGCAAAATCTAAACTACTTAAATAATTATTGCAACTAACAGAAAGATCTGTATTTACCATTCCTCTAACAAAATATATAGTTCCATACACTTTCTGCTCTGCTAACTCTTTATCGATTGTATTTATTTTCTTACACCCTAACATACAGCTGAATATAAGAGTAAATAAAATGATTTTTTTAATTTCTTTCATAATTATATAATCCTTTTGAAATTTGATTACTACTACCGCTACTTCGGTTCTTTGTATTTCTTACCTTATTTGAAGTTGGTGATTCCAGCTATGATACCACCAAACAGGACCGTGTTGTTCCAATGGATTAGCTTCAATTGGTCGACTTTCCTGACGATCATCCTGCCATTCTTCTTCTTAGCCTTCGCCTATCTCTTCCGCTGGGAACTCAGGTTCGGGTTCGGGTTGCGGATCGGGATCTTGTGGAAGTGGTGATATTTATCCTCACTGTCGTAGCATTCGACTCACTTCGCTACTCTTTGCTACTCCACTGACGATAAAATAGTTTACAGTGGACGGTTTACAGCAAACAGTTTTAATTCTCTTCTATAATAAATCGTTGTCCAAAAACCAACTACTTTTTAGTTGACGGTGGACGGTTTACTGCTTACAGTTTCACTTCTCTTTATATCGAATAATCTTCCGTAAACCGTTAACAGTAAACTGTCAACTAATTTCACTGTTGCTTTTTTGTAGTCTTCGGCTGTACTTTACCTTTTGAAACACTTCTACCATTGTCGTTGAATATGTCAGGGCCGAGCGTTAAGAAAATGTCTGGTAGACATTTTTAGCGATGGAGCCAGGTGGCGTGGTGGCCAAATAGTGTAGCGGTGGTAGGGTGTTTCTTTTTTCCACTAAAACAATCCCCCCTAGATAACACCACCCCTTTGATCCGTTTGGAAAGGTTGGGGTGGTGTTTTATTCTTTGTCAATTACAACTACTTTTTTGTTAACTCTAAATTCATGAACTATATGTCTAAAGAGAGAGTCGTTAGGTACATTTTTTTTATCCTTCGATATATCATAAATAGCTTCATCTACAATAATTCCATCAATATACTGTACTCCTTTTGTAGAAAAACTAATATTATAAATAGCTATTTCTCTATAATTATCTGCTCCAATAGTATCAAGTTCTTTTCTTTTTAATTCTTCAAAACTATAATTTATATTATCTGTTTTTCGCATGCATAAAAACACATATCTATGGTATTCATCATCAAAACTTGTTGTAAGTGTATCTAATGTACTTTGATATAATATTCTTCCATTATATTTTTTGTCAACAATAATTGTATCAGGAAATTCAATACTATAATCCAAAGTATCTTTATTTACTTTTAAGTCATTTTTACAGGATATAAAAAGAGCTATAATTATTATTAAACTATACTTTTTCATTTTTTATTTATTTTCTAATACGTCTGTTAATACTATCCGCTTCATATTGTTTTTGACTCCTAATTCTTTCTTGTCTACTTAAGACAGGTGAACTACTACTTTTTTCTACCATTGTATCTTTTATATGCCTACTTTGTACTGTAGCTCCAGCAGCACTTCCTCCAGGTCCAAGAGGTTGAGCAACTGTATAATCATAATCATATAACGATATTATTTCCATTTCAGGCTTAGGAGTTATTGGTAAAGTAGATTCTTTGGGTGTATTTGATTTAATTACTTCATCTTTAAAATAACTCAATACTTTATTCATCAAAGCATAAAAAGCATTTACATCACTATCTCCAACTTCAATAGATCCTTGCCCTCTATCTCTTCCTATAGCACTATCCATAGGATCTGCTCCCATTCCCCAAACCATAACACCATCCTGCTGAATACTTCCCTTCTTACTAAAATCAGCAATCACATTTCCATTTACTGTAATTTGTCGAGTTGAGCCATCCATTACCAAATGATCTGTTCTATTCTCTCCATAACTTTGATTGCTACTACTATATCCTAAATTAGTATATCCTTTAATATTTTTACTCCCATCAATCCATGTAACCTTTTTGGTTTCATTATTCATATACCAATCATCTTTACCTGTTGAATCCTCAGCACTCATCCCTGTCGGATCAATCAAATTAATCGGATTATTGTGTACATAATGGTATGGTGTCCATGCAGCGAATTTCTCCGCCAACGAGTCCACACTCAAAAATATACTTGCTCCCGGATCATAATACCTCGCTCCATAATAGTAATAACCTGTTTACCTCCTTGTTTATATATTTTTTTAAGGTCTCGGTGAATATATCTCACCGAGTTGCTATTTTGTTTGGGTGTTCGATGAATCTCAGCTTCGCTTCGATTTCCACTGTGTTTTGATTTGAGTATATAATTCTACACTACGTGCCTTCATTCAACTAAAGCTACTCGCTTTAGTCTCCGAAATCATTAAACTTATACACATTCTCTAAAATGTTGTTGGTGCTTTGTTCCACCATAACCTCTCCAAACGGTAAGTACTCAATGTATTGTACAGGTTTTCCAAAGACGTCTGTAATATACGACGTACTTCCTTCACGAAGTGCATCGAATACTAAAACAAATATAAGCGTTAATGAGATACATGGTCGCTATGATACCACCAAACAGGACCGTGTTGTTCCAATGGATTGGCTTCAATTGGTCTACTTTCCTGACGATCATCCTGCCATTCTTCTTCTTCGCCTTCTCCTATCTCTTCCGCTGGAAACTCGGGTTCGGGTTACGGATCGGGATCTCGTGGAAGTGGCGATATTTATCCTCAATGTCGTAGCATTTGACTCTCTGCGCTCCTCTTTGCTACTCCACTGACGATAAATATAGTTTACGGTGGACGGTTTACAGCAAACAGTTTTAATTCTCTTCTATAATAAATAGTTGTCCAAAAACCAACTACTTTTTAGTTGACGGTTTACTGCTTACAGTTTCACTTCTCTTTATATCGAATAATCTTCCGTTAACTGTTAACGCTAAACTGTTAACTAATTTCACTGTTGCTTTTTTGTAGTCTTCGGCTGTATTTTATCTTTTGAAACACTCTTACCATTGTCGTTGGTTAAAGTCGAAACCTTTTTTAATAGTGTAACGGTGGTGGGGTGTTTTATTTGGTTTACGGTGGACGGTTTACAGCTTACGGTTTTAATTTTCTATGTATTGAATATTCTTCCGTCAACCGTTAACAGTAAACTGTTAACTAAAAAACCCCAACGATCCGTTTTGGAAGGTTGGGGTGGTTAACTAATTATTCCTTCAAAAAGACAGTAGTCTCTCTTATCATCACTCCTTCATTATCAAAAATTTTTATATCTAAAGAATCTCCTATTTTAATGTAGTAGCCATTATAATCATTAAATAATGGTCTTTCACTCTTTCCATTATAGGAAACATTATAATTAAATAATTCATCATAACCTACATTATTCCGCAATTCAATCTTTATCCAAAATTGATCATTAGGACAGTTCTTATGCTTTAATAACTGTAGAAATCCATAACTTTTATAAAAACAAAAATCACTCTGAAATATTACCCATTGTTTACCATCAATTATCAAAGAATCTAATTCTTTTACAAAGATATTATTTTCTTTGGCCGTAGTTAAATTAGTATTTTTAATATAGAAATAATTCTCAAATCTTTGATTTTTACTTATAACTAGTGATAATGAAACATACAGTAGAACTAATACAACTATGCAAATTCCAACTTTAGTTACTAATTTCATCATTATTGTTGTTTTGGGTTATTTATTTTCAATTGACTATCAACTCTTTTACCTTTATTATTTTCCTCAATATTTCTAAAATTTGTTGATGGCCAAAACGCATCTCCTGATTTCTGATCTCCTGATTTCAATGTTTCATTTACATTATTTGTACACCTATTATTAAATAAATCATAATCTTTTTCCGTTACTTCTGTCGCTGTTTTAAACATTTTTGTATCCTGTTCTTCAGTCGTTGTAATCTGAAAAGCCTTCTCATATCTCTGTATTAAATTTCCATTAGAATCTCTCTCCGAATTTCTAAATCCTTTTCCATCATCATAATCTTCTTTAAAAGTATTAAATTCTGATTGAGCAAAATCTTTTAAGGTTTTATATTCACCTCCTTTCGAAATAGTATACCCATCATTAATTTGTCCATCACCATATTCATACGGTCCATCGCCATCCAAAGAAAAATAAGTCCAACCTTTTTTGTCACTTCCTACTAAAATTGCATTATGTCCATATTTATGTCCTCTTCTTTGAGCTCCATAGGACAACACAACAATATCTCTTCCATCGGGATCTATTGCATTAATCGGATTATTTGCAACATATACATAAGGGTTAATATTGGGATACTTTTCAGCATGTGGGTCGGGGGATAAAAATATACTCGCTCCCGGATCATAATAACGCGCTCCATAGTAATAATACCCAGTTTGTGCATCCAACTCCTTCGCATTAAACTTATACACATTCTCCAATATGTTGTTGGTGCTCTGTTCCACCATTATTTCCCCAAAAGGTAAATACTCGATGTATTGTACCGGTGTTCCGAAGATATCCGTAATATACGATGTACTTCCTAAATGGTCGCTATGGTACCACCAAACAGGACCGTGTTGTTCCAATGGATTGGCTTCAATTGGTCGACTTTCCTGACGATCATCCTGCCATTCTTCTTCTTCGCCTTCTCCTATCTCTTCCGCTGGGAACTCGGGTTCGGGTTCGGGTTGCGGATCGGGATCTCGTGGAAGTGGCGGAACAACTAATGTACAAAAATTAATTATATAAGTCACACCATCTTCATGCAAAGTCACACCTGGTAAATAAGCACAGTCTTCGCATTTAGTACAACGCAAACACATGTAATACCTAAGAAGCTCATAATAGCTTTGTGGTTTATCATCTATTTCTTCGTAATAATGGATATAATCCAACAAGAGATTGTAACACTCCAATTGCAATCGTCGACGTCTTGCTTCTTCTTCGTCTTTAACTAGTCCTAAATCAATTGGTTTCTTGGTAATTGGATCATACGGAATTCCTGTCAGCGGATCGTAAATATACCCCGTTTCTGGATCGATAATCAACCCATCATCCGTATATTTCACACAGCCGGTAGCATTGATTTTTTCTAATGCCAAACAGTAATCCACACCAACAGCTACACGTTCATAACGCAAACAAGGTTGATTCGGGTTGGATGAAGGCTCTACACAACGCGTTTCATAGCGTGTAAATTCTTCTATAATAGCTAATAATTGTCTTCTACAATACTCCTTCTCAGGTGTATTATATAGGCTATTTAATAAGAAGTCAATCTGATTTCTACAGATAGTCTCTGACATTTGACTACCATTGCCATTAACATCTCTCAATCCATTTGTTCTCGATGAGCCACTTGTTGGGCCACTTACACTGCGAATGCTGGTACTTTTTCCTCGATTTGTTGACGATAACGATAAATCAGGACGATTCGGACCGGTCGTTGAAAACTCCTCCTGGTTGAAATTCTCTTGTTCAAAATTGAAAACAGGAGTGGAATCTTCAATACGAGAGGCTATGCGTTTGGCATTGGCATAATAATGTTTGGTATACATTCTGTCGGTATATACCAAATTACCACTTGGATACAAGACCTCATCTGTGCCATACATCCCATCTTGCATGTGTTCTCCATTGATGTTCAGATTATTTCCTCCACTCAAACGCTTAATCACGCGTTCTCCTTTTCCATCATACAAATACGTACTGGTTATTCCGGTATTGTCTTTAATTTTTATGATGTTATTATTACCATCCCAATCTATCATACGTTGTTGATATTCTAGTGCATGAGGAATATTTCCAGAAGATTCAATCTCATTGATATTCCCATTCGCCATGTACTTAAATTTTTGATAAAACCCAATCCCATCCGCATGATTTCCTTCAATAGCCGTTAATTGAGGTACATCAGCATCACCATATTGATAATTTCTAGTTAAAGCATTTTCTGTATTTCTCGTTTGTTGACTATTTCGATCATACACGCGATGGCTTTGCTTTTTCACAGCAATAGAATGATCCTTGTTATACTTCATCTCTAAATTATAACTATGCACTTCAAACTTTCCATCCCATTGTCCATAAGCATCAGCCAAACGATTGAAGGCATCATATTTATAGTTCTTCTTATACCTTCCGCCTATATTGAGTCGTTCCTCTTGACTATATTCATTATACGCATCTGAAATATTGTTATTCCTATCATATCGATATACATTTCTAGAAAATATACCCAAGTAATTATTTCCTTGCCTTGTTCCAAATTGTGCTGCACGCAAGCGTTCCAAGCTATCAAATTCTTGAACCATTTCTACCTTATTTCCATACTGAATAAAATAGGGCTGATCAAAGTAGGTATACTTCACGTTGGTTAAATACTCAAAATTATTTTGATTCACCATAGATGTCAATTGTCCTACGCTGTTGTACCTGTAAAACACTTTTTCTCTATCTGGATAAATGATTTGCAGGATTCTACCCCATGAATCGTACTTGTATTTGGTTTTAAAATAATGCATCGTTCCATTTTTATCTCGAATCATCTTCAGATCCTCGACGACTTCTCCTAGCTTACCATATTTAAATGCATGTGTTCCTGTAGCATCATCCATTAAGGCTAAGCGTCCTCCTTGTTCATACCTAAATTTAGTACTAATTTCTGGTCCATCTACCTTTACTAAGCGATTGAAATCATATTCATAACTCATTGTGGAATTGTTTGCATCTACTTGAACCGTTATTTGTCCCAATGCATCATATCCATACGATGTTCTTCCAGCAGCTGAGGTCTCCTTTTGCTTCACTCTACCCAACAAGTCGTAATCATATTTAGTGAAATGATTGGCTGCATTGGTCACTTGTTTCACTTGTCCCAAATTGTCGTACACAAAATTTGTACTCAATGTTTGCCCATTACCCAATTGGTTTTGCTTTACCGTTTGTCCAAATTTGTCAAAATAACTAACCGTTGTATTCCCTTCTGGCAATACCACTTTTTGCGTCATCAATGTCCCTTCAAATCCATACGTATTTTCCGTCTGGGCATTCGAGCTGTAAACCAACTGTTTCAATACACGGTCTTGGTCATCATAGGTTGTTGTAATTTTGCGTCTATCTTCATCTGTTGTTGGATAGTACGTCGTCAAGATTGTTTCAAAAACCTCTTGTGGACTCAGGTTATTGAATCCCATAGCATCCAAATCCAAGGGACTACAATACAGCTCTTCTTCTGAGAGATAATTCGTTACCACACGCCCAAATTCATCGTATACATTTTTACCTGACACTGCGAATCGCAAGGCTGCATTACCACCATCACAACCTTCATACTCTCTATCATTTTCCAATTGCTTTTTCACCTGAATTACACGCCCTAATCCATCCGTAAACATACTGGTATGCAAAATGAATCCATCGCCAAGGTTGTGTTGAGTCATGGACTTTCTATTGCTTAAATATTTATTTCGAATGGTCCAATCTTGTTCGTAAGGCCCTTTCACTTCTAATAAACGATTGAATGCATCGTATTTATAGCGAATTTGTTCTCCATATGTATCAACAGCTATTACAGGTGCTCCAAAAGCATTCGGATAAATTCGCGTTATATCACCAAACGGATCTACTATTCTCGTAGGTACGAGATTAAAGTAATCACCTGTATATTCCAAACGATTAATTCTTATATGATCATCGTATTTATAATAATATTCAAATGCATGCCCCCCTGGCAAGATTTTCTTCACTATATTTCCAACCGCATTGTATTCAAATTTAACCGTTACTGCATCCGTGTTAGATAAGTGCTTACTCACACTTGCATATTTAGTTCCATTTGGCACTAAAGTAGCTTTGGTCAAACGCAACTGTTGGTTGGTTGTAGTCAAGCTTACCTTATGACTCGTCGGCATCGTTTTAAGCCCCAGGTTATAGGTAATATCTACCGTTAATCCACGATCTACATCCTGATATTTCTTGACATTCCCCATCTTATCATACAACAGAAATTTTTGTTGCATTTGATTTACTAGTGCATTCGTTCCTGTTTCCTCTTGATAGATCCATTGCTTGGTTTGCATATTGGTCACCAAAGGCCATACGGATAATTTTTCCGTAAATACATTTACTTCTGCACTAGAAGTTGTTGTGGTCGTAATATCTCCTGTTATACGGCGACTATCATAGTATTTATAATCATACGTTGTTTCAGTTAAGAGTCTTCTTCTCTTATCTAAGGTATAGGTCTTTTTCGGTAATCCTTTTTTATAGAGATACTGCTTGAGATCCGAACTTGTTCCTGGCATATACAATTCAGTATCGCGCATACCATCCAGTACATATTCCGTTACATCCGTACGGAAAGGAACTCCATTAGCATGTAACAAATGGGCTTTTGTTTTTCCGAAACCTAAGAAATTACGTTCCTTGCGGTCTTTGTATCCATTGTAATACTCATACGCATACTGTGTCGTATTCTTTCCATCTCCTTCAAAACCATCATAAACGGATACTTTAGTCAACGCCCATTTCTTATATGGCATTTTATAGGTTGTTCCGATTGTTGAGCCGTCAATTGGATTTTTTACGTCATAATCCAAACTAATCGTAGCTCCTGTCGCTTGGGTGACTTTCTTCAATAAATTCGTACGCTTAATACGCGATTTATATACGGTTACACTTTCATTTCTAGATGAAGTAACAAAATCCATAAATCCATCCCCGTCAAAATCCATATAACGTCCTTGTTCACTTGATACATTTCGTCCCGCAGCAGCTCCAAAAGAAAAACAGAATTTGGGTCCCGTAAAAATAATAGGAATTGGAAAATAGATACAAACGGTTATATTTCCATTCAATCCTCCCTCTACTGATTTTTGTGCTTGATTTCCTGGCACAGCATGTCCTGTAGATTCAAAACCGATCCCTTTGTTGATATAATACTTCCCATCATCAATTTTTTCAGGCAATCCATCCCCATTTAAGTCCATATAAAACACTTGATCTCGAGAGGTACTTTCTGAAAAACTGAGACCTAAGGAAATATCCATATTAGATATTGCCGAGAAACCTCCGCCTCCGCCTCCGCTTTTAGTTTCTGTAATATTTTTTTGAAAAGGTATACTACCCCAAGTAGTACTTCGTCTAAATACCCCTCCATAGTTTAACAATACACTGCCATCATCTTGGACAATATCCACCAATCCATCTCCGTTGATATCAACATAAAAACGCTTGGTGGTATTGGTTGTACTGAAGTGACTACGGCTGGCTGATGCACTTCCTTGATTCCCTACTACCAAATTCATTTTACCTGCATTCGCCGCTCCTGAAGTAGCCCCACTGCGAACACCTGTATAAGATCCTCCTAATAATGCACCAGTACCTCTAATGGACGTAGAGATTGTAAAATTAGCATCAACAACGCGATTAGAAAGCCCGCCTCGCTTAGCTGTTAGTTGAACGCGTTCACCAATAATATCTGGAAAACCATCTCCATTCACATCCATAAACTCATTCAACAATTCACTAGATCCATCTACGTTGGTATCGCCAATGGAGAACATACCAAATCCTAAAGCTCGATTTTTACTCTTGTTCTTTACAGCAGAATATTTGTTAATTCCCGCTGCCCCGTAATTCCCAACGGGTACAGTAGGCGGACGCAAATCTGGAATTTCATCCGTTAAAAATCGCGTATAGGGGCTAACTCCTGTACGAGAAACATACAAATGCTCATGACTTTCCCAACGCTCTTTTTGTTTGTTAGGCAATAACATCGCAAAGGATTCCGTCATATTCCCCGCCATCCCTTGGATATCCTCTATATTCATTTCCACTTGATTTAAGGTCATGTTGGGATCTCCTAAAATATCTTCTGCTGTTGCTCCTGTACTTGTCGTACTCGAAGAATTAAACGGGTGTATATTTTTACCTACAATCGCTTCATACGGTTGCCCAACATCCGCTCCTTTATAAGCGAATTGTCCCCAATTTCGAAACATGGGTCCCCAAGCCGTATTTTGTTCAGAAGTGTAAACATTCGCTTTTACCTTACCTGTATTGTCTACCCCTGCCATATAGGTATAAGGTGCAGGACTTCCTCCTGTTACATAAATTAAGGGAGTTGCTGTACTGTTTTGATAGGCATCCAACAATTCTCCAATTTTATATTCTGTAGTATAGTATTCAAAAAAGAATCGTTCTCCAATACTAGTAGTTAAATTAATATTATTGCTGTTATCTAAATTTTGGTAAACATAATTTTGATTTAAACGTTGTTTTTGTACAATATTACCCGCTGCATCAAATTTATAACGAAATTTAGTATACCCTGATGGAGCACCTGAACTAGAATTCACCAAAGGAACAATTTGCCCATTAGAATAACGTGCGACCAAATACACATAACGATCTCGACAAACAGCCTCTGTACAAGCAGGTAAACTAAAATTATTTTTTATTGTTACTCGAACATTAGGCCCAGAAGCAATAAACTGCAAAGGAGTATAGCTTGTATGAACTTTACTGTAATTACCATAGTAAGGGGTTAAATAT
The DNA here is from genome assembly GCF_001549985.1 of Myroides odoratus. Lineage (GTDB taxonomy): Bacteria > Bacteroidota > Bacteroidia > Flavobacteriales > Flavobacteriaceae > Flavobacterium > Flavobacterium odoratum_A. The sequence goes on along the minus strand of NZ_LROZ01000004.1, from coordinate 171,317 downwards.
ACATCCGTATTGTCGCGATTTAGAGAGACTAATTTGGGTTTAAATTTTCGATCTAATTGCCCCCAATCAATTTCAGAATCACTCAATACTTCTACCTTGACATAAAGAAAACTACTCGGTACACTGGTAATCGAACTCATGTCTAAGTCAAGATTAGGTGAATTAAAGCCCGTATACTCACGTATATTACTTGTTTTCTCGTAAATCACCACATTATTTCCTACTACAGGTAGGTTTCCTCCCCCATCGGTTCCCTTTTTGAAAAAAGAAACGCGAATCGTCACGCGATCTTCATCATAATTATTAAAATTAGGCCACTCCAAACGGAATTTTCCTTTCTTTTTAAACGTATGTTCTAAGTTAGTTCCTACTAAAACTCCTTCATCATAGGATGATTCATGACGAGAAGCCGCTTGAATTGGATCTGGATTTTCACCTGTATAGTCAACACGCGGATTCCACTTCACTCCTAGTTCTTCAAAAGGGGTTTGATTGGTATGGGCTCTAAAGAACAACAAATCTCCTTTAACTACTGTCAAGGTATGGGTGTGGCTTTCACGCGTAGATAGCATTAAATTAGGACCTAAAACATAGGTTGCATTTCCCATACTGCTTTCATGCAAACGCTCAATTGAAAACTTCACTCCATTTTCTAAATCCACGTGATCCTTGGTAATGGTTCCTGATACCCTTACTTGTCCTGGTTTTGGCGCACGCCAAACCATAACAATGTCCATCGGACCATTGGTCATATCCACCTGAGGTATTGGATTTAATATAGGCGCTACATCCTCTTCTTTTAGAATAATTACAGGCGTAATCGAACTATCTAAACTATACGATGGTGCTTTCGTTCTTGGATCAATATACCCAAAATACACGCGTTCATTATCCACAACATCCAACAACCCATCCGCATTTACATCCGTCATATAGGTCGTTGTTTTAGATGCACTTTTTGCATCGGATTCGGTATAATTTCCAACCATGATATTGGCACTAAACCCCTTATCACTGTTTGTATTTCTAGAGTAACTTAGGTTAGGAAGATCTTTAATCGGGTAAACCTCTGACGAAAACTTGTCTCCTAAGTTCTTACGATAGAAAAATTTACTTCCATCCTTGAATATTTTATCTGGTAATCCATCCCCATCAATATCCGCCATCATTACTTTGGTTTCAGAATTAGAAGATCCCCCTCCTAAATTTCCTCCAAAGGTAGCAGCCCAACTAAATGGAATCCAAGAACTGGGGAAAACTGGGGTAACAATACCTACAGAAGCCCCACCATTAAAGTTCGTCGATTTTCCTTCTGTTCCACCCAATGCCGAAATATAAATTTTAAAATCATCATAATCCGTCGCATAATCCTTAAATGTATTATAGGTTTTTCCACTTGTTTCAAATAAAGAACCACTTCCTATATCATCGTGATAATCAAAAGTATATTCTTCGACAACAGGCTGTGTCGCATTAAAAGTACGTTCATAATTATTATTGCTATTCTTATTGATTATTTTATATAGCAAACTTCGTCCAAATTGACCTGCCTTATACTTAAATTGATATTCATTAGACATATGACCAAGGGATACAAGTTCATGCTCTGGTGTATAAAAATACCAAGATTTACCTGTTAAACTAATCACTATTTTATCAATCAAATCTACACTTCTGGATTCCTCTCCTGAGCGATTGTTTACTTTCACATCACGACGAGGGCCTGATGGAGAATCAATCGTCGTTTTTCGTTGAATTTCAATTTCAAATTGGCTAAAATCAGAAAACGTAGTTGTATTCGATTCCTGTATATTATACATAATTCTACTCAACTGATAATCACCACTGGCATTTCTTCCATACTCATATCGCATCGCATTTTTGTAAGCATCACTTACCCTGGACAAATACCACTTTCCTTTTGCATAGGTTTTATATTCATAAATCCATCCCGTAGCATAATCAGTCACTTCCCAAGTATAGTTATTCGCAGCTCCCAAGCGTTTGATGACCTGATTGGGGTTGTGCTGTGCTTTTTGGAAGGTCGCATCTGCTACACGGTTAATCAAACGATCTTTATGGGGTGCATATAAGGTATTATCACTTTGAACTAACAACAACTCTTCTCCGTTGTAGAGGTAAGACTCCGTTTCCTTTCCATTGTCATACAACGGAACTCCCCATCGGGTATCTACGGATATGGTCGGCACAGATAAACTCCATCCCAATCCAAAATCCCCTTCATCTGCACTACTGTTGTAATTCACCGAAATATCAGGAGTCATCCCGTGAATTCCCTTAGGTAATAGTAAGGGAAATTGCAAGGCTGCATCTCCTTTATCATTAATTTGAGGCACACTAACCATCGGAATACTCTCCGTTGGATTCACGGCTTGGATGCCGCTTAGTGTGGTTGGAGCAAAAGCTTCTCCATCAGGGCTTTCAGGTTCTTCAATCACGCCTGCTAAATAGTCTGTGAAGTGATTGGTCAATGCCACAACTTGTTGTGTCTCTTCTAGTACCTCAATCACCTTTACTTTAGTCCATTGCTTATTATCGATATCAAAGTAAAACACCTGAATATCTTTCGCGCTATACCCTCGAGGAATGGCCGCTACATCATACGGGATTTTCACTTTGACTTCTTTGTCAAACTGAATTCCATCAGGTAAAAAACGATACGCTCCCTTGTTTGCTGTTACATTGACTAAGGCCATACCCGTCGGAGCATAATCACTCACTCGCAACTCTTGCATAGACAAAATAAAGTCTTCCTTAAAGCTTCCTTGAGGAAATTCAAGAGCCACATGACCAAAACCAAAAACAGCAGCTTCCTCGCTTTTCTGTACCTCAAAGTGATGGCGATCATAAGCTTTAGCGACAGCCTTCGCTTGAGCGAATACTTTGCTTGTTTCTACTGGGATCAATTGGGTATACACCACTTGCCCTTTTTCCTTAAGTTCTACTACTAAGGGTTCTACAACTGCCTTTTCTCCTTGGGTTACATACTCAAATGTATGGTGGGTAATTGGAATGGGCTGTCCTGAAATAAACAGTTCCATCTGTTGATTTGGAGGAACAACCCCTGACACATATACTTTACCCGTCAGGCTATCGCGCACTACATCATTAACCTGAATCTGATTTTCTTGTGGTTGATTCAAGCGTTTTTCAAGCTGTACATTGCGAACCAAATAGTATTTAGTCTGAGTATCTGCAGTAAACAAAATCGTATTCAGGCCTTGTTTTAAATTCGCAGCCGATACAAATTCCTCTACTCGAGTCCACTGATTCGTTTTGCTGGTCAAATATCCCCCCACACTCGTGGTGGTATTGATACTCTTCGCTACTTCAACCGAACTTGAAGCACCATATAATTCATACGAAAGTACATAAGTAGCCGAGCGATCAATCCCATCAGCCAGTTGTATTTTAAATACGTTATCACTTGGGTCATCGTAAGGGAGAAGTTCATTGTGACCAATCACCCCATACGGTATATCCGCTGCATAGAGAGTAGAAGATCCCTCCATTCTTGGAGCCATTCTAGCCTCCGTTGCAGTTTTAGTAACTGAAACTTGAGGTGTAGGTGTTTCCGCTTCTTCTTTTCCTTCTTCAACTGTAAACAAATCCTCTGGATTCAGGGCATACACACCCTCTTCTTCACTCAACTCTTGGCTATTATATGGCTCTTCTTCCGTTAACACAGGAGAAGTTCCATAAAGATACACACGTTCAGCAATAGGAATGGGTTTTGCATAAGCTGTAAAAACCTCAAATACGAAGCTTTGTAGTAAGCTTATCAAAATAAAAGTTGAAATCTCTCTTTGATATCGTTTAAAAAATTGCATCATAGTAAGGTTATTTGACAATTAAGGTTTGAAAAGATGTTTTATTGTTGATGATAGAAACCAATAAATAGGTTGTTCTACTTGCTAGACGATAGGTGTATTGCCCTCCTTCAATGAGGCCTAGCTTCTTGCGTTGGATAAATTTCCCTTCTAGAGTATAGATATAAAAATCAACCTGTTTAGCGGATGCAAAATCATAGTGTACTGTAAATTCCTCTCCTGCCTTCACCGGATTAGGAGTGACTAACCACTGCTCCTCAACACCCATCGTTGTTTTTATTTGCTTGTCTACAGTAAAACCAAAACGCTGGGACTTCCCTCTGACATCTGTAACCTCCAACGAGAAAGTACCCGGGTAGTTTACGCGTAAAACTGGAGCTGTAGATATTAACTTATCTTCCAAATACCAGCGGTATCCGTATTGTTTGTTTTTACTTTTAATTTGGGGTTTAATCTCAATCAAATCACGCCCTTGTAATGCCCAACTCGAAGCTAAACTCAGCTGATCTGTCTCGGAGAAATCCAAAACAACAGATGCTATATCTGCTTGTTGTCCTTGGGTATCTTGCACACTCAAAGCATAGGTAGCACTAGGCAACCCTACTAGAGGAAAGGATGTACTTTCGCTAATAAAAGCATGGGTTTCTTGGGTTTGTAAATCCCTTGCTTGAATGTAAAAAGGAGGCTCTCCTACCTCATTCATCCCCAATTTATACAGGCGATTAATACCTAGTGTATCTTGTTGAATATCTATTTTAAATGGTTTTACTCTGCCGATTGACAAATAAGTATGAGACTGTGGGGATACGGTGATGTTAGCAAAACGCAAGTTTACAGTATCCTGTTTATCATAGGCAATCTCACCGCCTTGTGAAGTATATAAAACATAGGTTTCATCCTTTTCGGGTTGAACCCCAACCTCCATATCGAAAGTCAGCGCGTGTTCTCCTTTATTTTGAACCAACCACTGGCGTTTAAAGCGATTGTTCTGAGAATCAAATGTTTTTTCCTTGCCATTATCCCCGATCAACACATAGGTTTGGTCTTCTAATCGGGTTGTAGCATCTGATTTTTTAAAGGCAACTGCTAGTTCTACATTACTCTTTGTTGCGGTTTGATTCAAACCAAAATAACGGTCTTTTGCCAAACCAATAATGCGATTGTTGAAAGAAGAATCCTGCTTTTCATCCCAAACTTTTACTTCCTGACTACTCCAATACTTTGATTTATCACCCAACGTAATACCATACTTCAACCCCAAATAGGTATCAATTTGATCGCGCTTTAAAGTCGTTGAACAGTCGTTACAAATCAAAACCTCATACAGGGCAGTTGTGGTCTTATCATAGGTATTGTCTAAATACATAATCCCTTTAGATTTTCCCTTTTTATAGTTTTTATTGTAAAAATTAAAATTGACGATAGCCCCTTGATTCAAATAAGACAAATCAACCTTTACTTCTGAATTGGATTTTATTACATCGGTATAAAACGTATGCAACTCATCCGAATCATAGAGTGAGAATAATTTCTCCCCTCCTTTTGTCGTTTTTACCACATAAAAAACATAGCTAAATGTAGAAGAAGTAAATTTCTTATTGAGCACTGGAAATTCACCACTAAATAAAATAGGCGCATGATAATTAAATCCAGTAGAGCTATTGGGTGCATCCACACCTTTTACCCACAACAATTGATGGGTGTCTTTAAACGTTTTTTGTCCGAAACAACTCAAGGTGCCTGAACATAAAATAACAAGAGAATAGAGTAAGGTTTTGTACATATGCTAAGATTTAAATGCAACGATTGAAAGCAAAGAACAGAACAGCCTAATATCCTATTCCTTCCTACTCCAAGTATGAATTTCCTTGTTCTACTTGGGTGCACAATCGCTATTTTTAACTAATATTCTATTATAACTTTAAGAAAAAACAGAAAAACAAATTTAACTACATTCACAAAACATCAAACTACATGCCTTTTTGAATATAAAAAAACATCATTTATGTTTATTTTCAATTAAAACAAAAAATAATAGTAATAATAGCGAATATTTTATTAACTTAAAATTAACCTAACAAGAATTATATCTATTCGATAAAAAACAGAATAAACCAACGATTAAAGCAAAATTTACGTTAATATTAAATCATAAAAACACGCATTAACGTAAAAAAATAAACTATATATACCAAACCTTAAAACAAAATACTAACTTACAGTTGTTAAAAAAGAAAAAAAACGACTTATTGTGAGTCAAAGACTTATACTAGCGGAGCAATTGGAGAAGAGAAAGTGGAGAGGAGAAATGAGAAATCGAAACGTAGTGAAGATTCATCGAATACCAAAACAAATATAAACGTAGTGAGATAAAAGGGAAAGAAGTAAATGTTCTAAATCGTATAAATTTTCTTTAATCAATAAAACCAACAACTTCACAAACTCATCTTCTCACCACCTCACCTTCTCACTGCCTCACAAAGCACAAATTAGAGAGAAGAAAAGGGAAATCGAAACGCAGTGAAAATCGAAACGTAGTGAAGATTCATCGAATACCAAAACAAATATAAAATAGGTGAGATATATTCATCGAACACCAAAACAAATGTAAACGTAGTGAGATAAAAGGGAGAGAAGTAAATGTTCGATTAAAACAGAGTTTCTTCTTGAATCGATAAAACCCACGATTTCACAAAAAAGCAAAAAAGCAACCTACGACTTCACAAACTCACCACCTCACAAAGCACAAACTGGAGAAGAGAAAAGGGAGAGAAGTAAATGTTCTAAATCGTATAAATTTTCTTTAATCGATCAAACCCACGATTTCACGAAAAACCAAAAAAGCAACCTACGACTTCACAAACTCACCGCCTCACAAAGCGCACCCCACTACCCTCACAAAGCACAGTTGAATAACGGATGCGACCCTTCTCCTTCCTTCGTCAGGATGACAAAAGTTGAATAGACCTTTTTATTTTCAGGGGGACATACAGCGCGGAGCAACGGATTAGCGTATTGCTTTTTTGCAACAATCCTCTTTAATCGATAAAACCTACGATTTCACAAAAAAGCAAAAAAGCAACCTACGACTTCACAAACTCATCTTCTCACCGCCTCACCTTCTCACCGCCTCACAAAGCGCAAATTGGAAAAGCGAGAGAAGTAAATGTTCGATTAAAACAGAGTTCCTTCTTTAATCGATAAAACCTACGATTTCACAAAAAAACAAAAAAGCGACCTACGACTTCACGAAGAGCAAAGCACAAAAAAAAAGAGAGAATGATTACTCATTCTCTCTTTGGGGTGATTAATGGGTTTCGAACCCACGACCTTCGGAACCACAATCCGACGCTCTAACCAGCTGAGCTATAACCACCGTGTATTCTTTTTTGGGTGACTAATGGGTTTCGAACCCACGACCTTCGGAACCACAATCCGACGCTCTAACCAGCTGAGCTATAGCCACCGTGTATTTTTTTGTAGGTGTCTTAACACATTCACCTTTTTTGTTTGTATCCGTGATGATTATGATCATCAACTCATACGTGTATTTTTTTTGGGTGATTAATGGGTTTCGAACCCACGACCTTCGGAACCACAATCCGACGCTCTAACCAGCTGAGCTATAACCACCGTATTTGTCTTATTTTGACGCTTGCAAAGGTAGCCATATTTCCTTACGTTGCAAGCATTTTTTTAAAAATTTTATACCAAATCATCTAAACGATTGACTGCCAAATATCTTTCTACTGTAAATCCTTCCGCATGTTCTTTATTTATCAAGCGTCCTAGGTCTTGTGCGCGATACACAATGCTATCCAAGAAATTTTTGGAAGTAATTGGCGTTGAGGGTTCTTTGGAGTTTGCATCATAAAATTGCGTTCCGTACGCCAAAACTGCTTGTACTTTTTGATCGATGAATCCTGTTACATCCACAACAAAATCAGGCTCGATATTTTTCCATTGAATGTAATGATACACCAATTTTGGACGCCAAGCTTCTTGTACTTCTCCATGCACTGTGGTTTCAATACGTCTCAATCCCGCTAGAAAACAAGCATCAGAAACTAATTTACTTCCTTTACTATGGTCAATATGACGATCGTCAATCGCATTACACAATACGATCTCTGGCTTGTACTTGCGGATCATTTTAATGATTTCTAGCTGATGTGCTTCGTCATTTACAAAAAAACCATCGCGAAAACCTAAATTCTCACGCACAGACACGCCTAAAATCTGAGCGGCTGCCGCTGCTTCTTGTGCGCGAATTTCCGCACTTCCTCTTGTTCCTAATTCCCCACGAGTTAGGTCGATAATTCCCACTTTCTTCCCTCCGTGAATTTCTTTCGCTAATGTTGCTCCACATCCCAATTCTACATCATCTGGATGAGCTCCAAAGGCTAATATATCTACTTTCATAGGCTTAAAATAAAACTTTTTTCATGGTGGTGGACTTATTAACGGTTTCGACAAACTCACTAGCTGGATCGCTGTCTTCCGTTACTCCACATCCAATGTATAAATTAACGTGATCTTTCTCTATCTCCATGCATCTCAGGTTGACGAACAACTGACTGTGTAATTCTCCTGCTGCTGTAGCACTATTCAATTCTCCCAGATATCCTGCATAGTATTTACGCGCATATCCTTCTTCTTTCAATAAGAAATCTCGACTTACCTCTTTTGGCATGCCACAAACGGCGGGTGTCGGATGTAAAGCTTCTACAACCGTCTGCACATTGACGTCTTTTAGTGTTGCTTCTATAGTTGTACAAATATGCATCACTTTAGCTGCTCGTTTCGTAAAGGGTTCAGATACTTCAATATGTATACTCAATGGTTGTAATTTATCTACAATAAACTCCGTCACATAGCGCTGTTCTTCTTGCTCCTTTTCTCCCCAAAACACCTCATCTTTGCCATGGTTTACCTGTGTACCAGCTAAAGCCATCGTGTGCAGGGTTTGTCCTTTCAGCTCTACTAACGTTTCAGGAGTTGCCCCCATCCATAGTCCGATTTGAGGGTGGTAAACCACATAGCAAAACGCTTCTGGATAAGCCCTTAACAAATTAGTAAACAAGGGTTGGATATCCTGTATCTCCAATGCGACCTCCTCTTTTCTTGCAGGCACTACCTTACTAAATTTTCCTTCTTTGATTGCAGCAACACATCGTCTAACCAAATCTTCAAAATTGGCCTTTGCAGGTTGCGCCTCATAATCCAACTCAAAGGCACCCGATTCAAAGGGATGTCTAGCAACCTCCTCTTCTATTCTAGTTGCATGAGCCAGGGGTATATAAAAGCGAATGCCTTCGTAAAAAGGCGCTACTATAAATCCGGATGCTGTAAAATGTTCTACTTCGTGCAGGGTTGTATCGTGTTGAAACAATCCGATTACATGGGTTTGACCTGGTTTTTTATAGAGTACAAAAGGTTTATCTTCTGCTATCTGTTGGGTCCATGTCTCGTATAATCTCATTCTCCCTTGTTTTTATCAATTACAATATTGGTGATTTTACACACGGACAACAACACATCATTTTCATCTGTAATTCGAATTTCCCATAAATGTAAAGTACGCCCACGGTGTATCAATCGCGCAGTTCCTGTAACAAACCCCGCTCGCTTACTGCGCACGTGGTTGGCTGATATCTCAATTCCTCTTATTTCTTGCTGCGTCGGATCAATGAGCATCAAAGAGGCACCACTTCCCAAACTTTCTGCTAGTGCAACCATAGCACCACCATGAAGTAAACCTGCTGGTTGATGTACCCGTTCATTTACAGGCATTTTTGCCACTAAAAATTCAGGACCTGCATCAATATATTCAATTTGCAATGTCTCCATCAACGTGTTCTTACACACCTTCGCATACATCGCTAATACCTCTTCTTTATTAAAGTCCTTTCTTCTTTTCACATGCATAATATAACTAATTTTAGGCGTCTTAAAAGTAAGCCAAAAAAGATGGACTTCCCTTAAAAATATTATAATTCTTTCTTTTTTGAAAGTGCCATTGCATTTCTTCTGCCCCAAGGCTCCCGTGTATGCCATTTTTTTAGTATTTTTAAGCCCTTAAAATAAAGAACCAATTTTATTGTAAGGAAACGACAATGGAAGATATCCAAAAAGAAGTTCATAAAGCTTTTGAAGTAATTAAAAATGGCGGTATCATTTTGTATCCCACAGATACCATTTGGGGGATTGGCTGTGATGCGACCAATAGCGAAGCCATTAAAAAAATATATCAATTAAAACAACGTGCAGAAAGCAAAAGCATGATTGTATTAGTAAATGGTGATCGATTGTTGCATCGCGTTTTTCACAATATTCCTGAAGTGGCTTGGGAGATTCTCGAATTTAGCGATAAACCAACAACCCTAATTTTAGATAATCCTAAACTAGTGGCCCCAGAAATTATTTCTGCAGACCAATCTTTAGGTGTACGTATAGTAAAAGATCCCTTTTGTTATAATTTGATTGAGCGCATGAAAACTCCTCTTGTTTCTACTTCAGCAAACATCAGTGGTTATCCTTCGCCTCAAAATTTTATGGACATCGATTTACGCATTATTGAGGGAGTTGATTATGTGGTAAACCTCAAACAGCAGGAAACCAAACCCAATAAACCTTCAACTATCATTAAATTAAAAGAAAACGCACAGGTAACGATTATACGCAAATAGTCTGTGCCATTTGACATTATGACCCAAGAACACCCAACCTATAAAGAAGCACTGCAACATCCCATTTTTGAGATTATTACCCAAGCGGCAACAAACCTAGGGGTAGAAGCTTATGTAATTGGCGGTTTTGTACGCGATTTTTTACTGCAAAGAGATTCGAAAAAAGACATTGACATTGTTGCTGTAGGCAGCGGTATTGCCTTGGCTTTAGAAGTGTCTAATTTATTGCCAAATCATCCGAAAGTACAAGTTTTTAAAAACTACGGTACGGCTATGTTGCGCTACGATGATATTGACATTGAGTTTGTGGGTGCCCGAAAAGAGTCCTATCACTTTGACAGTCGCAAGCCTGTTGTAGAAGATGGTACACTAGAGGACGATCAAAACCGAAGAGATTTTACCATAAATGCCTTAGCAATTTCACTAAGTGCAACTACCTATGGTCAACTCATTGATCCGTTTAACGGCGTTGAGGACCTGAGAAACAAAATAATCCGCACACCGCTAGATCCAGATATCACCTATTCTGATGATCCTTTGCGCATGATGCGTGCCATCCGATTTGCTACACAGCTTCACTTTACCATTGAAGAGGCTTCTTTAGCCTCCATTGCAAAAAACGCTGAGCGCCTTGAAATTATTTCAGGGGAACGCATTGTCGATGAGCTCAACAAAATACTACAGGCAGATGTTCCTTCTACGGGGTTCTTACTCCTATATCAAACAGGATTACTCCACCTTATTCTTCCCGAACTGATTGCTTTAAATCAAGTAGAAGAAATTGAAGGGCATACACATAAAAACAACTTCTACCATACCCTAGAGGTCGTAGACAATATTGCGCGCAATACAGATGATGTATGGCTGCGCTGGGCTGCTTTATTACACGATATCGGAAAAGCACCTACCAAACGCTTTTCTAAACGACAAGGTTGGACCTTTCACGGACATGAATTCTTGGGCGGTAAGATGGTCAAGAATATCTTTATGCGTCTGCATATGCCGTTGAATCAGAAAATGAAATTCGTACAAAAAATGGTGATGATGAGTTCACGCCCTATTGTACTGTCTCAAAAAGAAGTAACGGATTCTGCCGTACGTCGTTTGGTATTTGATGCGGGTGAACACGTAGAAGATTTGATGACGCTTTGTGAAGCAGACATTACAACGAAGAATCCAAATAAGTTTAAAAAATACCACCACAACTTTCAGATGGTACGCCAAAAGATTGTAGAAGTGGAAGAACGAGATCATGTGCGCAACTTCCAACCGCCTATTACAGGAGAGGAGATTATGGCCTTATTTAACCTACAACCTTGTCGAGAAATTGGCACGTTAAAGGAAGCCATTAAAGAGGCTATTCTAGAGGGCGTTATCCCGAATGAATATGAGGCAGCCTATGATTTTATGCTTGAAAAGGCAACTAAAATGGGACTAACAATTGTAAATAAATAATATGATGAAAAGCTCTTTTTTACCATTAGCAAAACTATCCTTGGTATTGGTGTACCTGGTGATTTTTGCTGGGGCAGCAGTTCGAATGACTGGTTCCGGAATGGGATGTCCAGATTGGCCGAAGTGCTTTGGTTACTACATCCCTCCTACGGATGAGGAAGTACTAACTTGGCAACCTAATCGAGAATACAAAAAGGGACAAATGATTATTCACGATGAAGCCCTTTGGAAAGCCAAAGATACCTTCACTACTCCATCGCTTTATGATGAAGCACATTGGGAGAAATACACCAAGCATGACTATGCTAAATTTAACCCCCAACACACCTGGACGGAATACATCAACCGCTTATGTGGTGCTGTAGCCGGATTGGCTTGTTTAGCCCTAGCGATTGCTTCTTTTGGCTATTGGAAAACAAATAAAAAATTAGTCTTCGCTTCTTGGTTGGTGGTCTTTTTAATGGGATTCCAAGCGTGGCTTGGTGCTACAGTGGTTTTTTCTGTATTAAACCCACTTAAAATTACAGTACACATGGTCATGGCGCTTGTTATTGTGGCCTTGTTAATCAACATCATCAAAGTAGCCAAAGCAAAAACCGAGATTAAAAAATACAACGCTACCTTCCGTACCTTAACTGTAATTACCTTATTGCTTACCTTGGTACAAGTTGTATTGGGTACACAGGTGCGCGAATTTGTAGATGAACAAGTAAAGGCCGGAATTACCAATGAATACTTGTGGTTAAACACACCTACTCTCGACTTCTACATTCACCGTAGTTTCTCTATTTTAGTGTTTGTACTCAACTTCTACTTGTTCTTCTTAAACAGACAATTGAACTTGGGCTTCTCTAAAGTAAAATGGGTAGCTATTCTGCTTGTTTTAGAGATTTTAACGGGGGTATTGATGCAATATGCTCATTTCCCATTCGGCTCTCAAACGGCTCACTTAGTGCTTGCCTCTATTCTTTTTGGAGTGCAATACTACTTATTCCTAGAGGCGAGAAAATGTTACTATAGCGGAAAAAGTTCTTTAGATTAGTATCTCATACAATATCCAATAAAAAAAAGCGTTTTTCTAAATAGATTAGGAAAACGCTTTTTTTTACTCCAAACAACCATTCTTATTAAAAGAAAGCTAATTTTCCCTTAAATCATTTGGTACTTAGGTTAAAAACCTTGTAAATTTGGCTAAATATCAAAAGTTTTCTTTGTATTGTATTGCATCTTACAATAACGCATTTCATACAATTATAAACTTTCAACCCCAATGCTATGACAACAAAAAAAATTGGTATCACATTTAGTTCTTTTGACTTGCTACATGCGGGGCACATCAAGATGCTTGAAGAGGCAAAACGCCAGTGTGATTATTTAATCGTAGGTCTACAGACGGACCCGACTATTGACAGACCAGAAAAAAATAAACCGACTCAAACGGTAGTTGAACGCTACATCCAATTGAAAGGTTGTAAATTTGTAGATGAAATTGTTCCATATACAACGGAACAAGATTTAGAAGATATTCTACGCGCTTTCCATATTCACGTCCGTATTCTAGGGGATGAATATGCTGATAAAAACTTCACAGGTAGAAAGTATTGCGAAGAAAAAGGAATTGAGTTTTATTTTAATTCAAGAGATCACCGTTTTTCTAGTAGCTCTCTACGCAAAGAAGTAGCCGAGAAAGAAAATGGTAAAGTAATTGCGATGTAAACGTGAGATTTGCGCTTTGTGAGGTGGTTTTTTTGTGAGAAGGTGAGGCGGTGAGTTTATAAAATCGCAGGTTTTATCGATTAAAGAGGATTCTTACAAAAAAGCATTTTGCAAAAAAGCAACTTTATAAAAAAATAATAACCATTCCTTTTTAGGGGTGGTTTTTTTTTGCGCTTTGTGAGGTTTGTGAGGTGGTGAGGCGGTGAGGTGGTGAGGTGGTGAGGTGGTGAGGTGGTGAGGTGGTGAGGTGGTGAAATCGTAGGTCACTTTTTTGCTTTTTCGTGAAATCGTTAATTTTATCGATTAAAGAGGATTGTTGCAAAAAAGCCTCTTGTAAAAAAGCTCCAAAAAATAGTATCCTGTGAGCGCGAGATGCGACCCTTCTCCTTCCTTCGTCAGGATGACAAAAGTTGAATAGACCTTTTTATTTTCAGGGTGACATACTGGGTGGAATTACTGGATGGTTACTAAGGGTGAATATCATACTTGTTACTCTAACCAGTCACTCCACACAGTACTCTGGCTAGTATGTCACCCTGACGTAGGAAGGGTCGCATCTGTTACTCAACGCTTGTTAATCAACACAGTACCTCACAGTATTGCGTCAGCGCGAGATGCGACCCTTCTCCTTCCTTCGTCAGGATGACAAAAGTTGAACAGACCTTTTTATTTTCAGGGTGACATACTGGGTGTGGATTATGAAACGGTGAGATTTGTGCTTTGTAAGGGTTGCTCTTTTCGCTTTGTGAGGTTTGTGCTTTGTGAGGTGGTGAAATCGCAGGTTTTATCAATTAAAGAGGATTGTCACAAAAAAACAAAAAAGCCCCCTTACAAAAAATCCCCTTACAAAAAAACCTCCTGCAACAAAGCAAAAAAGCTCCAAAAAAAGCCAAAAAAAAACTGCTTCAGGAAAGTATACTGAAGCAGTTATGACAAATACGGTACAAGATCATTCGATGTATCTTATTTCATTAAGATCTTCATAGTAAGGATCGGTGATAAAATTTTAAGAAACTTCAATTTTGTTCGAATACTTCGAATTTTATCTTTCCCCTATTTATCGGTGTAAACAAAAACAAATTTTATTTTGAGGGTCTGACCACATAATAAAGCACACTCTTCTTGAAGAACAAAAGACGTTTAACCGTACGTTCTTCTCTTTTAATAATAAAGTCTTCTTGAATTAGGCGATAATGCAACCCTTTGGGTAGCGTGGATAAAGCAACATAATTCTGTCCTTGTTTCTTCCCTTTTTCTAGTAGGAGTAAAAACTGTTCAAAATCATCAGAACATTCTGACAATTTCAATTGTTCAAATGCTGATTCTAACATTTTATTAATATTTTTGTTTTAGTAAGATGTTGTAAATATATCAATTAATTTGACAAAATCAACAATTTTTCTCAACAAAATAGAGCTTTTAGAGCATTTTCACAAATAAAACAACAAATTCCTACTTTAACAAAAAACTAACATTATTATATTGTTCTTTCAACTTTATTTTGACTTATATTGAAACATTATGATTATTTCTTATTTTATTTTAAAGCGAACTTCTTATTCATTCTTTTTTTTTCTTTCTTCACTTATATTCTTTATTATTCTTTTACCTTCACTTTTTTCTATTTTTCAACTTTAAAAGAGTAAACCGTTTTTTTAAAAAAAAGGAAATATCGGATTGTTTTTTTAATCCGTTTAATGGTATAATTTTCCTGAATTAAACGATAATGTAAAGCAATTGGAATGGATGATAAAGTGAGGTAGTTTCTTCCTTGTTTTTTTTCTTTTTCTAATAAAACTAAAAACTCCTCAAAAAAATCATTCCGTTTCAATGCTTCTAAATGCAAGACAATTGAATCTATCATATTCTTTAGTTTTAGAAAATTAATATCCTTGCAAATATAACAATAATTGCACGAAAAATAAATATTATATTCAACAATAAAACGAAAACACAAAATAATCCATTAAATAAACAATAAAAAGTCACATTTTATACCTAAAAAAATACTAATTTTTAAACACTTTCATTCTTTGCGAGAAAAAAACGCAATAAAAGTCTTTTTTTATTTATAAAAGCATAAAAATAACTTTATAACAACCTGAAAACAAAGTGGTTATATGACAAAACAGGACTTTTAACTACGCACATATGCTATAAATCTCTTCCTGTAAGGATAAGTGATTTTTATACTACACAAGATGTGAATAAACAGCATTTTATATGATCATCTGTAAAAGGAAGTTCTAGAGATGAATACAGGATGCAATACTGGCTGGAAAATACTGAGTGGATACTAGGCGTGAATACAACACTTGTTACTCTAATCAGTCGCTCCACACAGTACTCCGGCTAGTATGTCACCCTGACGTAGGAAGGGTCGCATCTGTTACTAAACGCTTGTTACTAAACGCTTGTTACTCAACGCTTGTTACTCTAACCAGTTACTCTACACTTGTTACTCTACACAGCACCCTCACAGTATTGCGTCAGTGCGAGATGCGACCCTTCGTGCCTCAGGGTGACATACGGGGTGGTTACTGAGCGTGCATACAACGCCTGTTAATCAACACAGTACCTCACAGTATTGCGTCAGCGCGAAATGCGACCCTTCGTGCCTCAGGGTGACATACGGGGTGGAATTACTGGGTGGTTACTAAGGGTGAATATCATACTTGTTACTCTAATCAGTCGCTCCACACAGTACTCCGGCTAGTATGTCACCCTGACGTAGGAAGGGTCGCATCCGTTACTCAACGCTTGTTACTCTAATCAGTCACTCTAATCAGTCGCTCCACACAGTACTCCGGCTAGTATGTCACCCTGACGTAGGAAGGGTCGCATCTGTTACTAAACGCTTGTTAATCAACACAGTACCTCACAGTATTGTGTGAGCGCGGGATGCGACCCTTCGTGCCTCAGGGTGACATACTGGAGGGCCATACTAAAAGGGAATCACAACTCCAACGTTAGTAGCATCGGATTACTCAAACGAACTAAATTCAGTTTTTTAGCTCTGGACCATCCTTTCAATTCCTTTTCTCTTGCTATTGCGTTTTGGATCCAAGTAAACGTTTCGAAGTAGATTAAATCAGTTACAAAATACTTCCCTGTAAAGCTTTTAGGGTTATTGTCTTTATTCCTTTGATGTTCTCCTACTCGTCTTGTTATACTGTTTGTAACACCAATATAAAAGGTTGTTCGATACTTGTTTGTCAGGATATACACATAGTAGGTATGGAAACCCGCAGGACTGTTTTCATTAAAATCTTTGTACATACTTTTCTTAAAAACAATACAAATCGTGTACCAGTTTTTATTACATTGTATTGCGTGAGCGCGGGATGCGACCCTTCTCCTTCCTTCGTCAGAGTGAATATCATACTCATTACTCTAATCAGTCGCTCCACACAGCACTCCGGCTAGTATGTCATCCCGACGAAGGAGGGATCACATCTGTTACCAACGCTTGTTACTCTACGCAGTACCTCACAGTATTACGTCAGCGCGGGATGCGACCCTTCTCCTTCCTTCGTCAGGATGACAAAAGTTGAATAGACCTTTTTATTTTCAGGGTGACATACGGGGTGGTTACTGAGCGTGAATACAACGCCTGTTACTCTACACAGTCACTCTACACAGCACCTCACAGTATTGCGTCAGTGCGGGATGCTACCCTTCTCCTTCCTTCGTCAGGATGACAAAAGTTGAATAGACCTTTTTATTTTCAGGGTGACATACTGGGTGGGTACTGAGCGTACATACAACGCCTGTTAATCAACACAGTACCTCACAGTATTGCGTCAGTGCGAAATGCGACCCTTCGTGCCTCAGGGTGACATACGGGGTGGTTACTGAGCGTGAATACAACGCTTGTCACTCTACACAGTCACTCTACACAGTCACTCTACACAGTCACTCTACACAGCACCCTCACAGTATTGCGTCAGCGCGGGATGCGACCCTTCGTGCCTCAGGGTGACATACTGAGTGGAGAATACTGGGTGGTTACTAAGGGTGACATACTGAGCGGAATTACTAAGACAAACACTCAATCTGAACCACAAAAAAAAGGATGTTCATGTGAACATCCTTTTTTATTATCTTATTTATGCTTTAAAAAAAGCTTGAATTGCTTTTGCTATTCGCTCGCGCTCTTCAGTAGTCATATTACTACCAGAAGGCAAACAAAGTCCGATGTCAAATAACTCTTCTGCTACAGTACCTCCATAATAAGGAGCATCTACGAAAATAGGTTGTTTATGCATTGGTTTCCACAACGGACGTGTTTCGATTTCTTCTTCTAACAACGCTAAACGCAATTGTTCTCTATTTTTACCACATACAGCCTCATCGATTGTAATACAACTCAACCAATGGTTAGAGAAATAATCTGCCGATGGTTCTGAAAATACGGTTACTCCATCAATAGAAGCGAATAATTCTTGATAGAATGCATGATTAGCACGACGAGCAGCGATGCGATCATTCAGTACTTCCATTTGTCCTCTTCCTACACCTGCTAAAATATTACTCATACGATAGTTATATCCGATGTGTGAATGTTGATAATGTGGTGCATTATCTCTTGCCTGTGTTGATAAGAATACGGTATAGTCTTTTTGTTCTTTGGTGTTGCAAACTAAAGCTCCTCCTCCAGAAGTAGTAATGATTTTATTTCCATTGAAACTCAATCCTGCCATCGTTCCAAATGTACCACATTGTCTTCCTTTGTATGTACTACCTAAACCTTCTGCTGCATCTTCTAAAACAGGAATTTCATAGCGATTCGCTACTTCCATGATTTCATCCATTTTAGCAGGCATTCCATATAAATGCACCGGAATAATTGCTTTTGGCTTTTTACCTGTTGCAATGGTACGCGCTTTAATTGCATCTTCTAAGGCAATAGGACACATGTTCCACGTTTGTTTTTCGCTATCTACAAAAACGGGTTTTGCTCCTAAATAAGCAATCGGATTTGCGGATGCAGAAAAGGTCATCGTTTGACAAATTACTTCATCTCCTGCTTCTACGCCTAGGTTAATTAACCCTAAATGCAACGCTGCAGTTCCAGAACTTAACGCTGCAACTTGAACCCCTTCTCCCAAGAATTGTTCTAAATCACTTTCAAAGCCATTTACATTTGGCCCTAAAGGAGCCACCCAATTCGTAGCAAAGGCTTCGTTTACATATTTTTGTTCGTTCCCTCCCATATGCGGAGAAGATAACCAGATTTTTGTTTTCATTCT
Source organism: Myroides odoratus (assembly GCF_001549985.1). Taxonomy (GTDB): domain Bacteria; phylum Bacteroidota; class Bacteroidia; order Flavobacteriales; family Flavobacteriaceae; genus Flavobacterium; species Flavobacterium odoratum_A. The sequence goes on along the minus strand of NZ_LROZ01000004.1, from coordinate 152,354 downwards.
GCTGTTTTTTATCGAATTTGGAAGAGTTAAAGGTAAGTAGTTTTAACTTAAGTTTATCTGCTTTTTCCACCAAAACACTTTTTTATACAAAAACACGAATATCCTATGATACTAAAGAAAACAAATCCTTTTCTTTCTTAAAAATTTTATAGAATTCAGACAAAAAACCTTATTTTTATATTTTAAATCCAAAACAAATTTATTTTCTGTCAGAATATTTTTAGTATTTACCATCAAAAAATAATTCAACACAGCTACGATTACTTTCTTTTCTTCCTTACGCCTAAAAAATGCACATTATTCCTTATACTGAAAAATAAGTGAAGAAGGTCTTTTTACATTTTCATTTTAAAAATATTCCTAATTTTGAAATAACTAAATCAAATGATATATGCAAAAGAAAACAATTTTACTTTACATGCTTAATCTTTTATTCTTCACTTCTCTAACAGCATGTGCACAAGACAAAATTTTATATGCGGGAATAGCTAAAACAAGCCTACTTCCAGAAACAAAAACGTTACTGCAAGGCGAAACAGTACACGATACGTTATATGTTAAAACTATCATTCTAGACAATAAACAAAACAAAGTTGCTTTTATGATTGCTGACTCTCAAGGTATTGCACAATTTATCATTGAAGAAGCAAAACAAAAAATCCATGAGGCCACATCTTTTCCTATTGAAAACATTGTAGTGGCTTCTACTCATACCCATTCTGGCATCGTAGCAAGTACATCTCCTGAAAATTTTAAAAAGAATAAACTCACAGCTTACCAAGAGTTTTTAGTTCAAGCTTTAACTACTAGTTTTATAACCGCTTATAATACCCTACAACCAGTTGAAATTGCATGGGGTTCATTTGATAAACCTGATTATGTTTTTAACCGCCGTTGGTATACCAAAGAATTAAACGTAAATCCTTTAGGAGGAATGGATTCTGTAAAAATGAATCCAGGCAATCAACTTCGCCCTGATTTAATTAAACCAGCAGGGCCAACGGATTCTCAGATTGGTTTTATCGCACTGCGAACATTAGATAAAACTCCTCTCGCTATATTAGCCAATTACTCCCTGCATTATGTTGGAGGGATTGAAAAAAACACAATTTCAGCAGATTATTTTGGAGTCTTTGATACAGAAATTAATAAGCTATTAAATCACAATAAAATTAATCCTCATTTTATTGGAATCATGTCAAATGGTACTTCAGGTGATGTAAATAATAATGATTACAGTAAAAAATTACCCACCTATCCTCCCTATGAAAAAATGAAAAGTATTGCTCATAATATCGCAGAGAGCTTAGCGAAAGAATATCAACAATTGAGTTTTAAAAATTGGATTCCACTTCATGTAAACTATGAGGAAATTGCACTTGAAAAAAGAATCCCTGACGTACAACTAAAAGCGAATTTCAAAAAAATCAATACCAATAAATCTAGTAAACAAGTTTTTCATAGTGATGAAAAATATTATGTTACTCGATGTAATTATTATGAAAAAACATATCCCAATACCATTACAGTTCCTTTGCAAGTTATTGAGTTAGGTGATATAGTCATTAATACCATACCCTTTGAAGTTTTTGCAGAAACGGGTCTAGAACTCAAAAAAAGAAGTGCATTTGCTCAATCCTTCACTATAGGTTTAGCAAATGGACATTGGGGCTATTTACCTACACCGGAGCAACACCTAAAAGGGGGTTATGAAACCTGGTTAACAGTAAATCGAGTGGAGAAAAATAGCTCGCGCATCATTACAGAACAGATCATCAATATGCAAAACCAAATAAAAAAAAGGTAATCTAATTAGATTACCTTTTTTTTATTTAATTATTTCCTTTAAATGCTTGCATGGTTGTATTATCATCTGCATTTACACCACTGCGCATAAACACCTTTTTCACGGTAAGCAATAGAATTTTCACATCTAATATAAAACTAAGATGCTCTACATAATATACATCTAAGGTGAACTTTTCATTCCAAGAAATAGAATTTCGCCCATTGACTTGTGCCCAACCTGTAATACCTGGTCGAACTTCATGTCTTCTATTCTGAAAGTCATTGTATAATGGCAAATATTTAACTAGTAAAGGCCTTGGTCCTACTAATGCCATATCACCTTTTATCACATTCAACAATTGAGGTAATTCGTCCAAAGAAGCTGCGCGTACAAATTTACCTACTTTAGTAATTCGTTCTACATCAGGAAGTAACGCCCCTTCTTTATCTCTCTTATCATTCATTGTTTTGAATTTAATCACTTTAAATATTCGGCGATTCATACCAGGTCGCTCTTGGAAAAAGAAAACACCAGCTCCCTGATTCGCAATCGCTAAAAAAACAACCAGAATCAGAAACAAAGGACTAAAAACGATAAACGCAATTAACGCAATTAAAAAATCAAAAAATCTCTTTAAAAAACGACTATACATTATTTTAACTGTTTGATTATATCTGTAATGGTATATTTTGGTGTCCAACCTAAATCTTTAATTAAACTACCGTTGACCAATGAAGAAGTTTTAATCTCTTTACTTTCATTTAAAATAAATGTACCTCTCCCTTGCATATTGTCTTGGATTAATCCAATATATTCACGTAAACTAATGTCTTTTCCACTTAAGTTCAGTGCTGTTGGAAATTGTTGTTCATCCATTTTTTGAACTACAAATTGCAATGCTTCTAATACATCATCCACATGGATAAGGTTGGTATTGTTTTCTGGATACTCTATTTTAATTGTTTTCCCTTCTAAGTAGTCTTGAATCATCTTTCCGAAGAAACCAGCCTGACCAGCCAAACTAGGAATAATTACGCGCGGTAAACGAAGCGATACAATATTAGATAAAGGTGAAAATTCTTTAATTGAACTAAATAAATTTTCAATAATCACCTTTTGGAACGCATAACTATTGTTATAGGTTAACGGGTATCCCTCTGTTTTACTCTCATTTACATATTGTGGATATACCGATTGAGAAGAAATATTAATTACTTTAGCAATACGTGCTTTGGCAATTTTCACAGACATTTTTTGTAAAAATAAAACGGCGTCATACTTCAATTTATCCTCTTCATAAGCTAAAGCACTCACAAAATTCACCAATACATCTGTTTGACACAATACTTGTTCTAAATTAATATCATCTTGTACAATTAATTTTACATTATTCAATTTACCGAAAAGTAAACGATATTTGCCTAATGAACTTGCTCGTACAACAAGATTGACTTGTTTAAACAAATGAAATGTATCTTGTACAAATATTTTTCCAATATTACTTCCACCACCAAGAATGGTAATTGTTTCTTTTTCTTGGCGCTTTCCTTGTCTTGCAATAACTGTACAAGCTACTTGACGAACCCCCACTTTATTATAGGCATACTGATCTAGTTCACATTTCATCCCTAAGAAATCGCGTACCAAATAATCCACTTCATTAAACCCTAACAAGGCACGATTCCCTGTAATACCAGTAAAACGCATATTCATTTCAAAGAAGAACAATCCTTTCGGTGTTACACGCCCTTGGATATTTACAGGTCCTTTTACCCCATGTTCTTCTAAAATAGGCACAAACTTCATGATTTCATGCGTATAAGCAAAGGAATCTGGGTTTATCGGATCAACATAAACAGGAACTCCATTCTTCAAGGAGTTTTTAGAAATAAAAAGGCCTGAGAATTTCGATTGTTTATTAAAAATCAACTGAATTGAAATTTCTGATAGTTGCAAGAACTGTCCTTTCTTAACAGCAGCTGTAATTTGTTGATAATTTTTATCTGTTTCTTCTGGGAACAAATACGGTTGAATAATATCATCTCCATTTAATCCTTCTACCTCAACTAACTCGTTAATAATTGAAATTCCTTGTGAAGCAGAACCACCAGAAGGTTTTACAATAGCGGGTAAAATACTCAAATCTGGATTAGCTAAAAACTCTTTTACCGATATAGTAGGGACAATTTTACATCCTAACGGAGCAAAGAAATTATACCAATCTTGCTTATCACGACTAATAGCAATAATTTTAGGCTCAGATACCAAAACTTCAATACCAGCAGCTTTGAACAATTCATAATCTTTCGCAAATAGCACCAATTCATGATCGTGTCCAGGTACTAAAATATCTACCTTGTTTTCAATACACAACTGTAAAATATGTTGGGTATACCCTTCGGCATACAACCCTGGTACAACGATAAATTCATCGCAATAACTATGCGCATATACGTTGGGATTACCATCACATCCAATTATTTTACATTCTCTTTTTAGGTTTAATGAATCAATTACGGATTGACCAACACCTGAACCTACACAAGTTACTAGTACTGTAATCATAGCTTTATTTTTTTATCTTTTTATATATTTCAGTCAACTGTTGACCAATCGCTTCGGGGGAATATTTGGTTTTAATATCTTCCGAAATTTGACTTTGATTGTAATTGTCTATATTTTTAACCATATCCTTCATCGCGGCTGCCATTTCTTCAACATGCCCTACCTCTACCATAACAGCATTGGTATCATCAACAAAATCTTCAGGCCCACCACACTTTGTCATGATAGCAGGAACACCTGCTGATAAGGCTTCCATACAAGCCGTTGCAAAATTTTCCGATAAGGAAGATAAAACATATACGGATGATTTACTCATAAATTCCATAATCTCTGCACGTGTTTTTCTACCTTCTAAAAACACTTGTTTCTCTACACCCAAGGATTGTATCAATTGTTGCAAACTTCCCCTCATGCCGCCATCACCAATAATATGAAAATGTACATTTGCAGGTAGATTTGCTTTAGCAAACGCGCGAATAGCCGTATCAAACCCCTTGATTTTAAATAACGAACCTACTGCAATAAAGCGGAAGATTTCATCTTTTTTACCAGGCACATAACTAAACACACTATCAATAACACAACCTACAAAAACAGAATCTACATTAAATTCTCTTTTAATAATTGTCTTTAGTGGCGCTGAAACGGTGATTAACTGATCCACTTTCGGATAGGCTTCCTGAGCATCAGCATATACACTAGCTTTTATTTTCTTTCTTTTTAACTCACTCCAATGTTCTGTACCTACTACAGGTATTCCAAATAAACCTTTTAAATAAGTACCAATTCTAATATTAGGTAAATAATGACTGTGAATCACTTCTATATTTCCTTCTTTCTTTTGAATGTGCTTGTATAATTTTTTCGAAAATCGATTTACAAAATAATTATTAATGAAACGAGGCAATATACGATAGGGCAAAGGAAAAAAGTAATTATACATTTTCACACCATCAATTACCGTCGAAGTTATTCCAATTGATCGCCAATATAAGCGAATTCTGCGGTCTACTGACATCGAAATTACTTCATGCCCTTGTCCTAGAATAGCCTTAGCTTGATCTAGTTCAAAGTTCCCCCACATCGGGTCTTTTTTAGATGGAATTCCTCTGGAAATCAATAACACTTTCATTTAGTTCTTTTCTAAAAGTTGTTTAATTCGCGTAATATTTTCAAACGAAAACAGTTTTGTACTTATTTCAAAACAGCCTATGGCATTATTTTTATATGCTGTTGTTTGGACTAACTGCAGCAGCTGCTCCTTTAATTGTTTCCCACTCCCCTGTGTACAAGCGCCTAATACTGGATGTTTTATAAAAAGTTGATCTGGATCCGAATTTAAGGACAATACAGGAATCCCTCTTAACCAGCTTTGAATAAACACATTAGAAAACCCTTCACTCACACTTGTATTCAGTACTAAACTGGCGTTTTTTAACAAGTAATCATTAACAAAAGTATTGTCTTTGCCTTGATAATGAGTGATATTATTCAATCGTGCCATACGTTCTAAGATTGGTTGAGCATATGCTTGATCTTGAATACTTCCTATTAAATCAAAATGAAACGCAGGATTGTCTTTCAGTTGTTCTGCTAACTCAACAAAAATTTCCAATTGCTTAATCGGTTTTATATTCGCTACCCAAACAATATGAGCCACCTCTTGCTGTATTTTCTGCTCGATAAATGGCATAATATCTTCATTCAACGTAGGATGCATATTATAAACCTGTAGTATCGGTTTCACCTGTAATTGTTGCAACGCTTGCTCCTGTTCACCTGTTTGTACAATAAATTGACTCTTATTGGCTACAGTCTTTTTGAAAAAGTGATAATTAAATTTTCCTCTTAAGCTTTCTGTATTGAACTGCAAGGTGAACAAATCTGCCACATGAATGAAATGTTGATACCCTAACTCCTTTTGATATTTTGAAATATAATATGACATAAATTTCAATACCCTTTGGTAGACAAAATCAGGCTTTTCTTTTTTGAGTACGTCATAGATACGCTTACCATACGTATATTTCAAAGTAAGTGAATCTAACTTTGTACAACTCTTAATAAAATAAGTTTTATATCCTTCAATCTCTTCTACTCGTGTTTGTGCCACCTGCTGTCCTGGTACGTCCCCTAAATATAAAAATACAATCTCGTATTCCTCTTTTAAGCGATCCGCTATCAAGCGCATTTGATATTCTGCACCTCCTTTAAATAAAGGATATATTCCCGTTACGAAAACTAGTTTTTGTTTATTTTTCATCTAATAAAAATCACGTTGTGAATAGGTTGAGTCTAAAATAGAAACCAATAATAATTTACCCACGCTCAAAAATCCTTTAAAACTCTCACGATAAATAATATAGAACGTATAGAAATAGTACATGGCATAAAAAACAGTCACTATCAAAACAATCCTCCTCAGAAGCATTACTTTTTCCTTATTCAATACTTTGTTACTATAATAAGTCGTCATTATAGTCAGCGCAAAAACGGGTTTAAAAACTTGGATATATCGATCATAAATAATCATATTAGTAGGTAAACAAATGAGTACTACTAATAGAGCTCCTAAAAAAACTTGTAACATCTTTGAAGGAATATACTTATAAAATCGCATATAAAAAAAGAGAGCTATCAAGATTGGAGTAATCAACATCAAGGATAAAATCTTAATATTTGTTTCTTCATATACCGTTAAATAGGTTTGTGCTTTCGTTGCTAAAAATGGGATGTATTGAATCAACCCCATCAATCCTCCAGTCAAGCTCAATAAAACAGCAAATGTACCTACTCCTAGTAATAAAACATTGATTTTCACTCTATTTCTAAAAAAATAAAATAGAATTAAAAAAGGAACATAAACAGAAAAAGCAAAATGAGTAAAACAACTTAACAAAAGAAAAAACAAAGACATTTTTCTTTTACTCTTTAAGTGATAATAGACATAAAGCATGAAAAAAACGAAAGCAATAGAAAACCTCGTTAATGATATCATTGATAAAATAGGTAAGCTCAAAACAAAGCTTATCATCAAAACAAAGTAAGATAATCGAGTTGGATTAAATCTACGGATAACAAAATCACCTACTCTAAAGCAGGAATAGAAACACAGAGTAGAAACAATTAACATATAGGTTTGAAAACCTATTCCAAACCGCGTAAAAATGAAATAAATAAAGAAGAAAAAGTAGTCATTTTGTTCTTCTAATACTTTCTTTAATCCATTAAAATTTACAGATGCGATTCGATCATACATAAAATAATAGCGGGAAATATCTAATTCCCACGTTGGTATCAAGTAGAAACTTAAAACACCAAAGAACAAAGCTAACACGAATAAAGCTATTCGCTCTCTATTAAATATAGACAACAACAAAAAAGGAAGAGAAACTAATGGTGATATCAAGAACAATACAAATGCTAGTATAGCATATTTCTTATTCTCATTTTGTACACCTTTCAATAAAACACTTTTTTCAGCCATAGCTTTCTATTACTTATTCTACTATATTTAATTGCAGAACTACTTTTTACCAACAATATTTTCTTTCAATACCTCTTTTAATGTCAACTCTTGAATCCAATACTTTCCTTCTTTAAATTGGTATTCCCCTTTAGCTGTACGTTCATAATACCCAGCTACACCATTAATTTCCAATTGCTTAGGCGTATCAACTCCAATAAAAATAGAACTTTCAATAATATAGTACTGCTTGGTTTTCTCGCTATACAGTAAATCCGTAGCTAAACAAGTAGCACCGTATAATTCTTTTACTTGAAAGGCTAAATCCAAAGCCGCTGAAGGAATTTCTTTCTTTTCATAATTTCCAGCCCCAGAAGCTCTAAAATCCCCCTCATTGGGATATCTATAGTAGCCTAATGCCTTATTTCCAATAGTTATTATACGCAAATCAAAAGTAGCATCGGCTATAAACTGTTGAAAATACACATAATCTTTTTGACGTTCAAACGGAAAATATGTTTTCAACCCCTTATCACTAAATACCTTATTTACTAAACACATTGCTTCTTCTTTATTATTCATTTTTTCTACACCAAAAGAAGCTGATCCTGTTGTCAATTTAGAAATAATAGGATACTTGGTTTGATTTAAAAAGGTAATAACATCTTGTTTATCATGCGACACAAACGTAGGTATTTCAGGTAGATTATGTGCCTTATAAAAATAATGAGCATTAACCTTATCCTCATACCCCCAAATTTCATCATATGAAGGTAAACAAGTCTTATTTAATATCTTATCTAAGACATACAATTTATTCTTCGCTATTTTTTGCGTACTTGGATCAGAAGCGGTGTGCCAAATAATCAAATCAAACTTTTTAGCCTCCTCTAACCAATTAGATTTTAAGATATTATAAAATTCATATTGAATTTTATTATTTTTTAAAAAACGCTCGTATTTTGGAAAATATGCTCTTTTATATAAATACTTTTTATCATATCTAAAAATGTCATCTTGAACCAAACCAACTGTAAAATTTTCCTCCTTCAATGGTTCTTTTAACAATACAACATTAGCGCTCTCTAAATACAGCACATGTTCATCATAGGTTGTTATACGACCAGATTTTTTTTGCCCTTCAATAAATTTATTTACGACAAAAGGCACTTTTAAAGCTATTTTTTTTACTATACTTCTCAAAGACATAATCTCTTATATTGTTTTAATAATATTACCATTCGCTCTAAAATCAATATCTAATAATGCTCCTGATAAATTAATAATTGCTGTTGCTATAGGTGTTTCAATTTCTAATAGTTTACCTAATGATTCCATCATCACCACTCCCATAGGTATATCCTCTTTTAAATAACGATGATTTAAACTATTTGGCCCTTTACTCGCTTCTTCTGAAAATGATCGAAATACTTCTAAAGAATCTTTATTCAAATCCTCTTCATTTCTCCACTTTGCAGCATCAAAATAGGATAACTCTGGACATTTTAGCGCTTTAAGAATCTTGTTCTTTTCAACATCAAATTGTTTGATTACATTGATGATAGCAGGAGTAAAAGCTTCTTTATACAACCAAAATTCTCCTTGTGAATATTCAATACGTGAAGCTGATAACAATACACCAATGGTATGCACAATCATATTTGGATTATGCAATGCAATATCATAGGATGATTTTCTTTCTAAATCAATTGTAAAGAAAACTGATTTAAACTGCTCTTTTTCTTCTTCAGAAAAATTAGTAAAACTTGCTGCTACACGACAATTTTGAAAACTTACATTCACCTTAGATGGAGATAAGATTCGACCATTATAAACAGTTGTTTCAAACTCAACGTATTTGATATTTTTATCGATATAACGCTTAAAAACAGCCATACTTGCGTAACTTGGCATCAGACAGATAATTTGTCCATCTTTAACATAAGGAGCAATTCGCTTGGCGATATCCTCATGTTGTAACGTTGTAGTAGTCACTAAAATAACGTCTGCTCCAGGAATAGCTGCTTCAAAACTCGTCGTAATATTGTGAATGACGATTTTATGATCATACTTATGAAAATCATTAATAGTATACTCCTTTTTATCACACAGAACATTAAATGTATCTGAATTTATCGTTGAAGATTTTAAAAAAGTTACCTCATGACCTAATAAATGAAGATAAGCTCCATGAATTAATCCTACATTTCCTGTACCTATAACTGTATATTTCATTTTCTATTTTTTAAATATTTAACGTATAAACCTCCTCCCATCATCCATCTAGAAAAACTTAAATTGATAGCTGCACCAATTATTCCAAAATACGTAATAAGAGGAAAAGCTAAAATAAATCCCAACAATGAAGCTCGTATCGTATTCTTCATAACCAACTTATCCATTCGTTTAATTAAAAAATAATTTAATCCAAAGATATTAGAAAAAGCATAACCATTTAAACCTATAACTAAAATCAACAACACCCAAAAAGCATGCTCATATTTAATATTCAAATACCAAAAAATCAATTTAGAAGATGCAAGAATTCCAATACTTAAAACAGTTGTAACAGCTAATAATAATTTTCTGTACTTAGGAAAAGCATCTTTTTTTCGATTTAAAAAAGGAAAGAATACTCTAGAAAATACATCTATAATTGTAACAGCTAAATTAACGATAGTTAAAATCGCTTGGTACATTCCGACTAGTGATTTTGTTCCTAAAACTCCTAATAAAAATGTACTTGTATTATTGTATAAGGTAGGAACAAATTGATTAATAAAAAGCGGGAAATTATTCTTTATTGTATCAATAATTATCTTCTTTGGCAACCAAATTAATTTTAACTTGTATTTCCTCATTAATAAATATTGTCCTATAATTCCTGCTCCAATAAATCCCGCACCTTGTAGCAAAGGATAAATCCAATAATCCTCTTCTGATCGAATAAAAACAAAAATACAAATGGTAAAAAACGCTTTAATTCCTAGATTCAAATAGGTGATGTAACGCATTTTTTCAATTCCCTGAAAAAACCACTCAGGAAATAGAGCATACCCTATAAGCATCAAAGAACTTAGAGCATAGATTTCTTTATATTCATAAAAAGAGGATACACATAATACAATGCCTGTAATAACTAAAAGAGAGATTAATAAGAAAATTCCTTTAATCCATATTACTTTGCTATAAATTAAATTGAGTTTACTAGGACTATTTCTAAAGATAGCAACATCTCTAACGGCTGTAATACGAAAACTGAAATCAGTCAACGATTGAAAATAAGCAATTAACGATGCGGAAAATACAATAACACCATATTTTTCGAATCCCAATACACGCAATACATAGGGTAAAGTTATTAAAGGTAACACCATCCCTACTAATTGTAGAGCAGATAAAGAAATAAAATTCTCTAATAATGTTTTTGCATCTTTATTATGTAACTTCTCTTTTATCTTTTTGATTAATTCCACAGCCTACTACAATCTACGATCTACTCCTCCGTCTAAAACTCCTTTCACATCATAGAGTACAGCTACTTCTTTTTTCAATTGATCCAAGTCCAACGTCAATAGCTCTTTGTGTGCAACCCCCAATACAATCGCATCAAATTTTCCTTGTGGTAAAGTGGTATGACTTACTACCCCATATTCGTGCATTACTTCTACTGGATTCGCCCAAGGATCATAGGTTATTACTTTTACACCATAATCTTCTAAAGCAGCAATAACATCTACAATCTTCGTATTGCGTACATCTGGACAATTTTCTTTAAAGGTAACCCCCAACATCAATACCTCAGCTTCACTTACCTTGATACTCTTTTTGATCATGGTTTTAATAACTTGAGCAGCTACATATTCACCCATAGAATCATTTAAACGACGACCGGCTAAGATGATTTCTGGGTGGTAGCCTTTTTCCATGGCTTTTTGTGCTAAATAATATGGATCAACCCCAATACAGTGTCCTCCTACTAATCCGGGTTTGAATGGCAAGAAGTTCCACTTCGTTCCAGCTGCTTCTAAGACAGCATGGGTATCAATATCCAATAAATTAAAGATTTTCGCCAACTCATTCACAAAAGCAATATTGATGTCACGTTGTGAATTTTCAATCACTTTTGCTGCTTCTGCTACTTTAATTGTCGGAGCTAAGTGTGTTCCTGCTGTGATAACCGCTTTGTAGATATCATTCACTACGACTCCAATTTCTGGCGTACTACCCGCCGTTACTTTTAATATTTTTTCAACCGTATGTTCCTTATCTCCAGGGTTAATACGCTCTGGAGAATAACCTGCATAAAAGTCTTCGTTGAATTTTAATCCTGATACACGTTCTAGAACAGGTATGCATTCCTCTTCTGTTACACCTGGGTAAACTGTTGATTCATAAATTACGATATCTCCTTTTTTCAATACTTTTCCCACGGTCTCAGATGCTTTATACAACGGAGTCAAATCAGGACGATTGTGTTTATCTACGGGAGTAGGTACCGTTACAATATATACATTACAATCTGTAATATCTCCTAAATCATACGAACAATACAATCCTTTGGTTTCATTCGCTAAAACAGGATTTGTTTTTACTGTTACCGCTTGTAAAATTTCATTTTCTACTTCTAATGTACTGTCTTTTCCTTCTCTTAATTCAGCGATACGTCCTTGATTAATATCAAATCCTACGGTTGGGAATTTTGTAGCGAATAAACGCGCCAAAGGTAATCCAACATACCCTAATCCTATTACTGCAATCTTATGTTGTGTATTCATACTTCTAATCTATTTCTATATTTAAACAGTTCTGTTTATATAACCCACAGAACCTTTCATAGACAAAACTTTTGCAGGTATTCCTCCAACAATGCAATTATCTTCAACATCGTTAACAACTACTGCATTAGCTCCGATAGCTACATTATTGCCTATTTTAATATTTCCAATAATTTTAGCTCCAGGTCCTATATAAACATTATTTCCAATTTGAGGTGCACCTTGCTTATCACCTACGTTTATTTGTCCTATTGTAACTCCATGAGATATATTGACATTATCACCAATAACTGCAGTATTATTTACTACAATACAATTATAATGACCTATATAAAAACCTTTACCTATTTTAGTACCTACTGGAATCTGAATACCAAACTTATAACTCAACCTTCTAACGATCAATTTGTATAGTAAATTTCTAGGACTTTGGGTTGCGAGGCGAAACCAAAACATAAACCTAAATCCAGGAACAAAAAAATAACACTTAACTAACTTTGATAAACTATAGGTACCACTGTGTCTAAATAAGTCTTCCTTAATACTTTTATTCATAATACTATTACATGTTAAAGTTTGTGCACTCCATCAAAAAATTTAATTCAACAATTCTTACAGCATCTCTTTATGTTCCCAATACCATTTCATTGCTTCACGTAAGCCGTCATCTAATGTATGGCTAGGGTCATATGCCAATAATGCTTTTGCTTTCTCAATAGAAGCTAATGAATGTGGAATATCACCTACTCGATTTGGTCCGTGTTTTACTTCCACTTGTTCAATAGCTGCATCATAAGTAGCTAAATGTTTTTTCAAGTAAGAAACTAACTCATTTAAAGTCGTACGATCCCCCACCGCTGTATTATAAACGGTATTAATCGCCTCTTTGTTGTCTGTCAACATCGCACGTTCATTCATTTGAACTACGTTGTCAATATAGGTAAAGTCACGAGAGTAGTCACCAGTTCCATTAATGGTAGGACTTTCATGATTAATCAATTGTTTAACGAATAAAGGAATTACAGCTGCATAAGCTCCATTTGGATCTTGACGACGTCCAAATACGTTAAAATAACGCAATCCAATCGCTTCAATTCCATACGTTCTAGCAAATACATCAGCATACAATTCATTTACATACTTCGTTACAGCATAAGGAGATAGTGGTTTACCAATAATATCTTCCACTTTTGGTAAATTTTCAGAATCTCCATAAGTAGACGAACTTGCAGCATACACAAATCGTTTTACTTCTGCATCACGAGAGGCCACCAACATATTAATAAATCCAGACACATTCACTTCATTTGAAGTAATTGGATCTACAATAGAACGTGGTACAGAGCCCAAGGCAGCTTGATGCAATACATAATCAACCCCTGTTACGGCTTGTTGACACGTAGCCAAGTCGCGAATATCCCCTTCCAACAACTCATAGTTCGGGTTGCTTAAAAATTCTTCAATATTGTAACGATAACCTGTTGAGAAGTTATCTAAACAGCGAACAAAGTACCCTTGATTTAAAAAGTACTCTGTTAAGTTGGAGCCAATAAATCCAGCTCCTCCAGTAATTAATATTTTTTTCATAATTCTATTTTCCTTTTCCAATGGTATACACTTCAAACCCTATTTGTTCTAAAGCTTCTCTATTGAGGATATTACGTCCGTCGAATACGAAGGCCGGTTTTTGCATGTTGTCATAAATGCGTTGCCAGTCGTAAGTAACAAACTCATCCCATTCCGTTAGTACGGCAATACCGTGTGCACCTGCAAGAGCTTCATACGGATCTTGGTGTGCTGTTAAATGCTTGCGATTTGCCTCGGGTTCACGGGTTGCTAAATAATCCAAATCAGACAGCATTTGCATGGCTGTCACTTTAGGGTCATACACGTGAATTTGGGCCTCTTCTTCCATTAAATCATTGGCTACATAGATGGCTGCTGATTCGCGTGTATCGTTTGTATCTTTTTTGAATGCCCATCCTAAGAAGGCAATTTTTTTATCATTTACGGTATTAAACAAGGTATTAACGATATTCTCAGCAAAACGACGTTTTTGGTAATCGTTCATGAGAATCACTTGTTCCCAATAATCTGCTACTTCTTGTAAACCATAAGAAGAAGCGATATACACTAAATTCAAGATGTCTTTTTGAAAACAAGATCCCCCAAAGCCAACGGAGGCTTTTAAGAACTTGCTTCCAATACGGCTATCTGTTCCAATAGCACGCGCTACCTCACTCACATCTGCCCCAGAAGCTTCACACAGTTCTGAAATGGCATTGATGGACGATACGCGTTGCGCTAAAAAGGCATTGGCGGTTAATTTAGATAATTCGGATGACCATACATTGGTACGCAAGATGCGCTCTTGTGGTACCCACGCGCTATAAATAGTTGCTAAGGCTTCGATTGCTTCACTTCCGGCTGGGGTTTCTTCTCCTCCAATCAATACGCGATCAGGATTCATCAAATCGGCAATGGCCGTACCTTCCGCTAGGAATTCAGGATTGGATAGAATTTGGAATTCCACCCCATTCCCTGTTTGGTCTAAAATGCGTTTGATAGCTTGAGCCGTACGCACGGGTAGTGTTGATTTTTCAACGACAATTTTATCGGTCTTCGCAACTCTGGCAATTTGACGAGCACATAGTTCGATATACTTTAGGTCAGCCGCCATCCCTTTTCCTTTTCCGTACGTTTTGGTTGGCGTATTCACTGAAATGAAGATCATATCGGCTTCCTCAATTGCTTGGTCTACGTTGGTATTGAAAAATAAGTTGCGCCCTCTGGCTTCAGCCACAATGGCATCTAGCCCTGGTTCATAGATTGGCAATTTATTCAAGTCAGCCTCATTCCATGCCTGGATACGCGCTTCATTGATATCCACTACTGTAATTTGAATATGAGGATTTTTCTGTGCAATGACAGCCATCGTAGGCCCCCCTACATAGCCTGCACCCACACAACAAATTTTAGTAATCTTTTTCATTTTTATCGGACCAACTTATTATAATCTACTATCTACTTCGTTTGGTTTTAACACACTCTTGGTGTCAAACACTACGCCAGAGGATTGAACCAATTCTCGGACGTTAAATTTATTAAAATCGCGGTGTGCTGTTGTTAAGACAACCGCATCATAGTGTTGTTTTACAATGTCTAAAGAATTCACTAAGGTAATTCCATATTCGGCTTTCACCTCTTCTGGATTCACCCAAGGGTCATACACCTCCACAGTTAAACCATATGAAACTAACTCATCATAGATCATGGCTACTTTGGTATTGCGGGTATCTGGACAGTTTTCCTTGAAGGCAAAGCCCAACAACAACACTTTAGACTGACTTACATTGATGTTTTTTTGCACCATCAGTTTGACTACTTTGCTTGCAATAAAAACGGGTATTTCATCATTCACTCGTCTTCCTGAAAGGATAACATCAGGGTAATACCCTAATTGAATGGATTTATGTGCTAAATAATACGGATCAACCGAAATGCAGTGTCCTCCAACTAAACCGGGTTGAAACTTAAGGAAGTTAAACTTCGTTCCGGCTGCTTCTAGTACTTCTTGGGTATCGATTCCGATGCGATCAAAAATCAAGGCTAACTCATTCACAAAAGAGATATTGACATCGCGTTGGGCATTTTCAATTACCTTAGCGGCTTCTGCTACTTTAATAGAGGAAGCTTTATGTGTACCTGCTTGAATGATTTGTTGATATAATTGGTCGATTTCTTCTGCTATAGCGGGTGTGCTACCCGAAGTTACCTTGACAATGGTTTCTAAGGTATTGATTTTATCACCTGGGTTGATGCGCTCTGGTGAATATCCGACATAAAAATCGCGGTTGAACTGTAGTTTTGAAGTGGCTTCTAATACGGGAATACACTCTTCTTCGGTACAACCTGGATATACAGTAGATTCATAGATGACGATATCGCCTTCTTTGAGGACTTCGCCTACTAAACGGGAAGCGCTCTTTAAGGGAGATAAATCGGGTGCATTAAATTGGTTGATGGGTGTTGGAACGGTAATAATGAAGACATTGGCTCCTGCTAAGTCTTTTCTTTCAAAACTAGGCAAATATCCTTTTATACCCCCAGAGGTTTGGTATGCGATAAGGGAAACACTAAGCTGATCTTGGTCGGCTTCTTTGGTTTCATCTTGTGCTTTTTGTAGGGCTTCAATGCGTTGAGCATTGATATCAAATCCCACTACAGGGTAGTGTTTAGCGAATGCTAGCGCCAAAGGCAAACCCACATAGCCTTGTCCTACAACTGCAATCTTATATTCTTTTTCCATTTTTTTATTACTTTCTTATTTACTTAGGGACGGGATAAAAAAGTAAGGTATTTTAGCCATAGGCTACTCCCTAAGCTCACAAAGGTACATTTTTTAACCTTTTCTCTAGCATAGATTTGATTATTTTTAAGGAAAGTCGCACGTTGCGCTTTCCTAAAAACACACACATAAAATGAATTAATTGTTAAAATTATTTAAATAAAATGAAATATCCTTAGCGTCATACACTATTCGTATATTTTATTGAAAGAAATTGTTTTTTATTGAAGGTGATTTTTGTGAGGGGGTGAGAGGGTGTGGCGGTGAGAGGGTGAGGTGGTGAGGTTTGCTTTTTTGTTTTTTCGCAAGAGGCTTTTTTGAAGGTTTCTTCGATTAAAGAAGAATATCTCATTATTATGGGGTTATGGGTAAAGCCTGATCTCATCTTCTCACCGCCTCACCGTCTCATCGTCTCATCGCCTCGTAATCCACACCCAGTATGTCACTCGCATCTCGCGCTCACACAATATTGAGCGGAGCGACTGGACGGATACTGGATAGAGTTACGGATGCTAGGTAGAGTGACGAATGCGACCCTTCCTGCGTCAGGGTGACATACGGAGTGGAGCGACTGAACGGACACTGAACGAATGCTTGGTAAAGCAACGGATGCGACCCTTCCTGCGTCAGGGTGACATACGGAGTGGAGCGACTGAACGGATACTGGATAGAGCAAGGGATGCGACCCTTCCTGCGTCAGGGTGACATACGGAGTGGAACGACTGGACGGATACTGATTAGAGTAACGAATGCGACCCTTCCTGCGTCAGGGTGACATACAGAGTAGAACGACTGGACGGATACTGGACGGATACTAAATAGAGTAACGGATGCGACCCTTCCTGCGTCAGGGTGACATACAGAACGGAACGAATGAACGGATACTGAATAGAGTAACGGATGCGACCCTTCCTGCGTCAGGGTGACATACGGAGTGGAGCGACTGAACGGACACTGAACGAATGCTTGGTAAAGTAACGGATGCGACCCTTCCTGCGTCAGGGGGACATACAGAACGGAGCGACTGGACGGATACTGGACGGATGCTAGCTAGAGCAACGAATGCGACCCTTCCTGCGTCAGGGTGACATACAGAGTGGAGCGACTGAAAGGAACGACTGAACGGATACTGGAGAGAGTATTGTTTTTTTGCAAATCTTCTTTAATCGATAAACCAACGATTTCACAAAGCACAAATCTCACCGCCACACCCTCTCACCTCCTCACCTTCTCACCGCCTTACAACAACCCATGTTTCTCAGCAAAAGTCATAAAATCTTTTCCAACCCTATCCCCTATTTTTCTGCTGCCAAATGTATTCAGGTGGTCTTCATCATAATACCCTAAGGTATCATTGAAATAGGGCAATGTTGTGGCACTATCGAAATCAAATTGCAAATACAGCACTTGTTCGGGGTTCTTTTGAATAGCATCGAGTACATATTGCGGTTCTGAAGATTGAACAACCTGGATTTCTTCACTATCAGCAGTATAGAGATAATCACGGGTAGCACGAATAGGATTGCGGTCGAGCGTAGGGTAATCACCTAAAATAACCAAACGCTGCTCAGGTTCTAAACTTTCTACAAGGGAGGTAAAAGCAATGGATAAAGAAGGTACATCTTCTAACCACGCACTAGCTACAAAAATGGTTTTACTCTTTTCTGTTACTTCTTTTACTTCTTCCATCAGTTTTTCATAGGTTTCATAATCTCCTTCTTTATCAAAATCACTACGATTGATATTAGAGAAAAGCGGATATCGATTATTACTCACCGACCAAAAGGAAAAGTGATGATCCTTCCCTATTTCATCTAGAATAGCTTTATAGACTAAGGCATGGCTATCGCCAATCAGGCAAATAGAATCGGGTTGTTTTTTGGTATCGTCTCCATATAAACCAACTGCTACGAATTGATGCGCATGAGAATCCATACCGAAGGTTGGTGTTGCATAGGTTTTAGGAATAGGAAACAAATAGTGATTCATGCGGTAAATTCCACCTCCTGCCAGTACAACAAGCACCGCTAAGCCGATAAATCGAGGGAAGAATACCTTGTTGGGGTATGTGCGAAATACATTTTCTACGTAGGTATAAGACAACCAAGACAGTCCATAGGTCAAGGCGGTAATTCCGATCATCTCGTAAAGCGTGAAGTCCAACCGCATAGTATAATAGCGCCAAAAAGCCATAATAGCCCAATGCCACAGGTAAATTGCATAGGACAGTTCCCCTAAATGCACCATCACCTTGGTTGTAAAGAGTGTATTCACCTGAGAGGTTGTCGTTAAGAGTAAACACCCCGTAAATACACAAGGAAGTACAACCCATAGTCCTGGAAAAACAGTTTGTTCTGAAAATCCTATGGCACAGGCTACAATCCCCAACAAGGCCATCCACGCGATGGGATTTTGGTATTTTCCAACCCATGCTTGTAGAGATTCTGCTCGAATAGCGAAGAGGGTGCCAATCAAAAATTCAGGAATTCGCGCAAGTAAAGAAAAATACATCTCACTCTGCTGATTGAGGTATACACTGGAGTAAAAGGAATACCCCAATACCCCAACAATAAGCATCAAACTCACCACGAATAGATAGGACTTGCGAACAAAGAATAAAAACAAAGGCAACAGCAAGTAGAACTGCATTTCAATGGACAACGTCCAGGTATGCAACAACGGATTCTCTTGATTTGAAGCACCAAAATAGGTATCGAGATGAGCAAAGTAATTATTGGAATTGAATAAACCTGCCGCGACTAGGGTTTTGCGTAAATTGAGAATATCGACCCACACATATACCCAAGCTCCCACTAGCCCCACACAGAGTAACAGCAATAGAAAAACTGGAACAATGCGCTTAATACGCCCCAAGTAAAACTCCAGGAAGCGAAACGTTCCTTTATCTTTCTTGTGCAAAATAATACTGCTTACTAAAAAACCTGAGATAACAAAAAATACATCTACACCTATAAATCCACCACTGAGCCAAGAAGGATTCAGGTGAAAAATAAAAACTAAAAGTACAGCTAGTGCTCTTAATCCTTGTATGTCGGGTCTATACTGCATGGTGTGTCTATGGTTTTGTTATGGTATGCATTATACTTGTGTCCCTTTTCATATTAAACCTCTTTACCCATGAGAATACAAGAGCGTAAATATAGTTTTTTTTCGTGAAGTTGCACGTTGTAAACTTGTCCCATCCATTACTCAACATCGGTTACTACATTCAGTTGCTCCACTTAGTATCCTGTGAGCGCGGGATGCGACCCCTCCTCCCGTCGGGGTGACATACTGAGGGTGATATACGAATCAGAAAGACAACACTTGTTACTCCGTTCAGTCGTTCCCTCCCGCATGTCCCCCTGACGCAGGAAGGGTCGCATCCGTCACATCGCAAAAAAGCCTCTCACAAAAAAACCTCTCACAAAAAAACCTCTCACAAAAAAGCCTCTCACAAAAAAGCCTCTCCCTTAAAATCGAAAGTCTCTTTTTTGGATTTTGCGTCTTAAGGCATAGTAACTCATGAGCAGCTGATCGTACCAAAGGGCAAACAACAAGAGTAAAGCAGCAAGCAGCAAAGTTTTAAATTGGTAGTGAAAATAAAGGAATCCTCCTGCTACACAGCCAATAAAGAAACAGCTAATAATTGCAAGCATCAAAAAGATACTGCGATAGAGTTTAATGCGCTCGGAGCGGTTCTTATAGAAGAACAGTTGAGACAGTACGATTCCTAAATCGGTAAACAATCCTGTTAAGTGGGTAGTACGCACGACAGCACCGGATACTCTAGTTACGAGTGAATTCTGTACCCCCATTGCAAATAGTAAAACCAAAGCGGTAAATATACCGTATTTCACCAAGGCATTGGGTGCATTGATATCAATAATACTGAGTCCCACCAAAAGCGCCATTTCTAATACAATGGGAATCACATAGGATACTTCGGGCTTATGCTTTAATACCCATTCCATAATCAAACTGGAAACGAAGGATCCCAAGAGAAAGAAAAAGGTGTATACCAGATAGACAATCGCACGGTTGTAGTTTTCTTCAATGACTTCTTCTGCAAAAAAAGCAAAATGACCTGTTACGTTCGTCGTCAAGGTATGCAACCCCAAAACCCCCACACTATTAACAATACCCGCCACACATGATAGTAAGGATGCCAATTTGAGGTTATGGGAATACGCGCGATTTTTACCCTGGTGTCTAAACATAAGGAAAAGTGAATTTACACAAAGTTACAAAAATTCATTGGGTAAGGATTTTGTGGGGTTTGTTTTTTGTGAGAGGGTGAGGTGGTAGGCGGTGAGAGGGTGAGGTGGTGAGAGGGTGAGAGGGTGAGAGGGTGAGGCGGTGAGCCAACATCCCGAAGCACAGTTGTGTGAGCGCGAGATGCGATTTATCTCACCTATTTTATATTGGCTTTGGTGTTCGATGAATATATCTCACCTAATTTATATTTATTTTGGTGTTCGATGAATCTTCACTACGTTTCGATTTTCACTACGTTTCGATTTCTCCTTCGTCGGGGTGACATACTGGGTGTGGATTACGAGGCGGTGAGGCGGTGAGCAAACCTCACGAAGCACAGTTTGAGCGCGAGATGCGATTTATCTCACCTATTTTATATTGGCTTTGGTGTTCGATGAATCTTCACTACGTTTCGATTTCTCCTTCGTCGGGGTGACATACTGGACGTGGATTTGCATGCCCTGCTGACAAAGGAATTACCCTCTCACCAATCTCACCCTCTCACCAATCTCACCCTCTCACCGCCTCACCAATCTCACCCCCTCACCGCCTCACAAAAAAACCTCTTCCTCCTTTAAAAATTATGAATTATGTTTGCATCATCTTAACATCTGGTGGTACATTATCGCTATCACCTCATTTGTTTTGGATTAAAAAAGGGTAACGATTTAGGGATAATCTCCTATTTTCTTATGGTTTCATTTAGGTATACATACTTCTTCGTGTTGGTTCTTGTTTTGGTGTTGAGCTGTACAAAACGGCCAGCGCTTGAATCGTCTCCACGGCGAGCAACTGCTGCAACGGAACAGAGCATTAAACAAAGTTTGGATTTCTACTTGAGTTTAGATACGATTCCGACTTTAGCGCGAAAGGAATATATAACGGCTTTTCTACATCAACAGGATACGGCCTTTACTTCCTCGCCCTACGGTCGTTTCCTAGAAGGATTGCCTTTTTATTATGCAAAAGCACAAGACAGTTTTGCCGCTTATTTTGCACCGGCACTCACCCACTACGCTACGCTAGACTTTCCTTGGAAACGCCTAGTTACCTATACTAAACTACAGCAACAGTTGACGCAACAAGGGGTGGCGACTTCAGACTTTATGGCTTTGCTCTATGCGCAACTCGACAGTGCGAAACAACGCCCTACTCCTGTAGATTATCAGCTGTATGACTTACTAGCTAAGGCGTATTTTACGCATCGCGATATTCCCCAAGCCTTAGAATATACCACCTTGCATTTTGAACATCATCCATTTCAAGGTCATCGCGTCATTCAATCTCGTTATTACGATATTTCTTTTTTATTGGCGGCCGAATTAGAGGATAGTACAAAAACGCATCAGGCTTTACTTCAACTGAAAGGCCTCTTGCAGCATTCTACGGATTCTATTGCTATAGCGCGGTATTATGATATGGAAGCACGTTATTTTGCACTGGTTGGCCGCTATGATGAAGCCTTAAAAAGCAGCAAGCGTTATGTTGAAGTGAATGAACAAATCAACCAAATCAATCCTGTTATTTACAACAACTTAGCGACTAGTTTTGAGCGAAACAATCAGTTGGATTCTGCGATTTTCTACTACAAGAAAGGGATTGCCATTGCGCAACAGATGAAAATTAAAGAACAACACCTTCTCTATGGTGGATTGAGCAATGTGTATAAACGCAAAGGGGATTATCAACAAGCCCTACTTGCCTTAGATTCTTCTTTTGCACATGTTACGCGCCTAAAAGAGCGAATGAACGCCAATAAACTAAAGGAACTAGAGCTGCAATACGAAACAAAGGAAAAGGATGTAGAAATCTCTACCTTAAAAGATAATTTTCAACTCCAACAAAAGAACTTCCAACAACAACGTTGGATCACTTGGTTGGTTGTCTTTTTTATTATTGGGATCTTATCCTATGGTTTAATTCTTTATCGCCAGCGTTTGCTACAGGAAAAAAACAAGCACTTGGCGCTTCAAAATAAGAAAATGCAGTTGGAACAACGCATCTTACAGGTGCAGTTGAATCCTCATTTTATCTATAATGCTATTGCGAATTTACAGGGGCTTATCAACCAAGAGAATAAAGCAGTAGCCAATCGTTACCTCATCGCCTTATCCAAGTTAATTCGCCATATTTTAGAGCTGAATCGCCGTGATTTTGTTCCTTTGTCGGACGATTTACAGGCCGTTGAGAATTACCTTCAGGTGCAACAGATGCGCTACAGCAATCGATTTACCTATTGCATTCATACGGAAGATATAGCTGTGGACGATATACTCATCCCTCCGATGTTGTTGCAACCCTTTATTGAGAATGCGATTGAACATGGTTTTCAACATATTGATTATCAAGGCGAGCTAACGCTTACCCTAGATCAACGAGATCAACAATTATTCATCTATATCCGCGACAATGGCCGTGGGTTTCAACCCACAACGGAAACAGCGAAAAAACAATCGCTTTCCCAAATTATTACGCAAGAACGCTTGGATGTCTTGTTTCACGATCAGCCACAGCGTCCGTTTTTTAAGCTACGTGAAATTCGAGATACTTCTTCTTCCTCTGGGGTAGAAGTTATCTTGTGCTTACCGCTTATTTATTCTTAATCTCCACTTATGAAAGTATACATCCTTGAAGACGAAGCTGCTATTTTAAAATACCTCCTAGCCCTAGTTGTTGATATTCCCTACCTCCAACTTGTTGGGTATTCGGACACCATCGCAAAGGCATATCCGGAGATTAAAGCCTTACAACCCGATTTAATTCTCGCAGATATCCAATTGAAAGACGGCTGTAGTTTTGAATTATTGCAACAGGTTCACCATCCGAATCTGCAGTTGATTTTCATCACAGCTTATAGTCAATACGCGATTAAAGCACTGAATCTGGGTGCGTTGGGCTATTTACTGAAACCAGTAGATGATATTGAATTTACGCAGACCATTGAGCGTTGTTACCAAAAAAAATCTACACAAAAGGTGGAGGAAGTACAGCTGCAAGTGGCGATAGATCACCTGCAGTCATCGACTTCTCCCAAACGCCTAGCATTAAAAACGTTTCACTTTACACAAATTGTTTCCATCGCATCGATTATGTATGCACAAAGTGACAAAGGGTATACTACTTTTTACTTGCAAAATGGCGAAAAACTCATGGTATCGAAAGTATTGAAAGAATACGAAGATTTGTTGTTACCGGAGGATTTTATCCGTTGTCATCAATCGTATTTAGTGAATACGGCTTTTATCAGTAAGTATTACAAAGAAGGCTACTTGGAATTAGTGGACCATACCAACATCCCAGTTTCTGAACGCAAAAAAGAGTTGATTCTAGCCTATATTCAACGCATCTCCTAGTCCACTGTAAACGAAAAAATCCTCAATTCCTACGAATATTAATTCAAGAGGCACGAAAATCAAGAAGCGCTTACTTCTTTGGTCTATCCCTTTACCTTTGCACCCAAGAAGAAGTTGATCGATTGGCGTGTAAGTACATCGTATACCTAGGAGAAGAATAATTGTAATGTTAACTATCTAGTCCCCTATTTTTCTCAGGTTTACATCCTTACTTCAATCATCATACAGCTAGTATAGCCTGCTATACTAATGGATTAATGGCTAGGAATAAAAAATATAAAAATGAGAAAATCAGTTCTTTTAATGGGTTCCATTTTCGCTTGGTTAGCGGTTTCTTGTGGAAGTGATTCATCAACTATTCACCTACAGGGAGAAAACAATGCAACCACTTTACAAACAGCGGTTGAAACAGCATTTCCTTCAGATAAGGTAGTGAGTGAATTGAGTTTATACACCCCTGCATTGGATACGAGATTGCAATTTATTGCCGTAGATTATTGGGAAGGAGAGGAAGAATATCATCAAGTATATGACCTCAAGGAGGGACTACAAGAGAAAACAGAAACACTTGCCTCTCAAAACATAAAACGCTTGCCTCAAATTACCCACAAGTCAAAAGATTGGGTCTTTACCTTAAAGGATGTTGATTACACCAAAATGAATGAGAATTTCTTGAAAGGGGTTACACTTGTTATGGAGGAATATCCGGAGGACACGGATGAAACATATAACAATTTTATCTTACACCGCTATACGTTCAAAGCGGATAAGGAAAACAAAATAAGAGAATCTCTAACACTTCATGCCAAAAAAGTAGGTGAAAGTGTTAGACAACATAAACGATCAACTACAACCAATTATTATGAATTTACGTTTGTCGTTTTGGAGAACGGTGAACTTGAATGGAGATAGGATGCGGTTGACGGTGAACGGTTGACGGTTTACGGTTTACGGTTCACAGTAGACGGTGAACGGTTTATAGTTCACGGTGGACAGTTGACAGTTTACAGTACAGGGGAAACAGTTGATGGTTGATAGTAGATAATTTTCGGTGAATTATTTACAGTAAATGACTAATAGTTAGTAAGGTCTATGCTTTTTTACTCCTCCATCAGCTGTCATCCTATTTTGCTCATTATTTTACAATCTATAATTTGTTTTAAAAAACTTTGAAAAAGAATTTTTGCGTTTAGGGAGTGCTATAACCTAAAACTACAAATTAAAAAACGCGAGATGTTTGACATACTCGCGTTTTTTTTTGTTTTTTGTGAGGTTCGTACTTTGCTCTTTGTGCTTTGTAAAGTCGTAAGATTTATCAATTAAAAAAGGAACGCTGTTTTAAACGAAAATTTACTTCTCTCCCTTTTCCCTTTTCCTCTCTCCAGTTTGTGCTTTGTGAGTTTCGCTCATCGCCTCACCATCTCACCTCCTCATCGTCTCATCTCCTCACACCCCTTAACTATCTTTTTTCACTCCACAGAAATCAAGTACAACTTTATCACTTGGAATTTCTAGTGTTTTAAATTCATTATGTGCAACAAGAAAAACAAGGATATCTGCTTTCGCTACTGCTTCTTGGTAATTTGTTAGTTTAAATATCTTATGTTCTGCTACATTGGGTTCTACAATATATAAATCTGCATCGCCTGAATCTTGTAGAATGCGTTCTGTAATATAAATGGCTGGGGATTCGCGTAAATCATCAATATTCGGTTTAAATGCCAATCCCATTACTGCGATAGATGGTTCTCTTCCTTCTTTTAATTCAAAGGCTAAACGTGTTGATTTTACTTTTTCTGCACACCAAAACGACTTATAATTATTGATTTCTCTTGCTTGGGCAATAATTCTAGATTCCATCGGAAACTCAGAAACAATAAAATACGGATCAACCGCAATACAGTGTCCACCAACTCCGCAACCGGGTTGTAAAATATTTACACGCGGGTGTTTATTGGCTAATTCGATTAATTCCCATACGTTGATTCCTGCTTTATCACAGATAAGCGACAACTCATTAGCGAAGGCAATTTGCACATCGCGAGACGAGTTTTCTGTCAACTTGCACATCTCTGCTGTACGGGCATTGGTTGGGTGCAATGTACCTTGTACAAATTGGCTATAAAAAGCCATTGCCTTTTGGGTTGAAGCTTCATTTACGCCTCCAATTACACGGTCATTGTGCACCAATTCATACATCACATTGCCTGGTAGTACACGCTCTGGACAATAGGCTAAATAGATTTTACCTTCTAATTCTGGGCGTTCCGTGAAAATATATTCCATCATCTTCTCCGTTGTTCCTACAGGAGAGGTCGATTCAATAATGTACAAATCCCCTTCTTTTAACAAAGGAATAATAGCTGTAGTAGCTGCCTTCACATACGAAATATCAGGTTCGTGATTCCCTCCCTTGAAAGGGGTTGGCACAACTACCAAATAGGTATTCGCCTGAATAGGTTTCGTTGCAGCTTTCAAATATCCTGCCTGTACGGCCTGTGCAACAGCCTGATCTAAATCTGGCTCTACAATGTGTATTTTACCTGCATTAATAGTATCTACTACATGTTGAGAAATATCTACTCCATGTACGTGTATTTTATTCTGTGCAATTAAAGCCGATGTTGGCAATCCTATATATCCTAGTCCTATTGTTACTACTTGTGCACTCATGTTAGTTGTCGTTTTTTTGTTTTACTGTATAGGCAAATTGCCATTTGCCTTCTTTATATCCTCTGTATTGGGGCTTACACCCACTCATAACCCTTCACTCATAACCCTTCACTCATAACCCATAACTCATAACCCATAACTCATAACCCATAACTCATAACCCCTTACAATTTCCCAATAAACTCAACAATACGTTGACAGGCTTTTCCATCGCCATAAGGATTATGCAGGGCAGACATTTTTGCATAGCAATCTGCATCGGTAAGTAAACGATGGGCCTCTTGAACAATTTTTTGTTTATCGGTTCCAACTAAGATTACTGTACCTGCTTCAACAGCTTCTGGTCGTTCGGTAGTATTGCGCATAACCAATACAGGTTTACCCAAACTGGGTGCTTCTTCTTGCACTCCTCCACTGTCTGTAATAATCAAATAGCTTTGATTCATCAACCAAACAAAAGACGGATAAGCTAAAGGATCAATCAGCTTAATGTTGTCAATATCGGAGAGAATTGCATATACGGGTTTCATCACATTGGGATTCAAATGTACAGGATAAATAATTTGTACCTCCTCATGATGGATTGCAATTTCTTTTAATGCTTCACATATACGAATAAATCCATCGCCGTGATTTTCACGTCGATGTCCTGTTACTAAGATTAATTTTTTCGTTGGATCTACCCATTCTTTCAACTGTGCAATCTCGTCATTTTGGATTTCCTTTACGCGCTCTACACTGTCCAATAAGGCATCAATGACTGTATTACCCGTAATACTAATATCTTGTGGATTGATATTCTCACGCAATAGATTCGCTTGAGAAGCTTCTGTTGGTGCGAAATGATAATCACTGATTCTCCCTGTAATTTGTCTGTTCATCTCTTCTGGAAAGGGGGAACGTTTATTATAGGTACGCAATCCTGCTTCCACATGACATACTTTAGCACCACTATAAAAAGCAGCCAAACTCGCGGCCATCGTAGTGGTGGTATCCCCATGTACATAAACATAATCTGGTTCAAAGTCCTCCAGTACCTCTTTTAATCCCATAATAATATCTCCTGTTAGGCTATATAAATTTTGATTGGGCTTCATGAGATTCAAATCATACTCTGGTACAATATCAAAAAAGTCCAATACTTGATCCAACATTTCTCTATGCTGAGCTGTTACACACACTCGAGTATCAAATTGATGATTTTCTTTTTTAAACGCCTTTACCAAAGGAGCCATTTTGATTGCTTCTGGTCTAGTACCAAATACAATTAAATTTTTTTTCATTTATTACATTCTTAAAAAGGGAGAACTTAGGGCTTGTTTTATCTTAGTTATCGCTATTTTCAATACGCATTGCTAGCGAAACAACCCGTTTTAACACCCCATAATACTCAAATTTGACAACTAAACGAAGTATTCGTTTGAATCAAACGGTTTTATTAAAAAAAAATTATTATTCTTCCGTATTTTATCTTCAAAGGTACATTTTTATCCCCTTTACACCCAATTTAATTTCTTCTTTATTTAGGCCTTTGTGCTACTATCCTATTTATATTGATCGCTTTCTTTACAGGTGCTTTTCTTTAAACTAGAAATCTAACGTACAACATGTCGTTTCCTTTTTCTACTAAACTGCTCTTTTTTCACATTCTTACAAGAAAAAATGAAAAAAAAACAAGCTTCGACTGCTGAAATTATGACACCCCGTCTATTTTATATCGAATAACACTTAAATAAAGAATAATCTTTTTACTAAAAAACCCGTTGCTAATTAAAAAAACTCTACCTTTGCTTCGATTTTGGCAATTAAACAAAATTGTATAGCCTGGTAAATTTCATCCACAGCTCTAAACTGTGTTTATTTTTTTCAAACCTTTACTACTGTTTTTGCATTTATCAACCAAGGATAAATATTTTTTTATTTTCATTCGTAGTAAGTAGGTTTTTCAAAACAACTTTGCAACACATGCTCGTTTCTAAACACAGAAACGTTCTAAATGATGACTACTAATTTAATAATCAAGTGTTCTTCTGTATCGTTTGCAAACGATAGCTATTTACAAACTAACGAATACCGCAAATATTTGTTCACTTATAATTCAATTAATGGCAGACTCATTTTTTAAGAAAGAAAACAACAAAAAGAAAAAACAAAAGCAAGACGAAAAATTAAAACGCCGCGAGGAGCGTAAACAAAACAACAACAAAGGGAAGGATTTAGAGGATTTATTTGTTTACGTGGATAAAATGGGACAATTAACCCACCTTACTCCTGAAGAACAAGCTGCTCAAGAGAAAAAAGAAGCAGTAAAGATCGAAAAGATCACACAAGAAGAACACGAAGGCATTATCAGCTATGTAACAGATAAAGGATATGCGTTTGTTATTGATTCTCAAACAAGAGAAAGCATCTTTCTTCACCAAAATGAATTAAGTGTCCCATTAGAAAAGGGATTAAAGATAAGCTTTAAGCTAGAACAAAGTAAAAATGGAATACGCGCGATAAACGCCGCTAAAAAAGAATAAATTAATTTTAATACATTATGCAACAAGGAACAGTAAAGTTTTTTAATGAAACTAAAGGATTTGGTTTTATCACACCAGACGATAACGGAGCAGATATTTTCGTTCACACTTCAGGTTTAGTTGACCGCATTCGTGAAAACGATGTAGTTACTTACGAAGTTGAAAAAGGTAAAAAAGGATTAAACGCAGTTGAAGTTAGAAGAGTTAGATAATTAACGATTCTCTACTTACGACTTACCGTAAATAATCTTAAAAAAAAGCCAGTCAATGTATGTTGACTGGCTTTTTTTATTGGTGAAGAGAGAGGAGAAATGGGAGAAGGGAGAGAATTTTCTAATTAAAACAGAGTCCCTTCTTTAATCGATAAAACCCACGACTTCGCAAACTCACCGCCTCACCCTCTCACCCCCCAACAAAAAGCGAAAATACAATACAAAAAAACCACCCCTATAAAGGAATGGTTTTTTTATCATGATAATCTACCGTAAACTGTAAACCGTCAACTGTTACTTATACATCTTATCTCTTAATTCTTTTACTTTTGGATCATCTAAGTAATCTTCAAACGTCATATAACGATCAATTACTCCATTTGGCGTTAATTCCAAGATGCGTGTTCCTACAGTTTGAGCAAATTCCTTATCATGTGTCGTGAACAATACAGTTCCTTTAAACCCTTTTAATGAGTTATTGAATGCTGTAATCGACTCTAAGTCTAAGTGGTTTGTTGGTTCGTCTAACATTAATACGTTAGCTCTTAACATCATCATGCGAGACAACATACAACGCACTTTCTCTCCTCCTGATAATACTCGACCTGTTTTCAATGCTTCTTCACCTGAGAAGATCATTTTCCCTAAGAAACCACGTACATATACTTCGTCTCTTTCTTCTTCTGTTTTAGCCCATTGACGTAACCAATCTACTAAAGTCAGGTCATTTTCAAAAAAGGCATGGTTATCAGCTGGTAAATAAGATTGAGAAGTTGTAATTCCCCACTCTACTTTTCCTGCATCTGCCGCACGATTTTCGTTGATAATTTCATAAAAAGCAGTTGTTGCACGTGAGTCACGAGAGATAACAACAATTTTATCTCCTTTAACTACGTTTAAGTCAACATCTTTAAATAAAACTTCTCCGTCAATTGAACTAGCCAATCCTGTGATATTCAAGATTTGATCTCCTGCTTCTCTATCTTGGTCGAAGATAATTGCTGGATAGCGACGAGAAGAAGGTTTAATATCATCTAATTTTAATTTATCAATCATCTTTTTACGAGAAGTTGCTTGTTTTGACTTGGCAACGTTCGCACTAAAACGACGGATAAACTCTTCTAATTCGGCTTTTTTCTCTTCTGCTTTCTTATTTTGCTGTGCTCTTTGTTTCGCTGCTAATTGGCTTGACTCATACCAGAACGTATAGTTACCTGAATAGTGTGTAATTTTTCCGAAGTCAATATCTGAAACGTGCGTACAAACCGCATCTAAGAAGTGACGGTCGTGAGAAACCACTAATACTGTATTTTCGTAGTTTGCCAAGAAGTTTTCTAACCAACCAATGGTTTCAAAATCCAAGTCGTTGGTAGGCTCATCCATAATCAACACGTCTGGGTTACCAAATAAAGCTTGTGCTAATAACACACGTACTTTTAATTTAGCATCCATTTCTGCCATTAAGGTATAGTGAAATTCCTCAGAAATTCCCAAGTTAGACAACATGGTAGCTGCATCAGATTCTGCATTCCATCCATTCATCTCATCGAAACGAATTTGAAGCTCCCCAATACGGTCCGCATTCTCATCTGTATAGTTCAAATACAGCTCATCCATTTCTTTCTTTACCGCAAACAGGTCTTTATTTCCCATTACTACCGTTTCTAATACGGTATTTTCGTCAAACATATTGTGGTTCTGATTTAAAACCGACATACGTTTGCCCGGCTCTAGAATAACGTGTCCAGATGTTGGATCAAATTCTCCAGATAAAATTTTCAAAAACGTTGATTTACCAGCACCATTTGCACCGATAATTCCATAGCAATTACCTTGTGTAAAGGTTACATTTACTTCATCAAATAAAATTCGTTTACCGAACTGAACTGACAGATTTGAAACTGTTAACATTATTTCTCGTTTGATTTAATTTGTGCAAAATTACTAAATATATATGAGATTTAATCCCTCTTATTTATTTCAATTTTGAATTACTTATTTTAACCATATATTAACAATTTTAAATAATCGTAAAACTTACTTTTGCTTTCGACGTCAATTTTTAACTAGCATTATTCCCCAAACAATGTGTAGTAACTTTTTACATACCAGTATACGCTATGGTTTATTGCCTTTAATCACGTTGCTATTTTCTTGTCAGAAGAAATTTGAAGCAACGGATTACTCGGCCTATTTCAGTGGCGAAATACAAAACCCAACGAGCAATTATATTTTATTTTTCAAAGATAACGACTTGTTAGACACCATCTATCTCGATGAAAACAATCGCTTTGAGAAGAAATTTGATTCGCTTAGCCCAGGCATGTACATCTATAGAATCAATCCTGAATTTCAATACGTGTACTTTGATAAAAACGACAGTTTACACCTGCGTTTAAACGCTAGAGATTTTGATCATTCTATTATCTTCTCTGGTCGAGGTTCTGAAAAGAACAACTATCTTATGAACTTAACGGTGAAGAATTTAGTAGACGAATCAACTCGCTATGAGAATTACGATGTCGGTGTAGATCGATTTATACGTTTTATAGATTCGACGCATGCCGCTCGTACAACCAATTACTTAAAGAGCAAGGCAATCATTGGCTGGGGACCAGAATTTGACGTATACGCCAAAACGAAATTAGACCTTCATTTTTACAGTCAAAAAGAAATTTATCCTATTGCTCACTACGTGCGCACCAAAGAGGATATTCGCGAACAACTACCAGCGGATTACTATGCTTTCCGTAATAAGGTAGATTTTAACAACGAAAAACTCATTCGCTATTCATCCTTTACCAAATACTTGGCTATCATGTTAAGTTCAATTAGCGATGAATCCGATATTGATTTTGACAGTCAAACAAAATTCGATAAAAACATCACCAAACTCAATGTTGTAGATACCTTAATTCGCAATGAAAAGGTAAAAAATACAATTTTAGACAATATTGCACTGATTTACTTATTGGAAGACCAAAATCTAAACAACAACGATAAATTTTTTGACGCCTACTTTAAACTCTCTACGGACACTACGCAACACCAAGAGATTATAAAGATTCAGACTGCTGTTCAAAATCTAAAATACGAAAACCGCTTACCAAAAGTTGATTTAGTTGACTTAGACGAGAAACCTGTCGATTTTAAGAAGTTAATCCACAAAAAAACACTGATGTTCGTTTGGACAAAAAACGGCGCAGCACATGCGGAAGCTAGTCATAAAAGAGCCTTAGAGTTGCTAGAAAAACTTCCACACATTCAGGTGATTTCTATTTGTATTGATGGAGAACATCAAGAATGGAAAGAATTAGTTACCCCTTATCAGTATCCAAATCTCATCGAATTGCGTTGTACCAATTTCAACGACATGAAAGATAAATGGATTATTACGAAGATTCAACGCAGCATCATCTTAAATAAAGATGGCAGCATTCAAGAGGCTTTCGTTAATATCTTCGATCGCAACATGGAGCAATTGTTGAAGTAAAGGGAACGGTTTACGGTTGACAGTTTACGATTTACAGTGAATAGAAGAAAATATACCCTATAAAAATAGCCAATCCTATACAAGGGTTGGTTTTTTTTTATCCTAGTATTGATTCGTATAATTATTCTGTCTGGTATGTCACGCTAGCGCAGGAAGAGTTGCATTTGTTACTCAACGCTTATTATTCCGCACAGTTATGGTGTGAGCCCTGGATGCGACCCTTCGCAGCCTCAGGGTGACATACTGTGGGTGATAAACCGAATGGAAATACGAGGGGTATTCAACGCTTGTTACTCAACGCCAGTCATGCCACCCAGTTATGGTGTGAGCACTGGATGCGACCCTTCGTAGCCTCAGGGTGACATGCTGTAGGTAACATACTGAATAGAAATACGAGGGATAGTTAATACTTATTACTCAACCTTTGTTACTCAACGCTTATTATTCCGCACAGTTATGGTGTGAGCCCTGGATGCGACCCTTCGTAGCCTCAGGGTGACATACTGTGGGTGACATACTGTGGGTGATAAACTGAATGGAAATACGAGGGATAGTCAACGCTTTTCATTCTGTACAGTTCTCAACGCTAGTCATGCCACCCAGTATGTCACGCCGACGCAGGAGGGGTCGCATCTGTTACTCAACCTTTGTTATTCAACCTTTGTTATTCAACGCTTGTTACTCAACGCCAGTCATTCTGTACAGTTATGGTGTGAGCACTGGATGCGACCCTTCGTAGCCTCAGGGTGATTACTATGACTACCAGATAAATTAAAGGAAAAACAACTTTTCGGCTTGACAAAAAAACCCTTCAATAGCAAGAAGAAGTTTGAGGCTATTAAAGGGTTTATATATTTTTAAGAATTCAGTATAATATATTTAGTCCCCACTAATATTTTTATGATATCTTAAAATGTTCATACACAAGTAGATTTTGTGCATTATTTTCAAACTTCTACGACAAAATTACACGTAGTTTTGTAAAAACAAAACACATCTCTTCTTTTTTTTACTTCTTTCGCGCCGCTCTCCCACTCACTTAGTAAAATACTAGGGGTAAAAAGCAGTCAACCATTTTAAAACCAGTACTATTAAGAAAATAGTAAAAAAATGAAGTTTTTCTTTCAACTTTAATTATTCCTTCTTCTTTTATTTTTTCGATGCACAAACATCTTATATCCAATAGGGGAACTTCTGATTTCATTTGGTACATCTTTCACTTTGCACAATGGAATTTCAGGTATAGGATTTAATAATTCACAATCTTTCCTTGCTTTTACGTTATAAAATGAAAATAATTCTAATTCTAACGGCATAAATCATTATTTTTATTTTTTTTATAGATATAAATCCCTATTTTATAAAAGAATAGTAGTACCTTTGTGGCTATTTTTAAATTTTATATGAACAATTTCGAACTATTAGGTCTAAATGAATTGCTAGTATCTGCAATTAATGATTTGGGATTTGAGAATCCCTCAGAAATCCAAGAAAAAGCAATTCCTTTATTATTAGAAAAAAATACCGATATTGTTGCGTTAGCCCAAACAGGGACTGGGAAAACCGCAGCATTTGGTTTTCCGCTTATTCAGAAAATTGACCTGTCTAAAAAACACACTCAAGCGTTGATTTTATCACCAACGCGTGAGTTATGCTTGCAAATTGCAAATGAAATCAAACAATACTCTAAGTACGTAAAAGGACTTCATACAGTAGCTGTATACGGTGGGGCGAGTATTACAGAGCAAGCAAGAGAAATCAAACGTGGTGCACACATCATTGTAGCTACTCCAGGTAGAATGCAAGATATGATTAACCGCGGAATGGTTGACATCAAACATATTGAGTACTGTGTGTTAGATGAGGCAGATGAAATGTTGAATATGGGGTTTTATGAGGACATCACCTCTATTTTAGCTGACACACCAGAAGACAAAAGTACTTGGTTATTCTCTGCAACCATGCCTGCTGAAGTAGCAAGCATCGCAAGAGAATTTATGTCTAATCCTGCTGAGATTACAGTTGGACATAAAAATCAAGGTTCTACTAATGTTAGTCACGAGTATTATGTAGTTTCTGCAAGAGACCGCTATTTAGCGTTAAAACGTTTAGCAGATGCTAATCCAAATATCTTCTCTGTAATCTTCTGTAGAACAAAGAGAGATACACAAGCGATTGCTGAAAAATTAATCGAAGACGGTTATAACGCAGCAGCTTTACACGGTGATTTATCGCAAGCACA
The DNA here is from genome assembly GCF_001549985.1 of Myroides odoratus. Classification (GTDB taxonomy): domain Bacteria; phylum Bacteroidota; class Bacteroidia; order Flavobacteriales; family Flavobacteriaceae; genus Flavobacterium; species Flavobacterium odoratum_A. The sequence continues at coordinate 116,653 of NZ_LROZ01000004.1, read as the reverse complement.
ACGTGATTCGGTAATGAAAGCGTTTAGAGGAAAGCAAATTCAAATGTTAGTAGCAACTGACGTTGCTGCACGTGGAATTGACGTGGATGATATTACGCACGTAGTAAACTACCAACTTCCGGATGAAATCGAAACGTACACACACCGTAGTGGTCGTACAGGACGTGCTGGAAAATCAGGGGTTTCTATGGTGATTATCACGAAAAGTGAGGCTCGTAAGATTTCTCAAATCGAACGCATCATGAAAACGAAATTCGAAGAGAAACCAATTCCTTCTGGAATAGAAATCTGCGAAATTCAGTTGTACCACATTGCTAATCGTATCAAAAATGTAGCGGTTAGTTCTGAAATTGATACTTTCTTACCTTCTATCATGGAGTTATTGGAAGATTTAACAACGGAAGAATTAATCAAAAAAGTAGTGTCTGTTGAGTTTAACCACTTATTAGAATACTACCAAAAATCAGGTAATAGCTTAACTAATGTAGGTTCAACAGGAAGATCTTCTAAAGAGGTTCCTACAGATGGAGCAGTTCGTTTCTTCTTAAACTTAGGAGCAAAAGACGGTTTCGACTGGATGAGCTTGAAAGATTACTTGCGTGATACCTTAGAATTAGGACGTGATGACTTATTCAAAGTAGATGTAAAAGAAGGATTCTCTTTCTTTAATACAGATGCTGAGCATGCGGATAAGATTATGACGATCTTAAACAACGAAACGTACCAAGATCGCCGAGTAAATGTTGAAATCTCGAATAATGACGGCGGTAGAAACGCTGGTAGAAGAGACCACAACAGACGCGGAGGCGGTGGACGTGGCGGAGATGGAGGTTTCCGTTCTGAGCGTAGAGATCGCGGGGATCGAAACGACAGAGGTGACAGAAGAGGTGGTGATCGTTCAACGAGCAACCGTTCTGACCGTGGAGGACGTTCTAATGATCGCAGCGACAGAAATGATCGCGGTGACAGAGGAAACAGAAACGACAGAGCACCTCGTAATGAGAGAAGTTCTTCTAGAAGAAGTGGTGACAACAACGCACCAAGACGTCCAAGAAGAAGTTAATCTGTTAATTTTTTTCAAATAAGATATAAAACTGTAAAATATCCACTATTTTTAAGCAATTTTAAAAATGATGAGAAATTTTACAGTTTTTTTATTTACATGCCTAATCTCTTTCGCGGCATGGAGTCAGACTTCACAAGTGAAAGGTACAATCTACAACGACAAATCTCTTTTACCAGTTGATGATGTCAACGTGATTAATATCACCCAAGTGAAAGGAACAGTCAGCAAAAGGGATGGTTCATTCTCTATCGCTGCAAACCTCAACGACTCTATTCACTTTTCGTTCCCTGGTTATTTACCAATCAAACTAAAGGTAACCAATGACTGGTTGAACAACGATAATCTTAAACTGTACCTGACAGAGCAGTCTATTGAATTAGCTGAAATCTTCATAAAGAAATACGACTTAACTGGAATTCTAGAAGTCGATACCAAATTAATTGAGCTCAATGATAAGCTACAGGTTGACTTTTACAGACGCACAAGTATGCCAACATATAACATTGCGGTAGGTAGCTACTTTAGCCCTGTAGATGCGGTATACAACTTATTCAAAGGAAAAGCCAAAGAACTGAAAAAGATTGAGGACATCCGAGAGGATCAAAACATGATTGCCTTGATGCAAACACGCTATGACCGTGAAATTGTTTGTGGTTTATTGGGTATCACACAAGAAGATATCATAAAAACACTAAAAAACTGCAACCAATCAGATCGCTTCATTTATACGGCTACTGATTTTCAAATTTATCAAGCGTTAAATGAATGTTTTGAGAATTCGAAAATATTAGTGAAAAAACAAAATAATACATCCAGATAAGGGGTGTATTTTTTTTGTTCTTTTCTTCGGATACTTCCTCGCAAAACCAAAAAATAAAAAGTATTTTTGTACGCAATAACTACACATAACTAATTTTAATTCTCGCACTAAAATGAATATCATTTTAAAATCTGCAAAAGTCATAGATTCAACAAGTCCTTTCAACAATCAAGTTGTGGATATACACGTAAAACAGGGAAAAATTGAAAAAATAGGAGCTTCAATTACAGATACTGATGCTACTGTTGTTCAATTGGATCATTTATGTGTTTCTCCAGGTTGGTTTGATACTTCTGTTTCCTTTGGTGAACCAGGATATGAAGAGAGAGAAACCTTGGTTCATGGTTTAGAGGTCGCTGCAAAAAGTGGTTTTACACAAGTGGCTATTGAATCCAACAACAACCCAATCACAGACAATCAAAGTATTGTGAGTTTTATCAAGCAAAAGGCATTCGGACAAACAACGGAAGCTTTCCCGATTGGTGCACTAACAGTAAAAAGTGAAGGAACGGATCTAGCAGAATTATACGATATGAAAAACGCTGGTACTGTAGCATTCGGCGATTATAAAAAAGCGATTGACAATGCAAACGTCTTAAAGATTGCGTTGCAATATGTACAGGATTTTGATGGATTAATTCTTGCCTTTTCTCAAGATAAGAGTATCAAAGGAAAAGGAGTAGCACACGAAGGAGTAACGAGTACTACCTTAGGTTTAAAAGGAATTCCTCCTTTAGCTGAGGAGTTGCAAGTAGCACGTAATTTATTCTTGTTGGAATACACTGGTGGAAAAATGCATATTCCAACTATTTCAACTGCTAAATCAGTGGAACTAATCCGAGAAGCTAAAGCAAAAGGACTACAGGTTACTTGTAGTGTAACAGTACATCAATTGGTATTAACGGATGCTAAATTAACAGCATTTGATAGCCGTCATAAAGTATCTCCTCCTTTGCGAGATGAGGCAACAAGACAAGCGTTATTACAGGGTGTATTAGACCATACAATCGACTGTATTACTACAGATCACACCCCATTAGATATTGAGCATAAAAAGCTGGAATTTGATTTGGCTACGTCAGGAACTATTGGATTGGAATCTGCTTTTGGAGCCTTGAATACCGTGTTGCCTATTGAGATTATCATTCAAAAATTAACAGCAGGCCGCGCTATTTATGGCGTACCAATGGCTAGTATCCAAGAAGGAAATGAGGCCAACCTTAGCTTATTCTCTACGGAAGGTACCTGGACGTTCGAAAAGGAAAACATCCTGTCAAAATCTAAAAACTCAGCGTTTTTAGGAACAGCAATGCAAGGAACAGTATATGGTGCTATTCGCCTTGACAAGCAAACATTTAATTTTTAGTTGAACTAAAAAAACAACTTATATTACTCAAGTATTATGATTAAAACTTTTACGGCCAAAGAAATTGAAAGCGGAAAGAATATGGCACTTGCCTCACACCTTACTATTTTAGGGTGTATGATTGTCATCTTTATGAATATTGAGCCGAAGAACAAATACGCTGGATTCTACATCAAGCAAACATTTGGATTGCATTTGATGTTTTATGTTTTTGGGTATTTTGTATCCAATGTGGACTCCCTAATTGCAACAGTTCCCTTTTATCTTTGTTTTGTTGTCTTGTGGTTCTATAGCTTTTTAGGTTCTATTCAAGGCGATGTACGTGTACTACCTGGAATAGGGGGTTATTTTCAAAAATGGTTTGACAAATTATCTGCATAAATATGGAAACATCGTTATCAATCAATTACTTGATTCAAGAACCTAAAGTAAAAAAGGATAAAAATCCTTTAATTCTATTGCTTCATGGTTATGGTAGCAATGAGGAGGATTTATTTTCATTTGCAAGTGAACTGCCTGAAGACTATTATATTGTATCTGCTCAAGCGCCCTACCCTGTTCCACCGTATGGATATGCTTGGTATGCGATTCACTTTGATGCTGATGCTAATAAATTTTCTGATGATCAACAAGCAATTGAATCCCGCGATTTAATCGTAAAATTCATCGATGAATTAACAGCAAAATACGCGATTGATTCAAACAATATCAACTTAGTTGGATTTAGTCAAGGAGCTATTTTAAGCTATGCGATTGCTTTATCTTATCCAGAAAAAATCAATAAAGTGGTTGCGCTAAGTGGTTACTTCAATGCTAATATCATCACACCTGGATTTGAACAACACGATTTCAGCCAGCTGCGCTTATTTGCCTCTCATGGTACGGTAGATCAGGTCATCCCGGTTGAATGGGCTAGAAAAACATCGCCTATTTTGGATGCCCTACACGTTAAACACCAATACAAAGAGTACCCTGTAGGCCATGGCGTTCATCCGTTGAACTTTGCAGACTTTAAGAAATTTTTGATCGAGTCCTAAAAACGAATTGTCATTCATTTGATTCTAGGAATATTCAAAATACAGTATAGATAAAAAAAGCTTGAGTTTAAAACTCAAGCTTTTTTATTGGATGAGGGGTGTTGTTTGTGAAATCGTGGATTTTGTCGATTAAAGAAGGAACTCTATTTTAATTAGAAAATTTACTTCTCTCCCTTTTCCTCTCTCCAGTTTCTGGTTTGTGAGGTCTGTTGTAAGAAGTTTTTTGCTTTTTTGTGAGAGGCTTTTTTGCAAATTCTCTTTAATCGTTAAATCTTACGACCTCACAAAAAACAAAAAAGCAACCTACCTATCATATAAGTTAAAAGATAATCTTTTTCTTAGCAGATAATAGAAAACCAATTTACTTAAAAGCAAAAAACACCTTTAAAAAGAAAGCTAAAAAATGGAAAGAGAGCCAATCCTTGAGATAGGATTGGCTTTTTAATTTCAGCATATCTTCTTAACCATTAACCATTAACCATTAACCATTAACCATTAACCATTAACCATTAACCATTAACCCAATTAATAATTCAATTGAATCCAACCTGTTCTCAATTTTCCATGGGAAACTAATACATAATAGTACGTACCTGCAGGTAATTTATTCCCTGATTTGTCTTGTCCTTCCCATTGGTTGGTATAGCCTAGACCATGGGTATATACTTCTGTTCCACTGCGGTTAAAAATCTGAATTTTTGCAATGCCATATTCGCTCAAATCGAGCGTATCATTCAGTCCGTCTCCATTGGGTGAAATCCCTCTTGGGATAGGGCAATCTTGAAAACTAATGGTAAAACTACTTTCATCCCAACAAAACGTATTGCTCCCTCCTCGTTTGGCATAGATATACAACGTAGTGGGTTCTATGATCACCTCTCCTTCTTTTAATTCTACTCCTTTTCCCTGAGGCTCGGTATGATATGAATTACCTGGAGATAAGGAAGGAAGCACGTAATTTGCACAATATACTACTTGATGATGCAAGCGATCGGCTACAATAGGTTCATAGATGGTGAGTTGGAAGGAACTTTCTCCATCACAGCCGCGCTCCCCTACTTTATAGATGTAAAGCGTTGAGTCGCCTTTAACGGTATAAACCTCCCCTGGTTGGTAGCGAGTTCCTTGTCCCTCTTCTTCTGCATAATACCCCTCTCCTTCTTTTAATTCAGGTAGTACATAGCTTTCGCAAGCCTGCACGGCATTTAATTTGGTTACTTGAATAGGAGCTGTTCGAATCGCTTCAAATGTTCCCACCTTGACACATTTTGTTTTTAAATTCGTCACCTTAACATAAACCGTCGTACTGCGTTTTACTTCAATGCTATCGGGCATCTCTTGGGTAAGTGCCTCATCTTCATAATACGCAATCGCATACTTACGTGTACTTTCTTCTCCTAAGGCCTCAAAAATACGATCTTTATGCTCAGCGATATTTATACTTACTTGCCCTTGTGGATCTTTTACACTCCCACAAACAACATAATTTGGTAGATCATTCACTTGAAAATCATCTTTTACGAAATGGAATGAACGTTCCATAACAAATTCTTCTCCTTCACAATTTTGATAAATCGCTATAGCCGTATAATTAACGTCTTCGGTAATGACTACATCGATGACTTCTTCTCTTGAAAACGGCATGCCATTTTTATACCATTGAAAGTTGACTGATGATTCTCCGTCGGGAATGAAACGCCACGCTTCATTTGTGGTGGTCCATGTTCCTGTATTACGCCCTGGAGGTACTTGAAATTGTGTTCTTGTTCCTCCTTGGATTCCAATCAGTCCATTTCCGCTATTGTGATTGCGATTGACGGGTCTATTTTTAACGTAGACATCAATGATATTTGTTCCTTCATATAAAACGATTTGGGAAGTTTGTGTACTCCCCTCAATATCATTTGGGTTAAAGGGCACATTAAACAACCCCATATGATACATATTGACTACCAACGCTCGACAAGGGTATGTACCCAAAACCTGGTAATTAAATGAATAGTCTTCTGGAGAAGTAGCGGGATACAAATCTTGATATACGCCAAATACAGCTTGAACAAAAGGCCCCGATAAAGTTCCTGTCGGTAAAGAAGGAAGCGCTTGATTGAATTGCCATGCACTAAATGTATTGGGTGTATACATCCCCCCAGGCACTTCATTTTTAATACTAAATGAAAGTGCTCCATTAGTAGAGACTAGTGCTTTGTTGTATTGCTTGTCATAAAAACAAAAATCAAAGCCTAGATGAATGATATCCGACCAAATATCATCTGCTGTTAAGGCAATCCCATTTCCTCCAAAAAAAGGAAAAGGAGGATTGTAGTCAATAGCTTCGACGCGATACTTATCTGTTTTTTTAATGTCCACATATTGAACCGCTAATCGATGAGTTACAGGCCCTTCTTCGCATATGTAATAGGTATCTGTTGCTGAAGGAGGCAATCCTTCTACTCCACCATCTAAATTAGCACACATCGGAGGGATGAAGTAAGAATACGGCAAGGGGCCTCTCCACTTCGTTTTGGTTTGCCCTGATTCATCTTGACAAATCGCTCGGACATAAAATTCAAAAAAGGCCCCTTCTTCTACCTCTTCCACTACGAGTGTTGGTGTATTTTCTACCAGGATTCCTCTTGTCGTATCGGAAGGAGCTGCTTGTCCTTGCACAGTTGTGTATACTTCCCAAGCGCGTTCTTCTCCACGGGGAGTCCACGATAAGCGCACATCGGAGGTTCTACCGATAAATTCGGCTTGCAGGTTTGTGGGAGCAAAACAGGTCACTTGTTCGCCAAAAGTCAGTTTAACATTGGGTCTATTCGAACTCGAACTTAGATAGTCTGTCGGAATAGCATTATCTCGAGAAGCTGTAAAATGCATCGCTGCAATAGCTGTAGCTGCGATTCTAACTCCATCGACTCCATCTCCATTTCCACTGCCCCCAGCATTTGCCTCTACTAGAACCAATAAGCTTTTGGTACGGTCTAAAAAGGGAAAGGATTCATCAAATGCGATAGAGTTAAACCCCAAACCTGCAGAGGTAAATGGGCCATCATACATCAGCGTAGCTCCTTCTATGAAGGTATTCCAATTGGCTGCAGCAAGCGAAGTTGCATCTACCGCTTTCAAGTAGATTTTAATGGGCCTTGTCGGTTTGGTTGCTCCAATAGACCAAGCAATCTCGTTGATATAGCCCGTACGACCTATTTCTGCAGCGGTATAGAGTGCCGCTGAGCGTTCAAAACCATACCAATTACTCAAGGGTTGTCGGATCGTAGTTGTCCCCGTTCCGATGGTTACCTCTTGCCCAAACACCTGAACAAGATGGAATAAGAAAAGAAAAAGCAAGGTAATTTTTTTCATCTGTAGTTATTTTGGTTTTTTAGTTATTTCCCAAATATATACTAACAAATTATTATTATTAACATAAAAATAACAGATTAAGTAAATTTAATTTCGCTTTAATCTGTTTTTAATTACATTTTAATGCTTTTCTAATCTGTACATTAGATAATCTATAGCTTACAAGAAAGAAAGCCTCCAAAAAAGTTGATAAATCTCCTTGCTGGTTGACAGTAAAACCAAAAAAAGAGGGTGACCTGTTGGAACACCCCCTTTTTATTTTAACTTATCTTCTGTCAACCGTTAACTGCAAACCGTTAACCGTTAACTCCTTAATAATTCAACTGTACCCAGCCTGTTTTTAATTTACCGTGGGATACAATCACATAGTAGTAGGTACCAGTAGGTAATTTATTGCCTGATTTATCCTGTCCCATCCATTCATTTTTATACCCTAAACCATGGCTATATACCTCTACTCCATTTCGGTTAAACACTTGTATTTTGGCTACTCCATACTCTGTTAAGTCAAAAGAATCATTGATTCCATCGCCATTTGGTGAGAATCCTTTAGGTAAAGGACAATCTTCAAAGTCAATGGTAAAGCTACTTTCATCATAACAGTACACTGTTTTATTTCCGTTTCTTGTTACAATATAAATAGTCATTGGTACAATAACCTCATATCCTTCAAACAGCTCTATTCCAGTTTCTCCTTCTCCGGTGTAATATTTGCTATCCGCAGGAAGTCCTGGTAGGGTAAACACCTCACAAGTAAGCACCTTACTTTCCAATACAGGAGCAAATACTTCAGGTAAAACCTCTATTTTAAAATTCGATTCTCCATAACATTGCCTCTCATCTTCGTGATAGACATAAAGCGTGTTGATTCCTACCACATCGTATCGATCGCCTGCATTGTATCGCGTACCCGCTCCATACGGTGCTGTATAATACGCTTCTCCTTCTGCTAATGCTGGGAGTATGGTCTCTTTACAAATGAAAATATCTTTTATTTTCGTTGCTCCTAGCTGTCTATTAATACCCAATTTAAAGTTTACTGTTTTGGAACATTCCGTAATGTTGTTGATGACCTTCATAAAGATGGTTTCTGCCAATGGATCCAAAGTTGAATGTATGGCTTCCAATTGATTTTCTCCATTTTCAGCATCTGCTTCAGTGGCATAATATTCAATAGTAAAATCCTCTACATCTAACTGCTGTAACACATTTGGAATATTTTCATCTAAATTATACGTATACGTACTACCCGGTTTCTTCGCACAATCGAATACCGTTTTTGGTGTTCCTAGAATCATTGGTTCTTTCAAAAACTTAAAGCTTTTTTCGATGACCATCTCTTCACCATTACAGTGTTCATAGGTAATTCTACCGGTATAGGTTGTAGACTCTTCAATGGTTACGGTGATATCTGTATCTGTAGTAAGCACCTCTCCATTTCTCAACCACTCAAAACTAGCAATGGACTCTCCGTTTGGCGTAAAGCGCCAAGCTTCATTTTGTGTCTCCCAATCCCCAGTATTTCGATTTGGTGGAAAATGCGCCAAGGTACCATCTTCATTTTGCATTCCTAGTAAACCAGCCCCATCAAGCCAATCCATACAAGGGAGTCTATTTTTCACATACACCTCTACAATATTCGTTCCTTCATAGAGCACCATCTGTGTTGTAGTTGTCGTTCCTTCAATATCCTCTTCATCATACCCACAATCAAACATACCCATATGGTACATATTAAAAACTAAAGCTCTACATGGATAAGAACCTATAATTTGATAATTTACAGAATAATCAGCAGGTGATTCCCTTGGATTTGAATCTTGTAAAACACCAAAAATCGCATTAACAAAAGGTGGATATCCATCCGCTGGGTTGAAAGGTATTTGTTCTTCAAAATCCCATTCACTATTATCATTAGGTGTATAGCGTCCTCCATCTACCTCTCCTGCAATACTAAATGAGATAGCCCCATTGGTACAAATAATTGCTTTATTATAACTTTTACCATAAAAGCAGAAATCAAACCCTAAATCAATTACTCCAGACCAATAATCATCTTCCGTTAAATCTACTGCATCCCCTCCAAAGAATGGGAATGGTGGCGCATACTCAATCGGCTCAACTAGATAATCTGTCGTTGCTTTGATATCGTAATAGTTTGCTTTTAACTCCAACGTATAAGGGTCATCTGAGCATATAATATACTCCCCATCCACAGAAACATTCAGTTCAATATCATCTAAGGTAATCCCTGCACATCCTGGAGGATGAAAGATTGAAAAATCCTTAGGTCCTGTCCACCACCCTTTATCAGTATCCGAACAAATTGGGCGAACAAACACTTTATAGAACGTTTCTTCTGGTACGTCTTCTACGATATAAGAAGGAGTACCTTCTACAATAATTCCCGTATCTGTTGCAGTTGGAAAAGGGTCTCCACTTTCAATAATAAATACTTCCCATTTCGTTTGACCAGGGCCCGGTGTCCAAGTGATTTCGAAGTCGTTTGTATTCTCTATTAACAACGCATCCAAATTGGTAACATCTGCACAGTTGTAATTTTTAATCACGAGGTTATCTATAGCGGCAGGAGGTTGTTCTTCATTGGAAAAATCTTGAATCCATTCAAATACAATTCGCTTCGTTTGACCCGCTATTGCCGTAGAAGGGATTATATTGCGTTGGATCACAAAGTTTCTTTCTAAGAAAAACGCTCTATTCGGTTCTATTTCAAAACGATCGGCCGAAGCGGTGATTAAAGTTCCCGCTGTCGGTGTATACGAAGTAGGCACAATCCAAACCTTCATAAAATCAGCTGGAATATCTTCCCATGTATCCCAATCCAATCCTTCGTCTCCTACTGCCCTCCAAGTAAATGAAATATCCAACTGTGTACTCGTAGCTGGGATAACAAAATCTTTAAAGGCGTGAATAGCCGTCTCTTCTTCCCCATTATACGTATTACTTATTCCTTCTGTACGCGTTACATAGAGCGATCTTGAACCATGCGAACTCACAGCATTTCCTACCACCCATTTATTATTTTCTGTATGCGTTGTTCGGAAGAAGGTATCTCCTTCAAATTCTTCAATATAAGGCAATGCTGCGGAAGTACTATTTGGAATATTAACGGCTATTGGCCCAATCCATTTACTCTTTGTAGTCGCATCGCAAGCCGTTCTCAACCAAACATAGTAAAACGAGCCTTGTGTTAAATTGGTAAAGGCATACGTTGATCCTGTAGCGGTATGTGTTGCTACATCCGCATCTGTTGGTTGCTGCAATGGATTGGTACGCAATAGTAGATCATAATTATTTACCCCTGTAACAGCCGTCCAATTCGCCGTAAAGCCCGTGGCTGTAATTCCGTTGACACTTAAATTCTGCGGTCTACTACACAATACATTGCGTAAATCTACATTATCAATCGCTGCAGGGGGTTGTGTACCACCACTTCCATCATTAATCCATTCAAAAACCAAACGCAGTGTTTCTCCTGCATAAGGCGTTCCATCAAAAAAGATCAATTCATTGACGAACGTATTATTCATTTTATAGCCTGATTCTCCAATTTGCATTACTCCTTCAACATCTTCATCAATTTCTTCGTTAGGTATAATCACATAATCCGTTGGGACAATCCACACCTTAAAATAATCACTATTCCAAAAATCGCCTTCTCCCATACATCTCCAATCGAACGACAATTGCAATTCATTCGTATCCGCTCCAATAGTGAAGTCTTTATAAGCATGAGATCTAGTAGAATCCCAGTTTTCATCATCGGTTGTATAGCGATAATTCACTCCTTCATCATTGCTAATATACATGGCCTGTGTTCCGCCGTTATTTACTGCAGTTCCGCGATTCCATTTGTTTTCTTTTTCACTTATAAATACAAAATTGTTTCCTGTTTCAAAATCATCTTCAAATGGCAATGCCACTGGAATCATATTCGTTCTAAAGGCAATAGGCCCAACCCATTCCGAATCTCCATCTGCTGCATCACATTTAGCGCGTACATAAACGTCATATACCGTATTAGGAGTTAATTGAGTCGCTGTAAACGTTGTTTCTTGTACGGTAGTTCCAGTAGTTGGAAGAGTTCCTGCCACTGGAATCGCTACTTCCCATTCCTCTTCTTGATAACCTTGTTCCCAATCTACCTGAACACCCGTTGTAGTGCGATTAGATAGGGTTATATTTCTAGGTGCTGGACATGGAGGAATATCTTCAACAATGACATTGTCAATATATAAGCGCCATCCATCTAATCCATCAGGTGGAACATGCCAAGCTAGGTTTACCTCACCCGTAAATGGAACGCCATTTTCATCCACTAAATAGATCATTTCCTCTTGGTATGTGGTATTATCATACTCTCTTAAGGGTAGTAATTCATGCGTAAAATTAGCAACCTCAGTCCCTGAGGTTGACAACATGACTCTAAAATCATTGGGTTCAAATCTCGATTCTACCTTATAATAGTATCTCAATCGTTGATTTCCATTCAACTGAATCGTTGGTGAAATAAGCCAATCGTCATTATCTCCACCTAACCCATCTGTTGTCATCACGGGATTGGCATCTCCAATATAGGGACCATTACCATCATTGAGATCCCAAGTACTAAAATCTTCATTATGATTCACAACAGTCCAACAAGCTTTAGTAGGGCTTGCGGAATCGAATGTTTCCACAAATGGAAAAGTGGTAATTACCTCACATTCGGGATCATCAAAAAGTACGACTGAGTCGCGATTTGCGCTATTTTCATCCGAAATAACACGAAGTTCAAACCAATGCATTCTTAAGTCCTCCATCCAATTTTTCAATGTGGGGGAAGCCCAAACAAATGCAGGAATTATCAAAAGCATTAGTACAACACTTCTAAACCCTCTTTTTTTCTTTGTCATAAAAACATATTTACTATTACTACTATGCGCGAACTAAATTAAATAAAATTTTAGTTAAAAAAACATTCTTGCAATTAAGTAATCAAAAAAATATTTGACTTTAAAAATGAAAACAAACAAAATATCGCAAAATATAAGAGAATATAATAATTTATAGTCGCTTAAAGTCCATGTCTTATTTTGATTTTTTAACATTTCCATTTGATTTATTCACCTTTTTAAGGTTGTAAAACAGCAAGGAAAACAGTTATAAAAAAGAAAGAGAACACTACAATTGTATATCTTTTTCGCATATTCTAGAGGAAAAAGCATCGTTCCCAACGATTAATAATTACATTTGTTAGAAATGAACGAAACATGACGGAAGAACACAACGATAATTCTGGCGTACAGCGCAAACTCAAAGCTCGACACTTAACGATGATTGCCATAGGGGGTTGTATTGGAACTGGTTTATTTATGGCCAGTGGTGAAGCAATTCATCAAGCAGGGCCTGGAGGAGCGGTACTCGCTTATCTTGCCATTGGTGTAATGGTTTATTTCTTGATGACTTCCTTGGGTGAGATGGCCACCTATTTACCTGTATCAGGATCATTCAGCACCTATGCTTCCCGATTTGTAGATCCTTCGCTTGGATATGCTTTGGGCTGGAATTATTGGTTTAATTGGGTCATTACTGTAGCGGTAGATGTCTCAATTGCCGCCTTAGTTATTTCCTATTGGGAACCCTTGAGTTTTCTTCCTCCTTGGGCTTGGAGTTTACTTTTCTTTGGTATTATATTAGGGTTAAATACCTTATCTGTCAAGGCATATGGAGAATCTGAATATTGGTTTGCCTTTATTAAAGTGATTACGGTTATTGTCTTTTTAGGTGTTGGTCTATTGACTATCTTCGGTATTTTAGGAGGTGAATACATTGGGTTTAAGAATTTTACCCTTGGAGATGCCCCTTTTATAGGAGATGGATTTTCAGGTAAATTTCTTACCGTTTTAGGGGTATTCCTCATTGCGGGATTCTCGTTTCAAGGAACAGAACTTATCGGGATCACAGCAGGAGAATCTGAGAATCCTGAAAAAAACATTCCCAAAGCCATTAAACAGGTCTTTTGGCGTATTCTTATCTTTTATATCCTTTCTATTTTCGTGATTGGATTGATTATTCCTTATACTAGTCCGGAGCTTCTTGGTGCTGATATAACTGAAATTGCCAAATCTCCTTTCACTTTAGTTTTTGAAAAGGCACATTGGGCATTTGCTGCAGCTCTGATGAATGCAGTAATCTTAACTTCAATTCTCTCTGCAGGTAATTCTGGCATGTATGCTTCGACACGTATGTTATATGCCATGGGAAAAGATGGTATGGCTCATCGTTCATTTGGTAGAACCAATAAAAACGGCGTTCCTATCCTCTCCTTACTAGCCACAGCTTTGGTGGTATTGCTTATTTTTATCGTTCAATCCATCACGCCAAAAGCAGTTGATTTTATTCTAGCAGCTTCTGGTTTAACTGGTTTTATTGCCTGGTTGGGTATTGCCATTAGTCATTACCGCTTTAGACGGGCCTATGTTGCACAAGGCCACAACCCAAAACAATTGGTGTATCGCGCAAAACTTTTTCCATTTGGTCCCATCTTTGCCTTTATCCTTTGTTTATGTGTCATTATTGGCCAGGATAGTAAGATGATTTTTGAAGGAATTGTCGATTGGCATGGTATCTTTATTACCTATATGGGAATTCCCTTTTTCTTATTCTTCTATTTTTATCATAAGTTGAAATACAAAACAAAACTCATTCCTTTAAAAGAAGTGGATTTGAAAAGATAGTTTTTTAGTTTACAGTGGACGGCAAACGGTTTACTGTGGACGGCAAACGGTTTACTGTGAACTGTAAACTGTAAACCGTTAACTATTATTCTTAGATGCAAGAGCAAGCAGCTCCGCTTTTGTTTTGTTTTCCTTAAATACATCTTCGTGAAACTCCATCAACTTGTTTAGAAGATACAGCGACTGTTGTTTTTCACTCGGGCATAAATCTCCCGCAACAAGTGAAGAAACACGCTGAATTTCATTCATTTGACTGAGTAACTCTCGTTGCCCTACTGGAGTAATTGCTATAATTTTACTTCTTTTGTCTACTTCCGAATCCTTTTGAAGGACAAATTCTAATTGTATCAAACGATTGATGATTTGCATTCCCGTAGGTTTTTCATGGGTACTCCTGCGAATTAACTCCATTTTAGTCATTTCCCCATAGAGCCACAAATTCAATAAAACAATCCAATTATCTTGATTGGCTATGGATCCATCTGCCAATAACGTACGCCAATACATTTTACTGTAATTGGCCATTTTGAATAGCGTTAATGCAATCTCTTGTTCTGGTGTTAGCTTTGTAGCTGTAGGTGCTAAAACATCATTTGGTATTTCTTCTTCTTCTTTTGTTTCGCGAATCCACTTCTTAAATCCATCAATAGTTTGAGTATAGGTCGGCAATAACCCTCCCGCTGTTTCCTTTTCAAATTCGAAAAGCAGATGCATAAATTCCAATAATAATTTGTGGTTCATGTTTTCCTAAAACATTTAAATAGTACAAAGCAACCTTCCCATTTGCTCAATCAAATATATCTATTTAAAAACATCGCTTATTTTATTATATCTTTACTAAATAAAACACAGTATACTTCTTATTAGTAAGAGTTTTTTCATTCTCTAGTGAAATATATAGCATTGTTAGTTATAAATTCGCAATTTGAGAATGTTTTGTTTTTACAAAAAAAGTAGGTTTACCCTCATTTAGAAGTATTCCTTCTGAAAAATAGCTTTTTTCTGTCTCTATCCTCCCCTTTTTTGCTCTTGTTTTATCTTTTATGTAAAAGATACAGCAGTCAAGTGAACCATCATATTAGAGAAAAACCCTACCTTAGTGCGCGATAAAACTAATCACACATATAGAATGAAAAAAATACAATTACTCGCTCTAGCTATACTTTCAAGCCATTTTCTCTTTGCTCAGCGCAATTTGACGATGCAAGAGGCAACTTTAGGGCAGTATACTTCTTTTGCTCCTCAAAAACTTACACAACCGAGTTGGAAATCATCAAATGCTTTGACGCATTTGAATACCAAACGAGATAGTATGTTTATTCGTACTTCGGCTGTACAATGGGGGTCTTCTTTTTTATTTACGGCGGCAGACCTTAATCAGGCGATTGGTCAATCGATCCTAGACACTAAATTCAAAGTAGCTACTTTTCCTTCTGATATGCGTTGGAAAAACGAAGGAACCTTAACATTTTCTATTCTTGATACAGAGAATAAATTCAGATGGTTCTTGCAATACCATATACAAGATAAAAAAGTAGACGTACTTCAAAAAGTACCAGCAAAAGGTCAGGAGTATATTACATCTAGAAACAGCGATTACGTTGCTTGGTTACAAGACAATAATATTGTTATTGGCGATAAAAAAGGACAACAAATAGCAGTTACTCAAGATACGGATGCAGCGATTGTTAATGGTAGTTCTAATACACACCGCAATGAGTTTGGTATTAACCAGGGGATGTGGTGGAGTCCAAAACAAGAGCAATTATTATACTATAGAAACGACCAATCTCAGGTAACCGATTACCCCCTGGTACAATGGAATTCTAGAGTAGCTGAAAATAAAAACATCAAATATCCTATGGCAGGCATGGCGAATGAACGTGTTTCCTTGGTTATTTTCGATGTATACACACATGCTAAAGTTACGTTACAAACGGGAGAGGCTGATCAATTTTTAACCATGGTTACTTGGGATCCGTCTGGCAATTATGTGTATGTTGGGGTATTAAACCGCGAGCAAAATCACTTGAAATTAAATAAGTACAATGCAGCAACAGGTGCATTTGAAGGAACGTTGTTTGAAGAAAAATCAACTACGTACACTGAACCTTCACAAGGTTTAATATTCAATCCTGCAGACAGCAAATCGTTCCTTTACTTATCTGAAAAAGGAGGATATCGTCAAATGTATTTGTATTCAACGGATGGAAAGCTCGTTCAAGCTTTAGGTCATGCTTCTGTCATTGTAGAAGAAGTATTAGGCTTTGATAAAGAAGGAAAAAACGTATACTATATTGGAATTACCAATCAAGGGTTAGATCGACAATTATTTAAGGTCAATATCAAGAAAGCAAAAACAGAGCAGTTAACCACTCGTACAGGAACACATGAAATTATATTCAACGAAGATAAAACCTTATTCTTAGATTCTTTTAATAGTATTGAAGTACCTACTACCGTTTCTATTGTACAGGCATCCAATCAAAAAGAAGTTGAGCTATTAAGAGCTAAAGATCCTTACCAAGGAGTGATTGATATGCCTAAGATGGAATTGGTTACCCTTACAGCAGCTGATGGAAAAACACCATTAAATGCACGAGTTATCTATCCAACTAATTTTGATGCTGCGAAAACGTACCCTGTTATGGTGTATGTATATGGAGGACCGCACGCTCAGTTAATTACCAACACATGGTTAGGAGGTTCATCCTTATTCTTCCAATACATGGCACAACAAGGGTATCTTGTTTTTACGGTTGATAACCGTGGAAGTTTCAACAGAGGAAGAGATTTCGAACATGTGATTCACCGTCAATTGGGACAAAATGAAATGGCCGATCAAATGCAAGGAGTGAACTATCTAAAGTCCCTTCCTTATGTTGACCAAGAAAAAATTGGCGTTTACGGTTGGAGCTTTGGTGGGTTTATGACCACAACATTATCTGTTACACATCCTTCTATTTTTAAAGTTGGCGTTGCTGGTGGTCCAGTAATGGATTGGAAGATGTACGAAATCATGTATGGCGAACGCTACATGGATACGCCTCAAGAAAACCCAGAAGGTTATGAGCGTACAAGTTTATTAAACAAAGCGCCTCAATTAGATAATAAATTATTGATTATTCACGGTGCGCAAGATCCTGTTGTTGTACAACAGCACTCTATGTTATTCATCGAAGCTTGTATCAAAGCAAATAAACAAGTGGACTACTTCTTATACCCAACACACGAACACAATGTCCGTGGACTTGATCGCGTTCACTTGAATACAAAAATTGCACAATACTTCTTTGATCACTTGGCTAAACCTAGAAACTAAAAAGCCACGTTGATTCAAACAATCCAATACAACAAGCGGGTAATCGAACCAGATTACCCGCTTGTTTGTTTAAAAAAAGCCTGCATACGAATATACAGGCCTGACAAACTAAAAAAACGCATCAATTCTTACTCCAGTGAATAAGTAATTTTCTTTTTTATCTTTTAAGACAGAAATAAGTCCAAGGAATTAGCCCTTATTTCTACCATTTGATGATCGGTATACAACAAATTAAAGATCAATTCTTCATCCATCCACAAGGGAGATGCACCTAATTGTTCCAGACGTTCTTCGATCAGCTCCTCTAAGCTATCTACATCTGCATAACATAAAGCATTCAGCCAAACGATATGTCCCTTGCGCTTTCCTTTAGTAATTTCTGCATATTGATTTCCCTCCTGATCTTGTGCAAAAACAAACAAGTAATCTGATAGAATGCAATCTTCATTGCGCTCCATAATATCCCATACCTCATCTACCCCATCAAAAGTGTACCACTGAACAACAGTCAATTCAGTTTTAGATTCACCTTTACCGAAATAGTTAGCATTTTCGCTTCCACTTTGCGTTTGGATCAAAATTAATTTGCGCATTTCTTCTGAAAAGCCAAATCGACGCTGTAGCGCATTGATTTCTTTGTCAACTGTAATAGTTACACCGGAATCAACGAAAAATAAATGTTTTTGGTAGTGTTCCATTGTTTTTTTTTTGACTACTTAAATTTCATCAAAAAAATTGACACAAGACTACCCTGATCAATAAGATAACCTTTTGATAACCTGAACAACACATGAAAACAAAGCTGAACTACCTTAGGTTCTCGCTTTGATTTGCTCAATAAAAGAAGAAGGGGAAATACCTTTAATACGTTTGAAGGTAATCGTAAAACGGCTATGAGAAGCGAATCCACACAAATCAGCTAGATAACTAATTTTGTATTTAAGGGTTTCTGGATTCTCTTGTAACAGCATGACAATATAGTCAATGCGCAAGGTATTGATATAGCTAGAAAAATCTTGTTGTTTATGATGTTTAATGATATAAGATAAATACCGGTGATTGACTCCTATCTGACTGGCAAGTTTACTCAGAGAAATTTCATGCTTTAAAAACTCTTTCTTTTCCTCAAATAGTTGAATGCCCTGTAAGATTAGTTCTTCCGTTTCCTTTGCAATATAACCGTGATCTACGGGGGTAATATCTGTTGTTTTGGACGCTACTTCATTTGGTGCAACAACAGGTACAATAACGGGTGTTGGAGTACGATAATCCCTTTTATTTTCATTGCTGTACTTTCTTCTGCGATAATAAAACAAAGAAATAAAAACAAGGATACCACTGCCTATAGCCAAGCTATAGAGTACATACTTTTTATATGCATCTTTTGTCTCTCCTTCTTTTTCATAATATGAACCCACCAGAAAGTCTGCAATTTTCATTTGTACGTCCAATTGTTGTTCAATTAACTTCAAGTATTTCTCATTATAGAAGACATACTGTTGATTATCTCCAATCTGTTTGGCATGTTCTTTCAAAGAAGCAAGTACTTGCTTCTTCAACTCTAAAAAATCGGATTGTTCTCCTACTTGTTGTGCTTTCATTAAGAGTAAAAACGATGTTTCATAATCTTGGCCAATTAAATGAGCCATACCTAAACTATTGTAAATAAAACCTCTTAGCGCGCTCTCAGGATAGGCAGAGCCTTTCAGTTCCTCTAACGCATTGCTCAATACATCAATTGCTTTTGGAATCTCTTTTAAGCGAATATAGTTCTCTCCTATCAACTGATCAGTACTTGCTAAATGGAAAAAACGCAATTTAGCATCTTCTATTTTTTCAAATTCCTTTCTTCCTTCCAATAAGCTGTTAATTGCATCGGTATACAACGCTGCATTCATGAGATAATAGGCTTGCTCTTGCATCAAATTACCTTTTAAGATACTCAGTTCTATTGGATTGCTAATGGTTTTACTCCAATACTTCGCTTTGATTAACGACAACTTGCCTAGAGTTTCAATGCCATTTTCCCGATATAACGTAGATAAAGCTCCTTGTATTCTCGCTTGTAAATTCGGATGATTATATTTTATGGCTAAACTATCGGCTTGTTTTAGTGCGACTATGGCGCGATCTCTATTGCCGTATTGCCTTAACAACGAAGCACGTACCAGATAAATTTCGATTTGTTCTTCGCTAGTCGTAGAGGCTTTTTCAAGCTTCATTAAATGCGATAACGCAATTTGTGGAGTCGATGTGGAAGACACCTTCGACATCTGCTGATACAGGCTATCGAAGGTGTTATTTTGAGCTTGGCTAACCGTTGTAGTAATCAGAATACAAAATATTATTCTAAAGTTCATTAAAATTGCTATTTTCAAGCATACCCAACAGAGGGTATTGCTTATATATTATAAATATTAGTTGATGTTAGGGGTTATTTCTATTGGCAATCAGGTAGATTTAACTTTCCTTAAGGGACGGGTTAAATTGAAGCAACTCAAAAAAAGCCTATGTAATAAACATAGGCTTACTATCAAACACAAATATAATAATACAACAATCAAAATGGGGACCTGAATTTATTTCAATGCAGATTTATTGCCTATCTAAATTTAGTGTTTTTCAATTCAGTATTATGTCACGTATTTTATATAAATAAAATACTCTTTTACATTTCTTTTACAAATATTTAACTAACATTCAACAAATTAAAGAAAAGCAATTTACGAATTGCGTAAAACAACAAATAGCAACAAACTTAAAACAATATAAAACAACAAGTTACACCAGCATTCAATTCAAAAAAAATTAGCATCACTAAACTAAAAATCAGTGTTTTTTATTTAAAAAAATAGATATTTTAATGAGAAGGAGTAAAAAAATAAGAGTCTCTCTTCCTATTTATATTATATAACAAACAAAGACAAAACAAGGCATTCCCGTGTTTTTCGCCTCCTATGCACTCTTATTCACCCCAAGCTTCCGTTTCAAATTCTCAGGAAAGCATTAAAAAAAAGCGTATATTTAAGTACAAAACCAAAAAAAATCTGCAATGAAAACAACTGAATTAACCACCCAAATCCAACTATTTCTGGATTACAATGAGCCAATTGTGCTACAAGTGTACGCGATTATTGGCGACAATTTAGAACTAATTCCTTTATTTCTTACCCGAGATGAGGCTACCCATTTAAGCTCCTTGTACAGCAATCAACTTTCTAAATTACTCAAGAAAAATGAACATCACTTAGATGCCTCTGATGGCTCTATATCTGATATCTTTTTTCAAGGTCAAGGCTTTTTAAAGGGAAACAAAACATTAAACAATAGTGATCTACCTACGGTGAAATACTTATTGATTGAATTAAAAAAGGAGAATCAAGAGGTACAAATGCTCAAAAAAATAACACATAAGCAACTCATTGAAGGTCGCCACCAACAGCTCATTACGCCTGTACCTAAAATTAGACAGCGCAACGTATTAGACTTGACCCCAAAAGTAAAGGCCATTTCCATTAACAATCAGACTTTTATTGCCTAAGCAATTGAATGAAGAAAAGAGCTAGTCCCCACTCTTTTACTCTCGCATCGCATATACTGTATAGTTTTTCCCCTCACTAACAAACAATATCTCCAACTTATGGCGATCCAATCGGATGTAGTTTGTTTCTTCTGCATCGATCGTAATCATTGCTGTTCCGTCTATTTGCTTCATCGTTATTTCAGCTAATGTTGGAATATCATGGCTAAAGAAAAAACTTGCTTTGTTTCCAATCTTGACCACTTTCACCCAACCTTCAGGGCACTGAATTAAGGTATCAACCTGTTCAAACAGAACAACTCCACAATACTTACCGATAAAAAAATCTGCTTTAGTCACCTCTCTTTTCATGGATTTTGTCGCCAATATAACCAGCAATACGATACTTAGTCCTAGTACTGCGCGACCTATTCTAACTTTCATTTTATTTTTATTTGATTCTTTTATTTAGAATCAAATAGTATACTAAAATTCATTTTTTATCTGTAATTTAACATTTTAATCGTAAGGCCTATGAAAGTAGTAAAGGGAGTGAATTTTTGAATGAAAAAAAACAAAAGCATCGACCATATGAACAACTATTTTTACTGTATCGTAAATTTTACTACAAAAAAGAACGTAAAAATGCATTTGAATTATTTTTTTTACATTTGACAAACAAAACCATAAATAAACTTCAAAAACGATTATAGCATTCAAGAATTAACCGCTGTTGATTCTCCCCTTAATTTATTGGACATGAAGAAGAACAAAACAACAACAATACAAGACACTGATCAAGCCGCTGAGCAAGTTAAAGTCAGAAAAGTGTCTTCTGGGCCTATACGCGATAAAGCGCGCACCATGAACAAAATGATTGCGGCAGTAGGTAAAGTATTACAAAAAAAGGGTTACACAGGACTTACGGCACCCAATATTGCTAAAGCTGCTGGTGTGGATAAAAAATTAGTATGGACCTATTTTGGAGGGATTGATAATTTAGTAGAAGAATACATCAATCAAAAAGACTTCTTTAAAAGTACGGCGAAATCTGGTATTGATGACCTCTTGCAAGATCCAGAGAAATTGACGCAAGATCATATCAATCAGCTTCTTCAAAATCAATTTGAAACCTTATTGACTAACCGAGCGCTTCAGCGTATTATTCATTGGGAAGTAGGAGAAAGCAACGAAATTTTACGCAAAATTGCAGACAAAAGAGAAGAGATTGGCGAGGAATTATTTTCAAAAACAATCCCCTATTTTGAGCATTCTGATGTAGATGTTCGCGCGCGTTTTGCTATAGTTATCAGTGGTATTTACTATTTGACTTTACACGCAAAAAATAACGGAAGTAAATTCTGTGGAATTGATATCAATACCGATGAAGGCAAGCAACGTATCTCAGACATTATTCAAGAATTAATTTTTGATGCTTACGACAAAGTAAAATAAAAAGAGGATCTATTGATAGTAGATCCTCTTTTGTTATTTTCTAACCTGTTATTCTTTGTCTATTTCTTTTCGAATTTCTTCTTGAACAGCTTCCCATTTCTTCTTTAATTCCTCACTAATTTTACCTCCTCTATTCTTAAGTTTTTTCAACTTCATTCCATACAGGATACTAAATAAACCTAGCGTCATAATAGAAAAAGCGGTCCAATATACAATGGTAAAAGCACCTGCTTCCAAATTTGTCATCATGAAAATTGCAAATAGCAGACCTAAAATTCCAAAGAGTACCATAGAGGAAATCCCCTTTACTCCATAGCCATTTAGTTCTACAGCCATACTCAAACTACGCACCGAACGGAATAATAAAACACATCCAACGTAAATTGGCAATACTTGTAATGTAATTGCAGGTTGGCTCAATAAAATCAAACCTAATACGACATCTACAATTCCGGAGAATAGAATCCATCCCCAGCCATCCAATTGTTTTCTATTGCTCAGTGCAAACACTATTTCTGCAATTCCTGAAAAGAAAAACAGCCAACTAAACAATAGGGCTAGTGATAAATAAGATGCAACAGGCGTCATCATGATGAAGATTCCAGCAATAATGAATACTACTCCTAAAATTACAGGAAGATACCAATGCTTTACATTTTGCTTAATGCGATTTAAAATAATACTACTCATATGTTTATCTTTTCTTTTAAAGATACAACTTTATTAGCTTTTGTGAAAAAAAAATCAAAAAATAGCCTTTAAAATAAAAACACAATTAGTATTCATATTAAATTTCCTTAATTAAATAGATTATTAATCACTTTCTACGTCTTCATAACGAACGACATTAAAACTAGGGGAAAGAACTTTTAAGGCTGTATTAGGGTCTTTGCATTCCAATCCTTTCACTCCCATTAAATCACTGACAATCGAATAGATATTGGTCGTTGAGATTGGAGTCTGATTCCTGCCTACTATTTTATAGCCTTCCGCCACTGAATCGCTATGCCAAATAACAAAAGGCACCTCTAACCCCTTTTGTGTAAAACCGTGAACAAACTTATCCTTGCGTTGGGTTTGTCCGTGATCTGAAACATATAATACGATGCTTTTTTGGTGATCCACCTTTTTAATGATTTCATCTAACACATAGTCGGTATAAAGTATACTATTGTAATAGGCATTAATGAGTGGACGATCATCGCTATGAAAACGCTTAAAGGCTTCAGGGTAACGTTCGCTTACTTTCATATGACTTCCTTTTAGATGAATAAACACCAAACGCTTCTTACTCGAATCCTGTAGTGCTTGCTCTAACATTGGAAGTACAACCTCATCATGCGATTTCTCTTTTATATGTTGCTTATGCTTTGCATCTTTCGTTATAATACTGTACAGATTTTCATAGATTCCTATTTCATCTTGATTTGACAACCAATAGGTTTCCCATTGTTGCGTACTATTTGCTAGTCCGATAATATTGTCATTCAACGCCTCCAATTTAAAATCTTTCTTGTCCACTGGCACTCCTTTGGACAACATGAAGGTTAAGGCTGTATTTGTAAATGAACTTGGAGCAACGGCGTAATCGTAAATCAATATATTAGACAATCGCTTGTTCAGTAAAGGTGTTGTTTCAAGGGAGGAACCATAAATCTGCAATGCGTCTTTACGCGCTGACTCTCCTAGCACGACGACAATGGTTTCCAAATCTGTATCTTCAACTGAAAAATCCGGATACACCATGTGCTGTTTTTTGATCTCTGCCAACTCTTTAATAAAACGATTGGCTTCATAAAAAGAAGCCATATTATATAGGGGAGTATTGGTCAACATATTGTATTTCGCCATCCATCCCATCGATTCACCAGTCAAAATTTTATCTTTTTGATAAAAACTATACGATTTAAATCCGATAGGGTATATCAACAAAACCACAGTTAGAAGAAGTACATATCTCGCTTTCAGTTTATGCTGAACCAATCGATACATTCCGAACAACAAAGCAGCATAATACAAGAATAGCAATACAATTGTTACTTTAAATGTCAATAATGCTTCTAATGCCTCTGACTTATTCGTTGTTAAAAAATTATAGGCCAACGCTACATTAAAGGATTCTTTGTACAGTAGAAAGCTCATAATTGTCAAACCGTTATTTGCAACAAATACCATCAACAACAAGGCTCCCAAATACTTTCCTATATGTGCGATCTTCCAACAAGCAAGAATGATACCTAAAAGTACTACATTGTTTAAAAAGAGTCGAAACTCCAACATAGTATACCGTATAAAGTACAGAATATTAGGTAAGAAAACCAATAAAAACAAACCGATGAAAAGATACTGTTCTTTTCTTTTTTTCGTTAAAATCATAAAGTAATGCAAATCGATAATCAAGTATTGGACCTTTACTTTCTCAATTCAAAACAGTAAATCCCTTTTCTTCCTGGTTTCAGGAAATCGGCTGCAAACTTATTAGAAAAAAATAAATTTAACAATTATTTAAAACTAGAACGCTCTTTTTCTTAAAAAAACTAAAGTTTAATTTTTAGTTCGTTTCCACTTTCTATTCGCTTTTAGTGTTTTTTGATTTAATAAAGATCATAACAATAGCAGTGGTAACCACGCCCATCATCAAAGCCATCAGGAACCCTTGTCTGGCGTAATTTCCATAATTAAAATAACTAGCTGCATCAGCTTCATTGGCGTAATATCCTAATTCAACTGATCGCTTAATTACGACAGGAAAGAATTCAGGTGTAATTACATAGCTCGTAATCCACTGTGTTAAAGGACTTAGTATCGCAATAATCAAAGAAAGTACTATACCGGATAACATTCCTTCTCCATAATTCATATCTCCGTCATAGAAGTTCTTTTTCTTATCCTTTAAAGCAAGGACCATAATTACGATAGCAGGAATAGCGAATAAATTTGTTAAGTATAAATGATAATCAATATATTGATCATGTAGTCCCGTTACTTTTTCGAGCACCATCCACAGCAATCCTACAACAGAAAAAATAACGCCCCATTTTACTTCGATACTAATATTTTTCATTGGTCTATTTTTATTTTTTGTTTAGTAGTTTCTCAATTTTCTTTCCCAATTCCAAGCACTAGCTAACATATCATCTAGGTTCTTTGTGGGTTTCCAACCTAAAACGCGTTCGATTTTATCTGTATTTGCCCATGCTTTATCTATATCGCCAGGGCGGCGTTCTACTATCTTGTAGTTAATGTTGATTCCACTCACTCGTTCAAATGAATGTACAAGTTCCAATACAGAATATCCTTGACCATTCCCTACATTAAAAGCTTCTACTTGTTCCTTATTTTCTTTTTTCAACAAATATTCCATGGCACGTACATGTGCATCTGCCAAATCAACCACATGAATATAATCTCGTACACAGGTTCCATCAGCAGTATCGTAATCGTCTCCATAAATAGATAAATAAGGACGAATTCCCACTGCAGTCTGTGTGATATAAGGAATCAGATTATAAGGTACACCTACTGGAGATTCACCAATGAATCCCGATTCATGTGCTCCAATAGGATTAAAATAACGCAATAAAACCGCTTGCAACGGGTATACTTTGGCTAAATCCACGATAATCTCCTCCCCTACTTGTTTGGTATTTCCATAAGGAGAAAGTGCAGTTTTAATCGACTCTTCTTCTGTAATTGGCATCACTTCACCTTGTCCATACACGGTACAAGAAGAGCTGAAAATGATTTTATCCAATCCGTTATGCTTCATCGCTGAAAGCACATTAATTAAAGAGAAGAAATTATTTTCGTAATAGGCTAAAGGTTCTGTCATACTCTCTCCTACTGCTTTTGAAGCGGCAAAGTGAATGACTCCCCCAATATCTTGATGCGTTTCAAAAAACTGAAAAACGCTTGATTTATCACGTAAATCTATTTTTTCAAATAGAGGTGCGTGCCCCGTAATATTTTTAATTCCCTCTACCACATCTACAACTGCATTGGATAAATCGTCAATAATCACTACCTCATAGCCTTTTTGCTGCAAAGCAACCACTGTATGAGACCCTATAAATCCTAGTCCACCTGTTACTAGTATTTTCATCCTATTTAATATAAAAATTATCTCTCAAAGATAACAGATTTTTAAACGTTTGAATTGTAAAATTTCAATCCCAAGCAGCAAAATACAAAACGCTACCTGAAAAAAAGAACCAATAATAGGCTCGAATTTCTATTTTTCTTCTGCTGAGCTCCGTCTGGTATTCACTATTTGTGCATTTTGTATTCCTTCTTTACTAGCAGTACAAGAGCATTTTCCCTACTATCTGATGTTTCATTTCTTTGGAATGTATCTAAACAATGTGTTGTCCAATTCAACAATATGGGGAAGTGAGGAAGCCAAAAACACTGCAAAACCCCAGTAAAATCGAATGGCACACATCTTGCATTACTAGTTACATGAGATTAAGATCTCCTCAGGTTTCTTGTTTTTCACTCCATTCAGGAGCAGAATCAAGACACAATCTATTCCACTAATTCAAACACATATGAAAACAAACAAAGTCCCCCAGCTTGCGTATTCATCTCTCGATACTTCGCAAAACTCGAATAAACAGCAACGCTTTAGTCTAACGGATTATTTGGTGTTAGCGCTAACTTTTGTCCTATTATTTAGTAGTGTGGTTATACTTTATCACTTCCACCCCTACTTTGAGCGTATGCAATTGAAACGACTAGAAGGTTGGGGAGGACAATTATTCTTTGGACTTAGTATGGCCCTTTTAGCTGTACAGGTACTCTTCTTATGCTATATTTTTTATCAATACTTTAGATATAAACCCGTTGCTCCAGTTGGGGATAGTGAACTACCAACTTGTACTGTTATTGTTCCCGCCTATAATGAAGGGCGTTTAGTGTACGATACCTTATTAAGTTTGGCGCAAAGTGAATATCCTGCAGAAAAATTAGAGCTTATTTCTTTTGATGATGGTAGTAAAGACGACACTTGGATTTGGATGCAAAAAGCGAAAGCAGTATTGGGATCTCGTGTTGAAATTTATCAACAACCTCGTAATATGGGGAAAAGACACGCCCTATACCGTGGATTTAAATTAGGTCAAGGAGAAGTATTTGTAACCGTAGATAGTGATTCGATTGTACGAAAAGATACCTTGAGACAATTAGTAAGTCCATTTGCTCATAATGAATTATGTGGAGCCGTTGGTGGTAACGTATTGGTATTAAACACTGAAGACGGAATTATTCCAAAAATGCTGAATGTAAGTTTTGTCTTTAGTTTTGAATTTATTCGATCAGCACAAAGTGCATTAAACAGTGTATTGTGTACACCAGGAGCGCTTGCCGCTTACCGCAGAGAAGCTGTAATGAATTGTTTAGAACAATGGATTAACCAAACGTTTATGGGAACGCCTTCTGATATTGGAGAAGATCGCGCGATGACGAATATGATCTTAAAACAAGGATACCATGTATTGTTTCAGAAAAATGCTTATGTACTAACCAACACGCCAGAAAATTTCAAAGGTTTATACAAGATGTTTATCCGTTGGGAACGCAGTAATGTGAGAGAAAATATCATGATGAGTAAATTTGCCTTCCGTAAATTTAGAACAGGACCTACAATTGGACCTCGTATTTTACTCTTGAATCAATGGTTAAAAGTTATTTTAGCTTATCCTATGATGCTCTTGATGTTATATCTAATCCTTAGCTATCCGATTATGTTTATCAGTAGTGCTTTGGCTGGTATATTAATCTTCTCGTCTATTCAAGTTCTGTTTTACGCGAAGAAATACAACCTGAAAGATTCATTTTGGGCTTATACGTATAGTATTTTTTACACCTTTACTCTCTTCTGGATTACGCCTTATGCAATTGCTACAGCCAATCGAAGAGGCTGGTTAACACGAACACTTCCTACTAAATAATAGTAGATATCCATAGTTGAAAAAGCGAGCTACCGGTTAGGATAGCTCGCTTTCTATTTCTATTCTTCTTTTAATCGAATGGCTAGAATTTCACCTGTAGCACAAAGTGTATCATTGGCTGATAAGGTCATAT
The DNA here is from genome assembly GCF_001549985.1 of Myroides odoratus. Taxonomy (GTDB): domain Bacteria; phylum Bacteroidota; class Bacteroidia; order Flavobacteriales; family Flavobacteriaceae; genus Flavobacterium; species Flavobacterium odoratum_A. The sequence goes on along the minus strand of NZ_LROZ01000004.1, from coordinate 87,886 downwards.
CCACCCACACCTTTCTGCCTTCTATACTTCTCAACTTTCCTTTCAAAACTAAAGGAACCCCCATAGGAGTCATCGCTTTAAAATCTACTTTGAGTGAAGCCGTTACACAACGTACAGGAATTGGTTCTTCCAACGGTAGGTTTTCTGCCAAACAGATAAAAGCAGCTGCTGATCCTGTTCCATGACAATCCAGTAAAGAAGCAATTAAACCGCCATATACACTTTCTGGTAAAGCTGTAAATTCTGGTTGGGGCGTAAAATGAGCCACAGTCTCCCCTTCACCCTCTACATACGTTTTCAGTTGATGTCCTGCTGGGTTTAATTTTCCACATCCATAACAGTGGGCTAAGTTTTCTGGATATAAGTCCTGTATTGCCTTTTTCATATTCTATTTTTTAGTTGAGCTAAAAAGGTTACTATTTTAGCTGATTTGTAACATTATTGTGCTTGGAATTCTTCTAAAATCGCTTTGTACAATTGGTACCCGCGTTGAAAATCCCCATCCTCTACATAGCGAATCGCTTGCGCCAATAATTGCTCTTCCTCTGAAGCATTACGACTAACATAACGCTGCATTTCCTCTTGAAAGGTTTGCTTACTTGTGCGAAATCCAGCAATGACTACCACTCCTTCTTCTTGAATATAGAGGTATTCAAATTCTTTTAGATAAGCCTCTGCCAATTGCCATTTTTGATCTTCAATAAAGGTGTGCAAACGGCGTAATAATTCATGAGGATAACTCGCTTCTACAATGGAAACCACAGATTCAAGATTCCAATCTTTGTACTTTTTTTGTTTAAACGTCATGTGATTGGGATACAGATCTTCTCTCGTGGTATAGGTCTTTTCAATATAATGTGTAAAATCATCCTGAAGGGCTTGTGGCAATTGAGTCAACTGATTTTTAATGCGGCGTTTTTTAAATACAGGAGTACACGTTCCCCATACTTCAGGTTTACATTGAAAAGAGAGGTGAACAACAAGCATTTGCTGATTGTATAAAATAAGATAGGACAATGGCATGGTTGCTCCATGCTTTTGACTGCAGTAAAAAAGAGGGATAAAAACCGCTTGTTTCCAATCGTACGTCTTAAACCATACAGCTTCACTATAAAACATGAGCATGGAAGATTCATACCGCGGATGTTCATACACGAAATTTGCTTCGCCTAAATCATTCTTCAATTTTAATGTAATAGCCGAGGGCAAACCAATGTAATCAAAGGCTCTTTTACCATCATAGTTATTACACGCAGCACTCACCTTTATGTATAAACTTGTGTCACCATCTTCATCTAACCACATTTTAACTGCTGTCAACTCATCCTGATTCAAGGATTGAGCAGAAAGAATAGTCGATCCTAAAAAGAAAATGCCCAAGCATAGCAGCATGCGGTGGATGTTAGAAAAGAAATTTTCTATCATTTGTTCTCAATTTTACATCAAAACTAACGTAATTAAATTCAAAATGGTATAAAATGTATCCTATTTTTCGGCAATTCATTAATTATTCAAACAATACCCTCTATTTCCTATATTAAAACTATAATTTTTCACAATAGTTCTAAAAATAAAAATAAAATTATCTTAAAAATTTCCTTTCACAACTCTTTTTTATAAAAATAAATAACTTATCTTAGGCCTCTATAAAATTGTAATACAAAAAGTGACTCAATGAAAAGAATAAAACGTATTTTACTACTTGCCTCCCTAGCACTAACAAGTACTGTTTTTGCACAGAGCAACGTTAAAACCATTACAAATCAATTCTCTACTTTGTTTAATACTTCATCTAACTATCAGAATTTTAAAATTGTTGATAAACAAAGTCTACTGGATTTACAACATAATGTAGAGGATTCTCTTCGTCAATATAAAACCAATACAACAGCGAATCAAGCGCTTATTGATCAGCATAAACAAGACCTAGAAACGGCAACGCAAAAACTTGCTAAGGCTGAAGAGGAATTGAAAACTTCTTTAGCCAAGGAAGAACACTTTGAATTTTTGGGTATTACTGCAAACAAAAACACGATACAAACCGTTATACTTGCATTATTTGCTTTTATGTTTGTCTTGGTGGCTCTATTCTACTACCGCTTTAAAAAATGTCATGTAGATACGAAAGAGGCGCTTCTCAAATTAAAAGAAACAGATGAGGAATTGGAAGAATTCCGCAAATCTTCTTTGGAGCGAGAACAAAAAATAAGAAGACAACTGCAAGACGAAATCAATAAAAACAAAATGGAGTAAGTGGTTTTACAGCCAAGTACGCCATAAAAAAAGTCGTAAAGTAAATAATACTTTACGACTTTTTTTATGGCTATTCCTCATGGAAGGCTATGATCGGCACATGAGTATGGTAACTTAATTTTTTTGTCATACTTGAAGTGAACAATTTTTCTAAGAAACTTCTATTGCGCTTCACCGATACAAGCAAATCAATATTTTCTTTATCTAGGAACGTAAAGATTTCTTTTTCTACGTCTTTTCCTTCTACTAATGTGAAGGTAATTGGATGTCCGTCGTAATACTCTAACCAGCTTTCTACAACTTCGCGATTTACTTTCTCCACATCTTCAATGACATGAATACATTTAATCGTAGCATCATATCCTTTGGCAATCTTTACCAATTTGTCTAATACAATTTTGTCGCTCGCCGCAAATAAAGTTGAAAATGCAATGGAATTGATTCCATTAAAAACCGCATCGTGTGGTACACTTAATACGGGCGCTTTCAAAGAGTTAATTGCATTCACGGTATTAGATCCTAACAATTTTCTATCCCATCCTGAATTCCCATTGGTTCCCATTACCACTAGGTCGATTTCTTCTTCTTCTACTCTTTTCTTCAAAATTGTATTCAAGAAACCTTCTTCAAGAATGAAATGCATCGGTACGTGATCTAAGTTATTTTCTTTAGCGATATCGCGGATGAAAGGTACTTGATCTTTAAAGTTTTCAAAATTGCTTAATTCAATCGATTTATATACATCTTGAACCATCACAGGATTAGCTGTTGCAGAAATTACTGGCATTTCATAAGCATGTAATACAAAAAGGGTTGCTTTTTGACTATCTGCCATTTTTAGCGCGTATATTAAAGCGTTATTTGCTGTCTCTGAGAAGTCTGTTGGAAAAAGTATTTTTTTCATAGTAGTGTTAATTTTGATTTCTATAAAGATAAGAATTTAAGCTTAGTTTTTGAGTTTCCTGCACTCAAAAAACACAGTATTTATTGGTATCTTTTTGTTAGTGTTATTCGTTGTTTGTTGCTTTTTTGTTCTTTGCACTTTGTTCTTTGCACTTTGTGCTTTGCTCTTTGTGCTTTGCTCTTTGTGCTTTGTGCTTTGCTCTTTGTGCTTTGTTACTTGTTGTTTGTTACTTGTTGTTTGTTGTTTGTTGTTTGTTGTTTGTGTAGTTTGATTAATTTATCAAAAAACAAAAAAACAAAGAGCAAACCGTGCAAAGAGCAAATAACTCACCTCTTTATCTCTTGATGTATACCAAATGTTTTGGCGTAATTCATTTCCATATTGCCCTTCGTAATCGTTATTTTATATTGATTGGGAGCCACAGCACTCAATACGACATAATCACTCATCACCTCCTTCGATATAATATAGCCATTCGCTGGGAGTACGTCATAAATTTTGGTCTTCCAATATGAAACAAATAATTGTACAACGAGATCTGGATCTCCAACGATTTCTACTTCTTTAATTTCGGTTACTCCTTCTCCAAATGCTCCCATCCAATCGGGATGTTCTTCTATGGTATAAATTACGCGGAGGTACTCGTCTTTTTTAATAGAAATTCCCGGAACATAGGTGTCTATAAGGGTATTGCCTTTTCGCTTTTGGTCTTTATATGCCATGCCTTTCGTAAGCTGCAAATAGACGCCAAAACGGGAAACAACAAAATTGTAATCCAACTTCCTAAAAACGGTAAAATCTGGGACAGATGACAAAACATCTAGCTGTCGTTCTAGTAAATCATAACCACTCAAATCTGTCTGCTCTATTTTCCTCTCCGTTTTCGTCTTTTTTTCTTGCATTATGCTCTTATCACCAGTGCTCCCATCGCTCTGGTTGATGATTCTTGTTTTTTGATACAGGCTATCGCGATTGTAGTTTTTTCCTGCTTGTATAAATTGCATCTCCAAGAATTGGTTTTTCCACTCTTCTTCATAACACAGCAAACAGATTTTTTCTTTTACTTGGGTCTGTACGTTTGTTGTATTCTTTCTCAATCCTTGTTTTACCACCTCTCCAACTGCAGGGTTTTGGATGTTTACCTCTCGCTGTTTTAATTTCAGGTGATTGGCATCTAATACTTTTTCAATGCGCTCTACAAACACCAAACCATCGGAGGATAACGCTCCTACCTCTTCTCTTGTTTTTTCTGACATTCGATAGGTTTGAGCAAAAAATACAAGGCTGTATAAACAGCACAAAAGAAGCATTATCTTTTTCATTGGTTATGACTTTACCCTCAAATATAATGAATTAAATGACATCATTTCTTCGATGAGGGTCCTGGTATTAGATTGCCGAATAAATAGTATCTTTGTCCATATTTTAGAGGTACAAATGATATTACAAGATACTATTGTTGCTTTGGCAACGCCTTCGGGTGCTGGGGCAATTGCCATTATACGTGTATCGGGGAAAGAGGCTATTGCTTTGGTTAACGGCATTTTTCAATCGATCAAAAAGAAAGATTTAACGAAACAAAAAACGCATACCCTACATCTCGGACATATTGTGGATGGGGAACGTGTATTGGACCAGGTTTTGGTTTCTGTATTTAAAAATCCGCATTCTTATACGGGTGAGGATACGATTGAAATTTCGTGTCACGGCTCTACCTTTATTCAGCAGCAAATCATTCAACTTTGCTTGCGCAAAGGGGCTAAAATGGCACAACCTGGTGAGTTTACCATGCGCGCGTTCTTAAATGGAAAATTAGATCTATCGCAAGCAGAAGCGGTTGCGGATTTAATTGCTTCGGATAATGAGGCGAGTCACCAAATTGCCATGCAGCAAATGCGTGGTGGTTTCTCCAATGAAATCGCATTATTGCGAGAACAACTGCTGAACTTCGCTTCGCTTATTGAATTGGAATTGGACTTCTCAGAAGAGGATGTTGAATTTGCTGATCGCACGCAATTCAAAGCACTCATCGATCGTATTGAATTTGTCCTAAAACGCTTAATCGACTCTTTTGCGGTTGGAAATGTAATCAAAAACGGTATTCCAGTTGCCATCGTAGGGGAACCTAATGTGGGGAAATCAACCTTATTAAATGCTTTACTAAACGAGGAACGTGCCATCGTCTCTGATATCGCCGGAACTACACGGGACACCATCGAGGATGAATTGGTTATCGACGGCATCGGTTTCCGCTTTATTGATACGGCCGGAATTCGCGAAACGAAGGATGTGGTAGAGAGCATCGGTATTCAGAAGACATTTGAGAAAATTGAAGCGGCTCAAGTAGTCATCTACTTGATTGACGGTGGTCAGTTAACGGATCAATCCATCGAACAAATCAATATCGAACTGGAGAAATTAAAGAATAAATACCCATTAAAGCCTCTTCTTGTGGTGTGTAATAAACAGGACCTCCTCACACCAGAACAAATTGACTTATTTCAATCGCAAATTAATGGGTTGATGCTAATGTCTGCAAAAGCAAATCTGGGTATAGACGAGCTAAAACAAACGCTATTGGGCTTTGTAAATACGGGAGCGCTACGCAATAATGAAACAATTGTAACCAATACCCGCCACTACGACTCACTCCTCAAAGCATTAGAGGAAATCGAAAAGGTGAAATGGGGCCTACAAACGAATCTCTCCGCAGATCTCATGGCCATCGATATTCGCCAGGCCCTCTACTTCTTCGGGGAAATTACAGGGCAAGTGACCAACGATGAGCTACTGGGGAATATTTTTGCGAATTTTTGTATCGGTAAATAACTTGTCTTTTTAATACTTTTATTTGATTCAAAATACTTTGAAAATCAAATAGTTAAGTGTTAAATATTTTTATAAGATGTCCTTATTTTCTATATTAGTCTCAACATATTCACAACATAATAAAAAAGTGTTGTGAAAGTGTTGTGAAAAATTGGTCTCCCTTAACCTAATATAGATTACTATGACTATCACACTGAAACAAAGAAAATTACCAAGTGGAAGAATAAGCCTTCTAATTGAGTATACAAAAGGAGTTGAAGTTTCTTCTTCTGGAAAAAAGAAGTATATCAGAGAATTTGAAAACCTAAAACTCTTTTTGCATGGTGCTCCTAACAGTCCAAAGGAGAGAAAGGAAAACAAAGAAGCGCTACAAATGGCTGAGAATATCTTAGCCATCAGACAAAGTGAAGACCTTCGAGGTAAATACGGAATTAAAAACAAACACAAAGGACAACGTTGTTTCCTAGACTTCTTTCACGAAAAAATGGAAGAGAAGTACGAAAGTCCTAAAAACTATGGAAACTGGGCTGCTAGTTTTCTTCACTTAAAAAAATGTATCTCTACTACTTTTACTTTTGATGAAGTAGATGATGAATTTTTAAAAAAAGTCAGACATTACTTTGATACAAAGGCCCTTACTAAAAGTAAACTTCCGCTTTCATTAAACTCAAAGTACTCCTATCTCAATAAATTTAGAGCTGCACTTCGATTAGCCTTTGAAGAAGGGTATCTAACGATTAACTATGCTCAAAAAGTAAAGAGTTTTAAACAAGCGGAAAGTCAAAGAGAGTATCTTACGTTTAATGAGGTACAACGTCTGGTAAAAACAGATTGTAAATACGAAGTGCTTAAACGTGCCTTTTTATTCTCTTGTTTAACTGGTCTTCGCTGGTCGGATATTAATAAGCTTGTTTGGTCTGAGGTAAGAGACGAAGATGATGCTTGTAGAGTCATCTATAGACAAGAAAAAACAGAAGGTGTTGAATATCTTTATATCTCTAAACAAGCAAGAGATCTCTTAGGAGAAAGAGAATCACTGAATCAACTCGTTTTTACTAATCTTAAATATTCTGCTATTTACAATAATGAAATTGTCCGTTGGTGTAACCGAGCGGGTATTCACAAGCATATTACCTTCCATAGTGCGAGACACACCAATGCGGTACTCCTCTTAGAGAATGGCGCGGATATTTACACGGTTTCTAAACGTTTGGGACATCGTGAAATCCGTACGACTCAAATCTATGCCAAGATCATTGATAGTAAAATGAAAGAAGCCTCTGAGCTTATTCCAGAACTTAAGTTTGGGTTTTAAACTAAGGGCTTAATTTTAAAATGATAATTACACTAAAGCCAAGTGGTACTTGAAAGTACACTTGGCTTTAGTCTTTTATGATATAACTGTAGTTTGCTTCTAAATTTAAAAACAATTGACTATGGAGGCTATTAAACTTATTCTTGAAAAGCTTGACTATTTAGAGCAGCTCATCATTTCTAATCACAAGGAAATTCTGTCTGTGGAAGAACTAGAGAAATATACTGGTTTTAAAAAATCGTATATCTATCACCTGGTTCACTACAATAAAATCCCCTACTCTAAACCTAATGGTAAATACTTGTTCTTTCAGAAATCTGAAATTAATGAGTGGCTGCTAAAAAACAAGTATTTGTCTGATGATCAAATCCAAGAAAAAGCGCGCGAATATGTCTTAAAAAAGAAGGATACTTAGGTTAATTTTTGAGGTTTTAAATGTTGAGGCAAAAAGTTAAAGAGCTTTGGTGGTCGAGGGTTACAAAGAATGTAGTACGTCTGAAATTTACATTTGAAAAAAATGTTAGCGTAAAATTGTAAAAAGTAGATTAGTACAAACATAAAAAAACCGATAGCGTAGGCTATCGGTTTTTGAGGATATTAAAGAGGGATTTACACCCTACTCCGTATGTCTTATAAATTGCGGCTTTCAGGTTTTTATATTTTTTATGGCATAAACTAGTCGAGTTTTTAAATTAATGATTTTTATTCATTTTAATCAGAGTATAATTAAATGAACCATTAGTATCCCGATATTCCATTCACAAAAGTATCAACGAATCCCATAATTTTTCCTAAAATACGATCTCCTGTTTCTTTAAATTTTAGAACACTTGGTTTACCATCTTTTCTTAAGCTCAGTAAATCATCTCGCAAAGGTTCTCTTTCAGAGAATAAATAGTTTTCTATTAGTTTTTCTGTTTGATCTCTGTATAAATTTTCTGTCTGAACTAATTTAACCAATGCTGATTCTTGTTCCTTAACCCAGAATTTATCGAACTCTTCAGTGATATTATCCGTATCTTCAATTAAGGGTAAATTTTCTTGAATAAACTTCTCTATTAATTCTCGTTTACTTCGAAGAGATACTTCCGTATTTAATAAATTAGAAATCTCTTTTTCAATAGTTTCTTTATCCTTATCTGTTTGTTTTGATTTGAATGTAATTAATAACTGTAGGATATAATTTACATTAATTGTATCTCTTCTTATAAGTTCAAGTTCAAAATCAATATCATTTAGAATTGAAGTTTTCTCTGGTGTAAAATTATCAGAACCTAATTTATCTTTTAAATCTAAATACTTACTAGTATAATCAGCAAATATTTGTTCTTCTAAATCTAAATCTTCCCAGTTAAACTCAGTAAAATGAGTCATCTTCTTATGAAGTCTTATAAGAGTACGAAATGCTAAGATAAATTTCAATTTTTCATCCTCAGAATATAGTCCATCTACAGCATCAACTCTCGGAACAAGCTCTAATAGTTTTTCTGTAGCCTCATTAAATTTATCAACATATTTCTCATAAGGTTCAACTATAATCTCATCAATAGCTTCTTTATTACTAAATAAAGCAATTGCTTGATCTGTCTTCTCCTTCAAATTGCGGAAGCATACTATATTCCCTTGTGTCTTATTCTTATCTAAAATTCTATTTGTACGACTAAAGGCTTGAATAAGGCCATGATACTGTAAATTCTTATCTACATATAATGTATTTAAATATTTGCTATCAAATCCGGTTAAAAACATATTGGCAACCAAAAGAATATCTGTTTCATTTTGCTTAGATTTCTTTGCCACAGCATTGTAATAGTTATAGAAACCTTCTGTATCCTTTATATTGTGTTTCTCTTCAAACTGATTATTAAAATCGTCGACATATAACTCAAGCAATTCTCTTCGATGAGGAACATAATTGCTCTGATATTCAAGAGGTGATTCAGCAGTCATATTTAGCTGATTTACAACTTGCTCTTCCATCTCATCTTCATTTTGAGCAAAACTAAATATAGTAGCAATCTTTAAATCGTGTTCTCCATCCTGTTTCTTTCTTTTAAAAATCTCATAATATTTGATAACTGCGTCAATATCCTGTACACACATCATCGCACAGAACTTTTTATTTTGTGTTTTTTGATTGTGATATTGCACAATATAATCTACAATAGCTTCTTTACGCTCAGGAGCTTCATAAACTTCAGCTTCATTAATTTGCTCTATTTGTAAATCAATGATATGATCCTTCTTCTTAAATGTTTGAATGTACTCAACCGAAAACTTCAAGACATTCTCATCGCGTATTGCATCAGTAATAACATACTTGTGCAAACAGTTTCCGAAAAGACTAGCTGTTGTTTTCTCTCCATTAGCATTCTCAGCTAATATTGGGGTTCCTGTAAAACCAAATAATTGAATATTAGTAAAATATTGTACTATATTTTTATGGGTATCACCAAATTGAGAGCGATGACATTCATCAAAAATAAAAACCATACGCATGTCCTTTATGGATTTCATCTTTGATACATTTCTACCAGATATAGCATTGTTTAATTTCTGAATCGTAGTTACAATAATACTAACATTCGGATCAATAAACTTCTTAATCAAATCGTCTGTATTGGTAGCCGAGCTAACAGATCCCTTACTAAACTTATCATATTCTTGATTGGTTTGATAATCTAAATCCTTTCGATCTACAACAAACACAACTTTTCTAATAGCAGGTATTTTAGATAAAATTTGACTCGCTTTAAAACTTGTCAATGTTTTTCCACTACCAGTAGTATGCCAGATATATCCATTCTTTTCAATATTATAACCATTGAGCACTTCATTTTCTGTTACTTTTTTAATAATACTCTCCACAGCATAATACTGATAGGGACGAAGAACCATTAAACGCTTATCTGTCTCATTAAGAACAATGTATTTACAAATCATCTTACTCACGTGACAAGGTTCTAAGAATTGATCTGTAAAACCGTTTAAAATATTATTTAAAGGATTATTAAGCTCGTCTGTCCAATGAAACGTCTGTAGGAATTCTGGTAAGTGAGTTCCAAAATTACTGTAATACTTCGTATTAATTCCATTACTTATTACAAACAACTGTACATATTGAAATAAAGCTTTTCCTGAACCATAACTATGTTTTTGGTATCGGTTAATTTGATTGAAAGCTTCTTTTAATTCAAGTCCTCTTCTTTTTAATTCAATTTGTACCAAAGGAAGACCATTAATTAAAAGTGTAACATCGTAGCGATTTACATATTTTCCTTCTTGCGTAATCTGATTTGTTACTTGGTATTCATTCTGACACCAATGCTCAACATTTAGAAATTCAAAATATAGATTATCTCCGTTATCTCTAATAATATGGTGCTTTTTCTCTCGTAAAGTTTTTGCTTTTTCAAAGACAGATCCTTTGTTAAGTATATTTAGTACTTTCTCAAATTCACTAGCACTAAATTCAATTCGATTATGCTTTTCTAATTGTACTTTTAAATTAGCCAACAACTCTGCTTCATTGGCAATAGAAACGTATTTATAACCCATTTTCTGCAATTGGATTACCAATTGCTCTTCTAAAAACTGTTCAGACTGCTTACTCAAAATAATTATGAATTAGGAGTTAAAAAAGGTGAATATTTGATTTGTAAACAAATTTAACAAAATATACATACTCCCACTCATTTCTCCTAATTCATAGTGATAATAATTTTACCTTAATGTCTTAAACATTTGTTCAATTGCCTTTTTTTTCTGCTCCATATTAGGATGAACATATAAATTTAAGGTTGTACTAATATTTGAATGACCTAAAAGCACACTAACTGTTTTATAATCACAATTACTCTCAATACAACGAGTCGCAAAACTATGTCTTAATCCATGAAATTTTAATTCAGGCATATCTAATTCATTCATCAGTTTTTTATAATAGCTACGATATGTTCTGGGTTCTGTAGGTTTAGCATCATTAGTTAGTACAAAAAAAGTAGGGTTAACTATTTTTTTAAACGGTTTTAATATTCTTAATAAATCCTTACTAATAGGTATATCGCGAATGGAATTTTTCGTTTTTGGTGTATCTAAAATTAACTCTGTTCTTCTTACTCCATTCTCAATCAAATAAATCCTTTGAATAGTTCTATTAATACTTATAACACCATTATCAGTATCAATATCTTCCCAAGTAAGGGCACAAACTTCTCCTATACGGATCCCTGCGCTTAAACAGATATAAACTCCTAAATTCTTAAATGTAAAATGCTCTTGTATGTAGTTCATTATCTTTTTTTGTTCAGCACGACTAAGTACTTCTAAATTTTGCTTTTCTCGCTCTGTTGGGAACTGTATATCAAAAGGCGTATAACTCAACCACTTATTCTTAGCTCCAAACTTCAATACCATCTTTAAGACAATCAAAATATCTTTAATTGTTTTATGACTCAATCCTCCTTCTAATTTTTGAAGTACAAAGTTTTGTACATCTGCTTCTTCAATTTCATATTGTTCTCCAAAAATGGGTAATAAGTGATTTTCAATCAAAAGAGTATAAGCTGAAAAACTTGATTTTTTCACATATTGCTGTTTGTCTATTTTCCATAGCTCAATTACTTCTGAAAGTTGTTTTTGTGTATTCATTCTGTATTTATATTTTAAAACGCCAAAGGAAAACAATTAAGGATATTTAATCCTAGTGATAGCTTAGGTTCTAAGGTTCCTAATTTGAGATTTCCAGAGTTTGAAGGAGAGTGGGAAACGAAGAAGTTGGGGGAGATTGCTGATAAAATTGGAGATGGATTACATGGAACTCCTACATATTTAAGTGATTCAGAATTTTATTTTATAAATGGAAACAATTTAGTAAATGGAAAAATTGAATTAAATGAAAATACTAAAAATATAGATATAGAAACATATGAAAGAAACAGAAAAGGCTTAAAAGAAAATACATTATTAATTTCCTTAAATGGAACAATTGGTAATATAGCAAGGTATAATAATGAGAATGTAATGCTTGGAAAGAGCGTAGGTTATTTCAATTTTGATAAAGCATCTGATTTTATATACTTCAGTTTGCAAACCAAAGCAACTCAAAATTATTTTAAATCAGAACTAACAGGATCTACTATTAAGAATCTATCTTTAAAAACACTAAGAGAGACTCCTATAACTTTGCCATATCAAAATGAACAAAATAAAATTGTTTCGTTTCTTTCGTTAATAGATGGAAGGATATTAACCCAAAACAAAATAATTGAGGAGTTAAGTGTGTTAAAAACCAACATAGCGAAAAAGATATTCTCACAAAAAACTAGATTTCAAGATAATGGCAATGTGTTTTCTCCTTGGAAAAAATACAAATTAAAAAATATAGCTAATAGAATAGTAGAAAAAAACTCTGAAAATAATCAAAATGTATTGACCATTTCTGCACAGCATGGTTTAATAAGCCAACTAGAATTTTTTAATAAGTCTGTTGCTGCTAAAAATATCTTAGGTTATTATCTACTGAAAAAAAATGACTTTGCATATAACAAAAGTTATTCAAATGGTTATCCTATGGGGGCTATAAAACGACTAAATCAATATGAGAAAGGTGTAGTTTCAACACTTTACATCTGTTTTGAATTCAATCATTTAGTTAATAAGGACTTTATGGAACATTATTTTGAGTCAGGAATTCAAAATTCAGAAATTGAGAAAGTAGCACAAGAAGGAGCTAGGAATCATGGACTATTAAATATAGGTGTTTCAGATTTTTTTAATATTACAATTAATTTACCAAGTATTGATGAACAAAAGGCAATAGCGAGTTTACTATCTTCTTTAGTGAGTAAAATAGAAAATGAAAAGCAAATTCTAAATCAATTAAACTTACAGAAACAATTTTTACTAAAAGAGTTATTCATATAAGCAATTAAGGCAAGAAATACTCATTTTATTTCTTGCCTTACTATTTTAAACGAAAAGATTATCTAAAAGATATTTTTTTTGCTCTTCTAGTTTTTGCAAAAGTATTTTTTCAGTACTTATTTTTGAGTCTATGCCATGAAGGAAATCAGCAATCTTTTTTTGTTCTTCAATACAAGGAACTTTAATAATTATAGAGCCAATATCAGAACTATTGACAGAAGTAAAGGTACTTCCTTGCTCTAAAGATTTCCATTTATTTTCAAAGTATAATAAAAACTGGTAAATGAATTCATTACTTGAGTGTTTATTGTTTTTGACTGAACATATTCCTCTTCCTATACAAGCATTATGAGATGATTTAGAAACATAACCAACAGGAGCTCTTACTGTTAAGAGAATATCACCTATATCACATTGTTTAGTAGGATTTTTTGTATATTGTCTTGGAGCAGATAATCTATTTACAATATCTGCATTTCCTTGTATTAGAGGAAGTCCAATACCCTCTATGTTATAAGATGTCGATTCTGGAGATTGTCCCATAATTATAGTTGCAATTTCTCTAAATCTCTTGTTTATCCATTCGGGAAATTTACTTCCATTGTTGTTTTTAAATCTCAATTCTCGAGAGAATATCTTCTTTGATATACTTGTCTTTAAAGTTTCTAACTCCTCAATTATTTTGTTTTGGGTTTGAATTCTTTCGTCAACAAGTGATAGAAAAGATGCTATTTTTTTTTGTTCTTTCACAGAGGGAAATGGAACTTTGAAATTTTTTAAATCACTGCCGTTTATTGAATTAATCGTTGCCCCTAAATTTTTATGCACAATTTCTTTATATTCATTTGTATCAAACCAATGAAATAGGAATCTATTAAAAGAGCTTCTATAAATAGACATAAAAGCACCAAAAGCAACCCCTTCGTTTTTTTTATTAATTAGTGCATTTTTACCAATTAAATTTTTACTACCATTTCTAACACAAATTAAAATATCATTTTCTTGAACAGGATTATAATTATCTGTTCTCACATAAACATTATCTTGAAAAGCTAAACTTCTATTCTGAACATTAGATGATCTAAGAACTAGCACACCATTTTCATCTATGTCATTTGGACTATATGTTAAACCATTAACAATTTCTCCGATCTCCCCCAACTTCTTCGTTTCCCACTCTCCTTCAAATCCTGGAAATCTCAAATTAGGAACCTTCTTATCTTTTAATCTTTTACTTGTCATTTTAGTCATTTAATTTTCGTTAGTAATAACATTAAGGATATAAAAAATTAAAAAACTAGTCCTAGTTCTTTGAAATAAACATCAATTTCCTTGTCTAATTCAGCACGTTTAGCTTCCAAAGACTTTATTTCCTTCATTACAGCATCTATATCTATCTCTTCTTCTTCTTCAAAAGTATCAACATATCGAGGTATATTTAGATTATAATCATTTTCTGCAACTTCCTCTAAAGTAGCTAAATGACTATATTTTTCTATTACTGTTCTGTTTCTATAAGTATCTACAATTTTTTCAATATGTTCCTCACGCAACATATTTTGATTTTTTACTTTCTCAAAGTCTTTACTTGCATCAATAAATAAAATATGATCTGGGTCTTCTTTGCATTTCTTAAACACTAATATACAAGTTGGAATACTTGTGCCGTAAAAGATATTAGCAGGAAGTCCAATTACTGCATCTAAGTAGTTCTTTTGCTCAATAAGATACTTACGTATATGTAATTCAGCGGCCCCTCTAAATAACACACCATGAGGTAAAACAATAGCCATTGTACCATTCTCAGCAAGGTGATAAATCATGTGTTGAACAAAAGCAAAGTCAGCTTTACTAGCAGGCGCTAATTTACCATATTGACTAAAGCGATCGTCACTTAAAAATAGTGGATTCGCACTCCAATTAGCTGAGAAAGGTGGATTTGCAACAATAGCCTCAAAAGGCATATCATTCAAATGCTGAGGATGCTCTAATGTATCTTCTTGTTTAATATCAAATTTTAAATAATGTACACCGTGTAAGATCATATTCATCCTCGCAAGATTATACGTAGTACGGTTCATCTCTTGTCCGTAAAAATTATTGACATCTTTCACTTCACGGGCAACACGTAACAATAAAGAACCAGATCCACAAGTAGGATCATATACAGATTTTAATCTATTCTTTCCTGTTGTAACAATCTTTGCTAAAATCTTAGATACTTCTTGAGGAGTATAAAACTCTCCAGCTTTTTTACCAGCACCACTTGCAAATTGACCAATTAAATACTCATAAGCATCACCAAGAACATCCAATTCGGTATGTTCTAATTTAAAATCAATTTCATCTAAGTGAACTAAAACCTTTACGATAATTTCATTACGTGCTTCAGCCGTTTTACCAAGTTTAGTACTATTAAGATCCATATCTTCAAACAGGTTATCGAAGTCTTCTTCACTTTGAGTTCCCATAGTACTTAACTGAATATTAGTTAAGATTTTCTGTAAGTCTTCTAAGATAAAAGTGTTAGTACTTCCACTTCCTCTTTTTGCTATCTCACTAAAAAGCTCAGAAGGCTTTAAAAAGTAACCTAATGTCTCAAGAGCTTCCTCTCTAATTGCATCAATATATTCTTTTCCTACAGCTGAATTTTCATCAATACTGCTAAACTCAATATTATCTTCTTGCAAAATGGAGTTCGCATAGATTTCCATTTTTTCTGCTAAATACTTGTAGAAAATAAATCCAAGAATATAATCTCGGAATTCATCTGCATTCATCTTTCCTCTCAGCGTATTGGCGATATTCCAAAGCTGTTGTTCTAATATTTTCTTTTGTTCTTCTGACATTTTTGTAATGACTATTTATAAATTGAGGATATACAATCCTTAAATTGGCACTAAAATAGTAAACTTTTACATCTAAAGTATAATCTAATAAATAAATATACTTCTTAGATTGTATATACTAAAAAAAGCCCTTAAAAAAGGACTTTTTGATTAGTTAAATCTTTAAATAGTCTACTCTTTTTGATCTTAAAAGGTCTGAATTCTTCACTTTCAAAATCTGGCTCCTAACACCATTCTTTTCTTTGATTTCAATTAAAAGCACCTGTTTATCAGACAGAGTAAACTGATCTAATATAAAAACATTATCTTGCTTACTTTGGCTATTTATCGTTTGATAGTCAGAATAACTTCTAATTAGCTTTAAAGTCATCTCTTGAATTGTCGTTCGTTTTGAAGTTCTTCTATCTTTGATTTTAAAGCTAATGTATTCAACTGTGTATGGTAAATTGCTTTTGTTGTTGATAGAAATATAAAAGTAGAGTTTGCCATCTTGAGTATAGATACTCTTTAACCTTGCTTCTACTGCGTAGCTTTTGCTTTTAATGTTTAACTCTTTCTTATTCTTCTTGATAATAGCTTTCATAAAAAGATTAGCTAGACTTGAGCTAGTATTACCTAGATCTTTAAAAAGCACTTCACTTTGCTTTTTACTTACTTGTTTTTCAAACTTGATTAAATCATAACTCAGTTGTATTGGCTCTTCTTTATAGGTAGCATTGAAACTATAGTATTTACCATCGCTTGTAATAACTGTGAAATTTGTAGCTGTGATGTCTTCTTTTATCGTTTTTAAGCGAAGTACATTTGATGTTGCCTCAACTTTATTGGCTATAATTTCATTGCTTCCCAAGTCTACATATTCAATACTACTTGGAAATAGAATATGAGTTGTTTTGTTTTGAGTGAGCTCTACCTCGTAAGGAGTTACCTCAGCATTTGATAGATTAATAGATTGACTACCTTCTTGAGCTGTCACTGTATTTACTGTTATTAGACACAGTAGTATATATTTCATGAATGTTTTCATAATGATTTGATTTTTTTGTTATTGATTGTTATTCTTTAGGTACAAGAAACAGCTCTTGTCCTTGTTTTAAGGCTACTCTTTGAGCTTTTACTTTTTTTGAAAAGTATCCTGACACACCTTGAATGAGCCCTTTGGTTAAATCTCCTGCTATTTGATCTGAAGCAGATCTACTCATTGAGATACTTGTGCCTGCTGTTTGCCCCATATTGGCAATGATTTCTTTTGAGGCGCTTATTTCTTGAAGATCTAATACCTCTAAGCCTTTTTGCCCATAGTTATCATAACCGATAAGCTCTGTTTCTATGATGGTCTCTTCAATCTTAATAGAGTTTACAATAAGCTCTAACCTGCCACTGTTTACTTTTACTTTAGCAATGAGCGTGCTTTCACTAGGTAATAAAGCTCCATTTATTACAATACTTTCTAAGAGTCTTAGTTTAATGTAGCCTTCATTTATAATGACCTGATCTTCTTTAATACTAACTCTTATACTGTTTTTGTGGCTTTGCGTTTTACGCTCTCCTTCTGCTGTATAAAAGGTTTGATTGTCTTGAAGATTATCTGGTAAGAAATCCTGAAGACTCATTGGTTTTACAAGTGAGGATACAATCTCTTTACTTGTTTTATCTATCACAGTAATGGCCTGCTTCTTACTTGGAATTGTTTTGGCACTTGGAGTTTGATTTACGGGTAATGACACATTTGGAGTTTGTCCACCTGGTAAATATTTAGCTGCCATCTGAAACGACTTTTCCATAAGCTCTAATTGATTGTCCATCGTAAGAGCAGTTGGAGTATCTTTTTCCTCTAAACGCTTTTCTAACTCTTCGATCTGTTTTTTAAGTCGATCCGTTTCTGGATTTTCAGTACTATCGTAAAAACTACCAAGCACATCTTGAGTTTGCTTGTAGTTCTGATAAGACCGCTCGTAGGGCGTATAAGTAGGTTCTACATTATAATCTTTATGATTATAAGTAATATTAGACTCATCTTGAGGCTCATTCCAATAATCTGCTAAGGAGTGAATCTGATTTTCATTTTCCTGTTGCTTCTGTTCCCATAACTCTTTTTCATAAGCCTTTACCTTATCTGTTGGCATCCCTTGTGTTATAGCCTCTGGAATGGAATCATTGTGGATAATTACCTCCTTTTCATCTGGTTTAAACAAAAGGTACATAGCCCCTAAAAACACAATCCCCATTAAAGCAAAGACAATGTGCTTTTTGTGTTTTTCTATCAAATTTTGAATTGCCTTGTTTTCTTTGGGTACTTTCTCAATCTGATGACTCTTATTTGATGTTTGATCTTGATTCATAATGTTTTAGTTTTACTAGTTGGGTGTGATTCTATCTTTTGCCTATCAAGCAAATACTTAACAGTCTTTATATTACTTTGCTTCTGCCTACTTGTTGCTTCCTTTATTTTAGAGGTAAAGCTTGTCTTTACAATAAAAAGACAGACAAGTGTGTAAAGAGTAAAAGCCGTAAGTAATAAAGCGCGCTGTCTCAGCAACGATTGATTATTCCAATAGGCTAGAAACCTACTAGAATAGCTATGTCTTAAAACTTGTAACTTATTCATAGGATTTGTTTTTTAGCGCTTAACAACTTCTAAGTCTCTGTTCTCAACAACTGTAAACTTTTCGATAATAAACCCTTGCGGGTTATTATCTGAGCGTACAGCCGAAACAAGCTGGCTACTTGTTATAAGGTTTCTTTTAGTGAGATTACTTGATCGGATGATATACTGGGTAGCATAGGTCATTGTTTTATAAGGATAGTTATTAAAATCTATTTTAATGCTATCCACCTCAATTCGTTGCTGGATATTCCCTGAGATCACTCTGCTGTAATATCCTTTTTCAAGTAAGTCTTTGTAGTAGTCAAAGGCTGTTTTATCTGCAAGGTTAAACGCCCGTTGCATATTACCCTCAATGGCTGCTTTTTCAGGCGAGAGAGTAAAGAACAGCTCGTGAAAGCGTCTTATGTGCTCTCTGGCCTCTACTGGCCTATTTATACTTGCATCTTGAGACAGGGCAAGCATAAGTGATTTACCCTTGTCCAGTACATAGATTTTCTCTCGTTGCTCTTTTGCAAAGTCGTAACTTTTGTAGATGGAAAAACCTACTACTAAAAGGCAAACTGCGACAAATACAATGGCATAGAGTCTAATCTGTTGGAAACTATTTTCTATATTTCGAAGTGATTTAAATTCCATGGTTTTATTGGTTTTAATAATTGATTGTGTCTATTTCTTCATGAGTTTACCTGCAATATTTCCAGCTGCAGCCCCTGCCCCTGCTGTTGCCATATTTCCAACTTTCATTACCGTTTGATTCATATTGCGCATAAAGTTTCCAGCTCCACCGGCTTGAATTACCCAACCTGTTACCGTTGGAATCGTAAAGTATCCCACAATGCCAATGATCATAAATATCACATAAACGGTATTAGAGGTATCGGGAATAAAGCTTGGATCTGAAAGCATCTGCATATCTCTTTCAATAATTAGCGATTGAATCTTAGCGAGCATAGCACTGAATAAATCCGCTACTGGAAGCCAGAGATACACGCTTATATACCTTGTGAGCCACTGGGTAATTGTAGATTCAAAACCACTCCATATTGAGATGGCAAAGGCAATGGGACCAAGTATGGACAGCACTACTAAAAAGAACGTGCGAATGGTATCAATAACAAGGGCTGCGGCTTGAAAAATCATTTCTAAGAAATCTCTAAAGGCGTCTCTAATTACTTTCTGAGTTTCATAAATTCCCTTTTCTATATACATCCCGCTCATGGTTGCTAAATCTGAAGGAGACCATCCTAGCTCATCGAGCTTTTTGTCAAACTCCTCTTTTGAAACTAAATAAGCCGTCTCTGGATTTCGAAGCATAGCTTCTTTTTCTAAAACATCTTTCTGTTGTTGCAAATTCGTTAGATCAATCACTTGATTCTCCAGTATCTGATGTGTCCCTTTAACCACAGGACTAAGCACCGTGTTTAAGGTTCCTAGCACAAGGGTTGGAAAAAACATGATACAAATACCCAAAGCAAAGGGTCTTAGCATCGGATACACATCAATAGGTTCTGCGCTTGCTAAGGCTTGCCATACTTTCAATCCGATGTAAAAAAGAGCCCCAAGACCCGCTACACTTTTAGCCACTCCCGCCATTTCTGCCGAGAGAGGCATCATATCGTAATAGAGATTCTGAAGTACTTCATGTAAATTACTCTCTCCCATAGCTACCAGTATTTTTGATTGGACGCCCCATAGAGATCAAGTACTCGTTGAGTATTGTTTTTCTTTTTAGCCCTTAGTATACTTATGCCTATATTTTTTCTAGTATAGTAACTAACAAGGTTGTGATAGTCCTTCACTTCTTTATACACTCTATCGATTACATCCATGCGTTCTTTGTCATTTAAAGACAAACTCGAAGCGCTTACAATTTGTTTGAGTTCTTTTAAAAGCTCTGTACTCTCATTTAAAAGAATGGCATATCCATTGCCAATAGCGACAAGCTCTTGAGCCGAGAAATTAGGATCATTTAGCATTTTACCAAAGTTCTTGACATAGAGCTCTGACACGTCTCCAACTAGTAGCACGGTTTGTTGTACTTTTCTCGCGTCTTTTATTAGATTATTGACCGCTTGTAGCTTGTCATAGTATTCCTTGCCTTGTTTATAGACCTTCTCTACTTCTTTGAAGTTCTTTATTACATTATCCACTGTGGCAGAAGTTTGGATAATTTCATTGGCGCTATTTAGTATACCTGAGGCTAAATTTCCAGGGTCACTCACCACCCATTGGGCGTGAATTTGTATGGGTAGAACTAGTAGCACAGCTACCATAACTACCTGAATTAGTTTTTTCATTTTGAGTGTGTTTTAGTTGATTGTTTTGTTCCTCTTTTTTTATCCTTTTAGAAGTTGGATTAGAGCACTGTTTTGTCTTACTCTTTCTGTCTTTCTTGTACCAAGCGCTTTATTGCGATCTCTACATTACCGTCAAGCTTTTTAGCCAGGTTCATTACCTGTAGCTTTTCAGTTTCTTCTGTGGTATAAGCGAGATACTCTGAATAGCTAACTTCTGTAGCATATACTCCAGAGTGAGTACCACCAAGACCAATCCATACTTCTTTGTACAGGCGGTTTGGATTGTTGTTTAGGTTTATCGAAAGTATCTGAGCTTTTTCTTTATCTGTCAGTCCAAGCATAGCCTGTATATCATCAAACTTGTTCATGTACTTACGCTGATCAAGCAGGATCCTACAATCTGAGTTATTGATAATACTCTCTTTTACAATCGGAGATTGAATAATATCATCTACCTCTTGGGTAACCACAATTGCCTCTCCAAAGAACTTTCTAACAGTCTTAAACAAATACTTTAAGTAATCCGCCATACCCTCTTTAGCGATGGCCTTCCACGCCTCTTCAATTAAGATTAATTTGCGCTGTCCTTTAAGACGTCGCATCTTATTTATAAACACCTCCATAATGATGATTGTCACTATAGGAAAGAGAATTTTGTGATCCTTGATTGCGTCAATTTCAAAAACGATAAAGCGTTTGTTTAAAAGGTCAAGCTCACTTTCTGAGTTTAATAGGTAGTCATATTCCCCACCTTTGTAATAAGGCTCTAAGACATTTAAAAAGTTATAAAGATCAAAGTCCTTTTCTCTAACCTGTTTTTGTTCTAACTCCTTTTTGTAATCTGTTTTGATATACTCATAAAAAGTATTGAAGCTTGGTTTTACATTGCTGTTTTGAAGTTTTTGAATGTATCCACTAACCGCGTTTGAAAGCGCTACTTCCTCAGCTCGTGAGGGCGGCTGGTCATCGCGCTTCCAAAGAGTCAAGATGAGCGTTTTAATACTTTCTCTTTTTTCAATATCAAACACCCCATCATCGGTATAAAATGGATTAAAAGCAATGGGGTTTTCTTCAGTATAGGTGAAATATACTCCGTCCTCACCTTTTGTTTTTCCTTTAATAAGCTCACATAAACCTTGATAGGAATTTCCAGTATCTACAAGCAACACATGAGCATTTTGCTCATAGTATTGCCTTACCATATGATTGGTAAAAAAACTCTTACCACTACCCGAAGGCCCCAAGATAAACTTGTTGCGATTGGTGATAATTCCCTTTTTCATAGGTAAATCAGAAATATCCAAATGAATCGGTTTACCAGTGAGTCTATCTGCCATTTTAATTCCAAAAGGAGATAGCGAGTTTTGATAATTGGTTTCCCCTGTAAACAAGCAAAGTGCAGGTTCAATGAAGGTATAAAAGCTCTCTTCACTAGGAAAGTCTGCGCTATTCCCTGGCATACCTGCCCAGTAAAGTGTGGGAGCATCCACTGTGTTGTGTCTTGGTACGCATTCCATGGAAGCAATTGCGCTCCCACAGTCGTTTTTAAGCTTTTTAAGCTCACTATGATTATCTGACCATGCCATTATATTAAAGTGAGCTTTAATGGATGTTAGCCCTTTACTATGCGCCTCATTTAGGTATTCTTCAATCCACTGCTTGTTGATCTGATTAGCTCTGCTGTATCTGGCCAAGGAATGCATATTCTTAGCTGATTTTTCAAACTGTTTTAAATTGTAATCACTGTCTTCTATAAACAAATATTGATTGTAGATATGATTACAATTAAGTAAGAGCCCAACAGGAGATGCAAACGACAAAGCCATACTACTTTTATCCGTTGACAGCTTTTCATAACGAGACAAATAAGACACCTCAGTAGGTAAATCATCTGTACTTGAAAGCGTATGGACAGAAAGCCTATTATCTCCTACTCTAACCTGTTCAGCATTGATAGCAATATCCTGAAGGCTTCCTCTTTTACTAGGACTTAGCGTTAAGTACTGCTCCAAGAGTCCGCTTTTATCTTTTGAGCCGATAATATCCTCTTCAGATAGTTTAATTAAGTGAATCAGTCCACTATCATTCAAAATCTTCTCAAACTGAGTCGTGGCTTCCAAAAAGTTTTGAACCGAGTCTTTATCTCTTATTTCTTTGGGAATCAGCTCCCCTTTTGTGAGTGATGAAAAGTTGCTTTGGCTTTTGATTTGCTCTTTGGTAGTCTTTGTGATAAACAAATAACAACTGTGATTAAGGTGGGGACGTTCATTAAAATGCCGTTCAAAACTTCTACTGAGATAGCTTTGTTCTGCGTCTTTAAAATCCGCTTCATAACTTTCTTTTATAAACCAATCCTGCTTGTGAATAACCGTAAATTCCGGAAGCGTCTTAATAGCCTTATGCCATACGCTGTGAATAGTTTCATACTCCTTGTCTGAAATTGTAAATATCTCAGGTAAGATCACTTTATAGCAAACCGTGATATCTCCTTGCTTAGAGACCATACAGTTATTCTCAACCGATAAAATCGGAAACATCCGCTCAAGGGTGTTTGTCTTAGCTGTATTTCTCATAGGTCGTTAGTTTTAAATTTCTATTGAAATACCCTTTGATATCTTTCCTTGAGATGATATACCTTGGAAAGTATTTTCTAGCTTGAAGTTTCATAAGGCCATACTGACCGTATTTCTTATTTAATGAAAATACTTTGTAGATCAGATAACCCGAAAATCCAAAACCAAAGCTCAAACAAATAAAATTGTTTACTCCTGCCATATACAAAACCATTACAAGAATAAGATTACCCAAAAGTCCGCCTGCAAAATAAAACAGGTACTGCGCCTTGAGTCCTTTAAACTCAACACTGGCTCCAATACCTTTATTGATACTATACTTTTTCATAAGCGTATCGTTTAGAGGAAAAAGGATCTTAGAATGGTAGCAGCTACAATTAAGAAAATACAAGCTCCAAACCAGCTTGCAGCTGTTTTGCTTGTATCGGGATCACCACTGGAGAATTTGTTGTACACCTTTACTCCTCCAATTAAACCGACTACTGCTCCAATGGCGTAGATAAGTTTAGTGGCTGGATCAAAATAAGAAGTGACCATTTGGGTTGCTTCTGTAATACCAGCTGCTCCGTTTCCTTGAGCCAATAAGGGTAAACTACTAAGGACTAGAAGTAGTAAGAATAATCGTTGTTTGATTGTTTTTGTTTTCATAAGAATGACATTTACTTGGTTATAATCATGCCCTTTGCATGATACTTTGGTAAATGTCTTTGAAAAACAAACTGAGGGATTGATTGTGGAAGTTAGTGGATGCTCATGGCGATAAGTTGTAATAAAAAAGGCGTTAAGTATACTTTACACTAACGCCTTCACAGTTTTTCTTTACACAAAATCATTAATATTAAAATCTTCACTATCTATTACTTCTTCCTTTTTTGATGATTTTTCGTTTAATGATTGATCTAATAGTTTTGCTATTGTCTTAGCTGAATCAGGCATTGCTTGTTGAAGTAATTCAAGTAAATCAGATCCTTCTATTTTCTGGGCTGTTTTTATTGCAATCTCATTAATAAACTCTTCTTCAATAGAGTTCACAAAACTAGTAAGTTCATCCAGGCTGACTCGCTCAGTAAAATCATGATCCATTGGTTGTAAACTCTCACCTAGTTCTTTTTCTTCCTCTTCTAAATCAATATATTCTTCTTGGTTAGTAGATAATGATTGTTTTAGCATAACTGGTTTACTTTCTCCTATAATGCTGAAGGACACATCTTGCTTAAAAGGTAACTCTTCTGTTTTAGATTGGTTCTTCTGTTTTGTGATTTTATTTTTATCTAATAACAGAAGAGCAATTATAATAACAAGACTGATTATTATGACTATTTCCATAGATTATAGAATTGGTTTAAAATGTTCTTGAAAATAAGCTTTGATATCATCAGTGTGATCTTTTAAATGTTGTTCTAATATATTGTCAATATAAGCATAGAGCGTTGTTTTATTTTCTTTAGATAATTGAACAAGGCGAATGAGTACTTCATGGTGTTCAGGACGGATGTACACTACTTTTCCTTTACTATTTGCAGGTAATCGATTAACTAAAAACTGATCCTCGTATTTCTTAGTATCGTTTTTTACTTCTGTTTTCTTAAATAAATTTTTCATGATTTTTGATATTAAATTGGTTTATATTTTTCATTGTAACTCTTAGTAATCTGCTGAGCAAACTCATCAAAGTGATTGTCTAACAAATTATCTAAATAGGCATAAATCGTTATTTTATCCTCACCTATTATGTGAATGATTCGAGTTAGTTTTTCGTGAAATTCAGGTCTTATATACACTGTCTTACCATCTCTTGCATTGGTGTCTGATTTTTTAAAAAAAGTACTCTCGTAATCAGTTTCAACAGATTGCTTTGTTTGCTTCTTTTGTTTTGAAACAGGACTCTTATTTAATGAAATATCTTCTGTCTTTCTCTGTTCTTCTACTTTTTCAATATCTAACTGAAGTGGTTCTTTGATTCCTTCTTTTCTCACTCCATCTACCATTAGACTCATCATTAGTTCTTCATCGATATGCGGTTGTTTTTTGTCTTCTTTTTTCATGGTATTATAATTGGATGATTGCTAAAAATTCTTCTATAAAAAGGTCTAAACCACTTGCTTTACTCAGACGTTTATCTGGTGGTAGTAAAGTGGAGCGGAAAACAAGTTTGCTTGTCGCTTCGCTCTCCTTTCGAAATCTGCTACTACTTTTAATATGACTTTGCATCAAACTAAAATCTAATTCCTTAATAGCTTGGTTATAGATACTATACAAAGGAGTGCTTTCCCTGCCATCCACTTGGTTCCAAAATAGATTGATACAGTGGATTGCTGTTTCTGATTTTTTCATCACAACATCTCGCAAAAGTTGCGTAAAAACAAGCGTGCTTTCCATCACTACTCTATCAGCTGTAATAGGCGTAAAAATATAATGCATGCCCGATAATGCGTTTAGGATTCCAGCGGTATTAACCGTACCAGGTAAATCAAAAAAAACTACATCAACTGGTATAGTTGATTCTCTTATAAATTGTTTAGCTGCGCTTAATACATTATCTGCTTTCTCTTGCAATATTGGGTAAGCTTTTTTATTAATCGTTGTAAACTGTTTATAAGCGAGTTTTTTAAGCACATCGTTTTCCATAACGATAGATAAATCTCGTTCTTTCATTTTCACAAGACTATGCTGTGGAAAATCTGCATCAAAGACAACTATGTTGTAATTCATCTGATAATGTAAAATACTTGCCACTAACGTGGTAAATGTACTTTTTCCTACTCCTCCTTTTTGAGAAGAGAATGCTACAAAAATTGGTTCCTTTTTTGTTTTCATAATTGTATGTATTTAGCTATTTGCATAAGTAAATAGATACTTTAATCTATCAGTATATCTGTGGTCATCTATACTTGTAGTTATTTACTTAGTTAAGTAGTAAACTACATGCCTAATTCAATACTTAGTTAAGTGTTTAATTACCTATTTAGCTTTATACTTTTCTATGCAATACTTTACATAAATAGTTGAATAGCTATGCTTATACTTCACACAATAGATGTCTCTGTAACTATCTGTATCTCTAATTATATACTAATGCGCGTAATGACCTCATTACTTACTTTTTTAGACACCTCAGTGCTTTGTGACTGATCTATCTACCTATGCAAATATGATTATACATACAAAGAAACTTCATAAACCAGCTGAATCTGATTTATGGCATTTTGTGGTAATATTTGGCATTTTAGTATCAAATAGTGGGTGATTTCTTAAAATGAAATCACTTTAACTTTTACTTTGTAAAATTGGTGGAATTACTAATCGAAAGATTAGAGCAAGTTATGTTTTGAGGCACTCGAAATTGAGTTCAAGCTTTCAAAACGACTTGCTCTTGCAGAGGGCTGGAAAACTACTCCGAAGTCGTTAGTTTTTATTTTAACATTAAAAAGGAGAAAACAGAAGAATGTTCGTTCAATAAATCTATATTTATTTGTCTCAACTTAGAAGAAAATGTTCAAATCTTTCCCCTCTTTTACTAATTAAGAGAGAACATAGAAACATGTTTTATTACAACTAATAATTTCAAATAATGATAACTTTTATAAAGTTGATATGACTACAGTAAAATAACTCACAAGGCTGATTGAATTTTTAAATCACTTTCTTGGAATATTCACTAATTACAATTAAATATTAGACACTTTTCTGGAATTGAAACTAATGCTTCTTCCTTGGATAAAATGATTTAGAGAACTTTGTGTAAACAAACTATTTTATATTTGTTTAGGCTATTTAATAATATCTGATGACATTGGAAAAATCAATATCTTTACACGGTATGCAGATTTTTTTTGAGCAAAAGCACTATAAGTGGTTAACAAAACAATTAGAAATGAATTAAGCTACCACTTCAAGGAAGTTATACAAATGAAGTAAGACCACCTTTTGGAAAAATTGCAGAAAAGTTAAATGTAAAATTAACAACCTTAATTTAATAACTAAAATGGAAGATAATAATATTGATATAATTCCTTTTAAAGTATCTGCAAGGACTGCAAGATTAATCGGTCGTGAGAATGTTGCTAGTTCAAAAGGAGCTATTATTGAATTAGTCAAAAATGCCTATGATGCAGATAGTAAAGTTTGTATAGTTTATTTTGATAATAAATACTCAACTTTTTTAAATGAAATTGATGAAGATCATTATAGTGAATTAATAAAATTAGGTATTCCTAAAGAATCTATAGATGATATATATAAAAAAAATGTTGATGGTGATTTTATTTTATATTTAGAAGAAGAAGAAAGAAAATTATTTGAAGAAAAAAAACAAATATTCAAAAATCTAATTTCAAAATTTTCAGCTTTATACATCATTGATTTTGGAGAAGGAATGACTCAAAATATTATTAGAGAACATTGGATGACAATAGGTACTGACAATAAAGCTAATAATATTTTCACAAAACAAGGTAGAGTTAAATCAGGTGCGAAAGGAATTGGTAGGTTTGCATTGGACAAATTAGGTAGCCGATGTAGAATGACTACTATTTTTAATCCTGATCCTAAAATTCATAATATAGATACAGATTTAAATGATAAAGCTACAGAAAATACTGGTTATCTCTGGGAGGTAAATTGGGAAGATTTTGAAGGAGAGTTCAAAACTATAGATAAAGTAGGAGCAAAATTAGTTGGATTAAAATCACAATTTATTAAAAATGAGCTTTTAAGAATATTGCCAGGACTTGATTTGACAAAAATAGAATCTGAAAAAGAATTTAAGTTTGGAACCATCCTAAAAATAACTGATTTAAGAGATAATTGGGAAGATTTCTTTGTAGAACAAGTTTACAATGATTTAGAGGTTTTAGTCCCGCCTAAAGAAGCAGGAGGATTTGAAATATTCCTTTTCAGTTCATTATCCCCTCAAAAGTACGGAGAGGTCTTAGGGTCAGTATGTGATGATTTTGATTATAAATTAGTTGCAATTGCAGATGATAATCAAAATGTAAAAATTAAAATTTTCAGAAATGAATACGATATAGAGTTACTTCCTAATGATTTTTTTGATAGAGAAGGAATGAAACAAAGTAATTATCGAAAAGATGATTTTATTAGGGGTTACTGGGAGAAGATGACCACCTTTTCAGAATTACTGAAAGGATTTAAAGATATTGATGAAGATAATGTGTTTAAGAACATAGGTGTTTTCAACTTTTCTTTTTATTATCTTAAAAGACAAACAAATTCATTGGATTCAAAAAAGTTCTTTAATAAGAGCTTTATGTCAAATAATAGAAAAGATTGGCTGAATAAATTTGGAGGAATAAAACTGGTAAGAGATAATTTCAGAGTTAGACCTTATGGAGAGGTTGATAACGTAGCATTTGATTGGTTAGGTCTAGGAAGTAGAAAAACTCAAAGCCCCGCAAGTGTTGCTAAAAAAGAAGGTGGCTATAAAGTGGAACCTGATAATGTTGCAGGTGCAGTGAATATTTCCAGATTAACGAATGTAGATTTTGAAGATAAATCTAGCCGTGAAGGTTTACAAGAAAATAAAACATTTAGAATTTTTGTCCGTTTAATTACTGAAATTATTGCAGAATTTGAAAAAGACCGTTCATATATTGCCAGAGAAATGGCTGAATATGATGATATTAAATATGGTCCTGAAAGAGATAGGGAAAAAGCAGAAAAAATAAAAAATGATATTTTAGCAAAAAGTAGAGCTAAAAAAGAAGCATCTGCAAATGATTCCAATACAACTATGGGCAGTAATGAAAAATCAGAAGAATCAGAAGCTGAAAAAGAGAAAGAAATACTTGCTGGAGAATTAGATAGAAAAGAAGAAGAGATTGAGAAACTGAAAGAAGAGCAAAAAATGCTTAGGGCACTAGCTAGTAGTGGTATTGTTTTGGCTTCATTTAGCCATGATTTAAGTAAACTAAATGATATGTTAGCAGTAAGGACTGATAGATTAAAAAGTCTTTTAAGTAATAAAATACAAGAGCATGATTATGATAATATTGAGGATAGAAAGAATCCTTTTAAAATTATTGAAAGAATAAAACTTCAGGATGTTAAAATACAAAACTGGTTGAATTTTTCTCTTGGTGCAACTCGAAAGGATAAAAGAACAAGGAGGCAGTTATCATTCAAATCATATTTTACAAACTATAAGAATGATTGGATAACAGTTTTAAATGAAAAGGGGATTAATTACGACTTATCTAAAATCGAAGATATTCAAATGAGAATATTCGAAATTGATTTGGATAGTATTTTCAATAATCTATTGGTTAATACTATTGAAGCTTTTGTAATTTCAAAAGATAATCGACCAAGAGAAATTAGATTGAGTATTTATCAAAATTCTAAAGGCATAATCATAGATTATCATGATAATGGTCCTGGCCTTTCAAAAGATATTACAGAACCAGAGAGAATTTTTGAACCTTTGTATACAACTAGAAGAAACCCATATACAGGAGAAGAAGAAGGAACAGGTTTAGGAATGTGGTTAATAAAATCAATAGTAAACGAAAATGATGGCAAGGTACAATTATTGTATCCAGAAATTGGCTTCGGTTTGAGAATTTCATTCCCAGTAAAATATAAAAAATAAAATAAATTATGTACAAATTACTTTACATCGATGAAGATCAAGAGCAAATAGAAAATTTTCTAAATTACATTGACGATACGAATACTAATAATATTTTTAACGTCATCACCCAACTTCCTTTTGGTGACATGGAAGAAATGATTGAGAAAATAATTAGTATTAATCCAGATGTAATTGTCTGTGATTTCTTATTAAATGAAAATATTGGTGCATTAGGCCATAATGTACCATATAATGGAGTTCAATTAGTAGAGGAATTCTTAAATATCAGACATAAGTTTCCTTGCTTTGTTTTAACAGCAAAAGATAAAGACGCACTAAGTGATAGTGAGGATGTAAACCTTGTTTATACTAAAAGCTTAATGACTACTGAAATTGCGGATACAAAAGCCAAAGTTAAATTTACAGATAGATTAATTAAACAAATTGAACATTACAAGGCAAGAATTAAGGATTCTCAAGAAGAACTAACCAAATTATTAGAATTTCGTAAACAAGGTAATGTAGATTTTGAGGTAGAGAAGAGAATTATTGAATTAGATGATATTTTAGAGAAGTCTATTGATGCCACACATTCAATCCCTAGTGAGTTTAAAACGTTTTCAAATACACAACGCCTTGATAGTATCTTAAATAAAGTTGAGGAAATGCTAAAAAAAATAGATGAAGATGGCAAATAATTTTAGAAATCAAACGCCTGTAAGAACGTTTGACAAAAGGTATCAAAGGTATCGAAGTTATAAAAAACCTTTAGCTAAAGATTTTAATAATCGATGTGGTTATACTGATTGTCCTGATTTTTGGTTCGGAGGAAAGAATACTTTTCATATAGACCATTTTAAACCTATCTCTAAAAACCCTGCTCTTGAAACAGATTATTCTAATTTGGTTTATTGCTGTTCCTATGTAAACATATTAAAATCAGATGATGAAGGCGATTATATAGATCCATGTAACACAGATTTTAACGAATATTTTGAAAGAGATAATGATGGAACAATACTGCCTAAAGCTGGCCTTAAAGAAGCAAATTATATGCATAGCAAGTTGCAACTACATTTAAGGAGATATAGTTTAATTTGGAAATTGGATGAAATGTATGTAAAAATCCTTAAACTCCAAGAGCAAATTAATAATCCGAAAAACATAAAGATACAAAAGGATTTAAAAATCTTAAATAGTGATTTATCAGAAGAATTTTTCACATACCTAAAATATTTAAAAAAAGAACAATAATTGAGTAAGAACATATATAAATATCTTGAATCATATTCTAATTTCCCAAAAGAAGTGGATAGGCTCATTGTGTCTGCTTTTATTGAGATCAATAATTTAAATCTATTCCATAATCTGCTTCTAAAAGATTATTCCATAACGACAAGAAATACAAAAAAGAGAGAAAAACTAAACGAATTTATTCTAATTATTCAAAATGAAATTCAAGTTTTTAATATTGAAAAATTAATAGAACTTTTCGAATTCGTTATTTCTCCTTCAGACAGAATTGTAAATGGTGCAATATATACCCCTACTGAAATTAGAGAATATATTGTAAATGAATCATTTAACAGAAAAGATATTAACTTAAATAATATTCAAGTTGCTGATATAGCATGTGGTTGTTCAGGTTTTTTATATACAGCAGCAAAAGAATTAAAGAAAAGAACTAATAATACATATCAATATATATTTGAAAATCAAGTTTTTGGTTTAGATATTCAACAATATTCTGTAACTCGTAGTAAATTATTATTGAGTTTATTAGCCTTATCTGATGGAGAGGATATCGAAGAATTTTATTTAAATATTCATCAAGGAGATGCTTTACTTTTTAACTGGCAAGATGTCATTAATGATTTTAACGGTTTTGATATTATCGTTGGTAACCCTCCTTATGTTTCTGCTCGTAATTTAGATGAGGATGCTAAAAAAAACATAAAAAATTGGGAAGTTTGTTCTACGGGGAATCCTGATTTGTATATTCCATTTTTTCAAATAGGGTATGAAAATTTAGCGCTAAATGGTATTCTTGGTTTTATTACAATGAATACTTTTTTTAAAAGTCTAAATGGTAGAGCACTGAGAAGTTATTTTGCAAGAAATAATACTTCTATGAAAATCATTGACTTTGGTACTCTTCAAATATTTAAATCAAAGAGTACCTATACTTGTGTCTGCTTTTTAGAAAAAATAGAGCGAGATTATATTGAATATTATAAATCAATCAATAAAGAGTTACCAACAAATGTAAATTTATATCAAAAAATTAATTATCAAAATTTAGATGCTAGAAAAGGTTGGAATCTTCATAATAATGAAATTATTTCTAGAATTGAATCTATAGGAAGTCCTTTTGGAGAAAAATATAAAACCCGACATGGAATTGCAACTCTTAAAAATGATGTTTACATTTTTAAGCCGGTAGAAGAGGATGATGATTTTTATTACCTACAAAATGGAAGTTTATATCCGATTGAAAAAGGAATATGTAGAGATATTTTAAACTCGAATAAATTGAGTAGAAATGTTAATTTTGATAATGTAGTAGAAAAAATTTTGTTTCCATATAATGATGAAATGAAACCTAAAGTATTAGAAGAAGATTTTTTAGTAGAAACATACCCAAGAGCATTCGATTATTTACAAAAAAAACGATTAATTCTTTCTGAAAGAGATAAAGGAAAAGGAAAGTATGAAAAATGGTTTGCATTTGGTAGAACACAATCACTAGAAAAAGTAGGTAATAAATTGTTTTTTCCCAAATTTTCTGATAAAACACCTAGTTATTTAATTAGTGATGACGATAATTTAATGTTCTATAACGGACAAGCAATAATTGGTCACTCCGAAGAAGAAATGCAATTAATTAAGAAGATTATGGAATCAAGATTGTTTTGGTATTATATTAAAACAACAAGTAAACCATATTCCTCAGCATATTATTCATTAAATGGAACTTATATCAAAAATTTTGGTATTCCTGATTTTTCTGAATATGATATAGATTTTTTGATAAATGAACCTAATAAAAATATTATTGATGCCTTTTTAGAGGATTATTATAATATCAAACTATAGCTCTACATGTTTTAAATTATAATATAGAACAGCTCAAATACATGATGTTTTGGCAATAAGTTAAGAATTTCAAAGCTTCTGTCATAGCCTAAATCTTTCCTAATTAGATACTCACCCCAAATCAAAAAAGTTAACATTCCTATTTATAGGATATAAGAAATAAAAGAGGCTAACCCTCTTTCTCCACATTATAGTACCTAATTAAAGTTTAAAAACAAGACAAAAGCCTGAAAAATTAATTGATTTTCAGGCTTTTATATTTTAATGATCGATTCAATATATTTAAAAGTACTCAAAATATAAATACCTAATTCGAGGCACTATATTTCACAGTGATCTTTTTTTCTTTTTTCGTTTAATTTTCTGTTCAAACATTAGCTCGTCATAATCTACTTCTTGATGATTATCAAGTAGGTTAAATAATGATATATATTCAGTAGTATTAAAGCTTATTGAATCAGTATCCAAATACTCAAATATGGAATGCAATTCAATTTCTTTTGAGTCCATATGTTTTTTAAAGATCTCTTGACTTTGTGTTTTTATAGTTGAATTAATTTGTTCCTCTGTCCTACTCCATTTCTCATTCAGCCTATTAGCCGATAATTCTTTATTTAAATCGGAGCCTTTATAGACACTTTTTGAGTTATGATCAATAAAAGTTACCCCATAGATTCGATTACCCTTGTTTTGAATGATAATTGCGTTTATACCTTGATTTAATAGCTCTTCTTTAAATTCTTTTTGTGAGTTTGTAGCATTCAAAACTATTTCGATAGTATGTTTTAGGTTAGCTTTTGTTGTAGATTTTTGTAAGGTTTCTTTCGATTTCTTGAAATGCTTTTCAAGCTCTTGATAGCTTGCATTTTTTCCGAAAAGTGAAGCCTTAAAAGGATTACTTACCTTCTCCCCTTTTTCATTTAATGCAAAATACACTAAGCCTTGTTTTACTTGTCCGTTGTAAATTGCCTCTACCTTTTCTGCTCTGATATTAAATAGAGATAATAAAGCATTGTAGCTTGTTAAGCTGTCATAATGATAGTATTTGGGTAAGTAGCGTATAACCGAGGCTAATTGAGTTTTTAGATTGTGCTTGGTGTAGTCAACTGGTGTAAATAGAGTTTGCTTAGATTCTTTATTTGTCCGATTGACTGATGAAGTTAGGTTAAACTGCTTTTCAATTTCACGGCAAACTTTCATTGATTTTAAATGGTCATACTTATCGTCAATTTTCTTTCCTTGTAAGTCTGTAGAAACGGTAACGATATGAATGTGCTCTCTTTCTATATCGCTATGTTTATAGACAATATAAGGTTGGTTCTTATATCCCACCTCCTTCATATACTCTTTAGCTATATCGTTTAACATATCATCGGATAATTTATCATTAGGATTGGGATTTAAAGAAATATGCCTCACCACTTTTTCTGTCTTGTTATTTAAAAATAAATAAGGCTCAAAGTGTTTATAGAGTTGAGCGATGTAGTTTAAAGCATTGCTGGGTTCTGGTAAGTTGTTTGTAGACAAAACAATCCCTTGTCCTTTATCAACTTTTAATTGATTATAGGACAAAGCTCCTATAAGATTACTTCCTTTACCAATCTTTGCAATCATAACTTATGGGTTAATATTAAGATGCTTGTCTTCAAACTCCTTAGTTAATTTGATTATATAATAGCAAAGCTTGGATAAGTCTTTGGTATATTCTTCAAGTCTTGAGATAGAACGCTTCGCTCTATTTTCGGAGAAATACTGGTTACATAGTTTAACCATTTGGTTGTAGTTCACTCCTACTGCCCTAAATTGATTAAATAACTTAGTAAGAGCTGCCTGATATTGCAAGGCAGCAACATCTATTTTGACTGTTTTAACCTCTCTATCTAAAAGCATAGAAACAAGAAAGCTTGCTTTGTTTGTCATTCCTGATGATGCAAACAAAGCAAGCAGTCTTTTGTTTTCTGATTCGGTGAGCCTAAAAACATGTCTGTATTTTTTAGGATTGGATTTTAATTTTCTTCCTCCTTTGGTTTTAGTGGTCGTTTGCATGGTTTCTTATCTTTGTTTGTGTCAAAATAAGCATTACCTGTACTACTAAACTTCTAATGACTCTAAGGGGTTGTATTTGGAATTATGTAGCAAACCATAATGTGAATCTATTTTGTCACAGATAACCAATCAACAAAATCACATAAATCAAGCAATTCTTCTTGTTTTAATCGAACTACGGTATTAGCGCTACCTCCAGCTGCATAAAGCACTTCGTGTTTTTTTAAAGATTCATCAAAATAGATTTTGGTTGATCCCTTTACCTTAAAAGGGCAGACTCCTCCAACTTTATGACCTACTAACTCTTCTACATCTTCATATTTAAGCATCTTGGCTTTGATACCAAAAGTGTCTTTAAAGGCTTTATTATCGATTTTACTATTTCCTGAAGCGACGACAAGAATAGCAGTTCCCTCTTCTGGGGCATAAAGCGTTATACTCTTTGCTATTTGGTCGCTATCACAACCAATCGCAATTGCAGCTTCACCTACAGTAGCTGTACTTTGTTCAAATTCAATAAAACAATCTTCAAAACCCATGCTTTTTAGATAGTCTTTCACTTTTAAATGGTTCATAATACTTAATCTTGATTTTTAAAAATAGAAATTATAATGCAATTGACAAATTTTAATGGTGAAGACTTGTTTTCTATGAAAGCCAAATAATACCTTATGATTCCAATGTCAGACTTTGAGATTGATACACTACTACTTTAAATCGTTAATCTTAATTACATTTATTATGCAATCAGAAGACGATTTAAAAGCCCTTGCTAAAATCCTGGCATTTATGCGAGCAGTAAGTATTCTTATTATGCTTATGCATCTATACTGGTATTGTTATTCTTTCCTTTTAAACCTTGGAATTACACACACCATTGTAGATCGAATACTGATGAATTTCAATCGAACAGCAGGACTGTTTTCTCATTTACTTTATACTAAACTCTTCTGTTTGGTTTTACTCTCTTTAAGCCTGTGGGGAGGCAAAGGCGTAAAACATGAAAAGATAACCGTTTCTAAAATCACTCTTGTTTTTTCAGTTGGTTTTAGTTTATTCTTTTTCAACTTCTTTTTACTTGATTTTGGATATTCTTGGAGCGCTATACTGTATATATCAAGTACGTTTTTAGGCTATATCTTACTTCTGGTAGCCGGTGCTTGGATTAGTAGACTCCTAAATGATAATCTCATGCAAGACGTATTCAATTTTGAAAACGAAAGTTTTATGCAAGAGACCTGCTTAATCGAAAATGAATACTCCGTAAACTTACCTTCAAGATTTTACTACAAAGGCAAATGGAACAGTGGTTGGATAAACATCGTTAATCCATTTAGGGCGACTATTGTTCTTGGTACTCCTGGTTCTGGTAAATCCTATGCTGTGGTCAATAGCTTTATTAAACAGCAAATTGAAAAAGGATTTTCCATGTATATCTATGATTTTAAATTCGATGATTTATCAACCATCGCTTATAATCATTTGCTTTTACACAAAGACAAATACGCTATTGTGCCTAAGTTTTATGTCATAAACTTTGATGATCCAAGTCGTAGTCATCGCTGTAATCCGATTAATCCGTCTTTTATGACTGATATATCTGATGCCTATGAATCAGCCTACACTATTATGCTGAATCTAAACCGCTCCTGGATCCAAAAACAAGGAGATTTTTTTGTGGAATCGCCAATCATTTTATTAGCTGCCATTATTTGGTTTTTAAAACTTTATCAAAATGGAAAATACTGCACCTTTCCTCATGCGATAGAACTTCTTAATAAAAAATATGCGGATGTATTTACTATTTTAACTTCCTACTCCGATTTAGAAAATTATCTATCCCCTTTTATGGACGCTTGGGAAGGTGGAGCGCAAGATCAATTACAAGGGCAGATAGCCTCGGCTAAAATACCGCTGTCTCGTATGATCTCATCATCACTATACTGGGTAATGACAGGAGATGATTTTACTTTGGATATTAATAATCCAGCAGCACCTAAAATACTCTGTGTTGGAAACAATCCAGATAGACAGAATATCTACTCTGCGGCACTTGGCCTGTATAACTCACGTATTGTAAAACTAATTAATAAAAAAGGACAACTTAAGAGCTCTGTTATTATTGATGAGTTACCAACAATCTACTTTAGAGGTCTTGATAATCTCATTGCCACAGCTCGTAGTAATAAAGTAGCTGTATGTTTGGGTTTTCAAGATTTTTCTCAACTCAACAGAGATTATGGAGATAAGGAAAGTAAAGTCATTCAAAATACTGTTGGTAATATCTTCTCAGGGCAAGTAGTTGGTGATACGGCTAAAGCCTTATCAGAACGCTTTGGTAAAATCCTTCAAAAACGACAAAGCATATCCATTAATAGAAACGACCGTTCTACCTCCTTCTCTACCCAGCTTGATACCCTTATTCCTGCATCTAAAATAGCCACTCTTACCCAAGGAATGTTTGTAGGGGCTGTATCTGATAATTTTGATGAGCGTATAGAACAAAAGATATTTCACTGTGAGATAGTTGTTGATAATGACAAAGTTTCTAAAGAAATGAAAGCCTACCAAAAGATACCTCAGATAACTTCTTTCTTAGATGCTAAGGGCAATAACACCTTAGATGAAACGATTCAAGCCAATTACAGACAAATTAAACTTGATATTGAGTCAATTATTGAATCAGAGCTAAAACGCATTGAAAATGACCCTGAATTGGCCCATTTGATTAATAAGAAGAAGTAAACCTTTCTTTTTATCCTTTGGGCTTATAATGGTTTTATTTTTTATCAATTATATCACTAAGCTAGGTAACACTTCGCGGTTCGCTTTCAAAAAATTCCCCCATAAATGCTTGACCTTGTCTTCGCTTTATTGCGTTGCTTTTTGAGCTTGCTTAAGCATTACCTGTAGCTGCTCCATAATTAATTTAAAAATATAATATTATGGAAAGTACAGTTTTAAACAGCAAATGGTTAGTGGCATCAGAGATTGAACTAATCTACAAATCTAAAGTTAAAACATCTGAAAGACCTAAGATTGTATCGTCACAATCTGCTTTTGAAATAGCCTTAAAAGCATGGGATGAAAATAAAATTGAATTATTAGAACAATTCAAAGTACTCATGCTGTCAAATAGTAATAGAGTACTTGGTGTACTTGAAATTTCATCAGGTGGTATTACAGGAACTGTGGTTGACCTTCGATTGATCTTTGCTGCTCTTTTAAAAGCAAAAGCAACGGCTTTTATCTTAGTGCACAATCATCCATCTGGGAAATTAAATCCAAGTGAGGCAGATAAGCAGATTACTGCCAAGATTAAACAAGCAAGTCAAGTGCTTGATATTGCTCTTTTAGATCATTTGATAATAACTTCTGAGAGTTATTACTCTTTTGTAGATGAAGGCGTCTTATGACGCCTTCATTTTTTTACATCAAAAGCTTTCAGTTGATTATAAACGATTCAAAATTTTGGAGTATCAAATTTTGGTTCTATTAATGGTTTATCAATTTTAATTGATAATGGCATAGGAAAATCTACCCCCATTATGATGGCTTCACCAGAACCCAAGGAAGGTAGAAACGACAATGTTTCCTTGTTAGCTGTAGAGCAAGCACTTGAAATTGCCTCTTTATCATAATGATTAATAAGTCGATGAGTTACAAATGTACCCATTTGACTTAATGTTCCTATTGGTATATCCCTTGGCATTTGAGTAGCTAAACATAAAAACAAACCATACTTTCGACTTTCTTTTGCTATACTGTCAAAAGCACTTAATTCAGTACTTTCAAAATATTCATCTTTTACCTTTTTATTTAAAAATTGATGTGCTTCATCAACAAATAAAACCAATGGTTTTTCTCTAAAGGCAAGTGTTCTTGACTTATTCAATAAATACCTTCCCAAAGCATTTGCTAAAATTTCTCTTGCTTGAAAATCATAAGGAACATCCTCGAAACTTATTCGTAATACATTTTTATCAGGATTTATAAGAAAAGTATCTATTATATCAATAAGATTTAATGTTACAGGGGCATTAAATCCAAACATCCCAGAAAATTTTTCATTTGAAATGACATTATTTACTCTAATAATTAAGCTAGTCGAATTACTAAAATTCCTCTCATCTCTACTATTTGACCATCGATTATTAAAGACTTGAAAACATTCATTAACTATCTGTTTGTGTAGTAATGAAATGTCAAAATCATTAAGATTAAAATTCTCTATATTGGTCTTATAAATATAACTTGCATTATTAAATGGAGCTGTAAATTGATCCTGTTTAATAATTAGTCCATTATTTATTAAAACATTTTGTGCTCTAAATGTAAAAATGTCATTTAAACCATCATTTCGATGTGTATGAGCAGCTTTATTATCCATTAAACATTTAGACAATTTTAAAGACTTTATTGCATCAAGTAGAACAGGTTGCTGTACTTGACCAGATGGTTTAAATAATACAAATAAATCATTTATTGTAAGGTTTTGATAAGGAAAAAAACTATTTGTAATAAGTTTAGTACTTTCAACTTTTATATTTGTGTCAAAACTCCCGTATTCCCCAGTTGGATCAATAATAATTGCTTTCGAGTTTGTCTCAATAATTCCTTCTATAAACTTACTTATTGTGAAACTCTTACCTCCACCAGTGGTTCCTACTACTGCACAATGTCTAGCAAATAATGATTGTAATGACAAATCAACAGGAACATTTTTATCATAAATCAAATTTCCTAATTTTATCGTGGGTGCTGTTTCTAAATCTTCTGTATTAACACCAAACTTCTTAAAATGTGTTGCTAAAAATTCAGAAGAACAGATAAAAACTTTTGATCCAATCAAAGGCAAAGAATTAACTCCTTTTTCAATGTCTAAAGGATTAAATAAATCGAAGGATAATAATACTTCCAATCTACCTGTTGGATGAAACTCTTTAGTTGAGAAAGTTTTCTCACTCAGTTCCAACCTTTCTTTTTCAGGCAGAGAAATTTCCAACAGTTTACAAAGGAATCCTTTATCTTCTCCTTCAATTACAACATAATTCCCTACAAGACCGCCTTTTAAAATTTCAGAATTATGGTAAAAAGACTTCATTAAAATTGAAGATGGAAAATGGATCTTTATAAAAGAAGGGGATACATGATTAACATATCCTAAAAAATGACTATGTTGAAATGGATTTATCTTCATGTTTAAACAGTTGGTAAGTTTATAACTATTTGTTTATTTGTATCATGATTATAGGTTTGTAAATCAGGATAATGATTAGAAAATTCTTCGAATGTTTCTGCTACTATTGAAATATTAGAATATTTTTTAGCTGCTTCAATGAAAGTTTTTAGGTTGACATTACTTTCATCAATACTACGATTAATTATCATTAGTTGAAAACCTGGATTTTGTTCCAAAGCCTCTATAATAGAAGTAACAATATGTTTATCGCCAAAGCTAAATCCAATCGTAACCAAGAATACATTTTCCTTTCTTAAACTATTTTGAAATCGTGACATCATTTCAAAATAAGGCTGTTCATAGGAACTTTCGTATTTTGATTGATGTGGATAAATCATCAAAGGAGATTCGATTCCTTCACGTTGATAAATTTTATTGTCGATTTTCTCCCAATTTACTGAACCATGTAACTTATATAAATGAAAAACCTTTTCTATAAAATTATCTTCTTCTTTAACTCTACTTTGATTCCTACTTACTATATCATAATCAAAATTTCTTCCACTAAAAACTCTAGGAATCCCAAATGAAAAACCATCTATTATTGTGAAATTATTTCTACTCGCTGCTTGTTCAAACATTGTATCATAATTCAATGTAAATAATCTAAATCTCGGGAGTGTAACCTTTCTCTTTGTCATTTTATTCAACAAAATAGAATGTGGCGCATTATCTGGAAGATTTAGCATACAAGCATTTCTAATAAAATTTTTTATTCTATCCACACAATCTACTAAATCAATTCCATCTTCATCAATATAGGGTATTGCAGGAGTCGCCATTGATAAAACCTTCTCTAGATTTTTAACAATAGATCCATCAGGCCATTTATCATCATACTTGATAACTTCTAATAATTGACTGAATAATTCAGTACTTAATTCTGCTTCAACACCATCCCATAAGCTAACCATTGATTGACCAACTTTACCATCAATCCCCCAATCTATAGATGAGCCTGCACCAGTAAGTAAAACAAGATTTTCAAATTGATGGTTTAAAGTTTTGGCATATTTATTTCTTTTGGTTGCAATAGCATAATCTATTCTATTTTCAGTACTTCCTTTAAAATCATGTTCTTTATTGTCAATAAATACTTTTATGTCTCCAGGATTTGAATCATCATAAGCTACAGAGCTTTTATTATTTAGTAATAGTGTTTTCATTAGTAGGTAAATTTTAAGATAAGATGTCTAAATTACTAAACAATATAACATTCTCTATAATTAAGAATCTAATAATTGAATATTTAGCTATGCTTTCTAATAAGACCAAGCATAAATAGTAACACAATTCCACATTTTACCTGTTACAACCTCGCTTCTGGTATTTCAATAGGCAAAGTTTTTTAGCTTTTTATCTCTTACAAGTTCAAGTCCTTTGAATTACTTCAATAAATCTTCCTCAAGCTTTGAGCGTATTTATTTTATAAAACTTGATAGGATCTAAAAATCAAAACTCAAGTGCCATGAAATTAACCAGACCCTAAGGTCATAATATTATGTATCATGGAAAATTTAATGCACTCAAAAGTTTATGTTGGTACTCATGCTAAGTATAACAATGGTTCAATTAAAGGAGATTGGATTGAGCTTACTAACTTTAGCTCTATGGAAGAGTTTTATGAGTTTTGCTCAGAACTACACGCTGATGAAACAGATCCTGAGTTTATGTTTCAAGATTGGGAAAATATTCCATCAGAATTAATCTCAGAAAGTAGCCTTTCAGAAAATATCTTTTCAATTATTGAAAAAGTATCAGATTTGCAGTATACTACTTTAGAAGCTTTTTTAGCTTGGATAAGTACTGGTAATCACGATATTGCATCTGATGATATAGACTCATTATTTGAAGCCTTTGAAGAGGATTATCAAGGGCATTATGATAGTGAAGAAGACTTCGCCTATCAGATAGTTGATGAATGTTATGATCTTTCTGATTTTGTCAAATCATATTTTGATTATGAAAGCTTTGGTAGAGATCTTTTTATGAGTGATTATACGTATGAAAATGGTCATGTATTTAGAAATAGCTAATCATTTTTTGATTAGTATATATACAAAAGAAGTTATCTAATTGAGATAACTTCTTTCTCTTTGGTTACTTATTATTAAACTCAAATCCAGTGGTGTAATCGTCTTTTAAAACAAGATAAGCATCGTATTTTTTCCCTGCTTTACTTATCAATCCTTTTAGTAGCTTGGTTTTTCCATGCTCTAGTAAATCTGTTACATCATCTACTGAGAGTTTAATTCCACAAATAGCTCTAAACAAAATCCAATCACAATCTAGATCTAAACATTTAACCACCTTCTCTCTTAATTGAAGTGTATGTTGTTTACATTTAGGACAAGATAGATGATCTGCGTCGTTATTTGGTTTGATGGCTAAAAGCTCATTTGTAATCTCAGTAGTGTAGTCTTCAATTTGTCTATGGAAGTCTTCCATATTGGTTTTATTCTCTTCAATGGCTTTAAAGGCAGATTCCCATTTTGCCGTTAACAATATATCAGAGATGAGTTTATCTTTGACTATCTCATATACTTTGAGTCCTTTTTCTGTTGGAACAAGTGACTTGGCTTTTCTTGTGATGTAGTCTCTTTTTAAAAGCGTTTCAATAATAGAAGCTCTTGTGGCTGCTGTGCCAATTCCCATGTCTTTGATAACACTTTGAAGTGACTTATCCAAAACCTCTTTCGAGGCATTTTCCATAGCGGACAGAAGCGTACTTTCAGTATACAATGCTTTTGGTCTTGTTGATTTTTCAAGAGCCGTAGCTTCTTGTATTTTTAACTTATCGCCTTGTTTTAAATCTAGTAATTCTACAATTACCTCATCATCATTAGTAGAGAGTTCTTTTCTTATCGCTCGCCATCCAAGTTCCATAATTGAAGTGGATTTAAAACTAAACTCATAATCCAATACATTTAAGGTTATATCTGTTTGTTTTTTTACACAAGGTTCAAATACGGACTCCCATACGCGTTGTGCTATCAAATGATAAATACTTTCTTCCATTGGGCTAATAGCAGAAGGAAGTCTATCTGTGGTTAATAGTCCATGATGATCCGTTACCTTGACATCATTCACTATATTTTTATTTAGTCTTGCGAGCTTTAGTTTTAAAAGCAGATTACTATACCTACTATCATCAGAAAGCACCTTTAATAAACTGGGAATCTCTGGCCATAAATCCTCAGGAATATACTTACTCGAGGTTCTCGGATAAGTGATAAACTTCTTTTCATACAAGCTTTGAGCAATGTTGAGGGTTTCATCAGCTGAGAATCCAAAGAGCTCATTGGCTCTTTTTTGAAGTGAGGTTAAGTCAAAAAGAAGTGGGGACTCTTCTCTTATTGTCTTTGTTTCTACTTTGGTAATGATAGATTCACTTTGTTTTTCAATGAGTTTGAGTGCTTGTTCTGCCTTTTGTTTGTCTTCCCATTTTTCAGTTGATAGTGATTTAAATAATACCCCTTCTTTTTGATGGGTAAGCTCTATTTGATAGTATAATTTCTTTGTAAAAGAAGTATGCTCTATATAGCGTTTACATATTAAGCTAAGTGTTGGAGTTTGTACTCTACCA
Source organism: Myroides odoratus (assembly GCF_001549985.1). Lineage (GTDB taxonomy): Bacteria > Bacteroidota > Bacteroidia > Flavobacteriales > Flavobacteriaceae > Flavobacterium > Flavobacterium odoratum_A. The sequence continues at coordinate 43,771 of NZ_LROZ01000004.1, read as the reverse complement.
AGAGAATACACCGAATCATTCATTGAAACGGTAAGCGCTTGTGAGGCGTTAATCCCAACAAGCCAATCCGCTCTACTTCTACTATGCCCTGCTCTAAAAAGCCCATCAAACTCGCTTCCCTCTTTAAGGTTTTGTAATCCAACTCTTATAGCTATTTCAGTTAGTGAACTTATCCAAAGCCGTTTAAAAGGTTTATCACAGTTTAAATACTGATAGATATAGCGAAAGATAAGCTCTCCTTCCCTACCCGCATCGGTGGCTACAATAATCTCAGAGCAGGTTTTAAACAGCATATCGATGACTTTAAGCTGTTTTAAAGCTCCAGGGTCTGAAGTGTATTTGTTGTCTTTTTTAATCTTTCGTGGTAGTAACAAATAAGAACGAGGCAAGATCGGCAATGTTTCTCTTTTAAAGCCCTGAAATCCATAATCTTCAGGCATAGCTAGTGATACTAAATGACCTATAGCCCAAGTAACACAGTAGCCGTTTCCCTCGATAAAGCCTTCTTTTTTAATTTTGGCTCCAACAAGCATAGCTATCTCCCTAGCTACACTTGGTTTTTCTGCAAGAATTACAATCATAGTCTTTAGCTTTACATTTTACGTCCTTTGTTTTTCTTTGGTTCATCACTTTGCTTTTCTGACTGTGATTGCGCCTTTGATTGTTCTTCTTTATTTGGATTTTGAAACGAGAAGTCCGCTTGCTTCGTTTCTTTATTATATGTCACATAGCCTTGATAGGTATTTCCTCTTTTATCCAACAAATCTTTAATGTAAACAGCCTTGCCTTCCAATAAGTCGCTCTGCTGTTTTTCAGTAAGCTCTTTACCTCTAAAAGTTTTCAGATCATCTGACAGTTGGGATTGATTTTGTGTTTGATTCTTTGCTTGACTTTGTTTATTGGTGTTATCAAACAAGAACTCAATATGCCCTTTAGCTGCGTTAAACTGAATTTCAGCATTAAACAAATTCCCTTTAGCCGAAGTCATCCCTTCTACAAGTAGTGGTTTACCATCTTTTAAAGTTTGGAGTTGCTCTTCACTTAAAACAATCCCTTTTACCTCTTGTGGTAATTGCATTCTTTCAACTCTAGTAACAGCTAAATTATTTGTGAGCCTATCTACGCTCACAACCGATGGAATCTTTTCCTTTGTTGTTGGATGGGTAAGCTCCACTACCCTACCCATATTCCCTGTTTTTAAAAGGTTGTGTTTATCTTGTTTTGAAAACTCATGTCCATAAAGTGGTACATTGAGATTAGGGTATTTCTTTACCCCCTCTATCGCCATAACAACCTTGCCCTCTTCGTTTTTCTGTAGAGATAATCTTGCATCAAGGGAAAACACCGCAGAGCCTAAGTCTAAATTCACTGCGACCAAATCCTTTGTTTTATAGCCTTGTAGCAGTGGTTCCAAAAGATCCATTTCTTGAAGCTTCTCTTTTGAAAGCCCAAGCCTTGATAATGAATCCCAATCAATGTCTTTAATATCAAACTTATTAGAGCTATACTGCCCCTCTCCTTTTGTTTGTTCAGCTACTTTGTTCTCTTTTTTTGGCGCATTGCCTATCTCTGTTATTTGATGTTTTAAAAACAGTTCGTGCGTAGGTCCTGATTGTTTAAGCTCTTTTTGCATTTGATTAGCCATTTTGATGGTCAATAGTTCCGGCACTCTGAAAAAAGTAAACTGCGTTGGGTTTTTAAGTTGACTAAAAAAATTAGAAAAAAAGTTGGAAAAGAAATCTCCGTGTCGATCAACCTTTAAAAATTGATTTTGATTCTTTTTAGTTGGTGGGACGGTTTCAAGTTTACCATCTTTATCTAATCCCTTTACTACTTGAATCTTATTTTTTGTTTTGTCATTGACAAGAAGCACATCGTGCTCTACTTGTCTTTGTGTGGTTTCTGTACTCATAATACCTAGTTTTAAATGATTAAAAACTTAAAACTAAAGCCAAGAGACACTCAGCAGTAAATAGTGCGTCTTAAAGGTTACTCTTGGCCTTTAGCTGCTATTTACTTCTTGCGTACAGGATGTTTCAAACATTCCCTGATGAACTGATTGACATCTGAGCGTTTGTAGTAAAGTTTGCCACTAATGGTATAATAAGGAAGTTTTCCGTCTGAGCGGTAACGCTGTAGTGAGCGTGGGCTTATTTTAAAAAGGCTCATTACATCTTGACTGTCTAAAAGCTCTTCTCCATCTATGGTTTGAGATTTTATAGGGAGGTCTTTTATATGTTCTGACAGGTGGTCAAAGCGCGTCATAATACGCTCCATCCATAAAAGGAATTCTGTGCGATCTATATTCATAATGTTAGAATTTAATGGGTTAATTAAATTTGTTAGCTAACATTACAAAAGTGCAGAGCTCGTCAGAATAAATCTGCCAAGCTCTGCCAATGGGTAGGCATTCTTTCTTATATAAAAACTAAATATTAACATAATCCAAGTAACACAATACCACAAACATTTACAAAACAGAGGTTAAAATCTTAAAAAAAGTCAATAATTTCTCACTAAGTTTGTAAAAATCAAATTATGAAATACTTTAATCAATATAAAAATCTATTCCTTATAACGTTGATTCTAATATTTTTTTGGAACTTTTTTATTCCAAATTATCAGAAATATATAGTTGATACTATTTTAGTACATTTCAATCAATCCAAAATCTCAGATATCATAGTATTTACTGTTATTCTTCTTTTATCTTTTTGGACGTATTCAAAATCAAAAATCAGATTTTATTTAAAGAACAGTTATATAGTCTACTCCCTTTTTTTATTAATTGCTTGTATCTATATACGTCTTAACTATGAAAGTTCGTTATTAGAAATGTATTATCTCCCAAAAATAAAATATTTCGATGTGCTTTTTATTTTAGCGATAATACCTGTAATTTTACTTTTAGGGTTTTGGGGGCAAAATAAGCGTTCAAATAGTGAAGAGTCTGATTTCTTTGATGATAGCCCTATTAATAATCCAGATGAAGATATTTTAAATAGAAGACAAAAAGCAATCCAAGTATCACGATTAATAAAAGGCAACAAATCTAAAACTTCTTTAGCCATAGGAATTGTTGGAGAATGGGGAAATGGAAAAACTTCTTTTATGGGCTTTGTTGAAAAATCTTTCAAGGACGATAATAAGTATATCATTGTTCACTTTAATAGTTGGCTAAATATTTCTATCAATTCAATTATTAATGATTTTTTTAATACTGTTGAAAAAGAAATAAGCATTTATAGTCTTGATATTTCAAAGCAAATAAAGAAATATGGCAATAACGTCTTATCTATAAATAAAAACTCTGTAACAGAAACATTACTAAATGCTATTAAAGTGATTCCAGACAATAGTTTATCTGAGGATTTTAATACTCTTAATAACCTATTAAATAAATTAGATAAAAAAGTAATTGTATTTTTTGATGATTTAGATCGATTGCAGCCAAATGAAGTTTTTGAAGTTTTGAAATTAATTCGAAATACAGCCTCATTTGATGTATTTAATTATGTTGTTGGATATGATAAAGCCTATTTAAATGAAGCTCTGGAGAAATATAATATTCCCTTTTCAAATAAATATTATGAGAAAATTTTTTTGAAAGAATTTCCTTTACCCCCAATTACACAGGGACAAATTAATAATTTTATAAAAGAAAAAATATTACAAATTATTCCTGAAAGACAACATGAGATACAAGCCTTTTTTGGATATCTAGATACCTTTATTCTATATAATGATGAAAATATTTTCAAATCCATAAACAACATACGAAATGCAAAAAGATTTTTAAATGAGTTTAAAATCAGTATCGAAAAAGTGAAACATGATATTTACTTAGAGGACTTTATATTAATAAAACTTTTAAAATTTTCATACTATGATGTATATAGGTTACTTTTTAATAAAGAAGCATATATTGAGGTCAACAAGGACAAATCCATGGGAAACTATAAGTATACACATTTTACCTTACGAAAGAAAGAGGGAAAAGACAATTCTTTTGCTTCCTTTGGTAGAGTGTTTGAAGATTCATTATTAAAAGAGGACATTACTTCATTGAAAATATTTAGTGAAGAAGATCTAAGCATTATAAGTCTAATTTGTGAAAGAATTTTTAATCCTAGCAATGGGACAAATAATATAGACCGTAATTCATTAATATACGGGCATAATTACTATCGTTATTTTGAAGATGAAATCAGCGATTCAGAAATTACAAATGCCGAATTTAATGTCTTTATGAAAGCATCATATCAAGAGAAAAAGAATATTATTGATAAAGCCTATATACAAGACAGATTAGGCGGATTACTTTTATTTCTCTATAAAATACAGATTCACAAAGACATAAAATCCAAAACAGAATATGAAAATTTCATTAGAATTCTTTTCTATATTGCTAATTTAAAATCTGTTTCAGTACATTTAAATTATTATAGTATTGATTTCGATTTTTTAGATCTTAACATAAGTAATTACCAGGACCAACTTATAAGAAAATCTTGGTATGAAGATGAGAGTGAAATTAAAGTTTTTTTTCGATCAATTTTTTATGAAAAAAAGGAATATTATTACTTTGAAACCGATTTTGTAAAACATTTATATGATAAACATGGCACAAGCTCTGATTTTAATATTCCCTTTAATAAACATGAAATTGAAGAGTATTTAATTTATTGCTTTGAAAATGACTCAAAGTCACTTACTAGCATAGACAAAAATTTTTGGCATTGTTATAGACTATGTTTTGTTGAAGATTGGAAACAACTAAGTTCTAATTCGTGGAAATCGACTGAAAAAATTATTGAAGAAAACAAGCGCAAACTATTATATACAATTATACCAAAATTATATAATGAATTTTTAGTCTATTGTGTAACACCTCATGATCTATATGGAATAGGTAGAGATTCACTAAAGCTTGGATTACCAAGTGATTTTCTACCTAAATTATTTGGTTCCCAAGATAATTTTATAAAATATCTCGAATCCGATGCTTTTAAAGATAAGCTAGAGCAACCTTATGAATTTTTAGATGAATTTTTAGTATTTGCCAAAGAAGTAAATAAAGCTGGACAATTTATTAATTTTGAGTTTACTTATCCTCCCATTATAGAAAAACTAAACGCCTTAAAGAAAAATCGTATGTAATAAAATTTTGGCACTCATAGCATAAACTACATACATCCTTTATTTTGGAAGAATATTACTTTAAAGAAAATCAAAGAGCAATGACTCTCCAAATCGACACTGCATATACAAATCAATCGCTATTAAAATTAAGATTAAAAATAGTGTAGATAGTATAATCACTTTTAAATGGGATTTTTTATTATATTCAAAAGTTTTAGGATTAATGTAAAATTCAGAGTATACATATGGTGCGATATTTAAATCAGGCCTGAATAACTTTATTCCTTGTATAAAATGTCTACGCAATAAGTGTCTGTTACCTGAATAATAATTATAGACATGTGTTGAGAAGTATACCGTCTTAGGCTGACCGTCACAAAATACTTTTAGTTCCATTGGACCATACCGATTTAATTTCTTTGTAAAAACATCCCATACTATAACCGCAGAGTTATTTGATCTACTTAATTGCTTATAACTAATTAACTCTACAGAACCATTACTCTTTATATAAGATACACCTTCTTTATTTACAATTATATGGGCAATTGTATTTCTTAAACTCTTTTTAAAGTGACGCAGTCCAAGATAACTTAACCAAATGATCAAGGGATAGTAAAATAAAGAAAATATGGAGATTTCTTCTGCATTTACTGTCCCATCAACATGAAACAGTATGGGAATAGCATAAAATGCAATAAAAAGAAGACCAAATATGACAACAATAAAAATACGATTCAACCAAGTGAGAAACCAATTTGGTACGGAACGAAGTTCTGGAAAGTTGTTCTTAGTAATCTCATTTTTCATAGCATCTATTGTTATGTACTAACAAATATCAACATATTTATTATATAGAAGTATCACTGAAAATCGTTATTTTATTGTTCAAAAGTCACTTTTTGATAACAAGAAACTTTTACTCCCAAATAAAAAGCCCAGCGCAAAATATATGGAGCATTTGGAGTTTTAAACTGATACATATTATAGATGTACAATAGTGAAATTACAAAGGCTCCCCAACTTAGTATAACACTCCAGAGCTCTTCTCTATTTGATGGATGAAACTGTGATAAAACTAGGGTCTTCACAATGTATGCAGGGGCGACGCAACAAAATAAAACACAAACTACCCATGGCAATATCCATAACATACTTCTCTTTAAGCGGAATCCGATTACAATACCTTTAAGAAAATAAATAAAACAAAATAGGAGATAAGTAATTAATAAGGTAGATCCCCAAATCTGAAAGCTGGTAGCCTCTTGCCCAACTAACTTTTTTGATATAGAGTATGCTGACAAAACAAATAATCCAAAAATAATGGCAAATTTAAGGGCAATAACAAACAACACACCCAATAATCTAAGTAATCCTACACCGAAGGTAGATGCAGTATCTGTCCGGTTTAAATATTCCTCTTCTGTTTCATTTTCATCATACCAAGTCATTAATTATATTTTTTGGTTAGATATAAAATCAGGTGAATTACTTATTAAAAAGTTAGCCGTCGCATAAATTTAATAAAAATAATAAATACTTCCCATTTTATTTATTCTCTTTTTATCCTCAAGTATAGTTAATAATACAATAATTTAGATTTGACCTAAGGTATATTATACTAATCATGTCTATTCTTTAGTATGTTTCTTTTCCAACTTCTTAAGAGCTTCTATAATTTTCGGGTTATATACTTTATTACTTTTTTTTGTTTCTTGATTGAACTCTATAATTTCATAAGGTAGTTTTTTTACCTTAGTTAGATATATATACTCTTCCTCAAGTAACTTACCTAATCCTGTATAATTCGTAGTACCTTCAGTTAAAATCAAATCATTATAATCGACTTCCAATAAATCTAATAATTTACCAACATTAACATTACTAGGTTGATAACGATTATTCATCCAATGACTCACAGTTGTATAATGGACATTTAGAAGCATAGCGATCAATTTATTGCTAACCCCTCTAAGCTCAGCTACTTCTTTAAGCCTATTCTTAATTTTAAAATTACTCATATATGCATTATTTGAACAAAAGTTTGTGTTATACTCAAACTTTTGTTACATTTGAATAAATATTTTTCGACAGCGAAAACATGAGACACAATATTTTGTGTTTCATACTGGATGTCTCTCATGAAAGAAAATCGCAAATATTCCACATGAGTACACTTGAGTTCGCCACTATATCTATTAGATTTTACTATTTTTGTAAATCTAGTAGGGCGAACTTCATGTAAGCCTTTTGTGGAAACATGACTTTGTCATGAGGCTTTGCGATGCCGCTTTCTTAAGCATTGGAGTTCACCTATTAGTATTTCTATATATGTATTCCATTAACTTTTTTGAGAAACATCGTTCATATAATCTATGTGAGCGATTTTTTGTTTTAACTACTCACTGTTGTGATTCTTAAAAGAAAAACACAGTATAAGGTCCAAACTTCAAATTGTTCTCATACAAATTGGGGTAATAAAAGAAGGATGTGATTCCTTAGTTTATTTACACCACATCTTTACTTAAAACACTAGTATTTTAAGCAAGATTGGTTTTCTTTAAATGATTCGCACTCTAAAAGTAAATCCTTTCTTAATGTTTTCCAAGAAGAAAACTTATCATTACTAGTAATCTTTAAGTAAAAGATGATAAAATGTGATAGTCTAGTGTCCTACACTAGGCTATCCAAGAGAGCAAAAGTTTTAGACTAATAGCTTAATTTTTAGCTACTCTAAAACTTTCATAATACAAACCTTTAATTCTAGCCTGTCTCCCAAACAAGGCTGTAAAGGGGGAACAAATAGGAAAAATTGTTTTGTATTTATTCGATATAAATACAAACAAAACCTTATCCTTAATGGACTTATCGAATGTTCTATTCGAGAATTTATCAATTATTACATTTTATTAAAACAACAAATTAGTAACTAAACTCACATTTAGCCTATGATTAAATTTTAGTTTAACTAAATCACATTGTTGTAGTTGTATCTAGCATGACTTGTTTGATGTTGGATGGCTACCCTATTATCTATTTAGTTAGCATAATACACTTTTACGCTAGGTCCAAAAATAGTTTTTGGATGCGTACAGGATATCTATTGCCTTGTAATTCATACCTATATAATTCGTTCATCCATTCGATTATAGGGCAATATTAATTAGTTAGTAAGGGAAAAATGCTATGAAATAAGACTTTCCTTCTGTTCTATTATTAATTATTAATCACACTTAAAACTATTTTATTATGGAAAAAACCGCTTGCTATGTTGGTGAATCTGGGTTGGTTATAATGTAGACGTCCACCTATAGTAAGCACAAAAACTCACAAAACATTGTGTGGCTTAAAGGGAGTTTTGAGCCATGCTAAAAGTCCATGGCTATCTCCTTGCTCTTGTGCATTTTGGGAGACGTGCTTAGAGTGAAGGAGATAGTTTTTTATTATCTATTACAAATTACCCATTAACTAACCTTTTGGTGCAACTGGCCGATCAAAGTACTACGGCAATATGAATCTTGATGATTTAAAGGCTTGTTGTATCAAAATCAATTATAAAATTATGAAAATTCAAATTTTGACCACTTGTGGTTATAGGATAGCTATGCTTGTTAGCCTGTTAATTGGCTATCCAACTTATGCCGTATCAAATGATAATCATTTGTTTTTTAGTGCTTCTTACCTATTGCAAGATAAGCAGCAAAAAGGAATTATAAAACTCTCAGGAACTGTAAAAGATGCTCAAGGTGTTCTTGGTGGAGTGATTGTATCGGTTGGGCGTAAAGCAGTGACAACTGATCTTGATGGAAAATATACTATTGATGTAGTCGTTGGAGATAAGATTACTTTTTCAATGCTCGGTTATAAAGAGCGATCCATGGTGTACTCAAGTAGTATGGGACTCGTTTTAAATATTGAACTACTTGAGGATACTACCACCCTTGATGAAATTGTAGTTAATGCTGGTTACTACACAGTAAAAGACCGAGAACGCACTGGAAGTATTGCAAGAGTGACAGCTAAGGATATCGAGTTTCAACCCGTTGTTAATCCACTTCAAGCTCTACAGGGTAGAATGGCGGGAGTTAATATTACTCAAAATACCGGAGTCGCTGGTGGGGGATTTGATATTCAGATACGTGGTCGCAATAGTTTAAGAAGAGATGGAAACACTCCACTTTATATTATTGATGGAGTTCCTTTTACAGAGGATAACTCAAGATTGTTAGCTGGAGGAATATTACCCCTTGGTGAATCAAATCCTTTGAACTCTATCAATCCCAATGATATTGAAAGTATTGAAATACTAAAAGATGCAGATGCTACTGCCATTTATGGTTCACGAGGGGCTAACGGAGTAGTTCTTGTTACTACAAAAACAGGAAAATCGGGAAAAACAAAACTAACAATTAATAGTTCAACAGCATTTAGTAGCGTTGCTAAGTTTTTAAACCTATTAGATACTGCTCAATATCTAAGTATTAGAGAACAAGCATTTAAAAATGATAATATTATTACCTATCCAGATAATGCTTATGATTTAAATGGAACTTGGGATAAAAATAAATATACCAACTGGCAGAAAGAGTTAATTGGTGGAACTGCTAAAGCTCAAACTCTACAAGCTAGTTTAAGTGGAGGCAATAAGCACACTCAATTTATGTTAAGTGGAAATCACAACGAAGAAACTACTGTTTTTCCTGGTGATTTTACATACAAACGAAATACATTATCCTTCTTTGTTAATCACAAAAATCAAGATGAAAAACTACGTTTGAATTTCTCTGTGAATTACAATACACAGAAGAATAATCTTATGACTTTAGACCTCACCTCTACAAGTCGAAATCTTGCGCCAAATGCCCCTAATCTTTTTCAAGAAGATGGTAGTTTAAATTGGCAAGACAATACTTTTGAAAACCCTTTAGCACAATTAAATAGTCTATATCAATCTTCCTCTAAAGGATTAAGTTCTAACTTAAATCTTGAATATGCCTTTCATGATTTATTAAATTTTAAAATCAATACTGGTTATTCCGATAGTAGAGTTCAACAATACAATATAGCATTACATACTAGATTTAATCCTTCTTATGGATATGGACCTGAGAAAACAAGTGTACAGTATGCCACTAGCAATTCAAGTAGCTGGATTATTGAACCTCAATTAAATGGGTATTTTAAAATCGGTAGGCATAAATTCAATTATATTCTAGGGAGTACATTTCAAGAAAACACCTTTACTTCTCTTGGACTATATGCCTTAGGTTTTACTTCAAATTCCTTTGTACATAATCTAAAATCCGCATCGACTGTGGATGTTAGTTCGCAAATCAATTCCACGTATCGTTACAGCGCTATATTTGCTAGGTTAAATTACAACTTCTCTGATAAATACTACTTAAACCTTACTGCTAGACGAGATGGATCCTCTAGATTTGGAGAAAACTATAAGCTCGGAAATTTTGGAGCTATTGGATTTGCTTGGGTTTTATCTGAAGAATCTTGGCTAAATAATCTCTCCTGGCTTAATCTTTTAAAGCTTCGCTCTAGTTATGGAGTAACTGGAAGCGATAACATTGGAGACTATGCGTATTTAGATACCTATACCCTGTCAAGAGGAAAATACGATAATGTAATTGGGTTATATCCATCTAGGCTTTACAATCCTAATTTTAGTTGGGAAAAAACCAAGAAACTTGAAATTGCTTTAGAATTTAGTTTATTTGAGAATCGATTAAACTCAACTATTGCATGGTATAATAATCGCTCATCCAATCAACTCGTTGGAACACCATTACCTGGGACCACTGGTTTTTCCTCTATTCAGTCTAATTTAAATGCTGTAGTGGAAAACAAAGGAGTTGAAATAACCTTTAACACTCAAAATATCAAACAAAAAAAATGGAGCTGGACAACTGACTTTAATCTGACAATTCCAAAAAATAAATTAGTATCCTTTCCAAATCTTGAAGGATCAACCTACTCAAATCAGTATATAATCGGCCAGCCCATTAATATCATTAAACTATATCAATATACAGGTATTGATCCTAAAACTGGAATATACACTTTTAAAGATTTTAATAATGATGGTAACCTCAGCGCAATTGATGATAAGAAAATAATCGAATCATTTTTCCCAAAATTCTTTGGGGGCTTAACCAATACCATTAATTATAAAAACTTATCTGTGAGTTTTCTATTTCAATTTGTTAAACAAAGAAATTATAATCACTTGTATTTCTTTAATAGACCAGGTGCTTTAAACAATACCTCTGTAGACTATTATGACAATTCTTGGAATCAGTACGCGCCTGTTGCTGATTATCAAATATTAACAACAAATAACCCTGATGTAATTAAAGCTTATTCGGATTATAAAACAAGTGATCAAGTAGTCTCTGATGCCTCTTATTTAAGGCTTAAAAATATCAATCTATCCTATACACTACCATCACAGAGTCTTAATGGAATCCATGCTATGGTTTATATTCAAGCTCAAAATATCTGGACTTTGACTCGTTATAAAGGTTACGATCCTGAGTTTACCACAACAGGCTTCCTTCCCCCTCTTCGAACATTTGCTTTTGGAATCAACTTAACTTTTTAAATTATGAAAACGATATACCATTTACTTTATATAATCAAATTGTGCTTTGTTATACTTATTTTAATTAGTACACTTAGCTGTGAATCTTTTACAACAATAGATGAACCTGATTCTCAACTTAACTCCTCTGTTGTATTTCAAGATGAGAAAACTGCAACTGCAGCAATGGCCAATATATACTTAACGAAAGCTATTTTAAGTGGAGATCAAAATGGAATTGGATCCATACTCGGATTATTAACCGATGAGCTAAATTGTAACACACAAAATGAATCTTTTTTAAACTTTTACACCCCCAATATTATAAGTTCAAATAAAGATATTTTACAACTCTGGAATACTACTTATAATGCAATATATCAATGTAATGCAGTTATAGAAGGATTAGATAAATCAATAACATTAAATGAGCAGTTTAAAGATCAGTTAAAGGGAGAAGCCTTATTTATGAGAAGTCTCTACTTGTTTTATCTGAGTGAACTCTTTGGGGATATCCCATATGTAACAACCACAAATTATACGCAAAACAAACAGGTAAAAAGACTAAATAAATCAGGTGTTTATGATTTATTAATTCTTGACTTACAAAAAACAGAAGAACTATTATCTATCAATTATAGCTCTTCATTGCGAATTAAACCTAATAAATTTGCAGCTCAAGCTCTTCTTTCGCGTATATTTCTTTATCAACAAAACTGGAGTAAAGCCATCGAATATTCAACTCAATTAATTGATGATTCTTCCTTTGAAATACAAACAGATTTAAATCAAGTATTTCTAAAAGAAAATAAATCTACAATTTGGCAATATCAATCAGCTGATAAATCTAATACACAAGAAGGCTCTTACTACATTTTTAGCTCAGCCCCCCCAAATCTAATCTCCTTATCAAATTCATTATATGAATCGTTTGAGAGTAGCGATCAAAGAAAGTCTCATTGGATTAAATCCATTGATCAAGGTAATAAAGCATGGCACCATGCTTACAAATACAAACAAAATGGCCAAACTGAAAGCTCTAAAGAATTTTCTATTGTATTTCGTTTAGAGGAAATGTATCTAATTAGAAGTGAAGCTTACGCTAGATTACAGGTGTATGACTTGTCTTGTAATGATTTAAATACAATAAGAAACAGAGCCGGATTACCCTCGATACAAATTAATAATCAAACAGAACTTTTAAAGGCAATACTACAGGAACGACGACATGAATTATTTTTAGAACATGGCCATCGTTTTTTTGATCTAAGGCGTTTTTCTGAACTTGACAACACGATGCTTTCAATTAAAAACAATTGGAATACAAAGTATAATCTATTTCCTATTCCAGAGAATGAAATTCTGTTGAATCCAAATTTACTTCCTCAAAACATAAGCTACTAACAATGAAAAAAGCAGTATCACTTCTCATTAGTATTTTTGGAATAATAACTAGCATCCAAGGGCAAATTCTAATGCCAGAAAAACAATATGATAGCTTGTACACAATACACCCTTATGATATATCAAGTAAGGGTGATGTTGTATATCGAAAGATTTTTGGAGATTTGTCTAGTCAATTTTTTTTACAGACAACTAAAGAAAACTACCAATTACCGCAACTAGATCCATCTGGTAATGCAATTGTATTTTATACCGATACATTACTTATAGCTGGAGACTCCAAACAAAAGGCATTATACTTCATTAATCCTATAAATCAAAAAATTGATACCATTAAACAGGTTCCATTTTTTAAACTATACAAAGAAAATAACTTATTGGTATTTTCAAGGGAAGTAAATACCAACTACTTAATTAATATTATTGACCTGAAATCAAAACAAAAACACATTACTATTAATAAAACCAGTACTTGGGAAGAATTAGGCAATACTCTTATTTTTACAATCGATAATCAAGTAAATTTATTTGATTTAAAATCTGGTGAGTTTACCTATCTAAATCATCTAAATCAAAATACACGTATAGAGAAAATCTTATATCATAAAAACAAAGAACTAATTGCTGTTATCTATAAAGATCAGTCCAAGGTAAAACTTACTATTTACAACACTAAAGGTAAACTACTAAAAACCCTAACACTTCCTACCCAACAAGAAGGTTTTGAACTTATGGTAAACCAGACATCATTTGTAACTGATCAGTATCTCTGCTTATCCTATAGTCAAAAAACAAGCATAAATATCGATGACTCAGAGATTGAACTATGGTATACAAAAAAACCTTTTTATACTAAAAACATCCATCAAAAACCAAGTACTACAGGCGTTTTAAATATTAAGAACAACACCTTAACCATGTTGAATTCAACAGATAGCAATACTACCAAAACCTATGAAGATTCAAAATACTATGTACAATATAATCCAGACCTATATAGTAATCAAATAACCAAATCTGCTTATATTAAACTAACTGTTAAGCATATTGAAAAGCCCAATTTTCAAGTTACTTTAGATAGTATACCCGCTCATCATTTCATTTTATCTGATCAACATAATGGTATATTTTATTTTAAAGATAAAAACTGGTATTTTCATAATCTACTAAGTAATCAAACATCTAATTTGACTCAACACTTAGATGACTATTTTTATACTGTATCTGACTTTGTTGGCCAAGGTCCTAAAAACAGAATTTTTATAAGTTCAAAAGACAATAAAACACTTTATGTAAGTGGTACAAAAAATATTTATGTTATAAAAGACCTACCTACTAAATTAATACCAATTACAAATGCAAATTCAGATACTCAATATTCCATAAGTAGTTACAATAAATTTCACTTTGTAAAGAATATTTCTAATCAAAGTATTGATCAGCTTGACGATACTCATGGAGTATTACTAGAGTATACAAGTAATGGCAATCAGATTCAAGCACTAGAACTTTTAATTAACCATAAATCCACTTTACTGACTAAAGGCAACTTTAAAATAGATAATATCATCTATACCAATCATCAGGTTTTATACAACAAAACAAAGCAGAATACCCCACCATCCTTACATTGTTTTAATTTAAAAAATAATACAGAAAACCTCATCATTGACACAGGTGATCAATTAAATAATTATCTATGGAGTAAAACAAAGGTTATTCATTATCAAGTAGATAATAAAGAACAAAAAGGAGTATTATATTATCCAGCTGAATATGATCCAAGTAAAAGATATCCTTTAATTGTCGATATATATGAAAAGAAATTTAAATCTTCATACGCTTACCTTCCTCCAACTTATAAAAATAGTGAAGGAGTAAATTACAATTTATGGACACAACATGGCTATTTTGTTTTATCCCCTGATATTGATAATTATGGAGGAAATCCTGGGTCTATAGCTCTTGAGACAACGCTTAAAGCAGTAGAAAAAGTAACTGAGTTACCAAGTATTGATACCGAGAATATCGGATTAATTGGACACTCTTTTGGCGGTTTTGAAGTCGGATATATCATTGCGCGTACCAATTTATTCAAAACAGCTATATCAGGCGCTGGGGTTCATAATGCTATAAGTGAATATCTAAGTGTGAAAAAAAATTGGAGAATGTATGGATATCAGCGCTTTGAAAACCAAATTTTTAAGATTAATGCTAAACTACAAGATGACATACAAACTTACTCAGATATAACCAATGTGATGAATTTATCTAACGTATCAACACCTATTTTACTGTGGACTGGTTTTTTAGACACAAATGTATCTGCCCTTCAAAGTTTTGAATACTTTACAGGTCTTAAAAGATTAAACAAAAAGGCAATGCTTTTGAATTTTAAAAAAGAAGATCATGTACTACTAGATCCATCAAATCAAAAAAAACTAACGCTATATATTTTAGATTGGTTCGATTATCATCTAAAAGGGATTGATAAACATTGGATTGAATTATAAAATAAGCCGCAAAATGCGGCTTATTCTTTAAGTCTAATTTAGCGGTTTATAAAGTAGTACGCTACACTCCGATAGAATAGGTTGTCCAAATTCATCAAATCGATTTACCCCAAATACCTGTTGATCTAAATAAGTACAAATAGCTCCAGGTACTTCACTACAATCCATTTTATATTCACACTCTTGCTTTTGGTGATTATAAACATATCCCCACTCACTTGGTGTGGCTAAAGAGTTAGATTTTACTGCATTTGTTGCAAATGCTGCCACTGTTGCCATACCCACCACAACTAGAGGTAATATGACTTGTTTAAAATTAAATTTCATAATATTATATTTTAGCTGGCTTACTCTTTTTTACAGGATTTTCAGCAGGACTCCTGTAACTTTCTATTTGGCCAATAGATAGTAGATCTTATTTACGCATGCGTCTATATTGGATTAATTCTTTATTTTCAAGAATATAGAAATACTGATCCGTCACCCAGAAATCTCTAAATAGCTTTTTATCTTTAATTGGAATAGAAAAACTATAACGATAAATAGCTGACTGATAATCATACACATCAATAACTATAGATTCATCCCAAAGGCTTTTGGATTCATTTTTTCCTTTTAGTTTTGAATGATTAAATAAATCTCCATTATAAGCAAACTGTTTGCTATTGACAAGATTTGAAGGAGAAGACATCTTTACTGTTCCATCCTTTAATTGAATAACCTTGACTTGAGCTTTAGAAATAGTATCAATTGTATTACCCTTTGAAATAAGAGACAAATCTGAATCAAATACTAAAAATTCATTTCGATAATTATAAGTGTAAATACCAAGTGATGTTTTTGTATCAAAAGATAGATTTCCATCAACATCAAAAACTCCATCGATCTGTTTTTCTAAAAAATCTGAATTTACCTTAGTTTGAATTATGGAATCATCAACTATTTCAAATAACCCAAGTACACTTTGATTACTGCCAACTAACTGACCTATAAAAGCAATTTTGTTATCTGAAAGAGCTTTAGCTTTGGTAAATTTACCTTTATCTTCTATTATTACTTTTGTCTTAACATCTGGCAACATACCTTTAAAAATTCGTGATACTGTACCGTCGCTTACAAAAAATAAGGAATCTAAAAACTGCAGTTTAATATCTGTATAATTAAGATCCATTTGCGGAATTTCAACTATCTTTTCATCTTGAAACTGCATATCTTCTGTTATAGAAGTCAACAACAAAGGGGCCGTTGTATTTCCTAAATAAATAGTATCAGCATTAACACCAGCAAAATAAAAAGAATTAAATCCTAAATCTTTTACTTTTGGATAATCAATAACATGAGGCAAATACCTTCTAATAAAAGGATTCTCTTTTTTTATGATATGTTCTGAGGATAGAAAAAGTACAATAACAAGTAAACTACTTATAATTGTTGTGAGGATTAATCCTAGATAAAATCGTTTTCTTTTCTGATCTTGAAAAAACAAAGCAACTAAAGCAAGTAAACTTACAATGATGTTAAACCACAGATGCTCGTTCCATCCCATTTTTTCAAGTATTCCACCACAAGAACAAGGGATGAAATCGCTGTAGTTTAATATCAAATAAATATAGAGAGTAAATGCAACCATAAGCCCATAACTAAGATAAAGTCCTAGGAGTCTTGTTGTTTTAGTACAAAGCAGTAAAGCAAATAATAGTTCGGCTCCTAGCACTAAATAAGCAATGATATTGGCGTAAGCGCTAAGCAGTGGGGACTGTGTTAGTTGAACCTGGAAGGCTTCAAAGGTAATGAGCTTACTTATGGCTGCATATACAAAAAGTAAAATATAGAAGTAGGATATTATAAGGACGTATTTAGCTTTCATAGTCGTTGCATTTTGGGATAATCAAAACTACAATTCACTATAATTCAAATCAATACGTATTTTTACTATAAAATCATTCAATGTCTTCTAGTAGAAGATATCCATTAGATAAGGCATACATAAGCACACCTATAAAGCTAAAACTTTTCGTTTTTTCAAGTAATGCTTCTTTGTGTTTCTCTACTGTTCTTGTACTACAACACAAAGTATCTGCAATTTGTTTTGCGCTGTATTGCAAGGCAAAAAGCTTTATAATACTCAGCTCTCTTTCAGTGAAATAAGTCGTCCCTTGGCTAATATTATTTAGATTTTCTTGAATTTTGTGATATACTTCTTTATCGTAATAATAGCCTTTTTTGCACACCACCTTTATTGCTTTTTTTATAGTGGCTGTATTAGCTACCTTGGAAACATATCCCGATACATTACAAGCAATCATACGCTTGATATGCCCAATATTAGTGTAACTACTTAAAATGATAATCTTTATGTGTGGGTATTGTAAATTAAGTTCTTTTGCCGTTGTAAACCCATCCATTACAGGCATACTGATATCCAAAAAAACAACATCTACTTCTTGTGTTTTTAAATGCTCTAAAAGCTCCAGCCCGTTAGATACACTTACAACTAATTCTACATTTTTTATAGCATCCAACGATAAGGCAAAACCTCCCCTATACATTACATGATCATCAGCTATGGCTATGCGAATACTCATAATCTGTCTATTTTAATACTTATATCATTATTCCCTTGTCTGCTCTTGTGAGTAAACATGGCCTTTATGTGATTTGTTCGAGTTAAAATATTTACAAGTCCTATCCCCTTTTTCTCTTTACTCAAAGCCATAAAGTCATAGGCAATCCCATCGTCTTTTATTTTTAGAAACAAGTGATTTATATTCCAATACGCACCGATTGTAACTTTCGTAGCTTTGCTGTGTTTTAAGATGTTCTGAATTATTTCCTGAAGACTTCGATAGAGTTCAATCTTTTGGGTATTGGATAAAACAAACGTCTGTTTATTGGTGGTGAAATCAATTTGAATCAAACCAACTTTCTGAATTCTGCCAACATATTGTTTTATTATATCAACAATTCGATACTCTTCTATATCAGAAGGATACAGATTGTAACATAGATTAAGGGCATTTTGATAGCTACTTTGAACTGCTTCTTTCAAAGAAGTGATTAAATACTCCTCTTTATTTTTGTCCTTTTTATTGTCTAGATGTTCCATGTATTTTAATACAGCTGCTAGATCACTACAGATTCCATCGTGTATCTCTTGAGACAAAGCTCGCATCTGATGATGCTCAATCTGAATTCTTACGTTTTGCTGCTGCTCTAATTGACGTATCATTCCTTTTTGATAGATGTAGATCAAAACTAGTACTAAACTAAAAAGGCAAAGTGTCATAGCAGTACCTAGCCAAAACATCAAGGTTAAATCATTTTCCATACTCCTAGAATTATCATTATTCGAAAAAAAAAAGTAGCGATCACATTTACAATCCAATAGTCATATAAATACAGATTCAAACTATAAACATGTGGCACTAAAACAAAAAAGAAAATTGTATTGAGGTAATACATAAAAAGCCCAACAATAAAATAAAATGCAGGGGTATTATAAAGCCTTACAACACTACGGCGGCTAAACAATTGGCCTAGCCAATAAAAAGTTCCAGCAAAAACCAACACACTCACCCCTATCTTGCCAATTGATTTACTTTTTAATACATCAACAGGAAATACAAACCAAAAAGTATATAAATACACCAATAAAAAAAGACTTAGATAGACAGCTAAATACCTACTAAGTCTTTGATTAAATATGAATTTAAAAAAGTAAAAGATAACTAAAAACTCAAACAGTGTATAGATTTGAAACCAATAATCGCTATTAATCTTTAGAAAATAACTACAAACAAGTTCATAGCCACTTGCCAAAGCCATAAGTCCAATTAATGGGATATACCCCCAATATTGTTTTGTAAAAACTCTGTCTTTACAAAACAAACCTAGGATTAAAGGAACCAATCCAAGGGTAAGGGCGATATAGACTAGAACTTGATAAATCACTCTCTTTTTATTAATTCACTTTTTTTAGGACAGATTCTAGGACATGGAACAAGTTCCTCCAAAAGAGTCCCCATAGTTAAGTCTTCTTGATTACTATCCACTCCCACTAAAACCATATTGACTTGTGAGTTATCTGGATTCTCACCTAAATAAATTCGAAGACCAATACAATCATTTTGTGATAATATCAGATTTAATTTATCTAGTCCCACAAAAAAGGATTTAGTCTTTTCTGGGTGCTCGCTTTGATAGGTATGCGTATACTCTATTGCTTGTTCTAAGGTAATTACCTTTCCACTTTGACTGCTGATACTCATAATACTACATGTTAAAATTATGAAATAAATCTCTGAATTAATAACAAAATTCGCAATACGTAATTTCCGCAGCATTAAAACGTAATAATACGTATTGACTAGTACGTACTTTCCCCTCTACCTTGTTTTACTTCCATTTCTGAAAATCGTGCAAAATAATAACCAATCCAAAATACAAGTATTATGAAGCACCAAACTTACTTTAATAGCCTGCTTACAAGCATTCAAAATCAGGAAAAATCTTTAAATCTTCTTTTACCTTCAGAAGACATCGTTCAAATTATAAACAACCTTCAGCTTATTTTATATCAGTTAAGTGCATATCTGCTTAATTCAACCTTAACCCTTGAAGAAGAAATCTATTTTTTTAAAGTGGTAAAGCCTACTATCCTTGGTAAACTAATCTATTACAATAAAATCTACCGGCTAGAATCAAGCCTTAACAGACAAATGCATCTGGATAAAAAATTCTTTTCTAAAAAACTTACTCAGCTTAAAAATCACAATAAAAAGTACATTAGTAAATCTAGCTTTTATAAATACTATATAAACAATCGAACAGACAAGGACCATCTTTATTTTAGAAGGGGAAATATAGATCTAAAAGAAGGTTTAAGCAGCGTGGCATTTAAAATCGATTTAGAGTTCTCCACCTATTATGATATCAAGGTAGCTAAAATAATAGCTGATAATATGTTCTACAGCTATCTAACAAATCAATTGGATTTTATAGAAAAGCAAACGATTTATCCTAGTAAATCAAATAAAGTAAAGTCTCCCACTCTACATTGGTCTGAATCTCAAAATGCGCTTATTGAACTGATCTATGCCCTTTATGTAACTGGTTCTATCGGGCATGGTAAAATAGAAATTAGGAAAATAGCTACTGTTTTTCAAGAACTGTTTCAGATTCCTTTAGGGGATGTTCATCATGCTTTTCACCGGATGAAAACAAGGGCTAAATCAAGAACTTGTTATTTGGATAAGTTGAAACAGGTGTTGGAAGAATATATGGATAAAGAATCACAATAGAAGAGAATCAACAGGTCTAAATATCCTTCCTTAGACCTGTTAATCTTCTTACATATTCCTGAATTCAATCTATTAATTCCTTAATCACAATTTTTATTTAAAACAATAAAAATAGTCTTTCACCATTATAAATAGTTTAATCTAGTTACTTTTATACTTCTATAGTATTTAATTGATGATTTCTAATTGATTTCATTATCTTAAAAATCTAAACTTATTAACTCTGATAAACAATTTATTTTTTATAAGATGAATTACTATTAGTTCTTATACCAATGAGATTTCAGTCCCTTTCACCAATTAAAATAAAGGATATGAAATGCCATCTAAAATTTAAAATTGCATATAAAGATATTATATTCAACCTTTTTTTAAAACACAACTATTCTAACACTATACCTCGCAATTTATTTATACAAAAAAACACCAATAGTTTTAACTAATGGTGTCTAAAAAAATTAAATTTATATTTAAATACATTTGTATTACTTCTTAAAAATAGTATTACTAAAATTACTATTAGTACAACAAACTAGCGAAATATAATTGAGAGCTTTATATCAACTAAGCTAACCACATTCTAAAAGTCTAATATTTAAATAGTAGTCTATACCATTATACTACACTAATATATAAAACAAACTACCCTTTACTATCGTTTTATTTTAAGTTAAAAATATATTTATTTCACTCTCATTATTTAAAACACTTCAAAATCGAAGCTCTGATTTTTTAACTCAAATGACTGGTGGCATTTGGCAAGTACAAAATGGTATCCATACTCCAGTAGAAGCATCATAATAATAAAGACCCCTTGATTTTACATTTTGCGTCTTATAAGTACTAGATCCAGAACTATCTGTTATAAATACTAATGTGCCATCGTGTTGGGTGGTATAAGCTGCATCTTTAGATTTAAGCTGAATTAATGTCAAACGAGGTAATAGTAAACCATCCGCTCTTAAATTATCAGTTACATCTGCATCTATCTGTAAAGTAGTAACAGGTGCCGTAGTACCAACTCCTACCTTTGTAGAAGGTTTATCATGATTATTTACACCTTTAATACTACCTAAAACCATAGAATTACTATTAGTGGCCATAGAATTTGCACCAATAACTATAGAATTATTAACACCTTCAGAAAGCATAGCATATGTTCCTATTGCTACATTATATTCATTGGATTCCAATGTTGCCAACGCAGCTACTCCAATAGCAACATTACCCCCGTTACCTTTATTATTACGCAAAGCAAAAGATCCGAGAGCAATATTATCTTTTCCATCTCTATTTAAGTCCAAAGCCCCAACCCCAATTGCAATATTTTGATTACCAGTAATATTACTTACCATTGCTCCTCCAATTGAAATATTAGCACTTCCTGTCATATTAGAAATTAATCCTGACCTTCCAATTGCAATATTACTAGCTCCTGTGGTATTTACTTTTAATGCACCACCACCTACTGCAACATTATTATAACCAGAAGTAGTGTTAAGTAATGATTCGTAACCAAAAGAAGTATTTGAACTAGTTATGGCCCCAGCTATTATATTATTTCTTTTAAACACTACATCTACATTATTAGTAGAGCCTATGAAATCAGTTGCTGTAAGTTGATTTCCTTCTAAATTCCAGCTATTTTTTGGAGCAACCCATGTAGCATTACCCACATTATCAGATGTTAATATCTTACCTACCTCAGGCGTACCACTACTTACTTGTAATACACCAGATATAGTTATAGGGGTTGCTACTGTTAATCTTTTCGTTCCTGTTATATTGGTATCTTGTGACAATTGACCTCCCAGCGTAATAACATTATACTGATTTAAGGTTAGTCCATTAGCTACTTTTGTCTCGATAGCTTTCCATTGATAAGCCTTTGCATCATAATAATAGAAGCCAGTTCTTATAACATTTTGTGTTTTTGATGAAAATGCACGCATACCGGAACCAGAACCAGAACCAGAACCATTAACATCATCTATAACGTAAATTAAGGTAGCATTTTGAGCAAAATCATAAACATCATCACTTTTTGCTTGAAGATCAGAAAGTAAAATACGAGGTATTAATACACCATCTGGTTGGTCTGCTTGTCCAGAAGCTTCAATTTGTAAAGTAGCCTTTGGATTTTGAGTAAAAACCCCGACTCTGGCCATTTGATAAATATTTTGTGTATTATCAGTTGCTTGTGTTTGAGTAGTAGCATCATACCATGGTTGCCCAGGAATATCTCCACCTTCAAATGATTTCCAATATCCGTTAACTACTGAAGTTCCATCTGCATTATCGGGATTAAAAAAATAATAGAATCCTGGTTTAACAGCAACAACCTGCCCTGATTTAGAAACATCTGTCAAAGTATTACCTGTTGCTGAATTATAAACAACCATACCATTAAAAGCTGTTGGAAACGAAATACCGTCTAAATTATCGGTTTTAAAAGCCCATTTGGTTAAATCGGTACTAGGAAAATATAATCCTTTGTTTTGGTTGTTAGGTACACCATTTGTATATTCAGACGCATCTAAAAATGGATGATCAAATGTAATGGTCGTATTAGGTACCATTGACGTATTGATTTGTGCTAAGCCCTTACCTACTATAGATAAAAAAGCAATTACAGAATATTTTTGTAGTTTATTCATTTTATATATAAATAATAGAAATTAAACACTTGCGTTTTTTAGCATTCATACTAATTAAATATACTATCGTAAAACAATAAGTTTAATCACTATGCACTCAAAAATTTCACCTATTTCCCCCAAAAACTTGGGCATAATAATAACAACCTCATGAGCTAACATTAATTATTTTACCTATAGATGTACCGACTACACTACTAACAAATATCATTACACCTTTTTGTTCAGCACTATAAGCATCATCTTTTGATTTTAGATCTTATAATGTAATACGAGGAATAATCAATGCATCTGCTCTAGTATTATCAAAGATACCTGCATCTATCTTTAAAATAACAACAAGTGTCACAGTACCAATACCTACTTTTGTAAAAGGTTCAGTATCCGAATATCGTTCTTCTTCGCTCCAAGAATTATAGAATACAAGCTAGTAGCCTTTACTCTATAACCTATAACTATTATCGCTTTAAGATTATCAGAAATTTCTGTTCTATAAATAATACCAATATTTGAATCTCCATATTTCATTTGATTTATAGCATAATATCATATATCAATATTTTTTTCACCAGAAATCATATAATCACAGAAAAAAACAATATTTATATGTAATGTAGAAAATATTTTATACTGTTAAGTCACTGTAGGCTCCCCCATTCTACTTTATCTGCAGTACTTAGATCTTTTTTAACAAGATATCTTTGAGCATTTATTGTCTAAACTAACATCTGTATATATATTTTTAAGTTTTCGATTTTCCTTTTCAAGCGCTTTTAAACGTTTCAACTCTTGTTTTTCGATTCAACCATAATTCTTTCTTCAGTAATAAAACGTACGCTTATCAATATCAAATATCAAGATATTTCCTTTGCAGATCTTCCTTATCTAATTTTTAAGGAAGCCGCCTACAGAATAAGTGATACAGTTTGAATGTAAACACAGACCCGAATCGAAACGTAATATCAACAAAAAAAAAAAAATAACCATTGCAATAAAGCGTTAGGAAATAAATATTCTAAAAAATATATCAAAAAAGGGAAAGCCTTCACATTAGGCACTCCATTTTTTTTAAAATTAAAACGTATTGAACTACTTTTTAAACAATTATTTAATACTAAAAATAACTAACATACATAATCAATTTCGATTTTTCTGCTTATAATATCTAATCAGTTTAAGTATCAGTATAATACTTGTAATACCGTACAAAAAAACTACTGAACTAATTTCCATTAATTCAAATAGATGTTGATGTTTCATTTGAGATTTTTTAAAAGTTAATTAATTTATAGGAATATATTTTACTCAACTTACCGCCACTAAAAACTCTTAAAAAGAGTACTAAAATTAAACTGCACGTTAAAATAAATCTAATAAAAAAAGAAGTACTATTGTACATGATTATAAAAACCTTTACACAAAAAAAGTTCTAAACTATCTTTAAGATCCACATTGACACTCTTTTTATTACCCAAATCAAGCTGTAAGAAATTTAAATCAAAATCTATAGCCACCAATTTAGCATATAAAAAACCTTTATCCTTTACTAAAAAAATATAAGTTTCTTCTATCTTTAATTCATCCCAACTCACTTTCTTACAGAAAGTAAAAAGAATTTTACTTTTTAGTGATTTTTCATTTTCTACAGCAATCTCTATAACAATATCAAAATCGAAATCTTTAAGTAAATAAATAACAGGCATTATCTCAGTATTCTTAAAAATAGGATTAAAATAATAATCCCAATAATTGTGAATATATAAAATAGGAACTTTAACATAGTTATTCTCAAGACTTTTTATAAAACTATTTTCAAAAAATAAATAATTCAAGTCTATATTATATTTTAAACATATCTCTAATAATATATGACAAGGCATTGAATCTCTAATTATCCATGACGAGATTGTATTAGGTTTAACACCAATAAATTTAGCTAATTCATTTGATTTTTTAAATCCTAATTTAATTTTAAGTTTATTTAGTATATCTCTTGTAGATGATAATTTAATTTCTTCATTCATTATTATTAATTTAACTATTAAGGCAAGTACTCCAATAATATACTTTTATTATGTTTTCATCCAATCTTATCTAATAGAACTACTAAAAAATTATTAATATAAGATTTTATGCACTAGGAGTTGAACTAAGCCAAATAATAAAACATCAACTCAATATTGCATATCGTTTTTTATTGTTGTTTTTTTAAGAAATAAGTATTATTGAAATACTTTCAACTAACAGTATCAAAAAAGAAGCTCCTTAATAGGAGCTTCTATTATGGAATTAGTCAATAAATTTGAAACTATTTTCAAACCACTTACCAATTAGAGGTAATGGTGTTTTTTCAGAATTCGAGGCTCTTACTATACCTAAAATTATAAAAACCAAGAAAATAATTCCAAAGTATCCTATAAAGGATAAGAAAGGTGCCATAAATACAATTATACTAACTATAATATTAAATACTATGGCAATAATAAGCACCCCTAAAGCTTGTTTCAAATGATATTTTAATAAATCATCTGCCTTTTCTTTCCCTATAAAATATGCTACCAACCATCCTATTAAAGTGATGTAAGAAATAATTGACAAGATTTTGTTATTCATAATTCTATTTCTGTTAATGTATTTTTTTAAATATTAAACATTTTTCTCTTCTTTTTCCAACTTGCTAAAGTATTTCTACTAATTCTAAAGAAATTAGACACATCTACATTACTAAGAGAATTTTCCTCTTGAAATTTCAAAATCTTCATAACACTAATTAAATCATAAGACTTGAATTTTTGATTATTCCATTCCTTAATATTATCAAATTGATAAAACAACAAATTATTAAGTTCTATAACTTGTATACTATTTGTTATATCTACTGATAAAAGAGAAGAAAATTCTTCTACTCTTTCTGGGAATTGCTTTTCAATTAAATCTCTATAAATATTATTATAATTAGGTCCATTTTTCATTATTTTCAATATTTGAATATTTGTGTAACCATCTATATAAAGTGTTTTTAGGGATATTATATTCCTTTATTACCTCCCTTTTTGTTTTTTCATTAGTTAGAATCTGTTGAATTATGAAATTAATAATTTCCTTTGTATAAATATTCTTCCTGAAAGTAGGCAAACTACTTTCTTTTTTTGCTAGATTAGTCAAGTCTACACGTTGTGGAGAATAAAACACTAAATGCCCACTATAAAGTCTAAAAAAATCGTACTCTAGAATTTTTGACCATCTCAATAACAACTCGGTTGAAATCGTTTTTTCTTCATAACTTTTTAAAACTTCTTCTTCACTCATATTTAAAAAATCAGACAACCTTGATGATTCTATTTCTAACTCTTCTACTCTCTCTTTTAAGAATTTCCCAATGTGGATATCTTTTAAAAACATCATTTAAAATTTAAATTTCTAATTCAGGATAACTATGATACAAAAATACAAGTGCTGAATATTTCAAATGATACATAAAAAAATATAAAAACAAAAAAAAAAGCTTTTTTTTAGTAGCTAGTATTCTACAAAACTTAAACTCATCTCTTAATAATTCTATTACTATTATTCTTTTGATATACGCTTTCCATGGGGTATAAACCAAACTCTTTATAGTATAATAATGAAAAATAAGATGCTTTTTGAAAACCTAAAAAATATGCCACATCATATACTCGTTTGAATTCACCACTCTCTAGTAATTTTTTTGCTAGTAATAATTTCTCCTTTCTAAATAAACTAACTGGTGTTAAGCCATATATCTCTTTGAAGAGATTAATATATTTTGAAACAGACATATTAGCATATTTAGCTAGTGCTATCATACCAGGAAATGGAATATAAAGATTAGAAAGTAAAAATTTATGGCTTCTAATTATAGCTTCTCGATCACCTACATACATATTTGACGATGAAATATCTAAGATTAATCTATCGGTAAAATACCCTAATAAATTATACGACACACTTTTTAGTATAAATTCATAATTAAAATCGTCAATTTTATACTGTTGTAATTTATAAAGCATCATTTTACTCTTACTATCAATTAATCCATAGAAAAATTTTTGATTTTCAATTAACAAAAAATTAAATTTAGCCAATAATATATCATCATTTAACATTGACTTTAAAAAAGTTTTTCTGATAAAAATCCTTAAAAAAAAAACTCTTTCATCCTTTTTTGCTCGATAAGTACTACTAATAGAACTATCAACTATTGCAAAAGTAAAACTCGAATCTATACCTGTAATATGTTTAATTCCTTCTAAGATATGTTCATTTAAAAATTCACTCATGTCATAATAAATAATCCAACATTCATCCATACTTGGAAAACGAGTAAATTCAATTGACTGCATAAATTTCATATCAATTACCAGCACTGAAACATCAGGTAAAATTTCTAAAAAATAGGATCCTCCTTGGGCTATATCTTCAGGGAAAATCAGTAGCCTATCATCAACTAATTGACAACCTAATTCCGAAACAAATTTTCGCAACCATTTTGGATCTAAACTAAACTCATGTCCGAATTTTAATAAAGAATCTTTCATAAAAATAAATTAAAAGTAACTTTGATATTCTTTTGGGAACACGCCAAACATCTTTTTAAAGCTTTTAGCAAAATAAGAACTACTACCATAATTCAACTTTTCTACTATCTCATTTACTCGATAATTTCTTGATTCCAACAATTCCTTAGAATAATAAAGTTTATTTGTATAGAAAAATTTATTAGGAGGTAAACCTGTGATTTTTAAAAACAACTTCTTATACTTTGAAGTAGACATGGATACTTCACTAGCTAGCAAATCTATACCTGGAAATTGTCCTTCTAAAGACTCTAATAGGCTAATCTTAGAATATAATATTCTCTGAAAATCTTCATTTAAAACATCGCTAATGATGATTTTTTTTGTATTTAATTTTTCTAAATAATTATTTAGCAAACCATATACGAGTCCCTTAAGAAAATTATCAAAATACAAATGCTGATAAGAGATTTTTCTAAAATCATTAATTAAAGCTGAACTACTACTAGGCATTCGATCCATATAAACAATTATGTTTTGATTTGCATCAAAAATTGAGTGCACATTTTGTTTAATATTTGGAATCTTAAAAAAAATATTTTTTAAAGTATCACGCTTAACAAAAACACAAATTGAATATACAGAAGTTCCCTTTTCCACTTTGTATTCGGAAAAAACATTTGAATCAATAATCAAAAAATTGTAATTAAGTCTTCCAATAGAATTAAATTTGTTATCAATGGTGAAATTGACATCACTCGTTGTAATATAAAAGTAAAGTCCTATATATTCAACTCCTTGACATTTATAACTTATGGTAGCATCCTCTTTATAGTATAAATCTGTCAACATAACAAAAATATCTGATTCGATGGGAGTTAGATAATGAGTACCTTCATAAAAAGAATTATTTCCTCTTATAAATTTTCCATCAACATTACCTCCCATAGATTCTGCAACTATAGTACTCCAATCTAAGTTGATTGCACAATCGTGATTTATTATTTTCATCTTGAATTAAAAAAAATGATTATCCTAAAATTTTATTATTGTCTATATATTTAATAATTACCGGAGCATCTCTATAATTCCAATTACTTAACAAAAAAAATAAATTAAAAATAATAACACACTAAAAATAATAAAAAAAAATAAATAACTTTATTTTTTAACAAATTAATGAAATAAAAAAGGGCTAAAAAAGGGCTAAAATAGTCAAGAAACCATTTCAACCCTAATTCAACAAACTACAAATAGACTAGAAATTAGATCTCCAATATAATAAACTCAGATCTTCGGTTCTTTTCATGCTCAGCTTCAGTACATTTTACACCTTTACCACAATTATTCAGTAAATGTCTTTGACCATATCCTCGTCCTGTTAATCGCATTGGATCAATACCATGATCGACCATCCACTTAATAGTTGATTGGGCACGTTGATTAGATAAAGTCTTATTATAAGATTCACTTCCTCTACTATCAGTATAAGATCGAATATCAATTTTCATCGTTGGATACTCTTTCATAACTTCCAAAACCTTCATAAGCTCAATAGCAGTTTCTTTCCGAATATTTGATTGATTAAAATCAAAATGAATAGGTTGAAGTTCTAACTTTTCAAATAAATCATCCTCTATTGTCAATAATTTTTTTGTTTCCTCTAATCCTATACTTACTATTTTATTTTCTTGTTCCTGATTTATATTTAAAACAACTTCAACAGTATTATAAAACTCTTTCTCAACTTTTATACGATATTTATGACCACATTCTAGATGAGAGGTTATGAAATTTCCACTATTATTAGTATAAACTGTATCGCTTTTCTCATATAACGCATCTGAAATAATAACAGTAGCATTAGATAATACTTCATTAGTATCTTTATCATATACTTTTCCTTCAAGGATTTTTTTGCAAGGATTTTCTACTACTAAGTAGATATCATCAGAACCATTACCTCCAACTCGATTTGAACTCACAAATCCCTTTCCTTGTTTAGGTTCAAAATAGAAACCAAAATCGTCTAAACTACTATTTATTGGTTTTCCCATATTTCTAACAGGGCCTAAACTACCATCAGGATATATTTTTGATACAAAAACATCCATACCTCCTAAACCAGGATGGCCATCAGAAGAAAAATATAATTGATAATCTGAGGATATAAATGGAAAATTTTCTCTTCCTTCTGTGTTAATTACTTTTCCTAAATTTTCTATTGGTCCATATCCTCCATTTTCATACAGAGCAACACGATATAAATCTGACTGTCCCAATGTACCCTTACGATCCGAAGAAAAATATAACCATTTATCATCAGGAGTCAAGGCCGGATGGGCTGTATTAAAATTATCCGAATTAATCGGTAATTCCTCTACTAGTCCCCACTTCCCATCCGCTTGCTTGACTGACTTATATAACTTTAAAAAAGAAAAATTCTCTTTATTTTGCTTACTATTGCCACTCAATTTGGAATTATTGCGAGTAAAATACATCGTCTTCCCATCTTTAGTAAAAACAGCTGTAGCATCATTAACTTTAGAATCAATTTCCGGTGCAAAAAGTACTGGTTCTTCCAAAAAACCATTTGAGGCAATTTTAGATTCATATAAACTTGTATAACTTTCATTGTTCCAAGAATGAATTCCATTTTTATCATTATTCATTGAACGCGATGAAGTGAAAACAAACTTATTATCTAAAATTGTTCCTCCATAATCAGAATACTTACTATTAATATCCAAAAGTGTGACACTGTAGCGATCTGAATGATTTTCTATATAAGTTAAATAATCTCTATTTTTATTATATAAATCTACTCTAGAGTCTTGGTTTTCTATAATAGCAAACTGATCCAACATTTGTTGAGATTTATTGTAATCTCCAACTGATTTTAAAGTTTGTGAATAACGATAATAATATTCTGAAGGTAATTCGGACAAGTTTTTATCTTGATAATGGCCATCAAATAATTCAGTATACCATTTATTTGCTTCTATCAACTTACCATTAAAGTAATAGGAATCAGCTAATTTCTCCAAAATTGATGTATTTACATACCCTTTATTAGCAATACTTTCATATACTTTTATTGCATCTACATAAGCCATTTGATTAAAGCTCTTATCCGCTTGTTTCTCTTTTTTAATTTGACTATATCCAACAATAGATCCACCTATTAAAAGCATAGACATCAAAGTAAGTTTTTTTATATTTTTACCCATAATTTTAACTTTTTAAAAAAATCTAGGCGCTACTATACGCTTAAAACTATTAAACAAAGTGAATCGCATAAAAATCTCATGTGATCCTGAACTATAACGAGCTAGTTTTGTTGTATCCGCATCGTAACTATAACCCACAAAAATATTATCAGAGACTTGAGCTCCTACAAGACCACTTATTGAAGCATCCCAACGGTAGGCTGCTCCAAGTGTAAACTTATCTACAAACATAAAGTTGGCAGTTAAGTCAACTTGTAAAGGAGAGCCTTGTACTAATTTTACCATAGTAGCAGGTTTAAACTTCAAATTTGGATTTAAATCAAAAATATATCCTCCAGTTAAATATAAGTGCATTTTCTCGCGTAACGTTTTAACATTATTATCATCATAACGGGAGCGCGTTAACAAAGTCGGTGTAGATAAACCAACATATGATTTATCTGAATACAAAAATAATCCCGCCCCTATATTAGGTGTAAATTCATTTTTAATATCGCTTTCAATAACAGGATCAGTTGGATTATAAATATGTAATTTACTGTAGTTTACATCTAGTAAATTTGCCGATCCCTTTAATCCAAAGGCCAATTTATATTCATAATTCAAATCAATAGCATATGATAAATCAATAGATAAGGTATTTTCATCCATCACTCCTAAGTGATCATTCATAAAATTCACTCCTAATCCCAAACCTGAATCCCCTAGAGGAGTATTCACCGATAGTGTTGCTGTTTTAGGTGCTCCCTCTAGCCCAACCCACTGAGTGCGGTACAATCCAAAAATATTCAAACCTTCTCTACTACCAGCATAAGCAGGATTGAAGCTCGAATGATTATACATATACTGGGTGTACTGTGAATCTTGTTGTGCATATGTCTGTTCTAAACAAAACAAAACAAAACCTCCAAGAAAAATCGTTTTTAGTGTATTTATTGCTTTCATCTACTTTAATATTTAATTGGATTCTAAATGTAAATTAGCAGCTTTTCTAATCATACGGCTACCGTTATCATCTTTATACTCATAGTTAATCACATAATAGTAAGTACCACTTGGTAATTTTTTATTTTTATCAACTGTAACTTTACCACCAGAATAACCTGTAAATACGTTAGTACTACCATCTCCATTTGAATCATAATTAGTAGTCTCATAAACCTTCACTCCCCAACGATTGTAAATTTCAACACGATTATTAGGATATTTGTTAATGTTCTCTATAATAAAGTAATCATTCTTACCATCATTATCAGGTGTCACAAGATTGTAAATGACAACGTCTCCTTCTAAATTCCAACCTTTTTTTACTGTTGCTAGTGTAAAGACCCCATAGCCTTTTACTGTAGAGATAGTTGTAATTTCTTTAGAAGACATATCAACGACTCCTCCTTCATCAACCCATAACTCTTGATCTGAATCCCAACGAACAATATGCATGTTATTTTCAACATCATTCAATAATGTAGCGGGTGTTGTACGCTCATCCCAACTCAAAGTCAATAAAATGTCACCTGCAGTATTATCTGCTCTATCAATTATCCAATATTCTTTATTATTTAATTCTTGAATCAATCCAGATTTAGTAACGTGTTTATTAAAAAAATCTTCATCCTCAAATACATACTTACCTACAAAAACATCTTTTGAATTTTTTGAAGCAGATATCTTCGCATAGCGATATTTTTTCTTATTACCAATAGGATACTTAAAAATCTCATTCCCTTTTTTATTTACTTCCCCTTCTACATAACTCTTATCTGAAGCATTAACATGAGTAGCCCCTTTTAAAAAAAGAAATGCGCCACCTTCTTGTTTATTAACCCAGACAATACCATCCATAAAATCAACACTACCTTCAGACGAAATATCATTAGACAAATTAAAAGAATAATCATCTCCACTTTTATTAAATATCACATTATAAAAAATACTTGGTGAATCTCCACTAATATTTTGAATACTCTTGTTATCACCTTCAAACACAACTTTTCCAGTACGTTGAGTAGATGAAAAAGCGAATAGTCCATCATTTTCATAATCATCATGAAAATAAAACTCTCCATCATTGAACACATTTCCTGAAGCAGTATTTACAAAGTTAAAATAGGTAGAAACTTTAGTCTGAGGTTGTATTGACATAGTACCTATATTGGTGATTTGATGAACTTCCTGGGCTACTGAAGCAAAACTTGCCAGCATTATTCCAGATAGTAAGGCTATATTTTTTTTCATATTAACAATTTTATTTATATTATTTTATAAAAAACATATTTCTTTTATAGAGATAATTTATTAATTTTTTAACTAAATGACTGGTGGGGTTGATTGACAAGCACAAAATGATTTCCATAGTCCCACAGGAGCATCATAATAATAAAAACCTCTAGAAGTTATGTTATTTGTTTTAGTTGTAACTGATCCATTTATTACAGTAACAAATACCATTGCACCGTCTTGTTCAGTACCATAAGCATTATCTTTTGCTTGTAGTTGTACTCTTGTCATACGAGGAACTATTAATGCATCTGCCCTAGTATTATCAGTAGTATCAGCATCTATTTGTAAAGAAGTAACAGGAGCAGTAGTACCAATACCAACTTTAGTAGAAGGTTTGTTATACCCATTTTCTCCATTAATACTACCTAAAATCATAACATCACTAATAGTGGCTTTAGATTTTGTACCAATAACTATAGAATTATTGACACCTTCAGAAACCCGACTACTTAATCCTATTGCTATATTATTTTCATTAAAGTTCGTTTCCATCATTGCAGCCATTCCAATAGCAATATTACCGTTACTTTTATTATTACGTAAAGCAAGAAAACCGAGAGCAATATTATCATTTCCATCTGGATTTAAGTACAAAGCACTAGGACCTAATGCTATATTCCTACTACCAGTTATATTACCAATCATTGCTCCTCCAATTGCAATATTACCATCTCCTATCGTATTAAGGCCTAATACACCATGTCCAATTGAAATATTATCAGCTCCTGTCGTATTTTCTTTTAATGCATTACGACCTATTGCAACATTTCCATACCCAGATGTATTATTAAGTAATGATTCCTGACCAAAAGAAGTGTTACGAGTACTTATAGCCCCAGCTATTATATTATTTCTTTTAAATACTAAATCTACATCATTGGTAGAACC
The DNA here is from genome assembly GCF_001549985.1 of Myroides odoratus. Lineage (GTDB taxonomy): Bacteria > Bacteroidota > Bacteroidia > Flavobacteriales > Flavobacteriaceae > Flavobacterium > Flavobacterium odoratum_A. Next base: position 9,227 of record NZ_LROZ01000004.1, on the reverse strand, counting down.
AATAAATTCGGTTCCAGTAAGTTGATTTCCTTGTAAACTCCAGTTTGAAGGTACAACCCATGAAGCATTACCTGTAGTATCTGATGTTAATACTTTTCCTGTACCTGGTGTACCACTACTTATTTTTAACTCTCCTGAAATTGTAGTTGGTGTTGCAAATGTAAGTCTGCTTGTTCCTGTAATATTTGTAGCTTCTGTTAATTGACCTCCCAACTTAACTTCATTATATAGCGTTTGCGTTAAACCGTTAGATGCTTTTGTTTGTAAAGCTTTCCATAACAAATCGTTTGCATCATAATAATAGAAACCGCTCTCAAGTACATAATCTGCTTTTGAAGCAGGACCTCCAGGACCAACACCACCAACACCACCTCCAGGAGGTCCAACAGGAAGACCATTACCTAAATCGTTTATAACATATATCAAAGTAGCATTTTGTGCAACATCATACGCTGTGTCTTTTGTTTGAAGATCTGACAACAAAATACGAGGTATTAATAACCCATCTGGTTGGTCTGCTTGCCCAGAAGCTTGAATTTGTAAAGTGGCATCTGGGTTTTGGGTATAAACTCCCACTCTACCCATTTGATAAATATTTTGTGTATTATCAGTTGCTTGTGTTTGAGTAGCTGCATCATACCACGGTTGTGCTGGAGCGTCTCCAGCATTAAATGCTTTCCAATATCCGTTGGCAATCGAAGTTCCTTCGGCATTGTTTGGGTTATAAAAATAATAAAACCCTGGTTCTACAGTTACTGTTTGCCCAGCTCTTGAAGCATCGGTCAAAGTTCTGCCTGAACCAGTATTGTAAACCATCATACCGTTAAAAGCAGTTGGAAACGTAATACCGTCTAAATTCTCGGTTTTAAACATCCATTTGGTTAAATCGGTACTTGGAAAGTACAAACCTTTGTTTTGATTGTTGGGTGTACTATTACTATATTCGGATGCATCTAAAAATGGATGGTCACTTATTATAGTTGTATTAGGTACCATTGATACATTAATTTGTGCAAAGCTTTTAGCTCCTACAAGAAAGAATACAACGAATGCGTATTTATATATTTTTTTCATTATTATATTAATTAATAGTATTATATCCCACTTTAAAATCTATTATTTCAATAATTCAGTGTCTTGCAAACGTGCATAACGACCTTGTATAACCCCTTTTTCATTTACTACATAATAAGTTGGTGTACCAATTACACCATAGTTTTTAAAATCAGGACTTGCAAAACCTCTAAAATCACAGTATTTGTTTTTCCAAGGGAAAAGATCTGATGATTTTTGGTATTCTTCTTGATCAATATCTGCTGCTATAGACACTACTTCATAGCCCTTTTTCCTTATAGTATTATAATTGGATTTAAGTATTTCCATTTCCCTGTCACAATTACTACAACCATTTTGATAAAAAATAATCAATAATTTTCCCTTAGGCAATTCCCCTTGAGTTATATTAGGGATTTTGCTTCCTTTAGTCAATCTGTATAGGTTCATTAATACTTGTAATTTTCCTATAGGATTCTTTATACGTTCATGATTTATTAAAAAATGAGCTAACTGTTCCTCTAAGTCATTCCATCCTAAAGTCTCACAAATAGTAAATAGGTTTTCACTTAAAGCTATGTAGGTTTCATCATATTTACATCTTTTTAGTAAACTTTCCATATCCTTAATAAAATCTTTATGATATGGAGTACCATTATCATAAATTACTAATAAGCCATTAAGTGTTTCAAACCACAAACCTGAGGTAAAAAGATAATCCACATCAAGGCTGTCCTTTACAAAAGCCCTAGTTTTTTCAATTTTCGCAGAATCAGCATATAAGAGACTTGTAATATCATTATTCAAATAATTATAAAACTGTATAAATTTTGACGCATATAAAGGACTTAGATTTAAACTATCTACAAATCTCAACTGCTCTTGATTAAGATTCTGAATTTCATTTACCAATTGTGGATAAAAATAGTTATCTTCTTTATATAAAAACTGAGCCTCTTTCAGTATATCTGTTTTTTTTCCACGTATAGCTTGGGACATAAACCATTGTTGTAATGATTCATTCTCGGGAGAATTACTAAAGATAACGGTACCTCCGTTAGGATATTCTTCCTTGCTGTAGATGGTAGGCGATTCATTTGAACTCACTATAAAATCTATTCCTGAGCCATTTTCAAAGTTCAACTTTACAAAACCATTATAGTCCTTATGTGGCAGTGAAGGTATACTAAGAGCCTTTCCCTGTTTATCCAAAGTCGAATAGAATATAGTATCCAGCATTGTTCCTTGTTTCAGAAGCATAGTTACCTTCTTACCAGCCAGCTTAGGAAAGTGAAGTTCAATTTCTTGACTGTATAAAGATTCCATAATAAGTAGACCAACAAAAATTAAATATATTTTCTTCATATTTTACTTTATTATACTTGATGGGGAAATAAAGTTCCCCATCAAGATGATAATATTAATCACATTTATTCTTGGATACAACGAACCTGTGCTCCTACAGCTCTAGCAACAAATCCAACACTTGGCATGCTTGTAGAATAACCTTGCTGTACAAAGAACGCAAAAGCTTCTGGCGCATTACCAGATCTATAAGCTGACGTAGTAGACCAAAGAGTTACACCATTCCCTCTAAATGCAACATCTTTTGAAGTATTTCCTGCTGCAGGTAAAGTTAACCATGCAACACTACCATCTCCATCTTTAGGTCCCACACGAATTGCTTGAGTATAACTTTGGCTTTCTGGCATAGTAGCAGAAGAACTACCCCAGTTACCTATCTTAGTAATTTTGTTATTATTTAGAACAGCTTTCCATTCTTCAGAGGTTGGTATTCTGTAGCCGCTAGGACAAGGATCATTAATCCCTTTGCCTTCTGAAACTTCCCAGAAAGATTTGTTGTTGTCTGTTATTACCATAGTGCTCCAATTTGCAATTTGTACAGTATTCAAATCAACCATTGGTGCTGCTCTATATCCATTAGGACCATCATTAGGTGCCGTTTGCCAATCTATCGTAGAATCTCCTGTTACTCCTATAGGTCCTCGTTTGCCCCATTGCACATATCCTCCCATAATTTCTTTAGAAGGTATATTAGGATCTGCGGATGTATCTGCTCCTAAGTTGTGACAAAGGAAATTTCTAAATACCCCTCCTCCCATATCTGCCATACAACAAGCACAATCTTTTATATCTACAGTAATTTTTATACGGTAATCTGTTCCTCCTCCTGTTGGTGAGCTGTTATAGATTACATAAATATCTGCTTGTAAAGCATTAGTACTAGTGAGTCCCGCAGCTCCTCCTTGTGCTGCAGGAGCATTCAGATTTTGTTTATAGTGTACCGTAAAAACTACAGGCGCTGTAATATTATTACCTGCATTCCCTCCACTAGAGCTTTCTACAATAGCTGCATTTCCCCTAGGTACTATCTCAAATCTTACATTACTTACAGTACCTACAGGGGTAAACTTATATTGTTGTATATAAGTAGATGCTTGGGTAAAATTTGCCTTTGTAGCTTGTCTTGAAGACAAAGGTCCACAACCTGTAGCACCATCGGTTTCTGCTACATCGAAACATGTGTTACCAGAAAAAGTACCCTTTCCTTGTGGCAGGAATGATGGTGAATTTGTCACTGCAATTTTAAGTTCTGTTAAACACTGTACTCCTCCAAATTGTAATGAAAAAATAGCATAATTTCCTGTACTGCCTGTTACTGTTGGCGTACCTGAAATCGTAAACTGAAAGTTTCCATTCCCACTTGCTAAGGTACCTCCTTGCAATGTAAGAGTCAAACCTCTTACCCCTGTTGAGTTGATGATTTGGGTAGAATAAACACCTCCATTACCTCCGGTATAAGGCACCAGTACCGTTCCGTTAACAGGGATTGCATAATAAGCCTGAGTTGGGCTGAAAGTAGCTGAAGTACAGTCTAATTCTGTCACACTAGCAATTGGCGCAGCAACAGGGATGCTAAAACTACATGTACTGCCCGCAAAAGTAAAATTGAAATTTGCTGTACCTGCCTTAGTGGGGTTACCTGTGATTGTAAAGGTTACACCGCCATCTCCATTCGCCAAAACTCCAGCATCTAAAATTGCTACAAGACCTGGAACACCTGAAGATGGTACAGAAAGTGACGAATAAGATCCTCCATTACCTCCGGTATACGTAACGGCATAAGTTACCCCTGTTAGTGTTTCTCCTGCTTTTGCTGATCCTGTAAGCGTACCTGCTCCACACTGAATGGTTGCTACAGCTCCTGGCAATTCGATATTCAGTTTAAATTCACAGCTTACTCCTCCAAAGTCTACAGAAAAAACGGCATCTCCCGTACCCTGAGCGGTTCCAGTGATGTTAAACACTAGCTTTCCTGAGCCATTATTTAAGGTTCCTGGGTTCAAAACTGCTGTTAAGCCCGTTACCCCTGTACTCCTGATCAACATATTGTTAAAAGATGTACCATTACCGCCTTTATAAGGCAACTCTATGAATAATCCATTGACAGGAACGCCTGCTACTACCACGTCCGTTGGTACGGCTTGTGAACAGTTCAACTCACTCACCAAAGTTTTGGATACTGCTGAACGTGTAAAATTACAACTGTTAGACACATTCAACAAATAAGAGTACGTGCCTGCACTCAAAGGAACGCCTGAAGCTTGTAAAACTATGGTCTGATTTCCTGTACCTGCAAACGTACCCGATGCAAAAAATGTTACACCGTCATTAGTTACTTGTATATCATATGTGCCGGCTGTCGTAACATTCGCTGTTACCGTTTGGGTAACTCCTGATACCTGCTGTCCTACAATCATTTCTCCTGTAGAGTCTGTACTACAATCCCAGCTCTCTACCGCTGCTGTCCCATTAGAGGAGCCGTTTTGTACATTAATGTCAAAACTACAGGATGGGGTTGTATTAAGAGTAAATGTTGTTGTTTTGGCCTCTATAGGAGTACCAATGGCCGTAAGGATAATCTCCTGAGGGCCTGTTCCGGCAAAGACGCCACTCCCGAAGAAGGTAACTCCATTGCTAGTAGCAGCGATAACATAGTTCCCTGCTTTGGTTACATCTGCTGTTATTATGTGAGTAATTCCATTGGCTGAAACGCCAGTACTTAATATACCTAAGGTGCTACCTGCGCAATTAAAGCTACTTACTGTTGCCGAGCCATTACTGGAAGGGTCTCCTCCTGTACAGCTCCATACAGGGGAGGTTGTACTTCCTGTATTAGTTTGCAAACAGTTGAGCGAGGTGTTGTAGATCATCAAACCTGTGGCTGGAGTTGTTATAGCATCTCGCTGAGCCGTGGTCATGCGGGGAAATAAAACCCCTTTATTAGTGACACTACCTGATTGAATATCTAAGGCTGCAGACTGATCAGGACTATCCGTATAAATACCTACTTGCCCCATTTGGTAAATACTCTCTGCATTGCTAGTTGCAGCTTCTTTTGACACTACACTGTACCAAGATTCTGACATAATTCCTGAAATGCCTACAGCTTTCCAATATCCGTTAGCAATCGAAGTGCCTTCTGCATTGTTTGGGTTGTAAAAATAATAAAACCCTGGTTCTACAATTACTGTTTGCCCTGATTTAGAAGCATCTGCTAAAGTACTGCCCGAACCAGTGTTGTAAACCATCATACCGTTAAAAGCGGTTGGAAACGTAATACCATCTAAATTCTCAGTTTTAAACATCCACTTGGTTAAATCGGTACTTGGAAAGTACAAACCTTTGTTTTGATTGTTGGGTGTACTATTACTATATTCGGATGCATCTAAAAATGGATGGTCACTTATTATAGTTGTATTAGGTACCATTGGTACATTAATTTGTGCAAACCCTTTACTTATCATAAGTAAAAACACAACCACAATGTATTGGTATATTTTTTTCATCTCTTATTTTTTTTCAAAATATTTTTTTAAAATACTTGTTGGGGAGAAAATTCCCCAACAAGATAAATATCATTCTGATATTGATTATTCTGCAATACAACGTACTGGTACTCCCCAGCCAAAGACAAGACCTACACTTGTATTCACCAAATCTTGTGTTAGGTATAGAATTTTTGCTGAATCACTACCAGGGTTAGTTGTAGAACTCCAGTAATAACCACTTCTACCTGGATTAGCAAGTTCTCCTGCTTTATCCTGTCCATTATATCGACCACCAGCAGCTGGTAAATATAAGTTGTCTCCTACTTTGTAGCCGTTACCCGTCCACGTCCAAGTGTTTGCCGTAGCAGTATTAGGAGCGCCACTTGTTGCAGCTTGGAAAATAGATGCCCACTGTTGTTGGGTAGGTAGTTTAAATCCGGCAGGGCATGGATCATTAACACCCTTAGGCATATTTGCATTCTGCGTACCATTTCCCCAGCGGGAAGTTTGTCCACCTCCTCTCAACCAATCTCCGCTTAGTGATCCTCCAGGAAAAGTAACAAAATATGAATTATTAGGAGTAATAGAAGTAGCTAGTACAGTGGTAGTAGCACTATTACGTTTTTGATGTCCATCGGAGCGACGCCCCCATTGGTACAATGAACCTTTGATGTCCGTATCTATAAAAAAGTTGTCTGATTTCCATACAAACGGATCAAGACTTTCGTCAGCTCCCAAGTTGTGGCACATAAATGTCAGCCAATCACCTGTAGTCGTTTTGGCTCCACAAGATAAACAATCCATAAAGCTTAAGTTCAATTCTAGTTTTTTATCTGAACCACCGCTAGTGTAAACTACATACAATTTGGCCTTCAATGCCTGGGCACGGGTAAGACCTCTCAACGTATTATCTAGATTCGGGTTGTATTTTACTGTTACCTTACATGGAGTAGAAATACCACTTCCTGAATAAGTACCATTAGGAGTGACCTCTTGGATAATACCTCCTGAAAGAGGGTCTTCCCATTCAAATCGTACATTACTCACTGATCCACTAGGTGTAAAGGTATAGACCTGAACCCCCGTATAAGGACCACTTGTATTATCCTGAGGAGTTCGATTACTGAAAACGGTTTTTTGAGTGGCACGGCTGATAAGAGTACCACATGAATTAATCCCATTATTACCTTGGGCAATATCAAAAACAATTTTTCCAGTGAAAATACCGGTACCAATAGGAAGTGTGGCAGGATCCTGAGTAACATTTACTGTAAACTGTGGTGAATTCACAATAGTAGTACATCCTCCTCCAGCATTAACCTCTGCCCAATAATAATAAGTTCCAGTAATAGATTTAGATATAGTTATTGAATTAATTGTAGAAACTATAGGTTTCGATTTATCACCAATAGTTCCTTCATACCATTTATAGGAATATGGCTGTGTTCCTGTACCTGGAAAAAGACTTAAGGTTACTACTTTATTTAGTGTTGTATTTACATTTTGAGAAGGAGCTACAGTAATATTACCTACATTCGTACAAAGTGGACTTACTGTTACAGTTTGAGATATAGGACTTCCTGTTGCATCTCCACAAGCATTCTTTGCTATACAACTTATTGTAACATTTTCATCAACAGGAAAGGTTATATTAACTGAAGATGTTCCTTGACCATTGGTAATTTGTGCACTACCAGTCACTGACCAAGTATATTGAGCTGATTGGGGAAAATCAAGGCTTACAGCAAAAGTTTTATTTTCACCCTTATTAACAGATACTGGATTACTTACCCATGAAAGCGTAGCGTAATCAGAAGCTATAATCTCCTTATGTGCAGATTCAATACTGCTGCACCCACCATTTACAGCCATCACTGTATATTTACCCGTACCCGTTATCGTAATGGAATTTGTTGTTTGCCCTACTATTTCAACACCATCTTTGAACCAAATAAATGATGTAGCTGTAGGCGAATTAACAGCTGTTAATATGGCTTGTCCACCACACAACGCATCTGTATTAGCCATAATAAAAGGAACATTAGGGGCTGTACCTGAAATAACAGTAGCTTCTACCAATGCTTCTGTAGAACAACCCGCCCCTGTGGCACGAACTCGCAAAACAAACTGATTCGAAGGTACTGGAATGTAAGCACTTACTCCTCTGGAAACTTCTTCATTGTTGATATACCAAATATATTGAGCATTAGATTCAGGATTTCCCACTTGAAGATACATTGATCCGCCCTGGCATAAACTTATAGTAGAGCCTGAAGTTATCGCCGTACCGTTTAATTTCATTTGAGGAATATCTAATGATACTCCATCCAAATTCTCTGTAACTTCAACTTCTTTGGATGGTAATGAACTACATGAACCATCCTCTACAACTACAAACCAAACACCTTTTTCTGCTTGAATTTTTCGTCCAGTTTTGGATGTTTTCACTCCATTTTTATACCAAACAATTGTACCTGTTGTAACTGAATTTACAATCAAATCCACAGTTCCGCCTGCTGAACAAGCTACTCCATTATTACCAATTACAATAAAACTAGCAGTAGAAGGGGCAATTGTAGTAGATCGTGTTACTGTAACCGCATTTCCGGCTAAAATATTACAGCCTACATTGCCCATAAAAACATCATAAACACCAGTCTGAGTAACAGTTATACTCGATACTCCACGCGCTACCTCCACTCCATTACGAGTCCAAATCAACTGATCTAAATCAGGAGTATTAGAAGGAACTGATAGAAAAGCTGCCCCACCTGCACAAAAAGAAACATTCTTATTACCACTTATTGATGGGGCTTTACCTAAACCTTCGTCACAAGGTTGACCTTGTTGTGTAAACAAAAAGTCTTTGTAAAGACCAGTACATGAACTTGTTACACGAACAATCACTGCACGTACATTAACCGAATTATTAGGTAAAAAAGATAAACGAAAAGATCCCGCAGTTTCATCTTTCTCTGAAATAGACGCATAGTCACCTCCACCTACTACAACAATAGAAAAAGGTCCGCCCAAACAATCAGGATCTGTAACAGTAAATTCATTATCGCAACCTGTACCATCGGCTGCTACAGCTGTACATGGTGCTGGACCTATTTCCATAGAACTAGAACCAGATGCTCCGATTGATTTCCAAGAACCATTAGCAACACTGGTACCATTTTCATTGTCTGTATTTTGGAAATAATAAAACCCTGGCTTAACTGATACTACTTTTCCAGATTTTGATACATCTGCCATGGTGTATCCCGAACCAGTATTGTAAACCATCATACCGTTAAAAGCGGTTGGAAACGTAATACC
>NZ_LROZ01000039.1 GCF_001549985.1 Myroides odoratus | reverse complement strand
GGTATTACGTTTCCAACCGCTTTTAACGGTATGATGGTTTACAATACTGGTTCGGGATACACCATGGCAGATGTATCAAAATCTGGAAAAGTAGTATCAGTTAAGCCAGGGTTTTATTATTTCCAAAATACAGACAATGAAAATGGTACCAGTGTTGCTAATGGTTCTTGGAAATCAATCGGAGCATCTGGTTCTAGTTCTATGGAAATAGGTCCAGCACCATGTACAGCTGTAGCAGCCGATGGTACAGGTTGCGATAATGAATTTACTGTTACAGATCCTGATTGTTTGGGCGGACCTTTTTCTATTGTTGTAGTAGGTGGAGGTGACTATGCGTCTATTTCAGAGAAAGATGAAACTGCGGGATCTTTTCGTTTATCTTTTTTACCTAATAATTCGGTTAATGTACGTGCAGTGATTGTTCGTGTAACAAGTTCATGTACTGGTCTTTACAAAGACTTTTTGTTTACACAACAAGGTCAACCTTGTGACGAAGGTTTAGGTAAAGCCCCATCAATAAGTGGTAATAAGAATGTTTCTTTTTGTGCAGGTGGGGCAGCTTTTCTATCAGTTCCTTCTAATACTCCTGATTTAGATCAGTTGATTTGGACTCGTAATGGAGTGGAGGTAGCGCGTGGAGTATCGAGTATAACTGTTACTCAGACTGGTGTTTATGATGTTTTTATGGGCAATGTAGGCTGTAATATTTTAGCCGGAAATGCGGTTACAGTAACACGATCTACTACAATTGCCCCTTCTACTGCTAGTTTTATTGTAATTGGTAATAATGGAGTAGCTTGTTCAGCAGGTGGAACTGTGGATTTGATTGTAAATTCAGTTACAACAGGTACTATTGTTTGGTATAAAAATGGAGTGAAAACATCAAAAACTGGACGAAAAATTCAAGCAGATAAAGGTGTTTGGTTTGTAGTTGTAGAGGATGGTTCATGTAGTTCGTTACCATCCAAAGAAGTTGAAGTTACAGAGAATACAGAAGGTGTAGCTTTGGACATTCCTCAAATTAAAGTTAATAATATTTCTGTAACGGGATCAGCTTTAAGCTTGTGTAAAGGAGGATCTATGTATCTACAGGTAACTAATCCTGATTCCAGTGCACAATATACATGGTATATTAACAATGATGTAGTGGCAAATGGTATAAGTGCTATTGTTCCTGTGCCGTCTTCAGATCAGTTTGTTTTGCGAGTTCGTGTTACAGGAGAGGGGTGTGCTACTGAAGCATTGGTAGAAGCTACCATTAATGCAGAAACAGCTCCAAATGTTCCTTTTATTATAACGAGTACAAATAATGCGTTGTGTGGAGGACAGACGGTATTAACAGCAAATAATTCTCCTACAGCTACATCATTTATTTGGTTCAAAGATGGTGTTGAAATAGTAGGGCAAACAACTTCCTCTATAACCATAAGCACTGTGGGTAACTATACAGTGATGGCTGTAAATGGTGGGTGCAGCAGTATTGAATCGGGTGGTATAGAAATTTTAGCTTCTGATTACGCTACTCTTTCATGGGTAAGTAATCCAGCATCTGTTAATAAGGGTGAAAACAAAACTTTTGCTGTAAGCCTTGATTTTCCCCAATCAGCTCAATATACTTGGTCAGTGACAGGTAGCGCACAAATTACCAATGGTCAAGGAACATCTTCGGTTAATATAACCTTTCCTGTTGATGAAAATGTTACAGTAAGTTGTATAGCAAAAAATGCTTGTGGAGATGCAACAGGAAGTCCTATAGATCATGTTGTAACCGTAATATCAGAATGTGTAGAAGTAAAGATTACTAATATAACTCCTTCTCAAACTATAAACACAAAAGTGAATAAAACTGTAATTATTGGAGTTACAGCTACAGGAACAGGACCTTTAAGCTATAAATGGTATCAAGGAAACGTTGGTGATACTTCTAATCCTATAGGTTCTACAAATAATCTATCTACATTAAGTAGGACTTTAACATTACCAGGTACTTATAAGTATTGGTGTCAGGTTACTAGCGGAGGTATAGGATGTTTAATTCCTGCTAATTCATCGCAGGTTACAATAAATGTTACTTTAGATCCAGAAACACTACCTGTAGGAACTGGTACTATCATAGGAAAAACTGTTTTTGATATAGCACAGGGAAATAATGGCATCAATGGGTGCGGAACTCTCACTAACCGTGCTGATCAAAAAACTGTTTTTAGCAGTCGAACTCCTCAGGATAATACAAATGGACCTTATACTGGTGTTCAGGTCTATACTTTTATACCAAGCGGAACGGTAAATAATGTACGATTTGATTATTTTGATCCTCTTTCAGGAGGAATTATTCAGAGTGTCAATGCTAATGGTAGCTATTCAGGAAATGGTATTACTACCCCATGTAAGGTAACGGTAAATTATAACCCTAATTTGGATAATATATTAAAAGGTCTTACTCGTGAACAAGCACTGAAAGCTAAATTGTATGTTATCTACAATGATGGTAGTGGGGATAAAAAGTTAGAACTGAATTTGAGTTTTATGGATTGTTTAGCTTGTGGAGCTAAGACTACTACGGGTAAATGGATTAATTTCATGTGTCATAATTTGGGAGCTGATCAAACTAAAGATCCATTAACTTATATAGTAGGTAACAGTGATGGTTCTGGTGGTACACTTGGTTGGCTTTATCAATGGGGACGTAAGAGTGATGGTCATCAAATGCGAAACAGTACTTATGTTAGTGCAATGGCTTTGACGAATCTACCAAACAATAAAAGTTTCTTTACAACATGGGCTGAACCTTATGATTGGCGTAGTGGAAGTGGTGAAAATTCACGTTGGGGTAATGGTACACAGAACGCAAATATGCCTAAGGCGGCTAATGATCCATGTCCTACAGGGTGGAAAGTACCTACTCAAGAAGTGTGGTCATCGATTTTTAAAGGTGGTTATGGCTATGGAGTGCCTTATAATGGAGATCCTTCTTTACCTACTGCTAATAAATGGACGTGGACAGGAAATGGTTACAAAGTAGGTAGTAGTTTGTTCTTGCCTGCTGGTGGTGGTCGTACATATGATACTGCGGAGTCTTTTAAAGTTATGGAAGGATTTTACTGGAGCAGTACGGTTAATGGTAATACACTGTCACACTATCTAAACTTTACTTCTGGTAGAGTTTATACAACTTATGCTACAAAACGTGGATATGGTTTTTCGGTAAGATGTGTGTCTGAATTTGATTAAATTAATATTTATCTTGTTGGGGAATTTTCTCCCCAACAAGTATTTAAAAAAAATATTTTGAAAGAAAATAAGAAATGAAAAAGATATACCAATACATTGTAGTTGTGTTTTTAGTTCTGATGA
>NZ_LROZ01000038.1 GCF_001549985.1 Myroides odoratus | reverse complement strand
GTATGATGCAGTGAATCAATCTTATACCTCTCAGTTAGATTTACCTGTTGCTTGTGAAGTAATTTACACCATCCAGCTTAAAGCAATCAACCCAGTAGTAGGACCTGTTAAAGTAGAAGCAACAATCTTGCGCCCAGATGATATTTATGATCCCGATGCGACGAACCCTAATCCAGCGATTCCGCCTACTGATGCGCATTATGAATGTGAAAATAATGGATTAAGTACACCGTGTAATAATATCAAAAAAAATCAAGAGGTTATTTATACCCTTGCAGGACTTAAGTTAATCAAGCATGGCGTGTTTAGAGATGCAAACAATAATGGAAGTCCTCAAGTTGGAGAGACAATTACCTATACCTTCAAATTAACCAATACAGGAGAAACTAAGTTAACGAATTTAGTGTTGACCGATTTCCTGCTAGGAGGGGTCATTACCGCTGTACCCGAAAAGAGTATGAATGAAGATGATTTCTTGGATGTAAATGAAGTATGGACCTATAACCAAACCTATGTGATTACACAATTGGATCTTGATAATAAAGGAGTTTATAATCAAGCTGAAGTTAAAGGAATAGAAGAGGGAAGTAATCATCCCCTAGAGGAAAAATCTAGACCTGCGGTCTTACTGACTCCGACCGATGTAGGTTATGACCCCAATCGCAAGGAACATACGTTTGTTTCATTGGTTGGTACTAATGTATTGATTACAAATCCGATGATTCGCCAAAGGTTAAAAAAGTAAAATAATAATGAGAAAATACAAGCTATAACATACTACTTCGCATAGGAATATTGGGGTAAGGGCCTTGCAACAGAGATGGGAATGACTTGTTTGGAGTATGGAGTCAACCAATTGGGGTCAGGAAGTTTTTGCTGTGGTAGATTGTGAAAATGAGAGTTCAATTCACATGCTGCATATATATGCCAGCTGTTATTTTTGATACTTCTATTACAGGTACTTCTACCCGTGATGTGTATCAAGATTAGGTCAATCAATTTACAGGCGGTACTGTAACCTCTGCCAATGCTGTATCTTATTCGATTTCACATGGACCAGCTGCTACAACACCAATATCCTATAGTGGAGGACTTGTAGGGAGTACTGGTGCACCTGCAGATATTACTGTGTTTGAAAAGAATGAAGTATACTACTATATCACGTACTATGATGAGAATGTATTTGAAAATTTATCGATTACGACGGAGAGGAAGTTGAACTATACGGTACGAGCAGGAGCAGATATGAGTTCCTATATGAATATTGTATTTGTAATTAAATAAGTGTTTGTTCATTTTAAGACATAAAATATGAGACATAAAAAATATAATGTACTTTGTAGTAAACAAGCATGGACGATTTTCTTGTTTAGTTTTTTGTTTGGTTTAAGTCCTTCATGGGCTGAAGGGTCTAAAGATTTGTTTCCCCAGAATGCAAGAGGTACGAGGTTACAGTTAGTTATATATGATTATTTAGATGATCCGTATTTCTTGAATTTTGGTACTCATTTTGTTTATGCAGAAGAGGGAGAACAGATTGCATTGGCTTCCGATGTGCAAGAAAACGGAACTAGAAAAATTTTCTTATACGCACCGAATGGCGCTCAAATTGTACTTCCTTTGAGTGGACAGAGCGGTACGATCCCGAATAGAACAGCTGAGTTAGCGGGACCTCGACTTCCGGGGCAAATAGCGGGAAGTAATCGATACCTTCCAGTTTATTATACAGTACCTACAGGGGGAAGTGGTATTTACAAGGTAGAATTCTATGGTCCCAATGAACCAGGAAGACCGGGAACCAAGATTTATGAAGCTACAAGGGCAGATCGATGGCCAGAAAAGCCCCTTCCCATAAACCCAAATTTAGCACATAATGTCATTGCTTGGGATGTTTCAGTAGCAAAAAGAAATGGAACAGATTGGACTTGGGTTAATGGTCGTACTTATACCAATACCCTGAATCTACATGCTAGCACATTTAGACCTGAATTCGTTGACTATTTCAATGATTTAAAATTTAAGGTATTAACCAGTGCAGGATATGTGTATAATTTCAATCTGAATGATTTTTCTCATCAGAAAATACTCCCCATTTGTATCAATAATATTGGCATAAGTAAGGAAGGAGAACCTACTGTGCCAGCTTATTTAAGCTGGCCTACATTTTCTACACTAGCAGAGTATATGTTGCGATACCACAATCCGAATTTACCAGATACCCCCTTTATTTCTACCGCCAAGATTTTTTACAATCTACCCGATAAAAATATGCCTGAAAAAGCAAAATGGGCGCAGACGGGACAAGAAACTTGGCTGAAAGTAAAGGAAAAAACCGTCCCTCGCATTGATACGGTGATTACTGCTGTTGGTGCAGATGGAACACCTAATAAAATAGGAAGTAAAGGAGGTTATATTGAATTTGATAGTTCAGAAAATTGTCATTATGAAATTGTCATTAAACCAAAAGAGAATAATTTACATCCATTTCCTCAACGCATACTAAAAGGAACTAGAATATTAGGTGCAAACCGAATTTATTGGGATGGAAAAGATGGAGCAGGGAATTTTGTAACGGCAAAGCAGGTAGAGGTAGAAGTAACATTGACTTCTTATGCACATGATACTCACTTTTTATTAGGAACGTATGGGTATAATACTAATGGAATAATCATTGAACGATTGTCTACCGATTATCAATCCGTAGTATCAGATAATGTGCATTGGGATGATACGTTGTTGGATACAACCCCCAATCAGCAGGGGAGATCAAATCCAATCAATGCGAGTCATTTTGTTAATCCTGCAGGAGTTTCAAGTCGAAGTAATGGACATAAATGGGGTACAAGCGCACCGACATCTTTTGGTTTCAATCAATTGATGGATACCTGGACTTTTATTGAGGGAGGAACGTTTTCGGATACCCTAGAAGTGGAGATGATAGTTACTGATTTAGCTATTGCTGCTGTTACTACCGATCAAATAATTGTTCGCAAAAATGATAGCCTTACTTACGTGGTAAAAGTAATTAATTATGGTCCCACTGCAGTAGAAGGAGCGGGATTTACGTTTGATTTTCCCACAGGATTTGAACCTCTTCAAGTACAATTTTCGGGTAATACCTGTGGTACAGAGCGCGTGAGTATTGCGTATGATGCAGTGAATCAATCTTATACCTCTCAGTTAGATTTACCTGTTGCTTGTGAAGTAATTTACACCATCCAGCTTAAAGCAATCAACCCAGTAGTAGGACCTGTTAAAGTAGAAGCAACAATCTTGCGCCCAGATGATATTTATGATCCCGATGCGACGAACCCTAATCCAGCGATTCCGCCTACTGATGCGCATTATGAATGTGAAAATAATGGATTAAGTACACCGTGTAATAATATCAAAAAAAATCAAGAGGTTATTTATACCCTTGCAGGACTTAAGTTAATCAAGCATGGCGTGTTTAGAGATGCAAACAATAATGGAAGTCCTCAAGTTGGAGAGACAATTACCTATACCTTCAAATTAACCAATACAGGAGAAACTAAGTTAACGAATTTAGTGTTGACCGATTTCCTGCTAGGAGGGGTCATTACCGCTGTACCCGAAAAGAGTATGAATGAAGATGATTTCTTGGATGTAAATGAAGTATGGACCTATAACCAAACCTATGTGATTACACAATTGGATCTTGATAATAAAGGAGTTTATAATCAAGCTGAAGTTAAAGGAATAGAAGAGGGAAGTAATCATCCCCTAGAGGAAAAATCTAGACCTGCGGTCTTACTGACTCCGACCGATGTAGGTTATGACCCCAATCGCAAGGAACATACGTTTGTTTCATTGGTTGGTACTAATGTATTGATTACAAATCCGATGATTCGCCAAAGGTTAAAAAAGTAAAATAATAATGAGAAAATACAAGCTATAACATACTACTTCGCATAGGAATATTGGGGTAAGGGCCTTGCAACAGAG
>NZ_LROZ01000037.1 GCF_001549985.1 Myroides odoratus | reverse complement strand
CGATGTATATTTAAGTATAAAACAATGGGAGTAACAAAATCAGAATTATTTAGTGATAAAAAGAATAGATTGTCGCTTATGTTTAAGGTTTTAGGGCATCCAGCAAGACTTGCCATTCTTCAGTATATTATCAATCAAGATGCTTGTATTTGCAATGATTTGGTAGAAGAACTTGGATTAGCTCAAGCCACTATTTCTCAGCACTTAAAAGAGCTTAAAAATAGTGGACTTATAAAAGGGACTATTGAGGGTAAATCCGTTTGTTATTGTATTGACAATGTAGCTTGGAATGAATTCTTCAAGGAGTTTGAATTCTTCTTCGCTCAAAAAATACAATCAAAGGATTGCTGTTAATATTTTTTATTCAACATCATCGTGATATTACGATATTAAAATAATTTAAAACAGATAAAATATGAAATTATCAGAAGTAAAAGTAGTGTTAGAAAAATTAGATCGAGTAGATTTTCAATTTGAAGATGGGACGTTTGTAGCAGAACACTTCCATGTAACAGAAGTAGGTCAAGTGACAAAGAAATTTATCGACTGCGGAGGAACAATAAGAGAAGAGGTTAAAGTAAGCTTTCAATTGTGGAATGCAGATGATTATCAGCACCGTTTAAAAGCTGGTAAATTGCTTAATATTATTCGATTATCAGAAACAAAATTAGGTATTGTTGATGCGGATATTGAAGTAGAAGTTCAAGGTAAAGAAACAATAGGAAAGTATTTCTTAGAATTTAATGGAACTCACTTTCTATTAAAAAATACATTGACTGCTTGTTTAGCTGAAGATGCTTGTGGAATTACACCAAGTGATCAGGTAAATCAAACTAGTTGTTGCGATTCTAACGCTGGATGTTGTTAATCTTAAAAAAGGTAAAAGATGTATAAAACATTATCAACTACAATTAGTATTATGCTTGAATCAAGAGTGATAACTAATCATAGAAAAGAAGTTTTAGCTCCTTTACTGGCATACATTCAAGCTAAGGTTGATTCAAAATCTCCAATTCGAATCAATTTTATCTGTACACATAATTCAAGAAGAAGTCATTTGACTCAGATTTGGATGCAAGTAGCGGCTAGTTACTATGGTATTCCAAATGTTACTTGTTATTCAGGAGGAACCGAACAAACAGCTATGTATCCCATGGTTGCTACAGTTCTGAAAGAACAAGGGCTTGATGTATTTAAAATTGCAGAAGGAGAAAATCCTATTTATGCGATAAAGTATGGGGATAATGAAGTTCCTATTATTGGTTTTTCTAAGAAGTACGATGCCGCTTTTAATCCAAGTAGTGATTTTGCAGCGGTAATGACTTGTTCACAGGTGGATGAGGGCTGTCCTTTTATAGCAGGTGCTGAGCGCAGAATCCCTATTACATTTGAGGATCCGAAGGTATTTGATGGAACGGAAAACCAGCAAGTAGGATATTTTAATCGAAGCCTTGAAATTGCAAGTGAAATGTTTTACATCGTATCACAAATTAAAAAGTAAGTTATGCAAGTTAGAATGAAATTTTTAGATCGATACTTAACCCTTTGGATTTTCTTGGCGATGGGGATTGGTGTTTTGATTGGAAATGTATTTCCAAGTGTTTCTAATGTGATGGATAAACTGTCTATTGGAACGACCAATATTCCGTTAGCTATAGGATTAATCATCATGATGTATCCTCCACTGGCAAAGGTTGATTATAATCTATTACCATTGGCTTTTAGGGATAAAAAAGTCTTAGGTTTATCTCTTTTCTTAAACTGGATTGTAGGACCTGTTTTAATGTTTGTTCTGGCTATTATTTTCATGCGTGATGAGCCTGATTATATGGTAGGGTTGATCCTTATTGGTTTAGCCAGATGTATTGCCATGGTGATTGTATGGAATGATTTAGCAAAAGGTAATCGAGAATATGCAGCCTTACTGATTGCATTAAATAGTGTTTTCCAGGTGCTGTTTTATAGCTTCTTTGTTTGGCTTTTTATCAACGTATTACCTTCTTATTTTGGATTTGCTGATTATGCTATTTCAATTAAGATGAGCGATGTTATACAAAGTGTGCTTATTTATTTAGGAATTCCATTTTTAGCAGGTTTTTTAAGTCATAAGTATCTCATTAGAATAAAAGGAGAAGCTTGGTTTAAGCGCAAGTTTATCCCTTTTATTTCCCCCTTTACTTTATATGCTTTACTGTTTACCATTGTGCTTATGTTTAGCTTAAAAGGAGAGCAGATTGTTCAATTACCAATGCAGGTTATCAAAGTTGCTATCCCACTAATTATTTATTTTGTCTTGATGTTCTTTGTCAGCTTCTTCGTAAATAAATCAATGCATGTGGATTATGATAAAAATGCGGCTATTTCTTTTACTGCAGCAGGTAATAATTTTGAACTAGCTATTGCTGTTGCTATTGCCGTATTTGGAATTCACTCGCCCCAAGCTTTTGTGGGGGTTATCGGACCTTTAGTTGAAGTTCCTGTGTTGATTCTACTGGTACGAGTGAGTTTGTGGATGAAAAAGAAATATTATGCAAAGTGATAAAATATTGTTATTTTTAAATCGTTTCAAATCGTTTCTATTAAATTAATCACTAGAATAAATCAATCCATCATTTATTTTTTTATTTTTGAGATAAACTAATTTTTTATGAATTTACAAGTGTTTTATAGAATAAGTTTTTTTGCTATTCTATCTTTTTTGTTTATGTCATGTAATGCAAGTACAATACCAGAAAAAGCTAAACCCGTTGAAAATTTTGATGTAAATCGTTATTTGGGAACATGGTATGAAATTGCTCGGTTTGATTTTTATTTTGAAAGAGATTTAAATAATACCACAGCTTACTATAGTTTGGACAAGAAAGGAAATCTCAAGGTTTTAAATCGAGGTTTTAATGTTAAAACCAAGGAATGGAAACAAGCAGAAGGAATAGCTAAATTTAGAGCAGAGAAAAATGTAGGCGCACTTAAAGTTAGCTTTTTCGGGCCTTTTTATTCGGGTTATAATGTCATTGCATTAGATTCAGATTATAAGTATGCTCTAATAGCAGGAAAAGATCTTGATTATTTATGGATTTTATCTCGAGAAAAAAATATCCCCGAAACGATTAAACAACAATACTTGACACTAGCTAATGAAATTGGTTATGATGTATCTCGTTTGATTTGGGTTGAACATGACAAGGAAGATATGTCGGTAGTAAAGTCTAAATAAACACATGTAAGTTAAACAATTAAAAGAGAAGATACCCCAACAAAGCTCCTACTAAAACAATAAAAGCACTATTTACTTTTTTAAATTTAAAAACGAGTATACCACTAAGTAGGGTAATAACAAGGGTTTGCCAGTTCAGCAATACATCTCGTGTCATCGTTATACAAACAGCGACAATCAAGGCAACAGAGGCAACATTCACCGCATCTAAAAAGACAGATAATCCTTTTGAGCTGCGAAGTTTTTTCATCAATGGGTTTAGTAAGGCTACTAGAATAAAGGATGGTAAAAAAATTGCAACAGTTGAAAGAATTGCTCCAGATAAACCATTAATTTGAAAACCAATAAAAGTAACGGAAGAGAAAACAGGTCCTGGTGTGAATTGTCCTACAGCAATAGAATCTATAAGTTGTTCTTTGGTGAGTAAACCTGTTTGCACGAGTTCTGTATCTAAAAAAGCAAATAATACATAGCCACTACCGTACAGTATAGCCCCTATTTTAAGAAAAATCCAAAATAGCTGCATATTGGTATTGGTAAAAAGAGTATTTTGTATAGTAAGTAAGAAGGTTAATGGAAGAAAACTTTGTAAGGTACTTCGCTTTGTAGTATTAATATAAAAAACTACATAAGCTAAAAATCCAGCTCCAAACATTAAAATGATCTCATTAGTCCCAAATAAAGAAGCTACTAAGACAATAAGTCCTATAAAGGCTAAGAATAAGGATTTAATTGATTTTCTGGCTAGTGGAAATACAGCTCCAAGGATAATAGTAATAATGGCAGGTTTAATTCCATAGATAAATGGTTGAACTTGTGGTAATTCTCCATAATTTTTATAAAAATAAGCCAATACACCCGTTAGAAAAACAGCGGGAAGAATAAAACATAGCCCGGCAATTATAAGACCTTTCCAACCTGCTTTGTCATAGCCAATGTGAATGGCCATTTCTGTACTGTTAGGACCAGGAATTAAATTAGTAGCACCAAGCAGATCTAAAAAGTGTTGTTCATCCATCCATTTTCTTTTTACAACTACTTCCTCTCTCATCATCGCAATATGAGCTGCAGGGCCTCCAAAACCAATAATCCCTAATTTTGTAAAGACCTTGACTATTTCTTTGAGACTTACTTCATCTTGTTTGGTATTCATATCTTAAGACTTTTTAATCATACAAATATGTCACAATTAGAACCTAAAATAGGGTGAATTTGAAAAAAGAATGGTACTTTAAATTTCCCGAAATGCTTTAGGAGTAATGCCTACATAGCGCTTGAAGTATTTTGTAAAGTTAGAGGAGTCATTAAAGTTTAAGTTGTAAGCAATTTCACTAACACTGTTTTCAGAGTATAGAAGTTGTCTTTTTGCTTCATCAATAATATGTTCTGCCAATATTTCGGATGCTGACTGTTGGAGTGCTTTGCGACAGATGCTATTTAAATTTTGAGGTGAAATTTTTAGTCTTTGAGCGTAATAGGCAACACTGTTATGTAAGTTATCTGTTTGCTTTAAAAAATCTTGAAACAAGATGATCGTATCGCTTTTATTTACTGAAGTAGAAAAAGGAGTAGACCTTGCTATTATCTTAGCCAATAACGCTTTTAGTAGACCTTCTGTTACCGTAAAATCCTTCTCTGATACAAGTAGTTGAAATAATGCATTAATATTTTGGGTATCATTTATTTTTAAGCAAGTAAAATGACTTAATTGGGACAGGAGATCTCTTAACTTATAATCTAATGAGGTTTGCAAGAATTCTTTTTTTAATAGAATTACAAAGCCTTTAGGTTTACTTGTAATATCCCAAAAATGAACTTGCTCCTTTCGTATAAAAAAAACTGTAGGAGTAGTAATTGAAAATACAGTTTGATCAATTGTATGAAAGCCTGTTCCCTCGCTTAAATAAATAATTTCAAAGTAATTATTGTGTTTATGAGGATTTGTTTTTCGAATTTCTTGTCTAAAAGGATCAACTTTTATTAGTGTTATTGTCTCAATTTTATTTTTTATTTCAATAGATGTATTCAACGTTATTTAATTAAATAATACAAGTAAAACTAACTATTATCTTCTAATAAAAGGGTATTTAAATGTTAATAAAGCATAGCTCTTTTTAAAAGTCACTTAAACTAAGATTTAAACAACTAATAGCATTAAGTAATAGGTATAAGAGAAGAGTAGGTTGCTCTAAAATTAGCTAACATGTTTTATTGTGTAAATTATTTTTAGTTATTTTAATTTATAATATTATTTTTTAGTTATATTTTTACTAGTATTATTTTTTTTAACTTAAAAATAAAACAATAAAACATGTAGTAATGAAAGCAAAAAATAGTTTATTTGAAGAATTACGTCTTTTAAGAGGAGATGATCAATATCCTTCACAAGAGATTAAAGAGAAATTAATTGACTTATATCTTCCTGCAACCGTATCAGATTTAGCGATTAATTTATCCAATATTACCTCTCAATTCTATGCTTTGCAATTACATTCCATAGGAGAGCAGTATGGAGTAGATAAAATACGTTTGCACTCTGATAAACTATTTTACAATCTTGGTAAAGCAAAAGCAGAGCAAGCATTAATTAAAGATGCTACTATGGATCGAGATTGCAGGTCAATGGTTTTAGTCGCTATATCTGCTATTTACACCTCGAGTCCGGAGTTCAAGTTTCAGGTGCAAGAATATACTTCAGATTATGCTGTGATTAATTTGAAAGGTGTTGATCGTTATCACAGAGCTGCTAAACAATATAAAATTGATCAATATTTAACCTTTCCAACTTTAATCGCTTTTTTAGATGGAATCAAAGATTATCTTCAATTAAGTGATATAGAAATACAAGTACCTCAATCTTTTTATGACGAAAATTCAAATATAGATTGTACGTATATTATTAAACAAAATTAGTTGTAATATGAAACATTTATATAACTACATCGGGGAGAATTACCCTTATTTATTTCCAATGGATAATTTGGTAAGGAATGCATCTACAGTAGAGTATAGTACTACAAATAGCTCAGATAGTCAATTGAGAGGATTCAAAGAGATAGGGCAAATAGTTGCATCATTGGGAAGTATCTCTTTATTGACAGCCATGGATATTTCTTCTAAAACATTTTTCTTAGCTGAAAAAATTAGAATAAGAAAAATCAATAGTACTATTGTAGAGGATGGATTAAAGTATTGTGCTAAGCCTTTTTCATTTTCAAAGCGTAAAGGAAAAGTTTTAGTAGATGTTTTGAATAATCAAAATCAATTGTTTTATACTTCTGAACTAGAATATGTTATTTTTGATGAAAATGCTTTTAATGATGTTTTCAGCAGTTTTTATACAGAAAAAATTCCTGCAGAAAGTTCTCCAATAAAGGAGGACGTACTGGTGAATTTAATCGAGCCATTTTATTTTAAAATTCAAATCCCTTCTTTTACAATCGAACAATGCAAAGGACATTTTGATAATTATCCTATTGTGCCAGGTGTTTTTATCATGGATCGATTGTTAGAAGGAATTGAGAAATTCTTTAAGCTCCAAGGAGAGGATGTACAAAGTAAAAAATTAGTTTTAGATAATTTAGAAACATTTCTAAATACAGCTACTCCAGTCTATAGCGAATTAAGCTCGCTAGTACATTACCGCCAAGTATCTAAGGATAGTTATTTGTTTGTGTGTACTATTACTGATAGTAATCATAAAATTGAATATGGTCATTTTGTAATTAC
>NZ_LROZ01000036.1 GCF_001549985.1 Myroides odoratus | reverse complement strand
GTAGAATTTGTTTTCGGTTGCATTGTAAACAACATTTCCGTACTTGCCTTTCAGCTTGTTGATTATTTCCGAGATAAATCTTTGATTTTCAATTAATTTATCTACAAATGTTAAGTTATTAGCGATCTCTTCTACGTGTAATCGTACAAAACTATTATCAAGATCGGTTACGGTTAAATAATCATCTTCTAAAGTAAACGTTACGTTTGTAGTATTCAAATCTTCCCATGTAATCAAATGATGAGTTCCATCACTCTCCTCTATATAATAAAACTTATGGTCTGTGGTATTGTAATAAACATTTCCATATTTCCCTTTTAGTTTATTGATAATTTCAGTTATAAAATTAGAATTGCTCACAATATCATCTAAAGGCATAGACACTGTATTCCCTTCTGAATCAGTTATCGTTAGACGATCGTTAATTAAGCTAAAACTTTCGTTTGTCGTATTAATAAAGGATTGATTGTTTAACAAGCGCACCCACTTTTCTTTGTCCCAATAGTAGAAACCTGGAGGCATACCTTCGAGACCTAAATTATATACAAACAAACTTTCAGTTAAATCACCTACAATTGGGTCTTTATCTTTCTCACCTTTTAAATTGACTCTTGGAAATAACACCCCTTTGTTATCAGAGACAATATCAAGTTGACTGGAATTAGCTGGAGTTACTGTTCCTATACCAACTTGGGCAGTTGCAAAACCAGTTGCAAACAATGCCATTAACGGAATAACTTTTCTAATCATATTACAATTTTTAATAAATTTTAATCAACATTTTATTAAAATTAAACATAATTAAAACCTCAAAAACACCAAAAAACCAAAGAACTAATAATTACACTAAAAGGATACTTTCAATTATCTCTATTTTAAAGCCTCCTTTCGCGACTAATACGCAATAAAATGTTCTCAAAAAAAGATTTCTCATAAAAATGAAAGTGTGATTTCATCAAAAAAACGATAAATAAAAAGGAAATAGTGCCCTCAAATAAGTAAAAAAGTAAAACAATAAGTAATTAACACACCTTGTAACTTTGCATAAATTAACTAGTAAAGCGTAAAAAACACCCTAAAAACAACCAAAAACACCACTAAATATCATCATTATAAGTCAAAAACGCATAGCAAGAGGGTAAAAAACAGTACAAAGTCGCAGAAATACAATACATTCAGGCTAAAAAAATCTCTTTTAGCGAAAAACACCAAGTTGAAAATCTCGCGCGATTGGAGTAAAAAAAGGTAAAAAAAAACAGGAGGTAAATCCTCCTGTTTTTGTCTTTTTATAAATGAACCTCGTTATACTATTGGGTTACCTACTGTCTATTACAACTTTTCTTGCTGAATTTTCTCAATTACTTCAGGATTGATTAGCGTAGATACGTCTCCAAAATCTTTGGTTTCTCCATCCGCAATAGATCGCAAAATTCGACGCATAATTTTACCTGATCGAGTTTTAGGTAAACTATCAACAAATTGAATTTTATCTAACTTAGCAATTGGACCAATATGACTGCTAATGTACTGGTTAATTTCTTTTTTCACGTTTTCACGATCTCTGTACTCCCCTTCAACTTTTAACGTAATGAAACCATATAATGCATTTCCTTTGATGTCGTGTTTATACCCAACAACAGCACTTTCTGCAACAGCTGGATGTTCATTAATTGCATCTTCAATTGGTGCAGTACCTAAGTTATGCCCTGATACAATCACCACATCATCCGCACGTCCAGTAATTCGATAATACCCTACCTCATCTCTCAATGCTCCATCTCCAGTGAAATACTTTCCTGGAAACTGGCTGAAATAAGTATCCTTATAGCGTTGGTGATCTCCCCAAATGGTTCTCGCCATAGAAGGCCATGGAAACTTAATACACAGCGAACCATCAATTTGGTTGTCTTCAATTTCATTTCGTTTCTCATCCATCAATACCGCTTGAATTCCTGGTAAAGGCAATGTAGCGTATGTTGGTTTCGTTGGCGTAATGAAAGGCAGTGGTGAAATTAAGATACTTCCTGTTTCTGTTTGCCACCACGTATCTACAATAGGGCATTTTTTCTTACCTACGTGATCGTTATACCAATGCCAAGCTTCTTCATTAATAGGCTCTCCTACTGAACCAATCACACGTAAACTCGATAAATCATGTTCATTTACATATTTGTAATCTTCCGTCATTAAAGAACGAAGAGCTGTCGGTGCCGTATAAAATTGGGTTACCTTATATTTATCAATAATATCCCAAAAACGACTTGGAGTAGGATAGGTTGGTACTCCTTCAAACATTACTGTAGTAGCACCGTTTAGCAGTGGGCCGTACACAATATAGGAGTGTCCCGTAATCCATCCGCAATCTGCAGTACACCAAAAAATATCATCGTCTTTGTAATCAAATATATTTTTAAATGAATAAGCCGTTTGTACCATATACCCTGCAGTCGTATGGACCATTCCCTTTGGCATTCCTGTAGACCCTGAAGTATAAAGGATAAACAACGGATCTTCTGCATCCATCACTTGAGCCACGTGATTGGTTGAAGCAGCTTCTAACAATGGGTTTAAGTAAATATCTCTACCTGCCATCATTTCAATATCTGCTTCTGTACGTTGTACGACTAATACTCTTTCAACAGAAGGACATGATTTTAACGCTTCATCAATAATTGGTTTTAAAGGAATACTCTTGTTTCCTCTAAAACTTCCATCAGATGTAATCACATAATGACAATCTGCATCATTGATTCGCTTACTTACAGCAGAAGAAGAGAATCCAGCAAAAATCACACTGTGAATCGCTCCAATTCGAGCACAAGCCAACATAGCCACAGCTAATTCTGGAATCATAGGCAAATAGATACAAACGCGATCTCCCTTTTTAACTCCTTGCTCTTTTAATACGTTTGCCATTTTACAAACGCGATTAAACAAATCATTATACGTAATAATTTGAGCGGATTCCTCCGGATTATTCGGTTCAAAAATGATAGCCGGTTTCTCTCCTCTTTTTGCTAAATGGCGATCGACACAGTTTTTTACGATATTTAATTTAGCATTGACAAACCACTCAAATTTAGATTCTTCCATATCAAATTGAAAAACCTTATCCCATACCTGATACCATACGAAATTTTCCTCCGCAATCTTACTCCAAAACTTTCTTGGTTCTCGTACAGATTTTTTATAATGTTTAAAATACTGTTCAAGGTTTTCTATCTTATAATAACTCATATGTAGTGTGTAGATTTTTTATTTTGTTTTACTTCCTATAAAAATAAAGGATTATTAGTATATAGCAAAAAACCATACGAACTTTTTATTTAAAATTCACATGGTTTTTAGAATATCATAAAAGATCCCATCCATTTTTACGTGTTCTTGGGTCTTATATACTTGAGATAATCGATTAAAAATCGTATTTTTTTTGTTGAGCTTCTTTGAACTCGCTCATAATGGTTGAGATAATTTTTTCCACAGGTTCTATACTGCGAATTAACCCTGCTACTTGTCCTGCTTCCAACTCCCCTTCTACTAAGTCGCCTTCAAACATTCCTTTTTTAGATCGTCCCTTACTCAAATAGGCTCTTAATTCTTCCACATCTGCCCCCTTCTTATAGAGATTTTCGATGCCTTGATAAAATTCATTTTTAATCATTCGAACAGGAGCTAATTCTTTTAACGTAACGATTGTATCTCCTTCTTCTACTTGAATCACTCTATTTTTGAAGGTTTCATGAGCCGAACTTTCCGCAGAAGCGATAAAACGGGTTCCCATTTGCACGCCTTCTGCTCCGAGAATCATAGCAGCTAACATCCCGCGACCTGTTGCAATCCCTCCTGCAGCAATCACAGGAATTTGCACCTTGGCAGTAACCATCGGAATTAGAGTCAATGTTGTAGTTTCTTCTCTTCCATTATGTCCTCCTGCTTCAAAACCCTCTGCTACAACAGCATCAACCCCTGCTTCTTGTGCTTTTAGCGCAAACTTAGAGGAACTGATGACATGTACGACTGTAATGCCTTTTGCTTTTAAAAAAGGAGTCCATATTTTGGGATTACCCGCAGAGGTAAATACAATCTTAACACCTTCTTCTACGATGATATCCATCACTTCCTGAAGATCTGGATAAAGCAAGGAAACATTAACCCCAAAAGGTTTATCTGTTGCTTGTTTACACTTTTGAATGTGGGTTCTCAAAACATCTGGATACATAGACCCTGCCCCCAATAATCCTAATCCTCCCGCATTGCTTACTGCACTAGCGAGTTTATAGCCACTATTCCATACCATTCCCCCTTGTATTATAGGGTATTGTATGCCCAAAAGGGCAGTTATTCTATTTTGTGCCATGTGTTTTGTTTGGTATTTATTCTACTTTAGATATGACGCCAGAACCAATTAATTCTTCTCCGATATGCCAAGATACGAATTGTCCTTCTGTAATAGCAGATTGTGGTTCATCAAAACGCACATACATCCCCTTCTCCATTTTGTATAACGTCGCTTCTTGTAGCGGTTGACGGTAGCGAATACGCGCTTTGATTCGCATTGTTTCGCCAGGTTGCAATTGTAAATCTTCGCGAATCCAATGGATTTCATGCTCTTTTACGAATAGCGTTTTATGAAATAACCCAGGATGTGTATTACCTTGGCCCGTATAGATACTATTAGTAGCTACATCTGTTGCAATAACAAATAATGGCTCCACTGTTCCTCCTACATCCAATCCTTTACGTTGACCAGTTGTAAAATAATGTGCTCCGTAGTGATTCCCTACTTTTTTACCCATCTCAGGGGTATAGTGAAAAGCTTTCGCTTCTGCATACAATTCCTCCTCCAATGACGAATAAGTCTCAGCTTTACCAGTTGAAAAAACAGGGGCATCTTTGGAAATCTCATAGATAAAACCATCTTTGGGTTTTAATTGCTGTTGTAAAAATTCAGGTAGACGAACTTTTCCAATGAAGCACAATCCTTGTGAATCTTTTTTCTCTGCTGTAATTAAGTCTGCTTCAGCAGCAATTTCTCTAACTTTCGATTTATACAATTCTCCAACAGGAAATAAAGCTTTCGCCAATTGTGCTTGAGACAATTGACATAAGAAATAAGATTGATCCTTCGACGGATCCACTCCCGCCATTAATTTATAAACGGTTTGTGTTGTGCCATCTTCTAATACCACTTCTTCTTCCGCTTTTCTACAATAGTGTCCTGTTGCAACATAATCTGCTCCTAATTCTAAAGCAATCTTCATGAATACATCAAACTTAATCTCTCTATTGCACAATACGTCGGGATTGGGGGTACGACCATTTTCGTACTCCTTAAACATGTAATCTACAATCTTCTCTTTATATTGTTCACTTAAATCCACCGTTTGAAAAGGGATGCCTAACTTTTCGGCAACCATTAGAGCGTCGTTACTATCTTCTAGCCACGGACACTCATTCGAAATCGTAACGGTATCATCATGCCAATTTTTCATGAATAATCCGATCACTTCGTATCCTTGTTCTTTCAATAAGTAGGCGGCAACACTTGAATCTACCCCCCCTGAAAGTCCTACTACTACTCTTTTCATAATTTAAAAAACTAAGTTGCAAAGGTAAGGAGAATTGTGCGAAACACACAGTATTTTACATTTGTATTAAGAATGAAATGAGACAGGGCAAATGTCTATTTGCCCTGTCTTTAAAAATACTTAAAACTAATGGGACGTATAATCTTCGCCCCTTATTGGATGATGAATTGAACTCCTTCCTGGGTATCTTCCGTTTTCAGAATAAGGAAATAAGAACCCGAAGCTACTGTGGTTGGAATTTCTATTCCCTTCACACTGCCTTCTAAAGAACCTCGTTTAATTAACTGTCCCTTGAGGTTGTAAATGATATAGTGCACCATGCCTGGTTTTTCTTCCTTCATCTGAACATATAACCAATGACTTTTCTGTACGGGGTTCGGATATACCGACCAATTTGCAGTTGCTTTTCCTTTTATAACGATAGGACAACTTCTTATTTTCTTGCCGTTATATAGGGTTAATTCTACTTCATATGTTGCCTGAGGATCCAAAGTTGTACCATATTCATCTCCTGCAGAATAAGCTTGTTTCTCCCCAACCAGTTCTCCATTCTTAAACCAGCGATATGCTTGAAAAACATACCCTCCATTAGTTTGTTTGTTGTTGTTCACCAAAAGCACATTGTTGTATTTTTGTATCACTAAATGTTCTGTCGGAATACGCTTGTCTATCACAATTTTATAAGTTTCTGTTACTTTTTTATTGGGTGATTGAACCGTAATGACTTGTTCATATATACCGTAATCTTTCACTGAACGTGTAAAATGATTGGACGGTTGTACCTCTGCACCAACTTGAGTATGAACGGCAAAAGTTACTTCGTCTTGTTGGGTCTCACATCCTAAAACAAGGTGTACTTCTTTTGCTATTTTACCATAGGAAACACCATCCACGATTAAGTCCCAAATACTGGCATCTCTACTACTCACTGCAATCGTATGTGATACCGTTTTTGCAGCATTAAAATTAGTATTTCCTCCTTGACTTGCTGTTATCGTCACAAAACCGGGTTGTAAAAAGCGCAACAGCCCCGTTTCTTCCACTACCGCTATTTCACGATCAGCAGCCTCATCTATAGTATAAGATACAGGTAAATTAGAACTTGCTCTTGCTGTCAATTGCAAAGTAGTCGTATCTTCTAATACTACTTCCGATACTTGATTCCATGTTATCTCTTGATCCGCCTTTACAATCGTCAGTATACTTTGTAAACGCAATATTTCATAATTTGGTCCATAATCAACGGTAGCTGTAACGGTATATTGTCCCACTTGTGTTTGATTATTATTCGTATATACTATCGTTGCCTGAGGCTGTATATTTCCTTGTACTTGTAGTTGTTTCACCTGACCATCATACACAAAACGCTGAGCTGGGAAAGTCAATCCTTCAATATTATTTTTCTTGATCTCAAAAGAGGCAGGAATAAAAGAATCAATATAATAATTGGCTCTTGCACTCAAACTTCCTTGCGTTATAGCATAGAGTCCCACTGCTTCTCCAGCACTACGTGTCAATTGTCCAACAACCGCTTGTATGATAAAATCACCGCGTTGTAATCCATCCGCACGATAGCGCAATACCGGATCAGCTTCTCCAAATCGCTTGAATTGATTTTCTTCCACAACCAGGCGTAAAGGAGCGGGTTTAATTTCAAATTGTTCTTGATTATCCAAGGTTAAGCTATAATTAGCAAATACCGCTTGAAGGCTTCCTAGTTGATACGCATATTGATTGACATTTTCTCCAGCCGCTCTTCCTAAGCTTCCAGTTAAAGCCGTTCTGATTCCATCATTGAATTTAAAACCTGTAACTGTAAAGGCAAATAGTGGATCCGTTGCTCCATATAGTTTCTGTTGACCTGCAACGGGTTGAATAATTAATGGAGCAGGAGTAATCGCAAGCAATGCTTCTTCAAAAGTAAACGTATAATTTGCTATCACTTGCAAATCACCCTGTTGAATAGCATACGTCCCTACATTTTCTCCTCTTTGACGTGAAAGATTTCCTCTTACACTCGCAGCTACTTGATCTTGTACTTTCAGTCCTGATACAGTATACGTCAATACAGGATCGGCATCACCGTATACTTTGGTTTTCGCTTCTGCACGG
>NZ_LROZ01000035.1 GCF_001549985.1 Myroides odoratus | reverse complement strand
TCTACGTTATCTCCTAGCTTGGTAATAAACTCCTGATTCTCTACTAAATTTGTAACAAATGTGGTGCTATTTGCGATTTCACTAACAGAAAGATATACACTATGATTTTGACTATCAGTAATAATCAAAGATTCTTCATTGTTTTTATTAGGATTGTTACCAATAACAAAGCTCGTATTCTTTCTATCTAAAAAGCTAGTATCGCTCATTATTTGATTCCAAACATTATTTTGCCAAAAGTAAAAACCTTCCAATAATTGATCATTACCTTTATGATAAACTAATAATCCGTTTTCTATATTTCCAATTATAGGGCTCTGTGAATTTTGAGACTCTAATCTTACACGTGGAATTAAAATTCCCTTATCAGTTGATACAATATCCAACTGAGCCGCATTTGATGGAGTTTTAGTTCCAACTCCAATTTGTGCTAAAGCTGTACCACTTATCATAAGTGCTACAAGAGGTAATACTTTTTTAATCATTGTTTGTTATTTTTCTAATTTTCAGACAAAACTAATTCAATTATACACATCTCAAACATATCAGCATATTTTTACTAAATTATTATTTTTAATGTTAAAAATATAAACTAAATAACTTAAAAATAAATAATTAAAACAAAAAACATAATGAGAAAAAGAACAAAAAAAACCTCAAATTGAACTTTTTTTTTAAAAAAAAAGACTTTAATATGCGATTTTTAACAGCTTTTTATTTTCAGAATACTCAATAAGTAATGTGTATTATTCAGACAGTTTTTAATTTTTATTAAATACGTTTTTTTTAATATTTTAATCTAAATTAGTCTTGTAAATTCATTCAAAAAACATAGAAACAAAATCTATGCCAAACATGATAAAAATCAGTTTTTAAGAATAAATTAACCTTTAAAAACATAAATACTTATCTTTGAACTATGAAAGAATTAGAAAGACTTACGATCCTACTTTTAAGCAGCAAGTCGTTAAACTGGCTAAGGAAAAAACAAACAAATCAGAATTAGCTCGTGAACTTCGAAATCGAGCCACTTTGCTATATAAATGGTGTAAAGATACTCTAGAGTTTGGAGAGGGTAGTTTTCCAGACAATGGCAAACAAAAGCTTACTCCAGAACAAAAAAGAATAAAAAAGTTAAAAAAGAAGCTAGCTACTGTTGAATTAGAGCATGAAATATTAAAAAAAGTAATAGCCCTTTTCTTAAAGCCCGGCAAATGATTTACCTGTTCAAATTTAATCATGAACATGAATTTCCGATTGGGATTATGTGTAAAGTTTTAGAGGTAAGTAAAAGCAGTTATTATCATTGGAAACGCTCTCCTTTTAATAAAAGCAGACAAGCTAAAGCAGATCCAAAACGCATTATTACAGAAGTTTACTTCGAGTTTAAACAGCGTTATGCTAATCCTCAACTTACAATAAAAATAACGATATAGGATTACCAAAGATTCTGAACACAATTATTTAGTGGTTGACAATATTATAAATAGAGAGTTTACACAAACTAAACCAGAGAAAGCTTGGGTATCCGATATTACTTATATTGCCGTTAAAGAAGGGTTTATATATTCTAAATTAGAAGAAAGAATGGCTATTCATATAGAATATTTTTATTTTATTATTTTAGTGTATTTTTTTATTATATTTTAAATGAAGTTCTCTTGAATTTTGTAAAATAATAAAGTGGATATAGAACTTTATGTCGCTAAACAAACAAAACCTATAACCCCGTGTACCAAGTACTCCACAAAGATAGTATAGCATAGAATTAGATATAGTACCACATTNAGTACTCCACAAAGATAGTATAGCATAGAATTAGATATAGTACCACATTTACCACTTCCCAAAAGAGGATTTAAATCAAAAGCTCCACTTTATGAGATAGTTAATGCTATATTGTACAAACTAAAAACAGGCATCCAATGGAGTTGTTTACCAGTTCAAGCTTTGTTTAGCTCTGAAGTATTAAGTTATAAAACAGTATTTGGTCATTTTCGTAATTGGTGCAAAGCGGGTATATGGCAATCTTGTTGGACAGAATTATTAAAAAAGAATAAGTCTCTTATTGATTTATCAAGTACAGACTTAGACGGAAGCCATACTAAAGCTTTAAGAGGCGGAGAACAAGTAGCTTATCAAGGTAGAAAAAACGTAAAACGACAAATTCTTTATATTTTACAGATCTTCAAGGTTTTCCATTAGCTATGTCAAAACCGATAGCAGGAAATCACAATGATTTATTTGATATAGAAGTCTATTTTGAGCATATAACTACACGATTAACTAATGCTGATGCTGGTTTTGATTCTTAGAAGTTTAGTAATAAAGAAATAATAACTAACCTCTGTCATAATAAACGAAATGGGCAAGATAATGTAGATGATTATTTTGATGAACAACTATACAAAGAAAGATATGCTATTAAAACAACCAATGCTTGATCCGATAGCTTTCGTTCTTTACTAAATAGATTTGAAACCACACTTTACAGCTGGATGGCATTGAACTTCATAGCTTTTATTGTTATAGGACTAAAAAAGTTTTACAAAACTAAAAAGTCAAGATGACTTCATTAAAGCTATTTTGAATTTTTCATCTGCAATAATCAAATTATCCTAACTTACAAAGATTAATAAAATCTCTTCAGAGTATTTTTAATTCAGAAATAGAATGCCAAACTAAATATTATATTATTCAGAAATAGTAAAGTATACTTTTAAACAAATAGATAATTAAACTTGTAAGCTTCCCTATTTTAGGACACCTCTACATTCGACAAATAATTCTTGTTATATTCAATTTAATGAAGAACTTAAATTCTTCATTAAATCTGGGCTTATATTCTTTAGGAGATTTATTCCCTAATGCTTTATGAGGATGATTAAAATTGTAGCCCTCTCTCCATTTATCAGCCAATCTTTGTAAGTGGTAGATATCATTAAAGTAAAAAACATCTAATATATCATCTCGAAAAAGTCAATCAAAAACGCTTTATATATCCATTCTGCATTGGTTTGCCAGGCTGAGTATATTTAACTTCTATAAAATTCTTCTAACACCAGTTTATAAAGGTTTTAGAGATAAATTCTAGACCTTTATCACATCTAATGTACTTTGGAGTACTTAGTTCTTGTTTTAGATTTTCTAATGTTTCTATTACCACCCTTGCAGGATAAGTTAATCTAGCTTCAATAACTATTGCTTCTCAATAACAGTTATGAATTATAAGCTATTACAGAACGTTATAAAATTGTTAGAAGAATTTAATAACAGTTAATTTAAAGAATAAAAATCACTTGATTATTTTTTGAATTAGATATATAATATAAAAATCCGTATAAAAATATTCTTACACCGATTTTCTTATGTTATTCTTTGATTATTCTAAATAGTCAAAAATTAATAAAATGTTCTTATTTATTTTAATGGAATTGATACTGTTTTTAACTCATTTCTGAATTGATCAAAAGTAAATTTTCTATAATTTAAATCACTATATAATCGCACATAAAGCTCTCCTCTACTTAAATCAGAAAGAGCAGTCCAAACAGTAAATTCTGTCATATATTTTGATTCCTTTGATTTTTCTCCTTCTCCTATAGTATCAATAGTAATGTTTTTAGGCCTGTCAAAGTTATTCATAATATGAGATAATTCTACTATTTGCATATCTGGGTCATTTACCTTATTAGCAAAAGTTGAAAAATAAAACGCACGAACAAAACGCCCTACAGAAGTTGAAGAAGAAGGTAACATACTTGTTGCAATACCACTATCTGGCTGTACCAAAGTCATTGCTCCTATTTTGCCTACTGCTTTGTCTATATTACTAAGATGAGAATAATTATTTAAATTCGTTAAATGCCATGGGAATTCTGGACCATTAGTCATTACCCCCGTAGGATTATCATAAACCTGTAAAACTCCATCTAATACCTCTACAACAATACTACCTCCATTTTTATCGTAAAAGGCAAAATGAAAAGGAGATTTCAATCCACCTATCAAAGCCAACTCTTCAGACCAAAATGCTACGTCATTTACTGCTTGTTTTAGTTCTTGCACAGTTGCAAAATTAGCTAACCCCCATTCACCAAAAGAAGCAAAAGGAACCGATTTCTTATAATCATGAGATTTTATATCTTTCAAAGCTGAATTGGTAATCATATTCAAACTAAAAGACAGACCTTCTTCATTAATTCCCTCCATAGCGTCTTTATTATCAACTATACTTACTGGTACAGTTAGTGCTAAAATTGAATACTTAGCTACATATTTTAGTCCAAGTGTTTTATCAGGGGCTTGATGTTGAAATACATGTCCTTTAGGATAATACGTTAAACTTGTAATAATTTGATCAGTTGTAAATTCCATACCTCTACCATGATAAACATTACCACTTAAATCATTAATAATTAAAGAAGTACACGCAAAAAGAGCCGTGATTTTTTTATCATGCTCAGCCTTATTTCCATCTGTTGTTTGAGCGATTACATTTGTAGAAGTAAAAACACAAACAATAAATATATATCTTAAAAGATATTTTTCTATATTTTTCATATTTAAAAAAAAAAAATTAATTACATATTTAAAACTATTATTAAATACTTAAAAATCTAATTAACTCTATTTAATAGAGTAAACATTTAGTTACTAAAATCCAATTTATTTTTATTACTTACTTTTTTAACCTACTATTTTTTTAAACCAGTTTTACGTGCTTTCATATTGTTCCTTTGTAAATAATTACTATTAATTATCCTATTTCTTAATTATAGATAGAATATACTCATATTACATTACTTCAAAAGCTTATGATTTAAAACTTATTTTATTAAAAAATTTATTTGAAACACCTTTATTTTTCTGTCGTTTTGATTAATCAAACTTTAAATATTTCTCAAATTTAACTCAAAATTATAAAATATTTATTAAAAAACAACTTAATATTTTAATTTTATAAAAAATAAAAAATACCCAACAACAAATCAAAACTTATCTATACCAGTATTTAATAAACTAATAAGAAAGAAAGAAAAAACTACACTATAAAAAAAGGTCACCAACTAAAAGCAACCTTTTTAAATCAACACTGCATCATTTAAATTATCTAGTTTGATAAACAAAAAATCATAATAAATAAACGAAGTAAAAAACAATAGTTAATTATCATACTGATAAGATTATATTATGTACAGCATTTTTTAATATAATGTTAAATTGCAATAAGCAACTCTACATTGTAAAAAAATTATAAAACTAAAATGATAAATTCACTTCGTCTGTTTTCTTGGTGTTGTTCATCAGTACATTCTAAGCCATTGCTACATTTATTCACTAATTGACTCTCGCCATATCCTTTACCTGTCAAGCGTTTTGCCGCTACACCCTGGCTTATCATCCATTGGATAGTAGCTTGCGCACGACGTTCAGATAAAGCCATGTTATATGCGTCATTTCCGCGACTATCTGTATGTGAACGTACGTCAATCTCCAATTTTGGATGTTCAAGCATTACGTCAACAACCTTTTGCAATTCAACCTGTGCATCCGGACGAATAGCTACAGAGTCAAAATCAAAGTGGATTGGTGATAATTTTAATTTCTTGAATAAATCATCGCCTTTCTCAATCAATTCTATTTGAATATTAACGCGTTGCTGAGCATCGCGGTTAGTGTCTATTTCAAATTCCTTAGAAAAATATCCTTCTTTGTTAACTTGAACACGATACTGCTGACCACAGAATAACTTCTCAGCACTATAGTACCCTTGTTCATCGGTATACACCTTTTCAACAACTTTGTTCTGCTTGTCGTATAGTGTAATTTCTACCCCTTGGATACCACCATGGGATTCGATATCTGATATCACACCGTCCATGATTTGATAACACGGTTTTTCGACAAACAAATACACATCATCTACTCCATGTCCACTTGCTTTATTAGAGGTAACAAACCCTTTCTTCGAGGCTGTATCAATATACAGTCCAAAATCGTCAAAAGAACTGTTGATATCTGGTCCCAAATTAACAGGCACCCCCATCTTCCCATCGGGATTGATCTTTGATTTGTACAAGTCCAAACCTCCAAATCCTGGACGACCATCACTGGAAAAATACAAGATATAATCACTCGAAATAAAAGGGAAAGTCTCGCGACCTGCCGTATTGACCTCATGACCTAAATGTTCTATTGGCCCAAAACGCCCAGTTTCATAGATACTCACACGAAATAAATCCGATTGTCCTAAACTTCCCTGACGATCCGAAACAAAATACATCCATTTTTCGTCGGGGGTTAATGCTGGGTGAGCTGTGTTATAATTTTCTACGTTAAAAGTCAATTCCTCCACTGCTCCCCAACTTCCATCGCTTTGTTTGCGAGATTTGTAAATCTTCAACAAAGACGATTCTTCCTCGTTATATTGAGCGCGTTTGCTACCCCGTACCGAACCATTATTACTGGTAAAATACATCGTATTGCCGTCTTTTGTAAAAATAGCAGTTCCCATATTTAGCTCTTTAGAAGCAATTTCCTTGGCGAATAAAACAGGATCACTAAAGCTACCGTCTTCACTGATAGTGGTCGAATACAACTTGGTGTATTGTTGATTAGTCCAACTATGAACCTTGTTTTTCATTGCTACACTCTCTCGAGAAGAAGTAAAAATCAATCGATTGTCTAAAAGCGTAGCCCCATAATCCGAATGCTTGCTATTGGTCGATAAATTAACCAAGGTAAAACGAGACTCTGGTAGGGTTTGATCCACTAATTCTTCATGGGAAATGAATAACTGGGCGCGAGAATCCGAAGGCTGAAGACTGGCAAACTCTTGCAGCACTTTATCGGCCTGTTCAATATAATTCATCGCTTTTAGTGTTTGCCCATAGCGATAATAGTATTCTTTATCTAAAATACTTATATTCTTATCGGCATAAGAACCTTGAAACAATTCGTCATACCATTTAAAAGCTTCTGCAAACTTGCCATTGAAGTAATAAGAATCACCTAGTTTACTCAAAACAGATGCGTTTGTCTCACCTTTTTGAACCATCATTTCATATACCTTAATTGCATCAATATAGGCATACGTATCGTAGTTCCGATCGGCTGTGCCCTCTTTTCTATTTTGTCCCAAGCTACTTATACTTAAAAATAGTAAACAAAGCAGGACGCCATTAAATATATATTTTCTAACCATATATGCTTGTCTTTAGAAGAAGCGAGGAGCCACTCTTCTTCTTTTGTTATTAAATAATTCAAACTTCATAAAAATCTGATAGGAAATCGAATAGTAGCTGAATAGTTGGCTGGTATCCACATCATACGTATACCTTAAAAACAAACTATCAGTAACTCGGAATCCTGCCAATCCACTAACAGAAGCATCCCACGATAGGCTACTCCAAGGGTGCACTTTTGGTAAAACAAAAAATTGGGTGTTAAATCCACTTATAAAGGGTACCAGTCATTACTTCCGCTAAAGCAGTAGGTTTGAATTGAATCTTCAGATTCAATTCAAAAACATAGCCTTCGATCGTTTAAAAGTAAATTTTTTCTTTAATCACCTGATAATCATTATCATTTTAATATTATTTGACCATTGGAACGGATAATCCAACATACGCTTTATCAGAGTATAAATAAACCCATGCTCCTACGTTACCTGAAAATTTATTACTGATATTGGTTTTCACAATCGGATCTGTACCATCATAGATGCGTAATTTATCGTAATTGACATCCAAAATCCTACTTGTCTTTAAAAATTTAATTGAAAACAAATAGATCTAATTAAATTATTACTTAACATACTCTAATATTAAATAATACTCCCCGTTTGGATGAAGAGAAGTAAATGATCCAGGTATACCTAAAGTGATAACTGTATTTCCACCTATTACTTCTTTATCAACTACTCCCTCAGTAATTGAATTAGTACTTTTACTTATCAAACGAGCATTTAAAATCAATTTAGCAAAATCACTATTAATACTTATGATATTTGTATTAGTTGTTAATACAACATTAAACACTCGCTGAGCAATTTGTTCACCATTAATCCATTTTTCTGATTTGATTGTCTCTGTACTTGAATAATCAACTATACTATTTGAGATGATTGTCTCTATTTTTGTTTTAAATTCGTTATTATCTCCAAGTTTGGTAATGAAATCTTGATTCATTGCTATGTTTTCAACAAA
>NZ_LROZ01000034.1 GCF_001549985.1 Myroides odoratus | reverse complement strand
CACTGGACTATCAAAAATCACATTGTAAAAGGAGGCAATCTCATTTCCTTTGATTTGTTTCGCGGTTGTCGGCATACCTTCAACTGTGAAAATCGTAGTTGAAGTAGTCCTCTCCTTAGTCAAACCGTACCCTCCATCATTGATAAAGTCATGATAGTATAGCACAGTTCCATCATTCGTGACATCTCCAGATACTTGATTTTCAAAGGTACCTTCAAAGGAAACTAAACCTTCTGAAGATACAGAGAGTACTCCTTCATTGACAATTTTATTTTCTACTTCTTGAGCATAAAGCAAAATGTTACCGTACCCAAATAGCAATATTGTATATATTATTTTCTTCATCATATCTCTTACTTAAGTGAAAGGAAGACCCGAATGATTTAAAAACATTCGGATTCCTTAATTTACATTTCTTACTATTTCACTACGTTTGGTTGATGTTCCTGTGCGTAGTCAATAGCCCAATGCACAAGATTCAGTAAGAACCAAGCATTATAGGTATCATTTCCTACTAAAGGTGCACCATTTATTGTTGAATTCATCGGATAATAATCCGCTGTTGTATTAATTCCTGCTGTTGTTACATATCCTCCCATAAAAACAGAGTTATTTACTCCAACAAATCCTAATGTTTTGTGTACATATGCAAAACTTAAATTGCTAGTTCCGTTATAGGCAATAGATTCAAAATCAAAAGGCAAATTGGTAATACTAAATGTCGAAGCTGAACCTCCACTTCTAATATTACGGCCTGGTAAAGAAATATTTTGATAAGTACTTCCAAAATAAGAATAGTTATTCCCTAAAATTAATGGGTTTGCTGTTCCAGGATAAGATACGACTCTACTAACTGCAGATCTAGAATAATCCTGAGTTGAAATATTATAGCCTAATTTTTGGAAGAAACTTCTCATATACACATCATTCCCTTCTCCATACATCAATACTCCATTTTCGCGTTTTACATAATCTGCTAAAAAGGATAATTGGGTGTCTTGTTTTATGAAATTTGAGCTATTATAACCTCCAATGAATACCATATCTGCTTGAGTCAAT
Organism: Myroides odoratus; assembly: GCF_001549985.1. Taxonomy (GTDB): domain Bacteria; phylum Bacteroidota; class Bacteroidia; order Flavobacteriales; family Flavobacteriaceae; genus Flavobacterium; species Flavobacterium odoratum_A. The sequence continues at coordinate 7,603 of NZ_LROZ01000034.1, read as the reverse complement.
CGGTTTCTGAATGTTGCTGCATTGCTAACATTTGACATATCTCCAGAAGTATTTGCATTCTCACCTGACTGAGGGTTAGATATTCCTACAAAATTCAATTTATCAATTCGCACAACCCCATTCCAAGAGAAATTGCTTAAAGATCGAACTAATCGAGGTCCTCCAGAGAAACTCCAACCATTGTTTCCTCCTGGGTGCCAAGATTCACCACTTCCACCTATAGAATACATTCGCATTGGACGATACACATAATCAACATACACACTTGCTGGTGTACTTTGAGGAACTTCACTATTTCCAGTTAGTGTATATAAAGCTTGTATTTTAGGTAAATCTCTTTCTGATTTCCCATAGGCTTTAAGAGAAATTTCTTTTCGTCTATTAGCTACATCACTCTCCTCAATAATTCCTTTTCCATAGAAATAAACCCCATTTAAGGTATTCGTTCTAATTTCATATTCTCCAGATGTTTGAGGAATTAGGGTCACATTCAACTTAAACTCCTCACTTCCTGCCTCAGGCATTCTCGTTTTTGGCGTAATGTAATAAGGGCTTCCTGATTGTGTTATAGATCTAAATTTACTAAACAATCTAACATCTCTCATTTCATAGATTACAGGAGCTCCTGTAACTGGAATATTATAGTTACATCCTTCTAGACTACTTTCCTCAATTGGGTAAGATGGGTCATACTCATGTGCACCTCTTGACGTTATTTTTATTTTTACTGTAATATCCTTATTACCAACAGTTGGCTTTCCAGTTCCCCTTTTAGGTGTTAATACTACATTTTGAACATCGTCTCTTAGATTATTAAATTCAAAATCAATTTTTCCTGAAGTAAATTCTATTTTTTCAGTTTGCTGACCATAACCTGTTCCAGTAATTTCTACAGTTCCAGATACTTCTCCACGGCCTGTAGCCACTACTTTGAAAGGAACGTGAATTTTATTTGCATCCGTTAAAACGGTATTGTATTCAAAAACACCTTCATGTCGAATTGGATACGTATCACTACTACAAATAAAGACTGCTAGTAAAGGTTCTATTTTCACAGCGTAAGGAAAAAATTCTACAGGCTGTCCTGTTTCAACTTGAACATGTGAATTCGTAAAAAAGTTTAAAGGTGTATCTTTTGGTATTGCAGGAGTACCTTCTCCACGAAGAACAACTTTAGCAGTTCTTGAAGCAATTTCAGCATTGGTCAACGTATGTCTTCCTGAGAAGCTAATACCATTATTATCTACGGTGTGAATCTCTACCGTTCCGCCCATCGTTATATTGACAAGTGTTGCTTCTAAATTTCCACTTTTGGCATTCGTTAAGGGCACTCCGGTATAAAATTTACCTACTGGATCAATTCTATCAATTTTATATTTTAAAGATTCCTTTTCTACAAAATTGTAAATCGTACAACTAGATTCTTTTCCATTTAAAATAAATTTTATTGTATCTCCTTGACTTGTTGGAGCTCCATTTCCATCTCTAACATATCCTTGTAAAGGAGTACCTGAACCTCTTAGCACAATGTGGTAATTTCCTGCTTCAGGAAAGATTCCCGATCCTTGGAAAGCATATCCGTTAGGATTACTTCCATTGTAAGCCGTTGCTTCTACATTATATGTACCTGGTGTAGAAACACTTACTTCTACAAAAAGAACATTGGCTCTTTCTCTTAAAAAAACGCCTTCAAAGTAATTCCCTTCAATGCGAATCTTTGCACATTGACTATCCTGAATCAAGAAAGTCGCTGGCTCTACTTCACCACATAGGTTTAACCATCTATCACGAGTTTCATTATAGAACTCCATACAATCAATAGTTGTATTATAGATCATTAATCCTTGCTGTAAATCAGCTTTTGGAATGTTTCTTCGTTCTTCTGTTGTCAATTTGGGAAGTAAAAACCCTCGTTCTACGGAACTCAAATCCAAAATACTAAAAGGCAACATATCACTGCTAGGGGAACTTACTGATTTATCATCCAGTTTCATTCCTCTATTATCTGCTAGATTTTGTGCATTACTTGTAGTTACACTAAAAAAGACAGCTAGTAATACATAATACAATAAGTTATATTGTTTCATTTCAAAATTCATATGCATTCTTTTTTTTGATTTAAGAAGCTGAAACTTTTTATATGTTTCAGCTTCTTTTTAATTAATTAGTGTCTATTTTCTTTCACATATTCAATAGCCCAAGCCATCACATTGGCATATAATACACTATTATACACTTCAGTTCCTTGATAATATGGTTTTGCTACCGGTGTTCCATCTGCCAAATATCTTGAAGGCCAAATACTTGTACTAGTATTTGTTGCAGTTCCTACAAACCATCCTCCATCTCCTACAAACACATAACCTAAATCTCTATGTTTCAAAGCCCAAACTGATGAAGCATCATTTTGTTTTGTAATTAAAGGAACTATGCTACTTGGTAAATTGCTATAGTACCATCCATTCGTAGCATCATTTCCAAGATATTTCCCACTTAAGTTTCCAAAAGGTCCATTAATAATAGGATCATTATTTGCACTACTTAATACTGGATTTACCATTGTATATCTACTATTATACGTAATTCCACTACTTGATGTTAGAGCTTCAATAAAGCTTTTCGTTGTTGTATGTACTGTATTTTCATCTCCAGTAATCAATACTCCTTTCTGATTTCTAACAAAATCTAATAACACATTATTTGTTGCAAGCGTGGCATTGTATCCAATGACATTGACAATAATATCTACTTTATTTGAACTGATATAGTTACGTAGACTTTCTCCTTGTAAAAAAGTATCTAAAATTCTAATATTATTTACTTTTACTTTTCCAGTTGGTCCGAAGTTTACTCTACTATTTAAAATAGCTCCTCCTGCATACGTATTTGATGTAGAAGGCCCATAACTATCTGAACCTAAACGCAATACTACAATATCTCTAAAGCGAACATCTACCATCGCTGAACAAGTGGTGGTTCCAGCTTGACTGTTTGTTGTAATCGTATAATTTAAACTACCTCCTGTTGTATATTTTGCTGTTGGTACTAGACGAATTGTTTGTTGTCCTTGTCCTGTAAAAGTACCTGATGCAACAAAACTAACTCCATTTACTTCATTGGTTGTAACTGTATATGGTCCAGGGTAATCCACATTTACTTGAAGTTCAATATAATTACCTGATCCATGATTTGCATCTACTAAATAAGATCCTTGTACACGAACTGTATGACATAATACACTATAACGGATTGGCTGAACTTCCACTGTAATTTCAGGGAAAGTTGTACAAATAGCTGATGTTCCTGGTGTTAAATTCGTGAATTTAATTGCTGTTGTTCCTTTTGGAATTCTTACAGCTTCTGGATAAAGCGTAACAAATTGAATATTATTTCTATTTGCATTAAAGGATAAATTGACATTATTCGCTTTAAAACTAACTGGAGTTGTTGTATTTCCTACTACAAAATGTCCTTTTAATTCTAATGAAGTTGTCCCTGGGGCTAACACTTTTACTGGAATTAAAATTGAATTTTCCTGTGATAGTTGTGTGTCTTCTTGATAATTTCCTCTAATTTCAATCTTGTTGTTTGTATCATCACAAACTAATTCAAAAGCTACTGGTTTAACATGAACCATGACTTTTGCATTTACAGGGTTTGTATTGCTAATTGAATTGGTAGTAAATGTAAATACGTTGGGAGTTGATGTAGGGGTAGAAACATTGGGAGTACCCTGTCCTACAACTTCAATATTTTGACTTCCCTCTCTAGTAAATTCTCCAGAACCACTAAAAGACATTCCATTCACTGTATTACTTTGTACTCGCCAAAACCCTGTTCTAGTTACATTCACTTCCATTGTAACTTTGTTATCATTTGCATTTAATGGAACTCCAATGTAGGCACTCCAAGCGGCTGTAACATTCTGTGGCTCTTTGATTGTAAAATTAAGATCCGATGGTTTTACAGGAATACGAGTATTTGTACATTGTGTACTTATTTTCCCATTAATCGAAAATGTTAGTAAATCACCCGGAGTTTCATTTCCCAACAACGGTGTTCCTAAACCTTCAAGCGCTATCGTATATATACCTGGAGCATTAAAGGTTCCACTTTTACTAAATGAATACCCATTTTCTGTTGAGGGGGTTGCTGTAATGTGATAAGCTCCTGACTCTTGAACATTTAACTGTACATATAAGATATCTGTATCTTTCAAAAACTTTCCTTGTTCAAGATAGTTATGACCTGATGCACTTAATACAATTCGGCTACATTCTGTCAAATCTACAATAGCTGGAGGTAAAGTTCCACATAAACTCAACCAACGATTTCCTTCTCTACTCCAATAATTAATACAATCTGTATCGGTATTGTAGATGACTAAACCATTACCACGCTCAACATCAGAAATGCTAATTGCATTTCTTGCTACCGTTGTCATACGAGGTAACAAAAATCCTTTTGTAGAACTTTCTAATTCCAATAGTGTCGCCGGCGCCGCCGTTTGAGCACTATTGGCTACGGAACCATCCTTAATCTTTGTTGTATGAAGATTAGTTTGTCCGAATACAGTAGCTATATTAAAAAATATAGCTACCATTATCCATACTATATATTGAATAGATTTCAAATTTAATTTTTTCATCAATAAACTATTTTGACTTATACAATTGATTATTTTAAAAGCGCTTCAATTGCTTCTAAACGCTCCGTTAAATCTCTTACTTCATTTTTAAGCTCTTGAATTTCATCCGCTTTTTGATCTAACTCCTTCTTCTGCTCAATTACGTGCAAGAACAACTCTTCTGTTTTTTCTAATAACTGAATTGACAATTCTGATACATTAAACGAATAACCAGTTGCTGTTTTTTCTAATTCACTAATTGGAGTAATTCCTGGTAAATGTCTATTAGTCTTGATATAACTATCTACTGTGGTTAAGTCATTAAATGTATAATCATATTTCAATGAAGAATAACCATCAAAATAATTTTCAAATACATAATCCGCATAGTAACTATTCGTTGCCGTAATACTACCGTTCACTCGTAATCGTTCATTTGGTGCAGTAGATTTTGTTTTGTAACCAATTCCTACCCATCCCATGGTATAGATATCCTGATCATTTTTCGTTGCTTGAACGTCACTTCCAGTATACCAAGGTTCTTGAACCAGGTCATTGAATGATAGAATTGTTTTATTCTTCACTTCATCTGTATAGATTAACTCACGGTTATCTAATTTCATTTCTAATGTTGTCAGGGTTTCTGAGCTATCAAAAATATCCTTTAGGTAAATTGGGCTTTTTGATTTTTCCTCATTTTCATACACTAAAGCTTTCCCTAAACCTGCATAATTTTCCTCTAAGGTCAATGAAGTAACTGTTTCTAAACTATTTCCGCCTGTTGCACCAAATAAGTCAGTTCCTTTTATTTCTACATCCTCATTTGCCTCATTGTTATAAACATACTTCGTTGCATCATACGTTCTTACATAAGTCTCACCTGGACGTTCTCTTTCTTCATGTACTTCTAACAACTCTCCATTAACTTCATCTAAATACACATATACTGGGTATTTCACAGAAGTAAGGGTTGTTTTAGTCTCTTTACTCTTTATTTCTTCTGTTAAATTGAAACTATCCGTCGCTGTTTTAATAACTAAATCACCATTATTATCTCTCACTACAGAAACATCTCCTGTTGCTGAAGAAATAAACTCCTGTAACAACGTTTTTACAGTATTATCATTTAGAATTTTATCAAAATCTGTGATAATGTCTTGTGTAACTGTAATCTTAGTATTTGCAGCTACTCCAGTCTCATCTACATACGAATATTCAATCTTATTTGCTGCATCTACACCTTTACTTAAACTTGTTAGTGTTTCTGCAAAAACTTCTGATACCGCATTTTTTCCATCATTAAAAGAAAAACCAGCTTGTACACCTTCAGCATTTACTGTTTTATCTGTGATTTCTAAAGAAGCAACGTATGAATTGTCTTTGATTAATTCTGTAATGTTCACTTCTTTCTTCACTCCTCCTTCATAAATTACAAAAACGGTATCTCCATTTGGCTTAGTAATTACCTCAATGTTAGAAACATTTTGAGTAATAAAATCATTCAGAATAGTCTGTACATTGGTATGATCAATAATCTCTTGGAAGTTATTTTGAACATCAGCCACTACATTGATTGTAATTCCTGCACCATTAGTCTTAATAGCTTCCTCATTTTTATACACATAAACACCTGAACCAGAAGAAGTCAACGTTGTATTCGTTTCTTGTGCTCTAATTTCATCAGAGATATTAAACGCATCCGTCGTTGTTTTAATAATGATATCTCCTGCTGTATCACGAACCACAGAAACATCTCCTGTAGCTGAAGAAATAAACTGCTGTAACAACGTTTTTACAGTATTATCATTGATGATTTTCTCGAAATCTGTGATAATATCTTGTGTCACTTGGATGATAACATCATCATGATTCCCTGTTTCATCCACAAAATAGTACTCAATTAAGCCTGCTGCATCCGCTCCTTTTTCCATTGCAGTTAACGTTTCTGCAAATTCAACTGTAGTAAGATCTTTACCATTATTAAATGTAAACCCAGCTTTCACTGCTTCTACATTCACTGTTCCATCTGTTAATGTTACTGCTGACGTTGCTGAATTACCTTTTATAATCGTTTTAAACTCTTGGTTATCCCCTAACTTGGTAATAAACTCCTGGTTATCAACTAAATTAGTTACAAATACATCGTTGTTAGCGATAATTTTTCCTAAATCACTAATCGCAACTGCAAAATTACCACCATCTGTATCTGTAATAATTAATACATCTTTTACTTCATCTATTTCAAAAGTTGCAATTTTTGTATTTCCTAACGCATCCCAGCTAATTACTACCGGTTGCTTGTTCTCATCATAGTAGAAGAATGTATTGTTTACGGTATCGTAACCCACGTTACCATACGTACCTTTTAATTCTTCAATGATGTTGGTAATGAACTCGCTGTTGTTGGTGATTTGCTCGATGAACTCTACCTTGTTTCCTAACTTAGTAATGAACTCTTGGTTATCCACCAATTCCGTTACAAATACATCGTTGTTAGCAATGATTTTCCCTAAGTCATCCATATTCACAGCGAACACATTGTTCTCTGTATCGGTGATCGTCAAGAACTCATCCGTCGCTACAAACGATTTGATTTTTGTATTTCCTAAAGCATCCCAGCTAATTACTACTGGTTGCTTGTTCTCATCATAGTAGAAGAATGTATTGTTTACGGTATCGTAACCCACGTTACCATACGTACCTTTTAATTCTTCAATGATGTTGGTAATGAACTCGCTGTTGTTGGTGATTTGCTCGATGAACTCTACCTTGTTTCCTAACTTGGTAATGAACTCTTGGTTATCCACCAATTCCGTTACAAATACATCGTTGTTGGCAATGATTTTTCCTAAGTCATCCATATTCACAGCGAACACATTGTTCTCTGTATCAGTGATCGTTAAGAATTCATCCGTTGCTACAAACGATTTGATTTTTGTATTTCCTAAAGCATCCCAGCTAATTACTACCGGTTGC
>NZ_LROZ01000033.1 GCF_001549985.1 Myroides odoratus | reverse complement strand
CGTATATGAAGAAAATATATTTAACATTAGGAGTGCTGAGTTTACTTAGTTGCCTAGAAGTGCAAGCCCAACAGAATCCACAATACACGCAGTATATGTATAATATGAGTGTTGTGAATCCGGCTTATGCGGGATCTAAGGATGCTGTTTCTATGGGAGCTTTGTATCGCAAACAATGGGCTGGTTTTGATGGAGCACCTGAAACGGGGACTTTTTTCATCAACAGTCGTGTAGGTAAGAAAGTTGGTGTTGGATTGTCTTTTATCAATGACCGCATAGGTCCTGTTACGGAGAACAATATTTACGGAGATTTTTCTTATACTTTGGAGTTAGGTGGCGTTCATAAATTAGCCTTGGGTATCAAAGCAGGAGCTACGTTTCACAGTTCTAATTTGTTTTCTGATATTGGAGATGGTTATACCATTGATCCCAATGACCCTGCATTTGGAGAGGATAGCAAGTCTACGCTTTTCAACGCAGGTATTGGAGCGTACTACTATACGGATAAATACTTTATCGGTTTAGGAGTACCCAATATGATAAAAGAATACTATTTGAACTACGATGGGAAGAACTTTGGACAACGCGAGATTCACATGTATTTGAATGGGGGTTATGTCTTTGATTTGGATCAAGATTGGAAGTTGAAACCTTCGACCATGATCAAATACGCGTTGAACTCACCCGTTTCTTTTGACTTGAACATGAACGTGATGTATTTGAACAAGATTGAGGCAGGGGTTAGTTACCGATTAGAAGATGCTGTTGGGGGTATGATCAACTACCGTGTTACTCCACAATTGCGCGTGGGTTATGCGTATGATTACATCACCTCTGATATCAACAAAGTGGCTAAAGGCTCTCATGAGTTTATGGTGCTTTATGATATCTTCTTGTCTAAGAAAGTGTCAAGTTCATCTCGTTATTTCTAATAGCATAAAAAGAATACAATGAAAATAAGAAAGGTTTATTTAGCGCTGTTATTGGGCGGATTCTTAGCTACTCAGAGTATGAGTGCTCAGGAGCCGATCAAAACTCCCTTAGAGATTGCCGATGATCACTACAAGCACTATGAGTTTGTAGATGCGGCAAAAGTATACCAGAAGCTAATTCGCGGTGCGAAGACAGATAATTATATTTATTTACAATTGGCTGATTGTTATTACAACATCTTCAATACAGTAGAAGCAGCAAAGTACTACGGGAAGGCTTTGGAGAAGGATCCGAGTTTAGATTCGGAACTTTACTATCGCTATGCTCAGATGCTTAAGGCAAGTGGTCGTTATGATTCTTCTAATGCTGCGATGCGTAAATTCGCAGAGCGCAACCCGGAGGATCAACGTGCGATTGCTTTTATGCGTGAGCCAGATTACATTCCTCGTTTACGCGCGCAAGAGGAGTTGTTTACCTTTGAGGAATCGGGGATCAATGACCGTCAGGGAAATGATTTCGGAGCTTTTTTAACGGTAGGTGATACACTTTATTTTGCATCTACGCGCAAGGGCAACAAGTCTAAGAAAAAATACGGATGGGATAACCAAGGGTACTTGGATATCTTTCAAGCGAAGTATAAAAATGCAGATGACCCGTTGTATGATGTAGAGCCAGTTTCAGAGTTGAACACGAAGTATCACGATGGTCCTGCAACAGTAACTGGCGATGGTCACACGATGTACTTTGCTACGGAGAGTTTCCGTGCAGGGAAGTACACCAAGAACAAGGCTAAACTCGTGAAGCTAGGTAAGGTTAGCGTTTTTAGAGCGACCAAGAAGAAGGGTAAATGGACGGATTTTGAACCAGTTCCTTTCAACGGTAGCGATTACTCAGTAAGTAACCCAAGTGTGAGCAAAGATGGTCGTACATTGTACTTTTCATCTGATATGCCAGGCACGATGGGAAGCACGGATATCTGGAAAGTAGATATTGATGAGGACGGTAACTATGGTACACCGGTGAATATGGGAAGCCAGATCAATACCGAAGGTCGCGAATCGTTTCCATTTATTTCAGAGGATGGGAAGTTGTATTTTGCATCTGATTCCCGCAAAGGTTTTGGTGGTTTAGATGTTTACGTAGTAGATTTAGCTATTCCACAGGCAGAGCCGAAGAACTTAGGAGCACCGATTAATACAGCGAAAGATGATTTTGCTTTTTCTTTCTACCCAGGAAAAGACATCGGTTTCTTCTCCACGAACCGCATTGGACGCGATGATATCTATAAAGCGAAACCAGTTTGTAATACGGAGATGTATGTGACAGTAACACACAAAGACACCGGAAAGATCTTAACAGGAGCTCGTGTGGATATCTATGACGATCGCAAGAACTTGATTGAGACGAAGTTTACGGATCAACGCGGTATTGTGGAATATGTTGTAGATTGTGGGAAATTTTACCACTTACAAGTTGACATGGATGACTTTGAAGGGAAGGCTGTAGAAGTACCTTTGAACCGCAAGGGAGGTCGTCAGTTAGTTAATGTAGGCTTGCGTCCGATCGAGGTAATTGTGACTAAAGACGAGATTATCTTAGGTGATGTTTACTTCGAGTTTGACCGTTTCAACATTACCCAACAAGGTTCTATCGAGTTGGATAAGTTGGTGAAAGTAATGAAGCGCAATCCACAGATGCGCATCAAGGTAGGTTCTCATACGGATAACCGCGGAAGTGCGACGTACAACCAGAAGTTATCAGAGAATCGCGCGAAAACGACGGTTCAATATGTGTTGTCAAAAGGCATTGAAGCTTACCGCTTAGAGTCACAAGGTTACGGACCAAGTGTACCGAAGATTGATTGTAAAGCGAATTGTACAGAAGAAGAGCACGCAATCAACAGACGTAGTGAGTTTGTAATCCTCAAATAATTAGAGTTTTAAGTATTAAGTTAGTATATTTTAAGAAGTCCTTACCACTTTATGTGGTAGGGACTTTTTTTTATTCTTATAGATAGAAGAATAATAAGGTTAAATGATTGAATTTCTGAGAACTTATACGAATTTGTGAAAAAAACTATTTTTTAATTATTTTAGGGGCTTATGATTTATGATGATAATTTTTTAACTTAAATAAAAAGAATAAGTAAGGTTAGTTATTTGTTATTTTAAATGAATACCAATAAAATAGCTCTGTAGCTAAGGGTTTGTCGACGCAGAGAGGCTTAATTTTGTTAATCTTTGTATAAAAAAATTCTATATTTGACGATAACTAACTTAAAACTTAAAACGTATGAAAAGAATTACAGTGTTATTCTGCTTCTTGCTGAGTATATTTTTTACTTATGGACAAGAGGTTACGATTGGCACAGGTACAGTTTCTATGAGGCAGCCCTTGAGCAGCTATCATGGATATTCGCGTTCTGCAGCACTTTATACATCTGCTGAAATAAACCAAGTAGGTTTTATCAATAAACTTGCTTGGGATATCGGAGAGATTAAAGGAGATAGACCTGTTAAGATCTATTTAAAAGAAGTAGAGTCAGAAGCTTTAGTTGCTGGAAATTGGAACTCCTTTATTGATGGAGCTGTGGTAGTGTATGAAGGAGGATTTATTCCTGGAAGCGTTGGATATAATACAATTAATTTGCATACTTCTTTCAATTATACGGGAGGAGTTAAGAATTTATTGGTATTGGTAGAAACCAATTTTGGAGGAAGTGGAAATAATGATGGAGTCAACGGATTAAAGATTAAAGCAACGGCTGCTACAAATATGCATTTTCAAGCAGGTACAGATACAACTGCACCTACAACGAATTTATCGGCAACAGCAGAGCGTCCTAATTTGAAAATTACATTTGGTCCAGAGATTACGTGTTTGGTACCTACAAATTTAGTTTCAGAAGCTAATGCAGGGACTAGTTTTACTGTGAATTGGACAGCTAGAACTGGAGTGACAAATTATGATTTATATTTAAGTACTACAAGTACAACACCTACAGCAGATGCTACTGTAGTGCCTGTTACGGGGACTACACATACATTTGAAGGACTGACAGAATCAACACAATATTACGTTTGGGTGCGTTCACACTGCTCTGATACAGAGCAAAGTTCTTGGATTGGCCCCTTAGCTATTAAGACGGGATTGATACCAATGAGTTTACCCTATTCAGAGAATTTTGAAGGGGAAGATGTACGCTTTGGTTTTACCAACCATACCAACAATAAATGGTATATTGGTACTGCAGTGAATCATGGAGGTACAAAGTCTTTATACATTAGTAAAGATGGAGGAACGACTAATGAATATAACCCGGATGGAGCAGAAGTATCTCAAGCATTTAAAGATATTGCAATACCTGCAGGGACTACAAACATTAATATTAATTTTGATTGGCGTTGTAAAGGGGAAGGATTTACAACTACTAAATATGACTATTTTAGAGTATGGGCAGTGCCTGTTTCTTACACACCAACTGCAGGTACACAAATTACAGCTGCAACTGATCGAATTCGTTTAGGAAGAGCAGAATATAATGATGAAGCGACTTTTGTAAATGAAAATATCGTATTTGATGCTTCTGCTTTCGCAGGACAATCAATGCGTTTAGTTTTCGAGTGGAGACAAGATTTTAGTGGAGGAAATCAACCGCCTGCAGCAATTGATAATTTGACTGTAGCAGTTGTTACGTGTAACCAACCAACTGCATTGACATTAGGTACTTTGACAGGAAACAGCATACAAATAAATTGGACAGCGGCTCCTGGAGTAACCAATTACGATGTGTACATTGGAACAACTCCAGATAGACCTGCAGCAGATGCAACGGTAATTCCTGTTACAGGAACAACACATACATTCGAAGGATTGACACCATTGACGCAGTATTATATTTGGTTGCGTTCACATTGTTCGGATACTGATCAAAGTTTATGGGCTGGGTTAAATGTGAGTACAGGTTTAGTACCCGTAGCAATTCCGTATACAGAAGATTTTGAAACAGAGGTAGCGTATGGTTATACAAATGATACGACTAATAAGTGGCATATTGGAACAGCGGTAAGTAATGGTGGAACAAAGTCATTGTACATTAGCAAAGACAATGGAACTACTTATGAATATCAAGTTGCTGGTGCTCAGGTGTCTCATTCTTTTAAAGATTTTACTATTCCAGCAGGAACGACCGAATTAGTGATGAATTTTGACTGGCGTTGTGTTGGAGAAACATCGGAAGTAGATTACTTTAGAGTGTGGGTGGTACCTGTTAATTTTACACCGACAGCAGGGACTCAAGTAACGGCTGGTACAAATCGTACAAGAGTAGGGCGTTCAGCATATAATGGAAATAATGTATTTTTAAATGAAAATGTCATTGTTAATGCAACAGCTTTTGCTGGACAAACCATGCGTGTTGTTTTTGAATGGCGTCAAGATGGTAGTGGTGGAACACAGCCTCCTGCGGCAATTGATAATTTGAAAATAAAACAATATACTTGTAGAGATGTGGCGGCTACTTCTATACAAACGAGTAATATCACTACTACAGGTGGAACAGTGACATGGACTGGAACAGCTGCTTCTTACGATTTATACATTACACAAGGAGCTGAGAGCCCAATAGCGACTACAGCACCTACAACGAATGTGACAGCTGCAACGCATGCTTTTAACAACTTAAATCCAGGAACACAATATCTAGTGTGGATTCGCTCTAATTGTGGAACTGATGATCAAAGTGCTTGGACGGGACCTGTTATTTTGGCTACAGACATGACACCAGTTACTTTACCTTATACAGAAGATTTTGAAGGAGTGACTAACTTTGAGTATAAAAAGAATGGGACTGTAAATAAATGGTTTGTAGGGAATGCAGTGCATAATCAAAGTCAAAAAGCACTATATATCAGTGAAAATTTTGGACGAACACATACATACAATTTTAGTGGAGCTCAAGTAGCTCATGTTTATAAGGATTTTGTAATTCCTGCTGATGCATCGAGTTTAGCAGTAAATTTTGATTGGATTAGTAATGGAGAAGGGTTTACTGCAACTACTTTTTATGACTATTTCAGAGTATGGGCAGTCCCTGCTTCTTTTATACCTACTGCCGGAACTCAAATTTCAGCTGCAGCAGATAGAATTCAACTAGGACGCCCGCAATATAACAACAAAACGACGTTTGAAAGAGAACGCCTAGAAGTTGCTGTTAATGCATTTGCTGGACAGACGATGCGTTTAGTATTTGAATGGAGACAAGATGGTAGCGGAGGGAACCAACCACCAGCAGCTATTGATAATTTAGAAGTATCGGTAGTTGCTTGTTCAAGACCAACGAACGTAGAGTTAGTAGATAGAACAAATAATACTATTACGATTGCTTGGACAGCTATAACAGGTCAAGATACGTATGAAGTTTTCTATTCTACTACTAATACAGCTCCAGGTGAAACAATAACAGGGTCAGTAACTACTACAGAGAATCCTTATACAATACAAGGCCTTACAGCTAATGAAACGTATTATGTCTGGATTAGAACGGTATGTAGCCCTACAGAAAAGAGTACTTGGGTATCATTAAATGATGGAGGAGTTAGAACAGGACAATATGTTCCGGGTGAATTACCTTATGAAGATGGGTTTGAAGGAGATAATAATTGGACTATAATTAGTAACTCATTGAATAAATGGATCGTAGGTACAGCTGTGAACAATGGAGGAACAAAATCTTTATATGTTACAAAAGATAATGGTGTAACAAATACATATAGCAATAATACCTCAACAGTAACTCATGCATACCGTGATATAGCAATTCCTGTAAATGCACTTGAAGCTAGATTAAGTTTTGATTGGAGAGCTAAAGGAGAATCATGCTGTGATTATATCCGTGTATGGGTAGTCCCTGTAGTATTTGATCCTGTCCAAGGAACGCAAATTGCTGCTGGAACAAACAGAATACAAATAGGAAGGAACTATAATGTTCAAGAAAATTTTACAGAAGTTATAGAAGGCATTGATGTAAGAAATTATGCTGGTAGAAGTCTGCGTCTTGTTTTTGAGTGGAGAAATGATGGTAGTAGTGGGGATGATCCAGCTGGAGCTATTGATAATGTTAAATTAGAGCAAATAGATTGCCCTAGAGTTACAGGTTTAACAGCTTGTGCTGCGAGTGAACATATTAATTTTGGATGGGACTCTCAAGAAGGAATGACTCAATGGGAAGTTGCACTTGAAACTACAGATTTAGCAGAACCAGATCCTGCGAATATTATACGTGTAGATGTACCAGAATATACAGCTACAGGATTAACAGTGAATGAAGCATATTATTTTTACGTGCGTAATATTTGTGCAGAAGGGGTGTTTAGTATGTGGAGAAAAATTGTAGTGCGTACAAATAGCACCAATCTTTTAGATGCAAATCCATTTTGTGCAGGACCTGGAGGAATTATTTTCCCTAATAATAACAGAGATAATACGCCTGTAGAATTTCCTTTAGGAGATAATCTTAGAATAGCGTGTTTAGGTTCAGTGCCTTATCCAGTATGGTATTTCTTGAAAATAGATACAGATGGAGATTTGGTATTTGATATCATACAAAGTACTTCTTTTGATGCGAATGGGGAAGCAAATGGCGATGTATTAGATGTTGACTTTGTTGCTTTCGGACCATTTAATGATTTGGAAGAAGCTTGTGCAGAATCAGTATTAGGACCATGTCCGGCAGGTGTAGATTGTCCTAACAATACGAGTACTTTAAGTAATTATCCTGTTGGAAATATTGTTGATTGTAGTTATGATGGTAGAAATATTGAAACATTGACAATTAATGGTGCTCGTAGAGGTCAAATTTATGCTGTTTTAATTACTAATTTTGGACGAAGACCTGGGTTTATTAAATTGGCACAACGAAATGTTGGAACTCCAGGCGCAGGTACGACAGATTGTAAGTTTTTATGTGAAGTAGATTTAGGAGAAGATCAATATTTATGCCCAGGTAGCTCTTATGAAATTAAGGCTAAGATTTCTGCGGCAGGATCAACGGAAGATATGACATATACTTGGTTTAAAGATGGCGAAATGCTTGACCCAACTTTATTTAATACAAATAAGTTAGTGGTTACTGAGTCAGGAACCTATCGTGTACGTGTAGAGAAAGATCTTTGTGAAGAAAATCCTGAGGATGAAGTGGTAATTAAAATTTATGAACCAATTAGCCTTCGTTTACCAGAAAAGATTGAATTATGTGATTTGGAAAATGTAGGATATGCGATGTTTGATATTAAAACTTTAGTGGAAGGGGCTATTGCAAATAATACTGAAGCACAAACCATTAAACATAGATATTATCATACCTTAGAAGATTTTAATGCAAAGAGAAATGCATTTGAAATAGATGATTTATATCAATCAGAGGGGAATGAGTCGATTTTTGTAGAGGTTTATCGCGATAAAAATGAAGACTGTAGAGGTTATGCTGAAATTATGTTGAGAATTAAAGCAACCGTTTACTTTAATGCGGAGTTCTCTTATGAAGGACCAATCTGTATCAATAATATTGAAGAATTGCCAATTACACCTGGTGCAGAATTTACTCCAGGAGGGAAGTTTACATATAAAACGATTAGTCATACTAAACCGAAAGACCCAACTAAAGAACCGAAAGGCGGTTTATCTTTAAATAGCAGTACCGGAGCAATTGATGTTGCTGCAAGTATTCCTGGAGTTTATGAGGTGAGTTATTACTATGGAGTTCCAAGTAATATGTGTGGAGACCCCGTTGAACATAAAGTAACGATTACAATCTTTGAGCGTTTTGAAATTGCATTAGATGGGGATTGTTACGATGGTAATTACTATATGAGAGTTATTGATGTATTAGATAATATTGATGATGATTCTACAAGGTTCGAATGGACAGGTCCAGGTGGATTTACAGCGGATACCAAGGAAATTACTGTAAGTAAAGAAGGAGACTATACCGTTTATGTTGAGACAAAAGATGGTTGTTATGAAGAACAAACAATCACATTAAAAGCGGATGAGATTAATTGTTTAATTACAAAAGGAATTTCACCAAATGGGGATGGACTAAATGATTTCTTCGATCTTTCGAATTATAAAGTGTTAAGCTTTAAAGTCTTTAACCGCAATGGAGGTGAAGTATATACACATGGATTAGGGTATACTACTGCATGGGGAGGACAAGACAAATCTGGAAATAAATTACCATCTGGAACCTATTTCTACGTTATAGAAACAGTACAGAAAACAATTACAGGTTGGGTACAAATTAATTATTAATACAAATAAACAACTGTGTGTGATTCCACGCACAGTTGTTTTTATTACTATTTAAAAAATTAAACCGTATATGAAGAAAATATATTTAACATTAGGAGTGCTGAGTTTACTTAGTTGCCTAGAAGTGCAAGCCCAACAGAATCCACAATACACGCAGTATATGTATAATATGAGTGTTGTGAATCCGGCTTATGCGGGATCTAAGGATGCTGTTTCTATGGGAGCTTTGTATCGCAAACAATGGGCTGGTTTTGATGGAGCACCTGAAACGGGGACTTTTTTCATCAACAGTCGTGTAGGTAAGAAAGTTGGTGTTGGATTGTCTTTTATCAATGACCGCATAGGTCCTGTTACGGAGAACAATATTTACGGAGATTTTTCTTATACTTTGGAGTTAGGTGGCGTTCATAAATTAGCCTTGGGTATCAAAGCAGGAGCTACGTTTCACAGTTCTAATTTGTTTTCTGATATTGGAGATGGTTATACCATTGATCCCAATGACCCTGCATTTGGAGAGGATAGCAAGTCTACGCTTTTCAACGCAGGTATTGGAGCGTACTACTATACGGATAAATACTTTATCGGTTTAGGAGTACCCAATATGATAAAAGAATACTATTTGAACTACGATGGGAAGAACTTTGGACAACGCGAGATTCACATGTATTTGAATGGGGGTTATGTCTTTGATTTGGATCAAGATTGGAAGTTGAAACCTTCGACCATGATCAAATACGCGTTGAACTCACCCGTTTCTTTTGACTTGAACATGAACGTGATGTATTTGAACAAGATTGAGGCAGGGGTTAGTTACCGATTAGAAGATGCTGTTGGGGGTATGATCAACTACCGTGTTACTCCACAATTGCGCGTGGGTTATGCGTATGATTACATCACCTCTGATATCAACAAAGTGGCTAAAGGCTCTCATGAGTTTATGGTGCTTTATGATATCTTCTTGTCTAAGAAAGTGTCAAGTTCATCTCGTTATTTCTAATAGCATAAAAAGAATACAATGAAAATAAGAAAGGTTTATTTAGCGCTGTTATTGGGCGGATTCTTAGCTACTCAGAGTATGAGTGCTCAGGAGCCGATCAAAACTCCCTTAGAGATTGCCGATGATCACTACAAGCACTATGAGTTTGTAGATGCGGCAAAAGTATACCAGAAGCTAATTCGCGGTGCGAAGACAGATAATTATATTTATTTACAATTGGCTGATTGTTATTACAACATCTTCAATACAGTAGAAGCAGCAAAGTACTACGGGAAGGCTTTGGAGAAGGATCCGAGTTTAGATTCGGAACTTTACTATCGCTATGCTCAGATGCTTAAGGCAAGTGGTCGTTATGATTCTTCTAATGCTGCGATGCGTAAATTCGCAGAGCGCAACCCGGAGGATCAACGTGCGATTGCTTTTATGCGTGAGCCAGATTACATTCCTCGTTTACGCGCGCAAGAGGAGTTGTTTACCTTTGAGGAATCGGGGATCAATGACCGTCAGGGAAATGATTTCGGAGCTTTTTTAACGGTAGGTGATACACTTTATTTTGCATCTACGCGCAAGGGCAACAAGTCTAAGAAAAAATACGGATGGGATAACCAAGGGTACTTGGATATCTTTCAAGCGAAGTATAAAAATGCAGATGACCCGTTGTATGATGTAGAGCCAGTTTCAGAGTTGAACACGAAGTATCACGATGGTCCTGCAACAGTAACTGGCGATGGTCACACGATGTACTTTGCTACGGAGAGTTTCCGTGCAGGGAAGTACACCAAGAACAAGGCTAAACTCGTGAAGCTAGGTAAGGTTAGCGTTTTTAGAGCGACCAAGAAGAAGGGTAAATGGACGGATTTTGAACCAGTTCCTTTCAACGGTAGCGATTACTCAGTAAGTAACCCAAGTGTGAGCAAAGATGGTCGTACATTGTACTTTTCATCTGATATGCCAGGCACGATGGGAAGCACGGATATCTGGAAAGTAGATATTGATGAGGACGGTAACTATGGTACACCGGTGAATATGGGAAGCCAGATCAATACCGAAGGTCGCGAATCGTTTCCATTTATTTCAGAGGATGGGAAGTTGTATTTTGCATCTGATTCCCGCAAAGGTTTTGGTGGTTTAGATGTTTACGTAGTAGATTTAGCTATTCCACAGGCAGAGCCGAAGAACTTAGGAGCACCGATTAATACAGCGAAAGATGATTTTGCTTTTTCTTTCTACCCAGGAAAAGACATCGGTTTCTTCTCCACGAACCGCATTGGACGCGATGATATCTATAAAGCGAAACCAGTTTGTAATACGGAGATGTATGTGACAGTAACACACAAAGACACCGGAAAGATCTTAACAGGAGCTCGTGTGGATATCTATGACGATCGCAAGAACTTGATTGAGACGAAGTTTACGGATCAACGCGGTATTGTGGAATATGTTGTAGATTGTGGGAAATTTTACCACTTACAAGTTGACATGGATGACTTTGAAGGGAAGGCTGTAGAAGTACCTTTGAACCGCAAGGGAGGTCGTCAGTTAGTTAATGTAGGCTTGCGTCCGATCGAGGTAATTGTGACTAAAGACGAGATTATCTTAGGTGATGTTTACTTCGAGTTTGACCGTTTCAACATTACCCAACAAGGTTCTATCGAGTTGGATAAGTTGGTGAAAGTAATGAAGCGCAATCCACAGATGCGCATCAAGGTAGGTTCTCATACGGATAACCGCGGAAGTGCGACGTACAACCAGAAGTTATCAGAGAATCGCGCGAAAACGACGGTTCAATATGTGTTGTCAAAAGGCATTGAAGCTTACCG
>NZ_LROZ01000032.1 GCF_001549985.1 Myroides odoratus | reverse complement strand
GTATAATCCAGCCACAATAAACCCCGCTTATGCAGGGAGTGTGGATCACTTGCAATTTTTTGGTTTATACCGCACCCAGTGGGTAGGATTAGAAGGGGCTCCTAAAACAGCTTATCTATCTGGAACCACGCCCTTGACCGATAACGGTTTAGGTATGGGGTTTCACTTTAAAAATGACCATTTAGGGGTGATGGATGAAAATAGTTTATCGATTGATTTAGCGTACACGGTCAATCTGAATTACAACTATAAATTGGCCTTTGGGTTAAAAGCAAGTGGATTACTCTTGGATGTGAATTATGATAAATTACGGATCTATGATGGGACAGATCCGATTGCGGGAAACAATATCAACAATAAATTTTCAGGTAATATCGGTGCAGGAGTTTATTTATATTCCGATAAAGCCTATGTAGGTTTGTCGGCTCCTATGATTTTGTCTAATAGTATTTATAACGACAACGACTATAAAGTTATGAAAGAGAAGACTCACTTTTACGCGATGGGGGGCTATGTATTTGATATCAATCACGAGATTCAATTCAAACCTGCTGCTTTGGTAAAAGTAATGACTGGCTCTCCTTTACAAGTGGATGTAACAGCGAACTTTTTGTTTTACGAAAAGTTCACCCTTGGAGCAGCATATCGTTGGGATACATCTGTTAGTGGGTTAGCAGGATTCCAAGTTACTGATGGCTTATTTGTAGGGTATACTTATGATGCTGATACTAGTAAGCTATCTAACTATCATTCAGGTTCTCATGAGATCTTTATGAAGTTTGAATTATTTAATAGCAACAAAAGAAAAGTTGCTCCAAGATTTTTTTAATAATAATAAAACAACTATTTAATTTTATGAAAAATTTATTTTCTTTTTTGTTAATATTTTTTTTAACAAATAATATGTTTAGCCAAGTTACTATTGGTAGCTCTTTCGCTCCAAATAATGATGCTTTGCTTGATTTAAAAACTAATTTAGATGATAGTTCCTCAAAGGGATTACTCTTGCCAAGGGTAGCTTTGCTGTCTAAAAAATTAGCAACACCTTTAACCACTCATGTTAATGGAATGTTTGTTTATAATACCTCTAATATAAATAGTGAAATTTTTCCTGGTTGTTATTATAATAATGGAGTAGAATGGATTAGAGTAGGAAATAGCGATAATATTGTAATAGCTTCTAATGGATTGACTACAACAGGTAACAATATTACTTTAGGAGGATCATTGTCAACTTCAACATCTATTTATGATCTCTCAGATACGAATAAGTTTTCTTTTAAGGGAAGAGGTAAAGATGCACTAAATCTGATGGATGCAATGTCATTTGATGCTACAAAGAAATATGTAGGAATTGGTGATTTAGAAGCAATGAAAATTAATGGAATTCCTCAACCAACAGAGACTCTACATGTTCAAGGAACAGCACGAATTACGGGAACTAAATTAACAAATGCTACTACTATAATGGGTAGAGATAATCTTGGAAATGTAACTAATGTAAGGTTAGGACCTGGTCTTGTTTTTAGTAATGACGGAGCTATATTAAATCTTATAAGTGCAAGTAGTGGATTATCTTCAGTAGGTAACTCAATTGTTTTAGGAGGGCAAATATTGCGTACAGTTGGTATTACAAATATCTCAGAATCGAATAAGTTTTATTTTAAAGGAACGGGTCAGGATGCGTTAAATCTGATGGATGCAATGTCATTTGATGCTACAAAGAAATATGTTGGAATAGGTAATTTAGAAGACATGAAAGTTAATGGAATTCCTCAACCAAAAGAGACACTTGATGTTCAAGGAACAGCAAGAATTAGTCAATCTAAAGGTACAAATGCTAATACTATTACTGGTAGAGATGTATTAGGTAATCTAACAGATGTAAAATTAGGAAGTGGTTTTACTTTTAGTAATGGAACTTTAAATTTTAATTCTAGTAATAATGTATTTGCATTTAATGGTTTAACTACTACTGGTAGTAATATTCTTTTAGGGGGGCCTTTGTCAACTTCAACATCTATTACAGGAATTTCGAACACTAATAAATTTTCTCTTAAAGGAACAGGTCAGGATGCGTTAAACTTTGTGGATGCAATGTCATTTGATGCTACCAATAAATATATAGGAATTGGTAATTTAGATGCGATGAAGGTTAGTGGAATCCCTCAACCCCGCGAGACTTTACATGTAGAAGGAACGGCAAGAATTAGTCAATCTAAAGGTACAAATGCTAATACTATTACTGGTAGAGATGCATTAGGAAATATAACAGATGTAAGATTAGGTAATTCTTTATATATGCAAAATGGAGTTATTAATTTTGGAGCACCAGATAGAGATTTTCATGTATTAACTGGATTTATTTCATCAGGAACTTATACTCAAAAGATTTATGGTTATAACACTATGACTTATCAGTTCGTAGGAAGTCTTCCCTATCTGACAAATGCAACTGCTGGTGAAGTCTATAGAGGAACAATTAATACAAATTCAAAGCCAGCAAATACTAAATATATTCAAATAGGTTTTGACATTTCTAGTAATGTTAAAACTAAGGGAGGTTATTTAGCAAATCATCAAGTTTTTGCAACTTTGGAAGTAGTTGTCACTATAAATGATATTGTGGTAAAGAGGTTTAATGATTTATCTTATAGATATGGAGGATATGATTATGGTAAAAATGATGATAATAAATCTTATATTGGTATTATTCCATTAGATAGAGTTACAAATTTAGTAACAGGAAATAATACAGTTAAAATAACGGTTAGACCTTCTAATAGTACATTTCATTTAAATGTAGGTACTAATGATGGTTCGTTTGAGGTTGGGCAAGCTTATGTTGTTGATTATCAAGCTAAAGACGTAGTGATACAAGTGTTTGAGAAGTAGAGTTTTTTATTAGATTATAGATATTAATGATAAAATTTTATTGATGTTAAACTCTAGATATACTAACATTCTAATTAATGCATTTATTATTCATCTTTTTTAAAATAATTCTATTTTTTTATTATATCGTTTAATGTTGTTGTTTTTTTAAATTTAATGAAATTATATATTTAACCTATTTAATTAATTGAAATTGAGGTCATTTTGACTTTTGTAAAATCATAAAGTGGATATAGAACTTTGTGTCGCTAAACAAACAAAACCTACAACCCCGTGTACCAAGTACTCCACAAAGATAGTATAGCATAGAATTAGATATAGTACCACATTTACCACTTCCCAAAAGAGGATTTAAATCAAAAGCTCCACTTTATGAGATAGTTAATGCTATATTATACAAACTAAAAACAGGCATCCAATGGAGTTATTTACCAGTTCAAGCTTTGTTTAGTACTCAAGTACTAAGTCATAAAGCAGTATTTGGTCATTTTCGTAATTGGTGCAAAGCAGGTGTATGGCTTATCAAGGTAGAAAAAAACGTAAAACGACAAATTCTTTATATTTTACAGATTGTCAAGGTTTACCATTAGCTATGTCAAAACCGATAGCAGGAAGTCACAATGATTTATTTAATATAGAAGTCTATTTTTAGCATATAACTACTCGATTAACTAATGCTGATGGTTTTGATTCTTAGAAGTTTAGTGATAAAGAAATAATAACAAACCTCTGTCATAATAAACGAAATGGGCAAGATAATGAAGATGATTATTTTGATGAAAAACTATACAAAGAAAGATATGCTATTGAAACAACCAATGCTTGGTTAGATAGCTTTCGTTCTTTACTAAATAGATTTGACACCACACTTTACAGCTGGATGGCATTGAACTTCATAGCTTTTATTGTTATAGGACTAAAAAAGTTTTACAAAACTAAAAAGTCAAGATGACTTCATTAAAAATAAAGTGTTTTATGATTTTAGAAAAAAAGAAAAAAAGAAAAAATTACTTTTTATTGTTAACTAATGTGATTTGAAATTTATGATGTTAGATTCTGAAGAAATTATAGATAAACTTAAAAGCATTCTAGGTTATAAAACTGACTTAGAATTAGCTGATTTACTTTCAATTAAACCTAATACTCTAGCTAGTTGGAAAGCTAGAGGAAAAGTAAGGTATGAGAGAATTATTAAAATAGCGATTAGATTGAAAATTGATTTAAATGAAATTTTTCTATCGAATCCAAAATCAATCGTTAATGGTAGTTTGGTATCTCGTATGGTAAAGATGGTATCCTCAGACCATTTAATAGAATATTTTCTAGATCCAAAAAAATGCTTAGCTAAATCACCTTCATGTTATTTTCCTACTGAAGAGAAAATAGACATCGCATTTCAGATGGCAGTTGAAAATATGAGTCCTACTATAAAAGTTAATTCATATTTATTGTGCCAAAAAATAATTATAAAAGATTTAAAGCCTTGGCATATTT
The DNA here is from genome assembly GCF_001549985.1 of Myroides odoratus. GTDB lineage: Bacteria > Bacteroidota > Bacteroidia > Flavobacteriales > Flavobacteriaceae > Flavobacterium > Flavobacterium odoratum_A. The sequence continues at coordinate 8,708 of NZ_LROZ01000032.1, read as the reverse complement.
ATTTAATTGTAATAGAAGATAGAGGAGTTTTGTGTTATAGATTTAAACGATTTGATGAATCTGGATCACTAGTTTTTATTAGTGATAATTCTAATTATGATTCTATTACAGTTGAGGCTATGAAGGTAAGAGAAATTTATTCTTTGAAAGGGATATTTCTTCCTACTACAAAGTATTTAGTGTAATTAGTGATTTGTAATGATCTTGTGCTAAAAACTGTATAAGTATAAAATTCTGCTTAGATTAAAACTGAGTAGAATTTTTATACATATATTTAAGCTTGTGATTTTCTTCTTTAAGCTTTTTTAAACGTTTCAACTCTTGTTTTTCCATTCTACTATGCTTTTCTCTTCAGTAGTAAAACGTACTCTAATAAATACATAATTCTCGATATATTAGGCTTACTAATCTTTCCTATTTATATTTTTAAGAGTTTTAATAATACTGTTCTTACTAAAATTTCTTGTTTTTCATTTTTAACTGTTTTGTTTAAAGTTTGTAATTTCTAATTAATAGAGGTTTGATTTTTTAAGGAAACCTTTAGCTACTCATATAAAATATTTTTTTTGTGTATTTTTATACTTATTTTTGTTCTACTGTATACAAATGTATTTGAAGTTTAACTTTTTGATTTACAATGATCAAGGTGTTTTAACTTAGAAAAATTAATATTGTCTCTTTGAGGTGTTTTTAATTCTAAAAAAATGCTTAACTAAATACCTCATTTTTAGGGGATAGTAAAGTATATTTTGGACAAATAAATAATTAAGCTGATTCGTTCGTTTATGGATTATAAACTATTACAAGATGTTATAAAATTATTAGAAGAATTTAATAATTATGGCATTAAAGAAGAAAAATCACTTGATGTCTTTTTGAATTGGGCATATGATAAAAAATGTATGAAAAGTGATTCTGCAAATCTAATTAAGTATCAAGATTGGATAAACAAAAATAAAGGTCGTAGTATTGAAAGTGAAATCAATACTTTGATTATTCATTTGTCTAAATATGCAAAAATTCATTCTAAAGAAATACTTGTAAATTCTGGTTTTACCTCGCAAGAAGATTTTATTTATTTAATCACATTAAAATCTTTCGGTGAAATGAATAAAATTGATCTTATTAGAAAAAATATTCAAGAAAAACCTGCTGGAATAAAAATCATCAATAGATTAATAAAAAAGGGATTTATTAATCAGCATGACTCTTCTTTAGATAAAAGAAATAAAATTGTATCTATAACAGATTTAGGTTTAGAAGAATTGAAGAAAAAACAACTCGTAATTAAAAAGATAACTAATTTAATTACAGGTGATTTAACTTCAGAAGAAAAGCATCAATTAGTTTATTTACTTCAAAAATTAGATAAATTTCACAACCCAATCTACATGGAGATTGAATTATAGTATTTGACTAATTACTAGATTAATATGATTTACAGTATAAAACTCTATTTGTTTAATATTAACAGAGTATATTTTTGTGCCAATATTAGATCGTAGTAATTCAAAATCTGTAGCTAAGAGAAAAACACATATAGCTGATTTTGTATGATTGGCGTTAGATTAAGTATCTATTATAGTACTATTTTAAAATAGTTTTTAGAATTTATAAATGCCATGAAGTAAAGTTTGTAGATTTTATCAATCTGGTTATTTGTAAAATGTAATTCCATAATTTATTTATTTCACTTCTGATTTGTTTTGAAAATACTTAAAAAAGTAAAGGATCAGAAGGAATTGCGTATAACCATAAATTGCATCTTCTATTGGAATAGTAAGCATTCTAATACCTAAAAAATCTTTTGGATTATAATTTACAATTGGGCTTTCCAATCCTGTTCCTGTCAAAACACCATTTACTGGAAAAAAACCAAGCATTAGTAGTGTAAAAACTACGGAAGCCTTAGTTATCCATTGCGCTTTTGCAATAAAATGAAGATAAAATAGGGTGGCTATAGTAATTAAACAGGTTGTAAGGGTGTAAATTTTATCAATACTTAACAAGCCAACTTCTGTTAGAATTGTTATACTTGTAAAAACTAACAAATTATTAAATGATGCTAATAAATTCCATTGATAATATTTGTCTATTGTAAAATACGTAAAAATGCAAGAAAAGGGAATAAATAGAAAAAAAAGTATTTCTTCTAAAGGTAAGCCAGCGATAGAAACACCTATGGTATAATTTGTATTAAACCACCATACTCCCCTATGAGTAAACCATATATCCCAAAGAATAAAAGGAATAGATACTAGAGTTGAGGCTTTAAAAAAATTAACAAACTGTTTATTAAATTGAATTCTACTATCAAAAGAAGCAACAAAACATATAATTACAGTTAAAAGCAATATAATAGAGTATGTAAATGACATCATTTTTTTGAATTATTTAAAAACATTTTATAATATTTTAATGGTACATATAAAAAGCCAAAACATTCACCGTTGTGCTTTTCAGTATGTTTGTGGTGCTGTTTGTGCGCTCTTCTTAAAGCCAAAAAATAGGGATTACTAGTATTTTTAAATATTTTTATTCTTTGATGAATAAAGATGTCATGTACAAAAAAATAAGTCATTCCATAAAGCATAATTCCTATACCTATATAAAACAAATAATTATAATTATTCAATGCTCCAAAATACATTAATGCTATTGATGGAATAGAAAAAATAATAAAAAAATAGTCATTTTTTTCAAAAACACCAGTATTAGAATGATTATGATGATCTTTGTGTAACATCCATAAAAAACCATGCATTACGTATTTATGTATAACCCAAGTAGCTATTTCCATTAATATAAAAACTAAAAATACAAGTAAAATGTTCATAGATTTACTTATTAGAATTGAATAACTCTTCTAGTACTTTATATCGATAATCAAAAATTTCTGTAAGTTTTTTCTTTACAAATAATTTATGAGCAAAATATCCAATAAACCAAAAAGGTAGTTCATATTCCACTGTATCTTTCATTAACACTCCATCTTTATTAGGAATAAATTCATGATGATGATTCCACAATTTATAAGGCCCCTTTTGTTGAAAATCTGTAAAACTCTTCCCATGATCCACTTGTGTAATACAAGTGGTCCACTTCAGCGGTATTCCCAGAATTGGAGTTACTATATAATCGATAATCATTCCCGGATATATCTTTTGATCACCAAATTCAGTTAAGACATGAAATTTCATATTCTTAGGTGTTATTTTCGATAAATTCAATGGAGAGCAGAAAAAACTCCAAGCCGTATCAATATCACATTTTAATTGCTGTTCTCTATATAGAATGTATTTCATTTTAAAATTATTTCAATATTATCTCTTAAAATAGAGTAGATTGTTTTTCTTTATTTATTTTGATAAATTCTTTATTTTTAGGGTATAATGCATCATAATCTAGAAGTTTGAGAGCATTTTAAAACTCAAGTACTAATTAAAGGGATACAACTAAATTTTATAATTTTAATCATAAGAGAGCTATTTTATATCTTAAATAACTTTTAAAAGCGACTAATGCTTTATGTGAATTTGATATGCGTATTCTAGAATTCAAAATTTCTGATGATGATTTGTTTTTAATTTTATAAAATAGGGACAAGTAATACTTGTAAGCTAAATAAACCCCGAATTTAGATGAATTTGGAAGTTTTTGTATACCAATAAGTGCTTGTTTAAATTCAATTTCAATGTCATCTTCAATTTGACTTTTAACTTCATTATCAAATACACCCATATTCATATTTGGAAAGTAAGTCCTACCAAGTAATTGATAATCGTCTTTTAAATCACGTAAGAAGTTTACTTTTTGAAATGCCGAACCCAATTTCATAGCAAAAGGTTTAAGCTCTTCATATTTAGTTTTATTTCCTTCTGTAAAAATCTGTAAACACATTAAACCAACAACCTCTGCTGAACCATATATGTATTGATTATATAAATCTGAATTGTAGTCAACTTTTTGTAAATCCATCTCCATGCTATGTAAAAATTGTTCAATCAAATTATAATCAATATTATATTGATGTACAGTTTGTTGAAAAGATTGTAAAATAGGATTTAATGAAATGTGTTCATTTAAGGCTATTTTAGTTTCATCTTTTAATCTTGAAAGTAACATAGCTTTATCATAATTGTGAAAACTATCGACGATTTCATCTGCTAGTCTTACATATGCGTAAATTGCATATATCGCCGGACGAATAGAAGGTTTTAGGGCTAAAATTCCCAATGAAAAACTAGTACTATACTTCTTAGTTGTGATTTTACTAATCGAGCAAGAAAGTTCATCAAACAAGTGTTTCATACAAATCATTTATTAAAATTATTAATTTGATTAGCTACTATTTTTCCTGATATGATACATGGGGGGACTCCTGGACCAGGAACAGTTAACTGGCCCGTATAAAATAAATTCTTCAACTTTTGATTCTTTAACTTTGGCTTTAATATTGCTGTTTGCCTCAAGGTATTGGCCAAACCATACGCATTTCCTCCATACGCATTGTAGTCAGCAATAAAATCACTAACGCAATAACTTCTTTTAAAGACAATTTTTGATGATAAATTTTGTATACCTGTGTGTTGCTCTATTCTAGCTAACATTTTGGACAAATAATTATTTCTAACCTCTTCATTATCTTCAAGACCAATAGCTAGGGGCATTAATAAAAAAATATTTTCTTTGCCTTTGGGGGCTACTGAGTCATCTGTCTTAGAAGGACAGCAACAATAAAAAAGTGGATCTTCAGGCCATTTTTTATCTGTGTAAATACATTCAATATGTGTGTCAAAATCATTTTCAAAAAACAGTGTATGATGTTGTAAAATTGGTAATTTTTGATCAATGCCTAGATAAAATATTAAACATGATGGAGCAAAAGTTTTCTTACTCCAATAATTTTCCGTGTAATTTCTAAAATCTTTGTCTAAAAGACTTTCTGTATGATGGTAGTCGCAAGAAGCAATAACAACGTCAAATTCATGTAATTTACCATTGATAAGTAAAGAAGTTACTTTATTATTAATAACATTGATTTTTTCTACTGTTTGATTAAAGTAGAATTTTGTTCCTTGTTTTTCAGCAATTGATTGCATCGCCAAAACTAATTGATAAAAACCACCAATAGGATAATAAGTACCTAATTTATATCCACCATAGTTCATCAAACTATATAAAGCAGGTATATTTTTTGGTGAGGCACCTAAAAATATAACAGGAAATTCCATTAACGCTCTTAATTTTTCATTTTGAAAGTATTTGTGAACATAGGTCCTAAAATTAGTCAGCATATCTAACTTAAAAGCCTGTATGCCAATTTGTAAAGAAGTAAATTCAAGCCAGTTATGACAAGGCTTTGTAACAAAGTCTTTCATTGCTATTTCGTATTTGGATTGTGCCACACGCATAAATTTTTCTAAGTTTTTAGCAGCTCCTGGCTCTATCTTATCAAAGATGACTTTAAGTTGTTCAAAACTTTCAGGAACTTGAAGGCAATCATTAGAAAAGATTATTTCGAACTGAGGATTAAGTGATACTAGTTTAAAAAAGTCAGAGGTTTTAAAACCAAAATCACAAAAGAATCCTTCAATAATATCAGGCATCCAATACCAACTCGGGCCCATATCAAAAACAAAACCTTCTGGAGTTGTAAACTGTCGAGCACGTCCTCCCGCTACAGTGTGTTTTTCAAAAACTGAAACATCATTACCAGCTTTAGCAGCGTAAGCAGCAGCGGATAGTCCAGAAAATCCCGAACCAATTATAGCTATTTTTTTCATTAGTTACCTCGATAAGTTGAATATCCATATGGACTTAAAGTAATGGGAACATGGTAGTGTTTATTATCACTAATTTGAAAAACTACTTCAATAAAAGGATAAAAGCTTTCTAAGTTTAACGTTTCGAAATAAGGAGAAGTTTTAAAAATTAATTTATAAATTCCATAATTATTTTGATCACTTAAAGGCAAGAAATCAGTAACCCTGCCATTACTATCTGTTTTAGTTTTGTTTATGGTTTTCCAGTTTGCTTTATTTTCCATCTTTTGTAAAACGACTTCAACATCAGAGGCAGGTTGTCCCAAAGAAATATTTAAAATATGGGTTGATAATTGATAAGACTTATTTTGAGCAAAGCAAAATTGCCCAAAAATTACCAATACTAGTAATAGAATTTTTTTCATAATATATAAAGTTTGATATAAATAGTAATGTTTAAAAAAGTGATTTATCTTCATTTACTAATGGTGTAAAAGTATACAAATATATAATAATAAGTATAATAGTATATATTTTATAGAAAAAAAATACTTGATTTATAATAGACTCTAATTTTTCTATTAAAGAAGTTTACATATGTTTAAAAAAAATATTAAAAATATCAGACAGGATATTAATTCTTAATAACAGAGTGGTATAGTAGCTATTTAAAATGATTAACAATACAATGATTAGATAAAAAAAACGATTTATTTAATTGAAAATAAACGTACAAAATGGTAATATAGTTCTCTGACTTTATGATTTTATATTGTTTAAAACTTTACTTGTTTTTACATGTATTTTATGCTATTTAGTTTAGAACATATATTATTATTTTGCTTATATATATTTATATAGTTTGGGGAAATAAACATACATATATTATAGGATTTAGTAGTGAAATTTGATTATTTCACATCATATAAAAACTTTTTACAGAAGATTGTTTACTTTAAATTATAGAGGAATATCTTTTAAATATTCTTATCCATAATATTATCAACTATTATTTTGGCCACCTTGGTATCATAATAGTTTGGAGAATTCCAAATCGATTTTAAAAGCCACTCTACTTAAACCTTCTTTTAGATAAATGTTTCCTCTACTAAAATAAAGATGATCCTTGTCTGTTCGATTGTTTATGTAGTATTTATAAAAACTGGATTTTCTAATGTATTTTTTGCTTTGTTTTTTAAGCTGAGTAAGTTTCTTTCAAAAAACTTTTTCTCCAAGTGCATTTGTCTGTTAAGGCTTGACTCTAAACGGTAGATTTTATTGTAATAGATCAGTTTACCAAGAATATTGGGTTTCACCACTTTGAAAAATAGACTTCTTCTTCAAGGGTTAAGGTTTAACTAAGCAGATATGCGCTTAGGGTAGTGGAGCTTGTTCATCCAACTACATAAGAAATGATTCCATCGGAGGTGAGTGTGGATAGACTAACCAATAATTTGGTTGTTAAAAGAGTTGAAGAGATACAATTACCACAAGAGGTAAAAGGCATCGTGCTAACCGAAGAGCAGCTTCAAACTTTAAAAGAAGGAAAAAACCTTATTTGTAGAAGGAATGCCCTCGTTTAAAGGGAATCTTTGTAATGCTGAAATTCAGTTTAACGCAGCTAAAGGGCATATTGAGTTTTTGTTTCAAAATCCAAACAAACAGGAATAATCAAAAGCGCAATCACAATCAGAAAAACAAGCGGATGAGTCTAAAAAATCAAAAGGACGTAAAATGTAAAATTGAAAACTATGATTGTAATTCTTGTAAGAAAACCAACTGTGGCTAGGGAAATAGCAGTGCTTGTTGGAGCTAAAATAAAAAAGGAAGGTTACATAGAAGGAAATAGCTATCCGCTCCATTCTCTAAGAGCAGTACCGCATTAGTATGTCTCGCACTATGAAAGGTAATATGCCTGTAAATACCCGCTTGGTTACACCAACGAACAATTTCATTATTGTAAATAGCTGAATATTTAAGATTAGTAAAAACGAGTTGATTTGTAGGCTTCTCCATCTTTTAGGGAAGCTTATAATTTTTAAATATAAATGAAGTTATATTGATAGTATTATATTATCATTAGTTTATTGAAAAAAAAAATAATTTAATTGTGAATATATTTATTATTTATTAATATTTATCATGAAAATATAGGTTTGTAGTGTTTTTGTAATGAATATTATATTATTGATTTTTTTTTTTTGATCTTTTAGTGTTGTTTTTTTGATTTTAAGAGGCATGTTAAAAAAAAGAAAAGATAATATTTTTGCGCTAAATAATTAATCTATAATTACTTAATGTATATGAAAAAAAAAATTATACCATTAATTGCTGTTTTAAGTATTGGAACAGTTTCCTATTCGCAAGTAGGTATAGGAACCATGAGTCCAAAACAATCTGCACAACTTGAGGTTGTGTCTGAAAATCGAGGAATTTTAATTCCTCAAATACAGTTAAATTCAACTTCGGATAAAAACACGATAACTGGAGGAAATGTAAATAGTTTGTTAATATTCAATACAACAGCTCAAAATGACGTTGTACCAGGTTATTACTATTGGTATTTGGATAGATGGGTGAAAATCATTAATCAAAATGATTTAACAAATTTAGATTTAGGTGTTAAAAATAGTTCTTTATTAGTTGACAATAATTCATTGGTATTGACTGATACTGAAGGAAATATTGTGTCAATTCCTTTGTCTCAAATTAATATATTGACTACGTTAGTAAACAATGGTGATGGAACGTATACTTATACTAACGAAACTGGGGCTGTTGTAACTATAGACGTGCCAGCAGATGTTACTAATAAATTTGAAGAGATACTTCAGAACACCACTGTACAGAATATTTTAAACGAATACATTAATAATAACATAGAAGGAAATGTAGTTTATGATTCAGTAAATAATCAGTTTACGTATGTAGATGGAACAGGAA
>NZ_LROZ01000031.1 GCF_001549985.1 Myroides odoratus | reverse complement strand
CAACAACTTCGAAACGATTGTCAATAACAATCCAGAGAAAGTAAAAGAGATTATCGAACAAGTGGCCAAAAATGTTGAAGGGAACGTAACCTATAATGGAACGGATTTACTGTACAAAGATGCTACGGGAAATGATCAAGTGATCAACTTGGATCAATTGGTAAAAGCCAACGAAACCGTTACAACTTTACTTGCTAATACCGATGGGACCTATACCTATAAATCAGAGAATGGCACAGAAACCATTATTGATATTCCTGCTTCTGTAGCGAATAACTTCGAAACCATTGTCAATAACAATCCAGAGAAAGTCAAAGAGATTATTGAACAAGTAGCCAAAGACGTTGAAGGGAATGTAACCTATAATGGAACGGATTTACTGTATAAAGATGCAGCTGGCGCAGATCAAGTAATCAATCTAAAACAATTGGTAAAAGCCAATGAAACCGTGACTAATTTAGTAGATAATACAGACGGAACCTATACCTATTACAATGAAAAGGATTATGATGCTACAGGTACTTTACTACCAACAGCAACAGGGGTAAGTTTTTCAGGTAATCCACAAAAAAGCACATGGAATAAAACCTTAACGGAAGATCCTTCATTTGCTCAAAACGAAAATATATACCGTACAGGAAAAGTATATATTGGATTAGATTCTTCCACTACAGAGCCTACATTAAAAGACAATGTTGCCTTATATGTAGAAGGGAATATTCAAACAAAAGGGAAGTTTTTCACTACTAGTTCAGTATATGCTGATTACGTTTTTGAAAAATATTTCTTAGGTGATTCTTCAATTAAATCCAATTATGAGTTTTCAAGCCTCGATGATATTAAATCCTTCATTTCCACCAACTATCATTTACCAGGTGTAACGCCAATTAGCGAGTTGGAAAGAAATGAAAATGGCTATCAATTCGATTTGTCTGAACTATCCATTCAACAGCTTGAAAAAATCGAGGAGTTGTTTTTACATCTTATTGAGTTTAAAGATGCTTTAAATGAAAAAGAGAATAAAATTCAACTATTACTAGAGAAGAATAACGAACTAGAAAATAGGCTTAATGCATTAGAAAGTAGATGGAACAAGTAGTAATAGAACAAATGAAATCTACTTATTCATTGACTTTTAGTCGTATTTACCATTGCATATTCATTTTTTAAACAGTTAATTATGAAAAAAGCTTATATAAAACTAACCTTTTTCACCCTCTGCAGTTCAGTTGTTCTGGCACAAGAAAACCAGTCCAATCACTTTGTAAATGTAGGTGAATTAGTAGTTGCTGAAGGTACAATTCTCAGTAGTGACTATGCCTTTGAAAATAGCGCTTTGGGGAATTTTGAAAACCACGGCCAAATTTATTATTACAATGATTTTCAAAATGATAATTTATTCTATCCAGGAACTTTAACTAAAAATGCTAAAGTCTTTTTCTCCCCTAAGGATGCTAAAAAAACAATCCAAATTAGTGGAAATAAACTCATAGAATTCCAAAATGTCGAATTTGATCATGCATCTTCAGACCTGGGCTTTAACTTATCTAATGAAATTTCAGTCAAAGGGGAATCTAACTTCGTTTCTGGTATCATTCAAGTAGAAGAGGAGAAAGGGATGTTTACTTTTCTATCCAAAGCGACTGCTATAAATGCCTCAGACCTTAGTCATGTGAGTGGACCCGTAGAAAAACAAGGTGCACAAGCTTTTGCTTTTCCCATAGGAGAGGGGGGATATCATCGTCCCGCTGCAATTTCAGCCCCAGCTGAAGAAATAGATTTATTTGTGAGTCGATATCGTTTATCTACGGGTGATTTCTTTGAGAAAAAAGCCAACGTAGCAGGCGTTATTCAAACAATAAATACTAAAGAATACTGGGAATTAACACGTTCGGATAATAAAACAAAGGATGTATTATTGACTTTGAGTTGGGATGAACGCACCACTGACCTTGCCTTGTTAAAAGATCCAGAGAAGGAATTACATATCGTTCGATGGGATGAAAAGCAACAATTGTGGGTGGATGAAGGAGGTGTCGTGGATATGTCCAGACGTACCATTACTACAGCAACTCAAGTTAAAGGGTATGGATATTTCACTTTAGCGTCCATAAAAACCAATCTGATACAAGAAGGTGATCTTGTGATTTACAATTTTGTATCCACCAATGGGGATGGAAAGAACGACTATTTCTTGATTGATAATATCACTCGTTTTCCTAATAATACCGTAGAGATTTACAATCGATGGGGAATAAAAGTGTTTGATACAACCAATTATGATAGTGCTGGCAATGTATTCAAAGGATATTCGGATGGACGAGTTACCCTGAAAAAAGGAGAGCAACTACCAAGCGGAACCTATTTTTATGTCATCACCTATGAATATGAAGATTCAAGTGGTTCACGTAAAGTTAAGAAATCCGGGTATTTACATTTAGAAACGAATTAAGGTTATGGAATTGAAAAAGAGAATTATAATTTGGGGATTAAGCCTACTAGGTGTAGGCTTTCTTCCTCCCCTTTATGCACAGCAAGACCCTCAGTATACACAATACATGTACAATACCACGATGATTAATCCAGCTTATGCAGGAAGTAGAGGGACACTGAATGTATTTGGGATGTATCGCACGCAATGGGTGGGTTTAGAAGGTGCTCCTAAAACAGCTAATATATCAATATCCACCCCTTTAGGAGATAGTGGATTGGGGTTAGGGGTTAACTTTATGAATGATCGATTAGGAGCTATGGAAGAAAATAATATCGCTGTGGATTTGGCATATGCAATCAATATAAACTACAACTATAAGTTGGCCTTCGGATTAAAAGGAACGGCTAATTTACTCAACGTAGATTACACCAAATTGACCATTTATCATCCTACAGATCCTGTTGCTCAAGAAAATATCAGCAACAAGTTTAATCCCAATATAGGAGCTGGACTTTACCTTTATTCTGATCGAGCTTATTTGGGAATTTCAGTTCCCAACTTCTTGACCAAAGATCGTTATGATGATAATGAAGTCAATACAATGCGTCAAAAGGCTCATTTTTATTTGATGGGAGGTTATGTATTTGAATTAGGGAAGGAAGTACAATTTAAACCTGCTGTTTTAGCAAAAGCGGTTAGTGGTTCACCCTTACAAGTGGATGCAACAGCTAACTTCCTATTCTATGAAAAATTCACACTTGGAGCGGCGTATCGTTGGGATGCTTCCGTAAGTGCCCTAGCTGGGTTTCAAGTAACTAAAGACTTATTTATAGGCTATGCCTACGATTTTGAAACAACCCAACTTCGTCATTACAATTCTGGATCGCATGAAGTCTTTTTGCGATTTGAGCTTTTCAAACGCGATAGTAGAATTAATGCCCCTCGTTTCTTTTAAAGTAAAAATAACCGAAAAGAACGAACAATTAGTATAAACCTAAAATCAGCTGGTAAAAAGAGACTAGTCTTGATTTTCTTAAAAAAGAATAGATATGGAATTAAATTATAAAATGATTATCGGCCTGTTTTTAATCTCTGTATTGAGTTATGCACAAAAAACAGGAATTGGCACAGAAAATCCGCTTTCTGATTTACATGTCAATGGAGATATTAGCATTGCATCCTCCATTCATGTAGGAGCAACTGCAACAGCAAAAGGGAGTGCAGGGAACACTGGTGAAGTCTTAGTATCAAAAGGCGCAGGGAATAGCCCGCAATGGACCAATCTAGATAATATACTTTCGCCTAGTGTTTATCAAGTTCAACAAACCAATAGTATTTTTCTACCTGCAGGATTAAATAAACCGTGGTTAACTGTACCCAATTTAACCAAAACGATAACTATTCCTAAAGGCAAAAAGGCAATGGTTACCTTGGTTTCACAGATTTGTGTGCAACAAACCAAAAACATACTCAATTTAGCTGGTATTTCGTCGGGTATTTTTAAGAATAATGCGATTCTTATTTCTAATACAGCCCAACTTGCTCACTCTTCTGGTTTTGTTGAGGAATTCATTATTATTCCTTTGACTTATATCGAATTTATTGATGCAACGGCACAGGAAGTCCAGGTTAAGTATGAAATCAAAGCCCGTTCTAATTATAGTGGCGGTACCCTAGGTGATGAAGATTTACGGGTAGCTAGTAACCCATTCAATAGAGGAGATTATTCCTTATTAAACATTTCAGTTTTAGTTTTCTAACTCGTTCTATATCATGATTGTTTTTTTAAACTCCTTCAATGCTAAATAAAAAATATGAAAAATTATATCCTGAATTATATACTTGTATTCCTGATTTTCTTACCTCATTTACTTCTGGCACAGGTAAAAACGGGAATTAATACAACCAATCCACAAGCAACTTTAGAGGTAAATGGTGATTTAATCATCAGAGATCTTCCTGTAGTTAAAGAAAAAGAAGCTTTTTATGCTATTGGACACGATCAAAACAATAAAATCGTTTCACTGTCTAAAGATTTAACCTCTTATTCTACTTATTTAGGCTTTGCACCCATGGCTTCAACACATAGAGAAGAACTTCCTTTTACTTTGGAAAATGGGTATATCACAACCTTAGAAGGTTTTGGAATTGGAGCATGTTATGGAGTCATGATTAAGTTTACCATTTATTTTATAGGGACCACCTATATTGGAGCTGAACTACATGGTATTTCTACCTCTAGAGATACTAAATATAATGAGGTAATCCTTAGTTCAACTGAAAATATTTTTGGCACCTCACTGGAAATATTAGCTAAAGCAAGTGGTTGCTCAGCGACATCTGGTCATACTTTATCTTATAATGCACAAACTAAAAAAATTACCGTTTCTTTTGCAGATTCACCCACATATTACCCTAACGCAGGTTTGTTTGTCATTAATAAAGTCACGAAAGTAAAACAAACAAACTAAGTGATTTATTATTCAAACTAAAACTTTATTTAAAATAATTATTTCAATAATCCTACAAGTTCCCCCTTATCTTGTAGGGTTATTTTTTTCTAATACTCAACTTTAAATCAATAAATTACAACGCTTCCCATGGCTCAATATTGAGTCAAGTTTATATGTATTGAATAAAACTGAAAGAAAAAACCAAATGAATGAAACAAAGTGAGCGTGTTTCAAGCCAATAAACGTACTATTAGCTGTTACAGAAGATCATCTTGATTCTTAGCTGGCCTTCGAAAAGTTGGCTAAAAATCAGAACAATAAAAGTATAGCTAAATCTGTTTATCTTAGATCAGTTTATCTAACTAATCAAAAGAAAGAAAATACAAGAGTCGCACAAAGATGTGTTTTGTGCTATTTAATCTGTTGTTGGTATACGAAGTTAACCTGAATAGACTTGTATTTTTGGAAAGCCTTTTGATGATATTTAAATGACAAAGCACAAAAAATGAAAATGAATCATTGGGTCTTATTCATTATGTAAGGTATTCTTCCTGTAGGAATCCAATAAACAATAGGTAAAAAAACGAAATGGAGCGTAAACAAGAATTCTCTACAATAGTAAATGCCTATTGGCAGCTACAAACTGGAATCACTATAGCATTTAAAAATGATTCGTATTGTGTTTTTTTAAATGAAGATTTAGACAAAGACTATGAAATTATGATCGTAGAAGGCGCTCAAAAGGAAAATTGGGTTATTATGCGTTTGGACCTTTTAAAACGGTTAGGCAAAGAAAACATTGAAAAGCTTGACTTTGTAGAATTTAAACGTGTTTTAGAAAAACATCACATTCTTTTACACGGAGCAGATTATGTCTTTTATTTTTCAGCTAAAGAAAAAAACAGCATGAAGAATTTAGTATGCTCAGCCAACATTAGAGCCTTAACCAAAGAAGATGCAAGCTATTTTGCTAAATTTGAAGCTAGTGCAACAGCACAAGATTTAGATGATGCCGCTGTAGCACTGGATCATTGGAAAGTCTACGGAGCCTTTGAAGGGAATCAACTCGTTGCTGTTGCTAGTATGTACCCTTGGGATGAAGGCAGTCTGATTGGGGATATGGGCGTTCTTACCTTACCTTCATATAGAGGCAAGGGCTATGCTAAAAAAGTAATAGAAATGATGAGCCAATCTGCTTTAGCGGAAGGCTATGAGCCTCAATATCGCTGTCAACTAGATAATAGCGCATCAGTTGGACTAGCTAAAAAGCTAAATCTTGATTTATTTGCGTTGTGGAATGTAAGTATAAAATAATCAACTTAATATGAAGTTAGAATTAAAAGAAATTACTGCTGATAACTATTATGACGTGGGATTATTAACCACAAATAAGGATGGTATCCCAACTGCTGAAGAAGAATATATTTGTGGCAATGCGATGTCTATAGCAGAATCCAAATTTTATCCTGAACTACGTCCCCAGGCAATTTATGCAGAACAAGAACTTATCGGTTTTATCCTGTCAGGACCTTATGTCAAAGACAAACCTAACTATTGGATTCTTCGATTTATGATTGATTACCAATATCAGGGAAAAGGGTGGGGGAAAGCCGCTTTTCTAGCTTTTGTTCAGCAAGTAAAAACAGACAATAAAACAAAAGCAATCTACCTCGGTTTGGATCAAAGCAATCAAAAAGCTATCCGTCTATATGAATCTTGTGGGTTTCAATTTACAGGTACTATCAAAGATGGGGAGCTTGTTTATGTGTTAGTGTTGTAAGAAATAACCCCTGTTTTTTTCACTCATACAAGTGAGAAAATTAACTATTTATATCTGATTTCAAAAGCAAGTGATTTAGCGAAAATCACTTGCTTTTTTTTATTGTAAGATGCTGTGTTTTGTGCCATTTTTCATCCCATATGGTTAAGCACTAGCCAACAACAAATGCTGAATTTTGACTCCGTACAATTTAATCTACAAATAGCATGGAAAAACAGGAATGTATTATTATAGGATCTGGTCCCGCAGGGTATACAGCTGCGATATACGCGGCGCGTTATGGGAGAAAACCCGTACTTTTCTCAGGTATGATAAAAGGCGGGCAATTAACTCAGACAACAGATGTAGATAATTATCCGGGGTTTCCCCAAGGCATCCAAGGGCCAGATCTTGTTGATGCGATGTTAGCACAAGCCTTGCGTTTTGGAACCGTGGTAAAACATCAAATGATTGTTTCAGTAGATGCCTCTGATAGACCTTTTAAATTAACCGCAAGTGATGGAGCAATATACTACAGTGATAGCGTCATTATTGCCACAGGAGCATCAGCTAAGTATTTGGGTATTCCCAATGAACAAAAGTATTTGGGCATGGGGGTATCGGCCTGCGCTACTTGTGATGGGTACTTTTATAAAGGCAAAGAAGTGATTGTCGTTGGAGGTGGAGATACCGCCTTAGAAGAGGCTATATTCTTAGCTCATTTAGCGCGTAAAGTACATTTATTCGTTCGAAAGGATCACTTTAGAGCCTCTGCAATTATTCAAGAACACGTCAAGCGTTATGATAACATAGAAATTCATTACAATACAGAGCTGGTCGATGTGATTGGAAATGAACACTTCGTAGAAGCAGCAGTTGTGCTGGATAATCAATCCAATAGTCAAAGACAGGTACGTGTAGATGGTATTTTCATTGCGATTGGTCATTCACCGAATACGGAAGTATTTACTTCTTTGGTCAATACAGACGAAGTAGGTTACATACAAACCATTCCAGGTTCAACCGAAACGAATATCCCAGGAATATTTGCTTGTGGAGATGTACAAGACACTAAGTATAGACAGGCGATTACCGCAGCAGGAAGTGGATGTATGGCGGCCATAGATGCTGAGCGATTCTTAAACAATAGATGGAGTAAAAACGGAATATATTGTGTAGAAACAGATGCGAATGTCTTAGCACTAGAAGAATACCAAGTAGCGGAAAACAAGGGGAGTATCTTTGACAAGATGTACCAAGCAGAAGAATACGCCTATGGGATAATCCCCAATAGTTACTTTAAAGATAAAATTGACAGCCTAATTCCTGGAAAAATATTACTTGCAGCTGAAGGAGAAGGGCGCAATGCCGTGTATGCAGCTAGCAAAGGATGGGAAGTATACTGTTTTGATATTAGTGCATATGGAAAAACCAAGGCTTTAAAACTTGCAGCACAAACAGGAGTACAGCTAAACTATGAGTTAACAGAGATGGAAAACTTAACCTATGCGTTAGCTTCTTTTGATGTAGTAGCTCTAATTTATACACCTTTACTACACAGTAAGCTAATCAAATACCTAAAACCAGGTGGACGACTAATCTTTGAGGGATTTAGCAAAAAACAAACCGTGATTAATCAAAAAGATCCATTTGCTGGAGGTCCAAGAGAGGCTTCACAGCTCTATAATTACGCCCAGATGAAAGAAGCCTTCCAAGACTTAACTGCAAGAGAATCGTATGAAACACAAGTCGTTTTAAATGAAGGGATTTACCATCAAGGATTGTCTTCGCTACTGCGATTCTATGGTACGAAGTAATCGTTAACCAATCCCCATAGGGTTGAATCGATTTTTAAGGTACAAGTAAACGCTCTTTTAGACGTGATTGTTGGGTTATCCATCCACTATCATGGTGAAGTAAATCACGAGTATTGAATGTCTATACGATTAGCATAAAAATTAGAGCCACTACTAGATGGGCTATCCTTACTTTTGAACTTTATACACTTAGATTATGAAATTATATCCACCACTGACTCTTGTTTTAAGTTTAGTTACTGGAGTCGTCATGAGCCAAGAGAAAATGAAAATTGGAATCTTTGTATATCCAGAGATGGAATTACAAGATTTTGCAGGTCCTACTGATGTTTTTGTAAAAGCAAACCGGTTTACCAATGATCAGTATGAGCTATTGTT
Source organism: Myroides odoratus (assembly GCF_001549985.1). Taxonomy (GTDB): domain Bacteria; phylum Bacteroidota; class Bacteroidia; order Flavobacteriales; family Flavobacteriaceae; genus Flavobacterium; species Flavobacterium odoratum_A. Next base: position 5,881 of record NZ_LROZ01000031.1, on the reverse strand, counting down.
ATTCTCTGAAGATGGAACGCTCATTGAAACAGAGAGAAATGTTGTTCCTATTACCCCTAAGTACAGTTTTAAAACGTTGCCTAAAGTAGATCTAATTCTCATACCAGGTAGTCCTATAGAAGTGGCTACAACACGTTCGAAACAAGCCAACATCAAGCAATTTTTAGTTGACCAAAAAGACAGGGGTACAACCCTAGCATCCGTTTGCACAGGGGCTTATTTTCTGGCAAATTCGGGATTATTGGATGGGCATCGATTTACTACACATTATTTAGATGCAGCAGAACTAGGAGCGCATTTACCTAATGCAGAGGTTGTTTTAAATGTGCGTTTTGTCGATAGTGGCCAAATTCTTACCGCCTCGGGGATAACCTCAGGAATCGACTTGGCTTTATACCTTGTAGAGCAATACAGTGGTCAAGTGATTCAAGATAAAATTGCTAAATTAATGCAGTATGAGTATCATGTAGAGCAACAATGGCCAGAGCAACTATAAAGCAAGAACCTTGCATGAAATTATTAAATGTTACATTAAATATGCAGTTATCGTTAAATGTAGATTATTAATTAATATTGTTAATATATTTTAATAATTTTACAAATTAACCATAAAAACATACATTATGAAAAACATTTTTTTGTTAGTTTGCCTTTTCACTTTACTGGGAAGTACAGTGAATGCTATGAGCATGAATGAGATAAAAACAGAAGAAGCATTGTCTGAACCTCGTTATGATCATACTATTTATGTTGACCTATTTGGTAAGGAGGTATTTCGCACCAGTGGATGTTACACATTAAGTGAAGTCGATAACATCATTAATAATCTCAGATTACGATTTGGCAATCTCATTGAAATATTTATGGAGGTTTCTGAAGAAGAATGTTCGATTTAAGAGGTAAGAGCTTGTACTATTCCAGTCAAATTACTTGTAAATCATAGGAATACAACAGCGATGAAGTATAGACGTGATGTTGCAGCAAAAAAGATGGAATTAAAAAAACCTGCTCAATTAAAACTGAGCAGGTTTTTTCATTACTATTTACCTCCTTACAAAAGCAAAAGACTTATTCAACAATAAGTTCAACTGAAGCTTTTGGACTTTCATCACTTTCTAGTAATAAAGGTTCTACAGTAGCATAGTTAGTAATAACTTTTATTGTAAGTAAAGCAAGTAGTACTCCTATGATGTTGTTAGCCATACTTGTTACTGTACATATCGTTAATTCATCGATTGTTTCAGCTCGCTGTGCGTAACGAAATATGTATTGACCCATTGCATTATTTACAATCCAAAAAGCCCACCATATTCCTAAAATATTGGCAGAGAAATTTTGATTCATGCTTACGCCTTTTCTTGCCAATAATGCTTTTGTTTCCACGTGTAATTCTTTCATGATTTGGTAGGGTCTAAATAAGCAAAGAATAGGTACAAACCAACTACCCGCAGCCCAACCTTCTTTGTAAGATAAATTAGTTACTCTTAGATGTAAATTGTAGTACGCACGTCTGAACCATTGAATGAAAGTTACTCCCGAGATTATATAAGCAATCGAGCATAGTAGGCTGATAACTTGTTCTCGGGTGTCATTTGCATTTGCTTGTTCTATGGAAATTTCATTGCCTTTGGCAGCCATTTGAAGCAAATCGAATTGAAAATACCCAGAAATTAAAGATATAATATCTAATGCTAACATAATCCATATCAATATAATTGCATTTTTGGCTCTTTGACCATTGGGTTTTAATCTTTCCATATTTTTTCCTTTTGTTTGCGACACGTTCAGTGCCAAACGCTTCTTAATTAGAGATTTATTTTTTATGCTAAGTATTCTCTAAAAAAAATTTTTGTTTTAAAATTTTCAACTGTTGCTATGCCTTGCCAAAATGGAAATCATCTATTTCACTTTAGCTAAAATTTAATAAAAGTCAATTATATCCGCAAAATTAACAAAAAAAAACAATAGTATTGAAGCTCTAAATGCCCGTTGTTGTTAACTTTTATAGCACTAAGTCGTATTGAACAAGATACAGATCTCGTTGCGTTTATTTATTGTCCTGAGTATTACGATATTGAGATTAAAGTAACCTGGAGTAGGATAAAATTACTAAACAAAGAATAAATACAGAAATAATCTTTGCTAAGTATCATGCTGGATCCGTTGGAACTGCATTCTTGAAATGGATTGGTGATACGACAACGTTTATTGATCTAACAGATCGTAACGAGAATGGAAATAATCAGCAGGAAGCAAATGTGTATCATAATGCGGAAGCCTATATTCCGGCGATAAATGCTGTAGATGCTTTTAAAAGAGATAATACACCGTTTTAAATATAAAAGAAGACCTTAAGAAATTATATTTCTTAAGGCCTTGCAGTAGATTTATTTTAAAATTTCCATACTAATATTAGCTTCAGGATATTTTTCTGCCCATTTTTCTTGCTCTATCAAACCTCGTTTAAAACACTCATCTTTTCCTTCACGACCTGTGAAGATTTCAGAAGCAATTTCTTCCTCAGTGTCAGGATGATAGGCTCTAAGTTTAAATTTACAAGGTTTGTCTTGTTCTAATACTTCTTTCTCAACAGGTTCTCCATTAGATGCAAACGCACTACCATTAACAACAACAAGTGCAAATGCACATAAAATTAATTTTTTCATACTAAATAATTTAAAATTGGTTAGTGTTAAAATAGTAAATGTTAATTAAAATAAAAAACAAAGTGTTGATTCTTAACCAAATATACAGTTTAAATATAAGTTGTGTTAATATAAAACTTCCTGCTTGAATTTGTACGTGATTTATTGAAATGGAAAGAGAATGGCAAATAGAAAGTGTAGAAGGAGCTTTTCAGAAGTATTCTACAAGTTAACGGAAAAGAAAAATGCTACTCATGGAAATAAAATAACCGAACTAGCAATAAAAAGAAAGGAGCATATAGAACCTTTTTAGCATTGGTTTATATGCTCCTTTCTTTTGAAATAACACAAAACTATAGGTATAGCGCGTGATGAAACATAGTATATACTTAAAGTAAATTAGTTATCTACATAATCTTGAACAAATGCTTTCGCTAATGCTAAAGAAGAGTCGACAAAATGAGCCTCGACATTGCTATGCTGCATCACTACATTTAGATCCGTACAAGCAATAATAATACAGCTAGTTTTAGCTTTAACCTCCTGAAGCAACTCCTCCCAAAGGAGTAAATTATGGGGATTGCTTTTATCTTTTTTAATACCTGATATAAGATCATTTAAACGAGTTTGCCAATGCGATTCAAAGACAAAAGTATGTCCTTTAGTAAGTATTTCTTTCTGATACAGAGTAGAGTCAAAAGTTGTTTTAGTAGCAAACAAGGTTACATTTGTTTTGTCTATAGGTAATTGATTCACCGTCTGCTCAATAATATTAAAAAGCTTTGTATCTATAGCTTGTTGTAGATGATTGATATAGATATGAGCTGAATTACAAGGCATAGCAATACTGTGCACTCCATTTTCTTTTAACTTTTTTAACCCTTCGATAATTGTTTTCTGCATTAAGTCATGGTCTATTTCTCGATCCAAATAAAATGGAGTAGGTAAGGAATAGATGATAATCTTAGGAAATTCTTCATCTAAAACAGCATTGTATTGTCTTTGACATTCATCAAGGACTTGTTCTAAAAAAGGGGTTGTAGAACGAGGTCCCATTCCTGCTAATATACCAAGTGTTTTATTATTCGATTTCATTGTTTGATTTTAGTCCTGTAATTTTAAAGACACTAAATTAATACAGTAAATCTACATCTGTATCTTGAGTATACTTATTTTCACCTCAAAAAATAGCTTTAGCCTTACGAAGAAAAGTTTTACCCCGTATCAGGAGTAATTAAAAGGATATAATCTACTGCTTTGTCTTTTAAGATTACTTCACAGCACGATACAAACTAAAAAAACCCGCCTTGTTTAGGCCGGGTTTTTTAGTACTTGTCTTTCGCGTATCGGGGTGACTCATCGTTTACACCTAACACCGCTCCGAAACAGCATATCTAGGGTCAATGTATGTGGCTCGATCCGGGTAATTTTGACTATAGGCGGTTGAGAAATGGCGCTTGCTTAGAGGAACTTGCGTTTTTTAGGTAAAAGCAAAGGAAGAATTTATAGGCAATGCTTGATTTTATTTTATTGTTTTATTTCATTTATTGTTAAAAATTATGATAAATAAAACAATATATAAAAAGTAAATAATTTTTATCCGTATTTAATATTGGTGTAATTATTTATATAAAATACAATGTAATTAACTTATATTTAGGCTAAAATACAAATAGTTTAAAATAATAAACACAAAATAATGTTGTTTTTTGTTTTTTTTATAGGTGTTAAGGATTTTTTTAATTACTAAAAAAAAGCTTAAATCTTTATAATTGGGGATTTTAAAGATGGCGGCATCCTATGCACAATAGGTGTTTGGATTAATAAAGATGAGTGCCAACCACCGAAGTAAGGAATGGTGAATTATTCACTTATTCCAACTTGTAATCGTTTATAATTAAGATAATATAGTTGTTTATGAAAAAAAATGTACTTTCAGTAGCCTTACTTATGATGTCGGGATTTGCGTTTGCCCAAGTGGGAATTGGGACGGCAAATCCGAACCCAGCGGCTTTATTAGATGTTGAAGCCACTAAAGGAAGCTTTAAAGGGGTGTTGATTCCAAGGATTCCCCTAGAGTCAGCTACTAGCAATGGAGGAATGACAGGAGGACAAACGCCAAATAGTTTGCTTGTATTTAATACAACAGCCAATCAAGAGTTAAAACCAGGTTACTATTTTTGGTTTGACAAACAATGGGTCCGCTTGTTGTCTTCTAGCGATGATTTCTTAAAAGAGGTGGCTGTAAATGAAGAGCTGGCGGTTAATTTGACAGAAGGAACACTCTTTTTACGCGATACAAAACAAGGGGTTGTTTCTGTACCTTTAGCTGATATTAATATTGTGACTACACTTCAGTCAAATGGACAAGGAAAATACATTTATACTTCAGAAGATCAAACGACTACAGTTATTGATGTAACCGCTGATGTAATTGAGAATATACAAACGATTATCAATGAAGAAGGCGTAATTAACGAAATTATTCAATCCATTTCGGTGAACGCTAAGGCATTAACAGGAGATGAGAGTATTGAAGTACTTGGCGGAGAAAAAGCCGTATTGACAGCTGCGTCTTTGCGCATTAAGCCTTCAAGTATTACCACAGCAAAGATCGCACCTGGAGGAGCTAAGCAATTGTTGGTTACGGACGAAAATGGCGCGGTGAAATGGGTTGATGCATCAGATGAAGTTATTCAAGAAGCTTTTGAGTTTAATGAAAAAGTTACCTTATTAGTAGATGGAGGCGATGGTACATTCACCTATTATAACGAAAAGGGTATTGATGCTGACGGAAATCCCATTACAGGGCGAGGCGTAAAATTTGATGCCAATACGTTGCGTATTGAAAAAACAACAGATAATACGTATGCCTTTTTCGATAAGTCTGATGATACAACACCGATAGCCATTATTGATGNAAATTTGATGCCAATACGTTGCGTATTGAAAAAACAACAGATAATACGTATGCCTTTTTCGATAAGTCTGATGATACAACACCGATAGCCATTATTGATGTGGCGGGAAGTGTTATTGAGAATATTACGGAAATTATCAACGATACAACCGTTCAAAATGATATTTACACTGCCGTAGCTGCCCAAGGAAAAGCGGCTACAGCGGCTGATGGATCAATTCAAGTGGATAATGGAGATCAGGCAGTATTAAATGCCATGCAATTATCCGTTGCTAATGCGGGAATTACTACGGCTAAAATTGCACCTGGGGGTGCT
>NZ_LROZ01000030.1 GCF_001549985.1 Myroides odoratus | reverse complement strand
CTTGTGCAAAAAAATGCGCTTTATTCCAACAAGTATTCATTTCAAAAACCGTCATATAATCAGTATAGGCTTTTGCAATGGCTTCCAGGACAGCTGCATCTGATCCTGGAAATATCTGGAGCAATTGGGCGCTTGTTACAGGAGCCTTACATCTTGGACAATCGGAATGGGAATCAGGTACAACCTCCTTTTTATCCTGCGGTCTACGCTCCACGACAATTGGTATACTGTGTTCCTTAAAAGTTTGGCTAAACACAAATTTTTCAACCAGTTTAAGCTGATGCAGGTAGAGGTAGCCCAATTTATTGTCCTTGTGATAGGTCGCTAGGCGAAGAAGATTTTCTTTCGCTCGTTTTTGAGCCTCTGTACGAGGCAATCCTTCTTCTATTTCCGGTTGAAAGGGCTGCATCAGTAAGTGATCATTAGCTCGATTTCGCTCATATCCTTTAGGAAATAATACCTCCACAGCTGTTTTCTTTACGGTATATGGGTTTTGGTTATACAACGGTCCTTTGGTTTTGGCTTCATAGCTAATTCCTAAATAAAACACACGAGGGGTACTTGCCAATCCCTTGTCTTTTTTATGAGTATTCCCTTTGTAGATCAATTCATCCCCCGTATCTAAGGGATGATAAATTGTATGTTGCCCTTTGGGAAAAGCAAGAGAAAATGAGGTAGCCTTTCGATCTTTAAATTCCAACTTTAAAAAGCTTTGATTGGTATTTTCATATAGGGTTACCGTCAAGGTATCAGGTAAGATTTCATCCTGATCATAGCGCCCCAGTATGCGTACTACTTCAATTTCAATGGGTTCTTTGTACAGTATGGGGCGAATCAAACGGCGGTGATTAGCCGTGTTAAAATAGGCTTCAATACGGTATTTCTTCAGAATATACGCATAAGTATTCACCGTATCCACTGGAAAAACATGACCAAAAAGGGCTTCCTTTTTATCGAATAATTCCCTTTTGACATTCGATAGTCCAATTTCTTCTGAAAGGGTAAAAAAGATCGCGTATTCTTCCCCTTGACCTTCTGGAACCTGACAAGCGAAAGTCTTCCAAAAATCAGAGAAGCTTTTTACCACATGCGTACCTTTCCCTTGGCTGTCAAAATCAACCGTATCGCGAAACAATTCTAATACATCTCGTTCTCGATTGCGAGAATCATACCAATAACAAATTGTCGCTGATTGATCCTCAAAACCTGTAATTTCCAATGCAATAGCAAAGTCTTCATTGAAACTTAAAGTAGGCTGATGTTGATCCAACGCATTGACAAATTCCCAGCGGTTCACTTTTCCTTCTATACACTCAATTTCATGAGTATACGTTTGGTTATTGAATAGCACCTCCAAGCGGTACAAACCAACTTCTTCCAATTGAAGATCCAGCGTAGCTAGGTTAGACTGCAATACAATACCCTCGGTTTGGGTGTGAATAGGATAGATTTCAATCGCTTCTAAGGATTGATTGGCAAGCGTATCTGCTGATTCAGTTGCTTGCAGTTCCTTCAAATCGCGCTGAATGGCTTGTTGAAGTTTTGGATTGGCATAATACATAGACAAGTCAAAACCCGCCTGCTTTTTAGGCCCTTTGACATAAGTTAGCATATAGCGTATTTCACCGTCAACATTGGCGTGAATAATAGAAGCTGGTTGATTTTCTTTTTCAGGGAACACATAGTGAAGCAATCGTTGAAACACATTTGGTTGGTGTAACTCATGAGCTTCCACATATACATCTGCTGTTGGAGATTGATACCCTAAAGTTGTTTCCAAAGTAAGCGTCACAATAGCTTGACGGTAAACTCGATAAACTTGGTTTTGAGTCTTTTGAACAGTTGTCGAAGAGGCATGGCTTGGGCTTAGTGTCAACTGTTCGAGTTGATTAGCCATGACTTGAATGGTTTGTGTCGCTTTGTCTTTTCCTGTCCAAAAATTGCCATATACACACGCAATAACATAGGTACCTTCCGCAGTAAAATCTAGAGTCACTGTTGTATGACGTATAAAATGCTGTTGAAATTGCTTACTACCTGGAGATTGTATCAACCATTTAACCTGTGTTGGATTGATAGTTTGCTTGTTTTGAAGCTCAGCTGTAAATGTAATCCGACTACCAAAGCGAATCCGTTCTACCTGTGGAGAAATCGAGAGTACTGCATTGGCGTATATCTGAAAATATTGAGGCGGGATTGCAAAGCTGCGCTTTGAATTTTCCCAAACCTCCACTTGATAGGTATGGGTATTGGTGCAGGTATACACTGCTTGAATGACAGTACCGACTTGAGTAAATGGATGCTTACCTGCTGAGCAGAAAACAACAGCGGTTTGGGTATGTGAATCTCCTTCTTTTACGCGAACTTTGATTCGCAGTTGATCGACTCGTTCCTGTGACAAGCGAATGGTACTATGCAGTGTAATCTTTACTTGATCTCCAACAACGCGCGTTAATGTTGGGGGTTGATTCAATTCCAACAAGGTAAGAACGGCCTGATTGACCACTTCGATATAGTAGTAAAAAGTGCCGTAATATGTTTTTGTCGCCTCTTCTTTTGGCGTTCGTGCAGCAGATATAAGATAAACACCCGTCTGAGTAGGTTCCCAGCTAAAAGCACGATGGGTGGTGGGATGTGCTTGGTAATTGACGTTTTCTGCCGTTGTTTGAACGTGAAAAGTCTGACCCGTTTTTCCTGCTTCGAAAAGGCTCGAATCACCACAAGACTGTGTGACGCTCCAGCTGATGTACTGCTTGTCTTCTCCTAAAGGTGTACTCGCTCTAAATATCATTTCTTCTCCAAGGCCCACACGCAAAGCACGAGGATTTTCTGGACTAAGCGCACCCCAATGGAGTTCGTCTAAATTCACTAACGTTATACTATCGACATTGGAAACATAGCGGAGCGTTTGAAGACTACTAGCTTCACCAACTTTTTCTTCAATTAAATCATCACAAGTGTTTTCTTCTTCTGCTGTTTCTGTTTCTTGTTGCTCTTGGTCTTCCTCCGCCGTAATAACTTGACCATGGTGATGAATGGAGATTATACCGCCTATTACACATTGTAGCGTACCTGTTTCAGTTAAGATATCCCGTTCTCCAAGAGAAGGAAAATGCGCATTGGCTTCGACCTTCCAAAAACCAAGAGGTTGATACAGACAGCTTTTATCGTACCCTTTTTTGTGCTTACACGTTTTAAAAGGAGAAGGTCCTTCGACAAATTGAGTGTCTTCAATAGTCGCAATGAGTTTATCAACCGCATTCGCATAATACTTTTTATGCGTACTAATCCGCAATTCAGGAAAAAGTGAGGGATTTCCTGTACACGCACATTGAGCACCTGAACAAACGATGAATTCAGAAACAGAAGGCGAAGGGGCGTTTTGTTGTTTCATACTTTTTGATACACCACAACAAGAATCAAACCGAAATCAAGGAACAACGCACCTCAACTTTGTTTTGAATACATAATCGCTTAATTACCTACGTTTTTTTATACAAATAATTGAATCTATCTCCTCGTAGCGACTAGATTTAAATCTTCCCTTTTCCTTTTGGAATCAGACGAAAAAATAGGAAGTTCCTATTTACTTTAAATACTCAAAAAAAGTAGTGAATTCTTGTAGGAATAACACCCATAGAATAATAACAATTGTTCCTACAAAAGCACCAAACATACCTCCTAATCTAAAATCTTTTTGTTTCAACATCCCTGTACCGAAGACAATAGCATTGGGCGGTGTAGAAACTGGTAAAAACAATCCACAAGACGCACAAAGTCCCACAACTAATCCAACAGGTAATAATTGATTACTAGGCAATACAATGGCAGCAATATTAATTAAAATCGTTGCCGTTGCAGTACTACTCATGATATTGGAAAATAAAACTGTGATAACAGCAAAGACGATCATCATAACCACCACATTAAATTCTGCACCTGCTAAAAACTGGGAATAATAGGGAGCTAACAACTCTTTAATTGCAATCCCCAGTGATAAACCACCTGCTACAAGCATTAAGGTATCCCAAGGTAATTTACGTACATCTTCTGCTGTAATGATCCCTAACATGGGTAAAAACATAATAGGTAACATGGCTGCCCCTGCCGTAGGAATATGATACTTTGTTCCAAACATCCACATGCCTACTGTTATCACTAAGATTACAATGACAGCTAAACGCTGTAAGCGCATACTGTTAGTCATTTCCAGCGCCTGATTGGCAAAAGACACATCTAAACCTTTCACTTTTGAAGTATATTTTTTTACTACCGCCCACCAAAATCCGGCTAATAGAATAACAGCAGGAACTAATCCTAAAAATAACCATTGCGTAAAATTCACGGTAAAACCTTTGGTTTTCAATACATCCACAACGATTAAATTAGGAGGTGTCGAAACCATACTAATCATTCCTGCAAAAGTTGCGGCAGCAGGAATACTAATTAAAATGGCCTTAGACATAGGCGAATCTTTTCCTTCTCTTTCAATTAAAGGCATAACCGAAGCTAACACCATTGCTGCCGTAGCAGTATTTGAAATAATAAGAGATAATACAGACGTCACCAAAATAATTCCCAGTACTAATTTATTGGGATTAGAACCAAATATCGCAATGGTCTTTTTAAATAAAGATAAGTCGAGGTTGGTTTTTCGCATTCCTTCACTGAGGAAAAAACCTCCTAAGAAAATCCAGATCACACTATCAGACCACGTAGAGGAAATCTCTTGTGGAGAGATGGTGGCACCTTCAATATTTCCCATCGTATAGACTAAGAAACCAATAATCATGATTCCTACAGCAAAAGGAGGAATCGCCTCAGTTGCCCAGAGTAAAATCGAGAATATCAGAATAAAAAAAGTATACTTCTGTGCCTCAGAAAAAACATCTGGCGTTAAGAAATAAGTACAGAGAAAAGCAAGGAGCAAGGAAAAGAAAAAAATCCCAACACGTGTTTTGATATTCCATACATTCCAAGAAGCTTCTATTAACAATTCACTATAAAAGCGAATCCCAGTTCGTATTTTTCGAATCTGGTCAAAGTAATCAAATTCCATAGCGTTCTATTTTTCAATACAAAGCTACGAAATAACTAACTGAAATCTATTTTAACAATTACACAAATAAAGTTCTTTGTATTTTTCATAAATCAACTCAAATAAAACAACATAAAAAAAGGAAAGCCTTAACGACTTTCCTTCTTATCTTACTAATTCAATTTTACAAGCGATCTTTTTCTTGCATATCCAGTTCTTTACTGCTGTATTTTACCTTTTGGTTACCCAAATTATAGCGTAATCCAATGGCAACTCCTTGTGTATCCATATAATCTTTGAAATAATTATACTGATTAGCATATTGTGTTTTAATAATCTGTCGATCGCTTCCAAATATATTATAGACATATAAATTAGCAGACCATTTCTTTTGGTTAAATTCTCGACTCATAATAAAATCGGTGCGTTGATAGCCGCTAATTCTGAAAGAACCTTGTACCGTTGGCGTGTAAAAATTATAAGTCAACATGGCCTTCCAATTATTTTCTTTATCCAGATTAACCGTTGTATTCAATCGACCTCCAAAGACAAAAGCATCATTTTTATGTAACTCTTTATCTACCCCATAGAAATAATCTTCTTGTTGTTGGAGATAGATAAACGAACTAACAGACCAACGGGGTAAAATTTGATAGGAATAGTTGGCAATCATTCCCATCAATTGGCGTTTATCAATATTGGTATAGTGATAAATCAACATATTCGTTGCATCTTCTTGATATGAAATTTCCATGGATGGATGAATTTCTTTATTGTAAAAGAATTCAATATTCAATTGATCAAAGGTGTAGTTCAAACTAAAATTATGACTAATCGCTGCTTTCAAATCAGGATCTCCCTGAAAGTAAGAGAACAAATTATAGTAACTTTTTGCTGGATTCATCCACGAATAAGATGGACGATCAATGCGCTTACTATATGAAAAACTCAATTGCTGCTGATCTGTGAGATCATACTTTAAATAAGCCGTAGGAAATAATTTAAAATACGATTGATTATTGGCCCCCATTCCTGTACTTCTGGTTTGAATTCCCGTATACTCTCCTCTTACTCCCACTTTTGCTTGCCATTTCTTCCACTGTTTTGTCCAAGAGGTATAGCCTGCCCAATTAATTTCCTGGTAATTAAAAACATTACTTTTTTCTGGATTATGGGAAAAATTCCCTTCCTCTCCATCAAAAAAGTCTAACAAATATGTAGCTTGTACAATGCTGTACTTTCCTCCCAATTCCCATTTCGTTGATTCCTTGTCTACACTATAGTCAATACCTGAAACAGCCAAACGCGTACGTTGTCTATCCTTTGTACCAAAGAAACGCTGATCTTCGGGTTGATCTTTGAAATTTAATTTCGTCAGTACATCTTGGTTATCCTTCTCATTATCATACGTAAAATAAGAGGACCATAGTAAATTTTTCGAAGGACTGAATTTCTTTTCTACCAATGCATATCCCGTATAAGTATCCATGTTCGATCGTTTCTTGTTGAACGTAACGTATGAAGATTCAATTATATTCTCTGGGTTATAAATTGAGGTAGGAATCTCATAATCTCCCTTACTCTTTTCATTGATATAACCATTTCCACCAAATGTAAGTGTCAAGGTAGTATCTACTTTGATATCCATCTCCGCTTGAAAACTATGTTGTCCTTTTATGTTGTTTTTACGCGTCATCACACTACTCCATCGCTCTCCATTTTCATAAAATACATTATCTTCATTGTAGCGTACTCCAGTACCATTGCCAAAAGAATAACTCCCCGAAACATTGATTTTTTCTCCTGTATAGGTATGTTGTGTACTCAGCGTATTATAGGCATAGGTCGTTTGCTTGAAACGCTCTCCAATACTTCCTTTATATCCGAATAGGTTATTCTTTTTTAACTTAATATTGAGCACTGCATTTCCTTGAGCTTCATATTTTGCTGGAGGATTTGTAATTACTTCAATTGCCTCTACTTGTGTACCATCGGTCCCTTCTAACAAGGATTTTAATTGATCTCCTGAAAGCATCACTTTCTTATCGTTAATGGTCACCAAAATACTTTGACTGCCTCTGATGCTCAAATTATCTCCTATTGCATTGACGCCTGGGGTTTGTTTGACAATATCCCAGGCATTTGTTGTAGCTAGAGGTGTATCTTGTACATTGAATACCAAACGATCGATTTCGCGCTTGATTGTTGGTCTTTTTGCCGTGATAACGACTTCCTCCAAAAGGGCATTATCTTCTACTAAATGTACAATCGCGGGTAATCCTTCTATTAAAGGAAATGCTTGGGATTGAAAACCAACATACTGAAATTCAATTACGCTGAAATTTTCTTTTGAATCCACTTGATATTCTCCCTTGTCATCCGTATAAAAAGAAGTAACAACACGTCCTTCCTCATCTTTTAATAACACGGTAACAAAAGCTAATTCCTCTTGTTTAGCATCGACTACTTTACCTTTGCGCAAAACTGTAGATGACTGTCCCTGAACAAGTATGCTCATCATCAAGAGGAAAAACAATACAACAATACGTATCATATACTTTTTATTTTCAAGCAAAGATGAGGCAAAAGGAATTGGATACGGGTTAATGAACGGTTAACGAACGGTTAATGGCTATTGGAGCAATTGTTATCCATATTTTTAGCCTAAATTTGTACCTATGAAGTATTCTAAACCAAAGTATTATCTCATCGCCTTTAGTTTATTCTATCTTTTTTTGATTGGAATAATGATCTTCTATTTTCTTCAAGTACTGGATTTGAAAAGAAAAGAGATTCACAAGATTGCCCATGATAGAATTGATGAAATAGAAGGCCTTCTTGCTTTTGAGAAAAAAACAAAGAAAAAGGATAATGTACTTTATCATGCTGTATTAGACCTACTTCAAAAAAAAGCTACCATAGAAGAAATTCAGGAGCAACATGCTTCTTATTTTGAGTCTACGAGCAAAGATGCTACGCAGAAAATAGATAGTGCTTTTGCTGATTTAGGTTATAAAATGGCTTATCGAATTGATTTGACTCATGTCATTCTCAATTCCACCAAAGAAAATGTCCTAAACGCTCCGGTTACAATCTTAGAAACAGAGCAAAAAATTAGACATGCCCATCGCGTGAATTCTTCTGAATGGGAAGTTGAAGAAAGCAGCAAAAACAAATCCGATGAAACTTGTTTAGATTGCCCTGAAGATTATTCCAATCACTTTATTGTAAAACAGGAAAAGTATATTGAAGTTCTCAATTTCAATAGTATTGCGTTGCGTGAACTTGCGCCCTTACTATTAACTTCCCTCTTCATCTGTATCTTTATTCTAATTCTATACTTCATTACGTATAAAACAATTAAGAAGAAGGAACAAGAAGTTTTAAGTTTACATAATATGGTTGACAATGTTTCCCATGAATTTAAACTACCGATTGCTACATTAAAATACGGATGTAACAACCTAAAACAAGAATACGATTCTCCTACTGTAGCACTAATCCAGAGGCAAATCGATCGCTTAGAACGGTTACAAAATCAACTGGGGGTAGTCGTAGACGCCAACGAACTTCCTTTCAGTCAGGCAAGTTTTATCCAACTTATTGAGGATTTAAAACTCCGAAATCAAGGAATTGATTTTAAAATTTCATGGAAGACAGAAGAAGATATCCAATTGCCTCAAACAGCAATAGAAACGATCATCTTGAATCTTATTGAAAATGGAATTAAATATGGTGGCACACAACTTACCTGTTCCATTCAACACAAAGAAAATAAATTGTATATTGAAGTTTCTGATAATGGGATCGGAATTGAAAAGAAGGAACAGAACCTTATTTTCCGCAAATTCTATCGTATTATACACAACAATGTACACAATACATTGGGCTTAGGTATTGGGTTATATCAAGTGAAACAAATCGTTGACAAATACCAAGGCAATATTCAAGTACATAGTAAATTAAAAGTAGGAACAACCTTTATTATTTGTATTCCCTATGCATAATATTCTCCTTGTTGAAGATGATATAGACTATGGCACCGTAGTGAAACAGTATCTGGAAATTAGTGGTTTTAACGTAATTTGGACTCCCTCTTCCACAGCGGTAGCTGAGTTATTGCAACAGCATCATTTCCATTTGGCCATTTTAGATATTATGCTTCCAGTTAAAGATGGTTTTACCTTAGCCAAGGAAATACACCAAAATCATCCCAACATTCCTTTTTTATTCCTGACGGCTAAAAATCAAAATATTGATCGACTACTGGGTTTAAAATTAGGTGCTGCGGATTATATTGCTAAAACTTGTGATCCTGAAGAATTGAAACTGCGTATTGACAATATTATGCGTCATACTCCCATTGAAACGTCAACCGTTTATCACTTGGGAATCTACACGTTTAACCCTGCGTTATTGCGTCTAGAACATGCAAAGAAGACTTATCAACTAACAGAAAGAGAAAGAGATTTACTGCTGCTTTTTATCCAACACGACCAATCTATTTTGGAACGAGAAGTAATTTTAAATCAGCTCTGGCAAGCGGCTGATTATTTTAATGGACGAAGTTTAGATGTATTTGTAACGCGACTGCGCAAATATTTATCCGATGATGATAATATACAAATTAGCAGCATACGCGGAGTGGGGTTTAAAATTAACTTAGCGCGTTAATCGTAGATAAATTGTTGAAAGAAATCATCTTTTAAAGTGGTTTTATCTTGGATTTGAAGCAAGGCTTGTTGGCTTGTTTGTTTCCATTGATTCTCTTTCGTTTGTTTATATAATTCATAGGCAGTCAACGCATAATTAGCTAGATAATCTGTTGTAGTACCAAAATGCTCCTTGCTCTTTTCAAAATATTCAATAGCCTTATCATATTGCGTATTCATGCGCAATAGGATTGCTTTAATAAGATAGATTTCTTGTTCTCTTGTTGGCGTTAAACCACCTGCATTCTTATATTTTAATAAGGTACGATCTGTATTGACCAATCCTTCTACTATATCACCAATAGAAGTAGCAGTTAAACTCAAACCATAATATCCTTCCGGACTATTGGGAAAGTCGCTTTTAATTTCTTCGTATTTTTTTCGGGCTAACCCTATATTTCCAATACGCAAAGCTGATTCTGCCAGAGCTATTTTAAACGACAAAGTAGGCTGAGTGGCTAAACTATCCGCATAATAAAAATAAGAATAAGCAGCATCGTCTTTATCTTGTTTAGTCAAAGATATCCCGGTATAATAATAAGCATCGCACAAACTTTTATCCAGCTGAATAATCTGAAAGAATATTCTTCCTGCCGTATTGTAGTATTCCGCATTTTCTAAAGCAGAAAAACCCATTTTATACAGCGCATTAATTTCTTGATTCTCCGTTGGACAAGACCATGTTGCATCAGCATAGTTAGGAATCTCTTGTGCAAATCCCCCTATTCCTAGTCCTAATAACCAAGTCAACAATACTATTTTGAACCAGCTATACTTCATACACCAAAGGTGTTTCTAAAGTTGCATCCTCATACTGGCGCTGTGCTTGTTCGTCAATTCGATCTGTAAATAAAATCCCATTCAAGTGATCGTATTCGTGTTGTATAATTACTGCAGTATATCCTTCTACTACTTCTTGATAGTGATTTCCTTCCAAATCAAAATACGTAATTTGAACAGCTAAACTACGGTATACAGCATCATAGCGATCTTCGATAGATAAACACCCTTCTTCTCCTTGTTGCAATACAGAAGAATACCATATAATTTGAGGATTAATAAAAAACTCAAAGGGTTCATTTGCTTTATCAAAACGCTTAACTAAGAATAGTCTTCTATTTAATCCCACTTGAGGAGCAGCAATACCAACACCTGCACGATCGCCATCTGTTACCGTTTTAAACATACGTGCAATTAACATTTTTACGTTGCTATCTTGAGGGTCAATTTCCACACAATTGCTTTTAAGCACTTGTAATTCTTCAGGAATGCTATCCTGATACACATACATAGGTTGCGTTTGATCTCCTTCAAAAATTAAGGCTAATTCTTCTGTCGTTAAGGAATTACTTACTGTCATGTTGGTCTTATTTCGAAATCTAGGGAGTAAAAATACTATTTCTAACGTTAGCAAAAAAAATAAAAGCCAGAGATTACGCTCTGGCTTTCTATATTTAAGCTGCAGGTACTTCTGCTTCTTTTGGTTTTTCTTCTTTGGGTGTTTCTCCTGCAGGAGTTGTACTTTCTCCCTCTGGTGTTACCCCATTTACTTCACTAGCTTCTGGTTGTTCCTCTTCATCTTCCTCATCGTCATTCGCTGCTCTTCCTAAAACTTCACTTGGTTTGTAACGTCCCAATTTGATTTTAAAATTATCCGAAGTACCTTGAATTTTCATCGGAATTCCAATAATTCCCATCGGTGGTAATCCCAATCTAAATCCAATATTCATCTCACCATCCAAACTAATCTGTCCTTCAAATCGCGGTCTAAATCCAGCCATCTTCATACGAGTACGTTCAATTGTCATAACGTTGTCTTGAATTGTAGTTTTGATTTCAACATCTTTTGCCTTTCCTTCTTCTAAAGATTTTGTATTGGTTTCTTTTGCAATGGCTCCAAATAAATTAAATCCTTTGAATTCAATATTTTCTAAGGTCAAAGACCCACCTCCAACTAAAGAACGAAACACAGGAAACATATTTTTGTCTAAATCTCCTTTCAATTTATAATCTAAAGATACCTGTCCATAGGCATCTTTAGCCATACTAACCATTTCTCTAAATAACGTAATTTCTTTATACGCGCGTTGAATATCAAATTCAGAAGCTTGAATAGCATAATCAAATTTTGCTTTTCTAAAGCCTGTAGGTTCATAAGTACCACTCATACTTACTTTTGTTCCAATCAATCCAAAATTGGTATTTTGGAGATCTATCTTTCCTGCATTAACTAATAAGCTTCCCGTAAAGTTATCTAAATTATACTCGGTGTACTTTATTTTCTGAGCGGTTGCATCAAAAAGAATATTTAAGTTTTTAGGTACTTGTATCACTCCTGTCCCAGAAGACGATGCGGTTGCTGCTTTCCCAGAAGTACTTTTCGAATCAAACATCATGAATTCATCTACATTAAAATAAGGGCTTTCAAAAGTAAATTTCCCTCTTAATGTATCCTCTTTCAAAATATAGTCAACAACATTGGTCAAGTATCCTTTCATATTAATTTCTGAACTACCATAGGTAGCCACAAATTTCTCAAAGCCCATTTTTTCTTTAAAGAACTTGAATACACCTTTTTTGATATGCAGGGGGTAAGGAAACATCTCTGAACGAATACGGATATTATCCACTTCAAATTTCCCTCCATTTTTCAACTTATCAAAATCCCCTTTAATTGCATCACTTTGCAACCCTTTTAAGAATAAACTCGTAATAATTTTACCATGAACATCTATACCATCCACTTTAAAAATCTTATAGATATCTCCAATATTAATCGTCCCTTTAGATTGAATATTGTAATTCAGATTATTTAGATTGTACAAACTTGCAGCCAATTGAAAAGGTTCTTTTGCTATTTTAAAATTAATTGGCAAGACCTCAATAGACAAATCATTAATAGAACCTCTAGAACTTTTAATAATCGTATGAATCTGAATATCCTCAATAGGCAATTCTGGCAAACGCTTCAATTGTACATATCCATTATTCAGCTTAATTTCAGTATTGAGCACAGGGAAACGTTTTCGCTTAGGCTCATAGCTTCCTTTTACAGTTCCATCAATCACTAAATTTCCTCGTAATACAGCTTCATCAAAAGGAATGAACTCTTTAATATTCTCAAAGTCAACATTCGCTTCTATACGAGCATCAACATCATATGTAGTCAGATTATTTACTGCAAAATGTCCCTTAACGAAATTATCCATCGCTAATAAGTTCAAATTATCAATACGAAACTTAATATCTTTAATTTTTTCCGTTGGTCCTTCTGCTTTAACGTCAAAACTGATTTCTTTTAAAGCTTGTGGTAAACTGTCCAATTTAAAGTAACCATTGCGAATCATCCCATCAATAGTAAAAGTAGGAATACTCGTAATGACCGTATCGCGTTTTACTGTACGAAGCGTTCGCGTTTCGACAACACCTCTTGCGAATTGTCCATCAACATTACCTTTCAACTGTAAGTCACCTTTTAAATCGAACCCAGTTACTCCTAATGCTTGTTGAATAAGATCTAAATCCATATTCAAATCCATTGCGCTTTGTACGATTGGTTTTTCAAACCCTTTAGTATGTAAAGTAAAATTACTTTTACGCCCCGCAATAGAAAAATCAAGTTGATCAATCAAAATTTCACTTTGCTCCATATCCAAAGAAGGCATTTTAAATTGAAATTTTAACGCCAAATCTTTAATTGGATCCATTACATTCCCATGCTGAATAACTCCATTAGCAATAGCTAAATCCAAGTTAATCGAAGGCATAATCGTATCTAAAGCTAAGAACTTTCCTTCCAGCTTGAATTTTCCGTCTACTACACCTTCAAATTTGGTTTGGTCCAACCACGATTGGTATTCTGGTGGCACCAAAGAAAGAAGTTCATTTAAACTTGCTTGTTCCGTATTGATATCGAACAACATATCATAGCCATTCTCAATAAAACCAAAGCGTCCAATAAAACTCACCAACAAGTCCTTAATTTTCAAATTGTTTTTCTGAAATTCAAAAGTTAATGACTTCGTATCAATTAAAGTTTCTAAATCTGCAAGGATTGGTTTTTCTTTGACATAAAATACATTATCAAAACTAAAATCAAACGAGTGAATGCGAATTTTACTCTTCAGCTGAAACACCGCTTCACTCATATTTCCACTACCTAAGTAATCAAAATTAACAGCGGAAAAATATAAATTCCCTGCTTCATCGCAATAACGCAACAAGGCATTTTTTATTTCCAATCGATCAATCTGTAAATCAAACCCTTTATCATCGTCTTCCACCTCGTCTGTAGGTTTCATGACCATGTAGTTTGCTTCACCTTTCTCATTAACCAATAAATCAATTACAGGAGAATCAATGAACACACGATTAAAACTAATCTTCGAGTCCATTAAACTCATCATATTAATTCCAAGTCCTAATTCTTTAGCCTCTAACAACTTCATTGGTTGCAGAGAATCAACCTGTACGCCTTCGATACTAGGCTTTACAACAGTTGCAGTTAGATAAGGGAAATTCTTAAAAAACGATACATTGATATCCTCAAAGGCTACTTCACCTTCAATTGAATCAGCTAACAATTTTTTAATCTCATCATTAATTGTATCCTTAAAAAAAACAGGTACAATCAGCATCAACCCTAAAATAAAAACAACCAAAGCCCCTAAGGCAATAGCTATTCGTTTAACAACTTTTTTTCCAGAAAACCCCATACTTTAACTCTATACAAATTGCGTACAAATAAACAGATTATTTCACAAATTAAGACACAAAATTAGAACATCTTATTCATTTAGAAAAAGAAAAATATTTTTTTCGCATATAGCGATTATTTTTTATAAGTTGTTTTTGTGAGGGCTGTGCTTTGCTCTTTGTGAAGTGGCGAGGCGAGGCGATGGTGAGAAGGTGAGGTAATTCCGACTTGTGAGGTTTGTGAGAGTTGCTCACCACCACACCTTCTCACCAACAGCTATAAAACAAAAAAGCCTGACTACTTACGTAATCAGGCTTTTCAAAAGAAGGGCGACGACATACTCTCCCACCATGTGGCAGTACCATCTGCGCTAGCGGGCTTAACTTCTCTGTTCGAAATGGGAAGAGGTGAGCCCCGCCGCAATAACCACCCTAAAGCGGTTGTTATAAATTCCTTGCGGATCCTATAACTAATTCGGTATATTATAACGTAACAAATACTTACTTCATTTTAGAAAGTTGCCCTCCCTCTACTCTAAAGTAGAGGGAGTACACATAAGCTTACGAGCTATTAGTACTACTTGACTATGACATTACTGCCTTTACATCTATAGCCTATCAACGTTGTCATCTTCAACGGCTCTTTAAAGAAATCTCATCTTGTGGTGGGTTTCGCACTTATATGCTTTCAGCGCTTATCCCTGCCCAACGTAGCTACTCTGCGATGCCCCTGGCGAGACAACAGATGCACTAGAGGTTGGTCCAATTCGGTCCTCTCGTACTAGAATCAGATCCACTCAAATTTCTAACGCCCACAGTAGATAGAGACCGAACTGTCTCACGACGTTCTGAACCCAGCTCGCGTGCCACTTTAATGGGCGAACAGCCCAACCCTTGGGACCTTCTCCAGCCCCAGGATGTGACGAGCCGACATCGAGGTGCCAAACCCCCCCGTCGATATGAGCTCTTGGGGGAGATCAGCCTGTTATCCCCGGCGTACCTTTTATCCTTTGAGCGATGGCCCTTCCATGCGGAACCACCGGATCACTATGCTCTACTTTCGTACCTGATCGACTTGTTAGTCTCCCAGTCAAGCTCCCTTATGCCATTGCACTCTACGCACGGTTACCAAGCGTGCTGAGGGAACCTTTAGAAGCCTCCGTTACTCTTTTGGAGGCGACCACCCCAGTCAAACTACCCACCAAGCAATGTCCTCTGCAATGCAGAGTTAGATCTCAAATAAGCAAAGGGTGGTATTTCAACAATGACTAACCTACGCCTGGCGACGCAGGATCGAAGTCTCCCACCTATCCTACACATCACTTATCCAAGAACAATACTAAGCTATAGTAAAGGTGCACAGGGTCTTTTCGTCCCACTGCGGGTAATCGGCATCTTCACCGATACTACAATTTCACCGAGCTCATGGCTGAGACAGTGTCCAGATCGTTACACCATTCGTGCAGGTCGGAACTTACCCGACAAGGAATTTCGCTACCTTAGGACCGTTATAGTTACGGCCGCCGTTTACTGGGGCTTCAATTCAATGCTTCTTCTTGCGAATAACATCTCCTCTTAACCTTCCAGCACCGGGCAGGTGTCAGGCCCTATACTTCATCTTACGATTTTGCAGAGCCCTGTGTTTTTGATAAACAGTCGCCTGGACCTTTTCACTGCGGCCAGCTTGCGCTGGCGACCTTTCTCCCGAAGTTACAGGTCTATTTTGCCTAGTTCCTTAGCCATGAATCTCTCGAGCGCCTTAGGATACTCTCCTCGACTACCTGTGTCGGTTTACGGTACGGGTACTAATAATCTAAGTTTAGAAGCTTTTCTTGACAGCCCTTAGGCACACTATCTCGTTGTTCGAAAACGCTGAGTACTATCGCATTTCTCCATCCCCTACGCATTTTACTATAGGGAATATAGGTACGTGCTTCAACGAACTATTCCGTCAGTTCGCGGTGCTTTCATCACTGTGTCACTCCATCACAATTATTAGTAGTACGGGAATATTAACCCGTTGGCCATCGACGTCCCCCTTCGGGTGTGCCTTAGGTCCCGACTAACCCTAAGCTGATTAGCATAGCTCAGGAAACCTTAGTCTTACGGCGGGGGTGTTTCTCGCACCCCTTATCGTTACTTATGCCTACATTTTCTTTTCTATAAACTCCACCATACCTCACAGTACGGCTTCTATGTCGATAGAATGCTCCCCTACCACTCACGTCTAAAACGTAAATCCATAGCTTCGGTAGTATACTTATGCCCGATTATTATCCATGCTCGATCGCTCGACTAGTGAGCTGTTACGCACTCTTTAAATGAATGGCTGCTTCCAAGCCAACATCCTAGCTGTCTGGGCAATCAAACCGCGTTTTTTCAACTTAGCATACATTTGGGGACCTTAGCTGATGGTCTGGGTTCTTTCCCTCTCGGACATGGACCTTAGCACCCATGCCCTCACTGATGATTATCATTAATTAGCATTCGGAGTTTGTCAGGAATTGGTAGGCGGTGAAGCCCCCGCATCCAATCAGTAGCTCTACCTCTAAGTAACTATGATCATCGCTGCACCTAAATGCATTTCGGGGAGTACGAGCTATTTCCGAGTTTGATTGGCCTTTCACCCCTACCCACAGGTCATCCGAAAACTTTTCAGCGTTAAACGGTTCGGTCCTCCATTTAGTGTTACCTAAACTTCAACCTGCCCATGGGTAGATCACACGGTTTCGCGTCTACCACTACTGACTAAAGCGCCCTATTAAGACTCGCTTTCGCTACGGATCCATGACTTAATCACTTATCCTCGCCAGCAACGGTAACTCGTAGGCTCATTATGCAAAAGGCACGCCGTCACCCAACGAATGGGCTCCGACCGCTTGTAGGCGTATGGTTTCAGGATCTATTTCACTCCGTTATTCACGGTTCTTTTCACCTTTCCCTCACGGTACTGGTTCACTATCGGTCTCTCAGGAGTATTTAGCCTTAGCGGATGGTCCCGCCAGTTTCAATCAGGGTTTCACGTGCCCCGACCTACTCAGGATACCACTATCCTTATCTTCTCTTACTTATACGGGACTATCACCCTCTTCGGTTTACCTTTCCAGGTAATTCTAATTCAATCCGCAAGAAATATCGTGGTCCTACAACCCCAATATTGCCGTAACAACATTGGTTTGGGCTATTCCGCGTTCGCTCGCCACTACTAGCGGAATCACTTTTGTTTTCTTCTCCTCTGCCTACTTAGATGTTTCAGTTCAGCAGGTTCGCCTCCTATT